>NZ_JBIMLB010000003.1:0-357404 GCF_051860785.1 Hydrogenophaga sp.
ACGCCTGGAGCGCCTCTTGAAGACCGCCCGGCTGAAGGTCTCCAGCGCTTGCCTGGAGGACATCGACTGGCGGGGCAGCCGAGGCTTGAGTCGGGAAGTCATCACCAGCCTGGCCGGCGGGGACTGGCTGCGCCATGGCCACAACATCCTGCTCACCGGCGCCACAGGTTGCGGCAAAACATGGCTGGCGTGTGCGCTGGGCCAGCAGGCCGCACGCCTGGGCTTCTCGGTGCTCTACACCCGCGCACCGCGCCTGCTGGAGGAGCTGCATGTGGCCCACGGTGATGGAAGCTTTGGCAAACGGCTGGCGCAACTGGCCAAGCTGGATTTGCTCATCCTGGACGACTTCGGCATTGCCCCGATTGCTGCACACGAGCGCAATGACCTGCTGGAACTGCTGGACGACCGTGTGGGCACGCGCTCAACGCTCATCACCAGCCAACTGCCGGTGACGGCCTGGCACGCCTGGCTGGACGAGCCCACGCTGGCCGACGCCATCCTGGACCGCATCGTGCACGGCTCGCACAAGATGGCCCTCAAAGGCGAGTCCATGAGAAAGGTCGCCAAGGCCGCTTGAAGGACACCGACCGGCCACCGGTTCCACGCCGATGGCGGACACTTCGGCTACGATTTGCTCGTCACTCAGGACACCCGCGCAGCGTGTCCGCCATCGTCTGGAACGCTGTCCGCGATGGGAATGGAATCACTGTCCGCCATCAGTGGAATGCGCAACCTGCACGCTCAAGCACGAGGGCGGCCACTTCGAGACCGTGAGCATGGGCGGCCCACCCGATGCCGGCGGCGCAAAGAACGCCATCATGGCGCGCGCCTCCACGGTCACCTACCTCGAGCGCTACACGCTCAAGGCCATCACCGGCCTGTCCGAGCAGGACGACGATGACGACGGTGGCCACCGGCCCGGACAAGGCTCTGGCGACGGCTCCGAAACCGAGCCGCGTCACGAGCATCCCAATCTGCAGGCAGGCCGCGATGCCGCCATGGGCGGCATGGACTCGCTGACCAAATGGTGGGGCGGATTGACCGCGAAGGACCGCAAGGCGCTGCAGGGCGATTTTCCGGGCCTGCGCAGCGTTGCCCAGCGCGCGGACCGTGGAGGCTGACATGCAGAACCTCCGGATCCGCTGCAGCAGCATCGGCAAGCTCATGACCGAACCAAGGACCAAGGCCGAGGGGCCGCTGTCCGTGGGCGCCAAGACCCACATTCGCAGCCTCGTGAGCCAAGACCTGTTCGGCGTGGACTTCGAAGTCTCGAGCAAGGAAATTGAGAAGGGCAACCTGATGGAGCCCGAGGCCATCGCCCTGCTCAATCGTGTGCGCGGCCTGTCGCTGGTCAAGAACATCGAGTGGCGATTCAACGACTGGATCACGGGTGAAGCCGATCTGTTCGACGCTGGCGCGCGCCGCGGCCACGACCTCAAGTGCTCATGGTCCGTCGCCACCTTTCCCATCGCCCTCGTGGACTGCGAGGACAAGCTCTACGAATGGCAGATGCGCGGCTACATGTGGCTGTGGGATGCCGACTCATGGGAGGTGAACTACGCCCTGCTGTCCACGCCCGAACACCTGGCGCGCTGGGAACCCGCGTCCATGCACTTCGTGGACCACATCCCTGAGCACCTGCGCCTGACCACCTGGACCGTCACGCGCGACAAGGCGCTGGAAGAGGCGATGGTCGAAAAGATCAAGGCCGCGCGCGTGTACGCCGCCCAGGTTCTCGACGAGTTCACCACCGCCCACGCGCTGCCCCTTGCAGCCTAACCCCTTCCCCCACCAACCTGAAAGACCACCATGCGCCTTGAATTCGTTCCCAAGCACAAAGCCGTCATCGCAGCCATCGACATCCAGTCCCTCAAGCAAGGCCAGACCGATGTCGTGCCCGCTGTGGTCCTGCACTTGAAGTGCACCCTGGCCAACAGCACGCTGGCCCTGCTGGACAAGAAACTGCTGCCGTTCCTGTTCCAGAAGGGCAACGGCGCGGCCACCCAGCAGGCCCTCGAAGGCGTGCCCGTGGTCTCCGACATGCCGCAGCTCACCGACATTGCCGTGGCCGTGGGCGCCCTGCACTGGGCCGGCGAGCAGACCGGCGCCACGCTCAAGATTTACCAGGGCGTGACCGGTGACCAGGACATCACGCTCAGCGACTGCACGGTCCGCAAGGTGAAGGTGGAGCCCAAGGAAGGCGGCGCCGTCGAGTGGGACTTGCAGGTCTACACGTCCGACGTTGACCAGGAAACCATCGGCGCCCTCGGCGTCCTGAAATCCCTCACGCGCGACATCGAACTGATCCCCGCCGAGCCGGTGAGCCAGAAGCGCATCGACGAACCCGAAAAGCTCACGCCCGAAGCGGCGCTCAAGAAATCGGTCAAGACCGGCGCTGCCGTCGTCTGATCCCCCCTTATGGATCAGTCCCTCACCAAAGGTGGCAATCCCGCCGATCAAAACGAACTGGCGGTGTTGGGCTGATCCGCCCCAACTGGAGAGATACATGAATAAAGCTGAAACCCTTGCCAAAAAGCTCGGCAGCATGGCGTCGATGGATTTTGATGGCGTGCTCTTGGACAGCGCCGCCCACCTCCGAGCCCTCGATGAAGCGCTTCGCGATGCGATCGTCATTATTGATGGGGCACTTTACTGCGGCCACAAAATAAACGGCGGCGGAGAAGCGACATTGCTCCGACTGCGCTCAATTTGTGATGGAGCCTCCACAAAAGAAGCGCGCACGAAGACGCTTGAGAGCTATGCGCGCAGCATGTACGACGCTACCGGCGATGTGCGCGACATCAACCAGATGGTCATCCCGCGTCTGATCCTGCAGGAGTTCGACGCAAGCCACAAGAGGCAGGTAGAGGCGCTGCAGACTGCACGTCAATACGTCGGGGTAGGCTGGGTTGAAGAACAAATTGACACCGCCCTCGAACAAGCCAAGGCTCTGTCATGACCCATCCAAATGAAGCAGGGCATACGCCGGGACCGTGGGCCGTGAGTCAAAACACCAATTTCGTGTTTGGCAAAAAGCAAGGAATTGGCCTTGAGCCTCTCGGCTTCATCTACGGGCCTTCATTCGCGGAGGACTCAGAAGTTGGTCGCCGCGCGTTGGCTGACACGCGCCTATGCGCTGCCGCTCCTGATCTGCTGGAGGCGTTGGTTGGCTGCATCGAGCACATGGAGCACAGCACCGCCCAAGGCCGCGCTGCATATGTCGCGGCAATCACCGCCCGCGCCCGCGCTACTGGGAGTCCTCAATGACCGCCCCCCGGGCAATCGACCTCTTTGCGGGCGCTGGCGGTTTCAGCACTGGCGCCAAGATGGCCGGCTGTGATGTCGTGTGGGCGGCTAACCACTGGCCAGCGGCTGTTCAGGTTCACGCCAACAACCACCCCGACACCCTGCACGTCTGCCAGGATCTGCAGCAGGCCGACTGGACGCGAGTGCCGGCCCACGACATCCTCCTGGCCTCGCCGGCCTGCCAAGGGCACAGCCCAGCACGCGGCAAGGAACGTGCACACCACGACGCCATGCGCTCTACGGCCTGGGCTGTCGTTGATGCAGTCGAGTGCCACCGCCCCCAAGTCTTCGCGGTCGAGAACGTGAAAGAGTTCACCCGGTGGGTGCTCTACGAGGCGTGGTGCGCCGCCATGCACGCCCTGGGCTATGCGCTGGCACCCATGGTGCTGGACTCTGCTGATCATGGGGTAGCTCAGCACCGCCTGCGCCTGTTCATCGTGGGCACGCGAACGAAGCACCCGATCGAACTCAAACTGCCCCGCCGTCCACATTCCCCGGCATCCAGCGTTATCGACTTCGGAGCGGGTGAATGGACCCTCGTGAACGACAAGGTGCCCGCCACCCGCGCAAGGGCCTGCCATGGCCGCGCCAGGTTCGGCGAGCGCTTCGTGATGCCCTACTACGGCGGCGGTTCCGGGCTGACTGGTCGCTGCCTGTCACGCCCCATCGGGACCATCACAACGAAAAGCCGCTGGGGCGTCGTGGATGGCGACCGGATGCGCATGGCTTCGGTTGCCGAGAACCGCGCATTCATGGGCTTCCCGGACGACTACCAACTGCCCGATGGCGTGGCCGAGGCCAATTTCATGCTGGGCAATGCCGTCGTACCGATCGTTGCCTGCGACGTGATCACCGCCCTTAAGGAAACAGCATGACGAACAAACAAGACCTCCCACCGCTGCCCGCCGAAGTTGATTTGGCGGCAATGTACCGAGCCATGAAAGAGGCGCATCTGGCGTTGTCACTGTTGACGCCAGATATTCGCACCGGTCACTCAATGAAGGCAGCGGCAATGCTGGATGAGATCCTGAACGCGAAGCCACTCGAAGCCATCCGTTCTCACGAAGCAGAGAGGGGAGCCCACGCGTCTGCGGCTTGGGAAAACTCAGAGGGCTGGGAGTCCCTTGCTTGGGAGCTGTGCGCCGATGAAAACGGCGAGGAATCCTGCAACCAACTGATCTGGGAAGGCGGCCCAATTCCCGAACCATGGGGTGATCGATGGCTGAAATACGAGGATGAGGCCAAGCGACTGATCGCGCTCGTCAAAAAGCACTTGCCTGCCGAGGCCAGCAAGCCCGTGCAGGCCGAAGCGCCGAGCGATGCCGAGTTGAACAAGCTGGCCGAACACCACACCTGGTTCAACGGCTCGCACGCCATGACGAACTATCCGGCTTTTGCCCGCGCTGTGTTGCGGAAGTACGGCGCCACCCCTCCCACGGCCAGCCCTGCACCGAGCGATGTGCTGATCAAGCGCGCCGAGTGGGATGCGCTGACGCCGGGCGCTCAGACCGCGCTGACCGACTTGGTGCAACGGTATCGGCAGGCAGCGCCGCGCAACGCGTTGGATCGTGAGTTTGGCGGCGCAACACCCACGGCCAGCCCTGTGGGAGAGCGAGAGGCCCGGCTGAGCAGTGAGGTCGACGCCATCACAGAACTGAATCATGCCCAATGGCTGGCACTTGAAAACATTCGCTCGTTAGCCGCTCGCCACAGAAAAGAGGAATGGGCGCAACACACACTGCGCTGGTGTGAAGAGGCAGGCAATGCGGCCCGCACGCTTCGCGCCGCCCTCGCCACACAGCCGCAGGAGGTGCGGAAGCCCGTGGCTATCGCCGAAGGTGACAAGCTGTATTGGATTGCAGATCGCATGCCGACCGACGATCAGGACCGCTACCTCGCTTTCGTCGACCCGGCGCAGCCCGAGCAGGTGGCGCAGGATCTTACCGACGACGAAATCAACGGCATCTGGTGCGCCAAGGACAACCCTCAAATTAGCTCTGTGCTTTCGCCGTTTGGCATGGATCGCATCCGAGCCATCATCCGCGCTGCCCGCACCCGTGGTGAAGGAGCCAGCCATGGGTAAAGGAATTCCGGCCAGTTGGGACGCTGACATGGTCCGCACCCACATCCGCGAAAAGATCGAAGCCATGGGCGTGTCTCAGCGCGAATACGCCGACATCTGCGGTTACGACCACACCCACCTCTCCCGCGTGCTCAACGGCGAGAAGCTGCCCGGCAAAAAGATTCTCGATGCCGAGGGCCTGCACGCCGTCACCTACTACGAATACAAGTCATGACCACCACCCACCAAGACCTCTCCGCGCGCATCACAGCATACCTGAGCGGCGGCGGGCTGTTCAATCCCGAACTCGCCGACCATGACGCAGTGCGCGACCTGTTGATCGAATGCCGCGCAGCCCTTGAAGCCGCCTCTCAACCACCGGGAGCGGATTGGCCGATCGACATGGTGCTGTTCTGCCCGAACTGCGGGAAGCAGCACATCGACGCACCAGAGCAGGTGAACGAGGCGCGGCCTGTTCTCTACGCAGACGCTTGGACCAACCCGGCGCACCGCTCACACCTGTGCCACGACTGCGGATGCATCTGGCGGCCTGCCGACGTGCCCACCAACGGCGTGGCTTCTGTGAAGACGAAAGGCAGTGCAGACACCTGGCCCCCCGCTGCGCGCTTCGCCGCCCTCTCCGCACCATCACCAGCTCTGGCTCCAGTGGTGCAGGGGGAGGTGATCAAAGCTCACATGGCGCTGGTGCTGGTGTACGCGCAAAAGCTTATGTCCACTCCCGGAGATTCCAGGGTGAATCTCGCAGCGTGGCAGGCGGTCGAGAACAGTGCTCGAGCCCTCGCCACCACCCAAGCAGCAGAGCAGCGAGAGCCGCAGAAGCCGCTGACCGATGCCCAGATCGAAGACCTGCGCCGAGACACGTTCAGCACCAACAACCCCTATTGCCCGGTGGACAGCAAGTCGATGCGAAAGGCTGTCTGGGCTGCTGAGCGCGCCCACGGCATCGGCGTGAAGGGAGCAACGTGATGTTCATCTACACCATCGGCGACATCCTGGTCTTTGCCGTTTGGGCGATCGTCATCCTCTTCTGGATCGGTGTCTTGTCCTACGTGAAACTTCAACGATGGCGTGAGCATCGACGCAAGGGAGCAGGCCATGAATGAAACCAAGAATGCGGTGATCGAGAGCGTGAAGCTCACCAGTGACGACCACGGCTGCTTGTCCGCTTGGCTGTTCCTGGACTACGGTGGCAGCGGTCAAGGATTTGGTGGCTACTCGCTCTACCTGCCGAAGAGCTTCACGCACCACAAGATGAACGGCCCCGCCGGACACTTCATTTGGCGCTGCATGGAGGTCGCAGGCGTCACCGAATGGAGCAAGCTGCCCGGCAAGACCATCCGTGTGCGCGGCGACCGTGGCGGCATCGAAGCCATTGGGCACATTGTCAAAGACGACTGGTTCTGCCCGCGCGCCGACTTCGAGGGAGCAGACCATGGCTGATCGCCCGTATCCGGAACTGCTGCCGTGCCCGTTTTGCTTGACCAGCAATGTGCGTATCCACCCCCGCACTTGCGACCGCAAATCACCATACGACGCCAGAGACCGAGCCTTCCCGGTAGCACGGTGCGCATGTGGAGTCAGCGTCGATGGAAAGGATTGGGGTGACGAAATCACAGCCATCGAAGCCTGGAACCGCCGCGCTGCTCCTGCGCCTGGTGGGGAGGACCTCAAGGATGCTGAGCGCTATCGCCACCTGCGCGAAATTGGCATCTGGATCGACCCCAACAAGTACGCCAAGGCCCGCCGCGTGCTCGACAGGTTCGTGGACGAATCTATCGCTGATGTTGAAAGGGCAAAGCCATGAGCATGTCGCCGCATGAACAAGACGGCTGGGACGCCTCGCTTTTCGACATGCAAGCCGACCTTGCAAAGCGTGCCGTCAATGAGTGCGTTCGGCTGCGCGCGCGGGTTCGCGAGCTGGAGAGCGCCATCAAACAACAACCGTCCACCCTGACCGGCCTTCAGGACCGCGTGACGATGCTAGAGCAGCTTTTGAAAGCGAGGTCGTCATGACCCACCCCGCCCCATCAGATAGCGAGCGCGCCAGCTTTGAGGCGTGGTACGAGTCCAATGCCATGCCCTGCGAGGCCGACTGGTTCGCCCGCGATCCATCTGACCCAGACGAGTACAAGCACGCCGACACGGCAGCAGCATGGGAAGGCTGGCGTGCCCGCGCCTCTCTACCTGCACCCACAGGGTGGCAAATGGTGCCAGTGGAGCCGACGCCGGAGATGTGCAGAGCGCTGTTCCGAAATCTTATCCACGCGGACGATGAGGCAAGGGTTATCAAAGCTGTGCTGTCTGCCGCCCCCTCTCAAGATGAAGGGAAGACCAAATGAGCCTGTCCGGCCATCAAAGCGCAGCCATGGGCAAGGACGAATGGCTCACGCCACCCGAGATCCTGGAACGGTTGGGCGCTTTCGATCTCGATCCCTGCGCGCCAGTCAACAGGCCGTGGCCCACCGCAGCGCGCCACCTGACCATTGAGGACGATGGATTGGCGCACCTATGGCATGGCCGGGTCTGGTGCAATCCGCCGTTCGGCAAAGAGGCCGTCAAGTGGCTCCGTCGCATGGCCAAGCACGGCAACGGCGTGGCACTGATCCCTGCTCGGACCGAAACCGCCATGTTCTACGAATGCGTCTGGGGTGTCGCCCACTCGGTGCTGTTCATCCGGGGTCGCCCTCATTTCCACCATGTCAGCGGCGAGCGCGCTTCGTTCAACTCTGGCGCCCCAATCTGCCTTGTCGCCTATGGCGGCCCTCAGCACCTGCCTGACGCCGGCTTGGGCTTTGTTGCCGCTGCTACCCAGGAGAAGACATGACCGACCTGACCAGGCAACAGCTTTGCGCTGAGCTGACCGTCAGCGAGTCCACGGTGCGCCGCTGGGAGGTTGACGGCCTGCCATACACTCCGATCGGGCGCCGGGGGAAGCGTTACAACCTGGACGAAACACGGCGCTGGCTGCGGGAGCATCAAGGATGTCAATCTGGATCGACAAAGACGGTCGCCGCCACATCGGCCTTATGGTCGGCGGGAAGAGAGTTCACCGAATCATTCCGGAAGGCACATCTGCGCGTGATGCCAAGCGCATCGAAGGCGAACTGAGGACCGCCCTCGGCAAGGGCAAAGGGCCGGTGATTCCCGGCGATCCCATGATCATCGAGGTGTTGGGCCTGTACCTGCAGCACACCAGCACGATGCGGAGCCCGGAAACCGCCGTACACCACGCCAACCGGATCGGCCCATGGGCTGAGGGCTTCCGCGCCAGCGATGCGCGCCAGTGCGCCGCCACGTTCGTGGCAGAGGCTCAGGCATCCTACAAGCCGGCCACGATCAACCGCAGCTTGGGCGCACTCAAGAAGGCGCTGAACCTCGCCTGGGAACGCGGCATCACACCGGAGGACTACGGCGCACAGGTCAAGCGCTTGCCGGAAAACAACCAGCGCGACACGCATTTGTCCGTTGCACAGGTCAAGGCCATCGCCGACCACGCCAGCGAGCAGGTGCGCACAGCCATGTGGGTATCGCTGTTCACGGGGTGTCGGCGCGGAGAGGTGTTGAAGATCGCGCCCAACGACATTGGTGAGGACACGATTACCATCCAGGCGGGAAACACGAAGACGCTGCGCACGCGCATCGTGCCTATCATCCCTGCCCTGCGCCCGTGGCTCGGCCGCCTTCCGCTGGAGATCAACTTCGAAGGCTTGAAAACAGGGTTCCGCCGTGCGCGCGAAAAGGCGGGGATGCCTGATGTGCATTTCCACGACCTGCGGCATTCCTGCGCCACCATCCTCATTGCCAATGGTGCCGACATCTACACCGTGGCAAAGATCCTGGGGCACACCACCATCAAGACGACCGAGCGGTATGCGCACCATGACGTGGATGCTCAGCGTGCAGCTTTGGCCAAGGCCTTTGCCTAAATTACACAGGCAATTACACAGGGCCGGCGAGCAGGCAAGAAAAAAGCCCCGGCGATTGTGTCGCAATGGCTTGATTCAAAAGGAGAAATCCTTGGTGGGCGGTGCAGGGTTCGAACCTGCGACCCCTGCCGTGTGAAGGCAGTGCTCTACCACTGAGCTAACCGCCCGATTGATCTGGACCGATCTTTCGGAAGCCTCAGATTATAGCCGGGTTTCGGACCCCATCAGGCCGCCTGCAGCGCGCGCCACAAGGTCTTGCCCTTGCTCGCCTTGTCCAGGTCGGCCAGCAGTGCGTCGTGCGCCTGGGTCTCTTGTGCGTTGGCCAGCAGCACGGGCAACTCGAATCGGCTCAGGTCCACCTGCTCAGACACGCCGCCCTCGCCGGGGCTGTCGCCCAGATCGATCAGCAAGGCGTCCTGCCCGCGAGTCATGTTGATGTAGACATCGGCGAGCAGTTCGGCGTCGAGCAAGGCGCCGTGCAGCGTGCGGCCTGAGTTGTCCACGCCGAGCCGGTCGCAGAGCGCGTCCAGGCCGTTGCGCTTGCCGGGGAACATTTCCTTGGCCATCACCAGGCTGTCGGTGACCTGGCCGATGACGGTGTGGATGGGCGACATGCCCAGGCGCTGCAGTTCCTTGTTCAGGAAGCTGATGTCGAACGGCGCGTTGTGGATGATCAGCTCGGCGTCGCGCAGGTACTCGAGCAGTTCGTCTGCGATGGCAGCGAACTTGGGCTTGTCTTTCAGGAACTCGTTGCTGATGCCGTGCACCTTGAGCGCGTCCTCGTGGCTGTCGCGCTCGGGGTTCACGTAGAAATGCAGGTTGTTGCCGGTGAGCTTGCGGTTGAGCAGTTCCACGCACCCGATTTCGATGATGCGGTCGCCGTTTTCGGCGGAGAGTCCCGTAGTTTCCGTATCAAGGACGATTTGACGCATCAGTGATTTTCCTTGGCGTGGTTGATCGAGTACTTGGGAATCTCGACGGTCACGTCGGTCTGGGCCAGCAGCGCCTGGCAGGACAGGCGCGAATCGGGTTCCAGGCCCCAGGCGCGGTCGAGCAGGTCTTCTTCCGTTTCGTCGAGTTCGTTCAGGCTGTTGAAGCCTTCACGCACGATCACGTGGCAAGTGGTGCACGCGGCGCTCATGTCGCAGGCATGCTCGATGTTGATCCTGTTGTCCAGCAAGGCTTCGCAGATCGAGGTGCCGGCGGGCGCCGTGATGGAGGCACCTTGGGGGCAGTACTCGGGATGGGGGAGGATCTTGATCGTGGGCATGGAGATGGATTGCTCAAACTTCTTCGAGTTTCTTGCCGGAGAGGGCCTGCTGGATGCCACGGTTCATGCGCAGCGCCGCGAAGGACTCCGTGCCCTTGGCGAGCGCGGTGGTGGCGGCTTCGATGGCCGCAGCGTCTTCGCCACCGACCGTCGCCGCCAAGGCCGTCATCAAGACGTCGATCTGCTCCCGCTCAACGGGCGTGAGCAGGTCGGCGTCGGCCGCCAGCGCGGTTCGCGTGGCGGCGATCATGCGATCGGCGTCGACGCGTGCCTCGACCAGTGCACGCGACTGGATATCCTGCTCGGCGGTGGCAAAACTGTCCTGCAGCATGGCGGCGATCTGCTCGTCGCTCAGGCCGTAAGCGGGTTTCACGTCCACCTTCGCTTCCACGCCACTGCCCTGCTCCCTGGCGCTCACCGAGAGCAGCCCATCGGCATCGACCGTGAATGTGACGCGAATGCGCGCGGCGCCGGCCACCATGGGCGGAATGCCGCGCAGTTCGAAGCGCGCGAGGCTGCGGCAGTCGGCCACCAGGTCGCGCTCACCCTGGACCACGTGCAAGGCCAGCGCCGTCTGGCCATCCTGGTAGGTGGTGAAGTCCTGTGCGCGCGCAGTGGGGATGGCGCTGTTGCGCGGCACGATGCGCTCGACCAGGCCACCCATGGTTTCGATGCCCAGCGAGAGCGGGATCACATCGAGCAGCAGCAGGTCACCGTCGCGGCTATTGCCGGCCAGGGCGTTGGCCTGAATGGCAGCGCCCAGGGCAACCACCTCGTCAGGATTGAGGTTGGTCAGCGGTTCCCGTCCAAAAAAGTCACCGACCGTGCGACGGACCACCGGCATGCGGGTGGAGCCACCGACCATGACCACGCCTTGAACTTCATCCTTGGCCACACCCGCATCCCGCAGCACCTTGCGCACGGCGGTGATGGTGCGGGCGGTGAGCGCGCTGGTGCAGGCTTCGAAATCGGATGGTGCGACGGCTTGCTCGATCGGGCGCCCCGCCACGCTCACGCGAAAGGTCTCGCTGGCCGTTGATGACAGGGCTTCTTTCACACGCCGAGCCTCGGCATGGACCGCTGCTCGCTCGGACGCATCGAGCGGCGTGCTCATTCCCTGCTGCGCCAGCACCCAGGCCGCCAGGGCCTGGTCGTAGTCGTCGCCCCCCAATGCCGAATCGCCACCGGTGGCCATGACCTCGAACACGCCTTGGCTCAGGCGAAGGATGGAGATGTCGAAGGTCCCGCCGCCCAGGTCGTAGATGGCGTAGACGCCCTCGGATCCGTTGTCCAGGCCGTAGGCAATGGCGGCGGCCGTCGGCTCGTTGATCAGGCGCAGCACGTTGATGCCGGCGAGTTGGGCTGCGTCCTTGGTGGCCTGGCGCTGGGCATCGTCGAAGTACGCAGGCACGGTGATCACCGCGCCATACAACTCGTCATCGAAACTGTCCTCGGCGCGAAAGCGCAAGGTAGCCAGGATTTCTGCGCTGACTTCCATCGGCGTCTTGCGGCCAGCCACGGTGTCGACCACGGCCATGCCGTCCTGCTCGACCACGTTGTAAGAGAGCTTGTCCGCGTCCACCACCTGGGCACGGCTGCGGCCCATCAGGCGCTTGACCGAGCTCACCGTGTTGGCGGGATCCTGTACCTGCGCTGCCAGCGCTTCAAAGCCAATCTGCCGACCGGAACCCCCTTGAGCCGGGTCGAGGTAGCGCACCACGCTGGGCAGGATCACACGGCCATCGGCGTCAGGGAGGCATTCCGCGATGCCGTGACGCACGGCCGCCACCAGAGAATGCGTGGTCCCCAGATCGATGCCCACGGCGACCCGGCGTTGGTGCGGGTCGAGGGATTGGCCGGGTTCGGAAATCTGCAGAAGCGCCATGGATGAGAAATCAGTCAGGAACGGGAAACAGCCGGCTATTGTCCCAGCAGTTCGATCCGGTTCTCCACATCGCTGGCAAAGCGCTCAACGAACATAAGGGCTCTGACCTGGCTGGCCAGTGCGGGCCAGTCGTGCCGCTCGTCGGCCGTGGCCTGCAGGCCCTTCAGCATCGTGCGGCGCGTGGCGGCCACCTCGTCGGCCATGCGTTCCAGGTCGGCGAGGCCGTTGGCCTCGTCCAGGTCTTCGCGCCACTGCATCTGTTGCATCAGGAACTCGGTGGGCATGGCCGTGTTGTTCTCGGCCTCGATGGGTACGCCATGAAGTTCGCAAAGATACGCCGCGCGCTTGAGCGGATCCTTGAGGCGTTGGTAGGCCTCGTTGATGCGAACCGACCACTGCATGGCCTGGCGCTGCGACGGCGCGTCGGCCGTGGCATGGCGGTCGGGATGCACTTCGCGCTGCAGCGTCTTCCAGCGCTCGTCGAGCGCGGCGCGGTCGACCTCGAAGCGCGGACTCAAGCCGAACAGCTCGAAGTCGTTCGATTGAAGGTTCAGGCTCATGGAAAGCAAAAGCCGCCAGCACTGGACAGCACGGGCGGCTTCGTGAAAAAGGACAGACGCATCAGATTCTGAAGCTCTCGCCGCAACCGCAACGGTCGCGCTCGTTCGGGTTGTTGAAGCGGAAGCCTTCGTTGAGGCCTTCGCGCACAAAGTCGAGCTGCGTGCCGTCGATGTAGGCCAGGCTCTTGGGGTCTACCAGCACCTTGACGCCGTTGTCCTCGAACACCACGTCTTCCGGTGCGATCTCGTCGGCGTACTCCAGCTTGTAAGCCATGCCCGAGCAACCCGTGGTCTTCACACCCAGGCGCACGCCCACGCCCTTGCCACGCTTGGCGATGTAGCGGTTGACGTGCCGCGCAGCGGCTTCAGAAATCGAGATGGCCATGGGAACCCGGGACTCAGTTCAGATGTTTCTTGCGGTAGTCGTCCACAGCCGCCTTGATGGCGTCTTCGGCCAGGATGGAGCAATGGATCTTCACGGGCGGCAGCGCCAGCTCTTCAGCGATCTGGCTGTTCTTCAGCGCGGCGGCCTGATCCAGCGTCTTGCCCTTCACCCACTCGGTCACGAGCGATGACGAAGCAATGGCCGAACCACAGCCGTAGGTCTTGAAGCGCGCGTCCTCGATCACGCCCGTGGTCGGGTTCACCTTGATCTGCAGCTTCATCACGTCGCCGCAGGCCGGTGCACCCACCATGCCGGTGCCCACCGAGTCATCGCCCTTTTCGAACGAGCCGACGTTGCGGGGGTTCTCATAGTGGTCAACCACTTTTTCTGAATAAGCCATGGTCTTTCTCCTTCAATGCGCTGACCACTGGATGGTGGACAGGTCAATACCGTCTTTGAACATTTCCCACAGCGGGGAGAGCTCGCGCAACTTGGCCACGTTTTCCTTGATGGTGGCGATCGCGTAATCGATCTCTTCTTCGGTCGTCCAGCGGCCGATGGTCATGCGCAGGCTGCTGTGGGCGAGTTCGTCGCTGCGGCCCAGGGCGCGCAGCACGTAGCTGGGTTCGAGGCTGGCCGAGGTGCAAGCGGAACCCGAAGACACCGCCAGCCCCTTGATACCCATGATGAGCGACTCGCCTTCGACGTAGTTGAAGCTCATGTTGAGGTTGTGCGGCACTCGGCGCGTTTCGTGGCCGTTGATGAACACCTCTTCCACATCCCGGAGGCCAGCGACCATGCGGTCGTGCAGGGCCTTGATGCGCTGGTTTTCTTCATGCATCTCGGCCTTGGCGATGCGGTAGGCCTCGCCCATGCCCACGATCTGGTGGGTGGGCAGCGTGCCCGAACGCATGCCACGCTCGTGACCGCCGCCATGCATCTGCGCCTCGATGCGGATGCGCGGCTTGCGACGCACGTACAGGGCACCGATGCCCTTGGGGCCGTAGGTCTTGTGCGAGGTGAGGCTCATCAGGTCGATCGGCAGCGTCTGCAGGTCGATGTCCACGCGGCCGGTGGCCTGGGCCGCGTCCACATGGAAGATGACGCCCTTCTCGCGGCAGATCGCACCGATGGCCGCGACATCCTGGATCACACCGATCTCGTTGTTCACGAACATGACCGAGGCCAGGATGGTGTCGGGGCGGATAGCGGCCTTGAAGACCTCGAGATCGACCAGACCATCTTCCTTCACATCAAGGTAGGTCACTTCAAAACCCTGGCGCTCCAGTTCTCGCATGGTGTCCAGTACGGCCTTGTGCTCGGTCTTCACCGTGATGAGGTGCTTGCCCTTCGTCTTGTAGAAGTGGGCGGCGCCCTTCAGCGCCAGGTTGTTGGATTCGGTCGCCCCGCTCGTCCAGACGATTTCGCGAGGGTCGGCACCGATCAGCGCAGCCACCTGCTCGCGCGCCGTCTCCACCGCCTTCTCCGCCTCCCAGCCCCACGCATGGCTGCGCGAAGCCGGGTTGCCGAAATGCTCACGCAGCCAGGGAATCATCGCGTCCACCACCCGCGGGTCGCAGGGGTTGGTGGCGCTGTAATCCATGTAGATGGGGAAGTGCGGAGTGCTCATGGCTTGAAGAGAGTTTTTTGATTCGTGCCAGGTCTTACTTCGTGGACAACGCGGCTCCGCCCAGGGCAAACACCGAATTGGGGGCGTTCACACGGATCGGCTTGACCACCGGCGCGCTGGAGATGGCGCGCTTGATCATCGGCGCGTTTTCCACCACCACGCCCTTGGCGAGCTGCTCGTCCACCAGCGACTGGAGGGAAACGGAGTCGAGGAAATCGACCATCTTGGCGTTGAGCGCGGCCCAGAGTTCGTGGGTCATGCACCGATGGCCCTCACCAAGGCAATTTTCCTTGCCGCCACATTGGGTGGCGTCGATGGGTTCATCCACCGAAACGATGATGTCGGCCACCGTGATGTCGACCGCCTTGCGACCGAGGGTGTAGCCGCCGCCGGGGCCGCGGGTGGATTCCACCAGTTCGTGACGGCGCAGTTTGCCGAACAACTGTTCCAGATAGGAAAGCGAAATCTGCTGACGCTGGCTGATAGCCGCGAGCGTGACGGGACCGTTGTTCTGGCGCAGGGCCAGATCGATCATGGCGGTGACCGCAAAGCGGCCTTTGGTCGTGAGGCGCATATTCAAGCTCCTTGATGTGTTGGCTTGACCGTCGTGGCATGGTTCAAGGCCTGCAAGCACCCTTTGAACCCCTTCTCCACCCACCCCGACCTGTTGAAGGTCTTTTGATTGAAGGCTTTCCCGACTGTTTTCGTCGAGTATAGCGTAAACCCGAATGATTTGCTCGGCGACGGTGCGCCACCGAGCAGAACACACCCCTGCGGGTGCCAATGAACTTGTTCGATCAGTCCGGGACTGATGAGTTCAAGTCGGGCTGTCCAGCCCCGGAGCGCCGAACACCTGCGCCTTGAGCCGACCCAGCTGGTCTCGCACGCCAGCCGCTTTTTCGAACTCGAGGTTGCGTGCGTGTTCGAGCATGAGCTTTTCCAGGCGTTTGATCTCCCGCGCCACGTCCTTTTCGCTCATGTCGTCGAAGCTGGCGCGGTGGGCGCTCTCTGCGGCCAGCCGATCGGCTTCCTTTCCGGCCTTTTCGCTGTAGACGCCGTCAATCAGATCCTTGATCCGCTTGTTGATGCTGCGCGGCTCGATGCCCATGGCCAGGTTGTGCGCGATCTGCTTGGTGCGGCGCCGGTTGGTCTCGTCCATGGCTTTCTGCATGGAGTCGGTCACGCGATCGGCGTACAGGATGGCGCGGCCGTTGAGGTTGCGCGCCGCGCGGCCAATGGTCTGGATCAGGCTGCGCTCGGAGCGCAGAAAGCCCTCCTTGTCCGCATCCAGAATGGCCACTAGCGAGACCTCGGGAATGTCCAGCCCCTCGCGCAGCAGGTTGATGCCCACCAGCACGTCGAACGAGCCCAGCCGCAGGTCGCGCAGGATCTCCACGCGCTCGACCGTGTCCACGTCGCTGTGCAGGTAGCGCACCTTCACGCCGTTCTCGGTCAGGTAGTCGGTGAGCTGCTCGGCCATGCGCTTGGTCAGGGTGGTGATGAGCACGCGCTCGTTCTTCTCCACCCGGATGCGGATTTCCTGCAGCACGTCGTCCACCTGGTGGATGGCCGGGCGCACTTCGAGCTCCGGATCCACCAGACCGGTGGGGCGCACCAGTTGTTCCACCACCTGTCCCGCGTGGGTCTTTTCGTAGTCGGCCGGTGTGGCGGAGACGAATACCACCTGGCGCATGCGCTGCTCGAACTCCTCCAGCTTGAGGGGCCGGTTGTCCAGCGCGCTGGGCAGGCGAAAGCCGTATTCCACCAAGGTGGTCTTGCGCGCGCGGTCGCCGTTGTACATGCCGCCGAACTGGCCCATGAGCACGTGGCTCTCGTCCAGGAACATGATCGCATCCTTGGGCAGGTAGTCGGTGAGCGTGGACGGCGGTTCGCCCGGTCCGGTGCCGGCGAGATGGCGCGAGTAGTTCTCGATGCCCTTGCAATGCCCCACTTCGCTGAGCATTTCCAGATCAAAGCGGGTGCGCTGCTCCAGTCGCTGGGCTTCCACCAGCTTGCCGTCGCCCACCAGTTGCTTGAGCCGGTCGGCCAGTTCCAGCTTGATGGCTTCCACCGCGTGCAGCACCTGTTCGCGCGGGGTCACGTAGTGGCTGCTGGGGTAGACCGTGAAGCGCGGGATCTTCTGGCGCACCTTGCCGGTGAGTGGATCGAACAGTTGCAGCGTTTCCACTTCATCATCGAACAGCTCGATGCGGATCGCCATCTCGGAGTGCTCGGCGGGAAACACGTCAATGGTGTCGCCGCGCACGCGGAACTTGCCGCGCGAGAAATCCTGCTCGTTGCGCGCGTACTGCATGCGCACCAGCTGGGCGATCAGGTCGCGCTGGCCGATCTTGTCGCCGGTGCGCAGCGTCATCACCATCTGGTGGTAGCTCTCGGGCTTGCCGATGCCGTAGATGGCCGAGACGGTGGCCACGATCACCACGTCGCGCCGTTCCAGGATGCTCTTGGTGCAGGAGAGCCGCATCTGCTCGATGTGCTCATTGATCGCGCTGTCCTTCTCGATGAACAGGTCGCGCTGCGGAACGTAGGCCTCGGGCTGGTAGTAGTCGTAATAGCTGACGAAGTACTCGACCGCGTTCTTCGGGAAGAACTCGCGGAACTCGCTGTAGAGCTGCGCGGCCAGGGTCTTGTTGGGCGCGAACACGATCGCCGGGCGGCCCAGCCGCGCGATCACATTCGCCATGGTGAAGGTCTTTCCCGAGCCGGTCACGCCGAGCAGCGTCTGGAACACCTCGCCGTCGTTCACCCCTTCCACCAGTTGGCGAATGGCCTCGGGCTGGTCGCCTGCAGGTGGATACGGCAGGAAAAGCTCGAACGGCGAGCCAGGAAACTTCAGGAACTCGCCCTCCGGGGGCGATTCGTTCAGGCCCTCAGGCAGCGGGTCTTTCGGCGTCGGCGGCAGTGTCGTCTGGGGCATCGGGAGATTGTGCCGGATGGTTGCGGTCAGCATCGGCCCTCGGTCTGCGCACTCCCGGTTTGGCGAGGATTTCCACGTAGGCCTGCGCCCCACCCTCACGCGCCACGGCGTCCAGCTGGCCGATCAGGGCCGAGAGGTGCACCACCTCCGCCGTCTCTTTGGTGGCACCGAAGCGGCAATCGAAATCCAGGAAATCCACGCCTTCGGGCAGTTCGCGGCGGCGTTCGCGCTTGAGGTACTTGCGGATCTCGTGCTTGACGGCTTCGAGCACGCGGTCGCGGTGACGGCCTTCTTGGGTCAGGGGGAAGATTTTTCTCATGGCGGTCGGTCGGGCGCAGTGCGGTCGGTGTCGAAGAGGGAGGGCGCGATTATGCGCGCCGAGGTATCCTCGATCGCCCATGCAGCCCCGCGAACTACACCCCACGCCCGACAAAGACCAGATCGCCCTGCTCGATCCCTTCGAGCGCCTGGATCTCGATCGCATCGCGCTGGTGAGCACGGCCGCACAGGCACGGGAGGCCTGCGCCGAGCTGGCGGACCACCGTGTGTGGGGCTTCGACACCGAATCCAAGCCCACGTTCTTCAAGGACCAGGTTTCCGACGGACCACACATCGTCCAGCTGGCCACGCTGCAGCGCGCCTGGGTGTTCCAGTTGCACGATCCCGCCTGCCTGGCGCAGGTGGCGGCCCTGCTGGCCAACGGCGAGCACACCAAGGCCGGCTTCGGCCTGGGCGATGACACCCGGCGCATCGTGAGCAAGCTTGCGGTGGAGCCCGCGGGCGTGCTCGAACTCAATACGGTGTTTCGCGCACGCGGCTACCGCAAGGACATGGGCGTGAAGGGTGCGGTGGCGGTGCTGTTCAACCGCCGGTTCATCAAGTCCAAGAAAGCCGCCACCTCGAACTGGGCCAACCCACGGCTGAGCGAGGCCCAACTGATCTATGCCGCGAACGACGCGTGGGCCGCCGCGCGGGTGCACGAGGCGCTGGGCCTCGGCTGAAGCTCAGCGGCGGCGCAACGGGGTGAGCAGATCACCCAGACCGTTGTGGTCGATCTCGTTCATGAGCGCCAGCAGGCGACCGATCTCGCCTGGCGGAAACCCTTCGCGCGCGAACCAGTTCAGGTAGTTGCCCGGCAAATCCGCGATCAGGCGTCCCTTGTACTTGCCGTACGGCATCTCCACAGTGAGCAGACGCTCGAGATCCTCCGGCTTCATACCGGCAGGTTTGAACGGTCCAGCCAGGCGCGCACGCAGGCGTTGAACTCGGCCGGCTTCTGGCGCATCACCCAATGCCCGGTGTCCATGGCGTGAACCGCACAGCCCGGCGATACGGCCAGTTGCTCCAGCCAGCGCGCCGAATGAAACATGAAAGGCTTGCGTCGACCGTAGATGTAGAGCGCGGACAGCCGGCTGCCCAGCAGGTGGTCCACCCGCGCCACGCCGCGCAGACCGCCGAAGGCGCCGAACCAGCCCATGGCATAGGGGTAGTTCATCTGCCAGCCGATGTGCGCGGGCGGATTGCGGCAACCGATGCTGCGCGCCATGAAGCGGGTCATGCGGTCGGCAAGCCGCGGCGCCCAGCCACCCAGTTTCCAGGCCAGGGCCAGCCAGAGCTGGTAGCCCGCAATCATGAGCTTTTCCTTCATGCTCAAGCTCTTGAAATAGGCGCCCGAGCCCGTGTCGCCGATGTCAACGCCCACCACCCGGGCCACCCGGTCGGTGTGGCGCGCGGCAAACTCATAGCCAAAGAAGCAACCCCAGTCGTGCAACAGCAAGGTGACCGGCTCGTCCGGGCTCACCGCGTCGACGACCTGCCGGACGAACGCCGTCAGATCGACCACCGACATCGGCCTCGGCGGCAGCGTGAGGTCGTAACCCGGCAGGCAGAACCGGACGCAGCGGTAGCCGTCCTTCAAGGCCGCCACGGTGCTGTCCCACATCGCAGGCGTGTCGGGCCAGCCGTGCAGCATCACCACCGTGTGGACGCCCTCGCCTTCCGCGATCACGTCGATGCCGTCGACCCGCAGGGTTTGGCTCATGAGATCTCAGAGTGCCTGCGCCAGGCGTCCCACACCTTCCTCGATCTTGTCCAGGCCCACCGTGGCAAACGACAGGCGCAGGGTCGAGAGGTCGGGCTGACCGGCGTAGAACGGTGCGCCCGGCACGAAGGCCACGCCTTTGTCGATGGCGCGTTTCGCGAATTCGCCGCCGTCCTTCACCTTGCCACCGGCACCCGTGAGGCGCGCCCACACGAACAGACCCCCCTGCGGCTGCACGAAGGAGATGGCGTCGCCCAACTCGCGGCGCAGCGCGTTGCCCATGGTGGTGGCGCGCTCGGCATACACCTGCCGCACCCGCGCCAGCGTGGCCGGCATGCGGCCGGCCTTGAGGTACTGCGCGGCCGTGGACTGCGCAAACGTGCTGGTGTGGGCGTCGCTGAACTGCTTGCACATGGTGGCCTTGGCCAGCAGATCCGCTGGCCCCACCATCCAGCCCACACGCAGGCCGGGGCTCAGCACCTTGCTCAGCGAGCCGCAATGCACGAGTCGATCGCGACTGCCCGGCACGGTGGAACTCAGGGCCAGCAGGCTGGGCGGCGGTGCATCGGCGAAGTACAGGTCGCCGTACGGATCGTCCTCCACGATCAGCGTGTTGTGCTTCACCGCCATCTCCAGCACGCGCTGGCGCCGCGCCTGGCTGAGCATGGCGCCGCTGGGATTGCCGAAGGTGGGAATGAGATAGACGAACTTGGGTTTGTGCTGCTCGATCAGCTTTTCCAGCACGTCGGTCTGCACGCCATCGCCATCCACCGGCGCGCTGATGAGTTGGGCACCGTAGAGGCGGAAACACTGGATGGTGGCGAGGAACGTGGGGCCTTCGACGATCACCTTGTCGCCAGGGGAAATGAGGGTCTTGCCCAGCAGGTCCAGCGCCTGCTGGCTGCCGGTGGTGACGATCAGGTCGTTGCCGCTCACGCCCTGCGCGCCCTTGCTGCCCATGAAGGCGGCCAGTTGTTCGCGCAGCGGCTGGTAGCCCTCGGTGGCGCCGTATTGCAAGGCCCCACCCGCTTCCTCGGTGAGCGCTGCGTTCACCGCTTCGCGGATGCCCTCCACGTCGAACAGGGCGCTGTCGGGGAACCCACCGGCAAAACTGATGATGCCGGGCTTGCCCAGCAGCTTGAAGAGTTCGCGGATGGCGGAGGTTTCTACGTTGTTGAGGCGGTCGGCAAAGGGAACAGTGAAGGACATGGCGGTTGCTCTCTTGGATTCAGGAAAAAACCAGTCCGCATTGTCGCCAATTCATTGGATAGACTCCTCGCCGATGAACGCCGCCGCCATCGAAGCCTTCTTTTCCACCCTGAAGGCAGCCAATCCCCACCCCCAGTCGGAACTGGAATACACCACTGTTTTCGAACTGCTCGCCGCCGTGCTGCTCTCGGCCCAGGCCACCGACGTGGGCGTGAACAAGGCCACGCGCAAGCTGTTTCCGGTGGCCAACACGCCGCAGGCCATCCTGGACCTGGGGCTCGAAAGGCTGGAGAGCTACATCAAGACCATCGGCCTGTTCCGCAGCAAGGCGAAGCATTTGATGGAGGCTTGCCGCATGCTGGTGGAACGCCATGGCGGCGAGGTACCGGACTCGCGCGAAGCACTGGAAGCCCTGCCGGGTGTGGGCCGCAAGACCGCCAATGTGGTGCTCAACGTGGCCTTCGGAGAGCCCACCATGGCGGTGGACACGCACATCTTCCGCGTGGGCAACCGGACCGGCCTTGCGCCGGGCAAGACGCCGATGGCCGTGGAGCAGCAGTTGATGAAGCGCGTGCCTGCGGCCTACGCGGTGGATTCGCACCACTGGCTGATCCTGCATGGGCGCTATGTGTGCCAGGCACGCAAGCCGCTTTGCCCACGCTGCACGGTAGCGGCGTACTGCGACTTCAAGGACAAGACCGTCGCTGCCTGAAAGCGCGGCTTCAGAGCGAGATGGCGGTCCAGCCCCCGGGCTCGGGTCCTTCCTTCGGCCATTCGCCCGCCTCGCGGATGTGCGGGCCGCCGCTGTCCACGATATGGCGCACCGCGCGGATCACGCCGGCGTGGGTGACCCACAGCACGTCGCTGGAGGTGGCCGGGAGCAGATCGGCCAGCGCAGCGGCCACGCGGTAGAGCAACTGCTGCGTGCTCTCCATGCCGCCAAAGCGGTGGTGCGCGAAGTCGGCCATCCACTCATCGAAGGCGCTGCGCGGAACGTCAGCCCAGGGCTTCAGTTCCCAATGGCCAAAGTCCATCTCGTTCAGGCGCGTGTCGATGCGCGCCGCACCCAGGTCGGGCCGTTCGGCCTGCAGGGCGCCCACCATCTGCTGCGCACGCACGAGACCCGACACCCACACTGGCGTGCCCTCGGGCAGCAAGGGGGCGATGGCTTTCGCCGCCTCCCGCGTGAGCGCCATGTCGGCAGTCACGTCGCTGGCGCCGTAACAAAGGCCCGGTGGCAGTGTCACCAGGGCATGGCGCAGCAGCCAGAGCTTCATGACAACGCCGGCACGGCGAGCGCAGCACCCAGGTAGAACAGCACCTCGCTCACCTGCTGCGTGGCGCCCAGGCCATCGCCGGTGAAGCCCTGCAGGCGGCGGCGCAGCAGGCGCCACATCCACGCCAGCCCGAGCAGCGCGCCCAGCACGGCCTGCGCCCACAAGACGGCCCCAGGCAGCCACCAGAACACCAGCGCCATGGCCAGCGCCCACCAGAGCAGCCCGACCAGCAGCCCGGCGTTGCCGATGCTTTCGGCCAGCGGCTTGCTCTTGGACTGCGGCGTGTCGCCCACGTGGTGCAGCGTGCGGATCACCACCAGCGGAGCGGCGCGCGAGGTGACGTGCGCGGCGAACAGCACCAGCGCAGCGAGCACGGCGCCCGCCTGCGCCAGCAAGGCCAGCAGCGCCACCTTGGTCAGCAGCACCATCACCAGCGCGATCGCGCCATAGCTGCCAATGCGCGAGTCCTTCATGATCGCCAGCGCGCGTTCGCGATCCGGGCTGCCCCCCAGCCCGTCGGCCAGGTCCGCCAGACCGTCTTCGTGAAACGCGCCCGTCAGCAGCACGCTGAACACGGTGCTGGCCACGGCCGCCACCCAGGACGCAGCGGGCAAAGGCGGCAAAGCCCAGAGGAAGGCAAGAAACACGAGCGCACTCAACCCGCCCACGATCCAGCCAACGCCGGGAAAATGCGCGGCACTCGCACGCAGCATCGCCGGGCTGAAGCCCACCCAGTTCGCCAGCGCCCCCGTCACCGGGATGCGGGTGAAGAACTGCACCGCCAGCAGGAAGTGCCGAACGAAGCCACTCATGTCTTGATCGGTTCCTGCGCGTCGCTGCGCGACACGCCAGCGGCCTCGAAACTCGCCATCTCGCGCAGCAGCGCACAGGCGCTGACCAGCAGCGGCCAGGCCAGCGCCGCGCCCGAGCCTTCGCCCAGCCGCAGGCCCAGGTCGAGCAGCGGCTCGGCCTTGAGGTGCGCGAGCATCAGCGCATGGCCCCGCTCGCCCGAGCGGTGAGCGAACACACAGCGCTGCAACACGAAGGGCTGCAACTTGGCCGCCACCAGCACGGCCGCGCTGGCGATGAAACCGTCGACCACGATCACGCGGCGCTCGGCGGCGGCCTGCAGCACCGCGCCCACCAGCGTGGCGATCTCGAAGCCACCGAAGGCGGCCAGGGCCTCCAGCGGCGTCCGGGCATCGGCGTGCAGCGCCAGCACGTCGCGCAGCACCTCGATCTTGCGCAGCACCGCATCGGCGTCGAGCCCGGTGCCCGCGCCAGTCACGTCGGCCACCACCAAACCACCCAGCCGCGCCAGCAGCATCGACGCGGCGGAGGTGTTGCCAATGCCCATTTCGCCCAGCAGCAGCGCGTTGCCCGGCAGGCCGCTCACCACCTCGCGCCCGTTCCGGATGGCCTGCTCGCACTGCGCAGCGCTCATGGCAGGTCCCGCCAGCGCGTCGGCCGTGCCGTGCGCCACTTTCTTCACCACCAGGCCGTCACGCTCGGCGAAATCGTGGTTCACACCACAGTCCACCACCGTGAGACCGATGCCGTGCTGGCGCGCGAGCACGCTCACCGCCGCGCCACCGGCCAGAAAGTTCTCCACCATCTGCCAGGTCACGTCGCTCGGGTAGGCCGAGACACCGCGCGCAGCCAGGCCATGATCGGCGGCGCACACCAGCATCTGCGGATCGCGCAGTTGCGGCCGCGCGTTGCCCAGAATCAAGCCGATGCGCAGGGCCAGCGCCTCGATGCGGCCCAGCGATCCTATGGGCTTGGTCTTGTTGTCCAGCGCGCGCTGCAGCGCGGCGGCGAGCTCGGGGTCGTGAAGGTCGTCGATGTTCGTCATGGTCGGGGCGCAATGAGTTGGTCGAGCACGCCCTGCTCGAAATGGGTCTGGATGAAATCGGCCAGGCCGTCGAACACGGTCTCCAGCGTGGGCGCGCTGGCGCCAAACAGCGCATGCAGCACGCGCGGGTCTTCGAACAGGCCGTGCAGGTACACGCCCAGCACGTTGCCCGCCGCGTTCTGCCAGCCGAGGCCGTCGGGCAGCACCGCGCGCGCCAGGTCGCCGGCGGCGGCCATGGCCGGATGCTGCGCGGTCTGCCCATGGTGGATCTCGTAGCCGGTGACGGACACACCCGAGAGCGCGGCCCATGGACCCAGGACGCCTCCGAAGCGTGCCTGTGTGCCCTGCACGGTCTTGTCCCGCTCGAACTGCGTGACCAGCGGCAGCAGGCCCAGGCCGGGCGCGTTGCCGTCGATGCCATGCGGGTCGATCAACGCTTCCCCCAGCATCTGCAGCCCACCGCACACGCCCAGCACCGCCCCACCCTTCGCCGCGTGCGAAGCCACGGCACGGTCCAGGCCCTGCGTGCGCAGCCAGGCCAGATCGGCGGCCGTGGCCTTGCTGCCGGGCAGCACGATCCAGTCGGCACCCGCGCAGTCGGCCGGCGTGCGCGCCCAGACCAGGCGCACACCGGGCACGTTCTTCAGGGGCTGGAATTCGTCGAGGTTGCTGATGCGGGGATACGCGAGCACCGCGACGGTCTTCGTTACCGCGCCGGCCGCACGCGTCCGGTCATCGAACACACCGTCTTCCTCCGGCAGGCCGTGCTGCCACCACATCGGCAGCGTGGCAACCGTGGGCACGCCGGTGAGTTCCTGCAACTGCTGCGGCGCAGGCGCCAGCAGGCTGGCATCACCCCTGAAGCGGTTGAGCACGAAGCCCTGGATGAGCGCGCGCTCCTCGGGTGGCAGCAGCGCCCAGGTGCCGTACAGGTGTGCGAACGCGCCGCCCCGGTCGATGTCGGTCACCAGCAGGCAGCGCGCCTTCGCGTGCAGCGCCACGCGCATGTTCACCACGTCGCTGTCGTGCAGGTTGATCTCGGCGGGCGAGCCGGCGCCTTCGATCACGACCACGTCGTTTTCCTCGCGCAAGGCATCGAGCGCGGCGGCCAGTTGCGGCCACACCTTCAGACTGCGCCCGCGCCACGGCAGGGCGGAAAGGTCTTCGCTCACCTGCCCCATCAGCACCACCTGGCTGCGCGTGTCGGCCTCGGGCTTGAGCAGCAGCGGGTTCATGCGCACCTCTGGCACGGCGCGCGCGGCCAGCGCCTGGAAATACTGGGCCGACCCGATCTCGCCGCCCTGCACGACCCGGGCGTTGTTGCTCATGTTCTGCGCCTTGAAGGGCGCTACTTTCAAACCCTGGCGTGCGTAGTAACGGCACAGGGCCGTGGTCAGCCAGCTCTTGCCGGCCCCACTCGTCGTGCCCAGCACCATCACGCAGCGCGCCTTCATGTCAGGGTCTCCCGTTGCAGCCGCAAGGCCGTGTGCAGCGCGGCCTGGGCCTGCGGCGGCTGAACGCTCAGCCGCCAGTGATCCGCCAGGCCCAACGAACGCGTGTCGCGCAGTTTGATGCCTGCAGCGCGCAGCGCGGTCTCATCGATCGCGTGCGGCGCGCTGGCACAGAAGTAGTTGGCCTCACTGGGCAGGCAGTGCCAGCCCAGCCCGGCCAGCATAGCCTGCTGGCGGGCCTTCCACTCGGCCAGTTGCTTGCGGCTCTGAGCCAGCCAGTGCTGCGCTGCCTGCGACAACCAGGCCTGCAGCAGCGCCACGGCGTGCGCGCCCAGCGGCCACGACGGCGCCAATCCGTCGAGAGCGCGGCCCAGTGCATCTGCGTGACGCGGTGCAATGGCGTAAGCGCCGCGCACCCCCGTGAGACCCATCGCCTTGTTGGGCGTCCAGAGTTGCCACACGCGATCCAGCGCATCGCCCCGCACGCTGCTCTTGCCTTCCAGGCGCAAGGGCTCGTAGGCCAGGTCCATCACGATCACCGCGTCGGTGGAAAGCACCTGCGGTGCGAAGGGCTCTGCCCCGCCGAGCGGGCTGCTCGGCTCGCACAACCAGGCCAGTTGGGCCTGCGCGGGCTCCCTCACCGTTTCCAGCCGCCACGCACCCGCAGCGGCTGCGTAGTCGCCGTAGGCTTTCTCGGGCAGCCACACGCGCTGGCCGCCTTCGCGCGTCACACAGGCGGTGATCCGTGTGATGAATTCGCTTGCGCTGGCGGCGAGCACGATGCGCGCCGCGTCCACCGCGTGAAAGGCTGCGAGCGATTCGCGCAACGCCGCGTAAGAAGGGTCGGGGTAGTGCCGGGTATCGGCCTGCTGCACCGCAGCCAACACCGCCGGGCAAGGCCCGCAGGCGTTCGCGTTGGTGGAGAAGTCCCACTCCGGCACGCCCAGAGCGTCGGTACCGCCGTGCATGCGCGTCATGGCCGTGCGCTCCCGATACACAGCGCCACGAGCAAAGCCGCCAGCGCAAGCAGGCCGACCACACGGCCCGCCAGTTGCAAGGCCCTGGCGGTGTCCTCGCGCTGCGCCAGTCGGCCTTCGGCGTGCAGCACGTACACACCGGGCTTGGCCAGCCGCACGTCCAGCGCCAGCGCCATGGCCGCCATCGGCCAGCCGCTGTTGGGCGACGGCGTGAGCCGCGCCTGAGCAGGCCAGGCGCGCCACCCGCGCAGCGAACCCAACAGACCGAGCAGCGCGCCCGTGATGCGGGCGGGCAGCCAGGACAACACGTCATCGGCCCGCGCCGCCCATTTGCCGGCCCAGGTCCAGTCGCGGCCGTTGCGCTCACCCCGGTAGCCCCACATGGCGTCGGCCGTGTTGGCAAAGCGGTAGAAGGCTGCGCCCGGCAGGCCGGCAATGGCGAACCAGAACAGCGGCGCGACCACCGAGTCGTTGAGGTTTTCGGCCAGCGATTCGATGGCGCTCTCGCGCACCTGCGAGGCATCGAGTGTGGACACGTCGCGGCTTACCAGCCGCGCAAGTCGCTCGCGTCCGGCTGAAAGGGATTCGCTCAGCGCCGCCTCGACCGCTCGCACTTCGTCGCGCAGCATGCGCCAGGCCAGCAGCGGCTTGAGCAACAGGCCCAGCGCCAGCGCCTGCAGCCACCACCACCACGACGACAGCCACATCAGCAGAGCCACCGATGCGCCCACCACCAGCGCCGCACCGAAGCACCAGGCCAGCGCCCCGCGCACGAAGGCACCGGCGCGCCGACCGCTCGATGACGGCGCAACCCACCGAGCCGAAATTTCCAGGTAGCGACCCATGCCCACCACCGGATGCCAGCGCGGCGAGGGTTCGCCGAACACACGATCCACGCCAAGCGCCACCAGCATGGCCAATGGCCCTGCAATACCGGCAGCCAGCAGATCGGTTCCCATGGTGCCGGGCGATCCTAGTCTTCGATGCCGCGCTGGGCAGGTATGCCCGCCTTGAACGCATGTTTGACGAGCGTCATCTCGGTGACCGTGTCGGCCAGTTCGATGATCTCGGGCGGACAGCGCCGGCCGGTGATGACGACGTGAACATGACGGGGCCTTTCGCGCAGCGTCTGCAACACATCGTCCAGCGGCAACCAGCCATAGATGAGCGGGTACGTGAGTTCGTCGAGCGTGACCATGAAATGGTCACCGCCCAGAATCGCAGCGCGTGCTCTCTGCCAGCCATCGCGCGCAAGCTGCGCGGAATGCTCGAGGTCCTGGCTCTTCCAGCTGAACCCATCTCCCAGCCCCTCGATGGGAAGGCCTAGCTGTTCGAAGACCCGATGTTCGCCAAACCGTGCACTGGGCACCTTCATGAACTGGAAGATCTTCACCAACTTGCCGTGCACATGCGTCCGGCCGAAAGCACGCAGCGCGAGGCCGAAAGCCGCCGTGCTCTTGCCCTTGCCGTCACCGGTGTGCACGATCACCAGGCCACGCCGCTCGCCTTCTGGCTTCTGGTAGCGCTTCTCGGTGGGAGGGGTTTCGATCTGCATGCGGGTCTCCTGTGTCATCAGCGGGGCAGCGCGACCCACTGGTCACCCAGTGGATGGATCGCGATGCGGTGGTCAAAAACTTCTTCCAGCGCCTGGTGCGTGCCCGGGTCATTGCAACCGCCGTGGTGCCGCACACGACCTTCTGCCATGACCACCATTTCGTCCGCGTGCAGCGCCATGCCGATCTCGTGCAGCACGCTCACCACGGTCTTGCCGTTCGCCACCAGATCGCGCACCAGCAGCAGCCAGTCGGCCTGGTGAGGCGGGTCGAGGTTGGCCAGGGGCTCGTCCATCAGCAACACGTCGGCGTTCACCGCCAGCAGGCGCGCCAGCAGCACGCGCTGGCGTTCACCGCCCGAAAGCGCGCCCAGCGACCGGTGGCGCCAGTCCCAGGCCTGGGTGGCGTGCAGCGCCGCTTCCACCGCCGCACGGTCGGCCTCGGAGGGCGGCGCCAGCCAGGGCTGGTGCGGCAAACGCCCGAGCATGGCCACGTCCCACACGCTGAGGTCGTCCGCACCCTGCTCGCCTTGCCCCAGCCAGGCCAGGCGGCGCGCCCGCTCGCGGCCACGCCATTGCCCGAGCGGGCGACCCAGCAGTTGCACCTGGCCACCATGCGGCAGGAGGCCAGCGAGTGTCTTGAGCAACGTGGATTTGCCGGCGCCGTTGGGTCCGACCACGCTGGTCCAGCGCGCGGTGGGCAAAGCCACGTCGATGCCGTGCAGCACCGGCACGCCACCCAGCGCCACCCCGATACCGTGTGCCTGCATCGCGTGCGTCACAGCACACCCCCCGGTTGTCGGCGACGGTGCATCAGCCACAGCAGGTAGCTGCCACCGAGCACCGCCGTGAGCACGCCCACGGGCAGTTCCTGCGGTGCGATCACCCAGCGCGCGAGCACGTCTGCAGCCATCAGCAGCAGCCCCCCCATGAAGGCGCTCAGCACGACCAGCCGGGCGTGCGTTGTTTTCACGATGGAGCGCACCAGGTGCGGTGAGGCCAGGCCCACGAAAGCGATCAACCCCGTCTGCGCCACCGCCGCACCGGTGGCCATGGCGAGCACCGCTACCAGCGCCACGCGCACCGCAGCCAGCGGCAGGCCAAGGCTGATGGCCGTGGCTTCGCCCAGGGCCAGGCCATCGAGCACGCGGCCCAGCGACGCGGCAATCAGCACCGCCACGAGCAACATACCGGCCATCACACCGCACGAAGCCCAGCCCACGAACCCGGTGCTGCCCAGCGTGAAGCCCTGCATGGCTTGCAGGATGTCGGGCGCGGCGATGGTCACGAGATCGCGCGCGGCGCCGAGCACCACGCCGACGATCACACCGGCCAGCAGCAGGCGCAAGGTGTGCTGCACGCCCTTGGCCAGCGCCAGCGTGAGCACCACGCCGAGCACGGCGCCAGCGAACGCGGCGCCTGTTAGGCCCAGGCGCACCAGCCACTGGGTGGCAAAGGGCGAGGTGCCGAACAGGGCCAGCGCCAGGGCCACGCCCAGCGCGGCACCCGAGGCACTGCCCAGCAGGTAGGGGTCGGCCAGGGGGTTGCGGAACAGGCCCTGGGCCACGGCACCCGCCAGTCCGAGCAGTCCTCCTGCCATCCACGCGCCCAGCGTGCGCGGCAGGCGGATGTCCCACAGGATCTGCCAGGCCACCGGATCATGGCGCGCGTTGAGCACGCTATCGAACCCCGTGCTGCCCACGCCAGCGCCCAACAGCAGCACGGCCAGCGCCGCCAGCAGGAGGCCGGCACCCAGCCACAGGCTGCGCTGCGCACCCGTCATGGCGCACCTTTTTGCGCGATGCAGCGCGCCATGACGCGCGCGGCCTCAGCCATGCGTGGGCCCGGGCGCACCAGCACGTCGGACTCCTCGGGCGTGAACACGCAGATGTGCTGCCCGCGAATGGCTCGCAGGCCCGCCCAGCCGGGGCGCTGCTCCAGGCCCTGCACGTTGCGCGAGCCGATCATGATCAGGTCGGGGTTGGCACGCACCACGTACTCGGGGTTGATGCGCGGAAACGGCCCCATCTTCGGTTCGATGATGTTCTGCACACCCAGGCGCGCCATCATCTCGCCGATGAAGGACTGCGTGCCTGCCGCGTAGCCACCCGAGCTGACCTCGTAGTACACGCGCAGGTTCTTCGCACGCGGCGGCAGCGACTGTGCGGCGGCCGACACGCCGGCATCGATGGCGCGCCAGATGCGCAGTGCATCTGGCACCTCGAGCAATTGCCCCAGCAAAGCCATGACGCGCTGGGCATCCTTCGAGGTTCGTGGCTCCAGCGCCAGCACCTTCAGGCCGAGCGCCTCCAGCCGCTGCACACCGCGCGACGAAGTGGCCATCAGCACCACGTCGGGCTTGAGCGCCACGATGGCCTCGATGTTGGGATCGATGCCGCCACCCGTCTGGGGCAGCGCGCGCACGGATGCGGGGAAATTCGAGTACCGGTCCACGCCCACCAGCCGGTGGCACTGGCCCAGCTCACAGACCGTTTCGGTGAGCGAAGGCAGCAGCGAAACGATGCGCTGCGGCGACTGCGCCAGCGTCACGGTGACACCCCGGTCGTCGGTCACTTGCACGCTGGCGGCGTGCAGCGCCCCCACGGAAAAACCGCACAGCCACAGCGCAGACAGGCGAAGAAGCGTCAGCATGAATCTCATCAACTTGAATCTTTCAGGGTCAGCGGCAGTCCTGCCGCCATCAGCGTGACGCGCTGGCAGGCAGCAGCCACCGCCTGGTTCAGGCCGCCGAGCGCATCCACGAAGGCACGCACCTCGCGCCCCAGGGGGATCACGCCCAGGCCGATCTCGTTGCCCACCAGCACCACCGGCCCGGGCGCCGCCGCAATCGCCCGGCAGAGCGCCAGCCGGGGCGCCTCGACATCAACGGCTTCGCCCGCGGCGGGCATCAACAGGTTGGTCAGCCACAAGGTGAGGCAGTCCACCACCACCAGGGTGTGCGGCGTGCTGCCCGCGTGCAGCGCGTCGGCCAGGGCGATGGGTTCCTCCACCGTCACCATGCCGGGCACGCGCTCGGCACGGTCACGCTGGTGGCGGGCGATGCGCTCGCGCATCTCGTCATCCCACGGTTGGCCGGTGGCGATCAGCACCGCCTGGCGCGCGGGTGCGCCGTCAAGCCATTGCCGGGCCAGGGATTCCGCGCGGCGCGACTTGCCACTGCGTTGACCCCCGAGGATGAATTCGCTGTGCGCGATCTCAACCATGGCGGTGCATCCAGTCGACCACGATGCGGTGCATCTGGTCCACGCCATCGGTGAGCGCGGCAGGGCCGGGCTGCAGGATGTCGGCCGACTTGATCTCGAACAACTGGCCGTTCTTCACGGCGTTCACGTCCTGCCAGCCTTCGCGCGCGGCCACTTTCTCGGGCCGGAATTTCTTGCCGCACCAGGAGCCGATGACGATGTCCGGGTTGCGCTGCACGATCTGCAGGCCGTCGCCGATGATGCGGTCCTTGCCCAGCGGCATCAATGAGAGTTCGGGAAACACGTCATCGCCACCCGCAATGCCCAACAGCTCGGACACCCAGCGGATGCCGCTGATGTGCGGCTCGTCCCATTCCTCAAAAAATACGCGGGGCCGGCGCTTGCCACTGGCCTGCAGCGCGGTCACCGCATCGCGGATGCAGCCGAGCCGAACCCGCGTGGCCTCGATCCAGCGCTGCGCTTCCTCGGCGCAACCCACCATGGCCGCCACTTGGTAGAGCATGGACAGGATCTCTTCCACGCTGCGCTGGTTGAACACCGTCACCTGCACGCCCGCACGGATCAGCAAGGCCGCGATGTCGGCCTGCAGGTCGGAAAAACCGAACACGCAGTCGGGTTTCAGATCGAGGATCTTGTCGATCTTTGCGCTGAGGAACGCACTCACCTTGGGCTTCTCCTCGCGCGCACGCCGGGGACGCACCGTGTAGCCCGAAATGCCCACGATGCGGTGCTCCTGCCCGAGCAGGTAGAGCCACTCGGTGGTTTCTTCGGTGAGACAGACGATGCGCTGCGGACCGAGAGCCGGGGTGTTCATGCGGCCTCTCCTGCCAGGAACAGCGAGGCCGTGGCTTCGGGGCTGGAGGCGAACCAGGCATGAAAGTAACTGGCCCGCAGCGAGCCGCAACGGTACACCGCCTCGCCACGTCCTCCAGCGCCGCCGCGCGTGGACTCGGTCCGGCACGCGGGCTCCAGAGGCGACTCGCATCGCGAATAGTGAAAGGTGTGGCCCCGCAACACGCCCTGGGGCAGCACAAGCTGTTGCGGGCCCAGGGCCACCAGCCGCGGCTGCATGGTCACGCGTCCGGGCAGAACGCCCCACATCGCGTGGGTTTCGCCATCCAGCGTGGCGAGTTGATCGAAGAGCGGCATCATGCCGCCGCATTCTGCCCACACGGGGCGACCGGCCTGCACATGAGCCACCAGACTGGCGCGGGAGGTCGTGGCCGTGGCCAACGTGGCCGCATGCAGCTCCGGATAACCGCCCGGCAACCAGGCGGCATCGCAAGCGGGCAGCGGCTCGCCGGCGAGCGGCGAGAAAAAAGCCAGCTGTGCGCCGAGTGATCGCAACACGTCCAGATTGGCCGGGTAGATGAAGCAGAACGCGGTGTCGCGAGCGACGGCCACGGTCTTGCCCGCGAGCAGCGGTGGTACGGTGGCACGCGGCGCGGGTGCTTCGAAAGGCACCACCCAGCGCGAGAGCGCGGCCCCATCCATGCGACCCAGCGGCGTTTGCGCCAGGGCATCGGCGGCGGCGTCCAGGCGGGCGAGCGCATCCGGCAGCTCGGCCGCGACCGTCAGGCCAAGATGCCGCTCGGGCAGCGTGAACGCGGCGTCGCGCATCACCGCGCCAAGAAAGCCCTCTGCACCTTCCAGCATCTGCGCATGGCGCGCGCTGGCCACGCGGTTGGCCAGCACACCGGCCCAGGGCAACCCGGGGCGAAAATGCTGCATGCCAAACGCCAGGGCACCGAATGTGCCCGCCATGGCCGAGGCGTCGATCACCGCCAGCACGGGCAGACCCAGGCGCTGAGCGAGATCGGCCGCGCTGGGCTCGCCATCGAACAAGCCCATCACACCTTCGACCACGATGAGGTCCGACTCGAGAGCGGCCGCATGCAGCCTCGCTCGCGCGTCGTCCTCACCCGTCATCCAGAGATCGAGGTTGTGCACCGGCTGGCCGGTGGCCAGCGCGAGCCAGTGCGGATCCAGGAAATCGGGTCCGCACTTGAAGGCACGCACGCGCCAGCCAGCGCGTGCGTGCAGGCGCGCCAGCGCGGCAGCCACCGTGGTCTTGCCCTGGCCCGACGCCGGGGCCGCGACCAGGACGGCCGGGCAGGTCGAACTCAAGGGCGGGGTTTCCATTCCAGCGTCAGGTACGCAGCTCGGCCAGGCTGGTTGTAGCCGCGGGCGGTTTCGTAGGCCTTGTCGGCCAGGTTGTTCAGCCGCAGGTTCACCGACCAGTCTTTGGTGACACGGTAGGCGGTGTAGAGATCCAGCGTGGCGAAGCCCGGCAGACGCACGGTGTTGGCCGCGTTGTCGAAACGATCGGACATCGCCAGCAGCGAACCGCCCCAGGTCCAGGCCCCCGTCTGACGATCCAGCGCCAGCGTCAGGTTCTCGTCGGCGCGGCGTTGCAACTTGAGGCGGTTGACCTGGTTGCGTGCGTCGAGCAACTCCAGATGGGCATTCCAGGTCCAGTCGCCAGACGCTCCCATGTAACCGAGCGACCACCCTTCCATGCGTGCTCGCGGCACGTTCACAACCACCGGCTGCGTGGTGATGAAGCCACGCACCCGGTTGTCGAAACGTGTGAGCTTGATCTCGTGCAGGCCCTGCGTGTAGGTCAGGCCGGCCTCGGCGTTCTTGCCTCGCTCAGGCTGGGTGCTGGGATTGCCGTTGAAGAAAGGCGACACCCAGTACAGGGTGTTGAACGATGGCATCTTGAACGACGTGCCATAGGCGACGTGAGGGCGCCAGTTCGGCGTGATCTGGAAACCGTAGCTGGCAAAGCCCGTGGTGGCACCGCCGAACTGCGAGTTGCTGTCACGTCGCAGGTTGGCCTGCCACAGGTGCTGGCCGGCCTGGCCCTGGACGCCGGCGAATGCAGCGCGTGTGGTGCGGCTGTTGACGGCATAGGCCTGCGTGCCCGAAACGGCCTCCTTGATGGATTCCAGCCCCACGACCACATTGCCTGCAAAGGTGTTCCAGTCGTGCTGCAGCGTGGCTTGCGTCTGGGCGGTTTCGAAACGCGAGGTGTCGGTGACGTTGAATGTCGTGGCGCGATCGTCGCTGCGCGAGAGCTTGAACTGCGTGCGCGAGTCGGCCGACCACTTGCGCTCCAGACCCCAGCCAGCGATGCGCGTGGTCATGTCCGTGCGCGCATTGAACGCGGTGGGGCCGTTGTCGTATTCCGTCGTGCCATCGGCCTGGGTGAAATGCAGGCTGGTCGTCCAGCCGGGTGCGATCGCCCAGCGCAGCGAACCCGAGACGCTGTCCTGATCGAAGGCGTCGTCGTCCGGGTTGTGACCACCAAAGGCCACGTTCGGGTTGGTGGCCGAGAAACCCCGTTCGTGCACAGTGCCTGCGCTCAACGAGTAGGTCACCGTGTCGGTACCGCCACTGAAGCCGGCGCTCGCGGCACGGTGGCCGTAGCTGCCCAGCGTCACGCTGGCGTTAGGGTGAAAGCCCTTCTCGCCCTGCTTGGTGAAGATCTGCACCACGCCGCCCACGGCGTCGCTGCCATACAGCGCAGATGCAGGACCCTTGAGCACCTCGATGCGGTCGATGATGCCCAGTGGAATGTTGTCGAACGAAGCCGAGCCGGCGGTGGACGAGCCATAGCGCACCCCGTCGACCAGCAGGAGCACATGGCGCGACTCGGTGCCACGGACGAACAGGCCCGACTGCTTGCCCAGGCCGCCATTGGACGACATCTGTAGACCAGCGGCGCGGGCCAGCACTTCGGAGAGCGTGCGACCCACGGATCGCTCCAGCGTTTCGGACTCGATCACGACGACGTCGCTGAGCACGGCATCGGTCCGGGTTTCGACCCGTGTGGCGGTGACCACCGTTTCCTTGAGCAAGGCGACGGTGTCGGTCTGGGCGTGGGAAGGGAACGTGGCCAGCATGGCCAGAGGCAGCACGGCCAGGGGCGCGCGCAGATTGCGGTTTTTCATGAAAGAGAACACAAGCTTGAGTGCCCTCACCGTCTTCCCCGACGGTGCGTGGGCGTCACGGCAGCGCGCCGTTGCCGGACGCACCACCACCTTGTTGGCCGGTATCCGGGCTGGCAGAACAACCTTCATCGCCTTCCCAGACGACAGGCGATGTCGTCCAGTGGCTGCGTGATGAAAGCGGAGTGGCCATGGCAGGGTGTGCCAGGCTTCTCGTCTGCTTACCGTTGCGGGGGCAGCGCAGGTTAGGTCCGTCTCATGAGACATTCCCTCCTGCTTCCCGTTGAACTGCGGCATGTGAACCACACCGCGAGCACCAACAGCGGGCATTCTAAGCCGCGACGGCTTGGGGCAACCCTACAATGTGAAAACTGCGAATCCCAACCATGGCCGATCCCAAGCACATTGACCAGATCACCGAGCGCGTGGAGCGGCTGCTGCTGCGCCACGAAGAACTGCAGCGCACCAACTCGCTGCTGGTCGAGCAGGTGCATGCCCTGCAGGCCGAGCGCGATTCGCTGAAATCCCGGCTCATGGCCGCGCGCGCGCGCATCGACGCATTGCTCGAGCGACTGCCCCCCGGAATGGGCGACGCCATCAAGGGCGCACCGAAGGAACGTACATGAACAAACCCGGCAGCAAGCAGATCGAAGTGCAGATCATGGGCCAGAGTTACCTGCTCTCCTGCCCGCCCGGTGGCGAGGCCTCGCTGCTCGACGCCGTCGAGCGCGTGGACACGGCCATGTGCCGCATCCGCGATGCGGGCAAGGTCAAGGCACGCGATCGCATCGCGGTGCTGGCCTCGCTCAACCTCGCGTTCGAGCTCTCGCAAAAGGAAGCCGTGGCCTTTCAGGCATCTTCTTTCGGACAGCCCGAGAACAGCGCGTTCGCCGAAGCTGGCGGCGCGTTCGAGAGCGAGCCATTGGACCCGCAGACCCAGGCACGCGTGGACGAGCTGATGCGCCGGCTCGACCAGACCCTCGACAAGGACGGTCGACTGCTTTGATCACCGCTCGTCACTGCACGAACGTTGATCGACCGATGGTCCGCATCGCGCGCATGACGCGCCTACAATTCATACCGTCTGCAGTGCGCGCCGGGCTTTATATTTCCTTGAACCAATGCTCATAGAGCCCGGGCTTGGTACATTGCGTGGTTGGTGCGAGCGTCTCGCGTCAGACGAACCCGAAGCCACGCTGCCCTCGCCCACCTGAACCCCGGTTCAGGATGCCGGTCCGGTGGCACTTGCAGACACCCTTCATGTCCTTAGATCTCCTGCTGATTCTCGAACTGGCCGTGCTCGGCCTTGCCACTGGTTTCCTCGCCGGCCTGCTCGGCATTGGCGGAGGCATGGTGATGGTTCCCTTCATCACCTTCATCCTCGCAGGACGCGGCGTGGAGGCGGACCTCGCCGTCAAGATGGCCATCGCCACGTCCATGGCCACCATCATCTTCACATCCATCTCCAGCGTGCGCGCGCACCACAAGCGCGGCGCCGTGCGCTGGGACGTCGTCAAGGGCCTGGCGCCCGGCATCGTGCTCGGCTCCATTGCAGCCAGCCTGGGCGTGTTCGCGTTGCTCAAAGGCTCCTGGCTCGCCTTGTTCTTTGCCGCGTTCGTGGGCTTCTCGGCCACACAGATGCTGCTGGACAAGAAGCCCAAACCCACGCGCACGCTGCCAGGCACGCCCGGCCTTCTGGGCGCCGGCGGTGTGATCGGTTTTCTTTCGGGCCTGGTGGGCGCAGGTGGCGGTTTCGTCAGCGTGCCCTTCATGACCTGGTGCAACGTGAGCATCCACAACGCCGTGGCCACCAGTGCCGCACTCGGTTTTCCGATCGCGCTGGCCAACGCCCTTGGCTATGTGGTTGCAGGCCAGGGTGTGAAAGACCTGCCAGCAGGATCGATCGGCTACATCTACGTGCCCGCGCTGGTGGTGATCGCCAGTGTGAGCGTGCTGATGGCACCGCTGGGCGTGAAGGCAGCGCATGCGCTGCCGGTGAAGTCGCTCAAGCGGGTATTCGCCGGCCTTCTTTATCTGCTGGCGGCCTACATGCTCTACAAGGGCATCACAGCTTAGGCAGGCACTGCGCGGCCTGCCTACAGCTGCCGGTCCGCTACCACGATGCCGTCTTCGTCGGCATAGAGCCAGTCTCCGGGTCGCACCCACACGCCCTGGATGCGCACCGCCAGATCGCGTTGGCCTTCGTTGCGACGCTCGGTGGGCAACGGCATGCTGGTCAGCGCGAAGATGCCGGTCTGGCATTGCGCGAGTTCAGCCACATCGCGCACGCAACCATCGATCACCACGCCGGCCCATCCGTTGCGTGCGGCCGCAGCACCCAGGTTGCCGCCGAGCAGCGCACGGCGCATGGAGGCGCCGCCATCGACCACCAGCACCTGCCCCTCACCGGCGCTCTCGACCGCCGACTTCACGAGCGAGTTGTCCTCGAAGCATTTGATGGTGACCACCGGACCGGCACAGCGCGTCACCGCGCCAAAGCTTCGCCACACCGGCGGCAGCACACGAAAGGCGCCGCTGGTGTCGTTCTTGTGCGCATCGCACAGGTCGCAGGTGGGGATGAAAAGCGTTGAAGTCATGGACAAACTCGCAAAAGAACACGGGAAAAAGCCGTGAAGAATTGAAGCAGAAACTGTGCGTGCGCCACAGGGGAGAAACATCCCGGCGCGGGCGCAGAGCGCGCGCCGGTCACGCAAGTGTTGTTTTCCCGGCCAAAAACCGCCTCTCCCCCTGCGCAAAGCTTGAAAAAACTGCGCTCTCCATCTTGGATTGCGGGTGCATCTCCATTAGCATCCGAGACACCAGCGAGAAAGCGCGTTTTCCGCTGGGAAAGCAAGTCAACTTCTAGAAGGAAATTCAACCATGGCAACTGCGAAAAAAGCTCCCGCTAAAAAGGCGGCTCCGGCCAAGAAGGCCGCTCCTGCGAAGAAGGCCGCTCCGGCCAAGAAGGCTCCGGCGAAGAAAGCGGCTCCGGCCAAGAAGGCGGCTCCTGCGAAGAAAGCGGCTCCTGCCAAAAAGGCGCCGGCCAAGAAGGCCCCTGCCAAGAAGCGCACCCCCAACGCCGCGTTCATGAAAGCGCTGACCCCCAGCGCCGCCCTGGCCGCGATCGTGGGCAGCAGCCCTCTGCCGCGCACCGAAGTCACCAAGAAGATCTGGGACTACATCAAGAAGAACAAGCTGCAGGACTCGGTGAACCGTCGCATGATCAATGCCGACGCAAAGCTCAAGGAAATCTTCAAGAAGGCCCAGGCCTCCATGTTCGAAATGACCAAGCTGGTCAACGACCACCTGAAGTGATCCTCTCCCGCGTGCCCCATAGGGGTGCGCAGGTTCCCAGCAAAGCCGGCGCTCGCCGGCTTTGCTGTTTTTGCCGGGGAAGTTGCCGACGCTGGCACGGACATGTGAGAAACTGCAACCAGATGAAAATACCCCCACAGGCATGACCCCGAGCACCCAATCGTCACCCCCGACACCTACCGTCCTGCACGAGGAAATGTCGGCCGTGCCGCCCCTGCCGCAACAGCGCCACAAAGTGGTGCTGGTGATCGATCTGGTGGAATCCGTGCGCCTCATGGCCGCCAACGAAGCTGCCGTCATCAACCAATGGCGTGGTTTCATGCATCACGCGACCACGCAGGTGCTGCCAGCCTGCCACGGTCGTCTGGTCAAAAGCCTGGGCGATGGCCTGCTGGCCGAGTTCGACCAGCCCACCGAAGCGGTCCAGGCGGCACTGGCTCTGCACCGCTACTTCGCTCCGCTCAACGAGACGCTGCCCCCGCCTCAGCAACTGCACCTGCGCGCGGGCATCAACGCCACGAACCTCTACGTGGATGAGAACGACGTCTATGGCCAGGGCGTGAATCTGGCCGCGCGCGTGGCAGACCTTGCCTCGCCCGGTGAGACGCTGGTCACCGCCAGCGTGTTCGACAACATCGTGATCGGCGTGGACGCCGAGGTGGAGGACCGGGGAGAGAGTTATCTCAAGCACTGGCCCGAACCGGTGCGCACCTGGCTGCTCTACCCGGTCTCCAGAGACTCGGCTGCCGTGCGACCGCGCGTGCCCGAAGGCGCGGCCGCCGACTTCCGGCCTTCGATTGCGGTGATACCGTTCGAAACGCGAAGCCACGCCGCTGAGCAGTACGTGATCGGCGAACTGATCGCCGATGGCGTGATCGCGCAGCTCTCTCGCAGCCAGAACCTGCGCGTGATCTCGCGCATGTCCACCACGGCATTCCGGGGCCGCCAGCGAACGGCCGACGAGATCGGTCAGTGCCTGGATGCGTCCTTCGTGCTCGGCGGCAGCTATGTGACCTATGGCGACAAGGTCGTGATCATGGCCGAGCTCTCCGACAACCGCCGCGGCGAGGTGATCTGGGCCGAACGCCTCACCGGCAGTACGCACGATCTGCTGGAGACACAGAGCGACCTGCTCGACACACTCTGTGGCGCCTGTGCCAAGGCGCTGCTGAACGAACTGGTGCAACGCACGCTGGTGCTGCCAGTGCCACGACTCGACAGCAACGCGCTGATGCTGGGCGGCATCACGCTCATGCACCGCTCCACGCCGCGCGACCTGCAGCGCAGCCAGCAGCTGCTGGAAGCCGTGTTGCAGCGCCACAAGCGCGTGGCCACTCCCTGGGCCTGGCTGGCCAAGTGGCACATCATGCAGGTGGTGCAAGGTCTCTCCGGGGAACCCACGCGAGACTTCAAGCGCGCCATCGACACGGCCGATCGTGCGCTTGACCTCGAACCCTCGAGCTCGCTGGCCATGGCAATCAAAGGGCATGCGCTTTGCCACCTCGGTGAAGACGTGGAGGCGTCACGCCGCCTTCTGCAGGAAGCGACGCAAAACAACCCGAACGACCCCATGGCCTGGCTCTACAGCAGCGTGTGGTCTGTGATGTGGGGCGATGGTGAGCATGCCGTTCGCGAGGCTGAAAATGCACTGAATCTCTCGCCGCTGGATCCCCTGCGCTTCTACTATGAAATGAGCCTTGGAGGTTGCTATGCAGCCGTAGGCCAATGGGACAAAGCGATCGAAGCCAGCCGAGCCTCCCTCCGACGCAATCGCTACCAGCTGCCTACACTTCGATCCTTGTTGATTGCCCAGTTTGAAAGTGGTCTTCTGTCGCAAGCACAGGAAACGCTGACAGAGCTGCGCACCCTCGACCCCGGATTGACTGTCGCCAGATATCTATCGGTCGGCCGCGAAAGCAATTTGCGACGAAGAATTGCCCAAGTCATGACCAGCATGGGCGTACCTTATCAATAAACTTTCTTGGAGGAGTCTGCTATGAGCGGTGGTTGGAGCGGTGGTTGGAGCGGTGGTTGGAGCGGTGGTTGGAGTGGCGGCTGGAGTGGTGGCTGGAGCCAAAGCGGAGGAGGACCTCCCTCCATTCCGGAAGCACTTATTCTCAGTCGTGCCGCTATCGTCGGGCCATTCAACGGGGCGGTGCTGCACGTCAACGAGCCCGGTTTCAACCAACCGGCCAATCTCGCGCTCTGGGCCGAAGGCCCGCGCCATGAGGCGTGTTTCAGCGAACTCGTCGAGGGTCTGTTGTTCAAGACCCGCTCCGGTCCGAAGGACGCATCGCTGGAATTCGCCAACCTGCAGGCCAGCAACATCCAGCGCAAGACACTGGTTCGACTGCGGGCTCCCAGCAAGGCGCAGTTCCAGAAGCAGCTGGATCTGGTGGCCGCGTACGCCGATCTCCGCGCCGACCGCGCGGTCGAGATCGTGGACCAGAAAGTGCCACCCTTTGCGTTCTGGTCCGCCGTGGCAGGCCTCACGCCGCACCGCCACAAGAAGACGCTGCAACTCCTCGACCTGGTGTTCTCGCTCAGTGTGCTGGTGGAGATGCGCTTCAAGCAGATCTTCGCCAGCATCCGCCCGGTGCAGTTCTCGCCGCAGATCCAGCCCATGATCGAGACGCCTGGACACGGCAGCTGGCCCAGCGGCCATGCCACCGAGGCGTTTGCGGTGGCGGTGCTGCTCGAGGCCCTGATGAACCATGCACCGGATGCAGGCCATCCACCCAATGGAAGTCTCAGCCACGAGCAACTGCAGCGCCTGGCCGCGCGCATTGCCACCAACCGCGTGGTGGCAGGCGTGCACTATCCGGTGGACAGTGCGGTGGGCCGGCTGCTCGGCACCGCGCTGGCCGAATTCCTGGTGGCACGCGCCACCGGCACGCGTGTGCACGAGCGCGGATTCGACGGACGCCTGTTTGAAGGTGCCGACGGCGCACCGCTCGATTTCAGCCTGCACCAGTCCATGGACCACACACACGGCAACGCCTACACGCGGTCGGCGGGCACCCTGAGCGTGGGCAACGCGCCCTTGCTGAACTGGCTCTGGGAGGAAGCGCTCAAGGAGTGGAAATGAGCGCCATCGACTGGACGCCGCTGCCCACCGGTGTCTTCACGGGCATTCCCTGGAGCGCGCCAGGCGAGATCGACGGCCAGGATCCCTATCTGGCCTGGGCAGAAGCCGACCACTTTGCGGGCTACCACCGCGGCCGCGGTCACAAGCCACCGAAGTGGTTGCCCATCGTGATCGAGCTGACCGCAGGCACCGACGTGCCCGCGCTGGTGGCCGCCTCGTCCACCGCCTGGCTGCAGATTCCGCGTGTTTACCTCAACGTGCCTGGGCTGCGTTTCTGCAGTGCTCGCGTGAAGCCGCGCTTTTTCCAGCGCATGCGCGAGAGCGCCCACTTCAACAGCCTGATCGAGCGCATCGAACTCGGCCTCCCGGTGGACCAACATGCCAACACCATCATCGATCCCTGCACCCACGGCTGCCATCCCATCGCGCCACGGCACCTGCTCACAGGCCCTGTGATGGGCTTGATCGACGGCGGGCTGGCGGTGGCCAACAGCGCTTTCCTGGCCGCGAATGGTCGCACCCGTGTGAAGCATTTCTGGCGCCAGGACGCGTTCCAGAATGGCAACTGGCCGGGCAACCAGCCGCGCCACCGCCAACCCCTGGACCCGGAGCGCGCCGGCCCGACACCGCGCGACATGGGCTACGGCCACGAGCTTTCGGGCGCCGCCATCGACGCGGCCATGGCGTTCTACACGCGCCATCACCAGTTGGACGAAGAGGCGCTCTACCAGCACCTGCAGCTGTGGGACCTGAGCAAGCCGGTGAACCACGGCACGCATGTGGCCAGCCAGGCCTGCGGCGCTGGCAACCTGCTGCAACCCAGGGACGACGAAGCCAGCCGCTGCGACATCGTGGCAGTGAAGCTGGACTGGTCCAACGTGCTCGACACCTCGGGGGGTGCGATGAACGTGAGCGTGCTCGATGGCTTGATGTACATCCTGGCGCGCTGCGCGCCGAGTGCTGAGGTGGTGGTGAACATCAGCTGGGGCACGCTGGCCGGGCCGCATGACGGCAGTTCGATTCTCGAAGCCGCCATGGACCAGTTGATCGACCTGTACGACGGGCGGCTGAGGATTGCCGTGCCCGCAGGCAATGGGTACCAGAGCCGGACGCATGCCAACGGCAAACTGAAACGCAGCCAGCCGCAGCACCTGCACTGGCGCGTGCAGCCCGACGACCGCACCCAGAGCTTCCTGGAAATCTGGCTCGGCGATGGGGCGGAGAACGTGCACATCACGGTCACCCCACCGGGCGGTGGCCCCGCCCTGCCCTTGCGCAGCATGGGCGAGTCGGGCCTCTGGCTGGACGAGGACGGGGAGCCACTGTGCTGCTTGATCTTTCCCCAGGATTCCGCGCTCGGTCGCCGAGGCACCTGTGCGCTGCTCGCCATCGCCCCCACGTTCAGCCGACGCGCGGGCAAAGCCACGGCGCCTTTCGGTGCGTGGCAGGTCACGCTCACCCACACAGGCGGCAAGCCGGTGGTGTGGGACGCCTACATCGAACGCGACGACGTGGCGCTCGGCGTCAACACCGGCGCGCGTCAGTCGTACCTGGAAGACGAGTTCTACGACACCAGCGGCAACATCCACTCGTTCGTGGACCATCCCACCAACCCGAGCCTCATCCGCCGCAGCGGCACCTTCAACAGCCTCTCGACCGGCCAACGCACGGTGAGCGCGGGTGGCACACGCCGGCACGCCTCACCCAGCGGGCACTTCGCGCTCTACTCGCCGCGCCGACCCGACCCGGACGCCAGCCGCCCACAGCGGCCTCATGTGAAGAAGGTGCCCGACACGCTCTACCCGAGCGACGACAACCCGGCCTTGTGGGGCGTGCTGGGTGCAGGCAGCCGCAGTGGCAGTGTGGTGCGGCTGGCGGGCACCAGTTCTTCCGCGCCACAGCTCGCGCGCGACATGATCAACGGCGGCTGAGTTTCACCACCGGGCTGGCAGCGGTTTGACCAGCCAGATCCAGCGGTCGCGCACGGCAATGTAGGCGCCCGTCTCCAGATCTTTCAGCAGACGGCTCACCATCTCGCGCGAGCAGGCGAGGTGCTGGGCCATCTGCTGGTGGGTCAGGCGCTCGCTCAGGCAGCGCTCGCCGTGCTCGTTGGGCTCACGGGCCATCTCATTGAGCAGGCGCACCAGCCGGCCATACACGTCGATCAGGGCCACGCTGCGCGCGCTGTCGGTGGCCAGGCGGGCGCGGCGGATCAACCGGGCCATGAGCTCCAGCGCGAACTCGGGATGCGCGGCAATGTAGTCAAGCAGCGTGGCGCGTGAAACGACGGCACAGGTGCTCGCCTCTGCAGCCTCCACGTTGGCCGAGCGTGGCCCGCCATCGAGCGACATCTCGCCCACGTACTCGAGCGGTCCGTACATGCCCAGCGTGAGTTCACGACCCTGGTTGTCGGCCACAAACGCGCGCAGCCGGCCTTGCAGCACGATGTAGAGTGTGTCGCCGGTCTCGCCCTCCTGGATCAGCAGCGCGCCGCGGCGGTACCGCCGCGCAACGCCAAGGGCGGCCAGGGCTTCAATGTGGTGGGAACTGGGGGAACGGGTCAGTGCGACAGCGGCAGCAGGCATCCGGGCTCACGGGTGGGAAAACTCCGTGGCATTGTGCGACATCGGCGTGATGATGCGCAAGGCGGGCACCACCGGCGGCAGGCTGTTGACGCGATGCAGGAGCCGACGGATGCTGGGCGCCCCGGCTTTCTCGCGCAGGGTCTTGATCTGGCTGCGCACGGTGGACTGCGCCACGCCATGCTGGCGCGCGATCTCTGGAATCGCCAGGCCTCGGCACAGGCCCATGAGCACCGCTTCCTCGCTCGGGCTCAGGTTGAGCGTGCGGGCAAACATGCGCACGGCCAGGTTGTCGCAGGTGCTCTGGCGCGACAGCAGCACCAGCACCGAAGGCGGGTCTGCCTCCAGCGGGTGACTCAGGGGGGTGAAAGCCATCGAGAGCTCACGATCGCCCTGCGCCATCAGCAGCAGCTTGCGTTGGCCGCGGAAAGAGGATTCCATGGCTTGCTGGATCTGCCCGGTGAAGCCGGCGTTGCTGCCGAGCAGGTTGTTGCCATAGGACATGATCACGCGCCCGCTGGCCAGCTCGTGCCGCGCCAGGTGGTTGGCGTGCAGGATGCGGCCCTGCGCATCGATCACGAGCATGCCGTAGTCGATCTCGTCGAACACGCGCATGAGCACGTGTTGATCCACTTGGGGAGGCCTGGGTCCGGAGGACTCCGGCGGCGTCTCGATGCCGATGCCGCCGCTGCGGCTCCAAACCGTGTCATTTGTCTGCCACATGCCGATCCCCTTTCAGATGGATGGGCCAGTCTAGGCAGGCGGTGTGGAATCAGGGTGTGTGCAGGTACCCCACGGTTTGTGATGTATTCACATTGCTAGCTGGAAGCCGCGCGCAGGGCGCTCTGACGGATGGCGCTCAAAGTACCGCGCGTGGTGATCACGTCCACGTCGATCATCACCTCGATCAGGCTGCCACCGGGTGCGGCCAGGGCGCGCAACAGCGCGGGCTCGAACTCGGCGGTGTGGGTGATGCGCTCGGCGGCGTAGCCGTAGGCCTGCGCCAGCGCGCAGAAATCCGGGTTGCTCAGGCCAGAACCACTTTCGCGCGCCGGGTACTCGCGCTCCTGGTGCATGCGGATGGTGCCGTAGCTGCCGTTGTTGAGCAGCAGCACGATGCTCTTCGCGCCGTGCTGCACGGCCGTGGCGAGTTCCTGGCCGTTCATGAGGAAGTCACCGTCGCCAGCGATGGTGAACGCCGTGCGCCCGGTGAGAATGGCCGCGCCGATGCCGGCCGGCACACCGTAGCCCATGGCACCGTTGGTGGGAGCCAGCTGGGTCTTTTTCCCTTTCACCAGGCCGTGGTAGCGGAAGAAGCGGTGCAGCCAGCTCGCGAAGTTGCCGGCGCCATTGGTGAGCACGGCGTCGGCAGGCAGGTGCTGCTGCAGGGTGTGAATGACGGCAGGCATGTCGATGGTGCCGGGCAGCACCACGCCCCCGTTGGCCGGGTCGATGTTGGCGAGGTAGTCGGCGTGGGAGGCCTGCGCCCACGCACTCCACGGCACATCGGGCGGTGCGGTGAGCACTTCCAGGCTGCGGGCCGCCGCGTTCATGGTGGCGTTGATCGCCAGCGTGGGCCGGTAAACCCGACCCAGTTCCTCGGCGCTGGCGTGCACATGCACCAGCTTCTGCTTCGGCAGCGGCGCCTCGATCAAGGTGTAGCCGCCCGTGGTGGACTCGCCCAGACGCGGGCCCAGGGCGATCAGCAGGTCGCTCTCGCGCACGCGTTTCGCCAGCGCCGGGTTGATGCCCAGGCCCACGTCGCCGGCATAGAGCGCGTGGTGGTTGTCGAAGGTGTCCTGGAAACGAAAGGCGTTGGCCACCGGCAGTTGCCAGTTCTCGGCAAAGCGTTGCAGCGCCGCGGCGGCCTGCGGCGACCAGCCACCGCCACCGGCAATGACCAGCGGGCGCTCGCTGGCCAGCAGCAGGGTGCGCAGTTCGCGCAACGCGCCCGGATCGCTCCAGGCCTGCACCGGCTCCACGCGGGGCAGCGGCTCGGCGTCCACGGTCTGCGTGAGCATGTCTTCGGGCAGCACCAGCACCACCGGGCCGGGCCGTCCGTTCATGGCGGTGGCGAAGGCACGCGCCACGTATTCGGGAATGCGGCGCGCGTCGTCGATGCGCTCCACGCGCTTGGCCATGCCCTTGGTGCTGGGGCCGAAAAACGAGGCGTAGTCCACTTCCTGAAAGGCCTCGCGGTCGCGCGCATCGCTGGCCACGTCGCCCACAAAAAGCACCATGGGCGTGGAATCCTGGAACGCGGTGTGCACGCCGATGGACGCGTTGGTGGCGCCCGGTCCACGTGTCACAAAGCACACGCCTGGGCGCCCTGTAAGCTTGCCCTGTGCCTCGGCCATGAAGGCCGCGCCGCCCTCCTGACGGTTGGTGACGAACTGGATGCGCCCCGCATGGACGTGGAAACCGTCGAGCACGGCAAGGTAGCTTTCACCCGGCACGCCAAAAGCGTGTGTGACACCCTGCGCAATCAGGCATTCGACAAGCAAGTGGCCAGCGATCTGAGGCATGCGATTGACTTTATTAACTCATTGGTGAATTATGGTGGCATGAGCTCTGCACCCACACCCCTGCTGGAAGAGCGCCTGCGCGACGCAGACCGATCCCAGAATACCATCCTGATGGCGGCCCGCGACGAGTTCTCGGAGCACGGCCTGGGCGGCGCGCGAATGGACCGCATCGCCGAACGCGCCGGCCTGAACAAGCGCCTCATCTACTACTACTTCGAGGACAAGGAAAAGCTGTTCCAGGCGGTGCTGGAGCAGGTCTACCGCGACATCCGGGAGGAAGAGCAAAAGCTCAACCTGTTGCACCTGAAGCCTGAGAGTGCGGTTCGCCGGCTGGTGGAGTTCACCTGGAACTACTACCTCGAGCACCCCGAGTTCCTCACCCTGCTCAACAGCGCCAACCTGCACCGCGCGCGCCACCTCCAGCAGTCCGAGCGCGCCCGCCAGCTGAACTCCCCGCTGGTGGCCACGCTGGGCGAGATCCTGGAGCGCGGCCGCGTGGAAGGCACGTTCCGCGGCGGCATCGACCCGGTGCAACTCTACGTGTCGATCGCCGGCCTGTCCTACTTCTACCTCTCCAACAACCACACCCTCTCAGCCATCTTCGGGCGCGACCTCATGACCCCCAAGGCGCACAGCGAACGGCTCTCGCACATGTGCGACGTGATCCTAGGGTATGTCCTTAGAAGCTGAACGATCGGGCGCCTTGACGCTGGAATTCGCGCCTCCTACGATTCACCAGTCAGTGAATTAACCCTGGAGACAACGCATGAAGACCGTCCTGCCCTTTCGCCGCCTGTTGATCACTTCCCTGCTGGCCGTGGCTTCGGCCAGCGCCATGGCCCAATGGAAGCCCGACCGCCCGATCACGCTGATCGTGCCTTGGGCACCCGGTGGTTCCACCGACCAGGTCACCCGCGTGACCGCCGCCGAGCTGGAGAAGCACCTCGGTCAGAAGATCGTCATCATGAACCAGCCCGGCGCTTCGGGCTCGGTGGGCACCAAGAACGCGATGGCAGCCCCTGCGGACGGCTACACCTGGACCGCTGGCGGCGCCAAGGACCTGGGTACCTACAAGGTGCTGGGCATGCTCGATACTTCCGCGGCCGACTGGAACCTCTACCTGAACGTGGCGCACATTGCGGTGGTTGGCGTCAATGCCGACACGCCCTACAAGACCATGCCCGAGCTGCTGGCCGCCATGAAGGCGAATCCGAACAGCATCTCGGTGGCCACCGCCGGCGTGAACTCCAGCGGCCACTCGGCCATCGAAGCGCTCTCGCGCGCGGCCGGCGTCACCTACAAGCACGTGACCTACGACGGTGGCGCACCCGCTGCCGTGGCCGCCGCTTCCGGTGAAACGCAGGTGACCACCCAGCTCGCCGCCGAGCAGACCGACATGATCCGCGCCAAGAAGATCCGCCCACTGGCGGTGGTCGGCGACAAGTCGATCGAGATCGAAGGCTTCGGCACCATCCCGCCGCTGTCGCAGTTCATCCCGGGCTTCAAGGACCCCATTAACTACTTCGGCATCTTCGTGCCCAAGGCCGCGCCGCCCGAAGTGAAGCAGACGCTGGACAGGATCTGGAACACGGAGATGGTGAAGAGCGACGCCCTGAAGAAGTACGCGCAGGCGCGCGGCGCCATGTTCGCACCGATGGCGGGTGATGACGCACAGAAGGCGGTGTTCCCAGCCATCCAGTCTTACGCCTGGACACAGCAGGCCGCCGGCAAAGCCAAGGTGTCGCCCGACACCGTGGGCATTCCCAAGCCCTGATACCAACACGCGGAGCCGGACATGAGCGAGGGCGGAAAAACCGCCCGCTCCGACCTCTGGGGCGGAGCGGCGTGGATGGGCTTTGGCCTGTTGATCGTGGGTGCATCGTGGCGCATGGACCGCTACGAGAACATGGGCGCGGTGCTCTACACCATGCCCGGCTTCGTGCCCGGCATGTTCGGGATCGTGATCGCGCTTCTAGGCCTGGTGCTGATCCTGCGTGGCTGGCGACTGCAGGTTCGGGAGACAGCGTCCGACGACACACCCCAGCCCTTGTTCAACGCGCGGGTGCTGATCACGCTGTCGCTCTCGCTGGTGTACGCAGGCCTCCTGATCGGACGCGCGCCATTCTGGCTGGTCACCGCGCTGTATGTGACGGCCTTCGTCGCGCTGTACGCGCCTGAGACCCATACGCGCATGCGGCGCGCCGTCGTGTCCATCGCGGCCGGGGTCATCACCTCGGCGGTCGTCACGCTCGTGTTCCAACACATCTTCCTCGTCCGTTTGCCCTGAGGTTCTCATCATGTTTGACGGACTGATCATGTTCGGGCAGTCGATCGCCCGCTTCAGCGATCCCGAGTTGCTGCTGTACGCGCTCCTGGCTTCGCTGGTGGGGGTGATCATGGGCGCACTGCCCGGTCTCACCGCCACCATGTCACTGGCGCTGATGACAACGCTCACGCTCAAGCTGCCGCCCGAGCAGGCGTTGCTCATCCTCATCTGCACCTACGTGGGCTCCATCTACGGCGGCTCCCGTTCGGCGATCCTGCTCAACATCCCCGGCACACCCGCCTCGGCCGCGTCCTGTCTCGATGGCTACGCGCTCGCGCGCCAGGGCATGGCGGGCCGTGCCATGGGCATCGCCACCACCGGCTCGGTCATGGGCACGCTCATCGGCATGTTCTTTCTTGCCACGCTCACGCCCGTGCTCGGCGGCATGGCGCTGAAGTTCGGCGCCTACGAGTTCTTCTGGCTGGCGTTCTTCGGCGTCATCATCGCCGGCACGCTCACCGGCGACGACCCGCTCAAGGGCTGGATCGCGGGCATCGCCGGCCTGTTCATCGCCACCATCGGCCAGGAGCCGCAGTACGGCTACGAGCGCTTCGCCTGGGGCGTGCGCGACCTCGCCGGTGGCATCCAGCTGGTGCCCGCGCTGGTCGGGGCCTTCGGCTTTGCGGAGCTGCTCACCGCCATGCGCTCGCGGCAGGCGCCGGTGAAGATCAGCGCCTTCGACCGCGTGATCCCGCGCCTGCGCGACGTGACGCAGTACTGGCGCACCATCCTGCGCTCGGGCCTCATCGGCACCGGTGTGGGCATCGTGCCGGGCGTGGGTGAGGACGTGGCGGCCTGGTCTTCCTACGCCGCCGCCAAGCGCGCGAGCAAGGAGAAGGAAAAGTTCGGCAAGGGCTCGGTGGAAGGCCTGATGGCCGCCGAGACCGGCGACAACGCCTGCGTGCCCGGTGCGGTCATTCCCGTGCTCACGCTGGCCATTCCCGGCTCCGCGCCCGCCGCCGTGCTCATGGCCGCCATGATCATCCACGGCGTCAAGCCGGGCCCCCTGATCATGGTGGAGAACCCCTCGTTCGTGTACGACGTGGTGGCCATGATGCTGCTGGCCACCATCGGTATCCTCATCTACGGCCTGGTGCTCACCAAGGCGCTGGTGCAGGTGCTGCGCGTACCCCAGCACCTGATCGTGCCCATCGTCTTCGTGCTCTGTGCGGTGGGCAGCTTCGCCATTTCGGGCCGGTTGTTCGACGTCTACGTGATGCTGGCCTTCGGCTTCATCGGTTACTTCCTGCGCCACTATGGCTACCCCATGGCACCGCTGGTGCTGGGCATCGTGCTGGGCGACCTGATGGAGAAGAACCTGCGCCGCGCGCTCATCCTCTCCGACGGCGACCTCTCGCCCTTCTTCACACGCCCCATTGCCGGCACGGTCGCTGCGATGATCTTCGTCACCATTGCATGGAAACTGTGGTCCCTGTATGGTCGCAAGCCCGCCAACAAGGCGCCAGCATGAAGCTCTCGCTGTGCAACGAGGTGCTGCAGCCGCTGCCACTGGACGCGCAATGTCAGGCCGCCGCGCGCATGGGCTACGACGCACTTGAAATCGCGCCCTTCACGCTGACTGGTGACACTGAAAAGCTGGACACAGCCACCGCCCGCCGGGTGCGCGCCACCGCGCACAGCCACGGCCTGGCGATCTCCAGCCTTCATTGGCTGTTGGTGAAACCCGAAGGGCTGTCGCTCGTCACCGACGACATGACACTGCTGCGCCGAACGCTGGACCTGCTGCGCCGCCTGATCGAATTCACCGCCTCCTGCGGCGCGCAGGTGCTGGTGCATGGCTCGCCCCGCCAGCGCTCGCCCGCGCCGGGCCAGAGCGTGGCCGATGCCACCCTGCGGCTGGAAGCCGCGCTGGCCGAACTGGCACCCCACGCGCAGGCCGCCGGCGTCGTGTACTGCCTGGAACCGCTGGGTCGCTTTGAAACCCCCGTGATCAACACCGTGGCCGAAGCCGCCGCACTGGTCGACAGCGTGGGCTCTCCTGCGCTGCGCACCATGCTCGATGTGAGCGCGGCCTCGCACAGCGAGAGCGAACCGGTGCACGAGGTGCTGCGCCGTTTCCTCGCCAGTGGTCACATCGCCCACGTGCAACTGAACGACCGCAACCGGCGCGGCCCCGGCCAGGGCGACACCGACCAGCGCCCGGTGCTGCAAGTGCTCAGGGAACAAGGCTACGCAGGCTGGATGGCCGTGGAGCCGTTCGAATACCTGCCCGACGGCCCGGCTTGCGCCGAGGCTTCCGCGCGCCACGTGCGGGATCTCTGGAGAACACTTCAATGACCGCCGTTTCCCTGCGCATCACCGAAGCACTGCTGTTTCAGCGCCATGTCACGCTGCGCCTGCCCTTCCGCTTCGGCGCGGCCACCGTCACGCAGTGTCCACAAGCCTTTGTGCGCGTGCGCGCCGAGGTGGGTGGCAAAAGCTTCGAAGGCGCCAGCGCCGAGCTGATGGTGCCCAAGTGGTTCGACAAGTCGCCCGCGCTGACCCACGAGCAGAACTTCGAACAACTGCGCGAGTCGCTTCGCAACGCGCGCGATGCGCTGCTGGCCACCGGCCACACCATGAGTCCTCACGCGCATTCGCAGACCGCGGGCGAAGGCGCGCTGGGCGTGTCGGTGGCGCGGGGGCTGCCAAGACTGGCAGCGCAGTTCGGCCCGGCGCTGATGGACAAGGCCGTGGCCGACGCCGCTCTGCGCGCCGCTGGGTTTTCATGGGTAGACGGGCTGCGCGCCGGCGTGCTGGGCGACCCGTGGAGCCAGCGCCTGGACATCGCCAGACCGACGCAAGTGGTGCTGCGCCACACGGTCGGCCTGGCCGATCGGCTGAGCGACGACGAGCCCGGCCCCGATCCGCAGGATGGTTTGCCCACCACCCTCGAATCCGCGATTCGCCGCCACGGGCTGCACCACTTCAAACTCAAGCTCAGCGGCCAGATCGATCCCGACCTGGATCGCCTCGCGCGCATCGCCGCGGTGTTGCAGCGCCTGGGTGTGGACTACCGCGCCACGCTGGACGGCAACGAGACCTTTGCCGATGCCACCACGCTCGGCGCCTACTGGCGTGCCTTGCAGGCGAGCACGCCGCTGACCGACCTGATGCGCCGCACGCTGCTGCTCGAGCAACCGCTGGCGCGGGCCGTGGCGCTGCGCGAGTCCATCGCCTCGCTGCCGATCGGTGTGCCCGTGATCCTGGACGAATCCGACGACCATGCCGGTGCTTTCGAGCAGGGGCTGGCGCTGGGCTACCGCGGCATTTCCAGCAAGGCCTGCAAGGGCATCTACCGATCGCTGGCCAACGCCCACCGCATGGCGAACGATGCGCGCCTGCTGCTCTCCGGCGAAGACCTCACCTGCCAGGCCGGTCTGGCCGTGCAGCAGGACACGCTGTTGGCCGCCAGCCTGGGCGTCACGCACATCGAACGCAATGGGCATCACTATGTGGACGGCTTCGGCACGGCACCACCCGAGGAAGCCCAGGCCTTTGCTGCCGCTCACCCCGGGCTCTACGACACCGACGCCAGCGGCCGCCCGCACCTTGCCGTGCACGACGGCCGGATCGACCTCACTTCCCTGCACATCCCGGGCTTTGCCAGCGCGGCCGCGCCGCTGTGGCACAGCCTGCAGGCCATCCACTGATTCACACCGCCTTCACGGAGAACCCACATGGCAACCAAGAAACTCGGCCTCATCATGCACGGCGTGACCGGTCGCATGGGCATGAACCAGCACCTGATCCGCTCCATCTGCGCCATTCGCGCCCAGGGTGGCGTCACCCTCTCCAATGGCGACAAGGTCATGCCCGATCCCATCCTGATCGGCCGCAACGCCGAGAAGATGGAAGCCCTGGCCAAGGCCCACGGCATCGCACGCTGGGGCACCGATCTCGATGCCGCGCTCGCGAACAAGGAAGACACCGTGTTCTTCGATGCCGGCACCACGCAGATGCGCCCCACCCTGCTGGCCAAGGCCATCCGTGCCGGCAAGCACGTGTATTGCGAGAAGCCCATCGCCACCAACCTCAACGAGGCGGTGGAGATCGCGCGCCTGGCGACAAGCTCCGGCCTCAAGCACGGTGCGGTGCAGGACAAGCTGTTCCTGCCCGGCCTGCGCAAGCTCGACATGCTGCGCCGCGCCGGCTTCTTCGGCCGCATGCTCAGCGTGCGCCTGGAGTTCGGCTACTGGGTCTTTGAAGGCGACCTGCAGCCCATCCAGCGCCCGAGCTGGAACTATCGGCAAGAGGACGGCGGCGGCATGATCCTGGACATGATGTGCCACTGGCGCTACGTGCTGGACAACCTGTTCGGCGAAGTGAAGTCGGTCTCGTGCCTGGGCACCACGCACATTCCGAAACGTTGGGACGAAGCCGGCAAGCCCTACGAATGCACGGCCGACGACGCCGCCTACGCCACGGCCGAACTCACCGGACACAACGGCGAGAACGTGATCGCGCAACTCAACATGAGCTGGGCCACCCGCGTGAACCGCGACGACCTCGTCACCTTCCACGTCGACGGCACGCACGGCTCGGCCGTGGCCACACTGACCGGCTGCAAGGCACAGAGCCGCGTGAACACGCCGCGCCCGGTGTGGAACCCGGACGTCAAGAACACCATGAACTTCTCCGAGCAGTGGCAGGACGTGCCAGACACGCAGGTCTACGACAACGGCTTCAAGATCCAGTGGGAGCACTTCATCCGCCACGTGGTGGAGAACGAACCCTACAAGTGGACGTTGCCCGAAGGTGCCAAGGGCGTGCAACTGGTGGAGCTTGCACTGCAAAGCTGGAAAGAACGCCGCTGGGTCGACGTCGAGCCCCTGAAAGTCTGAACCCATGGCCCTCTCGCTCAAACTCCCCAACGCCTCCGGAAAGATCGAGGCCTACACCCTGCGCAGCACCACGCCGGTGAAGCCCGCACCGGGTGTGAAGTTCAACCGCATCGCCTACTCCGCCGCCCACGTGGTGGCCGACCCGCTGGCCGCCATCGACCCCTGGCTGCAATGCGCGGTGGATTGGGACGCCACCATCGCCTACCGCCAGCGCCTCTGGTCGCTCGGCCTCGGCGTGGCCGAAGCGATGGACACCGCACAGCGCGGCATGGGACTGGACTGGCCCACGTCACTGGAGCTCATCCGCCGATCGCTCGACGCCGCGAAGGACGTGCCCGGCGCGCTGGTGGCCTCCGGCTGCGGCACCGACCACCTGGTGCTGGAGAACGTGAAGACGGTCGATGAAGTCATTGCCGGCTACGAGGAGCAGATGGCCGCCATCGAGAAACTCGGTGGCAAGCTGATCGTGATGGCCAGCCGCGCCCTCGCCCGCGTGGCCAAGAGCCCGGCCGACTACGAGCGCGTGTACGACCGCATCCTCAGCCAGGCCAAGCAACCGGTGGTGCTGCACTGGCTGGGCGACATGTTCGACCCCGCGCTCAAGGGCTACTGGGGCAGCAACGATCCGGACAAGGCCATGGACACCGCCCTGGCCGTGATCGCCGCTCACCCCGACAAGGTGGACGGCATCAAGATCTCGCTGCTCGACAAGGACAAGGAGATCGCCATGCGCCGCCGCCTGCCCAAGGGCGTGCGCATGTACACCGGCGACGACTTCAACTACGCCGAACTGATCGCCGGCGACGACTGGGGCTGCGAGAAAACGCACGGCCAGAGCGATGCCCTGCTCGGGATCTTCGACGCCATCGCGCCCGCCGCCAGCGCCGCGCTGGGCGAACTCGCACAAGGCAACCTGCAGAAATTCCACGACATCCTCGGCCCCACCGTGCCGCTCTCGCGCCACATCTTTGCCGCGCCCACGCGCTTCTACAAGACCGGTGTGGTCTTCATGGCCTGGCTCAACGGCCACCAGAGCCACTTCACCATGGTGGGCGGCCAGCAGAGCACACGCTCCCTGCCCCATTTCGCCGAGCTCTTCCGCCTGGCCGACGCGGCCAACCTGCTGGAACAGCCCGAGCTCGCCGTGCGGCGCATGAACACGCTGCTGGCATTGCATGGTGTGAACAACTGATGCGCGACTTCTCCCTGGACCACCGCTGGCTCTCCATCAACACCGCCACGGTTCGCAAGAGCCATGGCCAGGAACAGCCACTCACCGACATCATCGAAGCCTGCGCCCGGCTCGGCATCCAGGCCATCTCGCCCTGGCGCGACCAGGTGGCCGCCAGCGGCCTCAAGGAAGTAAGCCAGTTGGTGAAGACCCACGGCTTGAAGCTCTCGGGCTACTGCCGTGGCGGCATGTTCCCGGCCACCGACGCCGCCGGCCTGCAGGCCGCGCACGACGACAACCGCCGCGCCGTGGACGAAGCCTGCGAACTCAACGCCACCTGCCTCGTGCTGGTGGTCGGTGCCCTGCCCGGCGCACTCGCCGGTAAAGCCGCACACAAGGACATTGCGCTCTCGCGCCAGCAAGTGCAGGACGGCATCGGCGAACTGCTGGGCTACGCGAAGGCCAACGGCATGCCATTGGCCATCGAACCCCTGCACCCCATGTACGCCGCCGACCGCGCCTGTGTGAACACGTTGGAGCACGCGCTCGACCTCTGCGACCTGCTGGACCCCACGAAGAGCGGCGCGCTCGGCGTGGCCCTGGACGTCTACCACGTGTGGTGGGATCCGAAACTACAAGCCCAGATTCAGCGCGCCGGAAAGAGCCGCCTGCTCGCCTTCCACGTGTGCGACTGGCTCACCCCCACCACCGACCTGCTCAACGACCGCGGCATGATGGGCGACGGCGTGATCGACATCCCACGCATCCGCGGCTGGGTCGAAGACCAGGGCTTCGACGGCTTCAGCGAAGTGGAGATCTTCTCCACCGGGAACTGGTGGAAGCGGGATCGCGACGAGGTGTTGAAGACCTGCATCGAGCGGCACCGCAGCGCGGTGTGACCCGATACCTGAGACATCAACCCGCCTGTTTCTGAGCGTCCAGCATGTCGATGAGCCGCTGGGCGGCCGTCGACAGGTAGGCTTGATCACGGTGCATGACCACCATCGTGCGGATCATCGTGGTCTCCTTCAGCGCCACCTCCATCAAGCCGGTTCGCGCCGATCTCGACGTCAGGTGATGCCGGGAGATGAAGCTCAGCAGCCCGGTCTCTGCGATGAGGGTCGGAAGCATCAGCAGCACGTTGCTTTCCACCTGCACGTTCGGGCGCGGAAGGCGGCGGCGGTCGAAGGTGTGGTCGAGCCAGTCTCTCAGGGGTGCCCCCACAGGTTGAAGTGCCCAGCGGTACTGTGTCAGCCGCTTGAGCGTGGGGGGCGTGCGGAAGACGGGGTGACTGGCACTGGCCGCCACCACGATGGCGTCTTCAGCGAGCACACGTGAGACCAGCCCGGGGTGCGAGTGCGTCTCCGACGCGATGACGATATCGAGTTCGCCCTGCAGCAACATCTGCTTCAGGTTATCCACCAAGCTGACGACGGTGCCAAACGTCACCTCGGGCGCTTCCTGAAGCAGGCGCCGCACCGCCGATGGCAGCAGGAACTGAGCGGCCGTCGGGACGACGCCGACTCGCACGTGCCCGGTTGAGCCGCTGCCCAGCGCAGTGACTTCGCGCTTCGCATCTTCCATGTCGTTGCGCACGCGCTGCGCCCACCGCAGAAGGGTATGACCTGCCTGTGTCAGCTGGATACCACGTCCCGCGCGCTCGAACAGGGCGGAGCCGCATTCGGCTTCCAGACGCCGGATGCACGACGTCAGCGCAGGCTGGGTACGGTGCAGCTTTTGTGCAGCACGGCCTACATGCAGCAACTCGGCGATCGTCTCGAAGTACCTCAGATCACGGGCATCCATCGCAAAAGTCCCATTTATGAAATTCAAGGAATTATCGATTGGATTCTTTTGGCGCATCTTCACATACTGCGCGAACCACTACAAAGGAGACAACGTCATGCTGAAACGCCAAGCCATCATCATGCTGACGGCCACCGTGCTGTCGGCCACCGCTTTCGCCCAGTCCTGGCCCACGAAGCCGATCCGGCTCGTCGTCCCCTTCCCGGCAGGAGGTGGCACGGACATCATTGCGCGCGATGTGGCCAACAAGGTCTCCGAAAACACCAAGTGGGCCTTCGTGATCGACAACAAGCCGGGATCGGGCGGCAACATCGGCATCGACAACGTGGCCAAGTCCCCGGCGGACGGCTACAGCCTGGTACTCGGGCAAACCAGCAACCTGGCGATCAATCCCAGTCTCTACACGAAGCTGCCCTACGACCCGGCCAAGGACCTGACACCGATTTCGATGGTCGCGAGCTCGCCGCTGGTGATCGTGGTCGCACCCGAATCTCCCCTCAAGTCCATGAATGACGTCGTCGCTGCCGCCAAGGCCAAGCCCGGCGAAGTCACCTTTGCCACCTCGGGCAACGGCACGGTGGCCCATCTGGCCACCGAGCTGTTCCAGAACCAGGCCGGCGTCAAGCTCATGCACGTGCCCTACAAGGGTGCTGCCCAGGGCATCAACGACGTGATGGGCGGACGGGTGCAGATGTACGTGTCCTCCGTGCCCACGCTGATCGGGCATATCCGCAACGGCAAACTGCGACCACTCGCCGTGACCTCGGCCAAGCGCACCGACGACCTGCCACAGACACCGACCGTCGAGGAGTCTGGCTACAGGAACTTCGAAGCGATCACCTGGTTCGGCGTGCTCGGGCCGGCCGGATTGCCCAAGGACGTCAGTGCGCGCCTGAACGATGAAATCAACAAGGCACTGACTTCGGCCGATCTGCGCAAGCGCCTGAACGATCAGGGCGCGGAAGTCGCAGGTTCGACGGCCGAGCAATTCGCCAACTACATCCGTGAAGAGACGGCCAAGTGGGGCCGTGTCGTCAAGGAATCGGGCGCCAAGATCGACTAACCACCGGACTATGAAGATGCCGGCCTTACTGTGAGGCTGGCGCCAGCGTGCCCGATTTCATCCCAGGAAAAATACATGAGCTTGCCCGACATCATTCGAGAGTTCGACAGGGTCCCCGCATCTGTGGTGCAACAGGCTGCCGGCTTCCAGGCCGCGATCCTGGCTGACGTCGCAGGACGGCGCGGCGCACTTCATGGCCGCATCAAGGCGCTGCGTCCCGACATGCACGTGGTCGGCACCGCTTTCACGGTGGACGTACGACCGGGCGACAACCTGATGATCCATGCAGCGATGTCCCTGGCCAAGCCCGGCGACGTGCTGGTCGTCGACGGCAAGGGCGATCAGACGGCGGCACTGATGGGCACGATCATGATGACGGCTTGCCGCAAGCTGGGCATCGCCGGCGTCGTGATCGACGGTGCCGTTCGGGATTCGCTGGAAATCGAAGAGATGGAATTCCCTGTCTTCAGCGTCGGCACGAACCCCAACGGTCCCACCAAGCTAATGCCCGGACGGATCGGGCACCCCGTGAGCGTCGGCGGCGTGACCGTTCACCCGGGCGACTTCGTCCTGGGCGATGCCGACGGCGTGGTGGTGGTCGAGCGGGCCAGGATCGAGTCGTTGATTCCACTGGCCGCGAAGAAGGTCAGGGACGAGGCCCATCGCATCGAGGCGATCAAAGGCGGTGACGTCGCGGCGAAGTGGCTCGACGCCGCCTTGCGCGCGGCGGGCGTGCTCAAGCCGGGTGAATCGCTGTGAGCGCCGCAGCAACGAAGCCCGTGATCCTGATCACCGCGGCGGACCTGGCGCCCCAGGCGCTGGCACTGCTGAAAGACCATGAGATCGTCTATGCCGGCAAGACACCGTCCGATGACGACGTTGTCGCTCTGTGCCGGCAACACAACCCGCACGCCATCATCGTGCGCTACGGCAAGGTCGGCGCAGCGGCGATCGCGGCGGCACCCGCCTTGCGCGTCATCTCCAAGCATGGGAGCGGCACGGACACCATCGACAAGGTCGCCGCCCAGGCCAGGGGGGTGGAAGTGCGAGCGGCCATCGGGGCCAACGCGGCAGCCGTGGCCGAGCAGGCGCTGGCGCTCCTGCTGGCTTGTGCCAAATCCGTCCCGCAGTTGAACGCACGCCTGCATGATGGTCACTGGGACAAGGCCACGCACAAAAGCATCGAACTCGGCGGCCGCACGATCGGTCTGGTCGGTCTCGGGGCGATCGGTGGACGATTTGCGCGGATGGCCGCCAGCATGGACATGCGAGTCATCGGCTTCGATCCTTACGCAAAGACCGCACCGCGTGACGTGGAGCTGGTCGATCTGAAGACGCTGTGGGCATCTGCCGACGCGATCTCGTTCCATTGCCCTCTGACCGACGAGAACCGGGGGCTGCTCGGGCGAGACGCGCTGGCGCAGTGCAAACGCGGCGTCATCGTCGTCAACACGGCGCGCGGCGGACTGATCGACGAAACGGCCTTGCTCGAAAGCATTCGCTCTGGCCGCGTGGCCAGCGCAGGACTGGACAGCTTTGCCGTGGAGCCCATGACCACCGGCCATCCTTTCCAGGGCGAGCCCCGCATCATCCTCAGCCCGCACGTCGGGGGCGTGACCGCCGACGCCTACGTGAAGATGGGTGTCGCCGCCGCCGAAAACGTCCTGTCGGTGTTGCGCGGGTAGGCCATGGCTCAGCGATGGCAACGGGCGCCCGCCGGATCGAACTGGGGCGAGTTCGGACCCGACGATCAGCGCGGCCGCATGAACCTGGTGACGGCGGCGAAGGTGCTCGAAGGCGTGCGCGAGGTCCAGGAGGGCCGCACTTTCTGCCTGTCGCTGCCGCTCGACTACCCCGGCGGCGAGAGCATGAACCCGCGACGCAAGATGCCGCGCCGCTTCTCCGTCGTGCGCGATGGCAAGAGTGCGGGACAGCAAGGCTTCTGCTGGCCCTATGCCGCCGAGGACCCGGACCTCACGGATGTGGTCAACGACGACGTCGTGCTCATGAGCCTGCAGTACTCCACACAGTGGGACAGCTTCGCGCACATGGGCAGCCGGTTCGACGCGGACGGGGATGGCGTGGCGGAGGCCGTCTTCTACAACGGGTTTCGCGCCGGCGTCGACATCCGGCCCGGCATCGAGGACCTTCAGGCGACCGAGCCCTTCGCTCGCTACCCGGGCCCGCAGGCCGATGCACTGGGCATCGAGCACCTGGCCGAGCACGGCGTACAGGGTCGGGGCGTCATGGTCGATCTGGAGCACCATCTGGGCCGCCAGCGACAGGCGGTCGGCTATGACGCATTGATGCGCATCCTCGAGGCCGACCGTGTCGTCATTGAAGAAGGCGACATGGTCTGCCTGCACACCGGATTTGCCGACACGCTCTTGTCCATGAACCGCCAGCCAGACCTCGCTCGCCTGCACGAGACAGGAACAGGCCTCGACGGTTGGGATGACCGACTGCTCAACTGGATCGTCGACGCGCGCCTGGCTTGCCTGCTCGCGGACAACCCGGCGGTGGAACTGGTGGTGCCCAAGCTTGCCTCGCCCACGCGCGCGGGCAACGGCCTGCGTCAGCCGCGCCTGCCGCTGCACGAGCACTGCCTGTTCAAGAACGGTATCCATCTGGGCGAGCTTTGGTACCTGACAGAACTTGCGCGATGGCTGCGGTTGGCAGGCCGCTCGCGTTTCCTGCTGACTGCGCCCCCGTTGCGGTTGCCCGGTGCCGTGGGGTCCCCCGCAACACCGATTGCCACCGTGTAGACACCCTTTGGAGACAACATGAAACTCATTTCGAAAATCCTCCTGGCCGCAGCCTGCATGGCTGGCAACGCCCACGCCGTCTGGCCAGAAAAACCCATCAGACTGGTGGTTCCGTATTCGGCCGGTGGCGCGGCCGATGCCTTGGCACGCACCGTCGCGACCGAACTCAGCCAGCGCCTGAAGCAGCAGGTGATCGTGGACAACAAACCCGGCGCCGGCGGCACCATCGGTGCGCAATCCGTGGCCTCAGCCACGCCCGATGGCTACACCTTTCTCTACGACGCAACGTCTTTCGCTGTCAACCCAAGCCTTTATCCGAAGCTCGCGTTCGACTACGGCCGTGACTTCGTCCCGGTGTCCATGGTCGCGCGGATCCCGACATTGCTCGTCGTGCCAGCATCGTCGCCGTTCAAGAGCGTGGCCGATCTGGTGCAGTACGCCAAGTCGCACCCTGCCAAGCTGTCGTACGCATCGGCCGGCAATGGCGGCGCTGCGCACCTCAGCGGCGAGCTGTTCAAACACGGCTACGGTGTGTCCATCGTCCACATTCCCTATCGGGGCGGTGCGCCCGCGTTGACAGATCTCGCTGGCGGCAGGGTGGACCTGATGTTCAGCGCGGTCACCGCATCGGGACCCATGGTCAAGGCCGGCCGGTTGCGCGTGCTGGCCACCGCGTTCGACAGCCGCGTGGAGTCGATGCCAGAGGTGCCGACCGTCGCAGAAACCGGCCTCAAGGGTTTTAGCGCCTACGAGTGGAACGCCATCTTTGCAGCCGCAGGGACGCCCGCAGACGTGGTGGGGCGCATGGAAACAGAAATGCGCGACGTGCTGGCCACGCCCGCCATGCGCGAGCGTCTTGCCGCACTCGGCGCACTGCCGGCAGCCGGTGGTTCCAAAGAACTCGGCGACTTCGTGCGCACCGAGTCCGCGAAGTGGGCGACCGTGATCCGCAGCTCGCAGATCAAGGTCGACTGACGATTCGGGGGCAGCGCCGTGCTGCCCCTCATCGCAACGCAACGAGATGCGTGTCGCGCAACTCGCCTGGGCCCAGCAACCCCAGCAAGCCCAGATCGCGCTGCACCTCAGCAGCCAGGATGCGGATGGCGTGCAACACACCTTCTTCTCCGCCGATGGCGGCGGCATAGTTGAACGGCCTGCCTACCCAGACGAAGCTTGCACCCAGCGCCAGGGCCTTCAGCACATCGGTGCCGCGCCGGATACCGCTGTCGATCATCAGCGGAAAGTCGGGGCCGACCGCCTCGCGCACCTGCGGCAACACGCGCAGCGGCGACACGGTGCCGTCGAGCTGGCGACCGCCATGGTTGGAGAGGATGACGCCCTGCGCGCCATGATCGCGCGCCAGCCGGGCATCCTCGGGATGCATCACGCCCTTGATGACCAGCTGCCGTGGCCACAGGCGGCGGATCTGTGCAATGTGTTCCCACGCCAGATGGTCCTTGGCACCGAAGTCGCGCCGCGCACGGGCCGACAGGATGGGTGCACCGCGCGTGGCCGACGAGTTCTCGAAGTGCGGCATCCCGTGGTGCCACAAGGTTCGCAGAAAGGTACAGAAGAGCCAACGCGGATGCGCAAGGCCTTCCCAACAGAATTGCATGCTGGGCCTGAGCGGCGTCGAGAACCCGGCGCGCAGGTTGTTCTCGCGGTTGGCCAGCACGGCCGTGTCCACCGTGATGACGAGGGTTTGCACGTTCGCGCGGTCCACGCGGTCGATCAACGCATCGATCTTTTCCGGCTCCCCGGGCAGATAGGCCTGAAACCAGGTGTCGGGTGCGGAGGCCATCACGTCTTCGAGTCGGATCAGCGAAGAGCCGCTCATGATCATCGGAATGCCGGCCCGTGCTGCTGCTGACGCCTGGACGAGATCGCCTCGGTAGGCGCTCAACGCGCTGATGCCCATGGGGGCAATGCCGAACGGTGATGTGTAGCGGCGCCCGAGCAAATCGATCGCCTGGCTGCGGCCGGAAACGTTGCGCAGCACGCGCGTGACAAACCCCCATTCGCCAAAAGCGGCGCGGTTGTCGCGGCGCGAGACATCGTCCTCTGCACCGCCGGATACATAGGCGAAGAGGGGATGGGGCAAGTGGCGGCGGGCGGCACGCTCGAAGTCATCAAGGGAATAGATGGAACGCAGGGAGGGCATAAGAGAAACGAAAGTCACGTCGGGCGCTGGCAGAGCGTCGCCCACATCATGGGTTGAGGATGTGCGGTGGGCATCCAATGGTGACGATGGACCAGACGACCCTCGGCATTGACAGCGAGCAATGAAACGCCAGGACGGTGGGCTCTGAGCGTGTCGGCTTCCATGACGGCAATCGCCATCCAGGCGCCGTCGGCGCTCATGCGCACGGTACGGGGGTGGCTGCCGGGCAGCAGCAGGGTGTCGATGCAAACCGGCTGGCCAGTTGCCGGATCGATCGACATGGTGACCACGCTGTTTTCCCCCGCCACGTCGCGTGAGCGGTTGAGCACATAGGCGAAACGCCCCGAGGGGTGCAGGCAGATGTCTCCCGCCAGTTGGTGCGTCGCCTGTGATGGGCGGAGCGCCAGCGTGCTGACCTCCCAGGAGGGTGTGGAGGCAAGCTCGTCCCGGTCACAGGGGAACACGGCCAGTCGGTTCTGACGTTCGAGCACCAGGTACAGGAATCGACCATTGGGCGAGAACGCGCCGTTGCGTGGGCCAAAGCCGAAGCCGCGTCCGGGTGCGATCTGCTGCAACACACGGACATCGCCGCCGACGTCCTTCAGGACCCGCAGCGAACCCGGGTTCTCCGGTGCACTGTCCGTGGCATCGTCGCCCCGGCATACCAGCAGCGTGCAGCCGGAGCTGGCGATCGGCAGTGCCTGGTGGGCGAACCACCCTGCCCTGTCCGGCCCGTGCACATGGTGCTCGATGGCCGCCGGTGCACCGTGCGCATCGAGCGCCACGCTGGCATAGGCAGAAGGCACATTGAAGGCCAGGTGTATCCGTGCGTTCGCCGCGTCGACAGCCACATGCACCGGCCGCTGGGGCAGCGCGAGCGTGCCCGCACGTCGCCATCGGCCCTGCGCGTCGGCTTGAACCATCTCAAGAGCGTGCCGGGTGCCTCGCCGGCCGATGCCGCCATCGCTGCATGCCAGGTAGATGCGCGTACAGCAGCCCGTCGCCGCCCCATGCTGGATGGGCTCGTCGACGCGAACGGTGCAGGTACGGGCAAGCCCCCCGTGTGCTCCGATCATGAGAGCGACAAGCTCGGAGCCGCCGGCGGCCAGCAGCTGGAGCGTGCCCTCCGTCATTCAGTCTGCCTTCAAAAGTCCGGCCTTCACCAGCGATGCGTAGGTAGCCGCCTGTTGCCGCAAAAAGGCCTCGAACTCCGACGTACCCATGCGCACCGGGATGGCACCCAGGTCCTCGATCTGTTTGCGAATGGTGTCAGTGTCCAGCGCAGAGCGCACGCCATCGGCCAGGCGTCGCACCACAGCATCCGGCACCCCTTTGGGTGCCATGATCGCAGTGAAGTTGGTCGCGTCGACCTCTGGCAGTTGCAGCTCGGCCATGGTGCGCACCTCGGGCAACGCCGGAGCACGCTGACGGCCGACGGCAGCGATCGCGCGCAGCTTGCCCGATTTGATGAGCTGATGGGCCGACGGCAAATCAGTGACCACCATGTCGAGCTGCCCTCCCAGCAGATCCACGACGGCGGGGCCGGACCCCTTGTAGCCCACGACCGTGAACTCACTGGCCACCCCCTTTTGCAACTGGAGCAGGTTCACATGGCCCGTGGTGCCGTTCCCTGGGTGACCCACCGTGAGCGGCTTTGGCCCGGTCTTGATGCGCGTGACCAAGCCAGCGAAGTCCTGGATGGGCGAGGCCGCGTTCACCATCAGCACGTTGGGCACGGTCGTCAGCAGTGCGACTGCGCGCATATCGGCCAGGCTGTAGTTGGCCGAGGGTCCGCTCATCTGCCAGGCCGACAGGATCGGTCCCGGTGTCGCACACAGCACGGTGTAGCCATCCGGTTCGGCCTTCACGGCCGCAGCCGTGCCGATCATGCCGCCAGCACCGCCCTTGTTCTCGACGATAAACGGCTGGCCCATCTGCCGGGACAAGGCTTCAGTGAAGATTCGCGCGGTGGAGTCGGCGTTGCCGCCTGGCACAAACGGCACCAGGACTTTCACCGCGCGGGAGGGGTATTGCTCCTGGCCCTGTGCCTTCAGCGTGACGGTCGGAAGGGCGGACGCCACAGCAGCCAGCAGGACATGTCTGCGCTTCGGGGGGTGGTTCAACAAGGCAAGTCTCCTGTAAATGCCGCGCCAGCTGCACGACGGTTTCGAATTTAGGCTTCACATGAGCTCGCGTCCAATCGTTTATTCTTTTCTGAACCAACGATGGAATTTTTGCAATGGACCTTCGTGATCTGCACTACTTTGAAGTGATCGCCGACCTGCAGCACGTGGGCGAGGCAGCACGCGTGCTGCACAAGAGCCAGCCGACACTGACGAGTTGCCTCCGACGCCTGGAGAAGCAGGTGGGTTGTGCGCTGGTCGAGCGGGCCGGGCGTGGGATCCGGCTCACCGCGGCGGGGCAGGCCCTGCGGGATTTTTCAGTGAAAACGCGGCTGTCCATCCGCGACGCTGAAGTCGCCTTGCGCAGTGCGGCCGCGGGCCTGAGCGGCGAGGTCAAGCTGGGCCTTGTGCCGTCAGCCGCACAGTTTCTGTTGCCCGAGATCGTCCGCGCCGTGTTCCAGGACATGCCGGACGTGCTTCTCAAGACCGAGGTGGCCACGTTTGCGATGCTCGATCCCCGGCTGCATGCGGGGGAGTTCGATTTCATTGTGGTGGGCGACAGCCATCCGGCCGATGGCGTGGTCTCCTTGCCCTTGGCACCGGACGAAATCGTGCCGGCGGCTGCACCTGACCATCCGGTCTTTCAGCTTGCGAAGCCGAAGCTCGCGGACCTGGCGCTCTACCGCTGGATCCTTCAGCCGCGTACGTTTCCGCACCGGCAGTGGATCGAGGACGCATTCCGCCAAGCCGGCCTTCCGCCACCGCATGTGCAGGTCGAGACCAACATGCTGAACTTGCAGCCGCAGCTGGTCGCGTCCAGCGGGCTTCTGACCGTGCTGCCCAAACTTCAGCTCGGGGCGGATGCACCACTCCGACAAATCAACGTGCCCGGCTGCGTGCTTTGCAGACGTCTGGTCATTTGCTACCGGCGGGACGCATATGTATCGCCTGCGGCCAGACGGTTGATGAATGTGCTGGTTCGGGCGGCGCCTGTCGGCTCGGCCGCATCGAGTGTCTCTTGATGGTCAAGTGCCGTCATCAACTCACTGCCCATCAAGCGTCCTCTCACCCCATCGAATGCAAGCCCACCTTGTTGCCTTCGGTGTCGACGAAGTGCGCGAAGAAGCCGAAGCCGTTGCCGATCTCGGTCTTGGGCACGGCGATCTTTCCGCCCGCGCCTTCCACCCGGGCCAGCATCACCGTCAGATCGTTACCGCCGTTCAGGTAGACCAGGGTGCCTTGCTGGGAAGGCGACATGTCCTCGCCATGAACGATGGCACCGCCCACACCCTGCTGGTCGGATGAGAGCATGCCCATCGTGACGGTGCCCATCGACATTGATTCGACGCGGCGGGCCAGCACCGTTTCATAGAACGTCTGCGCGCGCTTGAAATCCAGGACCGGGATCTCGAACCAGTTCAGGGCATTGGTAGGGGTGGACATGTTTGTCTCCTCGATCTCCAAAAAACGAAACCAACCTCGGATCAGAGATCGGTGACTAAAGCGGTTTGAGCAATTCCCAGGCCTCCACCCCAAGCGCTTCCGCCAGACGCTCGATGTTGGCGAGTGAGACGTTCCAGACGCTGCGTTCTATCGCAGAGACATAGGTTCGATCGAGTTCACAGGCGTGGGCAAGCGCTTCCTGCGACCACCCTTTTTCGACCCTGAGTGTGCGCACGTGCCACGCAAGGATGCCTCTCAGGTCGCCTTTTGCCGGCTTCTTCTTGGGTGGAGTGGGTTTCGCGGACACCGCGCGAGAATCTCAAAATGCTACATTTGCATCCACGGAGTTTGCTATTCATATGACTATCAATGGAGGCCATCTTGACCAGGTCCATCTTCCGCTCCAAGCCCACTCGCGACGAAACCCAATCCCGGAGCCTTATCCTGGCCACACAGGCTTTAGATCAGGCTTCGGCGCTGGCCCTCATGGTAGAGACCTACGTGGTTCTGGAAAGGCTTATCACGCACGAGTTCCGAGAAAGTACCGATGGTCATTCGCTCCTTCGAGCCGACCTGGGCGCACTCATGCGAGCACTGAACGGAGACCTCGCGAGGCAGGTGGATGCGCTGGTGCGCCATACCAGCGTCCTGCATGGGATAGCGGCCAACGAGGCAGGCCTTCATTGAAGGCCTTCTGCTGCCCAACTGGGCCAGTGCCGCCTTAACGCAACGCCACACTCTCAGTGTTCGCGGAGAGCGCATTGGCTCCAGCCGCCGCGCCGCGTGCCCGCAACTCGTCTGGCAGCAAGAAGGTGCCGGACGTGCGCTGCTGCATCCGGCGCTGCTCGCCGCGATCGGTGATGTCGTTGAGCACGGAGACGAACCACATCAGCAACAAGCCGGCGATGGCTGCTGCCAGCCAGATCCACATGTGCGAGAAATAGCTCTGCCAGGCGTCGTCTCTGCGGCTGGCCAGGTAGGCGTTCATGCGGTTCATGGCGTGCTCCTCGGGGCGTTGTTGGTCTTGAACGCATGATTCCAGGGAGCGCGCTGCGTGGCTGTCGGTGCACGGCGCCGGGTGATGTAGGACGATGCTTACGCGTGGCCTCGGTCGAGCAGGCCTGCCAGCACGAAGTGCGCGCGCAAGTCGTCATCCTTGAACACACCAGCGCGCTCGAGCACCTGCAGCGTGTTGCCACACCGGTGGCGCATGCGCGCAAGCTGGTGGCTCTCGCCGGCGAGCTTGGCCAGCACGCGGTCGCGGGCGTGGGCGTCCAGGCCGACGTGAGCCAGGATTCGCTGGTGGAAGGGGTCGTCCCAGGTGTGGAACGCGGCCATGATGCGGGGAAGCATCTGGCCAAAGAAGGCCTGGCTTCGGGCATCCAGCTGCGGCCAGATCAGGGCGAACAAGTGGCCGAAGTACCTGGCGTGCACCCATTCATCTTCCAGGTGCGCGAGCAGCATGCGCTGGATGGCGGAATGCGCAGAACTGCGCATGACTTCGACGAGGGCCTGGGTGATCATGGTCTCGCCAACGAAGCCGACCATGAACCAGGTCATGTCGCGCCGATCGGGTGGGACATCGGCCACCAGCGCTTCGATGGCAGCGACCTTGAGGTTCGGCCCGTCATGCGCTTCGAGCCTGAACACGTCGCGTATCGCACGGCTCGCCTGCGCCGTGAACCAGGCGTGGTAGCCCTCGTCGGTATAGAGCTTCAAGGCGTCGAGCGCGAGCGCCTCGGGCAGGTACACACGCAGGCGCCCTTCTGCAATCACCTGGGCCGCCGGGTTGACGATGCGGTGCTCGGAGAGCGCCATGTCGTCGAGGAAGTGCACCAGCCGCTCGGCATACAGCCGGTTCCTTTCGGCCACACCGAGCGGGCGCAGGGCCGGGTGGGACATGAACTCGTCCGTGTTGCCGAACACGAACCACTGCACACCACTCAATTCGCCTGCACCGCCCGACAGATCGAAGTCGGTCAGCGACGGCTTGGCGCGCACCGATGCGGTGTCTATCCAGCCCTTGAAGGGCGAGTCGGCTTCCTTTCTGGAACGCATTCGGGTTCATCCGTGTGGAGTGGAATCGTTGGCGAGTATGTCAAGAAAACAGGGGGATATTCCCGCAAAACCGCGACATGCCCCTTCGGGCAGTGCCCAAAAGTGCAGGCTCGGGTCAGAATCGGTGCGCCCATGAACCTCCTTCTGATCGATGACCACCCGATGTTTGGTGTCGGGTTCGTTCATGCCCTCACCCACCTTCAGACGGGCATTGCCGCCCGGTCGGTTCTGCACCTGGAACAGGGACTGGATCTGGCTCGAAGCTGGCCCGCGCTGGACGTGGTGCTGATCGACTACCGCCTGGCGGGCGACGATGGTCTGGCCGGCCTGCGGCGCTTCGGCGCGCAGCACCCGCTGGTGGCACGGGTGCTGATCTCGGGCCAGGAAGACCTGGCGCTGATGGCGCAGGCGCGCGCGGCCGGCGCGGCGGGTTTCCTCGGCAAGTCGCTGCCCATTGCGGACATCCTGGCAGCCCTGGAGAAGGTGGTGGCCGGTGGTGAGCATTTCCAGCCGCCCGGCACATCGCCCGCGGCCGGCAGGACGGCGGGCCAGAGCCCCACGGCGCGCCAGCTCGAGGTGCTGCTGCTGATTGCGCGGGGCCAGCAGAACAAGCAGATCGCCCACGAACTGGGCATTGCCGAGCGCACCGTGAAGCTGCACGTGACCGCGCTGCTGGACGCCCTGGGTGCGCGCAACCGCACCCACCTGCTGGTGCTGGCACGCGAATCGGGTCTCGTTTGAATGGACTGGCAACGCCGCCCCCGTGACCCGACCGCACTGGAGATCGAACAGATCGATCAGTTGGTGCGCACCACCCCGGTGGCGTGGCTGCTGAGCACGCTGGGCGCGCTGATCTGCTATTTCCAGTTCGCATCGGTGCAGAACAATTCCTACCTTGACTGGTGGCTGGGCACCTTCTGCGCCATCACCACGCTGCGCCTGCTCGCAGCGCTGTTGCTTTACCGCGTACCGCGCTCGATGCGCTTGATCCGCTGGTGGCTGAGCAGCACATTGGTGCACGCCGCGCAGTGGGGTCTGCTCAGTGCGGTGCTGCTCACGCCAGGCGCACCCCAGGCAGAAGCCATCCTGCACGTCACGCTGGTGGCCATTGCCATGGGAGGCTCGGTGCGCCTGCCAGGATTTCGGCTCACGCTGGTTGCCCATGTGGGATTGGTGCTGGCACCGTTGATCCTGCGCGACCTGTGGTCAGGCAACGCCCATTACGCGCTGCTGGCGTTCCTGGTGTTCCTGATCGGCATCTACGCGCTGGTCAGTGGCCGCAACCAGTCGGTGGCCTTGCGCGAGCTCCACATCCAGCGCCAGCGCAACGAAGAACTGATCGGTGCACTTCAAGTGGAAAACGAGCGCAGCGAAGCCGCCCGCAACGCCGCCGAAGCAGCGAACGCGTCGCGCACCCGCTTCTTCGCTGCGGCCAACCACGACCTGCGCCAGCCCCTGAACGCCATGCGCCTGTTGTCGCAGACGCTGATGGAACGGGGTCAGCAGGTCGATGTGCCCGCGGTATCGACCCATCTCGTCGAATGCGTGGAGGGCATGACACAGGTGATCGACGACCTGCTGGAAATCACACGGCTCGACGTGGGCAACGTGGTGCCGCAAAGGTCCGATTTCTGGCTGGACGAGCTGGTTCGCGAATGTTGCCGGCCACACGAACCGCTGGCGCTGGCCAAGGGACTTCGCCTGGAGATCGACGTGCCCCGAATGGCGGTGCACAACGATCGCGCCTTGCTGGCCCGTGTGCTGAGCAACCTGGTCTCCAACGCGATCCGCTACACCGAACAAGGCTCGGTGCGCGTCACGTGTGCCTTGTCGAGCGACGTGGCCCACGTGTGGCTCGACGTGGAAGACACCGGCATCGGCATCGACGACGAAGATCTGCCGCGCATCTTCGAAGAGTTCTACCAGGTGGGCAACCCGGCACGGGATCGCAACCTGGGTCTTGGACTGGGTCTGGCCACGGTCAAGCGCCTGAGCGACCTGCTCTCGATGGATGTGTCGGTGCTCCGCTCGGCGCCCGGCAAGGGCAGCGTGTTTTCCTTGAAGTTGCAACGGGTGGACAGGGACGAAACCGCGTCGACCCTGCCGGGTGCCGAAACGCACACGGCCGATGCGCTGCTCCCTGGCCACCGTGTGCTCGTGATCGAGGACGACGCCAATTCGCGCACCGCGCTGGCGGGCCTGCTCCGTTCATGGGGATGTGAGGTGCTGGCCACGGCGGATGCGACCGCCAGCCTGGCGCAACTGCGCGCCGGCTTCGTGCCCGACGCGCTGGTGGTGGACCTGCGCCTGCCCGACGGCGCCAGCGGCATCGACGCCCTGCGGGACGTGCGCGCGCTGCTGGGTGACGAGGTGCCGGCCGTGATGGTGACGGGCGACGCCGGCAGCGCCCACATGCGGCTGGCGCAGGACGCCGGCCTCACGGTGATGGTCAAGCCGGTGCGGCCGGTGCAGTTGCGCGCGTTCCTCGGGCAGGTGTTTGCCAGGGAACACGCACCACCGGCAGCCTGAGCGCCTCAGCGCAACAGCGGGTTGCCCGCCGGTGGAGCGCCCTTGCGGCTGCAGACCGCCTCCGAGACCGAGCGTCCCAGCACGCTGATGGATCCTCCCACGAAGCAGTTGAATTCCTGGCCGGTCCTGGTGCGCACGGCGTAGCGGGTGGTGGTGCCGTCGTTGACGCGATTGCTCACGGTGAAGGCGCTCTTGTCGAGGTTGAGCGCAAAGGCGGTGCGATCGACGATGGCCTCGTCGGTCACGGCAATGGAAGCGCAACCGGCGGTGAGCAGCGCGGCAAGGGCGGGTACCCAGAGTCTGGGTGATGGCATGGGTTCTCCTGACATGGAAAGGGTGTGGCTCGCGCCCTGAGAGACCAGGGCGCCAGGCGACAGCAACTGCCGCCGGGCCATCCTATGCAGGACCCCGCTGCCACGGAACAGCACCTTCGGGCATGTGATGCGTGTGCGCATCGCACTGCCCGATGGTGCTATGGAGCCGAGTGGCGTTCATTCCTAGCATCCGCCCCCTGTACAACCCAGGAGCAGATGAATGAAATTGCAAGGTTCGATCGGACTGTTGTCCGTGCTGGTGGCGGCCGTGTTGTCAGCCTGCGGAGGCACGAGCGGCGGAGGCAACGTCCCTGCCCCAGGCACCAGCAGGCTCGATGTGACGGTGGTGGGCAGCGGCCAGATCAGTTCGCTGCCCGCCGGCCTGGAATGCAGCGACGCCTGCGGCGCACCCTTTGCCACCGGCAGCTCCGTGACGCTGACGGCCACCCCGGCAGCGGGCCAGCAATTGGCCACCTGGGGCGGCGCGTGCAGCGGTGCGGCGCTGACCTGCACCGTCACCATGAGCCAGGCGCGTTCGGTCACAGCGACCTTCGCGCCCACCACGGCCAGCCGCTTCGGCCTGTCGGTCACACGCACGGGCAGCGGCGGCGTCACGTCGTCGCCAGCTGGCATCGATTGCGGCAGCACCTGCGAAGCACAGTTCGCTGCGGGCACGCTGGTCACGCTGACGGCCAGCCCGGCCGCTGGCCAGGTGTTCGACGGCTGGAGCGGCGCCTGCCGCAGCCAGGCCCTGACCTGCGACGTGACGATGAGCGCGGCACGCGCCGTGGCGGCCGGGTTCAGAACAGAAACCACGCAGGGAAGCTGGGGTGAACTGGTGCGCCTGGCCGGCGCGGGCGCGGCAACGCCGGTGGTGGCCATCGACAACGCAGGCCGTTCCACCGCCGTGTGGCGCCAGCTGGATGCGGGCACGACGCAGCACCACGTGTGGAGCAGCCGCGCGGCCGCTGGTGGCGCCTGGTCCACGCCTGAGCGGCTGGAATCCAACCCCGGCAACGTGAGCGAACTGCGGTTGTCGGTGGATGCGACCACGGGACGCGGCATGCTGGTGTGGATCCAGACCGGCCCCACCGTGGACCTGCACGCGCGCCCACTGGACCCGGTAACGGGCTGGGGCACCGCCGCGCTGGTGGAGAGCAGCGCGGGCCAGGTGGGCGTGAGCAGCGTGGGCGTGGACGTGAACGGCAATGCGGTGGCGGTCTGGTCGCAGATCGGGCCGGCAACGCGCTTCAGCATCTACGCCAACCGGTACTCGCCCGGCGGCGGCTGGAGTTCGCCACAGCTGATCGAAACCAACGAAGTGGTGGGCAGCGTGGATGGAGATCCGATCGTGGCCGTCACACCCACTGGCGATGCCGTGGCGGTGTGGAAACGCTCGGGCGGCGGCGGTGACCTCTGGGGCAATCGCTTCACGCTCGGTGCCGGCTGGGGAACAGCGAGCCAGATCGTGGCCGACGCGGGCGCCAACCAGACCATTGCCCGGCACGACCTGGCGCTGGATGCCTCCGGCAACGGCATGCTCGTCTGGGGCCAGCTCGACATTTCAGGCGGTGCGGGCAACAACGCCATCTGGTTCAAGCGCTTCACGGGCGGCAGTTGGCAGAGCGGCGCAAGCACCGTGGCAACGGCGGTGCCCAATACGCAAGGCTTCGTGAGCACACCGGTGCTGCGCATGAACGCAGGTGGTGCGGCGGTGGTGGCGTGGGGAGACGTCGACAACTCGCTGCGCGCTGCCAGCGCCGCCCCACAGGCGATGACTTTCGGCAGCCCGGCCACCCTGCGCAATGCGGGCAGCGGTCCGTGGGACAGCCTGCCGGTGATCGGCATGGACGATGCGGGCGGCGCGATGCTTGCCTTTGTGGAACCGGTGGGCAGCAGCGTGACCGTCTCACGCCTCACGCCGGGCACGGGCTGGTCCGCACCGGAAGTCGTGGAGTCCTACCCCGATCCTTCGTACAACCCGGCGCTCGCCATGAACGCGAGCGGCAACGCGGTGCTGGGCTGGGGTCAGTTCTTCCCGGCCACGGGCACGCAGATCGTGCTGCGGCGCTGGAACTCGGGTCGCTGACCGGCCCTCAGGCCGTGGCCGACTCCGCCGGGCGCGACGACGAAGCGGGGTCGGTCTTCTGCATGGCCTTGAGTGCCTTCTTCACCACACCCTGCGCGTCGATCGGTCGCAGCAGCCGGTTGGCGATCAGACGTTCACAGCTGCGCTTGGTCATGGAGTGCGGGCGACCGCCGCGGCTGACGAACATGAACAGCGTGCCTTTGCTGCTGGCCCAGATGAGCTGGGCGCGAAGCCATTCGCGGCGCGAGAACAGGTCGACCCAGTCGCCCTCGCGCAGACCCGACAGGATGGCTGCGGCGTTGAGGTCCACGCTTTCCTGTCCGCTCAGCCCGACCACTTCAGCCTCGGCATCGGGCCCGCTCTCCACGGGTTCGGCACTCGCAGGCTCCACCAGATCGCCATAGTCGGTGGGCAGCGTGTCCTCGAAGCCCGCGGCTTCCAGTTCGCGCTGACCCAGCCAGGGCTGTGCCTTGGGTCTGGGTTTGCGCTGCTCCGGCGTGGCCGGCAGGGTTTCGTCGAGCTCCATCGACATGGAGCTCGGGATCTCCGACGCGGCGGCTTCCAGCGGTGCGGGATCGGAATTGTTCGCGTCGTTGCGGATGCGCGCACGGCGCAGGCCGAGCACCGGCTGGTGCAGGCGCATCAGGGCATCAAAGAATGGCTTGGTTTCCTCGCGCGTCTTCCCCAGCATCTCCAGCCCCGCATGCAGCTTGGCGAGCATGCCGGGAATGATGGCGAAGAGTTCCTTGGGCCGTTTGAGCGTGACCTCTTTCTTCACGCTCCAGAGCAGGTTGGAAACGGTCTTGCGGTAGCCACCCGGGTCGGCCTGCGACTCGGTGTCGTTGAGCTGGGCCGATGCGATGACCAGTGCCCACGGACCGTAGAGAAAATCCAGGATGACGCCGGGCGCGTTGTCCACATCGGGGCGCTGGCTGAGGTCCCAGGCGATCTGGTCGGCCAGGGCCTGGCGCTCCTCGGCGTAGCGGATGGACTGCAGGCCCGGGTCCTGAACGAGCAGTTCCTTGCGGTCTTCCTCTTCCCAGATGGCCTGGAGGCGGCTGAGCACTTGCGCGAAAGGTTCCGGCTCGCTGCTGCCATTGGCGTTGAGGTCGTTGAAGGCTTTCTGAACCGGCAGGAAGAAGCCTTCGAACTCACTGGAGAACTCGTCGTTGTACTTGAAGCTGCGCTGCGCCACGCCCTCGATCAGGCGGCGACCAGGGTGTCTGTCTTCGTTGAAGAAACGCGGATTGGCCAACGCCAGGCGCAGCAGCGCGGGCTCGAGCGCCACCACGGCTTCGCGCACCGGTGCGAGCAGGAGCGGGTCGCTGGCGACCTGCGCGACCAGCGTGCGCACCAGGTCCAGGCCCACCGCCTGCGCCACGCGCTGCGCCTTCTGCTTGAGGTGCATGAGCACACGCGCGCGCTCGTGGGCAGCGGCGAACTCGCCCCAGGCCTTGCGGCTGAGCTGGCTCGCGGTGCCCACCTCGCGTGCGGGCCGGTCCACCACCGGCAGGTCGCGGTAGCGGGTGCTCTGCTCCAGGATCATCGACTCGTCGAGCACCGGGATGGCGGCGAACGCTTCGATGGCGGCGAGCTCTTCGCTCACCTGGTCGTAGTAGTCGTGCGTGAGCGGCTGGTCGTAGTGGCTGCCGCCATGACTCAGGAATTCGTGGAACACCTCGTTGTCGACGTGGCTGTTCAGACGCGCCAGCTCCGGCATGGGCGGCAGACTCTCGGCCATGGCCCACGAAGGACGGCTGGGCAGGCTCACCGGATCGTTGATGTCGTGCCAGTGGCTGGCGCCCGATCCGCTCGATGCGGGGTTGAGTTCACCCACCCGGCTGGAGAGGCCGCCCGAGCGCGTGGACAGACCACCCGAGCGGGTGGAGTGACCACCTTCCGTGGCCAGGCGCACGCGGTACCCGGCTTCGCGCACGTTGGCGCGCTGCAGGATCAGCGCCACACGCTCGTAGAGCTTCTGCAGTTCGCGCCCCAGCGGCTCGCCCATGTGGCGCAGCCACAACCCGCGCATCTGCGGGTCCTGCTCCACGGTGGCCATGGTTTCGCGCAGGGCCCGCACGAAGACCGAAGGGCGCATGGGATTGCGCTCGGGCTGCACGGTGGGCAGGCTCAGCACCGAGCTCATGAGGGCGTCGAGCACGGCAAGCTGCTGCTCCACGGCGGGCAACAGGCTGTGCACCAGGCGGGCCGACTCCAGCGACTCGTTGACGGCTTCTTCTTCCACCAGTGAAAGCAGCGAGGACTCGCCGAGCAAGGCGGGGCGCGAAGTCTGCACCTCGGGCGAGGCTTCGAGCGCTTCGTGCAGGTGCTGCGGAAAGGACGAGCCCCAATGAATCTTGTTTTGCAGCAATCCCCACCAGGCCAGGGCCAGCTGGTCGCGCTGCTTGACCTCCTTCGAGGTCTTCTCGGCCGCCTGCAAGCTGGCAATGGCCGTGTCGACGCAACGCGCGATCAGTTCGGAGGCGCTGTTGCGAGCTTCCTGGAAGCACTGCTGCAGCAATCGGGAGGGCACCGTCATGGACTCTGTCTGCGGTGGTCTGCCGCGGGATGAAAAAAGGGTAAGGCATTGTTATACCTGCTGCATCGGCAACCGGCGTGACCATCTGGAGTGCCACCCACACCGGAGGTCGCATGGCAGCCACCGCTGCGCGGATCGACCCCTCGATATGCAGAAGAAAGACTTCAGGTACCGGCGGCAGGCACCAGCACGGTGCGCCGCACGCGCCGCACGTTGAACGCACTGGCAATCAGCACCAGTTGCAGCAGCGCCAGGCCCAGGAGGACGCCACGGAACTGGCCGTGGTCCATGAGGAGGCCGAAGATCAGCGGCGCAATGGCCTGGCCGATGTCCAGCCCCGAATACACCACGCCATACACGCGGCCGGTGGCGTTCTCGGGGGTGGATTTCTTCACCAGCAGATCGCGCGATGGCCCCGCGATACCGGAAGTGAAACCCATGGCACCAAACAGCACCGGCACCGCTGCGGCCGGCACGTCGCCCAGTGCCAGCAGCAGTGCCACGCCCGCCGCGAGTCCGAAACCGATGCCCACCACACGCTCGCAGCGCGCCGGATCCGACGCCAGAAAGCCCCCCAGAACCATGCCACCCGCCGCGCACACCATGTAGGTGGTGAGGCACACCGCCACCAGCGCCAGCGGCACACCATGCAACTGGCCGGCTGCCACGGGCGCGAACGCCTGCACCACGCTGAGCGCCATGGCGTAGAAAAAGAAGAAACCGAAGCACATCCACACCGCTGGAATGCGCAGGAAGGCCATGGGGTTTTCGGTGGGCAGGGTGCTGCTGCCCTGCACAGGCTTCGGCGCGACAGGCAGGCTCAGGCGCTCGCGGTTGAACCACAGCACGGCGAGCACGGCGAAGGCGAGCACACCCGCACTGGCCAGCGCCACGCGCCAGGAAAACGCAAAGGCGATCGGCACCATCATGGCCGGCGCCAGCGCCCAGCCCAGGCTGCCAGTGATGCCGTGCACGCTGTAGGCGTGCCCCAGGCGAGGCGCACTCACCTTGCGGTTGAGCAGCGTGTAGTCCACCGGGTGGAACACCCCGTTGCCCACGCCCGCGACGATGGCGAAGAAGGCCATCATCCAGTAGCCGGTGCTGGCCGCGAAGCCGAAAGCCGCCAGCCCCAGCAGCGTGAGCCCGGCGAACAGCACGGGGCGCGGCCCCAGACGGTCCACCACGAAACCCGAAGCGGTCTGCACCGCGCAGGAGGTGACGAAGAACACCGTCATGAGGAAGCCCAGCTCGGCATAGCTGGCGTTGAACGCGTCCTTGAGCCACGGAAACAGCGGCGCCAGCAGAAGCTGGCTGAAATGGCTGATGAGGTGGGCCAGGCCGACCAGGCCGATCAGGCTGGCGTCCTGACGAAGGGCGACCGGGGGCAAGGGATGGGCGGTGCTTGAGGAAGACATGCCACGATCGTAGACTCAAGCGCTTCTGCTGGATCGCGACGATCTGACACTTTTCCACGAATACCAGCCAACCCAAGGCCACCATGTCCGCATCCCGCCGTTTGCGCCCGACCCCCCTCGGCGACTCCGACCCCTTCACGCCCGACGCGGCCCGCCCGGTGCGGGTGCGCTCCCGCGCTTTGAGTGCCGACACCCACTTCGAGCCCCACAGCCACCCCTGGGGCCAGCTGGCCTACTGCGCCACGGGCATCGTGCAGGTGATGACGGTGCCCGAAGACCCTGCCTTGCAGGCCGTCACCTACATCGTGCCGCCCTCACGCGCCGTCTGGATCGCGCCCGGCATGCGCCACGCCGTCACCGTGCGCGAGACCGCCGAATTGCGCACGCTCTACATCGACGGTGGTGCAACGCCGACGGGCTGGCAAGACGCCCGCATGATCGTGGTGTCTTCGCTGCTGCGCGAACTGGTCCAGGCCATGGACGCGGCCACCCGACGAGCCGCTGAACCCGCGCGAGACCGTCTGCTGGCCAGCCTGGTGCTGGACGAACTGGCCCACGCCGACACGCAGCCCCTGGGCGTGCCGCTACCGCGCGACAAGCGCCTGCGCGCCCTTTGCGAAGCGGTGTTGAACGCGCCCGGCGAACGGGCCACGCTGGCCGAGTGGGCGGCCGACACCGGTGCGAGCGAGCGCACGGTGGCGCGGCTGTTTCGCGATGAACTGGGCACCACCTACCAGCGCTGGCGCCAGCAGGCGGTGATCGCGCACGCCCTGCCCTTGCTGGCGCGCGGCGTGCCCATTGGCCAGGTGGCCGCCGCCACCGGCTATGCCAGCGACAGCGCCTTCAGCGCGATGTTCAAGGCTGCCATGGGCCATGCCCCCACGCGCTGGAGCTCGCAAATGCCCGCTCAGGCCTGAGCCCGCGTCAGACCAGCGGCATCACGGCGCCCGCGCCCTCAGGCACGCAGCTTGCTCGTGCCAACCTGCGGTCAAGACCCTGTCACATCACGCAGGCACTCTGGGCCGGGGACCTGAACAATGAGCCACATCCATCGCTACGCCAAGACACCTCAAGCCTGGGAGGCCCTGGCACGCCCTGACCTGGTGGGCCGGCGGGCGCACACCTTGCTGCTGATGGCCAACGGCCGGCGCAGCACGCAGGAACTCTCGTTGCTGCTGGGCGAAGACGTGACCGACATGGCAAGTCAGTTGCAGCAGCGTGGCCTGTTGCAGGACATGCCCTCGCATCTCCCCACGCCGGAGGTGGACGACGAGGAAGTCGGCAGCGGCAAGCTCAGAGCCAGCGTCTGAGCAGACCCATCACCCGATCAAACGCGGCGCCATACGGCGGGTAGAACAGCTTGCCCATGGCCCAGCGCGACTGCACCAGCACCGGCTTTTGCTGGGTGAAGCGCAGGAAGCCGGATTCGCCGTGGTACGAGCCCCAGCCGCTTTCGCCCACGCCACCAAACGGCAGGCCTTCATGAGCCACGTGCATCAGCGTGTCGTTGACGGTGACGCCGCCGCTGACGGTGCTGCCCAACAGCCGGTCGCGCGCGCTGGTGTCGGCGCCAAACCAGTACAGCGCCAGTGGGCGCGGGCGCGCGTTGATGAAGGCGATGGTTTCGTCGATCGTGTCGTAGGGCAGCACAGGCAGGATGGGACCGAAAAGCTCTTCCTTCATCAGCCGCAGATCGGGCGCGGGGTTGAACACGAGGGTGGGATTCATCTGACGGGTCGGCGCGCTGGAGCCGAGGGCCGGTGGGGCCACATCCACCACGCGGGCGCCCTTCTCGTTCGCTTCGTCGAGCAGTGCGACCAGACGCGCGTGGTGACGGTCACTGACGATGGCGGCGTAGTCGGGGTTGCCGGCGAGCGTGGGGAACAGCTTTGCCACGGCCGCTGTGTAGGCCTGTTCGAAAGCGGCCTCCTGGCCACGCGGCAACAGCACGTAGTCAGGCGCAATGCAGGTCTGTCCCGCGTTGAGGAGCTTGCCGTGGGCGATCTTGATGGCCGCGTCGTTCAGGTCGCACGACGCATCGACGACGCATGGCGACTTGCCGCCGAGCTCCAGTGTGGTCGGTGTGAGGTTGGCGGCGGCGGCGGCGGCCACCAGGCGGCCAACCGAGGTGGAGCCAGTGAAGAAAAGATGATCGAACGGCAAGGCGGAAAACGCCTGGGCCACGTCGGCGCCGCCGAGCACCACACTGAATTCCTCGGCCGCAAAAGACTGCTGCACCAGCGAGGCCATGAGCGCCGAGGTGTGCGGCGTGAGCTCGCTGGGCTTGAGCATCACACGGTTGCCGGCGGCCAGCGCGGTGGCGGCAGGCCCCAGGTTGAGCTGCAGCGGGTAGTTCCACGGGCCGATGACGCCCACCACACCGAGCGGCTGTCGTTGAATGTGGGCGCTGGCGGGCAGCAGGTAGATCGGCGTGGCCACGCGCCGGGTCTTCATCCAGCGCGGCAGTTCCTTCTGGAGCTGGCCGATGGCGGCGCGCAGCACGAACAGGTCGGCCGCTTCGGTCAACTGCCGTGAACGAACGCCGAAGTCGGATTCGATGGCTTCCGACAACGCGCCGGCGTGGGTTTCGATGAGCGAACGCAGCCGACCCAGCCGGTCGCGCCGCAGCGCCAGCGGCACGTCGATCTGAGCGCGGCTGGCGTTGAACTGCGCGTCGAACAGCGCCTGCAGGGGAATGGTGGGGGGTATCTGCGTCATGAGAGGCATGATAGGTCGCAGGCTCCCCCATGGGTAGAGCCGGGCCCCCATCCGCGATGGATGGCGCCCCGGCCCGTTCGATCAGGCTTCGGACAAGGCGTTACCGAACTGGAAGACGCCAGGATCGCGCACCGGATCCACCTCCACCGGAATGACCGACTTCGGGGGGTAACGGCCTTCCAGCAGGAACTTCGAGAGCGGGTTCTCGATGCGCTGCTGGATGGCGCGCTTGAGTGGCCGCGCGCCGAACACCGGGTCAAAACCCACCTTGGCCAGCTCGGCCAGCGCGGCGGGCGACACCTGCAGGTGCAGGTCCATCTTCGCCAGGCGCGCTTCCAGCACCTTGAGCTGGATCGCGGCGATCGATTCGATGTGCTGGGCATCCAGCGCGTGGAACACCACGGTTTCGTCGATGCGGTTGAGGAACTCGGGCCGGAAGTGGTTCTTGAGTTCGTCCCACACGGCCTCCTTCACCTCCTCGTACGGCGAGCCCACCATGGCCTGGATCATGGGCGAGCCGATGTTGCTCGTCATGACGATCACGGTGTTCTTGAAGTCCACGGTGCGGCCCTGGCCGTCGGTCAGGCGGCCGTCGTCGAGCACCTGCAGCAGCACGTTGAAGACATCCGGGTGGGCTTTCTCCACCTCGTCGAGCAGCAACACGCTGTAGGGCTTGCGGCGCACGGCCTCGGTGAGGTAACCACCCTCCTCGTAGCCCACATAGCCAGGCGGCGCGCCAATGAGGCGGGCCACGGAATGCTTCTCCATGAACTCGCTCATGTCGATGCGCACGAGATGGTCTTCGCTGTCGAACAGGAAGCCGGCCAGCGCCTTGCACAGCTCGGTCTTGCCCACGCCTGTCGGGCCGAGGAACAGAAAGGAGCCGGTCGGGCGGTTCGGATCGGACAGGCCCGAGCGCGAACGGCGGATGGCGTTGGCCACAGCACTGATGGCCTCGTCCTGACCGACCACGCGCTCGTGCAGCTTGCCTTCCATCAGCAACAGCTTGTCGCGCTCTCCCTGCATGAGCTTGGACACGGGGATGCCGGTGGCGCGCGCCACGACTTCGGCGATCTCTTCCGCACCCACCTGCGTGCGCAGCAGTTGCGGGCGGCCCTTGCCATCCTTGTTCAGCGCCTTGCCCGACTCCACGGCCTGCGCGTCCTTCAGGCGCTTCTCCAACTCGGGCAGCTTGCCGTATTGCAGTTCGGCGACCTTGTTGAAGTCGCCCTTCTCGGTGAAGGTCTTGATCTGCGAACGGATGCGATCCATCTCTTCCATCACGTCCTTGGAGCCGAGGGCAGCCGCTTTTTCGGATTGCCAGATCTCGTCGTAGTCGGCGATCTCCTTCTTGAGTCGGGCAATCTCTTCCTCGATCAGGCCAAAGCGCTTCTGCGAGGCTTCGTCCTTCTCGCGGCGCACGGCTTCGCGCTCGATCTGCAACTGGATCATGCGACGGTCAAGCCGATCCATCACCTCGGGCTTGGAGTCGAGTTCGATCTTGATCTTGGACGCGGCTTCGTCGATCAGGTCGATGGCCTTGTCGGGCAGGAAGCGGTCGGTGATGTAGCGCTGGCTGAGCTCGGCTGCGGCCACGATGGCCGGATCGGTGATCTGCACGCCGTGGTGCACCTCGTACTTTTCCTGCAGGCCGCGCAGGATGGCGATGGTGGCTTCCACGCTGGGTTCGCCCACCAGGATCTTCTGGAAGCGGCGCTCCAGCGCGGCGTCTTTCTCGATGTACTTGCGGTATTCGTCGAGCGTGGTGGCACCCACGCAGTGCAGCTCGCCGCGCGCCAGTGCAGGCTTGAGCATGTTGCCCGCGTCCATCGCGCCTTCGGCCTTGCCGGCACCCACCATGGTGTGCAGCTCGTCGATGAAGACGATGGTCTGGCCTTCGTCCTTGGCCAGCTCGCTCAGCACGGTTTTCAGGCGTTCCTCGAATTCGCCGCGGAACTTGGCACCGGCCAGCAGCGCGGCCATGTCCAGGCTGAGCACGCGTTTGCCCTTGAGCGAATCGGGCACTTCGCCGGCCACGATGCGCTGGGCCAGGCCTTCGACGATGGCGGTCTTGCCCACGCCGGGTTCGCCAATCAGCACCGGGTTGTTCTTGGTGCGGCGTTGCAGCACCTGGATGGCGCGCCGAATTTCGTCGTCGCGGCCGATCACCGGGTCGAGCTTGCCCAGGCGGGCACGTTCGGTCAGATCGAGCGTGTATTTCTTGAGTGCCTCGCGCTGGCCTTCGGCCTCGGGGCTGTCCATCTTCTGGCCACCGCGCACGGCCGTGATGGCCGACTCCAGGCTCTTGCGGTTCAGGCCGTTCTCGTTGGCGATGCGGCCCAGCTCCCCCTTGCTGTCGGCCACGGCGAGCAGGAACAGTTCGCTGGCAACGAACTGGTCGCCGCGCTTGATGGCCTCCTTCTCGGTGGCCTGCAGCAGCTTGGCCAGTTCCTGGCCCACCTGCACCTGGTCTTGCCCCTGCACTTCGGGCAAACGCTTGACGGCGGCTTCGGTGGCCTTGATGAGGCCAGGCACATTCACACCAGCGCGCTGCAAGAGCGACTGCGGCCCGTCGGCCTGCCGCAGCAAGGCCAGCAGCAGGTGGGCGGGTTCGATGTACGCGTGGTCACTGCCCAGCGCCAGCGTCTGGGCTTCGCTCAGGGCTTCCTGGAACTTGGTGGTGAGTTTGTCGAGTCGCATGGGTGGGCTCTCCGGTATTCAGAATTACCGCACACATGGGTCTGGCGACCCGATTTTCAAGTCAGCGCGTGTCGGGGCGGCGCCAGTAGGCGTAGGGCCACGCGGTGGTGAAACCCAGACGGCGGTAGAGCGAGAGCGCTGGCGCGTTGCTGGCGTCGACCTGCAGGAACACGCGCTCGATGCCGCGCCCAAGGGCCTCTTCGGCCATCATGCCCATCAGTTGCCGGGCCAGGCCACGCCCTCGTTGGGCGGCATCGGTGCGCATGCCGTGCACGCCGAGCCATCCGTGGCCGAAAGAGGCCGCGCCGCAGGCCAGCGTCTGGCCCCCTTCGCGCAGGCTGGCGTAAAGCATGCCATGGGCGCGGCTGAGCGCGCGGGCCCGGCTGGCGCCGTCCACCGGGTCCAGTCCCGGTCCGAGAAACATGGCCATCCAGGCGGCATCGGGCGCTTCGGCCAGTTCACCGCCCGAAAGCCCGGTGCCGGCCAGCGCACGCAGATCCGCGACACGGGCAACCTGGGTCAGCGTGGGTTGGCGGCGCACGAAACCCCGCTTTTGCAGGGCGCGCTGAAAGCCGTGGAACGCAGGCACATCGGGCAGACGGAAGACCGGCGAAAAGCCGCGCGAGGCGTAGCGCGCCACGATCGCGTTCAATGCTGAGGGTTCCGGGCTTTCGTGCGACAGGGGCACGGCGCTGTGGGCGCGGCCCACCGTGCCTCGGTCCATGGGCAGAAGCCAGCCGGGCAAGGCCTCCACCGCCTCGGGCGCCACCGCTTGCAGCGTGGCGCGCTCCAGGGACTCCACATCGGTGGTGCTCAGCTGCATGCGCACACCATCCTCAACCATTGCGGGCTTCGATGCCCCAGCGGGCCAGGGCCGCGTCGTCGCTCACGCGGGCATCCACCCAGCGCGCGCCATCGGGCGTCTGCTCCTTCTTCCAGAACGGCGCCTGGGTCTTGAGGTAGTCCATGAGGAATTCGCAGGCCTGGAAACTCTCGCCCCGGTGCGCAGAGGTCACCGCCACCAGCACGATCTGGTCCAGCGGCTGCAGCAGACCGACACGGTGGATCACGCGGACACCGAAAAGGTCGAAGCGCTGAAGGGCTTCGTCGATCATGGCTTCGATGGATTTCTCCGTCATGCCAGGGTAGTGCTCCAGCTCCATGGTGCTCACGCTCTGACCGTCGTTGCGGTCCCTGACTGTGCCGATGAAGCTGCACACGGCGCCCACGCGCTGGTCCTGCAGGCGCAGCTTCGCGACCTCGGTGGAGAGATCGAAATCTTCGGTCTGGATGCTGACGCGCGGGCCCATCTCAGCCCCCGGTCACGGGCGGGAAGAAGCCCACCTCGGCACCCTCGGAGAGCACCGCCGACTCATCGCTCATGGTCTGGTTCAGCGCCACCCGCACCGATTTTCCCGGCGCCAGGGCTTCGGCGTACGCGCCACCGCGTGCCACCAGCTCGGCACGCAAGGCACCCAGCGTGGCGGCCTGCGTATCCACGGATTCAGCACCGGTGGACAGCGCTTCGCGCAGGGAAGCAAAGTAGCGCAGTTGGACTTTCATGCGAGCAGATCCGCAAAGGAGATGTAGGACACCAGATCACCGTGCGCAATGGTCGCGCCGGCCGGGTTATCGACCAGGCCATCGCCCCACACGGCCGAGGTGAGCACACCCGAGCTCTGGTTGGGAAACAAATCGAGCCCGCCGGCCGCATTGCGACGCACGCGCAGGAATTCGCGGCGCTTGTCGGCCCGCGCCACGGTGAAGTGCGCAGGCAGCCGCGTTGCGGTGGGCAATGCCTGCGAGACGTCGAACGGCACACCCTGCAAGCGCAGCAGGAAAGGCCGCACGAGCAGCAGAAAGGTGACGAAGCTGGAGACCGGGTTCCCGGGCAGCCCGATGAAATGGCAGGGCGTATTTGCGCCCTGCCCTGCACCGGCATCGCGCCGCACGGTGCCGTAGGCAAAAGGCTTGCCCGGCTTCATGCCGATCTGCCACAGGTCCAGGCTGCCGAGCTGCTGCACCGAGGGTTTGATGTGGTCTTCCTCGCCCACCGAAACGCCACCGCTGGTGAGAATGAGATCGTGGTGATCGGCGGCCGTCTTGAGTGCGGCCAGCGTGGCATCGCGCCGGTCGGGCACGATCCCGAGGTCGCTGACCTCGCAACCCATGCGGCTGAGCAGGGTGCGCAGGAAGAAGCGGTTGGAGTTGTAGATGGCGCCGGGTTTCATGGCCTCGGGCGGCACGTCGCCAGGCATCACGAGTTCGTCGCCCGTGGAAAACAGGGCCACGCGCGGCCGCGCCATCACCTTCAACTGCGCCCGGCCCAGGCTCGCGGCCAGGCCGAGTCCGGCGGGTGAAAGGCGCTGACCGCGCGCGAGCACCACGGCGCCGCGCGTCACGTCTTCCCCGGCCCTGCGCACCCACTGGCCTGCCTCTGGCACTGCCTGGATGTGCACGCCGTGGATGTCGCCCCCGACCTCGATGGTGTCTTCCTGCATGACCACGGCGTCTGCCCCCTCGGGCATGGGCGCGCCGGTGAAGATGCGCGCGCACGTGCCAGGCTCCAGCGCCTGGCCCGCATGGCCCGCGGCGATGCGCTGGCTCACGCGCAGCACCACGCCGGGTTCGGTGACGTTGGCCGCGCGCACGGCATAGCCGTCCATGGACGAGTTGTCGTTCGGCGGAACCTGCAAGGCCGAGACCAGTTCTTCGGCCAGCACGCGGCCATCGGCGTCGAAGGTGGCCACGGTCTCCACAGCGGCTAGTGCTTCGACGCGACCCAGCAGATCGGCCATCGCCACGTCCAGCGACAGCAGGGGTGCGCGGGCAGCAGGTTTCTGAGGGGAGTTCATGGTGGGCAGGTGTCTCGGTCGCAGCGGCGGTACTCGAACCGTTCCGCATTGTCGAGCAACCAGGCGGCCACGTCATCGGCGCGGTTCAAATCCAGCACCGGGCGAAGGGCGGCCTCGGGCAGCGCCTGCGGGCTGTCGGTGGCGATGGCCACCACGCCGGCATCGCCCGGGTAGCGCACCGGTACGCCGCTGGTCTCGCGCCACACCTCGATCTTGGGCAGGTTGCTTTCCTTGAAGCCCTCGACCAGCACCCAGTCCACATCGGGATGAAGCTCGGCCAGCAGCAGGTGCACATCGTGCTCCACACGTTCGGTGAGTTCGCGCATGATCACCACGCGCCGGGGCGAGGCGGCCAGTACCTCGAAGGCGCCGGCCTCGCGGTGGCGCCAGGTGTCCTTGCCGGGGTGGTCGATGTCGAAACGGTGGTGCGCGTGCTTGATCACGGAAACGCGCTGGCCTCGCAAGCGCAGCGCACCGATGAGCTGCTCCACCAGCGTGGTTTTGCCGGAACCGGAGAAGCCCGCGAACCCGGCGACTTTCATGCGTGAGGCGCGCAGTGCTCGGCGATGTATGCCTGCACCGCTGCGGTGTCCGCCGTCATGACCTTCACGCGTTTGGGCAGTTGCTCGATGCCTTCGAACTGCGGTGGCCGATCGGGCTGGCGCCCCAGCGCCTCGACGATGGTTTCGGCAAACTTGATCGGCAAGGCGGTCTCCAGCACGATCATGGGCGCGGCCGCGTCGCGGTGTTCCCGCGCCACCTTCACGCCGTCCGCCGTGTGGGTGTCGATCATCACGCCGTGGCGCTCAAACACATCGCGAATGGTGGCCAGACGGTCTGCGTGCGTGCTCTTGCCGCTTCTGAAACCATAGCGGCCCGCGGCCTCGGCAAAGGCCGGCTCGCCACCGATGTCGAACCGGCCGGTGCGTGAAAGACCGTCACCGAAGAGCGCCTTGACGCGCGCACCATCGCGCCCGAGCAGGTCGAACACGAAGCGCTCGAAATTGCTGGCCTTGGAAATGTCCATCGACGGGCTGGATGTTTCGTGCGTGTCGGCGCTGGCGCGCACGCGGTAGACGCCGGTTCGGAAGAACTCATCGAGCACGTCGTTCTCGTTGGTGGCCACCACCAGCTTGTCGATGGGCAGCCCCATCTGGCGCGCCACATGGCCGGCGCAGACGTTGCCGAAGTTGCCGCTGGGCACCGTGAAGCTGACCTTTTCAGTGTCTTTGGTGGTCGCCTGGAAGTAGCCGGCGAAGTAGTACACGACCTGGGCCAGCAGCCGCGCCCAGTTGATCGAGTTCACCGTGCCGATCCGGTAGACGCGCTTGAAACCCAGGTCGTTACTGACGTTCTTGACGATGTCCTGGCAGTCGTCGAACACGCCTTCGATGGCGATGTTGTGGATGTTCTCGTCCATCAGGCTGAACATCTGCGCCTGCTGGAACGGGCTCATGCGGCCATGGGGGCTGAGCATGAACACGCGCACGCCCCGCTTGCCCCGCATCGCGTATTCGGCCGCGCTGCCCGTGTCGCCGCTGGTGGCACCAAGGATGTTGAGCTCTTCACCCCGCCGACCGAGTTCGTATTCGAACAGGTTGCCCAGCAATTGCATGGCCATGTCCTTGAAGGCCAGCGTGGGGCCGTTGGACAAAGCCTCCAGGCAGAACCCGGTCTCCAGCTTCCTCAGCGGCACGATCTGCGGCGTGCCGTACACCGCTTGGGTGTAGGTCTTCTCGCACAGCGCTCGCAGGTCGGCGGCAGGGATGTCGTCGATGTAGAGCGAGAGAATCTCGAACGCCAGTGCGGCGTAGCCACCGGCTGCGCCGCCGTTGAACACCTGGCGCCAGCGCGCGAGCTTCGTGGCATCGACCTGAGGATAGTGTTCGGGCAGGTACAGCCCCCCATCGGGTGCCAGCCCTTCGAGCAGGATCTCGCAGAAGCGCTTGCGCCCCGGATCGCCTCGCGTGGACAGGTACCGCATCAGTTCAGTTCTTCCTTGCGGATGCGCACGATCGGCGCCAGCACGGTGGGCAGTTGCTGCAGTTGAGCCAATGCGTCGTCCATGGTGCCTTCGCGCGTGTTATGCGTGAGGATGATCAGGTCGGTGGAGGTACCGCCCTCGCCACTCACCTCGTCGGCCTCGCGCTGCAGCACCGCGTCGATGCTGATGCCAGCATCTGCCAGCAGGCCCGTGACCTTGGCCAGCACGCCGGCCTGATCGGCCACGCGCAAGCGCAGGTAGTAGCTCGTCACCACCTCGCGCATGGGCAGCACGCTCAGGTCGCTCATCGCATCGGGCTGGAAAGCCAGGTGCGGCACGCGGTGGTGCGGGTCGGCCGTGTGCAGGCGGGTGATGTCGACCAGGTCGGCGATGACCGCGCTGGCGGTGGGTTCGCTGCCCGCGCCTTTGCCGTAATACAACGTGGCGCCCACAGCGTCGCCATGGACCACCACGGCGTTCATGGCGCCTTCCACGTTGGCGATGAGCCGCTTGGACGGCACCAGGCTGGGATGCACACGCAATTCAATGCCCTGGGCCACGCGCTTGGTGATGCCCAGCAGCTTGATGCGATAACCCAGTTGCTCGGCGTACTTGATGTCGGTGGCCCCCAGCTGGGTGATGCCCTCCACATAGGCCTTGTCGAACTGCACCGGAATGCCGAAGGCGATCGCGCTCATCAACGTGACCTTGTGCGCGGCGTCCACCCCTTCGATGTCGAAGGTGGGATCGGCCTCGGCGTAGCCCAGTCGTTGCGCCTCCTTGAGCACGACGCCAAAGTCCAGTCCCTTGTCGCGCATCTCGGAGAGGATGAAGTTGGTCGTGCCGTTGATGATGCCGGCGATCCACTGGATGCTGTTGGCCGTCAGGCCCTCACGCAGCGCCTTGATGATGGGGATGCCCCCGGCCACGGCGGCCTCGAAGGCCACCATGACGCCCCGGGCTGAAGCAGCGTCGAAGATCTCGGTGCCGTGCACGGCCAGCAACGCCTTGTTGGCAGTCACCACGTGCTTGCCAGCGGCGATGGCCTGCATCACCAGCGACCGCGCAATGCCATAACCGCCAATGAGCTCGATGACGATGTCGATGTCCGGGTTGGCGATCACCTCGCGGGCGTCCTTCACCACCTTCACGCCAGGCCCCACGATGGACTGGGCACGCTCGGTATCGAGGTCGGCCACCATGGTGATCTCGATGCCACGACCGGCGCGGCGGCGGATTTCTTCCTGATTGCGCTGAAGCACGTTGAACGTGCCGCTGCCCACGGTGCCTATGCCCAGAAGGCCTACTTGGATCGGTTTCATGTCGGTGTTGGTTGCGGAACGGAAATGTCAGGCGGCGTGGCGTTTTCGCCAGCCTTCGAGGAAACGGGCCACGCGGCCAATGGCTTCGCGCAGGTCATCCTCGTGCGGCAGGAAAACGATGCGGAAGTGCTGGTTGTCGGGGTAGTTGAAGCCCGAGCCTTGCACCAGCATCACTCGGGTTTCCTGCAGCAGTTCCAGGAAAAGCTGCTGATCGTCCTCGACCGGGTACATCTTCGGGTCGAGTCTGGGGAACATGTACAGCGCCGCCGATGGCTTGTTGCAGCTCACGCCTGGAATGGCGGTGATGAGTTCGTAGGCCAGGTCGCGCTGGCGGCGCAGACGCCCGCCCTCGCACACCAGGTCGTTGATGCTCTGATAGCCGCCCAGCGCCGTCTGGATCGCCCACTGGCCGGGCACGTTGGCACACAGCCGCATGTTCGAGAGCATGTTCAGGCCCTCGATGTAATCCCGGGCGGGCTTCTTGTCGCCGGACACGACCAGCCAGCCAGCGCGATAGCCACATGAGCGGTAGCTCTTTGACAGTGAGTTGAAGGTCAGCGTCAGCACGTCGTCCGACAGGCTGGCGATGGCGGTGTGCTGCACACTGTCGTACAGCACCTTGTCGTACACCTCGTCGGCAAAGATCACCAGGCCGTGCTGGCGCGCGAGTTCGACGATGGCATTGAGCAATTCGGTGGAATAGAGCGCACCGGTCGGGTTGTTGGGATTGATGACCACGATGCCTTTGGTGGCCGGGGTGATCTTGCGGCGGATGTCGTCCAGGTCGGGCATCCAGCCGTCGGCCTCGTTGCACATGTAGTGCACCGGCGTGCCACCCGAAAGACTCACGGCGGCTGTCCACAACGGGTAGTCGGGCGCGGGCAGCAGGAGCTCGTCGCCGTCGTCCAGCAGCGCGTTGGTGGCCATCACGATCAGTTCGCTAGCGCCATTGCCCAGGTAGATGTCGTCCAGCGTGACGCCCTTGATGCCCTGCTTCTGCGTCTCGTGCATCACCGCCTTGCGAGCCGCGAAGATGCCCTTGCTGTCGGAGTAACCGGCCGAGTTCGGCAGGTTGCGGATCATGTCCTGCTGAATTTCCTCGGGCGCATCGAAACCGAACACCGCCAGGTTGCCGATGTTGAGCTTGATGATCTTGTGGCCCTCCTCCTCCATCTGGCGCGCCGCGTCCATGATGGGCCCACGAATGTCGTAGCAGACGTTGGCGAGCTTGGCGGATTTCTGGATGGTTTTCAAAGTCCCTCCGAAGGGGTCAGGAGTCATGAGGCGACCGCAGTCGCGGGCGGTTCCAACGGGGGTATATTCGGCCCCTCCGTCAGGGAAAACCTGCAATTTGACCACAGTTCCCAGGCCCATCAGTTCGGCTGCTGCCCCATGAAACTTCACGCCGACCAGCCAGACAGCCAGTCCATCACCGCCTATGGCCCGGGCTGGATCGCCGTGAACGGCCAGCGCCAGGAAAGCAGTCTGGTGCTCAGCGCCACCCAGCCTTTGCAAGCCTGGCATTGCGCCCGGTTTGAAGACCTCACGGCCGAGCATTTCGAGCAACTGGGCGACTTCGGCGGTGAGACGCCTGAACTGGTGGTGTTTGGCAGCGGCGCTCGATTGCGATTCGTGCGCCCGGCTTTGCTGCAAGGCCTGATGGCCCGCCGCATCGGCGTGGAAACCATGGACACGGCCGCCGCCTGCCGCACGTTCAACATCCTGGCGGGCGAAGGTCGCCGCGTGGTGGCGGCCCTTCTCATCGAAGCCTGACCTCGCCTTTGCGGTGAGCGCGACCTCATATCGGACGGGCCATACCGTTCAGGGTAAAATAGCAGATTGTTTCCTGCCGAGCCTTCCTCGCATCCAGCATGCCGGGTGTGCCGTGAAGCAGCCCGGGAAGCCAACGCATCACCACCAACTTACGTCAGGGGTCCACGCAGTATGGCAGTCGTTGTCAACAAACCCATTCCCGAATTCGAGTCCCTGGCCACCGGTGGCATCAAGGTCAGCAACCAGACCCACCTTGGTCAGACCATCGTGTTGTACTTTTATCCCAAGGACAACACGCCGGGCTGCACCACCGAAGCCATGCAATTCCGGGACAAGTACCGTGATTTCGTCAAGGCCGGTGCCCAGGTGTTCGGCGTCTCGCGCGACAACATGAAGTCGCACGACGATTTCAAGACCAAGCTTGAATTGCCCTTCGAGCTCATTGCCGACACCGAAGAGAAGATGTGCCACATGTTCGGCGTGGTCAAGAACAAGATCATGTACGGCAAGAAGGTCAAGGGCATCGAGCGCAGCACCTTCCTGATCGGCCCGGATGGCGTCCTCAAGCAGGAATGGCGTGGTCTCAAGGTGCCTGGCCACGTGGAAGAAGTTCTCAAAGCCGTCAAGGCTCTGAAGAAAGCGGCCTGAAAACGCACGCTCCCGACAGGCAGTCGTTACCTCTTGATGCATGGGGGTTGACTGTCATCGGACTCATGCATAATGAATTCATGACAACGGGAAGCCTCTGCGCTCCGCCCCCTTTCGCCAGAAAACTCCGCAGCTCCGAAAGCCGCCCGGTCACCCCGGCGGCTTTTTGTTTTCCTGCCCTTCGCTGAACCCAAGCCCTCATGCCACTGCCGCCCGCCCCCACCAAACGCGCTGCCCTCCTCGCCCCCGACGCCTACTCACTCAAAGCCGCCGAAGAGTCGCTCGATTTCACCGCAGCCGTACTGGAACAGAAACGCCCTGCATCAGCGCCTGCCGCCCAGGTCGCCCCCGCGAATGCGCCAGAGGCACGCTCGCCATCATCGCGTGGACGTGGGCGAAAGACGGCTGAACCGGTCCCCGCCGCGCGTGCAGAAGCGCCCCGCACCGCCCCTTCGGAATCGCGCCCAACCTCACCGCCGCTGCCCGACGCAACCTCCAGGGTATCGCCAGTGGCCAGCAACCGCCGGCGCAACGGTGGCAAGTCTGCCGGCAGTGGCCCTGCCCGGCTGTTCGTGCTGGACACCAACGTGCTGCTGCACGACCCCATGAGCCTGTTCCGCTTCGAGGAACACGACATTTTCCTGCCCATGATCGTGCTGGAGGAACTCGACGGCCACAAGAAAGGCATGACCGAGGTCGCCCGCAATGGTCGTCAGACCAGCCGCACCCTGGACGCCCTGGTGGCCCAGCAAGGTGGCGACATGACCAAGGGCCTCAAGCTCTCGGCCACCGGCCACCAGTCGGCGCGCGGCCTGCTCTTCTTCCAGACCGAGCCGCTGGACAACCAGTTGCCCTCCAGCCTGCCCCAGGGCAAGGCGGACAACCAGATCCTGGGCGTGGTGCATGCGCTGCGCGGACGCCATCCTGAGCGCGAAGTGATCCTGGTGTCCAAGGACATCAACATGCGGGTCAAGGCCCGGGCGCTCGGCCTGGCCGCCGAGGACTACCAGAACGACAAGACGCTGGACGACGGCGAACTGCTTTATGCCGGCGCCCTGGCGCTGCCGCAGGACTTCTGGACGCGCCAGAGCAAGACCATCGAGAGCTGGCAAAGCGGCAGCCACACCTTCTACCGCGTGAGCGGTCCGTCGGTGGGCCAGTTCTACATCAACCAGTTCGTGTATTTCGAAGCGCCAGGAGAGCCCTCGCTGTATGCGCGCGTGACCGAGATCCGCGACAAGACCGCGGTGCTCAAGACGCTCAAGGACTACACCCACCTGAAGAACGCCGTGTGGGGTGTGACCAGCCGCAACCGCGAACAGAATTTCGCGCTCAACCTGCTGATGGATCCCGAGGTGGACTTCGTCACGCTGGCCGGCACCGCCGGCACAGGCAAGACGCTGATGGCCCTGGCCAGCGGGCTCACGCAGGTGCTGGACGACCGCCGTTACACCGAGATCATCATGACCCGCGCCACCGTGAGCGTGGGCGAGGACATCGGCTTCCTGCCTGGCACCGAGGAAGAAAAGATGGGGCCCTGGATGGGCGCGCTGGACGACAACCTGGAGTTCCTCGCCAAGGGCGATGGTGGCAACGCAGGTGAATGGGGCCGCGCGGCCACCAACGAACTCATCCGCAGCCGCATCAAGGTCAAGAGCATGAACTTCATGCGCGGCCGCACCTTCATGAACAAGTACGTCATCATCGACGAGGCGCAGAACCTGACCCCCAAGCAGATGAAAACGCTGATCACCCGGGCGGGCCCGGGCACCAAGATCATCTGCATGGGCAACCTGGCGCAGATCGACACGCCGTATCTCACTGAAGGTTCTTCGGGCTTGACGTTTGCGGTCGACCGGTTCAAGGGATGGCCGCACGGCGGGCACATCACGCTCGCGCGCGGCGAACGTTCGCGGCTGGCCGATTTCGCCAGCGAGGTGCTCTGAGCCCGCGGCTCCCCTGCCCATGAAAAAGCCCGGCTCTGGCCGGGCTTTTTCATGGGCGCCGCGCATCAGTAGTCGCTGCCGCCACCCATGCCGCCACCGGCGAGGCTTTCGAAGCGGGTGAGCATGTTCAGGAAGGCCAGCTTCACCGTGCCGGTCGGCCCGTTTCGCTGCTTGCCGATGATGATCTCCGCCACGCCGGGCTCCTTGCAGGCGTCCTTGGTGTAGTACTCGTCGCGGTAGATGAACATGATGATGTCCGCATCCTGCTCGATGGCGCCGGACTCGCGCAGGTCGCTCATCATGGGGCGCTTGTCGGTACGGGTCTCCACGCTGCGGTTGAGCTGCGAGAGTGCGATCACCGGGCATTGCAGCTCCTTGGCCAGCATCTTCAAGCCGCGCGAGATCTCGCCCAGCTCCGAAGCACGGTTGTCGCCATCCCCGCCGCTGCCGCTCATGAGCTGCAGGTAGTCGACCACGATCAACCCGAGCTTGCCGCACTGGCGCGAGAGCCGCCGCGCGTTGGCGCGCAACACACTGGTGGTCAGTCCCGGCGTCTCGTCGATGTGCAGCGACACGTTGCGCAGCTTCTCGATGGCCTCGGTCAGGCGCGGCCACTCGTCGTCGGTCAGCTTGCCGTTGCGCAGATGGGACTGATTGATGCGACCGATCGAACCCACGATACGCACCGCGAGCTGCGAGGCGCCCATTTCCATGGAGAACACCGCCACCGGCAGGCCCTCGTTGAGCGCCACGTGTTCGGCAATGTTGATGGCGAATGCCGTCTTGCCCATGGACGGACGTGCGGCCAGCACCACCAGGTCGCCCGCCTGCAGGCCGGAAGTCATGCGGTCCAGGTCGATAAAACCCGTGGGCACACCGGTGATGTCGTTGGGGTTGTCGGCCATTTCCTGCACGCGGTCGAGCAGGTCGACCACGAGCGTGTCCATGCCCTGGAAACCCTCCTTCATGCGGGAGCCTTCCTCCCCGATGTTGAAGATCTTCTGCTCTGCCTCGTCCAGGATCTTGTCGACCGCCTTGCCCTGTGTGTTGAAGGCAGCGGTGGCAATCTCGTCGCTCGCTGCCACCAGTTTGCGCAAGATGGCGCGCTCCCTCACGATTTCGGCGTAACGCCGGATGTTGGCTGCGCTCGGCACGTACTGCGCCAGCGAATTCAGATAGGCCAGGCCTCCGGCCTCCTCGGCCTTGCCCAGGTTCTGCAGGTGCTCGAACACCGTGACCACATCGGCGGGCTTGCTGGCGTTGACCAGCGTGGCAATGGCCGAATAAGTCAGTCGGTGTTCGTACCGGTAGAAATCGGAATCCGTGACCAGGTCGGCCACGCGGTCCCACGCCCCGTTGTCGAGCAGCAAACCACCCAGCACACTGGACTCGGCCTCTATGGAATGAGGGGGTACCCGCAACTGGGCGATCTGGCGATCTCCGGTATCGCCGTCACCGGCGTCGAAGTCGGGAAAAGGGTTCGAAAAAACGGCGGACATGGGGGTCTCTGGGCAAAGGACGATGGTACGCCCGGGGGCACCGATCGGGGGTGGACAACCCTGTGGAAATGCGGTGGGAATCGGGTGGGGAACCCGGGACAACACGGCGCCAGCAGAAAAAAAGCCGCTGCCCGAGGGCAGCGGCTTTTTGCAAGCAAACCTGCGTCGGGATCAGGCCGTTTCGCCGAGCACCGAGACGTTGACTTCGACGTTGACGTCGGTGTGCAGGTTGACGCTGACGGTGTAGTCGCCCACGTTCTTCAGGGGACCGTTGGGCATGCGCACTTGCGACTTGGCGACCTTGAAACCTTGCTTGTTCAGCTCTTCGGCCACGTCGTGGTTGGTCACGGAACCGAAAAGACGGCCGTCCACGCCAGCCTTTTGTGTCAGCTTGAGCGTGACGGCCGCCAGCTTTTCACCCACTGCCTGGGCTTCAGCGTGCTTGGCAGCAGCGACCTTTTCGAGTTCCGCGCGACGGGCTTCGAATTCGGCAATGGCGTTCTGGGTGGCACGGCGGGCACGGCCCGAGGGGATCAGGAAGTTCCGGGCGTAGCCGTCCTTGACCTTGACCACGTCGCCCAAGGCGCCGAGATTGACAACTTTGTCGAGCAGGATGATTTGCATGTCAGGCTCTCTTTCAGACGCGATGCTGGTCGCTGTAGGGCAGCATGCCCAGGAAGCGAGCCCGCTTGATGGCGGTGTTGACCTGGCGCTGGTAGAAGGCGCGGGTGCCGGTCAGGCGCGCGGGGATGATCTTGCCGTTCTCGGCGATGAAGTCGCGCAGGACGTCGATATCCTTGTAGTCGACTTCCTCGACGTTGGCCACGGTGAAGCGGCAGAAGCGCTTGCGCTTGAAGAGCAGCGACTGGGTGTTGCGCTTGGGGCGCTTGTCTTTGTTGAAACGTTTGGGTGCAGCCATGATGGGCCTTCCTATGTTTTGCTGAAATCCTGGATGTGGAACACCACGCCTTTGCCGTTGCGCCCATTCGTCATGAAACCGTGAAACTCACAAACCGAATCAAGCCCCTGTCGGGAGAGAATTTCGGCCTGTGCTCCGAAGGCCACGGCCCTCAGTTGCAATTTCACCTGTCTCGGGGTGTCCATCTCGACGACCTGGGACTCGTGTTCGAGCACGAGGTTGACGGCCGGGATGCCTGCCGGTGTGTATCGCAGGCTCTGCACCTGCACCACCACGGCGGACAACTGGAGAAGATTCACCCGATGACGAATCCGCGCCGCGGGCTCAAGCGGCGGCCTGTTCCTGCGGTTGGTGCTGCTGCTGGCCGGAAGGCTGCTGAAGCTTGCGGGCTTCCTCACGCTCGACCGAACGCATCATGGCCGAAGGACCGGTGTCGGCCTTCTTGCGCAGCACGGTCAGGTGGCGCAGCACGGCGTCGTTGAACTTGAACGCGTGCTCGAGTTCGGCCATCACGGCCTGATCGGCCTCGATGTTGACGCACAGGTAGTGGGCCTTGGACAGCTTGTTGATCTGGTAAGCCATCTGGCGACGACCCCAGTCTTCAACACGGTGGATCTTGCCGCCGCCAGCGGTGATCATGCCCTTGTAGCGTTCCAGCATGGCCGGAACCTGTTCACTTTGATCCGGATGGATCAGCAAGACGATTTCATAGTGACGCATGGACTCTCCTTGTGAATGAAAGCTGCCCCCGCGTCGGTTGGGGTGCAGCAAGGCAAGCCCACGATTCTAACAAAAAACCCGGCCAGTCGCAAAACTGGCCGGGTTCCGGCGGGAAAGTCTGGGGGCGCTGACGCCCCCAGGCGTCAAGACAACTTCAAGTTGGGGTAGCGCACGTGCTCCACCAGATCCTGAATCTTCTTGCTGGGCGCTGGGGTCACCAGGCTCACCAGGATGATCACGGCAAATCCCAGCGGCACACCAAAGAGGCCGGCCGAGATGGGCTGGATGCCCCACCACAGTTCAATGGGCGAGGTCACGCCAAAGATCCCGCGCAGCCAGGGCTGTGTGGTCACCATGTAGTAGAACGTCAGACCCAAGCCGGCGACCATGCCCAACGAGGCGGCGATGCCATTGGCGCGCTTCCAGAAGATGCCGAGCACCAGTGCCGGGAAGAATGCCGCTGCCGCAAAGGAGAACGCCGCCGAGACCAGGAACAAAATGTCCGCCGGTTTCTGGGCCGCCACATAGGCAGCTGCAAGCGCCACCACCAGCAGCAGGACCTTGGAGATCGTCACGCGGCGCGCCGTGGAGGCGTTCGGGTCGATCATCTTGTAGTACAGGTCATGCGACAGCGCGTTGGCGATGGTCAGCAGCAGACCATCGGCGGTGGACAAAGCAGCAGCCAGGCCACCGGCAGCCACCAGGCCGGAGATCACGTAGGGCAAGCCACCGATTTCCGGGGTCGCCAGCACGATGATGTCGCCACCAATGGTCATCTCGTTGAGCTGCAGGATGCCGTCCTTGTTGATGTCTGAGATGGCCAACAGGCTCGGATCCACCTTGTTCCACGATGCAACCCAGGCGGGCAACTGGTCGAACGGAGTGCCCACCAGCACGTGGAACACCTCGTATTTCACCAGCACCGCCAGTGCCGGCGCGGTGAAGTAGAGCAGGAAGATGAAGAACAACGACCACGTCACCGATTGGCGGGCCTCCTTCACGCTGGGCACCGTGTAGTAGCGCATCAGGATGTGAGGCAGCGCGGCGGTACCGATCATCAGACAGAAGATCAGGGCCAGGAAGTTGCGGCGCGAGGTGTCGTAGGCTTCCACCGCCTTGGCATCGCCCTTCGGGTCCCCCGAGTATTGCTGCGCGTGCGGTGGCATGCCGTTGAGCGGACGGGCCTTGGTGTCTGCCGCCGCTTTGGCTCGAGTCCAGGCGGCGGTAGCAGCTGCGGCGTCCTTGGGCAGATCGGCCACGGCCTTCTCGGCCGCAGAGATCTCTGCGGTGGGCGCATTGGCAGCCCGAAGCTGAGCCAACCTGCCTTCGGCTGCGGTCTTGTCTGCGACGAGGGCGGCAGCGGGATCCTTCAGCTTTTCGGCCAGGGCGGCGGAGCGTTGCTTGAAGATCTCGCGGACTTCCAGCTCCTTGGGGTCGTTGGTCAGCAACTTCTCTTTCGCCGTGACCTTTTCAAGCTGGGCTCCATAAATGACCTGGGGTACCGGCACGCTGGTCTGCTTCACCGACAGCCACACCACCGGAATCATGTAAGCCACGATCAGGATGATGTACTGCGCCACCTGCGTCCATGTCACGGCGCGCATGCCACCCAGGAACGAGCACACCAGAATACCGCCGAGGCCCAGGAAGATCCCGAGTTCGAAGGCCACGCCGGTCAGGCGCGACGTGATGAGACCCACGCCATAGATCTGTGCCACCACGTAGGTGAACGAGCAGAGGATGGCCGCGCAGATGCCCAGAAAACGGGGCAGGTTGCCGCCGTAACGCTCGCCCAGAAAGTCGGGGATGGTGAACTGGCCGAACTTGCGCAGGTAAGGCGCCAGGAAAAGCGCCACCAGGCAGTAGCCACCGGTCCAGCCCATGATGAAGGCCAGGCCGCTGTAGCCCGTGAGGTAGAGCGTACCGGCCATGCCGATGAACGACGCGGCCGACATCCAGTCCGCACCCGTTGCCATGCCGTTGTAGACCGCAGGAACGCGTCGACCCGCCACGTAGTACTCGGCCGCGTCGGTGGTGCGGCTCATGATGCCGATACCTGCGTAGAGACCGATGGTGGCCAGGAGGAAGATGAAGCCGATCCACTCGCGAGAGAGGCCCAGCTGCTCGAGGATGGCCAGCGCCACCACGAAGATGAAGAAGCCGCCGGTGTACCAGGTGTACACCTTGTTCAGCTGTTGCTTGAAGGCCTTGTTGCCGGCTGCACCACCGGCACCTGTTTCGAACATACCTGCCATGGTGTTACTCCTCGGTCTCTTCAACACCGTGTTCGATGTCGAGTTTGTTCATGTACCAGGCGTAGTACCCAATGATCACGCAGTACACCACCAAGGCGCCCTGGGCTCCCATCCAGAAACTGAACGGCCAACCAAAAAAGTTGAAGCTCAGCTCACGGGCGAAATAGCTCACGACGAACGTCACCACGAACCAGATTGCGAGCAATATGGCTGTGATATTCAGGTTTTTCCGCCAATACCGGCGGTGCTTGTCACTCAGTTCCATGCGATCGACCTCCATCAACAAGACCCTCTCGGGCACGTCACGAACACCGCCCTGTCCCCCGGGCAGCCTGCAACCGGTCCGCGTTTTTCGGTGGATGGCTGGCGCCACGCACCCCTTTTTCCAGCAGCACAACGGCTGCGCGAAACCTCAGGTCTGGGTTTGACCCAGACCCGTCTCGCGCACCAGCTGTGCCGCCACTTTGGGCTCGAACCTGCGCAGGTGGTGAATGATCTTCACCGCCTCTTCGGGCTCTTGCCGGTCGACATGAACCCGGGCCAGCTGGTACCAGCCGTAGGGGCTCATGGGTTGCAGTTCTGTGTTCTTGCGCAGGGCGGGCACGGCTTCGTCGAAGCGGCGCTGGCGAATGAGGGCGAGGGCCAGGCCGTACCAGGCACGGTCCAGCTTGGGTTCGATTTCAGTGGCGCGGCGAAAGGCTGCTTCCGCCTGCTCCAGCTCGCCCATTTCCTCGCTGAGGTAGCCGAGGTTGAACCAGCCCGCGGCCTGGCCGGGGGCAACCTCGACAAGGCGATGCAGCGTCTGCAGCGCAGCGGGCTTGTCGCCCATCTCCGCGAGCACATGGGCCCGCGTCGCCAGGGCATGAAGATTCCCTTTGTCGCTGGCAAGTTGCGCGTCGATCTGCTCCAGCGCCTGCTGCCGGCGTCCCAGCAGAAGCAGTGCCCGGACCAGCCAGCGGGCATACCAGCGATTCAGCGACGTGGTCATTGGCACAGCTGCACTCCGATTTTCAGGCAGTGATTGACCTTGAGCAGAGTGACCCCCACCCAGAGGAAGGCCAGAAGCAGAAACGCCACCAGAGGCAGGTGGCGTTCAAGCACCACCTTGCGCGGCGTCATCTTCCGGGCCACCTGCACAAATGGCCGACCCACTTGCTGGAGGATCTGATAGAAGATGTTCTTGTCGCGCTTCTGCCCTGCCAGAAGCCCCAGCAGCCACTGACCCGCCAGAGCCAGCAGGGCGATTTCGGCGATGAGCTTGATGGCGGAAATGAGCAACAACATAAGGTAGCTTTAAGGGTTCGCGCCATTCTGAATTTGGAACTTACCGAGTTCTTACAAATCGTCAGGGTCGCTGCTGGAGGCAGGTCAAACCCTGTGAGGGAAAACCCGCAAAACTCAGGGACAAGCCCAGCCACGATGACCAAAGTACTCTTTCCGGAAGTTCACGCTCCTCTCCATCCCCGATGACCACCACCTCCTCCGAGCCCGTGCTGGGGCTCATGGCCACGCCGGTGCACACACTCATCCGCCGGGAGCCTGTGTGCCTGCCACCACAAGCCAGCATTCGCGAAGCCGCGCAAGCCATGTGTGAACAAAACGTGTCTTCGATCCTGATCGTCGAGCAGGGGCTGCTGTTCGGTCTGGTGACCGACCGCGACCTGCGCGACCGCGCAGTGGCAGCCGGCATGGACACACAGCGCCCGATTCTGGACATCGCTACCCTTGCGCCCTTCTCCGTCGGCCTTCACAGCCCCGCTTTCGAGGCCCTGCTGCTGATGGCGCGGCACAACATCCACCACGTGCCCGTGCTCGACGAGCAGCGGATCGTCGGCATGATCACAGCCACCGATCTGACAGAACAGCACAGCGCTTCGGCCGTGTACCTCGTGGGCGAGATCCACCGCCAGCACTCCGTGAAGAGCCTTCAGCAAGCCAGCGCCCGGGTTCCCCGCCTGCAGCAAAGCCTGGTCGAAGCCGACGCCTCGGCTCTGAGCACCGGCCAGATCGTCACCGCCATCACCGACGCCATCACCATCCGCCTGCTGCACCTTGCCGAGGCACAACTCGGACCGGCGCCCGTGGATTTTGTATGGATCGCTGCGGGTTCGCAGGGACGCCAGGAGCAGACTGCACGCACCGACCAGGACAACTGCATGGTGCTGGACGACGCTTACGACGCAACACGACACGGCAGCTACTTCAAAGCGCTGGCGCGATTTGTATGCGACGGGCTGAATGATTGCGGCTATGTGCATTGTCCGGGCGAGATGATGGCCTGCAACGACACCTGGCGAATACCGGTCCGTGACTGGATCGAGCTGTTTGCGCACTGGACCAGCGAGCCCGATCCGACCGCGCTGATGCTCACATGCGTGTTTTTCGACATGCGCGCCGTTCATGGCAATACCGCCCTGCTCGACGGACTGCGGGCCAACGTGCTCGAGCGCACCCGGGGCAACACCATTTTCCTGGCCCACATGGTGAGCAACGCGCTGAGCCGTCAGCCAGCGTTGGGCCTGTTCAGGCGCCTTGCGCCCCTGCGCAGCGGCGAACACAAAGGCACCATCGACCTCAAGCTCAACGGTATCGCCCCCATCGTGGATCTGGCACGGGTGCACGCCCTGGCCCAGGGCCATGCGGCGGTCAATACACACGAACGCCTGCTTGTGGCGAGCGAGGGTGGGCCCGTGGGTGAACAGAGCGCGCGCGACCTGCGTGAAGCGCTGGAGTTCCTGGCCTCGCTTCGCATTCGCCACCAGGCTCGCCAGATCGCGCAAGGCTTGCCGCCCGACAACTTCCTCGACCCACAGGAGATATCGAACTTCGAACGCACCCAGCTCAAGGATGCGTTCAGCGTGGTGCAGACCTTGCAAACGCTGCTGGGCCAGCAGTTCGAGGTCGGCCGGTTCTGAAGCTCAGTATTTGAGCCGCGCGTAGTAGCTCTTCTGCGCGGCCTCGCGGGCCTGGCCCAGGGTGACGATGCCGAGCTCGGCCAGCAGCGGCACGAGCTTGAGGAAGATTTCCGCCGTGACCATGGCGTCGCCCATGGCGGTATGGCGACCGATGACAGGCACGTTGAAACGTGCGGCAATGGCCTCAAGCCGGTGCGATTCCTGATTCGGATGGACCACGGCCGAAAGCAGCAGCGTGTCGAGCACCGGCTGACCGAACACCACGCCGGAGGCCTTTTCCTTGAGCTGCAGGAACCGCATGTCGAACGCCGCGTTGTGTCCGACCAGCACAGTGTCCTGCGCGAAGGCGTGGAAGGCGGGCAGCACGTCTTCGATGACAGGCTGCCCCTCCAGCATGTCTCGGGTGATGCCGTGGATCGGGATGGATGCCGCCGAGATGGCACGCCTGGGATCAATCAGTTGCTCGAAGCATTCCTGGTGCAGCAACTTGCCGTTGACGATGCGCGCAGCGCCAATCTGGATGATCTCGTCGCCCTGTGCCGGGTCCAGGCCAGTGGTCTCGGTGTCGAACACGGTGTACACCAGATCGCTCAACCGCCGTTCGTCCAGCGAGCGGGTCTGCTCGGTGACCCTGAAGAGGTCGAAATCGTAGTACTCAGGCCGGCTGTCGCCGCGCACGAGGGTGGCGGCCGCCATCTGCTCGCGTGGATCGGCCATGGGCAGAAGAAGGCGGAAGAAGGCCTGGTGGCGAACGCGCTCCCGCTCGAACCAGAACGCCCCGGCATGGCGTTCGACCACATCGCGCACGGTCAGGCGCATGGTTTCGCCTCCCACCCGCATGGCGTCCATCTCCCAGCTCATCACCGTCTCGGTGCTCATCATCTGGCCCGCCCAGATCAGATCGAGCTGCGCCCAGCCCGGACTGTCAGCCGCAGGAGAAAGACGCAACTGGACAAAGCTCACATGGAACTCTTCAGCCAGACGTGCCGAAAGGTACACCAGTGCCTGCAACAGCGAAAAACTCTCTACCTTGAGCCACAGCGTGGCGTCCACGTCCAGCGCCGACGCCGGCAGGCCCGTCACGGTCTCGATGCGGCGCATGGCCGCGCCAACCAGATCGGCGCCCAGCATGTCTTCCAGTGGCCAGCGCGTCTTGAGTGCGCGCGCGGCATCCGCCTCGAGCGAGGCGATGCGCTGGGCAAGCGAGCGCGTCTCTTCACGGATCACGCGCTGGAAGCGCTCGCGCGCCGATGCCTCCAGGTCGGGATAGTCCAGCACATCCAGCGCCACCTGCATGTTTGCCAGCGCCGATCGGGTGCCTTCGGTGAGCGTGTGCAACACCTGGTCGCGTGCGGACTCGGTTTCGAACTCGCGCGTGATGTTGTCCAGCATCAGCACGAAGCCAGTGAGCTCGGCCCGATCGGCAACGAAATCTTCGGTCTGCGGCAGGCTGTCGGCCTGCACAGAGCGCACGGGCGCCATCTGCACGCGCAACAACTGGCCGGCCGCCGTGGAGGTGACGAACTGCGCGGAGGGTTCACCCGCACCGCGCAGCATGCGCTGCTGGATGCTTTCCAGCGCGTGCGCCACCAGCTTGCGGTCGAACACCGTGTAGATGGAGCGGCCCAGACCGATGAGTTCGGCGCCACCCGCCACCTCGGGGGCCAGCGACAGCGCCTTGAACTGTACGCGGGCACGGTGGTTGTAGAGCAGGATACGGCCATCCAGATTGCACACCACGACGCTCTGCGTGAGCTCGGACATGAGCGCGGCCAGCCGGCTGCGTTCCCGCTCGATGCCCTGGCTGACCTCGGCCACACGCGCGTCCATCTCCTTGCGCAGGCGCGTGCGCTGGGCCACCAGTTGCTCAATCACCTGCGCAAGCGCCTGATTCTCGGTATGGCCTTCCAGGGTCAACACGCGCTCCACCTCCGTGTTCACCAGCAACCTACCCTCTTCTGCCAACCGGGCAGCAGGTTCGACGAATCCGCGCAGCAGGGCTTGCACCGCCCATGCGCTGACGAACAGCCACACCACCCCCATCAGGGCCAGCACCACACCGCCCGCCTCCAGGACACGCCCAAGCAAGGGTGCAAGCTGAAGGCGCAGCACCGGACTCAGGGACGACCAGACCATGAAAAGCGTGATGGCCAGCCACAGCGCCACCCCCACGGCGAGGGCCGCGACGCCCAGCGGCAGGCGCCGGTCCATCCCCCCGGGCTTCATGAAACAGGCTCCAGCATCTCCTTGACCTTCTGCACCAGTTCGCGAGTGGAGAAAGGCTTGGTCATATAGGCATTGGCGCCCAGGGCCAGGCCCTTGGCCACGTCGGTGTCGCGACCCTTCGCGGTCAGCATCACGATCAGCGTGTCGCGCAGTGTCTCGCTGTTGCGCACTTCGTGGCACACGTCGAACCCGGTCTTCACCGGCATCATCACATCCAGCAGCACCAGGTCCGGTCGCTCCCGGGCGATGGCGTCGATGGCTTCCTGACCGTCGCGCGCCAGCACCACCTCGTAGCCCTCGCGCTTCATGAGGAACTCCAGCGAGATCAGGATGTTGGGCTCATCGTCTGCGATCAGTATCTTGGTGCTCATGATGTCTCTCAAGGCACTTGTGCTCCTGTCTGCAACCGGCGCGGCAGCGAAAATCCGAACACCGCTCCTTCGCCTGGCGCTGAATGCAACCACATGCGCCCGCCGAAGTGCGTCACGATCTGGCGGCTGATGGGCAGTCCCAGGCCAGTACCGCCAGGCCGGTAGTGAGCGTCACCGCTCACCTGCCGGAACTTCTCGAAGACCATCGCCTGCTGCTCCGTCGCGATGCCAGGGCCATTGTCACTCACTTCCACCTCTACGCCACCCTCGTCGTCCTTCAGGCTCAACACCACACGCCCGGTGCCCCTGGGCGCATACTTCGCCGCGTTGGAGAGCAGGTTGAGAACCACCTGGGTCAGGCGATCAGCGTCGGCCTGAAGCGGACGAACGCGATCCGGCAACTCCAGTACGAGCGCAATGCCTTGTTCGCGGCATGTCTCCGACATGGTGCGCGCAGCCTGCTCCACCAGTTCGCGCAAATCCACGGTGGTGGTGTGCCATTCCGCATGGCCGGATTCGATCTTGGCCATGTCCAGCACCTGGTTGACGAGGCGGCTCAACCGCTCGGTCTCACCCACGATGATGCCCACGAACTGCTGGCGTTGTGCGGTCTCCATCCGTTCATCGTCGCGCATCAGCTCGGCTAGCGCTCTGATCGACGTCAAAGGCGTTCGCAGTTCGTGCGTCACCGAGGACATGAAATCGTCCTTGAGGCGATCCAGGCTTTTCAACTGCTCATTGGCCTGACGCAGTTCGGTGGTGGCGCGCTCCAGCGAGCGTGACTTGTCTTCCAGCGCGTGAGAATAGGCGCGCAATTGCGAGGCTTCGTCCAGGATGCGCATCACATCGTCCAGATCCAGCGCCTCTTCCTCCACCACCGACGCCACCATCACGCGCGCCGAGGCACTGCCAATCGCGCCGGCCAGTTGCGTTTCCACGAAATGCACCAGCCGAGCATCCGCGGGGATCTGGTCGATCCAGGCCACACCCACGCGTCGGGCGTAGCCGGCGAACAGGCGCTCGGCGGCCTCCACCCCGAGAAACCGTCCGGCCAGCGGCAGCAGGGCCGATACCTGGGCCTTGCCCTGCCAGAACACCGGGCGCGATCCCGAGGCGCGGTGAAACACGTCCACGAACAGCAAGGCCTGGCTGGTCTCACGCGCGCTGGGCGGGCGCCACAACGACACGCCCACGTAGCCCACCAGGTTGGCCAGCAGGCTCCAGAAGAGCGAGTGCGTGATGTTGTCAAGCCCGGTCAGCCCCAGAAAAGCCTCCGGCTTGAGCCAGACCACGCCCAGGAGGCCATGCTGGGGAAAGTCAGCCGGGAACCAACCCGACTTGGCCAGTGAGGGCAGCATGAGCGTGTAGGCCCAGAACCCGAAGCCCAGCAGCAGACCGGTGAGGGCGCCACCCCGCGTGCCGCCCTTCCAGTACATGCCGCCCAGCATGGCCGGCGCAAACTGCGCCACCGCAGCGAAGCTGATGAGTCCGATGCTCACCAGCGCATAGGCTTCGCCCGCCAGATGGAAATACAGGTAACCCAGCAGCAGGATGCCCAGGATGGCGAGCCGCCGGATCGCAAGCAGCAGCGCGGTCAGGTCGCCGCTGGCTCGCGCGCCGAAACGGCGCATGCGCAGCAACAAGGGCATGACCAGGTCATTGCAGACCATGGTGGAGACTGCGATCGCTTCCACAATGACCATGCCGGTGGCTGCAGATAGTCCGCCCACGAACGCGAAAAGCGCCAGCGCGTGGTGGCCTTGCGAGAGGGGCAGCGAAAGCACGAAGGTCTCGGGGTCCATCTGACCGAGGCCGAAGTGCAGCAGCCCGCCCACGGCGATCGGCAGCACGAACAGGTTGATGAGCAACAGGTACAGCGGGAAGGCCCACACCGCACGCCGCAGATGCCGCTCGTCCACGTTTTCCACCACCATCATCTGGAACTGGCGTGGCAGGAAGATCACCGAGAGCATGGCCAGCAAGGTGTGGCCCAGCCACTGGGCATAGGCGAAAGGCTGGCCCTGACCGAACTGGAGCAGGCGGCTCAGCTCATCAATGGCTTGTGCCTGACCGAACAGTGAAGCCGGGCTGCCGAACAGACCAAAGGTCACGAACAGGCCAACCGCGAGGAATGCCACCAGCTTGACCATCGACTCGAATGCGATGGCCGCAACCATGCCCTCGTGCCGCTCGGTGCTGTCCAGATGCCGGGCACCAAAGACGATGGTGAAACCGGCGAGTGCGATCGCCACGTAGAGCGTGCTGTCGTTCCACCACGAAACACTCTGGCTGGCTACCTGCCCCAGGGGCGAAGTGAGCACCGCGTAGCCGCTGGCAATCGCCTTGAGCTGCAGTGCAATGTAGGGAACGATGCCCACCACCGTGATCAGCGTCACCAACCCGGCGAGCAACTGGCTCTTGCCATAGCGGCTGGCGATGAAGTCGGCAATGGACGTGATGCGCCAGGTCTTGGCGATGCGAATCATCTTGCGCACGACCATCCAGGCAAGCAGCATCGCCAGCATGGGGCCAAGGTAGGTGGGCAGGAACCACACACCGGACGTGGCAGCGCGACCCACGCTGCCGAAGTAGGTCCAGGCGGTGCAATACACCGCCAGCGACAAGGCATAGACCCAGGGACTGGCGATGACCGAGCGACCCTGCGTCGCCCGCACATCGGCCCAATGCGCCACGGCGAACAGCAGCAGCAGGTAGGCAAACGAGACGCCAATGACCAGCGAGGCAGAGAGCATGAAGCCGTCTCAGTCGGACTTGCCAGCGTCCGGATCCCGCTCGACCACCCAGGCCAGCGCCGCGATCAACACGCCCCAGATCACGAACAGGGCCAGCGGGAACAGCGGCAGCCCCCCCACCCGGGCATCGTGGTCCCACAGCGCGAGCAAGGGGAAATTGAACAGCGCTGCAGCAGCGAAGAACAGCGCTACCAGACGTTGGGCGGTGAGGCCTTGGAACATGCAGGTCTCCTCATGCGGCGCTCGGGGTCCGTGGCCACGCGCCTTGCGAGCCATTGTGCACGAGGGGCGCCCGCAGCGCCTGCGGTCAACTCGACGCGAGCAACTGCCAGGTGTCGACCACCGAGTCCGGGTTGAGCGAGATCGAGCTGATGCCTTCGTCGCGCAGCCACTGGGCGAAATCGGGATGGTCGCTCGGGCCCTGACCGCAGATGCCTACATACTTGCCTTCGGCCTTGCAGGCGCCAATGGCCAGGGTCAGCAGCGCCTTGACGGCAGGATCGCGCTCGTCGAAGTCGTGCGCGAGCAGCTCCAGGCCTGAATCGCGGTCCAGACCGAGCGTGAGCTGGGTCAGGTCGTTGGAGCCAATGGAGAAGCCGTCGAAGAACTTCAGGAACTCCCTGGCCAGCACCGCGTTGCTGGGGATCTCGCACATCATGATGACCTGGAGGTCGTTCTCACCGCGCTTCAAGCCCTTGTCGGCCAGCAGTTGCGTGACGCGCTCGGCCTGGGCCAGCGTGCGCACGAAGGGCACCATCACCTGCACATTGGTCAGGCCCATGTCTTCGCGCACGCGTTTGAGCGCTTCGCACTCCATGGCAAAGGCCTCGCGGAAGTCCTCGCTGACGTAACGCGCTGCGCCCCGGAAACCCAGCATGGGGTTTTCTTCTTCGGGCTCGTAGCGGCTGCCGCCCACCAGCTTGCGGTATTCGTTGCTCTTGAAGTCCGAGAGGCGCACGATCACCGGCTTGGGCCAGAAGGCCGCGGCGATGGTGGCCACGCCTTCGGCCACCTTGTCCACGTAGAAAGCACGCGGCGAGGCGTGGCCACGCGCCACGGACTCCACGGCCTTCTTCAGGTCGGCGTCGACCGCGGGGTAGTCCAGGATCGCCTTGGGGTGCACACCGATGTTGTTGTTGATGATGAATTCCAGCCGCGCCAGGCCGACGCCGCCATTCGGAATCTGCGCGAAATCGAAAGCGAGCTGCGGGTTGCCCACGTTCATCATGATCTTCACGTCCATCGGCGGCATTTCGCCACGCTGCACTTCGGTGATCTCGGTCTCCAGCAGGCCGTCGTAGATGTTGCCGGTGTCGCCTTCGGCGCAGCTGACGGTGACCAGCGTGCCGTCCTTGAGAAGTTCGGTGGCATCGCCGCAGCCGACCACGGCCGGAATGCCGAGCTCGCGCGCGATGATGGCAGCGTGGCAGGTGCGCCCACCCCGGTTGGTCACGATGGCGCTGGCGCGTTTCATCACCGGCTCCCAGTTCGGGTCGGTCATGTCGGTCACGAGCACGTCACCCGGCTGCACCTTGTCCATTTCGCTGATGTTGTGCACCAGGCGCACCGGGCCAGTGCCCACCTTCTGGCCGATGGCACGGCCAGAGGCCAGCACCGCGCCCTTGCCCTTGAGCTTGTAGCGCACCTCGGTCTTTCCGGCGCTCTGGCTCTTCACGGTTTCGGGTCGGGCCTGAAGGATGTAGATCTGCCCGTCACTGCCGTCCTTGCCCCATTCGATGTCCATCGCCCGGCCATAGTGCTGCTCGATGACCAGGGCGTACTTCGCCAGTTGCTCCACGTCGGCATCGCTCAGGCTGTAGCGGTTGCGCAGCTCCACCGGCACGTCCACCGTCTTCACCAGCTTGCCGCTGGCGGCCTTTTCCTCGGGCGTGCTGAAGGTCATCTGAATCAGCTTGGAGCCCAGGTTGCGGCGGATCAACGCGCGTTTGCCGGCCTTGAGCATGGGCTTGTGCACGTAGAACTCGTCGGGGTTCACCGCGCCCTGCACCACCGTTTCACCCAGGCCGTAGCTGGACGTGATGAAGACCACGTCTTCGAAACCGCTCTCGGTGTCGATGGTGAACATCACGCCGGCTGCGCCCAGATCGGAACGCACCATGCGTTGCACGCCCGCCGAGAGAGCCACATCCGCGTGAGCAAAACCCTTGTGCACGCGGTAGCTGATGGCGCGGTCGTTGTACAGGGAGGCGAAAACTTCCTTCATCTTGTGCAGCACCTCATCGGCACCGATCACATTGAGGAAGGTTTCCTGCTGACCTGCAAAGGAAGCGTCGGGCAGGTCTTCGGCGGTGGCGGAAGAGCGCACCGCGAAAGACGCTTTGGCGTTGCCCGCACTCAAGGTGGCGAAGGACTCCCTGATCGCCTTTTCCAGATCGGCCGGGAAAGGCTGGGCTTCGACCATGGCACGAATCTCCGCACCGGCTGTGGCCAGCGCACGCACGTCTTCGGTGTCCAGCGCATCGAGCCGGGCATTGATGCGGTCGGCCAGACCATCGTGCTTGAGGAATTCGCGGAAAGCGTGCGCCGTGGTGGCGAAGCCCGTGGGCACCTTCACGCCGGTGGGCAGTTGCGAAATCATCTCGCCGAGGCTGGCGTTCTTGCCGCCGACCGACTCGACGTCGCTCATTCGCAGTTTTTCGAAAGGCACGACCAGATCGGTCGCTCCAAACAGGTTGGACATGGGAAAGCTCCTAAGGTTGAAAAACCGGGGTTCCATGCGCCAGGGACGACCTGTGGTTCTGTTGTGGGTCTGGCACCGGGCAGGGACGCAAATGAACTGGCTCGGGGCTTGATAATGCCCCGATACACACCACTCGGTATTGTAAAGACGCGCCCTTTATGCCCAATAGAACCGTTTTCTTCATCTCCGATGGCACCGGCATCACCTCCGAAACCTTCGGCAACGCCCTGCTCGCCCAGTTCGAGATCACCGTGAGGCGGGTCCGACTGCCCTTTCTGGACAGCGTGGACAAAGCCCATCAGGCGGTGCGCCAGATCAACCACACCGCCGAGCTGGAGGGCAAAAGCCCGCTGGTGTTCACCACGGTGGCCAACATGGACGTGCTGGCAGTGTTCAAGAACCATTGCCGGGGCATGTTGCTGGACATGTTTGGCAACTTTGTCGAGCCAATGGAGCAGGAACTGGGCATCAAGTCCAACCACCGCGTGGGCCGCTTCTCGGATGCCTCCAAAAGCCAGGCCTACCACGATCGCATCGAGGCGATCAACTTCTCGCTGGCGCACGACGACGGCCAGAGCCACAAAGACCTGGAAGGCTCGGATGTGATCCTGGTGGGCGTGAGCCGCAGTGGCAAGACGCCGACCTCGCTGTACCTGGCCATGCAGTACGGTCTGAAGGCTTCGAACTACCCGCTGATTCCAGAAGACTTCGAGCGCCGCAAGCTGCCACCTGCGCTGGTGCCGCACCGCAAGAAAATCTTCGGCCTGACCATCGCACCCGAGCGACTGAGCGAGATTCGCAACGAGCGGCGCCCCAATTCGCACTACGCCCAGCTCGACAACTGCCGCATGGAGGTGAGCGAGGCCGAGGCGATGATGCGGCGCGAGGGCATCCGCTGGCTCTCCACCACAACGAAATCGATCGAGGAAATCGCCACCACGATCCTGCAGGAGATCCGGCCCGAGCGCCTGGAGTATTGAGGCGACGGAGAATTCGAAAACAGGGAGAAGGCGGTTCAGCGACGCAGTCTTGCGATCAAGCTTGCCATGGTGAGGACCACCGCCAGGATGAGCAGATTGGAGACGAGTCCAGCGAGGATGGCATCGGTCAGGCTGGCCGAGCCACCGGGCATCGTCGTGGGCAGAATCACGGCGACGAACACCACACCCAGGGCGAGGGGCAGGATGCGTCCCGTTACCGCAGAAGTTCGGCGCATGGTGATCACCAGTGCGACGATCAGGCCAATTCTGAACAGGTCGCTCAATTGCGAAATCACAAGATCGGTCACGTGGGGCTCTCAAATGGGAACCGGGCCAGGGTCCGGAACGGAAGCCTGGCCCGGTTGTTGATCCAGGATTATCGGGTCGAATCGCCGGCGAAGATGTCCTTCTTGTGCGTGCCGCCAGGCACGAACAGCGAGCCGATGATCACCGTCATGACCGCAATCACGATCGCGTACCACAAGCCGGAGTAGATGTTGCCGGTCTGCGCAGAGATCGCGAACGCCGTCGCAGGCATCAAGCCACCGAACCAGCCGTTGCCAATGTGGTACGGCAGCGAAAGGCCGGAGTAGCGGATGCGCGTGGGAAACAGTTCGACCAGCATCGCTGCGATCGGACCGTAGACCATCGTCACCAGGATGACGAGGTAGGTCAGGATGATCACGATCGTCAGCTTCTGCGCCGTGAAGATGTCGAAAAAGTGCTGGGCCTTGGCGATGGTGGTGTTGTCCGAGGGCACCAGCGGGTAGCCCGCCTTTTTCAGCGCGTTGTTCAGACTGCTGTCAAAGGTGGCCTTCGCCTTTTTCAGGTCGTCGCCGGTCAGCTTGCTCGCGTCATAGGACTCGATCGAGGTGTCTCCCACTTTCACCGTGGTCACTGCGCCAGGTGTCGTCTCGACGGTTTCGTAGTTCACCGAAGTCCGGGCGAGTTGCGCCTTGGCGATGTCGCAAGACGACGTGAACTTCACCGTTCCTGTGGGGTTGAACTGGAACGAGCAGTCTTCAGGCGACACGGTCACCGTGACAGGCGTCTGGTGCGCTGCATAGAGTGACGGATTGGCGGTCTTGGTCAACAGCGTGAACACGGGCAGAAAGGTGATCGCGGCCAGCAGACAGCCCGCCAGGATGATCGGCTTGCGGCCGATGCGGTCGGACAGCGCACCGAAGACCAGGAAACCGCCGGTACCGAGAATCAGAGACCACGCCACCATCACGTTGGCGGTGAAGCTGTCGACCTTGATCACGTTCTGCATGAAGAACAGCGCGTAAAACTGACCGGTGTACCAGACCACCGCCTGACCTGCGACCAAACCGAGGAGCGCGATGAGGGCGATCTTGCCGTTTTTCCAGTTGCCGAAGGCTTCGCTCAGCGGTGCCTTGGAGGCGCGACCCTCTTCCTTCATCTTCTTGAAGGCGGGGCTCTCGTTCATCTGCAGGCGGATGTACAGCGAAATGGCCAGCAGGAAGATCGAACCAATGAACGGGATGCGCCAGCCCCAGGCGTTGAACGCCTTGACCATGGTCGGGTTCCCGTCGGCCATCAGCACGGCCACGCCATCCTTGAGCAGGGGCACATCGGGATAGGCCCCGTTGACGTAGCCCTGCACCGAAAGGATCACGATCAGCGACAACAGCAGACCCAGCGTCGCCGTGGTCTGGATGAAGGCGGTGAAGTAGCCACGCTGGTTGGCAGGTGCATGTTCCGCCACATAGATGGCTGCACCGCCGTACTCACCTCCGAGAGCCAGGCCCTGCGCCATGCGCAGGATGATCAGGATGATCGGGGCGGCCGTGCCGATGCTTTCGTAGTTGGGTAGCACGCCAACGAGGAAGGTCGAGACACCCATGATGACAATGGTCATCAGGAAGGTGTACTTGCGACCGATCATGTCGCCCAGCATGCCGAACACCAGGGCGCCGAAGGGGCGCACGATGAAGCCGGCTGCAAACGCCAGCAGCGCAAACACGTTGCGCGTGCTTTCGGGGAAGGCAGTGAAGAACTGCGCGCCGATGATGGCGGCGAGCGAACCGTAGAGATAGAAGTCGTACCACTCGAAGATGGTGCCGGCCGAAGAGGCCATGATGACTTTTTTCTCTTCGCGGGTCATGGGACGGGACCGTTCCCGCACATTTATTGACATGTCGGCTGTTGCCATTTTTGCTTGCTCCAAGTAGGTCCGGCACTCCGGCCAGGCGGTTTCCAACCACAGGCGACTGCGGCGGGTTCTGTGACTCCGGCGGCGAGTGTCTGGTCGCTTGCTTACTGAAAAATTGCAAGCGCCCGACCAACCAGTGAATCTAGGGAAAGCCCCTACGAGCCAGCATTCAAGCTGACGTGAAGCTTTCAAATTGAGAGCAAGTACACCGACTCGGAGGCTCCGAAGGAGCACCGATTTTTAAGAGCTCTTCATATTCACATCAGCACTTGGCAAGCATTCCTGGCCGAGTGCTCGCGAATGCTCGGCAAGTCCACTTTCGCCGACGTGGCCGCGTTCCGTTTCGACGAGAAGCAACGGACACGCTGGTGGTGGTAGCCGCGCGAGCATCGCCCGCGCTGGCTTGCTGGCGCAACCGGTGCGCTCGGAAACCGGCATCGTCGCTTCGGGCTCCTCAGGCCAGTGCAAGCGAGAGGTGATGCGGGTCAGGCAGCGACTGCCTCGTCCGCAACGCTCACCACCGGCTGGCGGATGAGGTAGTCGAAGGCACTGAGCGCGGCCTTCGATCCCTCACCTGCGGCGATGACGATCTGCTTGTAGGGCACCGTCGTGCAGTCGCCGGCAGCGAACACGCCGGACAGGCTGGTGTGTCCTTTGGCGTCCACCTCGATCTCGCCGAAGCGGCTGAGTTCGACCGTGCCCTTGAGCCACTCGGTGTTGGGCACCAGGCCAATCTGCACGAACACGCCTTCCAGCTCCACGTGGTGCACCTCGCCGCTCACGCGGTCCTTGTACGACAGGCCGTTGACCTTGCCGCTTGCGCCAGTGATCTCGGTGGTCTGCGCATTCACGTGGATGCTCACGTTGCGCAAGCTCTTGAGCTTGCTCACCAGCACCGCGTCGGCCTTGAGGGCATCGGCAAACTCGACCAGCGTCACGTGCTGCACGATGCCCGCCAGATCGATGGCCGCTTCCACACCGGAGTTGCCGCCGCCAATGACGGCCACGCGTTTGCCCTTGAAGAGCGGGCCATCGCAGTGCGGGCAGTAGGCCACGCCCTTGTTGCGGTACTCAGCTTCGCCGGGCACGTTCACATTGCGCCAGCGCGCACCGGTGGACAGGATCACGCTGCGCGCCTTCAGCGTGGCGCCGTTGGCCATCTGCACCTGCACCAGACCCCCCGGCTCGTTGGCCGGAATCAGTTTGTCGGCGCGCTGCAGGTTCATGATGTCGACGTCGTAGTGGCGCACCTGCGCTTCGAGCGCCGTGGCGAACTTCGGGCCATCGGTCTCGAGCACGCTGATGTAGTTTTCGATCGCCATCGTGTCGTTCACCTGGCCACCGAAACGCTCGGCCGCCACACCCACGCGGATGCCCTTGCGCGCGGCGTACACCGCCGCGGCCGCACCGGCCGGGCCACCGCCGACGATGAGCACGTCGAAGGTTTCCTTGGCATCGAGCTTCTCGGCTTCTCGCTGGTCGGCGTTCACGTCGAGCTTGGCGACGATCTCTTCCAGCGTCATGCGGCCCGAGCCGAACACCTCGCCATTGAGAAACACCATGGGCACGGCCATCACCTGACGCTCATTGACTTCGTCCTGGAAGTGCACGCCGTCGATCACGGTCGTCTGCACGCCCGGGTTGCGGATCGCCATCAGCGACAGCGCCTGCACCACGTCCGGGCAGTTGTGGCAGGACAGGCTCATGTAGACCTCGAAACGAAAGTCACCCTGGAGCGCGTCGATCGCGTCCAGCGTGGCGGCTTCCACCTTGGGCGGGTGGCCGCCGGTCCACAGCAGCGCGAGCACCAGCGAGGTGAATTCATGGCCCAGCGGGATCGCGGCAAATCGCACGCCGGTGGTGTCGCCTTCACGCGCGATCAGGAACGATGGCTTGCGCGCATCGGTGCCGCTCTCGTCAAAGGACACCTTGTCCGAGAGGCTCGCAATGTCCTGCAGCAGGCCACGCAGTTCGACCGATGCCTCGCTGCCATCCAGCGATGCGATGAGGCGGATCGGTTGCCGAAGCATCTCCAGATAGCCCTGGAGCTGGGTCTTCATGGTGGTGTCGAGCATAAGGATCTCCTTGAATGAGGGTTGGCTTCAATGCCGCCGGTGGATGGGTGGCAGTCCGCGAAGGACCGCCACCCATCGGGCTGCGGTACTGACCTGAACGATCAGATCTTGCCAACCAGCTCCAGCGACGGCGCGATGGTCTTGGCGCCTTCCTGCCACTTGGCCGGGCAGACCTGGCCGGGGTTGTTGGCCACGAACTGGGCGGCCTTCAGCTTGCGCAGGGTTTCCTTCACGTCGCGGGCAATGGCGTTGTCGTGGATCTCGGCGGTCTTGATCACGCCTTCGGGGTTGATGATGAAGGTGCCGCGCAGCGCCAAACCTTCTTCTTCGATGTGCACGCCGAAACCGCGGGTCAGCTGGTGCGTGGGGTCACCGATCAGCGGGAACTTGGCCTTGCCCACGGCGGGCGAGGTCTCGTGCCACACCTTGTGCGAGAAGTGGGTGTCGGTGGTGACGATATAGACCTCGGCGCCGGCCTTCTGGAACTCGGCGTAGTTGTCGGCCGCGTCTTCCACTTCGGTGGGGCAGTTGAAGGTAAAGGCGGCCGGCATGAAGATCAGCACGGACCACTCGCCACGCAGACTGGCATCGGAGACGGGCACGAACTTGCCGTTGTGGAAGGCGGTGGTGGAAAACGCCGGAACGGTGGTGTTGATCAGGGACATGTGTTTCTCCAGTTCAGTGAGTTGGTTGGATGGAAAGAAAAGAAAGCCGGTTTGGCGAGACGACAGGCAAATGATAGCTTAAATGTATCGATATTCTGCATTGATAGTCTTTATCCGCCTCATAGCTTTTATGTTGCCCCGCAGCAATTCGGCCGATGGGAACCATTCTTGTTTACCACACTTCATGGGAAACCCCGTTGAGCAAGCTGTTTTTCGGCGCTTTCGGCATTTCTCGCTGTTTTTTCCTGGCGGTACCAAATTGCTCTATCACAAGAAAATTATCAAAATCTTAACAAGAATGCTTTTCATTTGTAATAATAGTAAAAGTAGCCAGCCAGACCTCCTCCCCGTCCTTTGCAGTGATGCGCGGCGCCCAGTGGAAGCAGCCAGCCAGTTCTCTTCCACCGCATCCACAGATAAGGACACCCGATGTCGAAAGCATCCACCCTGCCGGCAGCCCGGCGAGGCGTTTCCCTGGCCCTTCGCTTTCCGCTGCAAGCCACGACCATGGCCTGCAGCCTGTACCTCTCGGCGCTCGGCACCGGCCAGGCGCAGGAGGCCGAGACATCCCTCAAGGAAGTCGTCGTCTCCGCTTCCGGATTCGAGCAGGACATCAAGCAGGCACCGGCCTCCATTTCCGTGGTGACACGCCAGGATCTGGAGACCAGGCAGTACCGCGACCTCGCGGAAGCGCTCACCGACGTCGAAGGCATCGACGTGCAGGGCGGCACCGGAAAAACCGGTGGCCTGGACATCTCGATCCGCGGCATGCCCAGCGAATACACGCTCATCCTGATCGACGGCCGACGGCAGAACGTGGCCGGTGACGTGACGCCCAACGGCTTTGGCGCTGCACACACCAGCCTGATCCCCCCCATTGCCGCCATCGAACGCATCGAGGTCATCCGCGGTCCCATGTCCACGCTCTATGGCTCCGATGCCATGGGTGGCGTCATCAACATCATCACGCGCAAGGTCGCAAAAGAATGGGGCGGCGAGCTGACGCTGGAAACCGGCCTGCCGCAAGACAGCACCTGGGGATCGCAGTACCGCACCAACCTCTACGCCAGCGGCCCGATCAAGCAGGACATGCTCGGCCTGGCCATTCGCGGAAACATCTACCGCCGGGACGCGGCCGACTACGTGCTCGCCCCTGGTGCAGCACAGCCTGCGGCCGCCCGCAACCCGGCACCGCCCGAAACCCGCCAGCACAACCTGGGCGCGCGTCTCACGCTCACCCCCAACCGCCAGCACGACCTCTGGCTCGATGTGGAGCAAGGCCGCACCTGGTACAACAACGAAGACGGGCGCCTGGGCACGCGAGACGCCACCACCAACCTGCTCGGCAACAACCCTCCCGGCTACCGGGACTACCTGCGCTTCAACCGCGATCAGTTTGCCGTCGGACATGCGTCAAGGCTGGACATCGGGCTGGTCGAGAGCAGCCTGATGCGCACCGTGACGGAAACCATCGGGCGCACCATCCCCGGCGGCGCCGTGCCGGCTGGGGATCCTCGCCGCGGCACGCACCGCGAGCTCGAAACCACCAACGTGGTGTTCGACAGCAAGCTGGTCGCCCCGCTGGGCGATTCCCATGTGATGACCACGGGCGTTCAGTGGTGGGACGCGAAGCTCGTTGACGGATTGCTTCCCCAGGCCCACGACCAGACTCTGTGGTCGTTGTTCGCTGAAGACGAATGGCGCCTGCGCGACAACCTGACCGCCACCTTCGGCGCCCGCTACGACCACCACAGCGCATTCGGCGGCCAGGTCAGCCCGCGCGCCTACCTGGTCTGGAACGCCACCGACGCCTGGACCTTCAAGGGCGGCGTCAGCCAGGGTTTCCGCGCACCGCGCCTGAACCAGCTCATCGATGGGGTGAGCGGTGTCAGTGGCCAGGGTGCCACCATCAACATCGGCAACCCGACCCTGAAACCGGAGACCAGTACCAGCACCGAACTCTCGGCGCTGTTCGACAACCAGAAGGGGCTGAACGCGTCCGCCACCTTCTTCCACAACAAGGTCGAAGACAAGATCAGTGGCGGTGGCGACTGCGCGACGGTCCTCATCTCCAGTTGCTCGGCCAACCCCACCGCCAGCTATTCGATCAACGTCGATGAAGCCACGACCTGGGGTCTGGAGCTGGCCACCCGCTACAAGCTGGCGCCGACCTGGGGTCTGAAGGTGGGCTACACCTGGACCAACAGCGAAGTCATCGAAGGCGGCGTGAAGAACGGTCAGCTCGCCAACACCGCCAAGCACATCGCCAACGCGCAACTGAACTGGGACACCAGCGAGAAGCTGCGCCTGTGGCTGCGCGGCGAATACCGCGGCAAAAGCCCCCGTTTCAGCGGCAATCCGGCCAACCTGACTGGCAACAACCTGGCGATCTACCAGGCCGTTGGCGACATCCAGCCCCACGCCATCTTCAACCTCGGTGGCTCCTACAAGGTCTCGAGGAACGTGACGCTGACCGCCAACATCTTCAACCTGTTCGACAAGGACTTCCGCCAATACCGGTTGGTCGACCTGAACGGCACGCCCACATGGGTCAACGAGTACTTCCAGGGCGGCGCATCCGTTGCTGGCACCACGCCGGCCGGCCGGACCTTCTGGCTCGCCGCCAACATCACTTTCTGACGCCCTGACGGCCGCCACCTGACACTAACAAGCGTCGGTGCGCAAGCCCCCTCTGCTCTCGACCCTTCACGGCGCCACGGCTTTTTCAACCCTGGCGCCGTCGCCCCTTTCCGATGCCTATTCACAACAATTCGCAAAAAATGTGAATGAGAATGATTTTTATTATTGATAATTCTGACCAAAGCCAGCCATAGCCTTTCGCCGCGCGCCATTCCTGCAATGAGCCCGTGTGATGGATGCAGCCAGCCATCTCACCCTCCTCAGCAAGGACCCTCCATGGCACACATCCGCAGCCGCAAGCACAGCAAGCCCTTCCACCTCCTGGCTCTCCTGGCCGCCTCCGTTCCCGCCGCCGGCATGGCACAGCAGGCACCCACCCTGCCCACTGTGACCGTCACGGAGACGCCCGAAGTCCCCTACAAGGCCGACAAGTCGGCCAACGAAAAGATCACCCAGCCGCTGCTGGACACGCCCAAGACCATCCAGATCATCAAGAAGGAAACGCTGGAAGAGCAAGGCGCCATCACCTTGATGGAAGCGCTGCGCAACACGCCCGGCATCACCATGCAGATGGGTGAAAACGGCAACACTTCTGCCGGTGACACCTTCCAGTTGCGCGGCTTCTCGCTGCAGCAATCCACTTTCGTGGACGGCATCCGCGACCTTGGCGCCGTGACACGTGACGTCTTCAACCTGGAACAGATCGAAATCATCAAGGGCCCCGCTGGTGCAGAAACCGGTCGTGGCGCCACCACGGGCTCCCTCAACCTGATTTCCAAGCAAGCCCACCTGGGTGACGAGAGCAGCGTCTCCGGTACCCTGGGCACGGCCAAACGCAAGCGCGCCACGCTGGACCTGAACCGTCAGCTCAGCGACACCTCCGCCTTCCGCGTGAATGCCATGGTGCAGGACAGTGGTGTAGACGGGCGCAACTTCGTGGACAACTCGGGCGGCGGGCTTGGCCTGTCATATGTCGCCGGTCTGGGTACGCCCACTCGCGTGCACCTCTACTCACAGCACATCCGGCAGAACAACACGCCCGATGGCGGCATTCCCTCCATCGGCTACCCGAACTTCTTCAACGCCACACCGGTGATTGCGGGAGCGCCCAAAGTCAATCGCGAGAACTTTTACGGCAGTCCCAGCGACTACGAGAAGATCGATGCGGACATGTTTACGGTGAAGGTCGAGCACGACGTCGGCCCGGGCCTCACGGTCCGCAACGTGACGCGCTACGGCAAGACGCGCATGGACCGCGTGCTCACCGGCACCGGCGCGTTCACCGCCGTGGTTCCCGGTGACCCTGCCACCTGGACGGTCGCACGCTCGCGCCAGAACGTGGACCAGGAAAACTCCATCTTCGCCAACCAGACCAGCCTGAACAGTGAGTTCAAGACCGGTAGCGTCCAGCATTCTCTGGCCGCAGGTCTGGAGCTGATGAACGAGCGCCAGACCACCTATGCACACACGGCCACCGGCACCAATACCGCGGCCAACCTGTACAACCCGAATCCGAACGACCCCATGTCCACGTTCGGTCCTCGCACGGGTGCGCAAACGGGCGGCTCGACCAGCACGGTGGGCCTGTACGTGTTCAACAACGCTCAACTCACCGAACGCTTTTCGCTCAATGGCGGCCTGCGGCTGGACAACTACTCCGTCAGCACGCGCACACCCACCGTCAACGCCGACGACTCGGATACGCTGACCAGCTGGAATCTGGGCGCTGTGTACAAGCCGGCGGAAAACGGCAGCGTCTACGTGTCGTACGCCACTTCGGCCACCCCTCCTGGTGGCAACAACTTCCAGCTCAGCGCAACGGCCGGCAACATCAACAACTCGGCACTGGACCCCCAGGAAACCCAGTCGGTGGAACTGGGCACCAAGTGGGAATTGTTGAACAAGCGCCTGAACGTGGCGGCGGCGATCTTCCGCACCGACAACGACAAGCAGACCACGTACGACACCATCAGCGGCACGACGCAGCAGTTTGGCAAGACGCGGGTGCAGGGCATCGAGTTGTCGGCCGTGGGCCAGATCACCAACTTCTGGCAGATCACCGCCGGCCTGGCCAAGACCAGCACCAAGCAGCTCAATCAGCAGTCCGCCACCGTCACCACCACCGGTGTGCGCTGGTCGCCCGACCTGACCGCCACGGTGTGGACCTCGTACCAGCTGGACAAGCTGACCATGGGCCTGGGCGCACGCTACTCCTCGGAACAGAAGCGCGTGATCACGGTCGGCCAGCCGGTCGCTGCGGGCGTGCCCAACATCCCGTCCTTCTGGGTAGCCGATGCCATGGCGACCTACCAGGTGAATCCCAAGCTCAGCTTCCGCCTGAACGTCTACAACCTGTTCGACAAGGATTACCTCCAGGTGTTGAACAACGGTGGTTCGCGCATCGGGTTGGGCGCTCCGCGCTCTGCCGCCGTCACGGCCAACTACAAGTTCTGATGCACTGACCACTTCTTCAGAATGCTTTCCTCAAGAGGTCCGCCCACGCGGGCCTCTTCCCATTTCAGGAACCCAGGCTCATGCTGCTGCACATTCCCCAGGTACTGACCGCGGCCGAGGTCGCCGACATCCGTCGCACGCTGGACACGGAGGGCTGGGTCGACGGCCTGCGGTCCACCGGCCCGCAGGCGGCCAACGTCAAACAGAACCTGCAGCTCGACGCCGCATCACCGGTTTTTGCGCCACTCTCCCAACGCATCGCTTCTGCACTTCAGCGCCACCCGCTGTTCGTCTCGGCGGTGTTGCCCAACACCATGCTTCCGCCGATGTTCAACCGCTACGAAGGTGGCGGGCACTACGGCAACCACATCGACAACACCATCCAGACCGACCGCTTCAGCGGCCAGAAGGTGCGCACCGATGTGTCCACTACTGTGTTTCTCAGCGCGCCCGATGAGTACGAAGGCGGCGAACTGATTGCTGAAGACAGCTTCGGCACGCATGAGATCAAGCTCGATGCGGGTGACGCCATCGTCTACCCGTCCACCAGCTTGCACCGCGTGGAGCCGGTGACGAGCGGCGTGCGCGTGGCGTCGTTCCTCTGGACACAGAGTCTGGTGCGCGACGCGTGGCGGCGCTCAATGCTGTTCGAACTGGACATGACCATCCTCAAGCTGCGTCATCAGTTGGGCGATACCGCGGAAGTGGTGGCACTGACCGGTCACTACCACAAGCTCCTCCAGCAATGGGCAGAGGCTTAGCGATCACCCCTGCGCCGCCTGCGGCGTCACCCCCTCAAGGGGGCGCACCCTGCGGCCCGGCAAAGCCGGTTCCGCGGGCGCTCTGGGTTCAATACACGTCGCGCCGATAGCGGCCGTCGGCCGCCAGCTGTTGCAAGGCCTGTTCACCCAGGATGGATTGCAGCGTCTGGTCCACCTCGCCTGCCATGCCCTCCAGGCTGCCGCACACGTAGATGGCGGCGCCCTTCTCCACCCACTCCAGCACGCCGCTTGCAGATTCGGCCAGCGCGTGCTGCACGTAGCGGCGCTCTTCCTGGTCGCGCGAGAACACCCAGTCCGCACGGCTGAGCCAGCCTCGCTGGAGCCAGCCATCGATCTCATCACGATGGTGGGCGTCGCAACGCGCGTTGCGCTCACCGAACAGCAGCCACATGGGTGCCACGCTCTCGGGGCGCGCCGCATCAGTGGTCAATGATCCGGCGGCGGCAAGGCGTCCCCGCATGTGGCCGCGAAGGCCTGCCAGCCCCGTGCCGTTGCCGATCAGGATGAGCGGTCGGCCCGCGTTGTCGCCAATGCGGAACCCGCTGTGCGCACGCACGCGCAGCATGATCGATGCACCCAGGTCTGCGTGCTGCGTGAGCCAGCCCGAGGCCACGCCCAGGCCGCCGTCGGCACGCCGGCTCTGGCGCACCAGCAGGTGCAAAGCACCGTCCTGCGGCACCGACGCAATCGAGTAGTCGCGCGGCTCGCCGGGCGCGCTGGGCGCCTCGATCTGCACGAGATCGCCTGCCTGCCACTCAGGCAAGGCGTCACCCGCGTCGGGCACGAGCACGAGATGGCACACCGGCTCACCCGCGCTGCCAGGGTTGAGGTGTGCACGCGCCTGCAAACGCCAGACTTGCAAGGCGGGCGCTTCCCAGTCGGGCAGGTCGTTGGTGCCGGCCAGGTGGGCGAGGTGCTGGCGCCAGCGCTGCAGGGCCTGCGGGTCGCTCTTGTCCACGTCGATCCGCTCGAAAAGCGGCTGCGCGCCACGGGCCATGAGCCAGCCGTCCAGCGCGCGACCAAAGCCGCAGTAGTGCGCGTAGGTCTGGTCACCCAGCGCCAGCAGACCCACATGCAGGTGCGAGAGGTTCACCGCCGCACTGGCCATGACCTGGCGTGCAAAAGGCACCGCGCTGTCGGGCGGGTCGCCTTCGCCATAGGTGCTGGCAATGCACAGCAGGCGATCGGCCAATTGCAGATCGGCGAGGCTGACCTGACTCAAAGGCGCAAGCCGCACCGGCACGCCAGCGGTGTGCAGGGCCTGCGCGGTCTGCAGGGCCAGTTCTTCGGCCTGACCAGTCTGGCTGGCGTAAGTCACCCACCACGCCGGGGCGCCCGGCGTGGCGGGCAGCAGGGCGTCCACACGGCGCTGTGCTTCGCGCTGGCGCTGGCGGTAGCGCCAGGCGATGGCGCCGCACATCAGGGCGTAACACAGCACCGTGGCCAGGGCCTGTGCGATCTGTTCTCGCGTCATCCGGTGAGTTCTTCCATGGCGGGCGTGAGCGTCTCGCGGAGGCTGCCATCGCATTCCCGCTGCACGAACAGCGCGGCAATGCGATGCTCGGCGGCCAGCGCCATGCCCTCCTCTTGTCCCAACACCGTGAGCGTCGTGGACCAGGCATCTGCCCACAGGCATTCTTCGTGCAGCACGCTCACCGAAGCAAGGCCATGGTCCACAGGACGGCCCTGGCGTGGGTCGATGGTGTGCGGCCAATGCGCGCCGCCATGCGTGAAAGCGCGCCGGTAGTCGCCCGAGGTCGCCACGCACAGCCCGTGCAGGGCCACGCGCGTGGGCAACAGCGCGTGTGCGCCTTGCGCGGCCGGCGGCGACTCAAGATCCACCCACCAGGGCTGACCCGCCAGACCAAAGCCCTGGCCGCGCAGTTCACCCCCCACCTCCACCAGGGTGTTTCGCACGCCCATATCGGTCAACCGCCGCGATACGCGATCCACTGCATGGCCTTTGGCAATCGCGGAGAAGTCCAGCCATACGCCGCCGGGTTGACAGGCTTGGCGCAGGTCGGCATCCCACCGCAGCGCGCGCCAGTCGGTGTGGGCGAGCGCCGTCTGCACGGCCGCCTCGGTGGGCACCTTGAAACCGGGATCGGTGTATCGGGGGCTGGGGCCGAAACCCCAGAGATTGACCAACGCACCCGCCGCAGGATTGAAGGCACCACCGGACACATCGGCCATCCACACCGCTGCCTCAAGCACCCCGGCGAAGGGTTCGGGCAGCGCGTGCCAGGTGCCTGCTGGCGCCCGGTTGAAGCGATCCAGATCGGAGCCGGGAAGCCAGGTGCTCATCTGCGCCACCACCAGGTCCAGCTCTTCCTGAATGGCGACCCGCAGAACTTCAACCGGGCAGGCTTGCGACGTCGCACAGAGCACCCGCCAGGTGGTGCCCATGGTCTCGCCGCAGAGGGTGTGCTTGCGGGCACCCAGCACGGGCACTGTGCCGTCCAGCTGCAACGGCACCAACACGCGATTCATCAGCGCGGCAGCACTTCCAGCGTGAGGCTGTAACCCGAGCGACGCACGGGTTCGGCGAGTGTGCCGGCGGGGCCGGTGGGCACAGGACGCTGTGCATCTGCCGCGGTTGCAGCAGCGCCAGGGCCTCCGGCGCCCGGACCACCTGGGCCACCCATGCCAGGCGCCCGGGGCGGGGCGATGTTGACCCAGTACATGCCGGCGGCAGGCCACTTGACCTTGATCTCGCCCTTGTCGTCGGTGGTGGTGCGGATCTCGCCCAGCTCGCTGCGGTAACGCAGGCCGGCCAGGATCACGGTGGCTGAGTACCCAGCGGCGGGTTTGCCGTTGTCGATGAAGCGGAACGTGGCGGTGTCGCCCTCCACCAGGTCGTTCGGGTGCGTCACCGGCACCAACTCGATGCCACGGCCCGTGGGCTTGAGGGCGTCAGTCGTGGGCTTGCCCGAGGTCACGAAGGTTTCGACGCGGCCTTGCGACTGACTCACGCGCAGATCCTCCGCATTGGCCGGGATTTCCTTGGCCAGCGACTCCGCCGTGCCACGCAGGCGCTTGGTCTCCGCACCCACCCTGAAGCTGGCGGTCATGCCTTCGTTGACCAGCGCGATGCGGTACGTGCCCTGCTTCTCGAGCTTCACGTCGAACATGCTGCGGTAGCGACCCTTGGCCTGATTCTCGGCCTGCACGGGCTGGCCATCGGGGCCGATCACCACCAGGTTGTCCAGACCTGCGGCGTTGTGCTCGTAATAGAAGATGTCGTTGGAGACGGCGGCATCGACCGACACCCAGGGCAACTGGCCCGAATAGATGGTGCCCGAGGGCAGCAACCACGAGCGGTGAGCATGTACGGCAGCGGGCAACGCGAGGGCAGCCGCAGCGGCCAGCGTGAGAACGCGTGCGCGAACGGAAGTGTTTTTCATGAGGGTCTCCAGTCGGGTCAGGGTTTGACGGTGACGCTGATCGCGCCGAGCTCGTGTTCGCCACGGGCTTGTGTGGTGGTGGCGGCCTTGGGAGGCCACACGAAGGGCACCTTCACCACTTCTCGGCCACCCACTTCGCGCGCCGCCTCGAGCACGACGTTGTATTCACCCGGGGCCAGCTTGCCCAGCGCGGTGGTGTCGGCGAACTGCACGGTCTGTTCGCCCGGCGCGCGCGTGGCGCCGCTAAGGCCATCGACCGGCATCGTCAGCTCACGGCCGCTCTTGCGCCACCAGGCGCGCATGTCCTTGAGCCACTTCGTGCCCTCGTTGTTGCGCATCTTGATGTCGTACCAGACAGCGAGGTTGCCGGCGAAGGACTGGTCGTTCTTCTCGATCCAGATCGCCACGTAGGGACGGTGGTATTCCGCCACGGTGAGGCGCGGAATCTCGACTTTGAGCGCCATGTCGGCGGCCAGTGCGGGGAATGCAAACCCCGCCGCGGAAATGGCGGTGGCGTATCGGATCAACATGGGAACGCAGCTCCTTCGACAGTCAATGGATGAACAGGATCACGAGCAACAGGGGCGCCACCAGCCCCATGCCCACCAAGGGCCAGGTCGAGGGGCGGTTCGTCGCGTGGAACTTGAGGATGAACAGGCCGGTGATGCAGAACACCAGCGTGGCCACCGAGAAGATGTCGAGAAACCATTTCCAGGCCAGCCCGGTGTGGCGGCCCTTGTGCAGGTCGTTCAGGTACGAGATCCAGCCGCGATCGGTGCGCTCGTATTCCACGCTGCCCGATTCGCGCTCGATGCGAAGCCACGCGTCGCCACCCGGGCGCGGCAACGAGAGGTAGATTTCTTCGGGTGACCACTCGGCCTGCGCATCCGGCAGGCTCACATCCAGCGCCTGGGCCAGCCAGCGATGCGCCGCTGGTGGCAGCGCGGCGTTCTCCGGCTCGTCGTCCCTGGGCGCCAGCGCGGTCTGCAGTTCGGCCGGCAACTGCACCACCTTCTGCTGAACCTTCGGTTCGGCCGCGATGTCTGCTGCGTGGTTGAGCGTGATGCCCGTGATGGCGAACAGCAACATGCCGATCAGGCAGAGGGCCGAACTGATCCAGTGCCATTGGTGCAGGGTCTTGAGCCAGTAGGCACGGTTGGACGCCGCAGGAGCGGCCGAGGGGTTCTTCACGGGAGTAAGGCAAACGCAGAAACGGGTCGGGAGCCAACGGAGGGAGGCACATCGCGAGGGCGGAAACCGCCTGCGCTTATCAGCCTGAGAATTATAACGATTCTCATTTAGAAATATGCTGGAAGCGCTGAAAATTCGCCAGGGCTGGCGACACTCAGGACAACGGAGGGGGCGGACCCGACCAGTCCCCGCCCAGCGCCTTGTACAGATCGAGGGCCGCACTCAGGCGCGACAGGCTCTGCGTGGCGAGCGCATCGAGCGCGGAAAACAGCGTTCGCTGTGCGTCGAGGACCGACAGCAGGTCACCACTGCCCTCCCGGTACCTCAACTCGGCCAGCTGCAGCGAACGACGGGCCTGCGCCACCACCTCGCGCTGCAGGGCTTCCTGCCGCTGGCTGCGGTCCACGTTGCCCAGGCCGTCATCGACTTCCTTGAGCGCGGTGCGGATGGCCTTGCCGTAGTTCTCGATCAGCACCACACGCTGCGATTCGGTGCTGCGGATCTGCAGGCGCTGACGACCTCCATCGAAAATCGACTGCGCCAGCGAGATGCCCAGCGACACACTGCGCGTGGGATCCGCGAGGCTCAGCAAGGCGGAGGTGCCCAGGCTGCCCGACAAGGACAGCGACAGGTTTGGCAGCAATGCCTTGCGCGCCGCCTCCACGTTGGCATCGGCCGCGGCGAGTTGCGCTTCAGCGGAGGCCAGGTCAGGCCGTCGCGTGAGCAGCGACGCCGGCAGGCCCGGCGAGAGCGCGGGCACACGCAACTCGGTGAATTCGCCCGCTTCGGGCACGTAACCCTGCGGCACCCGGCCCAGCAGCAGCGCCAGCGCCGTGGCGGTCTGCCGTTGCTGGAGTTCGATGGGCAGCAAGGCCGTGCGCTGCGACAGCACGGTGGTTCGTTGTTGCGAAACCTCGAGTGCGGTGGCCACGCCGTTGCGCTGGCGCGCTTCCACGATGGCCAGCACGCGCTCGGCGATGGCCAGATTCTCGCGCGCGATGCGCAGGCGTTCCGCGGTGTTGAGCCAGAGGAAGTAGTTGTTGGCCACGGCCGTGAGCAACGTGAGGCGCGCGGTCTTCCAGTCGTACTGGCTGGCCTGGAACGACGCCTCGCCCGCGCGCACGCCAGCCGCGATGCGACCCCAGAGATCGACCTCGTAGCTGACCGACAAACCCACACTGCTCGACTCACGCGACGTGGACGGGCTGCCAGGGGCATCGGTCTGACCCGCCGAGGCACCCACGCTGCCATTGACAGAAGGCAGGCGCGAGACGCCAGCCTGCTGCAGGGCGATGTCGGCCTGGCGCATGCGCTCGATGGCGATGCGCAGGTCGGGGCTCCCGGCCTGGGCTTCTTCGATCAGGCGCTCCAGCGGCTGCGAACCAAAGGACTGCCACCATGCCGAGGTCAGTTGCGGCGCCTCGGTCGGCGGCACGGCCGGGCTCCAGGCGGCAGGCATTTCGACCACCGGTCCACGGGCCGACTCGGTCGTGGCGCAGGCCTGCAGCGCCAGGGCCACGGCGAGCACCAGGGGCCTGGCCAACGGGATTTGAAACGGTTTCATCACTGTGCTCATTCGGAAGACAGGGCCACGACAGGATCGAGTTGCGCAGCCTTGCGCGCAGGCAGATAACCAAAGATGAGGCCGGTAGCAAACGCACAGCCAAACGCCAGCACCACCGGCGTGATCGAGAACTGCACCGCCGTGCCCGTAGCGCCAATCACGAAGGCCACGCCCAGGCCAATGACGACGCCTATCAGGCCACCGAGCGCAGACACCACCAGCGCCTCGATCAGGAACTGCTGCAGGATGTTGCGCATGCGTGCGCCGGTGGCCATGCGAATGCCGATCTCCCGTGTTCGCTCGGTCACGCTCACCAGCATGATGTTCATCACGCCAATGCCACCGACCAGCAGCGAGATCGCGGCGATGGACCCGAGCAGGATGGTCATGGTGTTCTGCGTCTCGGTCGCTGTGTCGATGATCGAGGCCATGTTGCGGATCTGGAAATCGATCACGCCGTGGCGCTCGGCCAGCAGCGACTCCACGGCCGATTGCGTCTCGTCGATGCGGCTCACGTCGGCCACCGCCACCGTCACGTTGCGCAGAAAGCGCTGGCCCGACAGGCGCAACTGGCTGGTGGCGTAAGGCACCAGCACCACGTCGTCCTGATCCTGCCCGTTGGGTGAAGCGCCGCGCGCGCTCATCACGCCGACCACCTGGAAGATCAGGTTGTTCACCAGCACGAACTTGCCCAGCGGTTCCTCGCCCCCCGGGAACAGCGCCCTGGCCACGGTCTGGCCTAGCACCGCCACGGTGGCGTACTCCTGCTCGTCCTCGTCGGTGAAGAAGGTGCCGCGAGCCACCTTCCACTGGCGCGCCAGCGGAAACTTCGAGGACGTGCCGAGGATGCTGCTCGAGTAATCGGACTCGCCGTAGCGCAGCGTGGCGGTGCTGCTCTGTTCGGGCACGGCCGCCAGCACATTGGGCACTTCCTTGTCGATCGCATTCACGTCCGAAAGCACCAGAGTGGCGATGTTCTGGAAGCCTCGCTGGTTCGGTGCGCCGGGTCGAACCAGCAACAGGTTGGAGCCCATCGCGCTGATGCGGTCGATCACCACCTGCTTGGCGCCATCGCCGATGGCGAGCATGGCGATCACCGAAGCCACACCGATCACGATGCCCAACAGGGTGAGGATGGCGCGGAACACGTTGGCGCGCAGCGCACGCAGCGCGGTCTTGGCGGCTTCGACCACATCGCTCAGGTGCGAGATGCGGCCTGCACGCGCCGTCCAGTTCTGCGCGGCCAAAGCCGCCGGCCCTTCGGGCGGGCGCGGGCCTGGGTCGGCCACGATGTTGCCGTCCTTGATTTCGATGACGCGTTGCGCGTGCTGCGCCACTTCGGCGGCGTGGGTGATGAGGATCACCGTGTGACCTTGTGCGGCGAGGTCCTTGAGCAACACCATCACGTCGGCACCGCTCTTGCTGTCGAGTGCACCCGTGGGCTCGTCGGCCAGGATCACGCGGCCACCGTTCATCAGCGCCCGTGCGATGGACACGCGTTGCTGCTGGCCACCCGAGAGCTGGTTGGGCCGGTGGTGCATGCGATCGCCCAGGCCCAGCGAACCGAGCAGCTCGGCCGCACGCGCATGGCGCTCGGCCGGGGGGATGCCCGCATAGACAGCAGGCACTTCCACATTGTCGGCCGCGGTGCCGGTGGCGATCAGGTTGTAGCTCTGGAACACGAAACCGAAGGCATCGCGGCGCAGCTCGGCGAGTTCGTCGCGCTCCAGCTCGGAAACGTCCCGACCCATGAAACGGTAGTGGCCGGTGGTGGGCTTGTCCAGGCAGCCCAGGATGTTCATCAGCGTGGACTTGCCCGAACCCGAGGCCCCCATGATGGCGACCAGTTCGCCCGGATAGATCTGCAGGTCGATACCGTGCAGCACCTCGACCGACAGATCGCCGTTCTGATAGGTCTTGGTGATACCGGTCAGATCGATCAACGGCACGCCCGCACGATGCGGCGCAGCGCGCAACGCCTCGGCCTCATGCGACTGCGGCAACTGGCTCATCGACGCGCCCCGCCTGCGGCACCGCCCATGCCACCCGGCATGCCACCTGGCCCCCCCTGGCCCACGCCCGCGCCCTGCTGCTGGGTCGCAGGACGGCGCTCGGGCTCGCGCACGCCAGCAATCACGCGGTCGCCCTCCTTCAGGCCGGACAACACCTCGGCATGCACGCGGTTGCTGATGCCGATGGTGATGTCACGCTCTTCGATCGTGCCGTCCTCGGCCATCACCTTGACCTTGGCCTGACGCGGACCGCGCACAGGACGCGTGGGGGCATCGTTGCGGGGAATGCCGCTCACATTGGAAGCGGCCGAGCGGGCGGCGTCCTTGCTGGGCGCAGATGCGGCATCGCGGGAAGGCTGTACACGCGGCATTGTGACTGCGCCCGGCGCAGCGGCACCGTTGCCGCCGGCGGACTGCGCCTGCTCGCGTTCCTTGCGACGCTGCTCGCGAAAGCGGGCTCGCTCCTCTTCCGACATGTTCTGAAAGGCTTCTGGGCCCATGCGCGGACGATCGCCTCCAGCAGGCGCGGCGCCGCCCGCGGCCTCACGCTCCTTGCGGCGCTGCTCGCGGAAACGGGCGCGCTCTTCCTCGGTCATGTTCTGGAACGCCTCGCGGTCCATGCGCGGGCGTTCTCCGGCGGCACCGCTGGCCTGCGCAACGACCGTGTCGGCCACGGTCTTGAACGCCGCATCCGGAATGAGGGAAGACGTGTTGGCACCGCGCGGCGTTGCGGGCGCGCTGGCCGGTGCGGCCGGTGCCGGCGTGGCGCCGGAAGACGCAGCTGGCGCGGGTGGGGTCGCACCGGGCGTGCGGGCGCCAGGACCTCCCTGCTGCCCGCTTCGGTTGCCCTGTGCTCCGCGCTGGATCGTCAGTGCGGACATGGGCACCACCAGCACGTCCTTGGCCTCGGCCACCACGAAGAACACCTGCGCAGTCATGCTCGTCATGAGGCTGCGGTTGTTGTTGGGCACCTCGAACAGCGCGTTGTAGAGCACCACGTTGTTGGTCACCGTGGGGGTGGGTTCGATCTTCTTGAGTTCGCCATACCAGCGGCGCCCCTGGCCACCCAGCGTGGTGAAGTACACCGGCATGCCGCCGCGCAGCTTGCTCACGTCGGCTTCCGACACCTGGGTCTGCACCGTCATGACCGAGAGATCGGCGATGCGCAGGATCGTGGGTGCGGACTGGTTGGTGTTGAGCGTCTGGCCCTGGCGTGCGGTGATGCTCACCACGGTACCTGCCATGGGCGCGTAGATCTTCGTGAACTTGAGGTTGGCCTCTTCCACCCGCATGCTGGCCTGCAACTGCTCCATCGAAGCCTTGAGCGAATTGATCTGCGCACGCGCAGTCTTCACAGCGGTCTCGGCGTTCTGCAGCGTCTCGGCGGTGGTGGCCTCTTCCACCATCAGGTTCTTCTGGCGCTGCAGGTCGCGCTCGGCCTTGGCCAGGTTGAGTTCCCGCTCGGCCATCTGTGCCTGCTGCGAACGCAACTGGGCTTTGCTGGCGTCCACGCGCGCCTGAGAAGTCTCGGCATCGATCTCGGCCAGCAGGTCGCCCTCCTTCACCTCGCTGCCCACTTCCACATGGATCTTGCGCAACTGACCCGAAACCTGAGCACCGACATCGACGTAGTCGCGAGGTTGCAGGGAGCCGGTGGCGCTCACTTGGTCTTCGATGTCACCACGTTGCACGGTGGCCGTGATGTAGGCACTCTCGGTCTTGGCGCCCGGCCCCCAGCGGTACCACGAGTAACCGCCTGCGCCCAGCACGGCCAGGCCCACCAGCGCGACAAGCGCCAGCCGCCAGGGGCGGCGACGGCGGACGACAGGGGCATTGACTTCGTTCATATGGTTGGAGTTCGTGATGGTCATGTGCCGGAAATGAGCCCGCATGGTGCCCGAGAAATATGGAAAGAATGAGCACGCCCGGTCACCAGGTTTGCACAAAGTTTGAAAGATTTGGGTTTAGGCTTGGGCTCACCATGTCGAACGACCGTGCCACCCTGCCCAACCGCCCGCGCGCCTGGCTCTCGCGATTCGACACCCTGCGCGTCAAACTGTTCCTGGCCATCGCGGGCGCCAACATCGTGCTGGTGATGTCGGCCTATTTCATCTACAGCTGGAGCTTCGACAAGGGTCTGGTCGAATACCTGAACAAGGCCGATGAAAACCGGCTGCAGCCCATGATCGTGCGACTGGCCGATGGCTATCGGCAGCACGGTAACTGGGCCTGGATCACCGACGACCGCCAGCGCTGGCAAGACCTTTCGCGCGAAGTGCTGGGCACGGGCCGCATGCCGCGCCGCGCCGGAGAACTCTCCCCGCCCGCACCGGGCGCGATCGCCCCACCTCCTGCGCCAGGCGTGCCGCTGCCCGCCCAGCCAGCGCCGAACGTGCCGCCGACCTTCACGATCGATCCCAGGCTGCTGCTGCTGGATCCCGAGCGCAACTTGCTGGCGGGCCCGGAAGGCCGCACCGAACAAGCCGTTCTCAAGCCCATTCTGGTCAACGAGCAACTCGTGGGCTACCTCGGCTACGTGCCGCGACTGCAGATGGTGGCCTCGCTCGAACGCGTCTTCCTGGCCCAGCAGACCCGCACCTTCGCCGCCATTGCGCTGGGCATGCTGGCCGCTGTGTTGCTGAACGCCGCACTGATCGCGCGCTGGCTTTCGCGACGCCTGCATGTGCTGGGCGAAGGCACGGCTGCCGTAGCGCAGGGCGACTACAGCGTGCGGCTGCCCGCACGTGGACACGACGAACTGGCCCAGCTCGCCGAGGCCTTCAACCACATGGCCATCTCGCTGCAGGCCGCGCAGCAGGCCCGACGACAATGGATCGCCGATATCGCACACGAGCTGCGCACGCCGCTGGCCACCCTGCGCGCCGAGATCGAAGCCCTGCAGGACGGCATCCGTCAGCCCAATACGGCCAACCTCGATTCGCTCGCACAGGAGGTCAGCCGTCTCACCCGGCTGGTGGAAGACCTTCGCCTGCTGTCCCTGTCCGACCTGGGCGCGCTCGACTACCGTTTCGCTCCTGTCGATCTGGGTCGCTTCGTTGGCCATCACCTGAGCGATGCCTCTGGCCTGCCTGGCAAGCCCCTGCAAGTGCGCAGCGAACTCGCCGAGGGCGTCGAGATCCGCGCCGATGGCGACCGCCTGGATCAGGTGCTGTCCAACCTGCTGCAGAACACGCAGCGCTACAGCGCCGATCCCGCCACGCTCAGCGTGCAGCTGCGCCGCCACGACAACGAAGCCCAGCTGACATGGGAGGACACCGGACCCGGCGTACCGCCTGAGGCCTTGCCGCGCCTGACCGAGCGGCTCTACCGCGTGGACGAATCGCGCGCCAGCGCGAGTGGTGGATCGGGCCTGGGCCTGGCGATTGCACGCGCCATCGTCGAAGGCCATGGCGGCCGCATGCAGGCGTCTGCCAGTGTTCTTGGCGGTTTGCGCTGGGACATCTGGCTGCCCCTGAACACGGAAGCTGCGCATGGCTGACCGCATCCTGATCGTCGAAGACGAAAGCAAGATCGCCAGCGTGCTGCTGGACTACCTCAAGCAATCCGGCTTCGACGTGCACCATCTCACGCGCGGTGACGAGGTGGAGCCCTGGCTGGAGGTCCACGACATCGATCTGGTGTTGCTGGACCTGATGCTCCCTGGCAAGAGCGGGCTGGACATCTGCAAGGCGCTGCGCACCGGCATTCCAGGGCGACCAACGCCGGCCATCATCATGGTCACCGCGCGCGTGGAAGAAATCGACCGCCTCCTGGGCCTCGAACTCGGCGCCGATGACTACATCTGCAAACCCTTCAGCCCGCGAGAAGTGGTGGCCCGAGTGAAGGCGGTGTTGCGGCGCGGCACGCATGCGGCCCCGCCCACCGAAGGTTTGCCGGACGGTTTGAAGCTGGAGGATGCGGAGTGGCGCGCCACGATCGCCGGACATGACCTGGGCCTAACCGCCGTGGAATACCAGTTGCTCAAGGTGCTGAGTGCGCGGCCTGGCCGCATCTTCTCGCGCGAACAGCTCATGGACTCGATGTACAAGCACGAGCGCATCGTCTCCGACCGCACGGTGGACAGCCACATCAAGAAGCTGCGTCGCAAGATCGAAGAACGGCTACCGGGCCAGGACCTCATCCACTCCGTCTACGGGCTCGGCTACAAATACGAGCCTTGAGCGTTCATCGGCTGGCGATGGCGCCCAGGCGCTGAGCGTTTTCACGCAGTTCACCCAACGGATCGCGACCCTCGGTCAGCAGCACGATGGTGCGCGCACCGGCCTGTTGCACCGCTTGCGCCAGTGCAGGTGGCAACTCGCGGTGGTGCAGCACAGCAGCCACCGACGCGCCTCGCAAGCGCTGGGTCAACTCAAGCAAGGCTTCGGGCGTCCAGGCTTCGTCGGCACGCGTATCGGCGCCCGCGATGTCGAGGTTGAAGCCATTGGCCAGGTAGTCGAGTCGATCCGAGAGGCTGAACACGGTGAGGTTGCTCGCAGCCGCCAGGCGCGCTTCGCTCTGCGCGGTAATGGCCAGCACCTGCTGGCGCAGCGTGGCCACGTTGGCCAGCAGGCGCGGCTTCGCAGCAGGCACCAGGCGAGCCACGTCGCTGGCGATCACGTCGGCCATGCGGCCGAAGTTCACCGGATCCAGCCAGGGCTGCGCGTTCGCGGATGCCTCGCCCTCCTGCAGCGCCATGCCGGGCAGCGATGCGTCCAGCGGGCGGGCCGCGTCGATCTCGATCAAGCGGATGTTCTGCCGGCGCGCCAGCGGGAACAGAGGATCGTCCGGCCAGATGGATCGCAGGGCAATCACGGCGTCTGCCTGGCGCGCGGCATCACCGAGCCCAACCGCGCCGCGGCCGGTGAAGAAGGCCAGATGGCGGTTGGGTGGCAACGTCTCGGGCACCGGGCGCAAGACCACGATGCCGGTGTCGCGCACCAGCGCGGTCGTGAGCGCGGCCACCACCGGATGGGCCACCAGCAGCCGGGTGGGCGCGGCAGTGGTCTGCGCGACGGCGGTGGATACACCGACAGAGAGGACCAGCAGACCGATCAGACGCCGGGCGAAAAGAAGCGAAGCAGCCTTCATCCGGCATGTCCTTTCAATGCGGGCGTGAATCCGCGGATGACCGCTGCGAGCGCGAACAGTCCGCCGGCGGTGAGGATGATGGCGGCGCCTGAGGGCACCGGCAGTTCGAGTTCGATGGGCGCCAGGATGCCGATCTGCGTGCTGACCGTGGCGATGCCCACGCTCAGCCAGAAGAAGCCGCGCAGCGAGAGGCTGAGCAGGCGCGCCGCTGCGGCAGGAATGATCAGCAAGGCCCCGACCAGAATGGCGCCGATGACTTTGACCGATGCCACGGTCACGATCGTGACCAGCACCACGAACAGGTAGTCCAGCAGCTTCACGCGCACACCGCGCACACTGGCCAGTTGCGGGTTGAAGCTGGCCAGCATGAAGCGGTTGTAGAGCGGCACCGTGAGGGCCACCACCAGCGAACCGACCACCGCGAGCACCAGCAAATCGCCTGCGTCCACGGTGAGGACCGAACCGAACAGCACGTTCTCAAGAATGTGGATGTTCACGCGGCCCGAGAGCATCAGCAACAGACTCGCACCCATGGCCAGCGAGACCGCCAGGAACACACCGATCAGCGTGTCGGGCGAGAGCCCGGTGCGATTGCGCAGGTAATTCAGCAGCATGCCGAACAGCAGGCAGTAGGCAAACAGGCTGCCGTATGGCCCGGTGTAGGGCTCGCCGAGCAGGATGCCGATGGCCACGCCGGTGAGCGCGGCATGGCCGACAGCCTCGGAGAAAAATGCGAGTCGCTTGACCACGACCAGCGTACCCAGGCCGCCGAGCACGGGGCCGATGAACAGACCCGCCAGCACGGCGTTGACCACGAAGCCGTAGGCCAGCGAAGCCGGTAAGGTGCCCTCCTCGGCCAGGTGCTGGATGAACTGCCGAAAAGCGTCGAACGCGCTCATCACGCCACCGCCTTGTCTTTTTCTTCCTCGCGCCGGTGCCGGCTGGAGAACAGCGCCAGCACGCGTTGCGGCGTCAGCGTTTGCGCAGCGGGGCCGTCGAACAGCACCTGCCGGCTCAAGCCCGTCACCCGGTCTGCCAGGCGCGTGACGGCGTCAAGGTCGTGCTCGATCCACAACACGGTGACCCGAGTCTCGCGCCAGTGCGCGAGCAGGGTCTCAAAGGTTTCCACGCCCGCTTCGTCCAGTGCGGACATGGGTTCGTCGAGCAGGATGAGATCGGGCGCGGGAATGAGTGCCTGAGCCAGCAGCACGCGCTGGCGCTCACCACCAGACAACGCACCCATGCGACGACCCGATTTTTCCCACATGCCGACCTGTCGCAGGGCCTGCTCCACCGGCGCCTTCCAGCGCGGCGAGAGTCCCAGGAACACCGGCCGGCGCTGGCACATGGCACCCATGAAATCCATCACCGTCATCGGCAGGCCTGCGTCAAAGGCCAGCGCCTGCGGCACGTAGCCCACGGTGCCCGGCTGCTCGCCGGGCCAGGTCAGGCTGATGCTGCCCCGATGCGGCACCTGGCCCAGCAGGGCCTTGAACAGCGAACTCTTGCCACCGCCGTTGGGACCCACCAGCGCATGCACGCTGCCCGCTTCCACCCGCAAGCTCACCTGCCGGAGGATTTCGGTGTGCCCAAGGGTGAGGTCGACGGACTCGAAGGCGATGCCAGGTCCACCTGCGGCCATCAAACCGACTCCCGGATCGCGCGCACCACGGTGGCCAGGTTGCGGGCGATCTCCTGCTCGAACTTGTCGGCCGTGTAAGGGCCATGCGATATGTGCGTGAGCGCGTACAAGCGCACGCCCGTTTCGCGACGGATGGTGTCGACATAGGCCGAGGGGAAATCCATCTCGGAGAAGATCACCTTCACGTCGAGCGAACGGATCTGGTCGATCGTGCCCTTGAGCTGCGAGGGGCTGGGTTCGATGCCGTGCGCAGGCTCCACCACGGCCGCCACTTCAAGGCCAAACTCACGCAACAGGTAGTCGTACGCACCGTGAATGGTGGCGATGCGCATGCCGCTTGCCGGCGCCTGTGCAAGCTGACCCAGTGCATCGGCACGCAGCTTGCGCAGCTTCTGCGCATAGGCACGGGCGTTGGTGGTGTAGGCAGCCGCATTCGCAGGATCCAGCTTGCCCAGTTCGCGCGCGATGGTGTTGACCTGCGAGATCGATGCCGTCACCGACAGGAAGGTGTGTGGATTCACCACCTTGCCGGAGGTGCCACGGCCCGTGCCCACGGCCGCGAGCAACGGCACCTGTGCGTTGGCTTCGATCACCTTCAGGTCTGGCTTATCGCTCGCCGTGATCATGCGGCCGGCAAAATCGTCGTGCCCCACGCCGTTGACCACGATCACATCGAGTGAGCCGATGCGCTTGATGTCTTCGGTGCGCGGCTCATAGGCATGCGGGTTGAAGCCCGCGGGAATGACGGGCACCACCTCGGCCAGGTCACCCACCACGTTGGCGACATAGCTGTAGTAAGGGTGCAGCGTCACACCGATGCGCAGCTTGCGCGCCTGCGCCCGGGCCGGCAGGCTGGGCGCGACCAGCGCCACGGGCATCAAGGCCAGAGCGGACATCAGGTATCGGCGGCGCGCGGAAGGCGAAAGAGGGTCTTGCATGAATGAAATCCCGGAAATGAAACGGAAGCACGAAGGCATGGAAGTCAGCGCGCAGCGTCCTTGCGCGTCACGCCAGCGTCGTAGCGCACCACCACCTGACGCCAACCCTGGCGCGTGAGCGATGCGTCATCGAGCTGCTCGGGCCAGGCCTGCGGGCCTTCACGCTGCACCCAGACCTCGGCGACGTCGTCGTGCCCGTGCGCATCTTTCGTGCTCGCCGCATCCGAGGCCGGCAGGCGCAGCAGGAACGAGGCCGCGACATCCGGCGCTGCGCTGCGACCCACGTAGGCGACTTCATGCCCCTGCGCAGTGGTGCGCCATTCGTGGGCACCGCGCGCGGTGGCGCCCGCTCCGCTGGCAAACGGCGGCAGGTCCATCTCGCGCAGTTGCTCTACACGCGGCAGCTTTTTGTCGGCCTGGGCCAACGCGGTGATCTCCTCGGCGGCCACCAGCAGGTCGGCATGCACGCCCTGCTCTGCGGCATTGAGTTGAGTCCGAGCATCAATCTGGTGAGGCAACAGCGCAGCCGACGCTGTTGGCTGTGCCCGCGCACCGATCACCATGGCTGCAACCGCCAGCACAACCGTCGCGGCCAACACCACCCAGAGCGTTTCGTGACCCGCACCCGCTGGCCGCACCACCTGTGTGGTCATGGCTTGATATCGGTGTGGTCGACTTCGGCCGAGTGTTCGCCGCCGTCCTCGAGGCGCACGAAGAACTCGCCGGCAGGCCGCTTGAACTGCAAGGACGAGTCGCCACCCAGCGTGCCCTTGAACAGCACGCGTTCGTCGTAAGACTTCACCTGCACCGACATGCCTACCGCATCGCTGCCGTCGGAGAACTCACCCACGCAACGCACCGTGCCTTCGGCGGCCGGCTTGCAATGGAGCATGAGGCTGTGCGCAGAAGCGAGGACGGGAAGCGCCCATGCCCCGCAGCAGAGGGTGGCCTTCACAAGGCTTCGGCTGGAAAGGTGTCGCATGATGACCGGCTGAGCGACGAGTCGCTGAACGATAATGAGAATTGTTCCTAATTATATCGAGCATTTCATGCCCACAGTCACGAACGACCTGCCCAGCGGCCTCGCGACGCTGGCCGACCATGAACACCAAGCCCGGGAAACACTCGACGAAAAAACCTGGGCCTACCTCTTCGGCGCCGCCGCCGATGAGCTGACCCACGGACGGAACCTCGAAGCCTGGCGCGAGCTGGCGTTGTTGCCGCGCGTGCTGCGGCCGCTGGCGGGTGGCCACACCCGAATCGAGCTGTTCGGACACGAACGGCCTCATCCCATCCTGGTGGCGCCCATGGCCTACCACCGCCTCGCACATCCAGAGGGCGAGCTCGCTACCGCGCTGGCCGCTGCCGCACTCGGTGCCGGGCTGGTGGTGAGCACACAGGCCAGTTGTCGACTGGAAGATGTGGCCGGCACCTTCCTCCCCGGCACGGATCGCGGCCCTCTGTGGTTCCAGCTCTACCTGCAACCCGACCGTGCCTTCACGCGCGATCTGGTGCGGCGTGCGGAGGCGGCAGGCTACGAAGCGCTGGTGCTCACGGTCGACGCACCCGTGCAGGGTGCGCGGGACCGCGAACGGCGCACCGGCTTTCGCCTCCCCGCCGGCGTGCGCGCCGTCAACCTCGACGGCATGCGGCTGCCGCCCTCGCCCACGCTCGGTCCAACGCAAAGCGCCCTGTTCGACGACCTGCTGCTCCATGCCCCCACCTGGGAAGATGTTTCATGGCTGCGCTCGATCACCCGTCTACCGGTGCTCCTCAAAGGCGTGCTGCATGCCGAGGATGCCGCTCTGGCCATCGAACACGGCGCTTCCGGGTTGATCGTGTCCAACCATGGCGGTCGCACCCTCGACACCGCCATCACCACGGCTGCCGCCCTGCCGGCACTCGCTCAGACCGTACAGGGTCGTGTGCCCTTGCTGGTGGACGGCGGCATCCGGCGCGGTACCGACGTGCTCAAGGCCATGGCACTGGGCGCGTCGGCCGTGCTGGTGGGTCGCCCGGTGCTGCACGGGCTCGCCAACGCAGGCGCTCAGGGCGTGGCGCACGTGTTGCGCCTGCTGCGCGACGAACTCGAGATCGCCATGGCTCTGACGGGTTGCCGCACGCTGGCCGAAGCCGGCGATGCGCTCGTGCGCAAGCCGGGGAGATGAACATTCAGCGCCATCTCACGATTTCTTGAGAATGCGAAACATTCTCGTTTAGAATATGGACACAATTCATTCACCCGCACCGAGCGAAAGGAAGACCGATGATCACCGGACTGACCGTTCTGGGAAGCAGCCTCATGCTGCTGCTGCTCGCCGTGTGGTGGGTTTTTCGCCATTGAACACCCTTTGCGACTCCCGATTTCGATAAGCTCATGACCCTCGCCCGCGCAAACCCTGCGCTGACCTTTCCCGCTCCCATGGACGCCATACCGCGCCGCCTGAACCGTCGCGTTGTTGTCGTGCTCTCGGTCCTCGGATTGCACGTGCTGGCCGTCTGGGCGCTGCAAAGCGGTTTGTTGCGCCGAGCGATGGAAATCGTGATCCCCGTGCAGGTCATGGCCGAGCTCATCGAGCCGCCCCAGCCCCTGGTCGAGCCGCCACCACCGGCACCACCGCCGCCGGTGGCCGCGCCGACGCCCCCCAAGCCCAAGCCACGGCCGATTCCGCAGCCTCAACCTCAACCGGTTGCTGCGCCCGAGCCCATGCCGCTGGCGCCCGTGGTGCCTCCGGCGCCGCCCGCTCCGCCTGCGCCGCCCGAGCCCATCGTCTCCGCCCCGCCGCCGGCCCCGCCTGCGCCACCAGCGCCGCCGCGCATCGAACTGCCCTCCAGCAACGCCGACTACCTGCGCAATCCGCCGCCGCCCTATCCGCCCCTGTCCAGGCGCCTGGGCGAACAGGGCCGGGTCGTGGTTCGCGTCTTCATCCAGCTTGATGGCACTGCATCGCGCGCCGAAGTGCAGCGCTCCAGCGGTTTCGAGCGACTGGACCAGACCGCTGTTCAAGCTGCATTGCGCTGGCGTTATGTGCCGGGCAAGCGCGCCGGAGTGCCCGAACCCATGTGGGTCAACGTCCCGATCGATTTCACTTTGAAAAACTAAGTCACTGATCCCTGGAGTCACAAAGCATCATGGAACCGCAACTCGCATCATCGGGCCTCGCCCACGTCTGGACCCAGGGTGACTGGGTCACCCGTTCGGTGGCCCTCGTGCTGCTCGTCATGTCGCTCGCCACCTGGGTCATCATCCTGTGGAAGGCCATGGACCAGCGAGCCCAGCGCGCGCAAGCCAAGGGCGTGGAAGGCTTCTGGCACAGCGCGGACTTCGCCGAAGGCCTGGCCAAGCTCGGTGATTCCGATGGCAACCCGTTCCGCGCAGCGGCCCTCGAAGGCCGCGAAGCCACCCGCCACATCCTGCACAAGGACGGCCACAACGGCGCACCACCGCAGCGCCAGCTGCACGACAGCCTGGACGTGAGCGACTGGGTGGAACGCTCGCTGCGCAAGAGCGTGGACGACTTCACCGCACGCGCTCAAAGCGGCCTCTCGGTGCTGGCTTCGGTGGCATCCACCGCGCCTTTCGTGGGCCTGTTCGGCACCGTCTGGGGCATCTACCACGCACTGCTGGGCATCGGTGCATCCGGCCAGGTCAGCATCGACCAGGTGGCCGGTCCGATCGGCGAGGCACTCATCATGACCGCGCTGGGCCTGCTGGTGGCGATCCCCGCCGTGCTGGGCTACAACGCCCTGGTGCGCGGCAACAAGGGCATCCTGCACCAGCTCAACCGCTTTGCGCACGACCTGCACGCCTACTTCGTCACCGGCGCACGCGTCACCGCCAGTGGCGACGGCAAGGTGCTGCCCATGAAGAAAGCCCTGTAAGGAGCCCCGCCATGGCCATCGGAACCACCCAGGACAGCGATGAAATGATGAGCGAGATCAACATGATCCCGTTCATCGATGTCATGCTGGTGTTGCTGATCATCTTCATCATCACCGTGCCGGTGATCAAGCACGCGGTAAACATCGAGCTGCCACAGGCCAGCGTGGAGAAGGTGCTGGACAAGCCCGAGAACATCCGCCTCTCGGTGGACGCCGACGGCGCCTACTTCTGGAACGAACAACGCGTGGAAGACGCAGAGTTTGCCAACCGCCTTCAGGCTGCCGCCTCGCAGGATCCCCAACCGGAACTGCACATTCGCGGCGACAAGTCGGTGCGCTACGAACGTGTGGCGCTGGCCATGGCCTCGGCGCAGCGTGCCGGCGTGCGCAAGATCGGCTTCATCACGGAGCCAGCCGCACCATGAACACCACATCGCCTTCTCAGAAAACCGAGCGCGGGCTGCCGAGCGACGCACAGCAGCCCAACGCTGCTGCCACCGAGCTCCCGGTGCTGCCCAGCGCCACCCTGCTGCGCGGCCAGAAGGCGGTGGCGATCGATCACAACGGCTTGCTCTACCGCCTGCAGACCACGCGCCAGGGCAAGCTCATCCTGACCAAATAGCGCCGACACAGCACACCGGCCAACGTTTTTTCATCGTGGGGCGACCCGGGGATCTCACTTTCCCCGAGCGTCGTTTTTAGCCAGCCAAGGGGTACTCCACCCCATTAGCCAGGCATTTTTTTATAGCCCGATGGCTGCAATCCCCGCGCGCGCAATCTGCGCATCTTCGGTCGACTTGACGCCGCTCACACCCACAGCGCCCAGGCACTGCCCGTCCTTGATGATGGGAACGCCGCCTTCCAGCATACCGGCGAGCGTGGGAGCGCTCAGGAACGACGTGCGCCCCTGGTTGATGATGTCCTCATAGATCTTGCTTTCGCGCCGGCCCATGGCCGCGGTATGCGCTTTGGCTGGTGCGATATGGGCAGAAATGGCGGCTGCGCCGTCCAGCCGCTGCAACCACAGCAGGTGACCACCGTCGTCCACGATGGCAATGGTCACCGCCCACTGGTTCTTCAACGCCTCGGCTTCTGCCGCCGCGGCGATGAGCTTGACGTCGGCACTGTCGAGAAAGGGCTTGTTTTTCATGAACTTGGTCCTATTTTGGAAATCAGAGGATGGTGCAGACTGGGATACAGGCTGCCAGAGGTATGCAGTGAGAACGATAACGCGGGTTTTGTGGTCCTTGAGGACACAAGTGACCTTACCAAAATGGCGTTTTCACCCGCGCTGTCCCGCTGGCGACCCTGACCCCTACAATGCAGCTTCACCGGTTGCGCGGCATTCTGCCCCGCAGTCACCGGCCCCGAGTGTCAGATGATGAAGGAGATCACCACCATGACCGACCACGTACAGACCAGCGGGCGCTTCGGCACCGCCGTTTCCAGCGATGCGCAGCGCAATAAAGTCATGCGCAACACCTATTGGCTGCTGGCTTTGTCCATGCTGCCCACCGTGCTGGGCGCCTGGATCGGCGTGCAGACCGGCATTACCGCCAGCCTGACGGGCGGCATGGGCCTGATCGTCTTCCTGGGCGGCGCCTTCGCTTTCATGTTTGCGATCGAGAAGACCAAGAATTCCGCCGCCGGTGTGCCCGTGCTGCTGGCCTTCACCTTCTTCATGGGTCTCATGCTCTCGCGCCTGCTGGCGATGGTGCTGGGCTTCTCGAACGGCGCCAGTCTGATCATGACCGCCTTTGGTGGCACCGCCGGCGTGTTCTTCATCATGGCCAATCTGTCCACGGTGATCAAGCGCGACCTTTCCGGCATGGGCAAGTGGCTGTTCGTGGGCGCCCTGGCGATCATGATCGGCGCCATCATCAACGTGTTCGTGGGCAGCACGGCCGGCATGGCCGCCATCGCCACCCTGGCCATTGTGGTCTTCAGCCTCTACCTGCTGTACGACCTCAAGCGCATTGTGGATGGAGGCGAGACCAACTACATCACGGCCACGCTGGGCCTGTACCTGAGCCTGTTCAACATCTTCCAGAGCCTGCTGATGATGCTGGGCCTGTTTGGCGGCGACCGCGAGTAAGCGCCCTCCTCCCCTACAAAAAGGACCTCCGGGTCCTTTTTTGTTGCCCCTGGGGCTGAGGAAAAATTCCGCTTCCCGGCGTCAAGTTCTGCCCGAAATGGCCGAAACAGGATGGAAACCACCCGATCTGCCATGCGCCACACCGTTTTCACCCTTTGCATCCTGAGCGCCGCCGCCCTGCTGAGCGGCTGCGAGGCGCTGGGCATCGAGACGGCCACGCAGGTCAATGCCAAGAAGGACGCCGAAGGCAAGGCCATCGGCAGCGCCTGCCGCCACGCGGTGCGCAGCATCGAGGACTGCTTCGGCAACTACCCTCGAGCGGGCAAGGCCGCCGTGTTCGCGGGGTGGAAGGAAATGGACGAGTACATGCGCGAGAACTCGATCGTGGGCATGCCCTCACAGCCCGAGGCAACGAGCCCCGCGCAGGGCAAGGGTGGCGAAGCCGCCCACGGCGACAAGCCCGCCGCCGCGGCCCGCACCTCCTGACTCGACGTCAGACCCCAGCCTCGCCCGGTGTTCGCGACGGGTCCAGCTCGAACACCGCCATGCTTTCCACGTGCGCCGTGTGCGCAAACATGTTGACCACGCCCGCCGCCACGCAGCGGTAGCCCGCCTGGTGCACCAGCAGGCCCGCATCGCGCGCCAGCGTGGCGGGGTTGCAGCTCACATAGACGATGCGTTGTGGCGGCGTCCAGCCTGCGCGCAATGCCGGATTCTGGTGCAGGTCGGCCATGGCCTTGGCCAGTGCGAAAGCGCCTTCGCGAGGTGGATCCACCAACCACTTCTGCGCCACACCGTCGGCGACCAGCTGCTCCGGCGTCATCTCGAAAAGGTTGCGTGCGGCAAATGTGGTGGGCGCCAGCGGGCGATCCCGCCCCGCCTGATTGCGGGCGAGGTTCTCGCGCGAGCGTGCGACCAGCGTCTCGCTGCCTTCGATGCCCAGCACCTCACCAGCAGTGGTCGCGATCGGCAGCGTGAAGTTGCCCAGGCCACAGAACCAGTCGATCACGCGCTCATTGGTGCGCGCATCGAGCAGGCGCAATGCGCGTGCCACCAGCACGCGGTTGATGAAGGGATTGACCTGGGTGAAGTCGGTCGGCTTGAACGGCATGGTGATGCCGAACTCGGGCAAGGCGTACGACAGGCCCGCTCCACCTTCGTCGAGCAACCGCACCGTGTCCGGCCCCTTGGCCTGCAACCACCATTGCACGCCATGCTTCGCACCGAAGGCGCGCAATCGCGCGCAGTCGTCCTCACTCAGCGGTTCAAGGTGCCGCAGCACGAGCGCCGTCACCTCGTCGCCACACGCCAGCTCGATCTGCGGGCAGGTCTCGCGCGCGTCCATGCCGAAGATGAGCTCACGCAGCGGCAGCAGCATGTTGCTCACCTCGGGCGGCAGCACCGGGCATACCTTCATGTCGGCGACGTACCGGCTCTTGCGTTCGTGAAAACCGATCAGCACCTCACCTTTCTTGTGCACGTGCCGCACCGACAGGCGCGCCCGGTAGCGGTAGCCCCAGGCAGGGCCTTCGATCGGGCGCATCATGGTTTCGGCCTTGACCTTGCCGAGATGCCAGAGGTTGTCCTCCAGCACACGCTGCTTGATCGCTACCTGGGCCGATTCGTGCAGATGCTGCATCTTGCAACCGCCACAGGCACCGGCGTGCAGGCCGAAATGCGGACAGCCCGGGCGCACGCGCTGCGAAGACTCGCGGTGAACCGCCGTGACGGTGCCGGCTTCCCAGTTGTTCTTCTTGCGGTGCACGCTCACGCTGACCTGCTCGAACGGCAGCGCGCCTTCGATAAAGACGACCTTGCCATCGGGGCGGCGGGCGATGCCCTGGGCATCGATGTCGAGGGATTCCACCGCGAGCCAGCCCTCGGGCAGAGCGTGTTCCGAGGTCTCGTGGGCTGCCGCGCTGGCAGTGGTGAGAAGGCTGTTTTCGTGGGGGGTGGACGCTGTCATCCACCGATTGTCTCAGGCTGGCTCAGACCCACGCCCGCAGGTACTCGTCCCAGTGCGATTCCGTGGGCGCCAGATTACCCAGCGTTTCCTTCACCATGGCGATTTCCTGCTCGTACTCGGCCTCGGTCAGGCCGCCACGCATCTTCTGGAAGCGGCAGTACACCAGGTAGGTGTTCATGACGTCGGTTTCGCAGTAGCGGCGAATGTCCTCGGTCTGGCCGGCAAGGTACTGCGAATACACCTGTGAACCGTCCATGCCGAGCTTGCCAGGAAAGCCACAGAGCTTGGCCATGGCGTCGAGCGGCGCGTTGTTCTTGGGTGAGTACATGGCCAGCAGGTCCATCAGGTCCAGGTGACGCATGTGGTAGCGGCTGATGTAGTTGTTCCACTTGAACTCGCGGTCGTCCTCGCCGAGATCCCAGTACTTGCTGGCTTCCACACCGTGGCGAAGACCCCGGTAGTGCAGCACGGGCAGGTCGAAGCCGCCGCCATTCCAGCTCACCAGTTGCGGTGTGTGCTTCTCCACCGCATGGAAAAAGGTCTGCACCACCTTGCCTTCGCTCTGACCATCGCGATCGACAAAGGAATGGATGCGCAGACCCTCGGCGTTGCGGAACACGCAACTGATCACCAGCACGCGCTGCAGGTGAAGCGGGGTGAAGTCGCTCTGGCCCTTTTCCTTGCGCTCGGCCAGCCAGGCCGCATACACCTGCTCGTCCGTGTCGACGGCGCTCGCACCGCGAAGGGCGCGGAGCCCGTCAACGTCGGGAATGGACTCGATGTCGAAGACGAGGACGGGCCAGGCCATGCCGCGCGCCGGTTCAGCGCTTGGGCAAGTGGCCCATGGGATCGACCGGCTTGCCCAGCCGGCGCACCTCGAAATGCAGCTTCACGCGGTCGGTGTCGCTGCTGCCCATTTCGGCGATCTTCTGTCCCTGGCGCACGGACTGGTCTTCCCGCACCAGCAGCGCCTGGTTGTGCGCATAGGCCGTGAGGTAGGTGTTGTTGTGCTTGAGGATGATGAGGTTGCCGTAGCCGCGCAGGCCGGCACCGGCATACACCACGCGCCCATCGGCTGCAGCCACCACCGGGTCACCGATCTTGCCCGCAATGGACACGCCCTTGTTGTTGGCTTCGTCGAACGGGGTGATCACAGCGCCCTGTGCAGGCCAGATAAAGGTAATTTCGTCGCCGGCAGCGGCAGGCGGTTGTGCGGGCGGCGCGGCCGGAATGGGTGCGGGTGGCGCAGCCTCGGTCAGAGGCCGAGCGGTCACGCCCGAACTGGCCACGGGGCTGGTCGCAGGTCCAGTGGGTGCGACGACAGGTGGTGGAGCGCTGGACGCCGCGTTCACAGGCGGCAACACGCGCAGCACCTGCCCCACTTCGATCGAATTGGCGTTCGCCAGGCTGTTCCACGCCTGGATGTCGCGCCAGTTCTGGCCGTTGTCCAATGCAATGCGGAACAGGGTGTCCCCCGCCTTGACGGTGTAATAACCCGGCTTGCCAGCGTTCTCGCTGCCCGGTTGCACCACCACGGGTTGCTCGATACCGGTGCGGACGACGCCCCGGTCTTCCACCGGAGCCGGGCCGGACACACGGCGCGTGGAACAACCGGCGGTGACCAGCAGCACGGCCAGCACGGTCATGACCGCGGCGCTTTGCCATGCCGAGCGCCCCGACTCCTGGGGATGACCCGACAACTGGAAAACACGCTTGTTCATGAAAACTCCCACCGTTGGCGTGGACACTGTGCGACATCGATGCACAGGCCCTGTAAGAAAAACTGCAGCGCTGTCAGAGACACGCGCCAACTCATGCGATCCCCGATTTTAGAGGCACAAAGAGGACGGCCTCCAGTTCAGTGCGCACCACGCCGGTGGCGGTCTTTTCAACCACCACCAGGTTCTGGCGACCCGACCCGGTCACAGCAGGTGCCACCAGGCGCCCACCCACCGCGAGCTGATCGATCCATGCATCGGGGATCTGGTTCCCGCCTGCGGCAGCAATGATGCCCGCGTAGGGCGCGCCGCGCGCAAAACCGAGCATGCCATCGCCGAACAGAAGGTGGACGTTGGACAGTCGAAGTGGTCGAAGGTTCTCCCGCGCCTTCTCGTGCAGGCCCTTGAGCCGCTCGATGCTGTAGACCTCGCGCGCCACATGGCTGAGCACTGCAGCCTGATAACCACAGCCAGTGCCGATCTCCAGCACACGGCCGAGCTTTTCAGCGCGTCCCTGGCAGAGCAGTTCGATCATGCGGGCGACCACACCGGGCTTGGATATGGTCTGGCCCAGGCCGATGGGCAGGCTGGTGTCTTCGTAGGCCTGGTTGACCAACGCAGTGTCGACGAAGCGGTGGCGCTCCACGGCACGCAGGGAAGCCAGCACACCCGCATGGGTCACGCCTTGAGCTTCGATCTTGCGCACCATGGCCGCGCGCACGGCCTGCGAATCCATGCCCACGCCGCTGGGCATGGCTGGTGCAGCGTGGGCCCGCTTGATGACGGGCGGCACGGCACGGCTCGCGGGTGCCGTGGCATTGAGACGGGCGGGAAAACCGGGACGAGGCTTCACCGCGTCGCCTTCGCGGTGGGATCGGAATCGGCCAAGGCCGCTGCCGTGGGCGCCCAATAGGCCAGCCGATCATGATCGGTCAGGTCCACCTGCAGCGGCGTGATGGTGGCATAGCCCTGCAGCGAGGCGTGGAAGTCGGTGCCCTCGGCGTCGTCCTTGGCCTTGCCGGCGCTGCCGATCCAGTACATGGTGTCGCCGCGGGGGTTGGTCTGGGAAATCACCTGCTCGGCCGCATGGCGGCGCCCCAGGCGCGTCACCTTGAAGCCGCGGATGTCGGCCAGCGGACGGTTCGGGATGTTCACGTTGAGCAGCCAGGGGTCGGCCGGTGGCCCGCTTTCCAGCGAAGGCAGCAGTTGCGCCACCAGCCGCGCGGCCATGCGCCCCGCGTCATCCAGGTGTGCCCAACCCTTCTCTGTCTGGGAAAAGGCAATGGCCGGGATGCCGAAAAGGTAGCCCTCCATGGCCGCGCCCACGGTGCCGGAGTAAATGGTGTCGTCACCCATGTTGGCGCCGTTGTTGATTCCTGAGACCACGAGGTCGGGTCGGTAGCCGAGCAGACCGGTGAGCGCGATGTGCACGCAGTCCGCCGGTGTGCCATTGACGTAGCGGAAACCATTGTGCGAGGTGTGCACATACAGCGGCGAGTGCAGACTGAGCGCGTTGGACTTGGCACTGTTGTTGTGCTCGGGCGCCACCACCTCCACATCGGCCAGCCCCTTGAGGGCCTCGTACAGCGCCACGATGCCCGGCGCCTGGTAACCGTCGTCGTTGGAGATGAGAATTTTCATTGACGCGATTTTAGGTGGATCGCCCGGGTCACGCCCGGGACAGAAAGCGGGCATACCCGCTGCGAACAGGAGCGCCACGCTGCCTATCATGGACCGATTGCTGACCAACCAACCAAGGAGATGCCATGCAAGCCTGGCTGTGTGAGAACCCCGTGGGCGTGGAGGCGCTGACCTGGAAAGAGCTGCCCACCCCCGAGCCCAAGGCCGGTGAGGTGCTGGTCGAGATCCAGGCCGCGAGCCTGAACTTTCCCGACCTGCTCATCGTGCAGAACAAGTACCAGACCAAGCCCCCCCTGCCCTTCGTGCCGGGCTCGGAATACGCCGGCGTGGTGCGCGCCGTGGGCGATGGCGTGAAGCACCTCCAGGTGGGCCAGATGGTGGCGTGCATGGCCGGCACCGGGGGCTTCGGCACGCATGCCGTGGTAAACGCGGCGCTGTGCATGCCTCTTCCGGCGGGTTTCCCCGCAGTGGACGCCGCGGCCTTCGGCCTGATCTACGCAACCTCCTGGCACGCCCTGATGGACCGCGGCGCGCTGAAGGCGGGTGAAACCGTGCTGGTGCTCGGTGCTGCGGGTGGCGTGGGCACCTCGGCCATCCAGATCGCGAAGGCAGCCGGGGCACGCGTGATCGCCGCCGCGTCGAGCGACGAAAAATGCGGGCTGTGCAGGCAGCAAGGCGCCGATGCCACCATCAACTACAGCGTGCACACCCCCAAGGAGGGCCTGCGCGAAGCCATCAAACAGCTCACCGACGGCAAGGGTCCCGATGTGATCTACGACCCGGTGGGCGGCGATTTCGCGGAGCCCGCGTTTCGCTCCATCGCCTGGCGCGGGCGCTACCTGGTGGTGGGCTTCGCCAGCGGCCCCATCCCCAGCCTGCCACTGAACCTGACCCTGCTCAAGGGCGCCAGCATCGTCGGCGTGTTCTGGGGCGATTTCGCCCGGCGAGAACCCAAGGCCAACGCCCAGATGATGCAGACCCTGGCGGGCATGTACGCCAGGGGCGAAGTGAAACCGGTGATCGACCAGACCCTGCCCATGCGCGATCTGCACAAGGCCTACGCCATCATGGGATCGCGCTCGGTCAAGGGCAAGCTGGTGATGGTGAACTGAACGCGCGTGTGCGAACATCGAACTCTCCCTCCACCGAAGCGAGTGTTTTCATGAGTGATCTCCTCCTCAGCGCGGCAGCCAGTCGCGAACCGCTGCAAGCTTCCTTCAGCGACGCCGCGAACCCCCTAGGTCTGGACGGTGTCGAATTCATCGAATACGTGACCAGCAAGCCGCAAGCCCTGGGCCAGGTGCTGGAAATGATGGGGTTCCGGCCCGTCGGCCGGCACCGCTCGCGCGAAGTGCTGCTGTACCGCCAGGGTGAGCTCAACATCGTGGTCAATGCGCACCCCACCGATGCGCGCGGTGGCGGCCACGGCGGCGAGGTGCCGTTCATCTCGGCCATGGCCCTGCGTGTTCGCGATGCCCGCTCTGCGTACCACTATGTGCTGGAACGCGGCGCCTGGTCGGTGCCCACGCACGCCGAGGTGATGGAACTCAACATTCCGGCCATCCATGGCGCGGGCAACAGCCGCATCTACTTCGTCGACCGCTACGCCGAGTTCTCGATCTATGACGTGGACTTCGTGCCCATTCCGTCGGTCGACCAGCGCCCTCCCGCAACGGCGGGCCTGCATTTCTTCGGCGTCGTGCAATACATCGGGCCCGGGCGCAGCAACGACTGGATCCAGTTCTACAACGAGCTCTTCGGTACCGAACTGATTCCGGACGAACAGCGCTTCGGCATCATGCCCAAGGGCACTTTGCTGCGCACGCCGGCGCTGGATCCCGGTCGGCGCTTCATGCTGCAGCTCATCGAACCCGAGATCAATGTGGTGGACTCCGAGGAGCGCCTGCAGCGCATTGGCCTGGGTGTGAGCGATGTGCTGGCGGCCGTCAAGGCGCTGCGTGCGCTTGGCGTGGAGTTCGTCGAGACCGCGGCGGCCCACACCGAGCAGCGAGGTGCCATCACCAAGACCTACCTGGGCTCGGTGGTCTTCGAGCTCGTCCACAGCGAAAAGGCCTGATCACGTGAACGCCCAAAGAGACCTGAGCGAGGCCATCAGCGGCTTCGGCATGGACACCATCACGCTGGCAGGCCCGCTGGAAGCCAAGCTCGCGGCCATGAAGGCGGCTGGCTTTTCCCAGGTCATGCTCAAGGCCAACGACCTCGTGGGTCACCCGGGCGGCCTTACTGCGGCGGTGCAGGCCGTCAAGGACAGTGGCCTGCGCGGCACCGGTTTCCAGGTGCTGCGCGACTTCGAAGGCCTCTCAGGCCACCTGCACCAGTACAAGATGGACATCGCCAAGAGCATGCTCGAGATGTGCGCCGCCCTGGACTGCCGCGTGCTGCTCGCCTGCTCTTCCACGTCCACGCACGCCTCGCAGGACATCGACCACCTCGCGCGCGACCTGCGCAAGCTGGCCATGCTGGCCATCCCGCTGGGCATCCGCATTGCCTACGAAGGCCTGTCCTGGGGCCGCACGATCAACGAGTTCACCACCGCCTGGGACGTGGTCTGTCGCGCAGATTGCCCCAACCTGGGCCTGGGCCTGGACTCCTTCCACATCTTCGCGGCCAAGACCTCGCTGGAGGAGATCGACTATCTGGATCCCGAGAAGATCTTCCTCGTCCAGCTCGCCGACTTCATGTGGCAGGAGACGCGCACCTTCGAGGAACGCATGACCACGGCGCGCACCTTCCGCGTGTTTCCCGGCGAGGGCGTGCACAGCGAGCAACTGGTCGACCTGGTGCTCAAGCTCGACCGCCTCGGCTACACAGGCGACTACAGCTTCGAGGTGTTCAACGACGACTACCAGCAGATGCCGCTGCCGATGGTGGCAGAACGTGCGCGCCGCTCGGCCCTCTGGCTGGCCGAGGATGTGTTGCGCCGATCCGTGCCCCTGCCCAACCAGATGCGCCTGAAGGGCTGAAGGCGCGGCGCTCAGCCGTGGCGCACGCGCACACCCAGACCGCCGCACAGCGCGATGAGCGCGATGCCCGCAATCGACCACGCGTCGGGTGCGTAGCCGAAGACCACCCAGCCCCCCAGCGTGGCGAAGCCGATCTGCGCGTACATGTAGGGTGTGATCCGCGAAGCCGGCGCGCGGTGGTAGGCCTGAATCATGAAGTAATGCCCCAAAGAGCCAAACACGCCCATGACCGCAACGATGGCCCAGAGCGTCCAGTCGCCCAGATTCACCCACGACCAGGGCAGCAACAGCGTGCCGAACACCAGGCCGGTCAGGCCCGTGTAGAAATGCATGGTGCCGGGGTCTTCGGTGCGCACCATGCGGCTGGTGACGATCTGGTAGACGGCGTTGATCACCACCAGCCCCAGCGGCAGCAGCATCGCGCCCTGAAAGTCGCTGCCCTTGGGCCGGATCACGATCAGCGCCCCCATGAGGCCGCCCGCCACCAGCAACCATGTCAGGGGGGGTACGCGCTCGTGAAGGAGCGGCGCAGCCATCAGCGTGATCACCAGTGGCACGAGCATGAGGATGGCGGTGAACTCGCCCACCGGCACGTGGCGCAGGCTCATGTAAGCCACCGTGCCTGAGCTCACCATGAGCGCACCGCGCAGCAGTTGCCAGCCTGGCTGGCGGGTCTTGAAAAGTGCCGTGCGCTGGCGCGGCCACAGCAGCATCAGGGTCATGACCGTCTGCACCAGAAAGCGCAGCCACACCGCCATGAGCACGGGCACCACGGCGCCCACGTACTGCGAGGCCGTGTCCAGCAGGGCAAAACACAGCGTGGCGCAGACCGCCAGGGCAATGCCCCGCGCGGGATGCGGAAATCTCGGATCGGACAAGAAGGGCCTTGGAAGCGCGTGCTCAGTAACTCAGGCGGGCCACCGACCGCAGCACGTCGGCGGTGGTGGTGGGAAGTCCGAAGTATTCCAGATAGGCCGGTATCTGTTCGAAGAGCATGTCCGTGCCCACCTGCACGCGGCAACCCTGTGCCTGCGCAGCCGAGAGAAAGGCCGTCATCTCGGTGCGCATCACCACCTCGCCCACAAAGGTTCGCGCTTCCAGGCGCGAGACATCCAGAGGCAGGGGATCGCCTTCGTTCATGCCCATGGGCGTGGCATTGACCACCAGGTCGAAGCCCGCCGGATCGCTGTTGCCGGTCGCGACCTCGATGGCCGGATAGTGCACCCTCAGGCGCTGGGCCAACGCCTCGGCCGATGCGGATTGCACATCGTGCAGCGCAATGGCACTGACGCCCGCACCGGCCAGCGAGGCCGCAATGGCACACCCCACCCCGCCACACCCCACCACCAGCACGCGGGCGCCCGACAGGACCAGCCCCTTGCGCCGCACGCCGCGCACAAAGCCCTCGCCATCGAACATGTCGCCTACCAGGCGGCCGTCGTCCGTGCGCTTGACCGCGTTGCATGCGCCCGCCACCTTCACCGTGGGCGTGACCTCGTCGAGCAGGTCCACCGTCACCACCTTGTGCGGCATGGTGATGAGCGCACCGCGCACATTGGTCAGGGTGAACACCGATCGCAACAACGCCGGGTAGTCGGGCGGTCGACAGCCCATGGGCACCACCACCGCATTCACCCCCGCCTGCTCGAAGTAGGGGTTGTAGATCATGGGCGACTTGAACGTGTGCGTCGGGTAGCCGATGTGGGCGATGAGTTCGGTGTGGCCGTTGATCATGGTCAGCAGGTCGATAGGCAGCGCAGCCCGGGATTCACTTGCGAACCTTGGCCAGCTCTGCCTGCAGTTCCTTGACGGTTTCCTGGCCGACGTTGACCGCGTACTTGGCGGTCACCGGACGCATCATGTCGCGCAGCTTGGAGAGTTCGGCCGGCGGCAACTCGGTCACCTGCATGCCGTTCTTCTTCATGTTGTCCAGCGCAGCGGCGACCTGGTCCCTGGCCTGCTGGCGCTGGTACTTCGCAGCCTCCACGGCGGCATCCGAAATGATCTTCTTCTGCGCGGCGTCCAGCGTGTCCCAGAACTTCTTGCTGATGATCACCGACTGCGGGTTGTACTGGTGGTTGCTCATCACCAGATGCTTCTGCACCTCGTAGAACTTGTTGGCGTTGATCACGGTCACCGGGTTTTCCTGCCCATCGATCGCCTTCTGCTCCAGCGCGGCATACACCTCGGGGAACGGCAGCGGCGTGGGGTTGGCGCCAAGCGCCTTGACCCAGTCCACGTTGATCGGGTTGGGAATCACGCGCAGCTTGAGGCCGGACAGGTCTTCCACCTTGGTGATGGGGCGTTTGCTGTTGGTGATGTTGCGAAAACCCAGTTCGAAGTAAGCCAGGCCGACCAGGCCTTTTTCCTGCAGCTTGTCGTGCAGCTTCTTGCCAAAGGGGCCGTCCATCACGGCGTCGGCTTCCGCGGAATTGTTGAACATGAAGGGGAAGTCGTAGATCGCGAATTCCTTCACCTGGCTGGCAAAGATGCCCGAGTTCATGGAAGCCATCTCCAGCGTGCCACCCTGAATGGCCGACACGTTGGCCTGGTCACTGCCCAGCGTGCCGCCGGGGAACAGGTTGACCTTGATCTTGCCGCCCGACTTCGCCGTCACGATCTCGGCGAATTTCTCCAGCCCCATCACGATGGGGTGGCCCTTGGGGTTCTGGGTGGCGAACTTGATGGTCTTGTCTTGGGCCTGGGCGGCGCCAAAAGCGGCCACGGCCATGGCGGCCACCAGGGTCTTGAGCATCATGCGTTTCATGGTTGTCTCCAGTGAGTTGAGCGGAAGAAAAAGCGAAAAGAAAAAGAAGGTCAGCCAATCAGCAACTTGGCGGGCCACATCACCAACTGAGGGAACAGCACCATCAGGAACATCACGGCGAACTGCACCAGCATGAAAGGCAGCACACCACGCGTGACGTCGTCCATGCGCATGCGGCCCACGCCAGCCACGGTGTTGAGCACCGTTCCCACGGGCGGCGTGACCAGGCCGATGGAGTTGTTGATGATGAAGAGCACGCCGAAGTACACCGGGTCGATGCCGGCGGCCTTGACGATGGGCATGAGCACCGGTGTGAGGATGAGGATGGTGGGCGTCATGTCCATCGCGGTACCCACCACGATGACGAGCACCATGATGGCGAACATCAGCAGCGTCGGGTTGTCCAGCAGCGGCTGCAGGAGCGTGACGATCTGATCGGGCAGCTGGGCCACCGTGATCAACCAGGCCGAGACCATGGCGGCGGCCACCAGGAACATGATCACGGCGGTGGTCTTGGCCGCGTTCAGGAACACCTCGTGCAACTGCTTCCAGGTCAGTTCGCGGTAGATCACACCGGCCACGAACAGGGCGTAGACCGCAGCCACCACGGCCGCCTCGGTCGGTGTGAACACGCCCATGCGCAGCCCCACCAGGATGATCAGCGGCAGCATCAGCGCCCAGCCCGCGCTGCGCATGGCGGCAAGCACCTCGCCTGCGGACTTGCGCGGCGGCGGCTCCAGCTTCTCCTTGCGCGTGGTCCACCACCAGGTGGCCCACAGGCCGGCGGCCAGCAGGATGCCGGGGAAGATGCCAGCGAGAAAAAGCTTGGAGATCGACACGTTGGCCGCGACACCAAAGATGACGAAACCGATGGAAGGCGGGATGATGGGGCCGATCACGCCGCAGGCTGCGATCAGGCCGCCGCTGCGCGCCTTGTCGTGCCCGGCCTTCACCATCATGGGCAGCAGCAGCGCAGTGAGCGCGGCCGCATCGGCCACCGCCGAGCCCGACAGCGCCGACAGCAGGCAGGCCGCCACGATGGTCACATAGCCCAGACCGCCACGCACGTGGCCCACCAGCGCCATCGCGAAGTTCACGATGCGCCTGGACAGGCCACCGGTGTTCATGATCTCGCCCGCCAGCATGAAGAACGGCACGGCCAGCAGCGGGAAGCTGTTGGCGCCCTCGATCACGTTCTGCGCCAGGATCTGTGCGTCGAAAAGGCTCAGGTGCCACATCAGGGCAACGCCACTGAGCAGCAAGGCAAACGAGATGGGAATGCCGACGGCCATGGCGGCCAGCAGGGAACCGAGGAAGATGGCGATGGTCATGGTCGATCTCGCTCTCGTTCAGGGGCGGGGATCGCCGATGGGCATTTCTTCGGACTCGCGGATGCCGATGAGTTCACTCTCGGTCATCTGTCCCGACACCAGCCGCCACAGGTTCAACAGCAGCACGGGCGCGGCCAGGATGGCGAAGGTCATGCCGCTGGCGTAGAAGTACGCCATGGAGGTCTGCATGACGGCGCTGGTGGATTCCCAGTTGATCTTCACCTGCTCCCAGGCACCCTGGAAGACCAGCCAGCACACGAACAGCATCAGCACCAGGCTTATCGCCAGGCACAGCTTCTTGCCCAGCACCGGCAGGCGCGAGATCAGCGAATCGGTGCCGAGGTGGGCGCGTTCATTGAGTGCCACCACCGCACCCATGAAGGTCATCCACACGAAGAGCCAGCGCGAGAGCTCTTCGGACAGCGTGATGCCGGAATTGAAGCCGTAGCGCATGACCACATTGCCGAACACCATGAGGACCATGAGCACGAGGCTGCCCACCATCAGCCAGCCCAGGGCGCGGCAGTACCGATCAATGAATTTCTGGACCAATTTTTGTCTCCTCGCGGAATGGAGACGTTAATGTACGAACTGGTTAGTTTTGAATGATGAGGGAAAACCCTGAGCCCGGCTGCCGCCCGTCGGCTCGGGTTTTTTCAGACGTGGAGCTCAGGCGCGCACGAAGCGCACGATCATTTCGGTGACGGTGGCGCGGCGCTCGGCTAGCGCCTTGGGGGAGGTCATGTCCCGCTTGAAGATGAGGCCGAAAGTGTGGCGGTTGGAGACATTGAAGAACGACAGTGCCGAGATGGAAGCATGGATGTCGATCGGGTCCAGGCCGGGGCGGAAAACACCGGCCGCCACGCCGCGGTCGTACAACTGGCGGATCGACGAGATCGCGGGCACATTGAGTTGCTGGATGCTCTTGCTCTGCTCGAGAAACTGACCGCGGTTCATGTTTTCCGACATGACCAGCCGGATGTAGTTCTCGTGGCTGTGGTGATGGTCGTAGGTGAACTCCACCAGCCGGCGCAGCGCCGCCTCGGGTTCCAGGTCCTGCAGGTGCTGCTGGCCCTCGATTTCCCGCATACGGCGATAAGACTCTTCCAGAACCGCCAGGTACAGACCTTCCTTGCTACCGAAATAGTAGTAGATCATGCGCTTGCTGGTGCGCGTGGCGGCGGCGATCTCGTCGATGCGAGCACCCGCCAGCCCCTTTTCCGCGAACTCGGCCATGGCCACTTCCATGATGTTGGCCATGGTCCGCTCGGGATCGTTGGTGCGGGAAACCGCCTTCTCCACCGGAGCGGCCCTTGTGCTGCGTCGTCTGGAATGTACCGTTTCGTTCATTTCGGCAGTATAGGGGCTGCCTCCATGGCGCAGAAGCGCTATTCCTCGATGTACTCGCCGAGCGCCATCAGCAGTTGATCGACGAAAGCCTCCCTGGCGGGCAACGCTGGTGGCAAGCGCCGGCCGGTGGGCAGCGGAAACCAGCCGCGCCGCCCGGCGCTCAGGCGCAGGAAGCTCACGTCGGGCGACGGCCCGGCGTCGAACACGTGCGCCACGCCGGCGGGCAGCAACACCCATTCGCCGGCCTCCAGCAGCAGGCACGTAAAGCCTTGGGACGTGCGCACACTCAGCAGCGCCGTGCCGCGCATGAAGACGCAGGCGGTCGCGTTCTCACCGGCAATCTCGACCGGCGGGGGAACGGCATGAACGCCTGCGTGCGGCAGCGGGTCGATGTGCACGTGCTCCGAGACGTGGGCACCCAAGCGCCTGTGCAAGGCGGCCAACTCGCGAGAGCGCAGCACCTCCTCCTCCGCCCGGGCCATGTCGTCCGTAACCGCCGCGCACCGCCCCCAACTCACGCCAAGCGCTCCGACCCACGGGCACGCAGCCCCCTCGCACACCGATGTGTCGAGCCATTGGCCCTGGTGGTCGAAGGTGGCGATGGCCGTCATCTGCTTCAGGCGGACACAAGCGCCTCGTTCACCTGGGCGACTCTGCCCCGCAGGCCTGCTTCCTTCAACAGGGGCAGCACGCGGGCGCCAAAGAACTCCAGGTCGGGCTGGAAGTCGAAGAACGAAACCTGCACGCCGTCGCACCCGGCCCGGCTCAGCCGGATCAGGCCATCGGCCACCTGCTCGGGGCTGCCGATCAGTTGCACGTTGCCACCCACGATCCGCCCTTGCAGGTCGTGCTTGCCCCAGGCCTTGCTGTCGGCCATGGCGAAGTGGTTGAAGTAGTTCTGCACCGCCTCCGGATCGGCATGACGAACGATGTGATCGTGGTACTCGCGCGCCTCGGCCTCGGTGTCGCGGCAGATGATCATCGGGTTGATGAGGGTGCGCAACTTCCGGCCGTTGGCAGCGCCATGGGCCTTGATGGCGCGCACATGGTCGGGCAAGGCCACCAGGGCGTTTTCCAGGCGGGCACCTGCCGGGCTGGTGATGAACACGATGTCGGAGTGCCTGCCCGCAAAGGCCGCGCCCGCAGGCGAACCGGTGGCGCTGACCAGGATCGGGCGGCCGTGGCGCGGTGCGGGGCTGACGAATGCGTTCTGCAATTGCCAGAAGCGGCCTTCGTGGTCGAGGCCACCATGGCGCTGCCAGAGCGCCTTCATGATGCCGACGAACTCATCGGCCATCTCGTAGCGCAGATCGTGTTCGGGACGATGGCGACCGAACATCGCGGCTTCGCGGACCGAATGACCCGTGACCACGTTGATGCCCCAGCGGCCACCGGAGATGTGATCCAGCGTGGCACCGAAACGCGCCAGGTTCAGCGGGTGCCAGGCGTACAGCACATGCAGCGTGGAGATGAGCAGGATGCGGTGCGTCACCGAACTGAGTGCGGCGGTGGCGATGAAGGGATCGATCGAGTTCTCGCGAAACCGCATCTCGCCGCCATAACCGCCGGGGCCCACCCACTCGGAGGGACCGAACAGCAGATCGAAGCCCAACTGCTCGGCGCGCAGCGCCAGTGCCTGGTTGTATTCGTAGGTCCAGGTGGTGGTGCGCGCGGCCGTGGAGGGTGACCACCCGCCGTCGTACACCGGCAGGAACAGGCCCAGGATCAAGGGCTGTTCGAGCACCCGCGACAACGGGCTGCCGAGGTGATCCGCCGGGGAACGGGCGTCGGCACCCAGGCTCATGACTGGGCGGGGCGGCGCACGGCGATGCGGGCTGGGTCGATGCGCCGGCCGGCCTTGATGTCGACCTGCGCGCGCTCGATGGCGCTGACATCCACGAAGGCGTTGACGTCGATGCGCTGGGCCAGCAGCTTCTGGCTCACCAGGAAATCGATCACCGCCTGCGAGCCCTGGGCGGTGGCGGCGTCGATGCGGAAGTCGATGGTGGCGATGTCCGCAACGGGCTTGCGAAGGTAACGGTCTGCGTTCTCCGCCACGAGCAGGATGTCCTTGTCGATGCGCGAGGTGCCCGCGAACCAGGTGCGCGATTGCTCCAGGTTGTTCGAGGTCCACCAGGCTGCCGTAATCCAGGCCTTGAGGAAACGCACGGCAGCGTCGTCGCCGTTCTTCTGCAACCAGTTGCCGGTGAGTCCGATCCAGCCGAAGTTCTCGCCCTGCTTCGAGTCGTAGATGGACTTGTAGCCCAGGCGCTGCAGTTTTTCCTGCGTCGGGTCCCAGGTGACGATGGCGTCCACCTGCTTCGCCTGCAGGGACGCGGCAGCGTCGGCCACGTCCTGGTTGATGATGCGGATTTCCTTGAAAGGCTCGGCCACGCCCGCCGCCGTGATCTGTCGCACCGCGCGCGGAAACACCGTGGTGCCGAAGAGGCCCGAGAGCGTCTTGCCGCGCAGGTCGGCCAGGCCACCCTTGAAATCAGGCTGGGCCAGCACCGCGTAACGCGCATCGTGCGAACGCGCCAGCACCTTGGAGCCCGGCAGGCGCGCGGCCGCCCGCAGCACCGGGGCATCGGCAGCAAAGAAATTGTCGACCGCCCCGGCCACGGCCGCTTCACCCAGCGGCGGCCCGGAGGTGAAGGTCTTGAACTCGGCCTCGATGCCGTGCAGTTCCAGGATGTTGGTGTTGCGCAGCGTTTCCCAGATTTCGCCACCACCCGCCCACAGCGTCTGGTAGCCCAGCGTGATCTTGTTGGGTGCGCTGCTCTGCGCCAGCGCGGGAAAGCCGGTGATGGCGATGGCGGCTGCGCCGGTCAGGCGCAGGGCCTGGCGGCGATCGCGGCGGAAAGAGTCTGCGTTCGGCATGAGGGGTCCTTGTTGGGTTGGATGTGTGTATGGAAACGGGATTGGGTTGAGGACGGCCGCGTTCAGTGGCCTCGCTCCAGCCACGGCGTAAGGCGGCGACCGATGAGCAACATCAGCCAGTTCATGGCGAAGCCGACCACGCCGATGACGATCATTCCGGCGAAGACGAGCTCGGTCTCGATCAGGATGCGGGCGGTCTGGATCATGTAGCCCAGGCCCGAGGTGGCGGAGATCATCTCGGCGGCGATCACGCACATCCAGCCCACACCCAGGCCGATGCGCACACCCGCGAGAACGCCCGGCAGCGCCGCCGGCAGGAGCACCTGCGTGAGCAGCAGGCGGCGCCCGAGGCCCAGCGTCTGCGCGGCTTGCAGGTAGACCCTGGGAACCAGGCTCACCGACGAATACGTGTTGGTGAAGACCGGGAAGAAGGCCCCCAGCGCGATGATGAACCAGGAGGCCTCGTCGCCCAGGCCGAACCAGATGATGGCCACGGGAATCCAGGCAATCACCGAGATCGGGCGCACCAGCTCGACGATGGGCGACACGTAGAACGCCACGCGGTCGAACCGCGCCAGCAAGGCGCCCAATGCGATGCCCAGCGCGGACGCGATGCTCACGCCGATGAACACGCGCGAAAGACTCGCCCATGCGCCGAGCAACAGGTCGCCAGAGGCCAGCTGGGCCGCCATCGCGCTACCGATGGCCGAGGGCGCAGGAAAGCTTTGCGGATTGATCCAGCCGGCCCTGGAAGCCACTTCCCAGGCCAGCACGATGCCGAACACGAGCAACAGTCGGCGAAAGAGTTCGAAGCCCTTGCGCACGGCGCGCACGGGCCAGGCCGTGGCCTGCAGCGCTTCGCTCGAAGCGGTCTGAGGCAACGCCTGTGTGCTGGTGATCGCGTTCATGCCAGCGCCTCCGCTTCTTCGCGCAGGGTGTGCAGCAGGTGCTCCCGGCTCGCCATGAACACCGGCGAACCCGCACGCATGGCCACCGTGCGCGGTCGCTCCAGGTCGATCTTCAAGATCTCCTTGATGCGGCCCGGGCGCGGCGACATCACCACCACGCGGTCGCTGAGGAACACGGCCTCATCGATGTGGTGCGTGACCAGCACGAAGGTCTGCCCGGTCTTCGCCTGGATGCGCTGGATCTCCTCCTGCATCACATCCCGGGTGAGGGAATCCAGTGCCGAGAAGGGTTCGTCCATCAGCACCACATCGGGCCCCGGCGCCAGGCAGCGCGCAATGCTCACGCGCTGGCGCATGCCACCGGAGAGTTCGCCGGGGTAGTGCCGTTCGAAGCCGCTCAACTGCACCAGCGCAATGAACTCGCTCACGCGCTCGTGCCGCTCGCCCTTGGGCAACCCTTTGGCCTTGAGGCCGAGTTCGATGTTGTCCCACACCGTGAGCCAGGGATACAGGCCGTACTCCTGGAACATCACGGAGCGGTCCGGACCCGGTCGGCTGATCGGCACGCCATCGCGGCGAACCGTGCCCGAGGTGGGTTCGACCAGGCCTGCGATGGCGTGCAGCAAGGTGCTTTTTCCGCAACCCGACGGGCCGATGATGCTGAGAAACTCGCCCCGCACCACTTCCAGGCTCACGCTGGCCAGGGCTCGAACGGGCGCCTCGCCGCGAGCGGAATCGAATGTCTTGCTGAGTCGGTCTACCTGAAGAAAAGCCATGGCGCCCATTGAACGGCGCTCACCTCCATCGGACAACAAAGGTTTTCAAGTTTGCATATGCGCAAATTCGAACCACGCGCTGCCCATCGCCTCCATATGCCTGCAATCCATAAACAAACTACTTCATAGTCGTTTGGTTATGAGGATGGACTCCAGAGAATGCACTTTTGCATTTCAAGGAGATTCCATGAGCACGCTCCGCCTGGGCGACACCGCCCCCGACTTCACACAGGACTCCACGGCAGGTCCGATCCGTTTCCACGAATGGGCGGGCAATGCCTGGGTGGTGCTGTTCTCGCACCCGGCCGACTTCACGCCCGTGTGCACCACCGAGCTGGGCAAGACGGCCGCGCTCTCGAGCGAGTTCGCCAGGCGCCACGTCAAGCCGATCGCCGTCAGCGTCGACCCGCTGGAGTCGCACGGGAAATGGGTGCTCGACATCAACGAGACCCAGAACACCACGGTGAACTTCCCCATCCTGGCCGACGCGGACCGCACCGTGGCCACGCTCTACGACATGATCCACCCCAACGCCTCGGCCACCGCCACGGTGCGCAGCGTGTTCATCATCGACCCGAAGAAGGTGATCCGCACCACGCTCACCTACCCCGCCAGCACCGGGCGCAACTTCGACGAGATCCTGCGCGTCATCGACTCGCTGCAGCTCACCGACAGCCACAAGGTGGCTACGCCAGCCAACTGGAAAGACGGCGACGAGGTGGTGATCGTGCCCGCGCTGCAGGACCCGGCCGAGATCGCGCAGCGTTTTCCGAAGGGATTCCGCGCCGTGCGGCCCTACCTGCGTCTCACGCCTCAGCCCAACCGCTGAGCGAGCGCGCATGGCCTATCCGACCGTCATCATCATCCCCGGCTGGCGCAACTCCGGCCCGGGCCACTGGCAGACGCTGTGGTCCGACAGCCTGCCTTCGGTGCTGCGCGTGGAGCAGGACGACTGGGTGGCACCCGTCAGGCGGGCCTGGGTCGATCGCCTGAGCGAGACCATCGAACAGGCACCAGGCCAGGTGGTGGTGGTGGCCCACAGCCTGGGCTGCATCACCACCGCCCACCTGCCACCCGAGGTGGCGACCCGCATTCAGGGCGCGCTGCTGGTGGCACCCGCCGACCCCGAACGCCGGGGCGTGCTGGCCGACTTCGCTCCGGTGCCCTACCAACGCCTGCCCTACCCCAGCATCCTCGTGGCCAGCGGCAACGACCCGTATTGCCCGGTGCGCACGGCGGGGGCCTACGCCCGCGCCTGGGGCAGCGAGTTCGTGCGGCTCAACGAGGCGGGCCACATCAACGTCGATTCAGGCCACGGCGCGTGGCCACTGGGCCTGGCGCTGCTGCAATCCCTGGGCGCCGACGTCCCCGCCACCGCCCGCGCACCCGAGCCTGCCTGAACCCCTTATTCCTGTTTCACATAAGGAAACAAGAACAAAGTCGTTTGGATTCTCAGGCCCGGCGCCCAGAATTCGTCACATCCTGTTTCGCTTTGGAGCTTTCCCATGAAAAACACCCTGCGCGTGGCCTTGGCCGCCGTCGCCCTTTCCACCTCTGCCCTGGCGTCCGCCCAGACCACCTTGCTCAACGTGTCGTACGACGTGGCGCGTGAGTTCTACAAGGACATCAACGTGGCTTTTGCCGCGAACTACAAGAAGACCACCGGCAAGGACATCAAGGTCGATCAATCGCACGCAGGTTCCAGCGCGCAGGCGCGCGCCGTGGCCGACGGCCTGGAAGCCGATGTGGTGACCTTCAACACCACGACCGACGTGCAGTTCCTCGCCGACAAGGGCGTGGTCGCAGCCGACTGGGCCAAGCGCTTTCCGAACAACGCCGCGCCCACCACGTCCACCATGCTGTTCCTGGTGCGCAACGGCAACCCCAAGAACATCAAGGACTGGGACGACCTGATCAAGCCCGGCGTGCAGGTGGTGGTGGTCAACCCCAAGACCGGCGGCAACGGCCGCTATGCCTACCTGGCAGCATGGGGCCACATCCGCGCCAAAGGCGGCACGGATGAGCAGGCCGCCGAGTTCGTGAACAAGCTCTACAAGAACGTGCCCGTGCTGGCTCGTGGTGGCCGTGATGCCACCGGCACCTTTCTGCAACGCAACATCGGCGACGTGCTGATCACCTTCGAATCCGAGGTGGTGTCGGTCAACAACGAGTTCGGCGCCGGCAAGGTCGATGCCATCCATCCCAGCATCTCCATCGTGGCGGAAAACCCGGTGGCGGTCGTGGAGCGCACGGTGAACAAGAAGGGTTCAGCTGCAGAAGCCAAGGCCTACCTCGACTTCCTCTACAGCCCGGAAGGCCAGGAGATCGCGGCCAAGCACAACATCCGCCCCCGCAACGAAGCGGTGCTGAAGAAGTACGCCGCCGCGTTCAAGCCGATCAAGCTGTTCAACGTCAGCGACTACTTCGGCTCACTGAGCGAAGCGCAGAAGGTGCACTTCAACGACGGTGGCCAGTTCGACAAGATCTACACCGTCGGCAAGTAAACCATGGCTCCCGTTCCTTCCGCCGTGCTGGCGGGTGCTGCGCCGGGTCCGCTGCCGTTCGTGGCAGCTGGCAAGCGGCCGGCCCGCCGCGTGCTGCCGGGCTTCAACATCACGCTGGGCTTCACGATCTTCTACCTGAGCCTGATCGTGCTGATCCCGCTCTCGGCGCTGTTCTTCAAGACCTTCACGATGACCTGGCCGCAGTTCTGGGAGGCCGTGACCGCACCGCGTGTGCTGGCCTCCTACCGGCTGACCTTCGGTGCCTCGCTCATCGCCGCCACCGTCAATGCCTTTTTCGGCCTGCTGGTGGCGTGGGTGCTGGTGCGCTACACCTTCCCGGGCAAGAAGATCATCGACGCACTGGTGGACCTGCCCTTTGCGCTGCCCACCGCCGTGGCCGGCATCTCGCTCACCGCCCTGCTGGCCGGCAATGGCTGGATCGGCCAGTTCACCGAGCCGCTGGGCATCACGCTCGCGTTCAACCCCAATGGCGTGGTGATCGCACTCATCTTCATCGGCCTGCCCTTCGTGGTTCGCACCGTGCAGCCCGTGCTGGAGGATTCGGAGAAGGAACTCGAAGAAGCCGCCACCTGCCTGGGCGCCACGCGCTGGCAGACCTTCTGGCGTGTGATCTTCCCCAGCATCGCACCCGCCCTGCTCACCGGCTTTGCCATGGCCTTCGCGCGCGCCGTGGGTGAATACGGCTCGGTGATCTTCATCGCCGGCAACATGCCCATGGTGTCCGAAATCACACCGCTCATCATCATCAGCAAGCTCGAACAGTACGACTACGCCGGTGCCACCGCCGTGGCCCTGGTCATGCTGCTGTTCTCGTTCGTGCTGCTGCTGCTCATCAACGGGCTGCAAGCCTGGCAGCGCCAGCGCTCGGGAGGGAATCTGCAATGAGCGCCTCCATCAGTTCCGCCCGCACCGAAGCCCCGTGGGTCAGGCGCACGCTGATCGGCGTGGCGCTGGTCTTCATGTTCCTGTTCCTCGTGCTGCCGCTGGCCGCCGTGTTCACCGAGGCGCTGCGCAAGGGCCTCGATGCCTACCTCGAAGCGCTCAAGGACCCGGACGCCTGGTCTGCCATTCGCCTCACGTTCATCACCGCACTCGTTGCCGTGCCGCTGAACCTGGTGTTCGGCGTGGCTGCCGCCTGGGCCGTGGCCAAGTACGAGTTCCGAGGCAAGTCGTTCCTCACCACGCTGATCGACCTGCCGTTTTCCGTGTCGCCCGTGGTGGCGGGTCTGATCTACGTGCTGGTGTTCGGTGCGCAGGGCTGGCTGGGTCCGTGGCTGGCCGAGCACGACATCAAGATCATCTTCGCCGTGCCCGGCATCATTCTGGCCACCATCTTCGTCACCTTCCCCTTCATCGCGCGCGAACTCATTCCGCTGATGCAGGCCCAGGGCAACGACGAGGAGCAGGCCGCCATCGTGCTCGGTGCCTCGGGCTGGCAGACCTTCTGGTACGTCACGCTGCCCAACATCAAGTGGGGCCTGATCTACGGCGTGATCCTCTGCAACGCACGCGCCATGGGCGAGTTCGGCGCGGTCTCGGTGGTCTCGGGCCACATCCGGGGCCAGACCAACACCATGCCGCTGCACGTGGAAATCCTCTACAACGAATACCAGTCGGTGGCCGCCTTCGCCGTGGCATCGTTGCTGGCGCTGCTGGCCCTGGTCACGCTGGTGATCAAGTCGGTGGCCGAATGGAAGATGGAGCGCGAGATGAAGGCGCTGGCCGAATTGCCACCCGAGCGGCCCACACCGGCCAACCCGACCCTGCTGGGACAGACATCATGAGCATTGAAATCCGCGACATCAACAAAAACTTCGGCACCTTCCAGGCGCTGAAGAACGTCAACCTGGACATCCACTCCGGCGAGCTGCTGGCACTGCTGGGGCCCTCGGGCTGCGGCAAGACGACGCTGCTGCGCATCATCGCGGGCCTGGAAACGCCGGACACCGGCAACATCCTCTTCAGCGGCGAAGACACCACCGACGTGCACGTGCGCGAGCGCAACGTGGGCTTCGTGTTCCAGCACTACGCGCTGTTCCGCCACATGACGGTGTTCGAGAACGTGGCCTTCGGCCTGCGCGTGAAGCCGCGCGGGGAGCGCCCGAGCGACGCGCAGATCAAGACCAAGGTGCTGGACCTGCTCAAGCTCGTGCAACTGGACTGGCTGGCCGACCGCTACCCTTCGCAACTCTCCGGTGGCCAGCGCCAGCGCATCGCCCTCGCGCGCGCATTGGCTGTGGAGCCCAAAGTGCTGTTGCTGGACGAACCCTTTGGCGCACTCGATGCCAAGGTGCGCAAGGAACTTCGCCGCTGGCTGCGCCGCCTGCACGACGAACTGCATGTGACCAGCGTGTTCGTCACGCACGACCAGGAAGAAGCCCTGGAAGTGGCCGACCGCGTGGTGCTGATGAACCAGGGCCAGGTGGAGCAGATCGGCGCACCGCAGGAAGTGTGGGAACACCCGGCCAGCCCGTTCGTGTACGGCTTCCTCGGCGACGTGAACCTGTTCCACGGCCGCGCCAACGAAGGCCTGCTGCATTTGGACGGTGTGTCCATCGACTCGCCCGAGCACGCCGGCGCGCGCGACGCCAAGGCCTTCGCCTACGTGCGCCCGCACGATCTCGAGGTGCAGCGCTACCAGGCCGGCCTGCCCGGCATCGTGGCCAAGCTGGACCGCGCGGTGGTCGTGGGGCCGATTGCACGCCTCGAACTGCTGCCGGTGGACGCGCAGGCCCCGGGCGGACACGATCCGCTGATCGAAGCCCGCATGTCGTCCGAGCAGTTCAAGGAACTGGGCTTCAAGGAAGGCGACACGCTGGTGGTCTCGCCGAAGAAGGCGCGGGTGTTCCTGCAGCCCCAGCCGGCCTGATCTGCACGCGATCCTGATGCGATCCTGATACCGGGTGTGCTACGTTGCGGGCGATGACGCCACCGCCCGCCACACCACCCGATCATCCCGACACGCCGCGCCGCTGGCCAGGCGCCGTCGTCTGGGCACTCGCCTGGCTGGTGATGCTGGCCCTGCACCGCACGCTCGACCTGGCCAACCTGGCCATGCTGCTGGTGCTGGCCTCGGCACTGGCGGCGCTCTGGCTGCCACCGGTGCTCTCCCTGCTGGTCTGCGCGGTGGCTGTACTTGCCTTCAATTTCGTCTTCGTGCCGCCGCTGGGCACCTTCACGGTCGACCTGCACCAGCACGCCCTGCTGCTCATCACCATGCTGTCGGTGAGCTGGATGGTGGCCCTGCTCATGGCGCGGCAACGCCGGCTGGCCGAGTCCGAGCGCCTGCTGGCGAAGCGGGCGCGGCAACTGCAGGCGTTCGGCGACCTGCTGCGCGACACCGACGACCCGCGCGATCGACTGCCCCAGTTGCAGGCCGCACTGGCGGCGCTGGTGCACCGGCCGGTCGCGCTGCTGCTGCCGGGTGGCGACGCCACCCGGATCGGTGAAGCCACCAGCGACGAATGGGAAGGTCTGTGGACCAGCCTGCGGCAAGGCCAGGCCATGGGACCCGGCAGCGGACGCCATGAAGAGCAGACCGCGTGGTACCTGCCGCTGCGCGGGCGGCGCACCGGCCTGGGCGCGGCCTTGCTGCCGCTGGACGCGCTGCCCGAAGCCGATGCGGCGCTGCGTGCCCACGCCCAGGCGCTGTGCGACCAGATGGGCCTGGCGCTCGAACGCGCAGCGACCACGCACGCGGCCCACGCCGCGCGCGAGGAAGCCGGCGCGCAACGCCTGCGCAACACCTTGCTGGCCGCCATCTCGCACGACTACCGAACGCCGCTGGCCACCATCCTCGGTGCGGCCTCGTCCCTGCACGACCAGGCCGATCGGCTGTCACCCGAGCAACGTCAGCGCCTGGCCGCCACCATCATCGACGAGGCAGGCCAACTGGGCCGCATCACCGACAACACGCTGCAGCTCGCGCGCCTGGACCAGCCGGGCCTGGTCCTGCACCTGGACTGGGAATCGGCCGAGGAGATCGTCGGCACCGTGCTGCGCCGCACGCGCCAGCGCCACCCCTCGCGGAAGGTGCTGGCGCATGTGCAACCCGCCCTGCCCTTGCTGCGCTGCGATGCGGTGCTGCTGGTGCAACTTCTCGACAACCTGGTGGACAACGCGCTCAAGCACGGCGGCGATGCGACACCGGTCGAGATCGACGTGACGCGCGAAGCCGATCGGGTGCGCATGGCCGTGCGCGATCGTGGACCTGGCATCGTGCCGGCCTGGCGCGAGCGCGTGTTCGATGCCTTCCAGCGCGGTGCGTCCGAAGCGTCGCCGCGCCGGGGCGCCGGCGTGGGCCTGGCGCTGTGCCGCATCATCGCGCGCGCCCACGGCGGAGAACTCGTGCTGCGCGATCGCGAAGGCGGTGGCTGCAGCTTCGAATGCACGTTACCGGCCTCGGACGCGCAGGCGACGGCGGCGGAAGCGCCACCATGAGCACCCGCCCGGCCGCTGCGAAGGGTGCTCGCACCGCAGTGCGAAGCACGGAGGTGCTCCTATGAGCCTGCGCGTGCTGCTGGTGGAGGACGACCGCGAACTCCGCGCCACCCTGAGCGAATCGCTCCGCGTGGAGGGCTACGACGTCCTGCCAGCGGCCAGCCTGGCCGATGCCCACGCGCTGATGGCCCACGCGGATGCACAGGGCGGCATCCACATCGTGCTGCTCGACCTCGGCCTGCCCGATGGGGATGGCGAATCGCTGCTCGCCGCGTTGCGCCAGGCCAGGAGCACTCCGGTGATCGTGATCTCGGCGCGCGAAACCGAAGCGCCGAAGATCCGCCTGCTCGACGCCGGCGCCGACGACTACCTGGTCAAGCCGTTCCCGCTCGGCGAGTTGCTCGCGCGCATGCGCGTGGCCCTGCGACATCGCGGCACGGCCACGCAACCCGCGGTGACGCGCTACGCTCAGGGCGACCTGCTCATCGACCTGCGCGCGCACCGCGTGCAGCGCGGTGGCGATGACATGCACCTCACGCCCACGGAATTCAAGCTGCTCGCGCGCCTGGTGCGCAGCGCCGGCCAGGTGGTCACGCACCGGCAGTTGCTGGCCGACGTGTGGGGCGCCGAATTCACCGAGCACACGCACTACCTGCGCCTGTACATGGGCCAGCTGCGTGCGAAGCTGGAGGCCGATGCGGCCGACCCCCAGCGCCTGCTCACCGAGCCCGGCGTGGGCTACCGCCTCGTGGAGGGCGACGACTGACGGCACACAGGCGGTCCATATGCGTTCCTGATGCACCCCTCGGTACGCTGCGGCTCCTCTCCACTTCGTCTGTCCACCCATGTCCGCGACCGCTTCCACGCTCGACGCCGATCTGCCTTCCCCTTCCCTGCGCCGCCAGGGCAATGCCGCCCTCACCCTGGGCGCCATCGGTGTCGTCTATGGCGACATCGGCACCAGCCCGCTCTACACCGTCAAGGAAATCTTCGCGCCCGCCACCGGCGTGGCGTTGAACACCACCAACCTCATCGGTGCGGTCTCAGTGATCTTCTGGGCGCTCATGCTGGTGGTCACCCTCAAGTACGTGACGCTCATCCTGCGCGCCGACAACCGGGGCGAAGGCGGTGGCCTGGCGCTGACCGCACTCGCCGCGCAGGCGGTGCGCTCTCGCCCGGGCCTGCGCCGCGGCCTGCTGCTGCTGGGCGTGTTCGGCGCCACGCTGTTCTACGGCGACAGCGTCATCACGCCCGCCATCTCGGTGCTCGGTGCCATGGAGGGCCTGCAACTCGTCGCCCCTGCGTTGGCGCCCTATGTGATCCCGATCACCGTGGCGATCGTGCTCGCCCTGTTCGCGGTGCAGCGCTTCGGCACCGGCCTGGTGGGCAAGCTCTTCGGTCCCATCATCGTGCTGTGGTTCGTCACGCTCGGCGCCATTGGTATCGTGCACATCGCGGACCAGCCCGCCATCCTGAGCGCATTGAACCCGGTGCACGCGTGGAACTTCCTGGCGGAGCGCGGCTGGAAGGTGTTCGCCGCCGTGGGCGCCATCGTGCTCGCACTCACAGGCGCCGAGGCGCTCTACGCCGACATGGGCCATTTCGGGCGCAGGCCCATCCAGCTCGCCTGGACCGGCCTCGTGCTGCCGGGCCTGGCACTGAACTACATGGGCCAGGGCGCACTGCTGATGGGCGACCCCACCGCCATCGAAAACCCTTTCTACCGCCTGTTCCCCGAAGCCTGGGTGCTGCCCGCGCTGGTGCTTGCCACCATGGCGGCCATCATTGCCTCGCAGGCCGTCATCTCGGGTGCGTACTCCATGACCAAGCAGGCCATCCAGCTCGGCTTCCTGCCGCGCATGACGATCCGCTACACCTCGGCACGCGAAGCCGGCCAGATCTACATGCCCGCTGTCAACTGGGCGCTCATGGCCGGTGTCGTGGCTGCAGTGGTAGGTTTCGGCAGCTCGTCGGCGCTGGCCGGGGCCTACGGCATTGCGGTCACGCTAACGATGATGATCACTACCGTGCTGACCTATTTCGTGGTCAGCGAAGGCTGGCGCCTGCCCAGGCCGTTGGCCGTTGGTGCCACGGTGTTTTTCCTGGTCATCGACGCCCTGTTGGTGGCGGGCTGTGCGATCAAGTTCTTCGATGGGGGCTGGTTCCCGCTGGCGTTGGGGCTGCTGCTCTTTGGCGTGATGAGCACCTGGTCACGCGGGCGCGGCATCCTGCTGGAGAGCATCCGCAGCGACGGACTCGAGCTGCAACCGTTCATCGATGGTCTCGACCCCGCGACCGCGAACCGTGCCTCGCGCACCGCGGTGTATCCCGTGGCCGATCCCGCCACCGTGCCACAGGCGCTGCTGCACAACCTCAAGCACAACGAGGTGCTCCACGAACGCAACGTGATCCTGACCGTGGTGTTCCACGAGGTGCCCTGGGTCTCGATGGACGAACGCGTGCAGGTGGAACCGCTGGGCCATGGCTTCTGGCGCGTCACGCTGCACTTTGGCTTCATGAACACGCCCGACGTCCCCAAGGCGTTGACGCTCACCGAATCACACGGCCTTCGCGTGCCCGTGTTCGAGACCAGCTACTTCCTCAGCCGCGAGACCGTGGTGCCCTCACCGGGCAGCGGCATGGCGGCCTGGCGCGAACACCTGTTTGCCGCCATGAGCCGCAATGCAGGCGGTGTGGTGGACTACTTCCGATTGCCCGGCAACGCGGTGGTCGAACTGGGTACGCGCGTGAACATCTGAAGCGCAGGCGCTGTCAAGCCGCGAGCTTGATCTTGCCTTCGGCCACGTAGCGCTTGAAGTCGGCCAGGGGAATCGCCGTGGAGCCGCGAACCTCTTCATCCACCCAGCTCAGGGTCACGTCGTTCTGCCCCATCTGGACCTTCACCGGCCCGGGACGGATCACGATGTTCGCACCGTCGCCTTCGCGGTACTCCACCTTGCCGACGATTTGAGCGTTCTGTGGGGTTTGTGTCATGGGGGTTTCCGGAGTGTTCAAGCCGTGAGCAGACGGCGCGCGCCTGCCAGCGCGGGCTGGCCGTGGCCCACATCGCGGAAGGGGTGGTGGCGCGACGAGCCATGTTCGCAGGCCAGTTTGTCGTAGGCGCGGCGCACGACGCTGTAGCACTCGCAGGTGCGGGTTTCCAATGCGTCGCGGTCCAGAATGGAAATGTGGCCGCGGTGGTAGTCGATGACACCGGCCTTCTGCAGCTTGAGCGCGCCGTTGGTCACGCCCTCACGGCGCACGCCGAGCAGGCTGGCAATGCGCTCCTGGGTGATCTGCATCTCGGTGCTGTCCTGGCGATCCAGGTGCTGCAGCAGCCAGCGGCAGAGTTGCTGGTCGAGCGCATGGTGGCGGTTGCAGGCCGACGACTGCGCCATGTGCGTGAACAGGGCCTGCGTGTACGACAGCAGCTTCTGCATGAACGCGGGCGAGCGGCGTGTGTGATGAAGAATGGCCTGCGTGCTCATGCGGTAGGCCAGTCCCGGGCGTTGCACGATCGCCTCGCACAGGGCGCTGGTGTTGCCCATGAAAGCGCACACGCCCACCACGCCTTCGCCGCCCACCACGGCCACTTCAGAGGAAGCGCCGTCTTCCAGGGAAGACACCAGTGACACCGTGGCGGTGGCAGGGAAGTAGACGTGGCGCACTTCGGTGCCGACCTGGTGCAACACCGCGCCCGCTCGCAACTCTTCCCAGACCAGATCGGGTTCGAGCTGTTGCCATTCGGCACTCGACATCGCGGCGAGCAACTGGTTCTTGCCCGGCAACAGGGTGATGGTGGATGTCATGGCAGAGCCCTTTCAGCGTGGTCTTTCGTTTGGAACCACGTAGGGGCAAGCAGCGTTCCCGCTCCACCAGACTGCCGAGAAAAAGCGAAATGAAAAACCGCAACCGAAGTTGCGGTAAAAGTTACCGATCCGCCACGCAACCTCAGGCGTTGAGCGTGATCTTCCCTTCGTCGATGTAACGCGTGAAATCGATCAGCGGCATCGCGGCCGAGTTGTGCGTTTCCTCTTCTTCCCAACTCAAGGTCGCATCGATCAAGCCGGTCTCCACGCTCACCGGACCGGGGCGAATGACGAGGTTCGGGCCTTCTCCCTCACGGAACTCGACCTTGCCAATGATGTGTGCGGTCTGTGCCATGGTGTCCTCCATCAGGTTTGAGAGTTGCGTCGCCAGCAGGAGCTGGAAATCCATGCTACGGCGGTGCATGGATCGCGTGTCGCAACAACCTGGTAACACTCGCAACCTGTCGATACAAACGAGGCCGTTTGCCTTATGGATGGCAGGCGCAGGCCTCGCCATGCGCCGCCGACACCAGCTCGTCGAGGATGCCGCAGGGACCGCCATCACCATGCTCGCCCGTGCAGCGCGAACGCAGTTGCAGCAACTGCTTCTCCAGCGCGCGCATGCTCTTGAGGCGCGCACGCACCCGGCTGAGTTGTTCGTCCACCAGTTCGTCCACGTTGAGGCAATGCCCCTGCGGGTCGTCCACGAAACCCAGCAGGCGCTTCACGTCGGCCAACGGCATGTCCAGCGCGCGGCAATGCCGGATGAACGACAGGCGCTCCAGGTGTGCCTGTGCGTAGTTGCGATAGCCGTTGTCCAGCCGCGCGGGCTCGGGCAGCAGACCTTCCTTTTCATAGAAACGGATGGTCTCCACGTCCACGCCCGTGGCGCTGGCCAGTTCCTTGATCTGCATGTTTCGCTCCAGAGCCAACAGTGGCCTCTGCTGTCTGACATCGTAGTCACTTCATGGTTTTCAAGGCGTGCTGCCCCGAAAACAAAAAACCAGCCCCCTACAATCCGCCGATGCGTTCCTGGCTCGCCATCTTCCTCCTGGTCTGCATGCCATTGCAGTGGTCCTGGGCGGCTTCCTCAGCGATGGAGCGTCACCATGCCGGGCCTGCAGCGGCGCACCACGTCGCCCAGGCCGCCGCCACCGATTCGCATACCGGGCTTCACACCACCGACTGCGGAACTTGCCACCATGGCTGTTCCCTGGCCCTGCTCGGCGCGCCACTCCCCCAGGCGGTCATGCCCGCCGCCTTTCCGGTGGCGCTTGCCACGCCCCAGCCGACCTCCAGGCCGGCCGATCTTCCCGAGCGGCCCCAGTGGCGCCTTCGAGGCTGATCCGGGCCCCGGCCGCCCAAGCTGCGGCCTGATTCGCCTCCCCACTCCCTCCTTTCCGGCATCGGCCCCGTGCGCACGGGCCGCTGTCCATCGCTCTCATTCCTGAAAAAGGATGTCTCCATGAAATCGACCTGGACGCTCCTGCTCATGGCCTGGCTGGTGGCCGTTGCTGCCACCGCGGGCGCGCTGTTCATCGGCGAGGTGATGGGCATGGTGCCCTGCACGCTCTGCTGGTACCAGCGCATCGCCATGTTTCCGCTCGCCCTTGTGCTGGGCATGGCCTGCTTCACCGAAGACCGGCGCGGCGCGGTGTATGCGCTGCCGCTGGCCGTGGTGGGTGCGGGCATCGCCCTGTACCACACGCTGCTGGTCGCCGGCATCGTGCCCAAGGCCTGGGTGCCTTGCGGCCCCGGCGTCTCGTGCGCCGACCAGAAGCTCGACATCCTCGATGGCCTGCAGATTCCCTGGCTTTCGCTCGCAGCCTTCCTGGCCATCGCCTTCCTGCTCACCCTGTATTTGAGAAAGACCCGCTCATGATGTCCAGAAAACTCACTGTCTTCCTGCTGCTGGGCGTGGTGCTCGTGGCCTTCGCGCTCGGCGCCTACAACTACCAGCGGCGGGTGCAGAACTCGCAGATGGAGAAGGTCAGTCAGCAGGAGGCGCGCCTCGTGCGAATGCACTCCCCGGTTCTCGGCCCACGCGACGCACCGGTGACGCTGGTGGAGTTCTTCGACCCCGCCTGCGAGACCTGCCGCGCCTTCTACCCGATCGTCAAGGATCTGATGGACCAGTATCCGAAGGAACTGCGGCTGGTGATCCGGTACGCGCCGTTCCACCAGGGATCGGATCTGGTGGTCAAGCTGCTGGAAGCGGCACGAATGCAGGACAAGTACCTGCCCGTGCTCGAGGCGGTACTGGATGCGCAGCCGCAGTGGGCCGACCACGGGCAACCCAACGTCGTCCTGGCCGTCAAGGCGGCCGCGGAGGCCGGGCTCAACGTGGAGCGGGCCATGGAGGACGTGCAGAAGCCGGAGATCGATGCCCTGCTGCGGCAGGACGTGGAAGACCTGACCGCGCTGGAAGTGACGCGCACGCCCACCTTCTTCGTCAACGGGCGGGGCCTGCCCAGCTTCGGGCGCGAACAACTGGCTGCCCTGGTGGCTGAGGAAGTGGCCAGGGCCCGAAGGCCTTGAACGCCGTCAAGCCTTCTGCGCGTACGCGCTGCACCACGCGTTGGCCGAGACCAGCTTGCCGGGAAAGATGCCACAGGCACCAGCCGGTTCTCCCACCTTGCCGGTGTAGAGCTGGCAGTTGCCACAGCGTTGGCCCCGGGCGTACTTCGGGTACTTCTTGATGTCCACCTTGGTGGCATCGACGGTGTAACCCAGTGCCGCGGCGGTGGCATCCCGGTCGGTCACCATGGGAGGGGGCGGGGTCTGGGCGTGGACGCTGGCGGCCAGCAATGCCGAGCCACCTGCCGCCAGCTGGAGCATGAAGATGCGACGATTTGAACCGTTCATGAGGGATTTCGTGGGGGACTGCAAGATTGCCAGATGCATGCTACAGCCGCTCTGTGAACGCCAACTTAAGGCCTGACTGCCCCACTCACCCATTGCCACCCGCGCTCTGGCGGCGTGCCAGGCGTGGTGCTTACACTTGGGCGGATACACACATCCCGATGAGCCCACAAGATTACGTCCAGCAAAAAGCCGCCGCCTCAGGCAGCAGCTTCTACTACGCCTTCCTGTTCCTGCCGCCCGAGCGCCGCGCCGCCATCACCGCGTTCTATGCCTTCTGCCGCGAAGTCGACGACGTGGTGGACGAAGTGAGCGACCCCGCCGTGGCCCAGACCAAGCTCGCCTGGTGGCGGCGCGAGGTCGCCCAGGCCTTCGCCGGCACGCCCACCCACCCGGTGATGAAAGCGCTCATGCCGCTGTGCAAACCGTATGAGATCGAATCGCGCCACCTCTTTGCCGTGATCGACGGTTGCCAGATGGACCTGGAGCAGAACCGCTACCTCGACTTCGCCAACCTGCAACGTTATTGCCACCTGGTGGCCGGCATCGTGGGTGAAGTCGCCGCGCGCATCTTCGGCCAGACGCAGGTGCGCACCACCGAATACGCGCACCGGCTGGGCCTGGCGTTCCAGCTCACCAACATCATCCGCGACGTGGGCGAAGACGCGGCGCGTGGTCGCATCTACCTGCCGGTCAACGAGCTGCAAAGCTTCAACGTGAAGGCGCACGAACTGCTGCAGCGCGGCAAATCCCCCGGCACCGACAGCGCCGACTTCAACCGGCGCTTCACCGCCCTCATGCAGTTCCAGAGCTCGCGCGCCCTCCAGCTCTACGGCGACGCCCTGGCCCTGCTGCCCGAGGCCGACCGCCGCGCGCAGAAGCCCGGCCTGATGATGGCCAGCATCTACCGCACGCTGCTGCAGGAAATCACGACCGATCCCATGCTGGTGCTGACGCAGCGCGTGAGTCTCACACCCCTGCGCAAATTCTGGCTGGCCTGGAAGGTTCAAGCCCTCGGCCGACTTTGAATATGAAACTCGCCATCGTCGGCGCAGGCTGGGCCGGCATGGCCGCAGCGGTGGAAGCGGGGTCCAGCGGCATGGATGTGACGGTGTTCGAGGCCACGCGCGTGCTCGGCGGCCGAGCACGCGCGCTGCCTGCGCACCTGCCCGACGGCACACCCATCACGCTGGACAACGGGCAGCACATTCTGATTGGTGCGTACAGCGAGACGCTGGCGGTGATGCAGCGCGTGGGCCTGCATCCACAAAGTGCCCTGCTGGCTTTGCCGCTTGCGCTGCCCTACCCCGATGGCCAAGGCCTGCGCACACCGGGCTGGGCATCGAGCTGGCCCGCGCCGCTCGACGCGCTGGCAGCGATTGCCACCGCGCGAGGCTGGCAGTGGCGTGATCGCCTCGCGCTCGTGCGCGCATCGCTGCGCTGGCAACGCACCCGCTTTCTTTGTCCGCCCGCGCACACCGTAGCCGATGTGTGCTGTGGCCTGCCAGGCCGCGTGATGCGTGACCTGATCGACCCTCTGTGCGTCTCGGCCCTGAACGTTCCCGCACGAGAGGCCAGCGGCGCGGTGTTCCTGCGAGTGATGCGCGACGCCCTCTTCGGCCCGGGCAGCCATGGCTTCAGCGCCTCCAGCCTGCTGCTGCCGCGCTGCGATCTCTCCGCGCTGTTTCCGCAGGCTGCGGCGGACTGGCTGGCGAAGCACCACACTGAACGCACCCGCCTTCGCCTGGGGCACCGCGTGACCCGATTGCGAGCGCATGCGGGCCAGTGGTTGCTGCAAGTCGACGGCAACGAGGAGGCCTTCGACCGCGTGATCTGGGCCACCGCCGCCAGCCCGGCGGCGCAGGCCATGGCGGACGCTGTGGATGCACCAGGGGAACTGCGCACCTGGGCCGCCACGACGGAGGGCCTGTCGTTCACCGCCATCACCACCGTCTATGCATGGGCCCGAGGCGTCCGCCTCGCCGCACCCATGCTCGCCCTGCGCGAGGGTCCCGCGCAGTTCGTGTTCGATCGCGGCCAGCTTGATGCGGCCCACCGCGCCGCGCAGGGCTTGCTGGCTTTCGTGGTAAGTGCCAGCCACGGTGAGCGTGACGAACTGCAGGCCCATGTGCTCGCACAGGCGGCGCGTGAGCTGAACCTGCCCGCGCTGCAAGCCGTGCAGACGGTGGTAGAGAAGCGCGCCACGTTTGCCTGCCTGCCCGGCGTGAAGCGGCCACCCGCCCACATCGCACCTGGACTGCTTGCAGCGGGCGATTACGTACAGGGGCCCTACCCTGCCACACTCGAAGGCGCTGTCCGCAGCGGTCTGCAGGCAGCCTCGGGAACCTCTGCGGACGCCACCGTTCCCACTTGAGCCATCCCGTCAACCAACCCACCCCCAGGAAAGGAATCTCTCAGGATGATCGGCACCATCTCCACCCGTCCTCTTTTCTCCGCACTCGGCATCGGTCTGCTGGCTCTTGCCAGCAGCGCGGCCACCGCACAGAACATGGTCAGCGTCAAAGGCAGCACGCTGAACATGCGCGAAGGTCCGGGCACCAACACACCTGTGCTGTGGGAGTTGAAGAAAGGTTACCCGCTGCAGATCACGCAGCGCAAAGGCAACTGGGTGAAGGTGAGCGATTTTGAAGGCGACTCCGGCTGGGTGTTGCGCTCGCTCACAGGAAACACCCCGCACCACATCGTCAAGTCGAAGGTCGCCAACATCCGCAGTGGCCCTGGCACCCAGCACCGCATCGTGGGCAAGGCAAGCTACGGTGATCTGGTGCGCACGCGCGAGAAGCGGGCCGACTGGGTGCGCGTCGAGCGCGAAGAAGGCGTGGGTGGCTGGATCGCGAAGCAACTGCTCTGGGGCTGGTAAGGCGCAGGCCTGCGCGCCACGCCGCCATGCCGCAGGCCATGAGGCTCATGCTGGCAAGGCAGCTCCACCGAGCTGGTGGCACAGCGTCATCAGGTCCGGTACGGTGACGTGCGGTTGCAGTGGCGCGTGATCCCAAGGGTGCCCTCCCCGGTTGAGCCACGCGACCTGCATGCCTGCGCGCAGGGCGCCCACGGCGTCCAGGTGCGCGTCGTCGCCGATGTGCAGCACCGCCTCCGACGGCACACCGGCGGCCTGCGCAGCGGCATGAAAGATGCGCACATCGGGCTTTCCCACGCCGAACACATGCGCACTCAGCGAAGCGCGGAAATGTTGGCCCAGGCCCACGCGGTGCACATCGGCGTTGCCGTTGGACAGCGCCACCACCGGATAACGGCTGGCCAGCCATTCGAGCGCGGGCAAGGCGTCTTCGAACAGTTCAACGCGCTGGCGTTCGGCGAAGAACACCTCGAATGCAGCCTCGGCGAGTGCGGGGTCGTCGCCCTCGCGCTGCAGCACCAGGCGGATCGACTCGCGGCGCAGCGCGCTCATGTCGTTGGCCAGCTCCGGGCGCAAGGTGTGCATCTGGTTGCGCACCTCGCGCAGCGCCACCGGGTCACCCCACTTCGCGGCAGTGGCCGGCGCGTGGGTCAGCAACCAGGCCGCCAGCGCCGCCTCGGCCCGCTCGATCGTGGGCCAGATGGGCCAGAGCGTGTCGTCCAGATCGAGGGTGATGGCGCGGACCCGGGAAGGGTCCAGCGTGACGGTGGCGGGAATCGCGGGGGTGCTCGGGAGCGTGTTCATGCTTGCGAGAGAATAGCGCATGCCCTTCAAGACCGAACCGTCTCACGCCCACGGGAAAGCCGCCCGAACCGCAGTGCTGCTGTGCAATCTGGGCACGCCGGACGAACCCACTGCCCCAGCCCTGCGCCGCTACCTGGCAGAGTTCCTGGGCGACCCTCGGGTAGTCGAAATCCCACGCCTGGTCTGGCTGCCGATCCTGCACGGCATCATCCTGCGCACGCGACCGAAGAAGTCGGCCGCGAAGTACGCCGGCATCTGGCTGCCCGAAGGCTCACCCCTGAAGGTGTGGACCGACCGGCAGGCCACGCTGCTGCGCGGCTACCTGGGTGAACGCGGCCACCAGGTCACGGTGCGCTACGCCATGCGCTATGGCAACCCCTCCATCGCGTCGGTGATGGACGAGCTCCATGCCGAGGGCGTGAGCCGCGTGCTGGTGCTCCCGGCCTACCCGCAATACAGCGGCACCACCACCGCCAGCGTGGTCGACGGCGTCATGAACTGGGCGCGCCACGTGCGCCACCTGCCCGAGTTGCGCTTCGTCAACCGCTACCACGACGACGCGGGCTACATCCATGCACTGGCGCGCACCATCCGTGCACACTGGGCTGCACACGGCCAGAGCGATCAACTCGTGATGAGCTTCCATGGCGTGCCCGAGCGCACCTTGCAGCTGGGCGACCCCTACCACTGCGAATGCCACAAGACCGCGCGCCTGCTGGCCGAGCAGCTCGGCCTGGCCAGGGACCGCTACAAGGTCACCTTCCAGTCGCGTTTCGGCAAGGCCCGGTGGCTGGAGCCGTACACCGAGCCCACACTGATCGAACTCGCGCAGAAGGGCCTGAAGAGCGTGGACGTGGTCTGCCCGGGTTTCACCAGCGACTGCCTGGAAACGCTGGAAGAAATCAACATGGAAGCGCGCGAGGCTTTCCTGCATGCGGGCGGCGAACGTTTTGCCTACATCCCGTGCCTCAACGACCACCCCGAATGGATCCGGGCACTGGCCAACCTGGCTGAACAGCACCTGCAGGGCTGGCCCACCAAGGCGGCCGACAACCCCATGGCGCAAAAGGCCAGCCGCGAGCGCGCGCTGGCGATGGGCGCCAAGGACTGATGCCGGACTCACCCCGGCGGTGAGGTGTCTCGAGATCAGGTTCCGGTCAGGGAGCGCCTTCTAAGCTGCCGGCATGAAAACGACCCGAGACCTTCACGATCTGGTGGGCGGTGCGCTGATGACAGCCACCGGCCTCTTCTTCGCCCTGTATGGGCAGCAATACGAATTCGGCACCATGGCACGCATGGGGCCCGGCTACTTTCCCGTGGTGCTGGGATGGACGCTGGCCGTGCTCGGCCTGCTGGTCGCCGTGCCAGCGTGGTGGCGGCGCGGCACCGCGGTCACCGTGCAATGGAGCAACCTGCTCTGGTGCGTACTCAGTCTGCTGGTGTTTGCCTTCACCCTGAAGTTCCTGGGCGTGGTGCTCACATCCTTCATCGCCGCGCTGATCTCGCTGGTCCCTTCGTCCATGCCGCTGCGCACGCGCCTGATGGTGTGTGCCGTGGTGGCGCTGCTCACCACGTTGATCTTCCCGATCGGGCTGCAGATGTTGCTGCCCCTCTGGCCCTGGAGCCATTGAGACCTTGACGGACACCACACCATGGATCTTTTCTCGAACCTCTGGCTCGGCCTGCAAGTGGCGGTTGAACCCGTCAACCTGGCCTACTGTTTTCTCGGCGTCTTCCTTGGCACGGTGGTCGGCGTGCTGCCCGGCATTGGCGCGCTCGCGGCCATCTCCTTGCTGCTGCCGCTCACCTACCACATCGCACCCACGGCGGCCATCATCATGCTGGCTGGCGTCTACTACGGCGCGCAATACGGTGGCTCGACCGCTTCCATCCTGTTGAATCTGCCGGGCACGCCGTCGTCGGCCGTGACCTGTCTGGACGGCTACCCGATGGCACGCAAAGGCAAGGCGGGCGTGGCGCTGTTCGTCACCACCATCGCCTCACTGGCCGGCGCCATGTCCGGCCTTGTGCTGCTCACGCTGTTCTCACCGGCCATCTCCGAGGTCGGACTGAAGTTCGGTCCCGCCGAGTTCTGCGCCATGATGCTGCTCGGCCTGGTGGCCGCGTCGTCCATGAGTGCGGGCTCGGCCATGAAGGGCCTGTGCATGATGGTCTTCGGCCTGCTGCTGGGCATGGTCGGCACCGATGTGAACAGCGGCGCATCGCGCTTCACCTTCGATGTGCCGGAGCTCATGGACGGCGTCAACCTGGTCGCCCTGGCCATGGGCCTGTTCGGCGTGGCTGAAGTTGTCCGTTGCATCAACTCCGCCGATGCCAACCGCAAGGTCGAGAAGGTCACGCTGCGATCAATGGCCCCCACCGGCGAGGAATTCAAGGCAACCCTCAAGCCTATGGCGCGTGGATCGGCACTCGGCTCGGCTCTGGGCGCGTTGCCTGGCGTGGGTCCGTCGATAGCCGCCTTCATGTCCTACGCGATTGAAAAGAAGGTGGCCAAAGACCCCAGCCGGTTTGGTCACGGAGCCATTGAAGGCATCACCGCACCCGAATCTGCCAACAACGCGGCTGCCCAGACTGCCTTTGTGCCGTCGCTCTCGCTCGGGATCCCGGGCGACGCGGTCATGGCCGTGATGCTGGGTGCGCTGATCATCCACGGCATCCAGCCCGGGCCCATGCTCATCACCGAACAGCCCAACCTGTTCTGGGGCCTGATCGTGAGCTTCGCCATCGGCAACATCATGCTGGTGATCCTGAATCTGCCCACGATCGGCCTGTGGGTGGCGCTGCTGCGCATTCCCTTCGCCTGGATGTACCCAGCGATCCTGGTGTTCGTGGCGCTGGGTGTCTACAGCGTGAACAACAACACCTTCGACATCTACTCCGTGGCGGCCCTGGGCATCATGGGCTATGCCCTGATGGTGCTGAAGTTCGAGCCCGCGCCGCTGTTGCTGGGCTACATCCTCGGACCCATGCTGGAGGAATACCTGCGCCGCGCCCTGCTGATCTCGCGCGGCGATCCCATGGTCTTCCTGGAGCGCCCCATCAGCGCCACGCTGCTGGCCTTTACCGCGGCCCTTCTGGTGTGGGCCTTCTGGTCAACGATCCGCAACAGCCTGCGCGCCAAGGAAGAACTCGACGCCTTGCGCCCTCTACCCGATTGAACTGGCACTACACCCCATCTGCTAGCCTCGGGGTCATGCGGATCCTGTTGGTCGAAGACGATGCGGTGCTGCGCGACGTGATTGCGCGCAGCCTGGAGGAAGCGGGCCACCGCGTCGACCCGGCAGGCAATGTGCGCGAGGCCGATCATCTGTGGCGCGTGCAGCCGTTCGACGCCGTGCTGCTGGATCTGAACCTGCCGCGACACGAACGACCCGACAGCCCGCAGGGCAATGGCCTGAGTGTGCTGCGCGAGGCGCGCTCGCGTGGCGATCGCACGCCGGTGCTGGTGCTCACCGCGCGCAACCGCACCGAAGAGCGCATAGCGGGCCTGGACGCCGGTGCCGACGACTACCTGGGCAAGCCCTTCGACCTGGCCGAGGTGGAGGCGCGATTGCGCGCGCTGGTGCGCCGCGCCACCGGCAGCGACGATGTGGCCCAGTTGGGCAATCTCAGGCTGGACCGGCGCGCGAGGCGCTTCACCGTGGCAGATGCGCACCTGGAACTGCCGGCGCGCGAGTTCGAAGTGTTGTGGGAACTCATGAGCCCGCCCGGCCACGCCGTCAGCAAACGCACGCTTTCCGACAAGCTCTCGAACTTCGACGAGGCACTGGGCGACAACGCGCTGGAGTCTTTCATCTCGCGCCTGCGCAAGAAGCTCGCGGGCAGCGGTGCGTCCATCCGCACGCTGCGCGGCATTGGCTACCTGCTGGAGCCCGAGGCTTGAGCCTCTCGCCACCTTCGCTGCGCATTCGCATGTTGCGGCATGTGATGGTGCCGCTGGCGCTCACCTGGCTGGTCGGCACGGTGGCCACCCTGGGCGTGGCCAGCCACTTCACCGAACAGGCCTTTGACCGCGCACTGCTCGACGACGCCTATGCCATCGCATCGCATGTGCAAATGCAGGAAGATGGCGAGGTCGTGCTGCAACTCACCGAGGGCGAACTGACCGCCGCCCTGTTCGATCAGGCCGAGGCCGTGCACTTCTCCGTGATGCGTCCCGATGGCTCGGTCCTGGCCGGCAAAGCGCTGCCCCCCACACCGCTGCCCGACGCGGCCCAACTGTTCCGCTACAGCGACATCGTCTACCAGGGCCTGCCAGTGCGCGCCGTGACGCTGCGCCACGAGGTGATGGGCCAGGTACACCATGTGGTGATGGCTCACACCACCTATGTGCGCGCCGCGCTGGTGCAACGCATGCTGCTGTTCGGTGCCCTGCCCTTGCTGCTGTTGCTTGCCTTGCTGGCCGGGTGGCTCTGGCACGGCATCCGCCGAGACCTCGCCCCGCTGGGCCGCCTGCAAGCCTCTCTGGCCCACCGTGACGCCAGAGACCTCACGCCGGTGGCGATCTCACCGTCAACGGATGAAATCGAGCAGGTGGGCCTGGCGGTGAACGAACTGTTTGCCCGGTTGCAACGCAGTGTGCGTGCCCAGCGCGAATTCGCCGGCAACGTGGCCCATGAGTTGCGCACCCCCCTGGCGCGCATTCGTGCCCTGGCCGACTATGGCCTTGCGCACGGCGACGCCACCCTGGCAAGGCAGCAGCTGGAGAAGATCACCGCCAGCGCTGAACGCGCCGGCCGGCTGGTGAATCAGTTGCTCGATCTGGCCATGGCCCACGAGGCCGTGCTGGCGCTGCAGACCGAGCGCATCGCGCTGGCGCCCCTGCTGGGCCAGGCCGTGCTGCGCCACCTGGACAAGGCCGATGCACGCGGCGTGGACCTGGGGGCACGAGGCCTGGAGGGCGGCGCCGAAGACGTGCATGTGATGGCCGATACCGCGCTCATCGAAGGCATCCTGGACAACCTCATCGACAACGCGCTGCGCTACGGTGGGCCTACGCTGACCGTGGAAATGGGTGTGAACGCCGAAACCCGCACCTGCACACTGGCCGTGGTGGACGACGGGCCTGGCATCCCTGATGCAGCACGCCGCGACCTGATGCGGCGCTGGACCCAGGGCCGTGAAGGCGTGCAACTGGGCCAGGGCTCGGGACTGGGCCTGTCCATCGTGGCCCGCTACGCGCAGTTGCTGGGTTCCGATCTGCAACTGGACAGCGCGGACCATGGCCGGGGCTTGCGCGCCAGCCTGGTCCTGCCGCTGGCCTGAAGCCGCTCAGAACTTGAACCGCGCACCCACGTACACGGAACGGGGTTCGCCGGGCGAGAGAATGGCCGCATTGGCCCCCGCCATATCACGCACGCTGAACAGCGACACGTGGTTCCTGTTCGCCAGGTTGCGCGCTTCGGCAAACACCTCCCAGTCCTTTCCGGTCCAGCCCGCGCGCAAGCCCCACAGGGCGTACGAGTCCACCTTGTAGGTGTTGCTGAAATCGGCATAGCGGCTGCTCACGAGATCGAACGTGGGTCCGAAGAAGAAGCCCGTGTCGGCATGGCGGTACAGCACCTCGCCCTTGACGGCCACCTTGGGCGCGGCCGGCAGCACGTTGTTGCCGTAGATCGAATCGCCCCGGAAACGGAAGTGGTTGAGCGTCAGGTTGACCAGCGGCTCGATGCGGTGCGCGCTGCTGCCACCGAGAGCGAAGCTCGCGCCCACCAGGGCTTCGACGCCGGCGTGCACCGTGCGATCCGCGTTGATGGACAAACTGGTGCCGGGTGCGGTCGGGTTGTCGCGCGAGAGGATCTCGTCGCGCAGCTGGGTGTGGTACACGGCCACGTCCCAGTTCCAGCGGTGCTTCGCACCGAGCTCCTGCCTGCCGCGCGTACCCACTTCGAACACCGTTCCGCGCATGGCCTCGAGCAACGTGTTGGGCGCGCCACCAGGCGTTTCGTCCTGCAGTTCGTAGAAGGTCGGCGCTTCATACACGCGGCTGACGTTTGCGAACAGCTGCGACGACGGCGAGAGCTGGCGGATCAGGCCGGCGCGCGGGTTGAAGCTGTTGAAATCACCCTTGAGATTCGAACCCCTCACCTCGCGGCTGGTGGACACGCCTTGCGCGCCATACACAGCCGTCCAGTCCGGTGCGAACTGCCAGCGGTCCATCACGAAGAGCTCCAGGCTGCTGGCGCGGTTGGCCACGGCCGCGAACTGCGTCTGGGCACCACCTGGCACATAGCTGAAGTTGCCGCCATCCAAAGTGGTCCGGGCAAGGTTCATGCCGACGAGCAGGTCGTGCGATCCCATGCGGCGCTGGTACCGCACGGTGCTGCCCAGGGTCCGCTGCTCGGTGTCGATCAGCAGCGAGAAGAACGGTGGCGAGTAGACGATGGGATGGTAAAGCTGCTGGTTCTCGTACGACAGGCCGAACGTGAGCTTGCTGTCGGCGTCGATATCCCACACCGTCTTGTTGGCCAGGCGCCAGGTCTCCACGTTGTAGCGGTAGTTGCCAGCTACTGCTGCCGCCTCCGCCTGGCGCGGATCGTCCAGCCACTGCTGGCGCGTGAGCGCGCCAGGCAGTTGCTGGTCGTTGTCGATGTGCGTGACAAAGAACCGGGTCTGCACCGCATCGCCGAGCTGCCAGCCGCCATTCGCGTACAAGCTGCTGCGCTCCTGCTTCTGGTGCTGGCGGTAGCCGTCGTAGCGCCGCATCTCGGCCGACACCATGCCGTCGAAGCTGCCCACCACCTTGCCCAGCGTCACGCTGCCCTGGCGCTGGCCGTGGCTGCCGAGCTGAAGCAGGAGTTCGTTCGGCGCGCCGTCTCGCGCGGTGGGCGTGGTGAAGTCGATCGCACCACCCAGCGTGCTGGCGCCGTAGGTCAGTGCGTTCGCGCCCCGCGCCACCACCGCGTGGCTGGCCGCCAGCGGGTTGGGCTGGCGGTTGTGGTTGTTGCCGTCGGCCGCTGAAACCGGCAGGCCATCCTGCAGGTACTTGATGCCGTTGCCATCGTAGTTGGTGGCGTCCAGGTTGGAGCCTCGACTGGAGGCGAAGGACGAGTCGCCGGTGGAGCCGCCAGCGGTCCAAAGACCGGGCACGTAGCGGAGCATGTCGCCCACGCTGACCACACTGCGCTGGCGCAGGCTTTCACCGTCGATCAGCGAGACACCGCCAGGTGTGAGGGCCTGTTCGGCCTCAAGCTGGACACGGGCTTCGTCCCGACTGGCCTTGATTTCAATGGCGGGCAACTGGCCCGCCACATGGGCAGGCGCGGAAGGGGAGGATGAGGTCTGGGCGATCGCGCAAGGCGACAGCACCGCCGCGCAAAGCACGGCGCAGGAAGATCGGTTCATGGTTTTCGAGTTCCGAAGAGAAAGGGCACACACGGCCGCACCCACCAGGGCTGGGCCGCCGAGACGAGAGCAAACGCGAGTCAGGCGTGCTCGGGAGGCCCGTGCGATGGCGGCGGCAGCGCGTGCCGACGGATCGCGATCGTGGCTGGCCGGGGTTTGGCCAACGGTGCGGCAGTGGCCTGCAGCAAGGCTGCCGGGCTGGCCATGGGCAGGAGCGCGGGCGTGGTGCCCACCGCGCACAGCTTGGCGCAAGTCGCCAGGTGGTCCAGGCCGATGCTGTCGTGCGCCAGCGCATCGCGGATCTCGGGCGGCAGCAACGCGGCCGCTTCCTGGGCCAATGCCGGATCGCCGCACCAAGCCGACATGGCGCCGGGTGGCGCCGCCTGCATGGCTGCATGCCCCACCGGCAAACCCAATTGCGTGAACCAGGCCAGAAGGGCCAGGGTCCAGGTCAGGCGCAAGCGCAACAGGCGGGAAAACATGGCGCGGATTGTAGTGATCGGCGCAGGCCTGTCAGGCGTTCAACAACGCACTGCGCGCTGCAGACACCACGTGCCGCGTCAGTCCATCGAGCAACGAGGAAGCCACACGCGCCTGCTGCCAGTGCAGGGGCACATCCAGTGGGCTGTCCGGCACCAGCTCCACCAGCGCGCCCGACTTCAGTTGGGCGCGAATCATCGACTCAGGCTGCAAACCCCAACCCATTCCCGCGACCGCCGCAATCACGAACGCGTGCGACGACGGCAGACTGTGCCGGGGCAACTCCACATGCCGATGGCACAAGCGCCGCACCCAGCGCGACTGCAGCTCGTCCTTGGTGTTGAACTGAAGACTGGGCGCACGCGCCAGGCTGCCAGCACCGACGCCTTCGGCGAAATGCTCCGCCACGAAGCGGGGACTGGCGGTGGCCAGGTAGCGCATCGCGCCCAGTGGCTGGCTGTTGCAACCCACAGCGGGTCGATTCGACGACGTGACCGCTGCCACTACCTCACCGGTTCGCAACCACTCGGCTGTGTGATCCTGATCGTCAACAGCGACCCCCATCAACACCGGCGCGTGCGCGGCAAATCCTGCTACGGCGGGAGCAAACCACGTGGCCAGACTGTCGGCGTTCACCGCCACCGGAAGCGTGATGCGCGCAACTTTGTCTTCAGCCCATAAGGGCAACGCGCCCTGCAGCTCATGCTCCAGAAGCCGCACACGGTCCACGTGCTGACAAAGGCGTCGACCGGTTTCGGTGGCCACGCAGGGTTGGCCACGAACCACCAGCGCACAGCCAGCGCGCTCCTCCAGCAAGCGGATGCGTTGTGAAATGGCCGACGGTGTGACGTGGAGCGCGCGGGCTGCGCGCTCGAAACTGCCTTCCCGAACCACGGTTGCCAAAGCAGAGAGTGAGGAATAGTCCAGCATAAATGCAGTTTCTCTTAATCGATACAAGTAAAGATAGTTTGCCTTCACCGTCAAGGGCTGGCAATCTCGCTGCATGTCGACCCTTGCATCCACCCTGCAGACCGCCTGGCCCGTGTTCATGCAGGCGCTGTTCCTGAGCTTTGGGCTGATCGTGGCCATTGGCGCGCAAAACGCGTTTGTGCTGAGGCAGGGGCTTCGCCGGGAGCACGTGGGCAGCGTGGTGCTGTTCTGCGCCGCGGCCGATGCCGCGCTGATCATGGCCGGGGTGATGGGCATGGCGCAGGCACTTGCCCATCACCCCGGCATGGCACGCGCGCTCGCGGTCGCGGGCGCCCTGTTTCTCGCTGCGTACGGATGGCGCGCTCTTCAGCGTGCGCGCCATCCGCAACCCATGACGGCAAGCATCGACGGCCTTGCCGTCAGCCGGGGTGCAGCGCTGGCGCAAGCGGCGGCTTTCACCCTGCTCAACCCGCATGTCTACCTGGACACCGTGCTGCTGGTGGGCAGCATCGGGGCGCAGCAACCCGCCGCGTTGCGCGGCTGGTTTGTGGCCGGCGCCAGCACAGCCAGCCTCTTGTGGTTCGTCTCGCTGGGCTATGGCGCACGCTGGCTCGCGCCCATGTTCGCTCGCCCGCAGGCCTGGCAGGTGCTGGACGCGCTGATCGGTTTGACCATGTGGGCACTGGCCATTCTCTTGCTGCGACATGCGCTGCCGGCTGTGTAGGATTCAGCGATGTACGTCCCGAAGCACCACCAACTCACCGACCACGAAGCCATCTGTGCGCTGATGGATTCTCATCCATTGGCCACCTGGGTTTGCCAGGGCGCGAACGGGCTGACGGCGAATCATGTGCCCTTTTATCTGGATCGCCAACGGGGAACATTCGGCACACTGATCGGTCACGTTTCTCGCGCCAACCCGGTGTGGCGCGAACTGACGGGCGGATGGCCTTCCGTGATGATCTTCCAGGGTTCGCAAGCCTACATCTCCCCGAGCGCCTATCCGGGCAAAGCCGCGCATGGCAAGGTGGTGCCGACATGGAACTACGTGGTGGCGCACGCGCACGGCGTGGCAAGAGCCGTGCAGGACCGCTCATGGATGCGCGACATGCTGGTTCGCCTGACCCAGCGGAACGAGGTCGGTCAGCCCCTTCCATGGCGAGTGACGGATGCCCCGGCGCCGTACATCGAGGCCATGATGAATGCCATCGTTGGCATCGAGATGCCCGTCGAGCGGATTGAGGGCAAGCTCAAAGCCAGTCAGGATGAAAACATGCAGGACCGGCTGGGAACGGTCAGCGCACTGCGCAAGGCCTCGTGCCAGCAGGCGCAGGCGATGGCCAATCTGGTGTCAGACGCCATTGATCGCGACCGTCGCGGCCACTGATGACACTTTCACAACGGTGTCGCCTGGGCGAAGCGCACCACCGTCACCCCGGCGCGCGCCTGCCTGATCGATGGCATGACCAGCACGCAATGATCGTAAGGCGTCGTGACGACCTCCCCATCGTTGTCCCCGATGGGCGTGTCGGCCTTGTCAATCACCTGAAGGCCCGAGTACGCGTCCAGAAAGCGAAAGCCACTGCTGCGCGCCGTCACGCCACCGGTCACGCGCAACACGCATTGCCGTGGCGGGTCAGGGCGTCGCCAGCCGGCCAGCGCACCGGCGGCGGTGGCGGCGTCAATCACTTCGGCCGCTACCAGGAAACGAACCGAGATGTCTCGCGCCACGTCGCGGCTCGACACATCGCCATGAAATCCGCATTCCACAAGCAGCGAGCGCGTTTCGCCGGCCTGTGAATCGGGCATGCCGAACCGGCCAAAGTCCCGCAAGCGCGTGCCGTCCCTGTGGCCTTCGTCCACCACCACATGCTCGGGTGCGCCGATCTTCCTGGTCAGATCCATGTTGCGGACGTGCGGCCCCGTCAACAGCAAGGCCTCGCCGCGCTCGTGCATGGAGTGCAGGTCCAGCAGCCAGTCGGCGCGCTGCACGAACGGCAGCAGCTCGAGCGCGCGGCGCCGCTCCGTGGTGTGGGGATCGGTCAGCCGATCATCGCTCCACTGCCGATTCAAATCTTCATCGACAAAACGCGAGGCATCGAAAGCGGTAGCGTCAAAACGGTCGTACGCCGATAGATTGCAGAAAGCCAGCGTGAGGCAGCCGCGCGCGGGGCGCACGCCTGCCTCCAGCAAACCCTTCAACGCCCAGGCACCACAGAGCTCGTTGCCATGCACGAGCGCAGTGACCAGCACATGGCGGCCCGGCAGGCCCGAATCGAAATGCCAGACGCCCTCGGTGCCCGTGTTGCCCACACGCCAGGGGCCGATGTCTGGCCGGGCCAGTTCGAAGTGGAGGTCCGTCATTCCTTGATCTTTGCAAAGTCCACGACCTTCTGGTACTTGGCCGTTTCGTCGGCCAGAAAGCGTGGCATGTCCACGTCCAGCGGGGCGATGGTCGAACCAGCCGCTTCCAGCGTCTTGCGGAATTCGGGCGTCTGAAGAATCTCGTTGAGTGCGGCGCGCAGCCGGGTCAGCACGGGCGTCGGCAGCTTGGGCGGCGCCATCAACGCAAACCACACGCTGATGTCCATGTTCTTGAGTTTCGGGATCTCCGCCAGCGCCGGGATGTCGGGCGCCGCGGGCGAACGGGTTTTCTCCGTCACGCCCAGCGCCACCACCTTGCCACTGCGGATGAGCGGCAGGCCGCTGGAGAGCACGAACACGCCATATTCCAGCGTGCCGCCCAGCAGGTCGGTGGTGAGCGGGCCCACACCACGGTACGGGATGTGTGTCAGAAACAGGCCGCCCTGCTCTTTCACCATTTCTCCTGCCAGATGCAGCGCGGTGCCGATGCCGCTGCTGCCGTAGCTGAATCGGCCCGGCTTGCCTTGCACGGTGGTCAGGAACTCGTTGGTGTCCTTGATGCCGGTGGAAGGTGAAGCCACGAGCACCATGGGCTGCGAGGCCACCAGGCCGATGGGCGTGAAGTCCTGGTAGCTGTACTTCACCGTGGCGGGTGTGATCAGCCGGTTGATGGCGATCTCGTTGTTGGCGCCCACAAAGAGCGTGTAGCCGTCGGCGGGCGCGCGGGTGGCGCGCATGGCGGCAATGGCGCCGCCTGCACCGCCCACGTTTTCCACCACCACCGGCACGCCCAGCTTCTTCGCGAGCTGATCGGCCACGGCACGGCCCGTGAGGTCGGTGCTGCCGCCGGGTGGGTAGCCCACCAGCACGGTGATGGGCTTGTTCGGGTAACTGGCGTCCTGGGCGACCGCGCTGCCTGCATGAAGGGACAGCATCAGTAAAGGAACGAGGCCGAGGGAAAACGAAAATTTCATGGCGGGTCTCCTGTAGAGCCCAGATTCTTGTTTCGGCTTGCGCGGCCTGTTGTGCCATTTCGGCACATGGCATTGCCGGAACGTACCGTTCAGGCCGGGTCCACGGTGAGCCAGAACGCTTCCGCCGCCGGGGAGAGCCTGCGCTTGGCCCGCACCATGCGGATCTCGAAGCCGATCTCCAACGCCTTGCTGCCCACGGGGGCGAGTTGCTTTGCCCTGCACGCTCCCGCAGCCAGCGACCACGGCAACCAGGCCACACCCAGACCCTTGAGCGCGTACTCCAGCAGCGCATCGGCCGAATCGCACTCGATCGTCTCCGTCAGCCGCGGCCCCTTCGGGTGGTTGCTCAGGTGGTCGCGAACCAGACGTCCCAGCGCCAGCGTGTCGGCGTAAGCCAGGTAGGGCACAGGCTGCGCGTGATCAAAACTGAACGACGCCTGCCCGAGCGCATTCACCTTGCCCACCGGCACCAGCCGGTCGTTCGCCACCCGGCGCTGAAGGTACTGGTGCGAACTCAAGCGCATGGCAATCTGCGGGTGGTGGTAGGTCAGCATGAAGTCTGCCTCGCCACGCTCGAAGCGCTGCAGCGTTTCCGCCATGGAGCCCGTGCGCACCACCACGCGCACGCCGGTTCGCTGCCGACGGATTCTCGCCAGCCAGTCGGCGGCCACCGTGCGCGCGAGCGTGCGACCCGTACTCAGCGTGACCGTCGCGCCCGCTCCCTCTCCATCGACGCCCGCGATCTCGCTTCGTGCCTGCGCCATGGCCGGCACCATCTGCAGTGCGTAGCCAAGCAGCTTTTCACCCTGGCCCGTCAGCTTCACCGACGTACCCCTCCGTTCGATCAGCGGCGCGCCGGCCCAAGCCTCCAGTGCCTTGATGCGCCGCCCGAAAGCGGGATGGGTCACATGCCGCTGCTCGGCAGCGCGCGTGAGGCTGCCCGTGTGGGACAGAGCAATCAGGTCTTCCAGCCATTTGGTCTGCATGAGATTGACTGTAGTGGTCTTTCAGAAAGCGGCTGCCCGAGGAGCGCGAGCGGCCTCAGGTGCTGGCGCGCCGCAGCCGGCCGATGCGCTCGGCAACTTCGAAGATCACCATGCCAGCCACCATGGCTGCCACGAACACGGCCGCCTTCATCTCGCCTGAAGCCATGGAGACAATGCCCGGCCCTGGGCAGAAGCCTGCCAGGCCCCAGCCAGCGCCAAAGACAAGGCTCCCGAGCACCAGGCGCCTGTCGATGTGGTTCGACTTCGGCATGTGCATGGCTCCCCCCAGAAAACTGGTGGTCCGTTTGCGCGCCAGCGCAAACGCAAAGAAGCCCACGGCGATGGCGCCGGCCATGACGAAAGCGAGCGACGGGTCCCATGCGCCGAAGAGGTCCAGGAAGCCCAGCACCTTGCCTGGATCGGTCATGCCGGAGAGCAGCAGGCCCACGCCAAACAGCAGCCCGACAACAAATTCGATGATGCGTTGCATGTGCAGGCTCCTCACAACAGGTGGCGAACCACGAAGACCGTGGCGAAGCCTGCACCCATGAAGGCCAGCGTGGCCACCAGGGAACGGGGTGACAGACGCGACAGACCGCAGACACCGTGTCCGCTCGTGCAGCCCGAGCCGTAGCGCGTGCCCAGACCCACCAGCAGACCCGCGACCACGATGGTGGCGAAGCCGGTATCGATGCGCGGAGCCTGTGCAAAGCCTTCAGGCGCCAGCATGCCGTAGACCAATGGTGCCGCCAGCATGCCGAGCAGAAAGGTGATGCGCCAGCCCGCGTCGCCCGCCTTCGGCGGCAACAGGCCGCCCAGAATGCCGCTGATGCCCAGCACCCGGCCGTTGAGCAGGATGAACAAGGCCGATGCCATGCCCAGCAGAACGCCACCGGAGAGCGATGCCCACGGTGTGAAATGGGCCCAATCGATGTTCATCAACGGCGGCGATCCAGTGCCAGGATGGAGAGGCCCGCCGCGACGAAGGTGAGTCCCGCGCCGACATTGGCGAACAGCAAAACCCTGGGCTTGCGCATGAGCCACGTGGACAACCGGCCGGCAAAGCCACCGATCAAGGTGAAGATCAGCGCGGTGAGCACAGCGAAGATGGCACCGTACACCAGCATCTGCACCTGCACCGAGCCGCGGGACTCGGAAACGAACTGCGGGATGAAGGCGACCACGAAGAGCCCGGGTTTGGGGTTGAGCACGTTGGAGAGCAAGCCGGTGGTGAAGACCCGGCGCAAGGGTTGCCGGTTGGCCGGCGTGAACGAGATCAGGCTTCGGGAGGTGATGGCCTTGTAGCCCAGCCAGAGCAGATACGTCGCACCCGCGAGCTTGACGGCCCAGAAGGCCCACGGCGAGGTTTGAAGCACGAGCACCAGGCCCAGCGTGGCGGCGATGGAGTGCACCATGATGCCCAGCCCCGCTCCGGCGGAAGACGCTGCCGCGGCGGGCCAGCCCTGGCTCAAGCCCCGGCTGATGGCAAGGATGTTGTCGGGCCCGGGTGCCATGACGACGACCAGCACGGCGACAAGGTAGGGGCCAAGGACTTCAGGAGGAAACATGGTGAAAGGAACCTGAGGTTGCAGCGAAAGGCCAGCATATCAGTCCTTCTGCCTTTCCTCTTCCAGCCGGCTGCGCAGCACGCCGTTGATCTCCGCGCCAAAGATCAACGTGGTGGCGCTGATGTAGAGAAACACCAGCGTGGCCACCACGCCCGCAAAGCTGCCGTACAGCAGCGCCAGCTTTCCGGCGGTGCGCAAGGTGTACGAGAGCGCGGCCGCCGCGCCCACCCACATGGCCGCGCCCACCAGTGCGCCAGGCAGCACCGTGTAGATGCGTTGGCGGATGTCCGGCAGCCAGCCGTACATCAACGCGTAGAGCGCCACCAGCACCAGGTAAGCCAGGGCATAGCGCACGGCGTGGCGGATCCAGTGCACATCCGGACCTTCTCCCACGTTGTCGGCCAGCAGTTGCCATACATAGGGCAGGATCACCACCGAGCTGAACGCCACCAGAACGGCCGAACCCACGATCACCGTGAACAGCGTGACCTTGATGCGCGCCTTCCAGAAGGACAGGCCCCGTTCGATGCCGTAGGCGCGATTCAGTGCAGAACGGATCGCCTGCATGCCCGAGGACGCCGTCCACAACGTCACCACCACACCGATGGCCAGCAGCGCCTGGTTGCGCTGCGAGAGCACCTGGTCAATCACCGGTTGCATCACCTCGCGCACCAGTTGCGGTGCGTATTCCATCACCCGGCTCACCAATTGAGCCGCGTCACCCGGCTTGCCGATGTAGCCAGCCGAAGCCGACAGCAGGATCAGCAGCGGGAACATCGCCAGCACCGAGGAAAACGCCAGGCTGCCGGCCTGGTTCGCGCTCTGGTGAAGGATGTAGTTGCGAATGCCCCGAACGAGAACCCGCAAGCCCGGTGTGTTCAACGCAAAGTGCTTGACGCCGTCGCGGGCTTTATGGAGTCGGCCCATGGGAGCGGGCTTCGTCAACCGCACTTACTTGATGCGCCGACCCAGTGGCGTGAAGCGAAGCAGCTTGCTCAAGCCATCCCGCCCCGTGGCCGCACGGCCGACCAGTGCCGACCCAGCCAGCAAGCCGGCCGTACGCAGCAGAAACGACGGGCTCTTGCGTGTGATGGCCCAGGCCGCAATGCCGGCGCCCAGTACGAGCCAGTGCTCGCCGGGGGCGCTGGGACGCGCGTCGTCCAGGGCTTTGAGCTTGCGCACAGGGGTGACTTCGGGGGTTGCCGGAGCAGCGCGGCGTGTCCTCTCGACCATGATGGGGCTCCTTGGGGTTGGAAGCCTGCACCTTAGCTTCATACCGGAGCATTCGTTGTAGGACGGGCCCGCATTCGGTTGCCAATGGGCTCGGAGAACGGGTCAGCGCTCCCCGTCACACAGATCGGCGCGGCGCTCTCACCACCTTCTCGGCGATCAGGCGTTCGATGTCCGCATCGGTAAAACCGAGCTGACGAAGCACGGCCTGCGTATCGCCCCCGATCCGTGGAGCGGGTCGCAGAGGCGCCAGCAAGTTCTGCTGGAAACGCGCCGCTGGCTGGGGCTGTCGAACCAGGCCCACGGTCGGTTGATCCAGTTCAGCCAGCAGATTTCGGGCGACGATGTGCGCGTTTCCGACAATGTCTTTGCGCCGCAATATCGGCGCGCAGGGTACGTCGGCGGCGTCGAGCCGGTTCAACCACTCCTCGCTGCTCCGGTCCTTCAGCAAGGCGCCCATCAAGTTGATGCGCTCGGTGCCGTTGGCGGTGCGCGCCGATGGGGTAGAGAAACGCGGGTCGTCGATCAAGTCCGGCCGTTCGACCGCATCGCAAAAGCCTTTCCACTCCAGGTTCGAGATGGTGCCGGCCGTGATGTAGCCGTCGGCGGTCTCGAAGACCTGATCCGGTCGCAGGTTCGGGTCGGCGGTGGTCGCTTCCTTGCCCACCACGGTGTACTGCATCATCCCCTCTGGCCACAGGTAGGAAAGCATCGCGTCCAGCATGGCGACCTTGATGTGGTCGCCCAAGCCGGTCTTCTCGCGTGCATACAGTGCCGCGGAAATGGCCTGCGCCGTGAAGATCGCGCTCGTCTTGTCTGCGACGATGGTCCGGATCATGCGAGGACGACCGGTGACGGGTTCGGCCTGGATGTCCGCGATGCCAGACAAGGCCTGGACGATGGGGTCATAGACGCGCTTGCTGGCGTACGGACCGTCTTCCCCCACGCCGTTGATCGACACGTAGATCAACCGCGGAAAGCGTGACCGCAATTGATCCGCACCCAGGTCGAGCCGCTCCATGGCACCCGGCCTGAAGTTCTGCACCAGAACGTCGGTATCCTCGATCAGCCTGAGCAGAATTTTGCGACCCGCCTCCGACTTGGCATCCAGGGAGATGGAACGCTTCCCCCGGTTGGAGGAGACGAACAACGCCGAGAACTCGCCGGCCTCGTCAATGGGTTGTCGACTGCGCCGCGTGATGTCGCCGCCCAGCGGCTCGACCTTGAGCACGTCGGCCCCCTGATCGGCGAGGAACATCGTCGACAAAGGCCCGGACACGACGCCCGTGAAATCCAGCACCTTGACCCCGGTCAGTGGTCCGCTCATGGTCTTCTTTCGGAATAGGTTGAGTCATCAAAGGGCCAGACAGTCATTCGAAATGCCGCCAATGGCCCGAGTCGTAGCGCATGGCATCACCATCGCCACGGTTGCGGAGGAACGCGGCGCGATAAGTCTCGCGCGCCGTGGTGGTGCGCAGGTAGGACATCAAGTCCTGGCCCACCGGTATGCCGTACTGCGCCGCCCAGGTCAGGCAGGTGGTGAGCAGGATGTCGGCGATCGTGAAAGAGGAGCCGCACAGATACGGCCGACCGTCCTGCATGGCCTGACTCACGAATTGAAGCTGTTTCTGGAAATAGAGGGACGCCTTGCCGACGACTTCAGGCGCCGCGCCGTAAACCGCCTCAAGCTCCCTGTGTCGGCGCATCACATACAGACTGGTCGCATCCAGTTCGGTCATGAGGAAGAAGCACCACTCAAGCCAGATCGCATGCTCGTGAAGTCCTTCGGGAATCAGGGCACCGCGCGGACATTTCCGCGCCACGTAGGCCGCGATGGCCGCACTTTCTCCGATGGTGAAACTCCCATCCTGCAGCAAGGGCACCTTCTGGCGAAGGTTGAGTGCGGTGTATTCGGCCGTCTGCGTCTGGCCCGTGCGCGGAAGAATCTGCTCGCACTCGTAGGAGAGCGAGGCCTCATGAAGCGCCCAATGAGCCCGCATGGTCCGGCTCGTGCCGATTCCCCACAGGGTAAGTTCGCTGCTGTTGTTCACCATTTCTCCACGGACGGACGAAGATCGAGCTCATGGGTCCAGGCATCGCGGCTCTGATGATGAAGAAACCAGTAGGCCTCCGCCACGGAACGGGTGCTGAGAAGCGCATCGGCGGGTCGTTCGGCGGCATCCGCACCGCCTCTGGCTTTCAGAATGCGCCGGATCGCTTCGCTGTCCACGCCGCCATCGATGACGAGATGGGCAACATGGATGTTGCGCGGCCCGAGCTCTCGCGCCAGGGCTTGCGCCAGACCCCGCAAAGCGAACTTGGCAGAAGCGAATGCGGCGTATTCGGCGCCACCGCGCACACTGGCCGTGGCCCCGGTGAAGAAGATCGATCCGCGTTCTCTCGGCACCATGTGCTTTGCCGCCTCGCGGCCCACCACGAAAGCGGCCTGGCAGGCGAGCTCCCAGACGCGGTGAAAGAGTTTGGTCGATGTGTCCTCGATCGGCATGCGGGTGTTCGCGCCGCCGTTGAACAGGCACATGTCGATGCCGCCCATCGAAGACTGGACTTCATCGAAGAGACGAGCGACGCTCTGCTCATCCCTCGCATCCACAGCAACGGCTCTCACGTCGCCACCCTGGGCACGGAGTTCCTCGACCAGTTTCGCGGACTTCTCAGGTTCCCGTCGGGCAATGCAGACTGCATAACCGCCCATCGCAAAACGCCTTGCCACACCAGCGCCGATCGCATCGCCAGCCGCGACCAGCAGAGCCGTCTTCATTGAGTTCATGATCTCTTCTCCTCTTGCGTGTCAGTGAGCCCGCGAAACTTCCTGTTCGGCAATGTTTCGCAGCTCCGCCTTGAGAACCTTCCCCAGCGCGTTGCGCGGAAAGTCGTCGCGAAAGAAGACATGCTTGGGCTTCTTGTAGCTGGCGATCTTTTCTTTCGCAAAGGCCTGCACCGACTCCGCACTCAGATGGGCGTTCGCCTGCAACTGGATGAAAGCGACCACCGCTTCTCCGAAGATGGGGTCCGGCACACCCACCACTGCGGCGTCCGCGATGTCGGGGTGCTGCAGCAGCGTCTGTTCAACTTCCTTGGTGTAGATGTTGAAGCCGCCACTGAGCACCATGTCCTTCTTCCTGTCAACGATGTAGAGATAGCCCTGCTCATCGAACCGGCCGAGATCCCCGGTCCGGAACCATCCATCGGTGATGGCTTCTGCCGTGGCCTCCGGCCGACCGTGGTACTGCTTCATGATGGTGAAGCGACCTGGTGCACCGGCGCGAACCAGTATCTCGCCCACCTCGCCTTGCTGGACGCGGTCACCCGTCTCGTTCGTGAGCTTGACTTCGATGCCCGGTGAAGGACGGCCCACGGACGTGGGGTGGGAAAACTGTTCTTCGTGCGTCAAGCCGGTGACCGCACCGGCCTCCGTCATGGCGAAGAATGAACACAAGCGGACCTGGGGCAGCATCGCGGCGAGCTCCCGCTTCAACTCCACGGGGAAAGCCTCTCCAGTGACCAGCAGGTGACGCAGGCTGCGGGCGCGATCGGGGTGCGTCTTCAGCAGCGACAGCATCATGCGCCCCACAGTCGGCACCATGCCCAACACCGTCACGCCTTCGTCCTCGATCAGCTGGAGCGCGCTCTCGGCATCAAAGCGCTCCATCACCACCATAGTGGCACCCAGGCAGAGTGCATTGACCATGCGAGCCAGACCCGTCCTGTGGGCGAGCGGCGTGGTCACCAGGTTGATGTCGTTCTCGGTGATGCCCCATTGAACGGTGTTGGAGAAGCCGTTCGTGATGACGAAGTTCGGATGGGTGAGCACGGCACCCTTCGGCTTTCCCGTGGTGCCGGCCGTGTACATGATGACTGCGTCGTCGCAATCGACCGAAACGTCTGGAAGCTCCAAGGTGGATGGCTGCGCAAGGGATGCGTAGCTCACGCCGGGGGCCCTATCTCCGGAAACCGAGATCAAGGTCATCCGGCTTCCGGTCTCGAATCTCGACTGGAATTCTTCGGCCAATGAACCCTGGAGGGCGAGCATGGTGGCGCCGCTGTCGGCGACGAAATAGGCGAGCTCTTCGAGTGTGTTTCGCGTATTGACGGGAATCATCACGGCGCCCAGCGACCAAGCCGCGTAGGTGAGTGTCACGAACTCAATGCCGTTGGGCAGGTAGACGGCGATGCGGTCACCGCTCTTGAGGCCCAGCCTGTGCAGCCCGCGCGCCACATGGGCGATGGATTGCGACAGCTCCCGATAGGTCCAGCGGCACTCGCCCACCACCACGGCGGTCTTGTCCGGGGTCCGGGTGGCGTGCGCGTCGATAAAGGTGTTCAGGCGCATACCGGTCTCAGTTGAGGCTCTCGAACTTCTTGCCCTCTGCCACCAGTCTTTCCAGAAGCGCGGCGGGTTTCCAGAACAGGGGATCCTCTCTGGAGAATTCCTGCAGATCTGCGAGAACGGTGTCGAGACCCACCATGTCGGCATACTTCATGGGGCCGCCGCGGTAGCGCGGAAAGCCATAACCGGCCAGGAATGTGACGTCCACATCCAGTGGACGCAGAGCGATGCCCTCCTCCACGACCCGCGCGCCTTCGTTGATCATCGCGGCCATGTAACGGCGAACAATCTCTTCCGGCGTGAACTTGCGGGGGATGATGCCCTTCTTGTCGCGTTCTTCGTCCAGGATGGCCAGCACTTCAGGATCGGGTTGTCCGGTGCGCGCGCCTTGTGGATAGAGGTAGAAGCCACGTCCCGTTTTCTGGCCGAACCAACCACGCTCACAAAGGCGGTCCGCCACGTGGACGTAGCGGGCACGTGGATCTCGTGTGGCGGCACGCCGCTTGCGTGTTGCCCACCCGATGTCCCCGCCGGCGAGGTCGGCCACCTGGAACGTACCCATCGGGTAGCCGAAGCCACGCAGCGCTTCGTCGATCTCATAGGGGCTGGCACCGTCTTCCATGATGCCGTCCACCGCCTGCTTGTACACGGCCATGATGCGATTGCCGATGAAGCCATCGCACACGCCCGCCCTGACGGGTGTTTTCCTGAGCTTCCTGGCCAGATCGAACGCGGTCGCAACCACCTCGGCACTGGCCTTGGCAGGCACCACGATCTCGAGCAGCTTCATGACGTTCGCCGGGCTGAAGAAATGCAGGCCGATCACATCCTGCGGACGGCTGATGGAAGCCGCGATCGCATCGATGTCCAGAAATGACGTGTTCGTGCCGAGCACCGCTCCAGGCTTGCACACGCGGTCGAGTTCCTTGAACACCGCCTTTTTGGTTTCGATATCCTCGAACACCGCCTCAATGACGAGGTCGGCGTCCCGCACGTCTTCATAACGCGTGCTCGGGGTGTAGCGCGCCATGACGGCCGACTTGCCCGCTTCGCTCATGCGCCCCTTGGAAACGAGTGCGTCGTACACCTTCTCGACATTGGCCTGACCCCTGGCGATGGCCTCCGCGTCGCGCTCGACCATGGTCACGGGCAAGCCCGCGTCCAGCGCGGCCACCGTGATGCCCACACCCATCGTGCCGCCACCGATCACCCCCAGTGCCGATACCTTGCGTGGTGTCGCCGCCCGCGCCTCGGGCACCTTGGCCGTTTCACGCTCCGAGAAGAAGGCATGAATCAGGCCCGCACGCTGCGGGCTGTCCAGGCAAGCCAGAAAGGCCTGCCGTTCAAAGGCAATGGCCTCGTCGAACGGCAACTCCAGCGCGGCCTGCACCGATTCAACGATCTTCCCCGGAGAGAACAAGCCCCGCGACTTTTTCGCAACGTCCGCTTTCGCCGCGTCGATGGCGGCCTGAGCCTCCGCCGCGTTGGCCAGGCCGCCCGCGTCGCGCGCGCGGCGCACGACCAGCCCTTGGTCAAGCAACTCACGCACACAGGCCAGACCAACGGTCTCGGCGTTGTCCCCTTCAACCAGACGGTCCACGAGTCCGAGGTCGAACGCCTCCTGGGCCTTGACGTGCCGCCCGCTGAGCATCATGTCCAGGGCCGCTTGCGCACCAATGAGGTACGGCGTGCGCACGGTTCCACCCGCCCCCGGCATCAGGCCGAGCTGGACCTCCGGCAGTCCCAGCCGAGCGTCGGCAAGCGCAATGCGGTGGTGCGCCGCCATGGCAATTTCCAGACCGCCACCCAGCACTGCACCATTCAACACCGCCACGACGGGCTTGTTGCAGACTTCGATTCGCTTGCACAGCTCTGGCAGAGTGGGTGGCACGGGCGGTTTGCCGAACTCGCGAATGTCGGCGCCAGCAATGAAATTTCCTCCTTGCCCCACCAGCACAATGGCCTGCACCGAACTGTCGGCCTCAGCCTCCTCAATGGCCCGCCAAAGTCCCTTGCGAACGGCACTGGATAGCGCATTCACCGGCGGGCTGTCGAGGGTGACGCACACCACGGCACCGTGGCGGGCCGTGCGCACAACCTCCGCGGCGGCGGGCTGCGCGTTCTGAACGGCGTTGTTCATTCTTGGGAATCTCCGATTTGAAACAGGGTCTGAATGGGAATGACGTTCATCCGCGATCGACGCGCGTGAACACCAGAACCCGGAAGTTGTCTTCGGCCGGCGCAAACTGCGCCATCACCGTGTCGCCGATCTGCAGGCTCTGAGGGTCCTGATCCGCGACGAGGGCCTGCACCCTGGGGCCTTCGTCGAGTTCGACAAAGGCGATGGCCGCCTTGACCTCCCACTTCCTGACCGTCGTCAGCGTGTAGATCCGGCCTTTGCCGCTTGCCTCGATCCACGACGTTCGATCGCTGGCGCAAAACGGGCACAGCGGACGCGGATAGAAGTGGTTCTTTCCGCAGGCATCGCACCGTTTGATCAGCAGCTTGCCTTCAGCAGTCGCCTGCCAGAAAGGCGCACTGCTCGGGGCAGGTTGAGGTGCGGCAAAGACCGGAAGGCCCAGGGCTTCGAGCGTGTTGGTTGTCATGTCTTACTCCGCTGCCAGGATGGCGGTACCGGCCACGTGGTAGCTCGACAGCAAGCCCCCGGTTGCATGGGCCAGAACAATCGAGTGATCCTTGACCTGAACGGCCGGATGGGCTTCGCCGCGGCACTGCCGCACGGCCTCCAGGATCTTGGTCATTCCCCCTTTGTTGCCGGGGTGGTTGTTGCACAGTCCGCCACCGTCGGTGTTGAACGGCAACTGGCCGACACCGGAAATCAGGTTGCCGTCCTGTACGAAGCGCCCGCCCGCACCCTTGGCGCAGAACCCCAGGTCCTCCAGTTGCATGATCACGGTGATCGTGAAGCTGTCGTACAGCGAGGCGTACTTGATGTCCTTCGGCGTGACACCGGCTTCGGCAAATGCCTGCGCACCCGAACTGGCCCCGGCCGAGTAACTCAGGTCGATGACGCCGCCATGGTTGTGCTTGAGCGCCGACCCCGTTCCGATCACCTTGACCAAGGGGCGCCGCAACGTCTTCGCGATGTCGGCTCGGGCGACGATGAAGGCGCCGCCCCCATCGGAAACGACACAACAATCCAGCCGGTGCAAGGGGTCGGCCACAAGAGGCGAATTGACCACCTCCTCGACCGTGACCACCTGGCGCAGCAGCGCGTGGGGGTTGTGTTGAGCATGGTGAGAGGCGGCCACCTTCACCCACGCCAGTTGCTCGCTGGTCGTACCGAACTCGTGCATGTGGCGCCGGGCAACCATGGCGTAACCAGACACCGGACTTCTGGGCACGGGAGTTTGAAACTCCGACTCCGGCAGCTGCCGAAAATCGACACCGGCCAGGCCAGCGCCGCGAGCCCCCGCCACCGGTCGATCGGCCAGCGTCACGAGCGCGACGTTGCACTTGCCCAAGGCGATGGCCTGCACGGCGTGCTGCAAGTGCAGGACGTAAGAGGAACCACCGGTCTCCGTGCTGTCGATGTAGCGCAGGTTTGAGAGGCCGATGTACTCGGCCATGGTCATGCCGCCCATGCCGGGTGCGTCAGAGCCGCAGAAATACCCGTCCACGTCCTGCAGCGAAAGGCCTGCATCCTCAAGAGCCCCCCTGGCCACGTCGGCGTGCAACTGGGCCGTCGTGGTGTTCTCGGCCTTTCGCGTCGGGTGCTCGTAGATGCCGACGATGTATGCGCTGTCGCTCGCGTTCATCGGCTCGCGCTCCCATCGGAAGTTCTCGGAATCGGGCCCCTTTCAAGGCATTCAGTGAAGCAGATTGGGGGTCGAATGATGTCGCTCATGACAAGGTCTTGTGAAGGAATTTGGCGATCCTAGGTCTACGATCTCGATAAGTCGATAAGATGACCCGTATCTAAAATATCTTCACGGCAGATGAGACCAACATGACCACGGGCAATGCCTCTCGAATGGATCTGAACCTGTTGCGCGTCTTCATGGCGATCCATGAAGCCAGAAGCGTCGGAGGCGCCGCACAAGCGCTGAACATGAGCCAGCCGGGCCTGAGCACGGCGCTGGCAAGGCTGCGCAAGCAGATGGGGGACCCCCTGTTTCTGCGAGGGTCGTCGGGCATGGAGCCCACCAGCCGCGCCCGTGAGCTCGCCGATACGGTGCGCAACATCCTGCGGGCCATTGACCAGGAAGTCCTCGCGCCGCCCACCTTTGACCCAGCAACCTCGACCCGTGAGTTTCGTATCGCGTTGACCGACATCGCGGAGGGCATCTACCTGCCCACCGTGCTGCAGGCGTTGCAGGCCGGCTCATCGCACATCAGCCTGCGTTCTGTCTTCATGTCGCCACGCCAGCTCGAGGATGAGATGGCCTCCGGAACGGTCGATCTTGCCGTTGGCTATTACCCGGACATCAAGGGCTCGGCCATGATGCATCGGCGCATTGGCCTGCACTCGTTCGCCTGCATTGCCAACAAGCAGCAGCCCAAGCTGGGCGACCGGATGACGATGGAACAGTTCTCCAGTCTGCCTCACGTGGCGGTAGAAGCCACCGGGCGAAGCCAGGAGCTCTTTGACCGGTTTCTGCAGACCCGAAAGATATCCCGACACGTGATCTTGCGATCACCGCACTTCATGAGCGTGCCCTACATCGTGGCAGGCAGCAATGCCGTCGCCGTGGTGCCTCAGGCCCTGGCCGACTTCGTCGCCCACCATCCGCAGATCAGGCAGGTGGCACTGCCCTTCAAGCCACCGGTGTTCCAGTCCAACCTGTACTGGCATCGAAGCGCCCATGCCGACCCTGGCAACCAATGGCTGCGACAGGCGCTGATAAAGCGCTTCCCCATGCTTCGGGCTCGCGCGTACGACCGCAACGCGCGAGCCACCGAGCCGGGCTGACGCCTTGCATGGATTTGCACATACTGCGAATCGCTGTGGCCGATGAAGAAATCACCGGTCGCGAACTAGACTGACGCTCTCTTTATCCCCTGAGCACAGCCGATGAACTGGAGCAAACAAGGACAAGGCCCGGTGGTGGTTCTCAGCCATGCGTTGGCCCTGGACCGCACCATGTGGTCCGACGTCGCCGCATCCCTGGACCGCAACTTCACGGTGGTGTGCCATGACCATCGCGGTCATGGCGAGAACACTGCAGACGACGCACCTTTCACGATCGAAGACCTGGCTGACGACGCCGCTGCGATGATCCGCGAGGTCACAGGCGAGCCCGTGGTGTTCGTCGGTCTCTCGCTCGGGGCCATGGTGGGTCAGGCGCTCGCGACGCGCCACCCTGCCCTGCTGCGCGGTCTGGCTGTCATCAACTCCGCGGCTCACTACCCCAACCGCAGCATCTGGGACACGCGCATCAAGGCGGTGAAAGAAGGCGGCATGGCTGCGGTGGCAGACGGTTCGATCGATCGCTGGCTGACACCCGGATTCCGGCAGACGGCGCAAGGACAGGCCATGGCGACCCGTCTTCGAGAGGTGCTGCTTCGCACGGACCCCATCGCCTACGTGAGAACCTGCGAAGCCATTGCTGGCATGGATCTTCGTGCCGGCAATCGCCGCAGCGGCACGCCGACTCTGGTCATCGGTGGTCGCCAGGACATGGCCACACCCCTGCAAATGTCGCAAGACATCGCCGCCAGCATTGCCGGTGCACGGCTGGCCGAAGTCGATGCCGCGCACGTCAGCGCGGCCGAAGTCCCCGAAGAGATCGCACTCCTGCTGCGCCGCTGGATTCGAACCCTCGCCACCTGAGGGGCCAACCAGCCGACCTGTCGTTCCATGGACCTGAAGAGAGCGAACCTCGATCTCAACACACTGCGCGTATTCATTGCGGTGCACGACCTGCGCAGCGTGAGCGCAGCGGGCGTGGAACTCGACCTCAGCCAATCGGGCGTCAGCACCGCGCTGGCTCGCCTGCGGCTGCAACTGCAGGACCCGCTCTTCACCAAGACGGCCAACGGCATGGAGCCAACGGCCCGAGCGCGTGAATTGATCGGACCTGCTCGAAAAATCATTCACGACATCGAGTCACATCTGCTGGCGCCACTGGCCTTCGACCCCGCAAAATCGACCCGTGAATTTGTCCTGGCCTTGTCGGATATCGGGGAAGGCATCTACCTGCCCAGCGCCATTCGAAGCCTCTACCAGAAGCACTCAGGCATCACGCTTCGATCCCTTTACATGCCAGCGCGCCAGCTGGATGAAGCCATGGCCGCCGGGGAAGTGGATCTGGCGGCGGGTTACTTTCCCGACATCACCAGCAACCGGTTTCACATGCGGCGCATTGGCCTGCACTCCTTCACCTGCATTGCACGCACCGGCCACCCGCACGCCTCAGGCCGCCTGACCGCGCAGCAGTTCGCAGAGCTGGGCCACGTGGTGGTGGAGCCGCCGGGACGAAGTCAGGAAGTGTTTGAGAACTTTCTCAAGCTCAACCAGATGAAGCGGCGCATCGTGCTGCGAACGCCGCACTTCATGAGCGTGCCCATCATCGTGGCGGAGACCGACACGATCGCCGTGATTCCTCAGGCGCTCGGGGATTTCATCAAGGGCCATGGCGAAATCCAGCAGGTCCAGCTGCCGTTCGTTCCGCCGACCTTTGAAGTCAACCTCTACTGGCACCGCAGCGCTCACAAGGATGCAGGCAATCGCTGGTTGCGCGGCCTGTTGATCGACCAGTTCCCCGCCATCCGCGCCCGTGGGTATCACCGCAACGGGGTTTCCGAAACACCCGGAGATCGGGAAGAAGAACCGCCATCCGTCGCCGGAACGCAGCAGATCGCCACGGACGGGTGAACGGGCGGCGCTTCGTTCAATTCCGGGCGGTGTGTCCGCTCAGCGCCTGACCGGCATCGCGCCGCACCGCCAGGTAGCTGGGGATCGCGGCCGCGCCGATCAGCGCCAGTGCGTAGAACGCGATGGAGAAATCCTCTGCCGATGGAGAACTTCGCCCGGCCATTCGGCTGCTCCACGCCACCACCAGGGAGGCAACGGAGATGCCGATCGTGACCGACAACTGCTGCGCCATGGTGTTCAGCGTGGTGGCCGGGGCGACTTTGTCCATCGGCAGATCGGCATATGCAATGGCCGCGAGCGCATTGAACTGAATGGCCCGGACGAAACCCGCGAGGGCAGCCACGCCAGCAATGACCGGCAAACCCCATCCCACCCGAAACAGTCCGCAAAGAAAGAGCGCCGCCGCACAAAACACACCGTTGACGAGAAGCACGCGGCGAAAACCCCAGCGACGAAGCATCCAGGTCGTCTGTGTCTTGGTGAGGAAGGCCACGGCCCCCGTGGCCAACAGGGCCATGCCACTTTCCAGAGCGCTCAGTCCCAGCGACAGCTGAAGCATGAGCGGAAGCAGGAACGGAAGGGCACCGTAACCCACGCGCAACAGGGAACCTGCCACCAAAGAGATCCGAAAGGTCGCCGTGCTGAGCAAGCTGAAGTCGAGCAGCGGTGTGCTCACGCGCCTCGAACGCCTTGCATAGCCACCAAGTGCAAACACCAGCAACGCGCCAAACACCAGCCAGTGCAGCGTCGGCGTTCCATGACGCAGCATCTCAAGACCCAGGATGGCGCAGGCCAGCGCCACGGCCAGCAGCAACCATGAAACCACATCGAAGCGACCCGGCGTTTCGAGAAAGATCTGGGGGACATACACCCGCGCGCCCCATAGGACGGCCAGCCCGATCGGCACATTGATCAGGAAAATCCAGTGCCAGGTCAGCCAGGTGGTAAGCAAGCCACCCAGCGGAGGCCCGAGCAGCGGCCCCAGCATGGCCGGTGTGATCATCCAGGCCAGGGCCTTGACCAGTTCGGCGCGAGGGGTATTGCGCACGATCGCAATGCGCCCCACCGGCACCATCAACGCTGCGGCCACACCTTGCAAGGCGCGCGCCGCGCAAAGAGCGATCAGGTTGGTGGAAAGAGCGCACAACACGGAGCTGACAACGAACAGCGCCATGGCGCCCTGGAACACGGTGCGCGTCCCCCATCGGGAAGCCAACAGTCCTCCCACCGGAATGAAGGCCACGCCGCACATCAGGTAAACCGTCATCGTCAGATTCAGGTTCAGCGGATCGGTCTGGAAAGCGGTGGCAATGTCGGGAATGGCCGGCGCGATGATGGTCGCGTCCAGTTGCTCCATGAAAAAGGCGATGCCCACCACGATGGGCAGGCCGCGTTGCATCTGCGGCATGAGCGCGCGGTGTCAGCGCATCTCCGGCATCGAAAGTGGCTGCGGATGCAGAAGTACCGTGGTCTGGCTGGCAAGCAGAGGCCCCTCCTTCTCGCTTGCGGCCTTGGCGGCTTTCCATTGCGCATCGGCACCAAACGCAGCCCAAGCCGCCGTGCGGGATGCCTCGTCGGGAAATTCGGCCAGGTAGTACATCGCGTCCGGCTCGCTCGGATGCGTCCAATAGTGGCGGACGGTGATGCCCAGGCGGCTGAAGATGGGAAGGGTGACCGTCAGAAAACGGGCGCGCAATGCATCGGCCTTGTGAAGGTTTGCCTCGTAGCGCTTCAGTTCGTGAATCATGAAAAATTTCTTCCTTGGCAATCAGAAATCAAGCCGGTTGGTGGGTGGCCCATTCGGACCAGGAACCGTCGTAGACGGCAACCTCGGTGTTGCCGATCCGCTCCAGGTTCAGCGCGAGCACGCAGGCAGTGACGCCTGAGCCGCATGTGCAGACCACAGCCCGTGAGGGATCGATACCCGCCTGACGAAAAAGCGCCGCCGCCTCGTCCACACCGACGAACGCGCCGGTGGTCGCATCGACCAGCCGGCTCCAAGGGAGGTTCACACTCCCGGGGATGTGGCCGGAACGCAGCCCTGCTCGCGGCTCGGGCGCGTCACCGGCAAAGCGCGCAGCCGGCCGGGCATCGACCACTTGGGCGCCGGCTCGCACAGCCTCCCGCACCGAAGCCATATCGGCAAGGCGATGGGGTACCCGGCGCGCAGCGAAGGAACCCGATCCGCCGGTCTCGCGGCCTTGTTCAATCTTTCGGCCTTCGCGCGTCCATTTCGCCAAACCGCCATCGAGCACCCGGACGTTGTGATGTCCTTGTACCTTGAACATCCACCACGCCCGCGCGGAAGGCGACATGCCGGTGGCGTCGTAGATGACGACCTCGTCGCCGTTCGACACGCCGCAGGCGGCCGCGAAGGCAGCGAAATGGCTCTCGGACGCAAGCGTGTGCGAAAGCGGCGCGTCCGGCTGGGCGGCACCTTCCAGGTCGAACCGCCTCGCGCCCGGGATATGCCCGGCTTCGAATGCGACCCGGTGATCGGCGCCATCCATGGACCAGCTGGCGTCGAGCACCCGCAGGCCCGGTTCATGCAGGCGTCTGGCGAGTTCTTCGGTCGAAATCAGAGGATCCGTGCTCGCGCTCACTGGCCCACCTTGATGCCGGTGCGCTGCACAAAGTCTGCCCATTTGACAGTTTCCGCGGCTATCTGCTGGCCAAACTCGGCCGGAGAAGTCCCGCCGGGTTCCGCACCGATGGTGTCCATGCGCTTCTTCATCTCCGCCGAGGTCAGAAGTGGCCGCAACACACCGGCAAGCCGGTCGATGATCGCAGCAGGTGTGCCTGCGGGCGCGAGGATGCCGCTCCAGCCAGTCACCTCGTAGCCGGGCAATCCGGACTCAGCCATCGTCGGCAACTCCGGAGACTGGGCAAAGCGCTTGCTGCTGGTGATGGCCAGAGGGCGAAGCCTGCCGGACTTCATCCAGGTCAGCGCATCGGAGTAGTTGGCGAAGGTCAGTTGCACATCGCCCGCAGCAGCGGCCGCCACAGCCGGCGCGCCTCCCCGATAGGGCACGTGGACCATGTCGATACCGGCCATGTACTTCATGATCTCCCCAGAGAACTGGGTCAGCCCGCCGGCGCCTGCAAAGTTCAGCACACCGGGACGCGCCTTGGCGTACGCGATCAGTTCCTGAACATTGCGCACGGGCAGATCCGGATGGGCCATCAGCACCAAAGGATTGGTGTTGATCAACGTGATCGGCGCGAAATCCTTCACGCCGTCGTATCCGACCTTGTAAATGGACTGGTTAAGCGTCTGCGGTGCCGCCAGCGCGAGCAGCAGGGTGTACCCATCGGGCTGGCTGCGAGCGACGAATTCCGTTCCGAGGCTGCCGCTCGCCCCAGGCTTGTTTTCGATCACGACGGGCTGGCGCAAACTCTCTTGCAAACCCGGCTGGATGAGCCGAGCTACAAGATCGGCAATGCCGCCCGGTGCATATGGCACGATGATGCGAATGGCGCGCGAAGGCCATTCCTGGGCGTATGCCGGGCTGGCCAGGCCCAGCGTGGCCAAGCCCATCAACGCAGCGGCCTTGCGTCGGGAAATTCCATTGGTGCAGGGATCGTGGCTCATAGCGGGTACACCATCAACGTGTCCAGGAGGCGAGAGTCGAGCACCACCGAACGCTCGGCAAACAGGATGCCGCTCTCCGAAACCGACACCACGTCCTCGTAGCGGCCGGTGGCGAACAGATCGGTCTTGCCGGTGTACATGATGCGGAACACCGAGAAGCTCGAACGGACGGTGAAACGGCCTTCGAATTCCGGTTCCACGATCGGTCGACCGACCATGTGCCGGAACGTGTGGCTCTCGAAGATGTTGGCAATCTTCAGCGCCTTGATGCGGTCGTCCATCATGCCCCGCCCCTCGCACAGCACGATGCCGATGGGTCGATTCGCTTCGACGTTCTCGCGGGTGGTCACCCGGTAGACGCCGTCCTGCTCAAAGTAGGCACTCCAGTCGTCAACGCTGCCATCATCCAGCGTGTGGCAGTAGCGTTCCAGAAAATCGGCGATGGCGTCGAAGGGCGTGGTATTCATCGTGGTGGCAAAAACGGGTCGGGCGGTCATTGATCGAACCCCATGATGTTTCGGTAGCCATGCCAGAAGCCGCGCACCGCAGCTTCCGTGGCACGCGAGGATTCGTTGGATTCGGCTGTCACGCCACCCATTTCGATGAAAGCCGCCTTGTCGGGGCTTGAATGTGTACCGCGCTGCACGAATGAGTTGATGCATCCGTCTTCCAGAGCAACCAGGCCGGCAGCGCCAGTCAGGTTGGCCTGCATGATGCGCATCTTCTCCTGCACAGGCGTGTCGGTCTCATAGCCGAGGAACACCCAGTACAACTCCGTCTTGTCCACACCGCGTGGAACAAAGAAGCGAACCGCCAGCGAATTCAGTGTGAGTTGCAGCACCAACGTCGGAAAGATGGTCTGGATGCTGTGCGTGATCTGATCGTCAAACGCGTCCCACGCTTCCAGCAGCGCCGGACCTTCCAGCGCCGAATCGTATTTCGCCGAGTGCACCTCGGCGCTCTTGTACTCCTCCGCGGCCTGGAGCGTGGCGCGCTTGGAGTAGCTGATGTGGTGCCACTTCTTGTCGGACAACACGATGCCGCCATCCATGTCCAGCCGGTTGACCTTGAAGGTTGTGTAGAAGGTGTGCAGCAGCGTGGCGTGGTACGAATCGCGCACGTTCTCCGCATACAGCTTCCAGTTGTTGTGAATCATCTGGCTGTGGGTGCCCAGAATCTTCAGCGGATGATCCATGTTTCGCTTGAGGAAACTGGTGATGCGTTCACCCAGGTATTCCTCCAGCGCAGGCGTCTCATCTGAAAAGGTGCCGAACACGATGCCCGCGCAGGATGCCGTGCGAAGTGGTTGCAGGCGGTGCTTGGCAGGGTCGAAGTCGGCAGGCATGCCGCCCTTTCCACGCACGCCGTTCTGAAACGCCACACCCTTGAGCTTGCCGTCGAGTCCATAGTTCCAGGCGTGGTAAACGCAGGTGAGCGACTGGCGGTTGTCGTGGTCTTTCAGACACACGAGCGCGCCTTTGTGCGCACAGCGGTTGACCATGGCATGGATGTCGCCGTGTTCATCGCGGGTCACGATGACCGGGGTCTCTCCAACCCACGTGGTGCGGATATCGCCCTGCCTGGCGATCTCGGTTTCAAGACACAGGTAGTGCCATACCGGACCCCTGAAGATCTTTTCCTGCTCCATGGCATAGATGGCAGGGTCGGAGAAAACCTGGAACGGCACGCGGCTGACACCACCTTCGGGCCATTTGAGTTTTTTCATCGGCATCGCGACAGGCGAGACCGTGGCGGTACTTTCGCAGCTCGATTCTTGCTGCAGGCATGAGTTGGTTGTTTCCATCGAAAGGAGCCTTGTTGAGGAGACTTCAAATCCTAGGTTCAACCCTCCCCTTGGTCTACGAAGGACCGCGATAGTCAATATCGCAAGCGGCGATGGCCCGCAGCTGCGCGCCGCTCTCCCTCGAGATCCCCGCAGCGACGATCACATCGCCGTTGGCGATAAGGAGCATCGCCGAAGCTGGATTGACGCACCAAATACGCACCCTGATGATCAAGCGGCCTCGAACGTCGAGCCACTGAGTGCGAGGCAAAAACAAAAGAAGGAGACAAGATGAAACGCCGGGATTTCCACCGCACGGCTTTGGCCGCTGCCGCCTGTTGCATCGCGCCGCCGATGGTGCACGCACAGAATCGCTCACCGCTCAAGATTCAGGTTGGCTTCGCACCCGGGGGGTCAGCCGATGCCGTGGCACGCGCCCTGGGCGTGCGCCTGTCGCCCCTTCTGGGCCAATCCGTCATCGTCGAAAACCGGCCTGGTGCCGGCGGTCGAATTGGCATCACCGAACTCCGGCGCGCTCCGGCAGACGGCAACACTGTGTTTCTGACGCCGGCAGGCCCGTTCACGGTCTGGCCATGGCTGTATCCCGGCGACAAACTGGGGTACGACCCGGTGAAGGATTACGTGCAGATCGCCAGTGTCTCCAAGATGGACTTCTGCGTGATGATCAACATGCGCAACCCGGAGATCACTGACTTCAGGACGCTGGTCAGCTACCTGAAGCGCCACCCGAACCAGGCGAACTTCGCCAGCCCCGGGCCCGGCACCCTGCCCCATTTCGTGGGCCTGATGCTGGCGAACGCGCTGAACATGTCGCTCACACACATCTCTTACAAAGGCAGTGGCCCGGCGATGAACGACTTTCTCGGCGGGCAGTTCCCGATGATGACGGACACGCTCTGGGTCGATCGGCACAAGAGCCGCCAGCTGAAGATCGTGGCCACCTCCGGCGAACGCCGTTACCGTGAGCTGCCTGATGTGCCAACGCTCAAGGAACTGGGTGTTGATCTGGTGGTGGACCAGCATTTCGCCCTCTGCGCGCCAGCCGGCGTGCCACCGGACACCGTGCGCCGTCTGAGCGATGCCGTGCGCGAAGCACTCAAGGTGCAAGAGCTGCAGGACACGCTCTACGCCATCGGCCAGGAGCCTCACTACCTCGACTCGCAGGAAGTGACTGCGGTGCAGCGTGCTCAACACAGGTACTGGGAGAAGCCGATCAAGGCCTCCGGCTACGTTCCTGACTAACGCAGAACGCATGAGCAAACTCGGAAATCTTCGTTGCACTCAGCAAGCCGAACTTCCAGACTCCAAAACCCTCGCGGCCTTGAAAGAAAAGGCCCTCAACAAAGTTCATCACCCATGAAATCCCTGACCTCTTCCCTGTCTCCCCTCCTTCAACGTCGCACCGTGCTGGCGTGTGCTGCGCTGGCGTTCAGCGCCTTTTCCCATGCGCAGACCGACTACCCCAAAGCCCCCATCAAGATCGTGGTGCCCGCCGTTCCAGGTGGCTCGGCGGATGCGATCGCTCGCATCATTGCCGAGGAACTTGCCCCTGCCTTGGGTCAGCCGGTTCTGGTGGACAACCGGCCAGGCGCGGGCATGGTGATTGGCCTCACTGCGGTCGAACAGGCACCGGGTGACGGCTACACGATCGGCATCGGCCCGCGCGGTCCGATCGTGATTGGTCCCACGGTACCGGGAGGCCTCCCGTTTGATCCACGCGAACGATTGCAACCCATCGCCAAGATCGCCGGCGTGCCCATCGTGTTCGTGGCCAACGCGAGCACAGGCATCAAATCCGTCGCGGAGCTGATTGAGAAGAGCAAGGCCAATCCGGCCGGACTAAATTTTGGTTCTCCGGGGCAATACACCAGCCACCGCATTGCCGTGGAACTGGTCGGTGTCAAGACGACCGCCCGCTTCACACACGTGCCCTACAAAGGCGCTGGTCAGTCCATCGTGGACGTGCTGGGAGGGCAGATCCCTTTTGCGGCTTTGGACCTCACGGCGGTTGAGCAGCACATTGCCGCGGGCAAGCTGAATGCGTTGGCCGTGACCAGTCGTCAGCGTGCCACGCTCGCGCCAGCCATTCCCACCCTCATCGAGCAGGGACAGGCGATCGACGTGGATTCATGGCTCGGGGTGTTCGCGCCCAAGGGAACGCCAAAGGCCGTGGTGGATCGCCTTTCTGGTGCACTCGAAGCGGCATTCAAGCGCCCGGATACCCAGCAGAAGCTGCGCCGCGTCGGACTTGAGCCGGACTTCGAAAACGCAGACCGTTTCTCTCGCACCGTGGACAGCGACATCAAAGCATGGCGCGAACTGCGCCCTCAGGCGCTGCCGGAACTGCAGAAGTAACAACGCTGTTGACCGTTCTCAACGCCGGGCCATCCACGCCTCCAGCGGCCACCTTGTCTTGCCGCTGAGCGCGGCGGCGGCCCAAGCCAGCAACCACAGCCCCAGGCAGAAGAGCACGGTCTGCACCGTGGTCAGCGCGAGGGCAAGGCCCACGCCTGAGAACAGGGCCATGCAGATCAGCCCGTGTCCCACATAAAGCGTCAGCGTGCGCTGGCCGAGCGGGCTGAGCCAGTGGCACCAGCGCGCCCTGCCTCCGGCGGACGCCAGCGCCAGCACCATGATGTAGAAGGCCGTCATGGGCAGGGAGATCACTTCGGCCAGCACTTCAAGCAAGGGGTTGATGGGGTCGACCGGCGGCATGGTCGCGTAACCCCATCCGTACACCCAGCTCAATGCCAGCACCGGCAGACCAAAGCGTTTCAGTCCGCGCATCAACACAGGCCGCCAGCGGCGGTGCGTCAGCAGCCTCAGGCGCGCGGCGGCCACGCCGCAGGCCATGCAGAAATACAGCACCGGCGCCGACACCACCGCGGCCGACACCTGCGCCACCAGATAAGAACTGGCGTTCAGCCTCAGGAACTGCCCAACCCCGGAAGCACTGGACAGCGACGGACCATCCACCACCAGCGGCAGGTCCGACAGGTTGAAGATCAGGCCGATCAGCACCAGCTTGGCCACCACGGCAAACACCAGCGCGATTCGCAGATGGCGACGAAACCGCTTCCACGGCAGGTGCAGGCGCCCCAGCAACTGCCGGCCCACCAGCGCATACATGGTGAGGATGTCGCCCAGGTAGATGAACACGCCGTGCACCACACCCAGGCCCAGCAGGCGGCGATGCCGCACCACACCATGCCGCAGCGCGTCGTCCCGCGAGCGCTTTCGGGCCGACATCCAGAGCCCCATGCCGAACACGAATGCGAGCAAGGGGTAGCCCTTGCCCTGCAACAGGCCCGCCACGAGTCCCTGCGTGACGGCGGCCCAAGTGCTGTCGGCGGGAAGGCGCAAGCCCAGCTGCGGGCCCACCGGCGTGAGGGCATAGCCCAGGGTGTTCACCACCAGCACGGCCACCAGCGCGAGGGCGCGCAGGGCATCCGGCAAGGGTTCGCGAGAAGGGGTCAGGGCAACACCTCGCGAACCAGCCGGATACCCACCAGCGTGTAGCGCGTCTGCACCGTGTTCCAGTTGCGGAAGGAACAGCGCGCGTACAGCGACCACGTGTGCCACGACCCACCCCGTCGCACCTTCGCGTTGCCATCGGGCGGACCGGTGGGATTTTCCTGGGGCGATCGCGCGTAGGTGTCCTCACCGTACCAGTCCGATACCCACTCCCACACGTTGCCGTGCATGTCGTGCAGGCCGAACGCGTTGGGCGCGAAAGAACCCACCGGCGCCGTGAACGCATGGCCATCGCGCCCCGGCAGCGCACGATCGCGCCAGGCCGGCCAGTTCACCGCCGAGTCCTCATCGAAGGTGTTGCCCACGTGCAGGAGTCCGGCGGGGTCGTCGCCATGCTGGTACCGGCCTCGGCCACCGGCGCGGCACGCGTATTCCCACTCGGCCTCCGTGGGCAGCCGGTAGGTGCGGCCCTCTTCGTGCGACAGCCAGCGCGCCAGCGCCACCGCATCGTTCCACGTCACGTTCACCACCGGGTGGTCGTCGCCTTGCGCAAAGCCCGGGTTCTCCCACGAATACCTGGGCGACCGTCCCTCGAACGCATCGCCCCGGCTGCTGGTGGCGGGATCGTAGGCGGGGTTGTAGCCATAGCCGCCGGTGCCGTCTGCCACCGACTCCGGCACATGGCCCGAGCGCCTCAGAAAGGCCCGGAACTGCCCCACGGTGATCTCGTGCCGGCTCATTTCGAAAGCCTTCGTGATGCGAACGCGGTGCACCGGCGCTTCGTCCGACAGGCCTTCGAAGCGGGAACGCTCCATCCCCGGATAGGCCAGCGCCAGCGCCTCGGGTGATTCGTCGCTGCCCATGAGGAACTCGCCTGCGGGCACCTGCACGAAGGCAATGCCCAGGGAATCGATGGGCAGCGGCGCATGCGCGCAAGCGGCCATAAGCACCACCACGACCAGCCCGATCAGCGATAGGAGCGGGAACCTCATGGGTCGATGTCGAAATGCAGAACGTCTTCCCGCATGCCGAGCTTGGTGTAGAGCGCAATCGCGGGATCGTCACCATGATCGGCCTGCACGAAGATCACATAAGCCCCGCGCTCCCGGGCTACCTGCTTGAGTGCTTCGATCAACGCCGTGGCAATGCCCTGCCTGCGGTGCGCGTCATCCACCGCCAGGTCGTAGATGTAGATCTCAGAGCGCGCCTGCTCGAACTTGCGCAGCACATACGCGGCGAGACCGCCCACCACCCGCTCCCCGACCATCGCCGCGACGGCAATGAAGCTCGCGTCCGCCAGCAGGCCGCGCAGGTAGGCATCGTCCGGCTGGGCCTGTGTGTAGGTGGGAACGTCTTCGAAGGCCTCGCCAAACATCGCGAGCATGTCTCGCAGGGTGGCCAGGTCGCCTTGCGCAAGCACGGCGGTGCGGTGTTTCATCGGCGGCAGGTGGCAGAGTCCAGGAATGCGCCATTGTGCCGATGTGCCAATTTCACTCAAGCTTCAAGATGGAGGAGATCCTGGATGGGGCTACTTCTTCACAGATCGCATCCGCAGCACCGCCGGAACGATCAGCGTGATGCCCACGGTGATCCACAGGCCGATCGAGATCGGGCTGTGCACCAGAATCGCGTAATCGCCATTGCTGATGGAGAGCGCGCGGCGCAGGTTCTGCTCCATCAAGGGCCCGAGCACGAAGCCGAGAATCAGCGGCGCCATGGGCACGTCCTGCTTGCGCAGCAGGTACGCCGCAAAACCCAGCACCACCATCAGCATCAGGTCGAACGTGGTGGCGTGGACCGCATACACGCCCACGCTGGACACCGCGAGGATGCCGGGCACGAGCACCCAGTAGGGCACGTTCAGTATCCGCGTGAAGAGCCCCACCATGGGAATGTTCAGCACCAGCAGGATGATGTTTGCCAGGAACATCGACGCAATCAGCCCCCACACCAGGTCGGGCTGCTGCGTGAACAGCGCCGGGCCGGGCGTGATGTTGTAGAGCGCGAGCGCACCCATCATCACCGCCGTGGTGCCCGACCCCGGCACGCCCAGCGTCAGCATGGGCACGAAGGAGCCGGTGGCGGCCGAGTTGTTGGCGGCTTCGGGCACCGCCACGCCGCGAATGTCACCCTGGCCGAACGTACCTTCCTTGTCGATGAGCCGCTTCTCCATGGAATAGGTCATGGCGCTGGCCACGGTGGCGCCCGCACCCGGCAGCACACCCACCACAAAACCCACCACGCTGGCGCGCAGCGTGCTCCACCATGTGTAGGCCATCTCCTTGAGGTTGAAGAGCATCCGCCCGGTCTGCGTGACCAGGCCCGAACTGCTGTGGTGCTCCTGGAGCATGAGCAGGATCTCGCTGATGGAGAACACGCCGATGACCACCACCACGAACTGGATGCCGTCCGACAGGTGCACGTCGCCGCCCGTGAAACGGTAGACGCCGGAATTCGAGTCCAGACCTACGCACGACATCGACAGGCCGATGATGGCGGCCAGGCCAGCCTTCACCGGCGAATTCCCCAGCAAGCCCGCAATGCAGGCGAAGGCAAAACACATCAGCGCGAAATACTCCGACGGTCCGAAGGACAAGGCCCAGTCGGCGAGCAGCGGCGCAAACATCACGATGCCGAACGTGGCCACCAGCGAGCCGACAAACGAGCTCCACGCGGAGATGGACAAGGCCACGCCCGCCATGCCCTTTCGCGCCATGGGATAGCCGTCCAGCGCCGTCATGATGGCGCCGGCATCGCCCGGCACGTTCAGCAGGATCGACGATATTCGCCCACCGTATTCACAGCCGATGTAGACGGCGGCCAGCAAAATGAGCGAAGCCTCCGGTGGCAGCTTCATGGCAAAGGCCAGCGGCATCAGGATGGCCACGCCGTTGATGGGCCCGAGGCCGGGCAGCAGGCCCACCACGGTGCCGATGAAGGAACCGATGGCCGCGATGGCCAGGTTCATGGGGCTCAGGGCAACGCCAAAGCCGTCAAGCAAATGACTGAAGGTGTCCATGTCGGGGTCTCAAAGCAGAGAAGACAGCAGACCGCCGGGCATGGTCACGTCCAGCAGTTTGTCGAAGAGAAAGTGGAACCCCACCCCAAGGCCCACACCGGCCCCGAGCGATTGTTTCCAGTTGCCACCGAAAGCCATGCCCACGGGGAACGACATCAACACCGTGGCCAGGATGAAGCCGAGGGACTGGAACAGCACCGCGTAGACCATCACCGCACCACAGCAGACCAGCGTGCCTTTCCAGGGCACGCCGTGAAACGCCGTGCTTCCCGCTGCGGGGCGCAGCAGCAACCACAGGCCACTGAGCCCCATGCACACCGCCAGCAGCAACGGGAAGGCCCGGGGTCCCAGGGGTTCATACGAATAAGGCGCCACGTAGTCGCGCGTCGCCCAGGCCATGGCCACGGCCGTGACGACGCACACAGCGCCCAGGATGCGGTCGCTCATGGCTTACTTGGCTGGCGTGGTGGACAGGCCGAACTCTTCAGCCAGCTTGCGGTAGCCGGCTACCTGCTTCTTCACGTAGGCATCGAGCGGCGCGCCGGTGATGGCCAGGGGAAACAGACCACGTTCATCGCGCAGCTTCTCGTAGGCCGGCGTGGCCATCATCTTGTCGAAAGCACTCACCCACGCCTGGTAGTCGGCATCGCTCACCTTGGGGCCCACGTAGAAGCCGCGCACGATGGGCCATTCCACCGCGAAGCCCTGCTCTGCCGCGGTAGGAATGTTCGCCATCTCGCCGGTCAGGCGCTTGTCGTTCATGACCGCCAGCATGCGGATCCTGGCGCCTGCCTTGATCTGTTGCAGGGCCTCGGCCGCGTCGCCGGTGAACACCTGAATGTGGCCGCCCTGCAATGCGGTCATGGCTTCGCCACCGCCTTCGAACGCCACATAGCGCATGGTCTTGGGGTTCACGCCGCCGGCGCGCGCGGTCAGCGCGGCCTTCATCCAGTCCTGGCTGCCCACCGTGCCGCCCGCGCCCAGCACCACCTTGGAAGGATCGGCCTTGATGGCGGCCATCACGTCCTTGAGCGACTTGAACGGCGAGCTCTCCGCCACGATCACCGCGCCGTAGTCGGTGCCCACGGCCGCCACCCATCGCACGTCGTTCTCGGTGTAGCGACCGAACTTGCCCTGCGCCAGGTTGAGCAGCGAGCCACCTGAAAACGCCACGATGGTGTTGGCCGAGTCCGGGCGCTGCGCCACGATGGTGTTGTAGGCCACCGCGCCAATGCCACCGGGCATGTAGGTCACGCGCATCTGGTCGGCGATGAACTTGCCGTCGTACAACGCCGACTGCGCGAGCTTGCAGGTGAGGTCGAAACCGCCGCCCGGCTTGGCGGGCGCAATGCATTCGGTCTTGGCCAGCGGATTGGCCCACGCGGTCAAGGCACAGGCCGACAGCGCAGCGGCCAGGAGGTGTTTCGTCGTCTTCATGATGTGTCTCCTCGGTCTGGAAAGGGGATGGAACGGCGCCATGGCACCGGCACGCCAATGTAGAAAACCGAGACTTTCAGACCGCTTTCAGGCCAAGGGGTCAAAAACTAGGGGTTATCCCGCAGTTGTCGGGCGTGTCGACCCACCGGCAACTCCATCGCCACATCGAGCCCCCGCCCCTCGGGCCCCGGCACCACGCGCATCTGCCCACCATGGCGCTGCGCCACCGTCTGCACGAACGACAACCCCAACCCCGAGCCCGGCGCACTCGTCCCGCTCCCCCGAAAAAAGCGCTCACCGAGCCGCGCCAGCTCCGCCGTGACCAGGCCCTGCCCGTTGTCGACCACGCGCAACGTGGCCACGCAGTCGCCCGCAGGGTTCACTCGCTCGAACACCGATAGCGTGACATGGCAGCCCGCACCACCGTGCCGAATGGCGTTGTGGATGAGGTTCGACAGCGCTTCGCGCAACAGGTCGGCATCGCCCCAGAAGTTCAACGGCTGGGTGGACACGTCCAGCCCCAGGTCGATCGACTGGTCGCGCGCGGTCGTCCACCACTGGCGCACCACGGTTTCTGCCAGCCACACCAGATCGAACTCGCGCGAGTCCAGCGCCGCGCCATCCGCGCGGGCGAGCGCCAGCAACTGGTTGGTCTGGATGATGGTCTGGTCGAGCTGCGTGCGGATCGATTCCAGCACGCGGTGCTGCTCCACGGCGTCGTCTTCGCGCAGGGCGTAGGCCACCTGCGTCGACAACACGGTCAGTGGCGTTCGCAACTGGTGGGAAGCGTCGTCCACGAATTGCCGGCGCAGTTCTGCCTGCTCCTGCGCGCGCGCCACGTGGTGGTTGATGGCCTGAACCACCGGCAGCACCTCGGCCGGCACCCCTTCGGGCGACATGGGCGTGAGGTCGTCTGCCGCCCGAGCTTCCACCTCCTGCCGAAAACGCGTGAGCGGCTTCATGGCCAGCGCAATGGCCACCACGAGCAAGCCGGTGGCCAGAACCATCAGCACCACATCGCGAACCAGCGTGCGCAGCAGCAAGCCCCTTTGAAATTCCTGGCGCGCCTCCAGCGTTTCAGCCACCTGCACCACCACGCGCTGCGGCACCAACTGCCCCGCCACCGCCTCGTTCAACACCCGCGCATAGCTGCCCACCCGCACCGGCTGGCCGTGGTACTCGCCGTTGTAGAACTGCGGCCGCCCGGTGGCCAGCGGCGTGGGCGGCTCGGGCAGCCCCGGGCTGCCAATCTCCACCAGGCCATCTTCCGTGGCCACCCGGTAGAACACCTGCCCTTGCGCCGTGAGCTCGAAGAACTCCAGCATGCGGTAAGGCAGCTCCACGCCCAGGCCCCCGCTGGCGGTGGAGATGCTGGAATCGATCGACTTCACAGCGCCCAGCAGGGAACGGTCGTAGGCCGCGTCCGCCGCGTCGTTCACCGTCTTCCACGACACCCAGAATTCGGCCGCCGCCACCAGCACCATGCCCGGAATCAGCAACAACAGCAGCACCCGCCGGATGCTGACCAGCGGCCACTTCAAGCGCATCATTCCCCGGCCTCGAGCATGTAGCCCAGCCCGCGCAGCGTGGTCACACGAACCGTGGAAGGCTCCAGCCGCTTGCGGATGCGGTGAATGAGCACCTCTATGGCTTCCGGGTGCACGTCCTGCTCATCCGAAAACACGCGGTCGAGCAGTTCGCGCTTTGAAAGCGGCTCGCCCGGGTTCTGGATCAAGGCGCGCAGCACCGCATGCTCACGCGGCGTCAACACCAGGCGCTCGTGCTGCAGGCGAAACTGCTTGGAAGCGCTGTCGTAGCTCAGCGGGCCACAGGCAAAGCGCGGATGCTCCTGCCCTTTCGAACGGCGGATCAAGGCCGTCAGCCGAGCCTCCAGCTCGGCCACATCGAAAGGCTTGGCGAGAAAATCGTCTGCCCCTCCGTGCAGACAAGTCACCCGCTCGTTGAGCGAATCGCGGGCCGTCAGCACCAGCACAGGAAGGCGCTGGTCCGCCTCGCGAAGGTCGCTCAGCACATCGTGCCCATCGAGCCCCGGCAGGCCCAGGTCCAGGATCAGCGCGTCGTACCGCGTGGCTTTCAGGCTGCGCCGCACCATGCGGCCATCGTCCACCCAGTCGACCTGAAAATCGTTCTGGCCCAAGGCCTTGACCAGCCAGGTCGCCAGGGCGGCCTCGTCTTCTGCCAGAAGAATGCGCATCTCATACGTCCGTTGTTCGAATTGGGGAATTGCCCCGGATTCTGTTGGCCGGATTCCAGGCCCGTCATCGGTGTTTCCACGGGCTCAAGCCCAGGCCATTGCACCACCCCAGCCACATCGCTCATGATGCGACCTTGTCCCCTCAAGCCTAACGCCACACCATGCCCGAACACCGCATCTTCAAGATGGCCTTTGCCAAGGTCTACCCTCTGTATGTGCAGAAAGCGGAGCGCAAGGGCCGGACAAAAGAAGAGGTCGATCAGATCATCCGCTGGCTGACGGGCTACGACCAGAAGGGCCTGGAACGACAGATCGAACAGGGCAACGATTTCGAGAGCTTCTTCGCAAAAGCCCCGGCGATGCACACGAACGCGTCGTTGATCAAAGGCGTGGTCTGCGGGGTGCGCGTCGAAGAGGTCGACGATCCGCTGATGCAGAGGATTCGTCAACTCGACAAGCTGATCGACGAGTTGGCGAAGGGCAAGAAGATGGAGAAGATCCTTCGGCAGTAGTCCTGCCGATTTCATGCTTCAGCGCAGCAGCCGAACCGTTCAGTCGGGGAAGCGCTCAACGTGCGCTTCCCCCCTGCGCCCCAGGTACGTGACGTGGCGGCCTGAAATCCACACCGTGTAGCCGACACACCCCGCTTGCTGTGACAGTTTCTTGAATTCGGGGTACATCACGCGGCCCTGTTGCGCCCCCAGGATGGCGGCCCGCAAGGCGTTTGCATCAAAGGCATCTCCAATGCCGTGTTGCGGGCGCTCAAAACCGAAATCGGCGGTGCTGCCATCGGGCAGGTAGTAAGTGGTGCGGCCGGAGCGATAGTCCACGTGGTAGGACTCCACCCCGGCGCCCATCAACTGCCCGATCACCTGACCGAAGTGGATGCTGCCCTGGTTGGATGCGTCAAACGTGGACTGAAGGGTGGCGCGGGTGGATTCGTTCATGGGTGGTGTCTTTTGGGTGAGGCAATGACCGCTGGATCAGCCGGTGGGAATGTCTTTGAGCTGGTGGTGTTGCACCAGGGCCTGCATGGCCTGGGTCAGCGCCCGGCGCTCCCGCACAGACAGATGGCCAAAGAAGTGGGTGTCGTTGGCATCGGCCAGCGCCGCCAGTTTCGGCACCAGTGACTTGCCAGCGGCTGTGAGACGCAGGCTCTGCTCACGCGCCCGGCCTTCCGCCAGTTGCCGCACAGCCAACCCCTTTTCTTCCAGGCGGGACACCACCTTGGATGCCGCGCCCTTGGTCAGGCCCAGGGCCTGGATCAACGCAGCGTGCGTGGTTTCGTCCTGCGACCACAGCGTGCGCAGCGCCACCCATTCGGTGACGGTGACCCCTCTTTCTTCCAGCAGTTGCTGGAAGCGCATGGACACATGGTTGGAAACGAAGCGCAGCCAGAAACCCAGATGGGCTTCCAGCGGTGAAGGAGCGATTTTGGTTTTCTGGTCAGGCATCAGGTTTCCCAAGAAACTGGACGTAGTTTAGTTTCTTGAGAAACCTATGTAAACACAGGGGTGTTTTTGAAACCTGTCCCCTTAACGAACTGGCGATGGACTGCGAAGGGGCCAGCAGCTGAAAAAGACCTATCTGGCGTTGCGTCAGGCAGCAGCCTGCTCCCAGTCCATCTTGCCCGTGCGCATCAACATGAAGGCGCCAAGGATCGTTCCGATGGGCACGGCGAACAGCAGCAGCACACCCAGCACGCGGGACAGATTTCGACCCCAATGCCGCCCCTGGCGGACGCCCTTCAGCGCCAGCACATGCAGCACGGGCAACACCCCGAAGATGGCCAGGATGATCAGCACACCGCCCAGGCTCGCCTTGCTGCCTGACAGGTGCACTGCAATCAACAGGACCGCGATCAGGGTGTAGAAGATGGCGAGGCCCAGATGGATGCGAGCGAGTGATTTGTTCATGGTTTGATGATTCTCTCCGACCGTCTGGTCCAGTAGTCCGTGTTTCTGCTGATCGAGGCATTTTTTAACTTCCTCAACGAGGCTTGCCACATGCAAGCGCAACACAGCTCGCTTACCAGCCGACTTTATGTTTCATGGCGGAGCCCTCGGATGGGGAATCTCGAGATCCGGATTGACATTTTCAAGTTTGCACGGTGACCACTAGGACGCGTCGGCGTAGTCATTCGACAAATGGCCGCTTGAGACGGCGGATTCAACCGGTCGATGCAACACACCCGCTGAGATGTTCAGCGAATGTGTTGCATCGACCGGTTGAATCCGCCACTGAAAGCGGTAGTCGGCCACTTACCAAGAGGTTGCGTCCAACCTTAGGCCTCGCGCAGTTCCGATAGAAACTCACGCGCAGTGCTATCAGCCCGAACAGAACATCACTCAAATCGATCACGTTCTTCGTTGATCTCTTCTCGTTGAATGTCCCGATCAATCCGCTCGATCTCAAGTTCAATCCATTGGGTTACCTCGAAGGCGAATCCAGCGGTGAGCCACCGTCGCAGAGTGTCTCGCTTGCGCTTTAGATACTGACTTGTAGGGCCAGTCCATGAACCTGAATGGAACGAGGCAGTGATCCCTGAGCAAACGCCTTTGATGTGCCCGTACCGCGTCAACAACTGCCGCGTCAGGCCTCCGCCGAAATCGTCGTCGAGCGTGGGTGGCGCGGCATGGGCGACAAGGGCAGCTCGTTCGTCAGGATCGGACTCGATCCAGTTCAAAATGCTGCTCTCAGGCAGGTCCGCGATGAGACCTCGCTGTGCTCCCTCGCCAAACGAGAGAAGTCCACCCTTCAGCCAGCCGTATAAGTCACTTCTCCATTTCGGCAAAGTGGCCTCAAATTGCCTCGCGATGACCTGCCAAGCACTTTCGGGATCGATGCTGACCAAACTCCTGCTCACCTCCTCGATGTTGTGGTCATAGCTCAGTTCGTATACCTCGCCCATGGCCGTCAGGATCGCATCGAGCAGGGGGGCTGCGAATGCCATATCTGACTTGACCAGTCTTGAGCAAACTCGCTTCCAATGGAACGCGGAGGATTGCCACGAGTGTTGGGAACTAGGAATCGTCTTTTTCACGACTGCGAACACAAAGTCCGGGCCGCAAGGAAATGGCTGACTTGGTTCACGAGAATCAAGCAGGCCGATTAGCAACCAAATGGCCTCTGGGGTTGCTCGCGCGTAAATCAGACAAAGCAGCCGCTCTACCTGTGCTGTTGGCACTGAGTCCAACGTCCTGCCGTACTGCAACATGCCAAACAAAGTCGGTTCGACCCATCCCGCCTCAAGTGCGTCGAGACAGCGGTTGAAGGTTTCTTCGTAATAGGGAAATCGGAGGGCCGTGTCCACTCCGAGACTTGCCGTCTCGACACTTGCCAACATATCCATCAACCACGATTCGAATCGCTTTAAGGACCTTGCTCTTACACATGCCAAATAGCCATGCAGACAAGCGCCGTGTGGTGACCTTATAGCGATTCTCGTAAGCAAAGGAAGAAGGGCTTCCGCTACATCGCTCGCTGCCAATTGCTCGCCAAAATGCCAAACCGCCGGCGTATAGCCATCCGGAGCCAGAAGGTGCGAAATTTCGTCAAGGCAATCGGGGTTCGAAGCTATTCGCCGCGCAAGTGCTGCGACCAACGCCTTCGCATGCGAAGGTGGCTTGTTGTGCAGATCACGATACTCCTCTTCCCATTCAAGAAAATCAACATCGAGGACGTATCTCTGGAACCGACTGACTAGGTCGCGACGCGCATATCGACGGGCAAGGCGCTTGAGGCGAACCGCCAGTTCATGCTGTTGCTCATTCTCATCGGACTTTAGTGAGTGCCGAAAGAACCGGTTCAACTTGCTTGGAGAGATGGCGCTGTCGAAAGTCAGCTTCTCTAGCACCTGGAATGCAAGCTCAGTGCACGGCGGTGTGCGAATTTGATTTTCGACAGCGTCGAGCAGCGCTGAGCAGACGTGGGGGCGCAGTGCCAAAGGCCACGAGACTGTCTCATCGATAAAGGTTTGGAAATACAAGAAGTGCGCGTGCCACCAGTCGCCGTATGTCGCGGGGATCCACAGCTTCGCTCGCTCCTTTAGCCCCTGATACTCCGGTCCCACGGTCCGAAATCCCAAACCATGACTGTCCAAAGCCGAAGTCAGCGCCTTTAGTCCAAGCAAACGTTCTGCATCGGTGGTGCCTCTGAACAGCTTAAGCAATGCGGGCAGCCTTTGCTCGGGGCTCGCTTCGGTAGCAGCGGCTTCGGGGCCGATGCGAAACAAGCTCAACAGTGTGCCCGTCGAGTTGTTGGAAAAGTCGGCATTCTCATTGACAGCCAGCCGAGCTAGCACGTTCAAGGCTCTCACGATGAGCTGAGGCCAGACGGCAATTTTCTCGAGTGCCCAGACGATGTTCTGACGATCATTTTTGAACTCTAGGAGTTCGGTGTCCGGCCAGGTTCCAATTGTGTTCTCAAGCAGGCGCAAGACTGCAGCTGGGTTTGCCTCTGCGAGGGTCGAAAGAAATCGCGAGCCGGTCGCCGAGGTCAGCATGTCGCGTCTTGAAAAGACGCCATCGGGCTTGAGAATCTCTTCCACTACAAATGCCGCGTCCTTACCTCCGGCAAACCTGAATTTGTTCAGAAACCAAGCGTGAAGAGATGGAGGCATCGTTTCGAAGGTCGAAACGAAGTCGAAACCGCGTCCATAGCGAGTCCAGAACTGCTTCCAAAGATAGATGTGCAGCGCCTTGGGTACAAAGAACAGCGTTCGACTCCCTTGCAGGACGCGTCGGGCTCGGAGACTCTGAACAATCTCCTGGAAGCGGGCCCAGCCGATCGTCGGATCAACCTTGTCAATCAACCGCGAGATGTAGGCAGCTTCGTCGGACACCGGATCTTCAAATCCGAACCGACTGAACAAGGCAAGGTGGTGCGCAACACAGTCGACCTGTCTAGACGCTGCGTCCTCCTGTACGCCATATCCATGCAAGAACCTGGTCCATAGAGGAACCGTAGCAGGCGGTCGCAGCAAATCAGCCGGGTTTGCATAAAGATTTTCGGCAACTGCATGTGCTACACGCGGCGACCCTTCACAGATAGGGACCCATCGATCAAGCTCCCGTGATTCTCCGACCCTTCTCGCAAGGATGCATTTGATCGTTTCGTTGGGAAGGTGGGGGGCCTTGAGACGGAGGATGTCGTCATCGTGACCTTCATCGTGACCATGATCGAGCGTCACCAGCTTCATTGCACCGCAGCGATTCTTCAGATGTCGCCATAGGTCGGACATCTCGGGTTCTGAGAGATCGTCAAGTACTAGCACGAGTGGCTTTGTCCAGCCTGTTCGCAGTAGTTGCCTGAACAGTGCCGTCTGACCGAACTTGGAACCGTGACACAGATAGAGCACTGAGGGCGCGATATGCGGCGCTCTCAGGGCCTCTAGGGCCATACGTGTCTTTCCCAAACCTGGTTCTCCAAGCACACGAATGTGCTTGGCGTCTCCTTCGATGCCCGCCTGAATCTGCGCGATGAGATCAGCTTGTTCCGGCGATGGCCGGAAGGAATTGGCCATGTGTGCATCGCGATCCCATTCTTCGAGCACCCAAGCCTCGTGGATGGTTTCAACCGAAAGCAGCGCTGCGATACCCGGATAGCGCTCCGCAAACATCGAGAGCTGGCTTGCGCCCAGAACATCGACCAAACTGCTGTAGCCCTGTACGCCTACGGATGCAAGTACGTCGACAATTCGTTCGCGGGCGTCATTCCGTTGCTGAGGAGTCAGGTCATGTCCCGTGCAGACGACGACGTAGCGACCTCTTCTTTGAGTCAGCCGCGCTACCTCCGGGAACAGCTTCCCTGTGCTGTTGATAAGTTCGCCGCGAATCGAGCTTTCGGTCCAAGGCTTAAAGGAGGCCCCGGATTTCAACTGAAATCCAGTCAAACCAGGAGCAAAGAAGCAGTCGGCAGGAATGAGTGCATCCGGCGCCACGTCGACTTCGGCGTCAATGCCTCCGTCCGCTACGGTCAACCGGTTAGAAATCGTCACTACTGCCGGACTGAGCCTGGCGTAGGTTGACTCGGCCATCAAGATTCGCGTGATCAGCTCCACAGCTCGTTCGGGCGTGAGTGCGGCTACTGAGGAAACCGGGATACTGATCAGTGGGCTCATGTTGATGTGCGCGGTTGGGTACTCTCGGCATTCTCGAACAGTCCTGATCGCATTCGCTTTCCCGGCCCGCGAGATCAGGAGCAGCCTATTACCTTTTCTCCAGATGTGAACGGCTAGGTCTTTCCAAGCAATACGCTGTGATTGCGTTGTAGCAAAGGTTCGGCAGCGCCGCGGCGCTCATGTTTCAGACCCCAAGCCACCGCTTTCTCGGACATGGGTACTGCGAGCTTCCGCTATCGCCGCAAACCAGCCTCCCATGAGTTATCACACCCTCACCCCAAAATCGTCTCCGTAAACACGAACCCATTGCAAGCCGCCACAAACGCCTTCGGCGTCTGCCTCCCACCAAACCCATACACCCGCAACCCCTCTCGCCGGATGCGGATCGCCAGCGGCGTGAAGTCGCTGTCGGATGACACGATGCAGAAGCCGTCGAGTTGGCCCATGTGCAGCAGGTCCATGGCGTCGAGGCTCAGGGCCATGTCGGATGCGTTCTTGCCTGCGGTATAGCTGAAGAGGTGGACGGGTTCGATGGCGTTGTGGTTGAGCACCTGCCTGAAGTGGCGCATGCCGGGGCGGGACCAGTCTGCGTAGGCGCGCTTGACGGCGAGCACGCCGTAGCACGCGGCGCGCAGCAGGATGGAGCGGGTGAGTGTGTGGGACGCGTTTTCGGCGTCGATGAGAACCGCGAGGTTCCGTTGTTTGTGCAGCCGGCTGGGCATTCGGCGCTCCCCTGTTCGTTCTTTGTTTGCCGCCGCCACTGCAAAAGAGTGGCGGCGGCCCGAACGGGCTGAGAACCGGGCATCGCAGCGAAACCGGCAGGCTCTCGCGAGCCTCCCGTCCGGGCCGCCATAAAAATGGAGCACGAACGACAAAGGCTGCAGTCCTTGTCGGATCGATGCAGCCTTTCAGGCTGCAATGCATCGGGTTCTCAGGCCCGGCTCACCTTTTTCGTGAGCGGGGCCGACTTTACCGCAGGCGGTTCGCAGCCAGCAAACGCCCCACGGTATCAAACCGTCCACCCATGAGCCGCATGTCCCCAACAAATTTTGATGCTTTCCAAAAATAATTCAACAATACTTGTATGATAGAATCATGAACGAAGACACCGTCATCCAATCCCTCGCGGCTCTTGCCCATGAACACCGTCTTCGCGTCTTCCGCGCGCTGGTCGTGGCAGGAGAAGAAGGCCTCACGCCCGGCGTCATGACCGAGCAACTCGACATTGCGGCCACCAAGCTGTCCTTTCACCTGAAGGAACTGGTCAACGCCGGCCTGGCCACCCAGCAGCGGGATGGACGCAACCTCATCTACCGCGCGGCCTACGCCCACATGAATGGCTTGCTGGCCTACCTCACCGAGAACTGCTGCCAGGGCGCGGCGTGCGACGTGGAAAGCGCCTCGTGCAAGTGCTGATGCATCAAGCTGAGCCACCACCATGAATCGTCCTCTCAACGTGCTCTTCCTGTGCACACACAACTCGGCTCGCAGCATCCTGGCCGAAGCCACGCTCAACCACCTGGGCAGCGGGCGCTTCAAGGCGTTCTCTGCGGGCAGCAGCCCTCGCGAGAACCAGCAACCCAACCCGCTGGCCCTGGAGGTGCTGCAGCGAGCCGGCATCTCCACCGAAGGCCTGAACAGCAAGAGTTGGGACACGTTCGGTGAGCCCGATGCACCCCACATGGATCTGGTGATCACGGTGTGCGACAACGCCGCTGGCGAGGTGTGCCCGTACTGGCCGGGTCAACCGGCCACCGCTCATTGGGGCTATGCGGACCCTTCGGAGGTGAAGGGCACGCATGCGCAGCAGCTCGAGGCTTTTCGGCAGACGCTTCTGGCCATCCGCCGGCGCATCGAGCTGCTGGTGAACCTGCCGGCTTCGAGCGTGGACAAGCTGGCGCTGCAAGACGCCGCACGCGGCCTGGCCAAACACTGACCCATGAGCACCACCACGACAGCGCAGGCGGCGTCCGCAGCCGCCCAGCCCACCATGGGTTTCTTCGAGCGCTACCTGACCTTGTGGGTGGCGTTGTGCATCGTGGCCGGCATCGCGCTCGGCCAGTGGATGCCGGGCTTCTTTCAAGGTGTTGCGGCGCTGGAGGTGGCGCAGGTGAACATCCCGGTCGGGGTGCTCATCTGGGTGATGATCGTTCCAATGCTGCTGAAGATCGACTTCGCAGCGCTGGGTCAGGTTCGCGCGCATGCGCGCGGCATCGGCGTGACCCTGTTCATCAACTGGGCGGTCAAGCCCTTCTCGATGGCACTGCTGGGCTGGATTTTCATCCGCCATGTGTTCACGCCCTGGCTGCCGCAAGACCAGCTTGACAGCTACGTGGCCGGCCTCATCCTGCTGGCGGCCGCGCCCTGCACCGCCATGGTGTTCGTCTGGAGCCAGCTCTGCAAGGGCGACCCGTACTTCACCCTGTCCCAGGTGGCCTTGAACGACGCCATCATGGTGGTGGCCTTCGCACCCATCGTGGCCTTGCTGCTCGGCCTGTCCTCCATCACCGTGCCATGGGACACCCTGCTGACCTCGGTGGGTCTGTACATCATGGTGCCGGTCATCGTGGCACAGGCATGGCGCAAAGCCTTGCTCAAGCGCGGGCAGGCGCATTTCGACAAGGTGATTTCCCGCCTGGGGCCAGCCTCCATCGGCGCCCTGTTGCTGACGCTGGTGCTGCTGTTTGCCTTCCAGGGCGAGGCCATCCTGGCTCAGCCGCTGGTGATTGCGCTGCTGGCCGTGCCCATCCTGATTCAAGTGGTGTTCAACGCGAGCCTGGCGTATGGCCTCAGCCGAAAACTGGGCGTGCAGCACTGCGTGGCCGGGCCGTCGGCGCTCATCGGTGCGAGCAATTTCTTCGAACTGGCGGTGGCCACCGCCATCAGCCTGTTCGGCTTCCAGTCCGGCGCCGCGCTGGCCACCGTGGTGGGCGTGCTGATCGAGGTGCCCTTGATGCTGGCGGTGGTGGCGGTGGTGAACCGCTCCAGATCCTGGTACGAGCAGCCCGTCGTGCCAAAAACGCGCTGAGGCACCTGGGTGCTGGAATCGGATGATTCAGTGCCGGTAAGCCGGCAGGTGGATGGACTGGTGGACGTGATGGAAGACGCGACCCACAGTTTTTCCGATGTGCTGGACAAGGACCGGCTGTGCCGCTGGCACGCGGCGTTGTTCCCCAACGGGGCCAGTGGCTTGCGGCGCATTCAGGTGGGCAACTACCGCGATCACGAAGACCCGATGCAAAACTGGTTTGCGAGCACGCGGCCCGGCCAGCCGCAAGAAGCAGCGCCATTGGATGGCATCGCCCGCGCGGCGATCGCGCACCTGTGGTTCGAGTCCAGATGACCCGCATATCCAAAGCCACCGCCACGCGCGACCTGTCGCAACTGATGGATGAAGGTTTGCTCTTCACCCGGGGCAAGGCGCTGCGCTACTTTGTCAACGTGCCCGGCTGGTCGCACGCGGACCGCAGCTGATCTAGTTGCTCGGTCGCCGCTCCAGCGCCGCCCGCAGCTCACCCACGATCCCCTTGCGGAATGCCAGCACGCACACCACGAAGATCACACCGATGATCACGGTGACCCACGAGCCGACCTTGTCGGCCAGCAGGTTCTGCAGCGCAATGACGATGCCGGCGCCCAGCACGGGGCCGAACAGGGTGCCCACGCCGCCCAGCAGGGTCATGAGGATGACCTCGCCCGACATGCTCCAGTGCGCGTCAGACAACGTGGCAAAACCCATCACCAGGGTCTTGAGCGAACCGGCGAGGCCCGCCAGAGCGGCTGAGAGCACGAAGGCCAGCAGCTTGTATTTGTCGGTCTGGTAACCGAGCGAGATGGCGCGGGGTTCGTTCTCGCGGATCATCTTCAGCACCTGGCCAAAAGGTGAATGGACGATGCGCGAGATGGCCATGAAGCAGGCGACGAAGATGGCAAGCACCAGGTAGTACATGCTGGTGTCCGACGCCAGCGAGATCAGCCCGAACAGCTCGCCGCGCGGCACGCCCTGCAGGCCATCTTCACCGCCGGTCTGCGGCACCTGCAGGCAGACGAAGTACACCATCTGCGCAATGGCCAGCGTGATCATGGCGAAGTAGATGCCCTGGCGGCGAATCGCGACCGCACCCACCACCAGGCCGATGAGCCCGGCGCCCACGGTGCCGGCCAGCAGGCCCCATTCGGGCGTGAGCGCGTAGACCTTGATGAGGTGGCCGGAGATGTAGGCCGCCGAGCCGAAGAAGGCGGCATGCCCGAAGGACAGCAGACCGGTGAAGCCGAGCAGCAGGTTGAACGCGCAGGCGAACAGCGCGAAGCACAGCAGCTTCATCAGGAACACGGGATACAACCCCACGAGAGGGGCGACCACGGCGATCGCCAGCAGGACGGCGTAGGTGACGCGGGTGGATCTGGACAGGTTTTTCATAGGATGACTTCAGGCCTCTTTGCCGAACAGGCCGGCCGGGCGCACCATGAGCACCAGGACCATGATGACGAACACCACGATGTTCGACGCCTCGGGGTAGAAAACGCGGGTCATGCCTTCGACCACGCCGAGTGCGAGCCCCGTGAGGATCGAACCCATGATGGAGCCCATGCCACCGATCACCACCACCGCGAACACCACGATGATGAGGTTCGAGCCCATCAACGGACTCACCTGGATGATGGGTGCGGCCAGCACGCCGGCCAGCGCGGCCAGGGCCGCGCCCGCGCCGTAGGTGAGCATCACCATCAGGGGCACGTTGACGCCGAAGGTCTGGACCAGGGCGGAGTTTTCGGTGCCGGCCCTGAGGTAGGCGCCCAGGCGCGTGCGCTCGATGAGGTACCAGGTGCCGAAGCACACCGCCAGCGATGCGAAGACCACCCAGGCACGGTAGTTGGGCAGGAACATGAAGCCCAGGTTGGTGGCACCTTGCAGCAGATCAGGCACCGGGTAGTTCTGGCCCGAGGCGCCGTAGATCTCGCGGAACACGCCTTCGAGAATCAGCGTGAGGCCGAAGGTGAGCAGCAGGCCGTATAGCGGGTCGAGCTTGTAGAGGTGCCGCAGGAAGAGGCGCTCGATCACCACACCCAGCGCCCCCACGAGGAGCGGTGCAACCAGCAACGAAATCCAGTAGTTCACGCCGAACTGGTCGAGCATGATCCAGGCGGCAAACGCGCCCAGCATGTAGAGGGTCCCGTGCGCGAAGTTGACCACGCCCAGAAGTCCGAAGATCACCGCCAGACCGAGGCTGAGCATGGCGTAGAACGCGCCATTGACGAGCCCGAGCAGGATCTGGCCCATGAAGGCCTGATGGGGTATGCCGAAAATTTCCATGGAATCTCGTCCGGTCAGGCCAGACTCAAAAAAGCAGCCAGTGATTCGACATGAGCGCGCCCCGATCGGGGCGCGCCCTGCTTCAAGCGTTTACTTCTTGACCAGCGTGCACTTGGACTCGGCCAGGGTGGTGTACGCCTGGTCCCCCGGCACCTTGGCCACCAGCTTGTAGTAGTCCCACGGCGTGGTGGATTCCTTGTTGCCCTTGACCTGGTACAGGTACATGTCGTGGATCATGCGGCCATCGGCGCGGATCTGACCTTTGCTGTAGAAGTCGTTGACCTTCGTGCTTTTCATGGCAGCCATGACCTTGTCGGCGTCGGTGGTGCCCGTCGCCTGCACCGCCTTCAGGTAGGTGGTGGTTGCCGAGTAGTTGGCGGCCTGGAGCGACGAAGGCATGCGCTTGTATTTCTCGAAGAAGCGCTTGGCAAACTTGCGCGAGGCATCGTCCTGGTTCCAGTACCAGCTGTCGGCCAGTTGCAGGCCTTCGGTGTTGGCCAGGCCCAGGCTGTGCACGTCGTTGATGAACACCAGCAAGCCAGCGATCTTCATGCTCTTGTTGATGCCGAATTCCCGGGCGGCCTTCATCGCATTGGTGAAGTCGCCACCGGCGTTGGCCAGCGCCAGCACGTCGGCCTTGGAGGTCTGTGCCTGCAGCAGGAACGAGGAGAAGTCAGACGCATTGAGCGGGTGGCGCACAGAGCCTGCCACGGTGCCACCGTTGGCCTTCACCACCGTCGACGCGTCGGCTTCCAGCGAGTGGCCGAAAGCGTAGTCGGCGGTCAGGAAGTACCAGTTCTTGGCACCGCCCTTGACCAGCGCATTGCCCGCCACCTTGGCCAGTGCCACGGTGTCGTAGGCGTAGTGCACGGTGTAGGGCGAGCAGGCTTCGTTGGTCAGGCGCGCCGAGCCGGCACCGATGACGATGAACGGGCGCTTCTTCTCTTCAGCCACCTTGGCCATGGCCAGGGCCGTGCCGGAGTTGGTGCCACCCACCAGCATGGACAGGCCTTCCTTGTCGATCCACTCACGGGCCTTGGAACTGGCCACGTCGGCCTTGTTCTGGTGGTCGGCCGACAGCACCTCGATCGGGCGGCCCAGCACCTTGCCGCCGAAGTCTGCGGCCGCCCACTTGACCATCTCGGCGCCGGCGGGGCCGTCGATGTCTGCATAGAGGCTGGACATGTCGGTGATGAAGCCGATCCTGACCGGGCCGGTGCCCTGCGCGGATGCGGCGGTGGCCAGCGCGATGGACGCGGCGATGACGATGGGTTTGAGTTTCATGATGTCTCCTTCGGGTTAAAAAAAGCCGGACGAAATTCCGATGCGGATGCCGCGGTCAGACGCCCAGGTACTCCTGCAACATGGCCATGTTCTGGCTCAATTCCTTTTTCTCGAATTGCTTGACGATGACGCCGTGCTCCATCACGTAGAACTGATCGGCCAGGGGCGCTGCAAAGCGGAAGTTCTGTTCGACCAGCACGATCGTGTAGCCCTTCTTCTTGAGGGCGAGGATCATCTCGGCGAGCTTCTGCACGATCACGGGCGCGAGGCCTTCGGATATTTCGTCCAGCAGCAGCAGGCGGGCGCCGGTGCGCAGGATGCGGGCGACCGCCAGCATCTGCTGCTCACCGCCCGAGAGGCGCGTACCCGGGCTGCTGGCGCGTTCCTTCAGGTTCGGGAACATGTCGTAGATCTCGTCCAGCGACATGCCACCCGGCCCCAGCACGGGCGGCAACATGAGGTTTTCTTCGGCGCTCAGGCTGGCGAAGATGCCGCGCTCTTCGGGGCAATAACCAATGCCAAGATGGGCCACCCGGTGCGGCGCCATGCCGATGGACTCGGTGCCCTGGATGCGGATGGAGCCCGTGCGCTTGCCTGTAAGGCCCACGATGGCGCGCATGGTGGTGGTGCGACCGGCGCCATTGCGACCCAACAGCGTGATGACTTCGCCCTCGTGCACGGTGAGGTTCACGCCATGCAGGATATGGGACTCGCCGTACCAGGCATGCAGGTCGTCGATGCGGAGCATTTCCTTGGCCATGTCAGTGCGCTCCCTGCAAGGCGGTGTCGGCCGAGCCCATGTAGGCCTCGATCACCTGCGGATTCTTCGACACTTCTGCATAGGGCCCGTCGGCGATGATCGCGCCCCGTTGCAGCACCGTGATGCGATCGGCAATCGAAGCCACGACGTTCATGTTGTGTTCCACCATCAGGATGGTGCGCCCTTTCGAAACCTTCTTGATCAACTGCGTCACCCGGTCCACGTCTTCATGGCCCATGCCCTGCGTGGGCTCGTCCAGCAACATCAGCTCGGGCTCCAGTGCCAGCGTGGTGGCCAGTTCCAGCGCACGTTTTCGGCCATAGGGCAGGTTCACCGTCAACTCGTCGGCAAAGTCCTGCAGGTCCACCGCCGCCAGCAATTCGCGTGCACGCTCGTGCAGGTGATGCAGCGAGCTTTCCGGCTTCCAGAAATGGAACGAGGTGCCGAGATTGCGCTGCAGGGCCGCACGCACGTTCTCCAGCACCGTCATGTGAGGGAACACCGCAGAGATCTGGAAGGAACGGACGATGCCGCGCCGCGCGGTCTGTGCGGGCTTTTCCTGGGTGATGTCGACGCCATTGAAGTGGATGCTTCCACTGCTGGGCGGAAGAAACTTGGTGAGCAGGTTGAAGAACGTGGTCTTGCCCGCGCCGTTCGGGCCGATCAGCGCATGGATGTGGCCACGCTGCACCTTCAGGTCCACCTGATTGACCGCCACGAACCCCTTGAATTCCCTGCTCAGACGCTGCGTTTCAAGAATGCATTCTGCTGTCAATTGATTCTCCGGCGACGGTTTGTCCATGCACGCGTCGGCATGAGCCAGAAGCGATCGATGGTGATGGGTGGGCAAGCGTACTCGCGCTTGGCTGCGGTTGAAAGCAGGGTCTTCACTCAGTGCCCCGCCAGAAAACGCTGCACCAGATCGAGTTGATCCGGCACATTCAGGGCCGGCGCGTGTCCGCAGCCGGCAATGGTCACCACCAGCGCCCGCGGTCCCCGGTCGCGCATGGCTTCTGCGGTGTCGGCCAGCAGCAGGTCGGACTCTGCGCCTCGCAGGCATAACACCGGCACGTCGATGCGGTCGTAGGTGGGCCAGAGGTCGTAGTCGTCGGGGTGGTCGATGAACTGCCTCACCATGGCTGGGTCGTAATGCGGCGTCACGCGGCCGTCCGGCAGGCGGCGCGTGGAACTCTCGGTGAACAGGCGCCATTGCGCGTCGCTGATGTAGCCGTAAGGCTTGTAGATGGTGCGGAAGTACTGTTCCAGTTCGCTCACCGTGTCGAAGCCTGGCGGGCTCCCCGCGTAGCTGCGGATGCGTTGCACGGCGGGATCGGCCAGTTTGGGGCCGATGTCGTTGAGCACGAGTCTTTCAATGCGCCCGTGCAATGGCCCGGCGGCGCAAGCCATGCCGATGGCGCCGCCCATGGAGGTGCCCACCCAGTGGAAGCGCTTGAGGGCGAGCTGATCCACCAGCGAGGTGGCGATGCGGCTGTAGAAGTCCAGGCAATACTCAGCTTCGGGCTTCGGGCTCCACTGGCTCAGGCCCCGGCCGATGGTGTCGGGGCATATCACGCGCCAGCCCAGGGCGCACAGGTGTTCGGCCAGCGGGTCCATGTCACGGCCCGTGCGCGCCAGGCCGTGCCAGGCCACCACCACGGGGCCGGCGGGCTCCTCGGGCTCCCAATCCATGAAGTGGATTTCGCGGCCTTCGCACTTCAGGTAGCGCGAGCGGGGCACCACCACGGCGGCGGCAGTGGCGATGGCGGTGTTCATTTGCTGCCTTTCAGGCGGGTGAGCACGGCTCTCTCGCGCAGCCTGCCCACGATGCCGGTGGGAAAGTAATACACCGAGAGCACGAACAGCAGGCCCAGCCAGAGCAGCCAGCGGTCGGGCGTGAGCAGCGCGGGCAGCAGGGGAATGCCTTCGGTGGCCTGGCCGGCCAGGCGCAGCAGGTCCTGCAGATAGCTTTGCGCCACCAGGAACAGCACGCTGCCGATGAGCGCGCCGTACAGCGTGCCCATGCCCCCGATGACGACGATGAGCAGGATATCCAGCATGATCTCGAACGAGAGCGAAGTGTCCGGCCCGTTGTAGCGCAGCCAGATGGCGAGCAGGCAGCCGGCGAGCGTGGCGAAGGACGCCGACAACACGTTGGACAGCGTGCGGTACACCACCGTGCGGTAGCCCAGCGCTTCAGCGCGGAAATCGTTTTCCCGGATGGCCTGCAGCACGCGGCCGAACGGCGAGTTCACGATGCGCAGGATGGTGAGGAAGATGGCGGTGACGGCCAGGAAGATCAGGTAGTAGGTGATGAGCCTGCCGTTCAGATCCACGGAACCCAGCGGCGTCTGCAGCGGTTCTTCGGTCAGCGTGAAGCCGGGCGAAAGCAGCTCGGGCACGCGGAAAGTGAGGCCGTCTTCACCGCCGGTGAAGTCCGAAAGCTGCGAGGCCAGCGTGAGGAAAGCCGAGGCCACGGCGAGCGTGATCATGGCGAAGAAGATCGCCTTCACGCGCAGCGAGAACAGGCCGATCAGCAGCGAGAGCACCAGCGAGATCAGCAGCGCGCAGACGATGCCGACCAGCATGGCGCCCCAGCTGGCCTGCTCCACCGAGTTCAGCGCGATCGCCACGCCATACGCGCCGATGCCGAAGAACATGGTGTGCGCAAAGCTCACGATGCCGGTGTAGCCCAGCAGCAGGTCGAAGCTGGCGACCAGCGCCACGAAGATCAGCACCTTGGCCGCGACGTTGAGCGCCTTCACGCCCGGGAACAGGAACGGCGCGAACGCCAGGCCGAGGAAGAGCACGATCAGCAGCACGCTGAGCCAGCGGCTGCGCGGGAGGTCGTTGGAGAGGAGTCGGGAAATCATGCGGCGCTCCTGTCGTTCAACGGTTCGTCACCGGGTACACGCCCTGTGGCCGCCACAGCAGGATGGCCACCATGAGCGCAATGTTGGAGAACAGCGCCACCTTGGGGGCCAGGAAGCCGGTGTAGTTGGCCATCAGGCCCACCAGCAGCGCACCGATGAGCGCGCCGGTGGTGGAACCGAGGCCGCCGATGATGATGACGATGAAGATCAGCACGTTGACCTGCGCGCCCATCTGCGGCACCACGCTCTGCTGGTACAGGCCCCACATCACGCCGCCCAGGCCGGCCAGGGCGCTGCCCACCACGAACACGCCGATGAAGAGTTGGCGGATGCGGTAGCCGAGCGATTCGACCATCTCGCGGTCCTGCACGCCGGCACGCACCAGCAGGCCGACCTTGGTGCGGTTGAGCGTCCACACCATGGCGGCGAACACGGCACCGCCCACCAGCACCGCGAGCAGACGGTATTTCTCCACCGCCGCATCACCGAAGATGAAGGAACCGCGCAGGCTCTCGGGCAGCGGCAGCGCAATCTGCTCGGGACCCCACACCACCTTGATGAGCTCCTCGCCGATGATCATGCCGCCCATGGTGATGAGGATCTGCTTCAGGTGCATCCCGTACACCGGGCGGATGATGAGCCGCTCGAACACCCAGCCCAGCGCGCCGGCCACCGCCATGGCCACCAGCATGGCCGGCAGCAGCGCCACCAGGTTCAGCCACAGGCTGTCGGCCGTGGTGAAGCTGTTCATGCTGCCCAGCACCGTGGTGGCCACGAAGGCACCGAGCGCAATGAACACGCCGTGGCCGAAGTTCAGCACGTCCATGAGGCCGAACACCAGCGTGAGGCCCGAGGCGATGATGAAGATGATCATGCCCATGGCCAGGCCCGCCACGGTGAGCGTGAGCCAGGTGGAACCGCTGCCCACGGCCGGCAGGGCCAGCAACGCGAGCACGGGCACCAGCGCGAGCGGCTTCCAGTCGAAGTCGGCGTTGAGTTTCATTGGTGGGCTCCGAGTGAGAGGCCAAGCAGCTTCGATTGCATGACTTCATCGGCGGCCAGTTCCGCCATCGACCCGCTGTGCACCACGCGCCCGTCGTCCATCACGGCCACGGTGTCGCCGAGCTGGCGCGCGAAGTTGAAGTTCTGCTCCACGAGCAGGATGGTGGTCTTCGCGGCCTTGAGTTCGCGGAAGGCCGCGATCATGTTCTGGATGATCGCGGGCGCCAGGCCCTTGCTGGGCTCGTCGATCAGCAGCAGCTTGCGCGGCTCGACGATGGCGCGCGAGACCGCGAGCATCTGCTTCTGCCCGCCGCTGAGCTTGCCGGCCGGGTGCAGCCAGAATTTCTTCATGGCGGGGAACAGGCCGAAGATCCATTCGAGCCGCTGGGTGTCGATGTCGTCGAGCGTGCGCGCGCCGCGCGCGGCCAGCAGCATGTTCTCGCGCACGGACAGGTCCGAGAAGATGCCCATGCTCTCGGGCACGTAGGCCACGCCGCTCTGTGCGATGTCGGGCGTCTGGCGCTGGGTGATGTCGTGCCCGTCGAGCGTCACCGTGCCCTGGCTCGCGTGCCACAGGCCCATGATGGTGCGCAGCGTGGTCGTCTTGCCCGCACCGTTGCGGCCGAGCAGCATCGTGAGCTGGTTGGCCGGCACCACCAGGTCCACGCCATGGAGGATGTGGTACGCACCGATGTGGGTGTGCACACCCTGGAGAGTGAGGAGGTTGTCGCTCATGCCGGCACCTCTTCTTCGGGGTTGATGCCCAGGTAAGCCTGCTGCACCACCGGCGAGGCGATCACTTCGGCCGGGTCGCCATCGGCCACCAGCTCGCCGTTGTGCAGCACGATGATGCGGTCCGAGAGTTCGCGCACCACGTCCATCTTGTGTTCGACCAGCAGGATGGTCTTGCTCTTGTCTTCCTTGAGCTTGCGGATGAGGTTCAGGATCACCGGCACCTCGTCCACGCTCATGCCGGCGGTCGGCTCGTCAAACATGAACACTTCGGGCTCCAGCGCCATGAGGATGCCCACCTCCAGCTTGCGCTGGTCGCCGTGCGGCAGGCTTGAAGCCAGCGCGTCGCGCTTGTCCGCCAGGGCCACGGTCTCCAGCACCGCGTCGGCACGCTCCAGCAGGTCGCGCCGGTCGCTCCAGATGCGCCACAGGTTCAGCCCGGCACGCGCCCTGGCCTGCACCGCCAGCCGCACGTTCTCCTGCACCGTGAGCCGGGGAAACAGGTTGGTGAGCTGGAACGCACGACCCAGCCCCGCCTGCGCCCGCGCCGGCGCACCCAGCGAAGAGATGTCCTTGCCGCCCAGCAGCACCTGGCCCGCGCTGGCCTTGATCTGTCCCGAGATCAGGTTGAAGTAGGTCGTCTTGCCCGCCCCATTGGGGCCGACGATGGCAGTGAGCGTGCCCGGCGCGAACGCGCACGAGACGGCACTCACCGCCACGTGCCCGCCGAAGCGGACCGTGAGGTCTTGGGTTTCAAGCATGGAGAGTCCCGGAGCCGCGCAGGCGGCGACAGTTCGTGAATGCCGCGGAACCGGCTTCGCCGGGCCGCAGGCGTTGTCCCCCTTTCAAGGGGGAAGCCGCGTGAGCGGCGCAGGGGGTTAGCGCTTATTCCGAATCGGAATGTTCAGCTCCTCCGGTTTGATTTCCCGGACCAGCTCAGGCACACCCCAGGCGAAAGCGGGGTCCACCTTGATCTTGAAGTGGTACATGCTCTGCATGGCCTGATGGTCTTCCTTGCGGAAAGTCATCTTGCCCTTGGGCGTGTCGAAGCTCATGCCTTCCATGGTGGTGATGAGCTTGTCGGTGTTGGTGTCGCCGTTGGTCTTCTTGAGCGCGGTGACCACGGCCATCGCGGCGCTGAAGCCACCGGCGGTGAAGAAGTCGGGCGGCGTCTTGAACTGCTTGTAGTGCTCGGCCACCATGGCGTCGTTCACCGGGTTCTTGGGGATGCCGAAGTAGTAGTACAGCGCACCTTCCATGCCGGGGAACTGCTTGTAGGCCACCATGGCGGGCAGGATGTTGCCGCCGGTGGCGAGCTTGATGCCGTAGCGCTTCTCCAGCTCCATCTCGGCGATCTTGGGGAACGGCGTGGGCGCACCCGACCAGCCGACCGAGATGTACTTGTTGCCGGGCTGGTCCTTGAGCTTGTCGACGATGCGCAGCAGGCCGGCGGTGAAGTCGGTCGTGCCCACGGGCAGGTATTCCTCGTGAACGATCTTGGCCTTCTTGATGTATTCCTTGGCGGCCTTCACGCCGTCGCGGCCGAAGGCGTTGTCGTTGGCCAGCGTGGCGACCACGTTGCCGGCCTGGTCGAGCGCCACGGCGTTCGCGGCAGCGTCCTGGCTGCTGTTGCGGCCGGTGCGGAAGATGTACTTGTTCCACTTGTCGCCGGTGATGGAGTCGGCCACGGCGGGCTCCACCAGCAGGATCTTCCTGTATTCCTCCGCCACAGGCAGCATGGCCAGCGCCACGGGCGATGCGGTAGGGCCAATGGCCAGGTCGACCTTGTCGTCGGCGTAGGCGGTGGCCAGCAGGCTCTTGCCCACGTCGGGCTTGCCCTGGTCGTCCTTCTCGATCACCACGATCTTCTTGCCGCCGACCATCATGGTGCCGCCGGTGGCATAGCTCAGGCCCATCATCAGGCCGGCCTGGGTCTGCTTGGCGTACGCCTCCAGCGGGCCGGTCTTGCTGTGGATGTGGGCGATGCGGATCTCGCCCTTGTTGGCTTGAGCGGATGCGAGGGAAGTACCGAGTGCGGCCGCGCAGGCGAGCGCAATGACCGCCAGACGGCGGGTGGTGTGAATCATGTCTTGTCTCCTGGTTGGAAGGATCACAGCGCCAAGCGCCGTGACCCTGCTTTGCAGACTTCGTGCCAGAGATTCAAGCCATTGATTTCAAACCAGATTTCAAAAATCCAATCCAAATTCGTCTGAATTTCAGACAATCCTTCGACGTTTGATTGTCTGATTTTCAGACGATCGTCTGAATTTCAGACACCTCACTCTGCCCGCCCAGCCGGTCGTACAGGCTGGCCCGCGAGATGCCGAGCAACTTCGCAGCAGCCGTGCGGTTGCCGCCAGTGCGCTCCAGCGCGAGCGCAATCGCGCGCTGCTCCAGTTCGGCGATCTGTTCAGGCAGGGGGCGGAGGTCGCCACCGGGCAAGGTGCGCGGCGCGCTGCGGGCCACCGCATTCGGTGTCAACGCGGGCAGGCCGGCCTCGCGCAGCACGGCGTCGACCTGTGCGGCTTCGATGTGGTGGGTGTCGCTGCGCAAGGCCAGTTGTTCCAGCACGTTGCGCAGTTCGCGGATGTTGCCGCGCCAGGGTTGCGCGCCGAGCAAGGCCTGCGCATCGGCGGTGAGCTCCAGCTGTGCGCCGCCGCCGCGAGCGGCAATGTCTTCGCACAGCGCTTCGATCAGCAGCGTGATGTCGTCCTGCCGTTCGCGCAGCGGCGGCACGCGGATCGGCAGCACGTTGAGGCGGTAGTACAGATCCTCGCGGAAGCTGCCGTCGCGCACCATCTGCTGCAGGTCTCGCGAGGTGGCGGCGACCACACGCACGTCGAAACGCACCAGCTTGTTCGACCCCAGCGGTTCGATCTCGCCTTCCTGCAGGGCGCGCAGCAGCTTGACCTGCACCGACATCGGCATGTCGCCCAATTCGTCGAGGAACAGCGTGCCACCGTCGGCCAGTTTGAACTTGCCGTCGCGGCCCTTCTTGTCGGCGCCGGTGTAGGCGCCCGGCGCCACGCCGAAGAACTCGGCCTCCAGCAGGGTGTCGGGCACGGCCGCCATGTTCACGCTCACGAAGGGGCGGCCCGCACGTGGCGAGGCGGCGTGGATGGCGTGCGCCAGCAGCTCCTTGCCGGTGCCGGTCTCGCCCAGCAGCAGCACCGGGCTGGCCGACTGCGCCGCGCGGCGCGCCTGGCGTTTCACCTCCAGCGCGGCGGCGCTGCTGCCCACAAAGCTGGCAAAGGTGTACTTGGTGCGGCGCTGGCTGGCGAGTTCGCGGCGCGCCTCGCTCAGGTCCTGCTCCAGCCTTGCAAACTTGCTGATGAGGGGTTGCAGCGTGGTCTCGGGGTGGTCGAACAGCACGATGCCCAGCACGCCGATGACTTCGCCCGCATCGTCGCGCAGCGGAATGCGGCTGACGACGAAGGTGCCGGCGCGGTTGGTGAGCAGGTCGATGAGGATGGGCTTGCCGGTGGCCAGCACCTGGTGCATCTGCGTGTTCTGCACGACCCGCGACACCGGGTGACCGACGAAGTCTTCTTCGCGCTCGAATCCGAGCGCGGGCAGGAAGCGACGGTACTGGTCGTTGATCCACACCACACGGCCGTCGCGGTCCACCAGCATCATGCCTTCGCTGGCGTTGGCGAACAGCTCGAACATGGACCTCGCGGCCAGCTCAAGAATGCTCTGGGCGTCGCGTGGGAGGCGGTCGTCTCGGGTCATTTTTCGAATGGTACCCCTGGTGGTGGGTCCGGTCATCGTCGGCCATGGGGCACGGCTCCGCGAATGTCCTCCGAGTCGGCTTCGCCGCCTCTCCCCCTTTATTTCGCTGCGCCATGTCCCATGGCCGACGATGACCTCGTTGGCGCTCGTTCTGTGGGCGTGCCAACATCACTCCGGCTCGTGAGCGCAGGGCGCTCTGCGCAGCGAAATAAAGGGGGAGGACCGGCAAAGCCGGTCCGGAGGACATTCGCGGAGCAGAGCGCCCTGCGCTCACGAGCCCGCGAGGTCTTAAACCACTACACGCCGCGACAACAAGCGAGGGAGGATCAGAACCATCACCACCACCGCCAGCAAAGTGGCCGACATCGGGCGCTGCAGGAACACCATCCAGCTGCCCTCGCCGATCGATACGGCATTGCGCATCTGCGCCTCCGCCATGGGACCGAGGATCAGGCCCACGATGACCGGTGCCGTGGGGAAGTCGTAGCGGCGCATCACCACGCCCAGCAAACCCAGGCCGTACATGAGGAACAGATCGAACGCGCTCTGGCGCATGCCGTACACACCCACCGTGGCAAAGATCAGGATGCCGGCGTAGAGCTGCGGTCGTGGAATCTTCAGGAGCTTCACCCACAGGCCCACCAGCGGAAGATTGAGCACCAGCAACATCACGTTGCCGATGTAGAGCGAGGCAATCAGCGCCCACACCAGCGCAGAGGACGTCTGGAACAGCTGTGGCCCGGCGTTGATGCCGTAGTTCTGCAACGCGCTCAGCAGAATGGCCGCCGTGACCGACGTGGGAATGCCCAGCGTGAGCAGCGGCACCAGCGTGGCCGTGACGGCCGCGTTGTTCGCCGCCTCGGGGCCGGCCACGCCTTCGATGGCGCCCGTGCTGCCGAACTCGGCCTTGTGCTCGGGCGATGCCAGCTTGCGTTCGGTGGCGTAGCTCAGGAAGGTCGGAATCTCGGTGCCGCCCGCCGGGATGGTGCCGAAAGGAAAACCAATGGCGGTGCCACGCAGCCAGGCCGGCCAAGAACGGCGCCACTCTTTGCGCGTCATGTGCGCCTTGGTCATCTTGTTCATGGTGGCCTCGCTGCGGCCTTCGTAGAGCGCGTTGTAGAGCGCTTCGGCCACCGCGAACAGGCCCACAGCCACCAGCACCACTTCGATGCCGTCCATGAATTCCAGCACGCCGGCCGTGTAGCGCACCTGGCCGGTGATCTGGTCGATGCCGATCAGGCCCAGCGCCAGACCGAAGAACAGTGCGGTCAGGCCGCGCAGCGTGCTCTGGCCGAGCACCGCACTCACCGTGGTGAAAGCCAGCAGCATGAGGCAGAAATACTCGGGTGGCCCGAGTCGCACGGCGAACTGCGCCAGGATCGGCGCGAACAGCGTGACCAGGATGGTGGCGATGCTGCCGGCGATGAAGGAGCCGATGGCGGCGCTGGCCAGCGCCGCACCGGCGCGACCACTCTTGGCCATCTTGAAGCCTTCGAGCGCCGTCACCATGGTGCCGGTCTCGCCCGGGGTATTGAGCAGGATCGATGTGGTCGATCCGCCGTACATGGCGCCGTAGTAGATGCCGGCGAAGAAGATCATCGACGCGGTGGGTTCCACCTGGCCGGTGATGGGCAGCAGCATGGCCACCGTAACGGCCGGGCCGAGGCCGGGCAGCACACCGATGGCGGTGCCAAGCGCGCAGCCGGCAAACGCCCACAGCAGGTTGATGGGCGTGCCCGCCGTGGCAAAGCCACCGAGCAACAGGTTGAGGGTGTCCATCATGGTGTCAGATCCATCCAGAGGCCGTGATGCCCGGCAGGTTCACCGCCAGCACTTTCGTGAACAGCCAGAACACCGGCGCCGCAATGACGATGCCGATGACCGCGTCTTTCACGGTCTGTTGCACGCCGCCCGCCGGCTTGCCTTCGCTGGCGCGCAGGCCGCGCACCGCGAGCACGAAGCACAGCGCGCAACTGAGGATGAAGCCGATGGTGGTGATGAGCGCGGCGTTGAGCAGCACGCCAGCCGACACCCAGGCGAGCGAACGCCAGTCGCCACGCGCTGCGCCCGAAGGCTCCGGCATGTTGCGGTAGCCGCCGCGCCACACCTCCACCACCAGCATCACGCCACAGATGGCCAGCGCAGCGCTGATCACCCAGGGCAGGAAGTTCGGGCCCACGCCCGCATAGCCCGAGTCGGACGAGATGTCGGTCGCACCGTAGGCCAGCACGGCGGCCACGACGAGCGCGCCAATGCCCACAGCGAGCTGGCCCGGACGGTGCGAGCTCTGAGGTTGGTGATCAAGAGTTTCCATGTCAATGCTCCAGGCGCAACGAACGAAGCCGCGCAAAACCAGAGGCATCGAGGGTCCGGCTACGCCGGCCCAAGATGCCGTCCCCCCTCCCAGCGCCGAAGGCGCGACAGAGAGGGGGGAAGCCGCAAAGCGGCGCAGGGGGGTGACCGAATTCAGACCATGCCGGCACGAACCATGGTCGCGCGCAGCGAGGAGAAGTCCTTGTCCACGAACTCGTCGAAGGCCTTGCCGGTCAGCAGAGCGGGTGTCCAGCCGTTCTTCTCCAGCGAGGCTGCCCAGGACTTGCTCTGCGTGGCCTTGACGACCATGGCGGTCAGTGCATCGCGTTGCGCCTGCGTGATGCCGGGCGCACCGTACACGCCGCGCCAGTTGCCGATTTCCACGTCGATGCCCTGCTCTTTCAGCGTCGGTACGTCGATGCCCTTCACACGCTGGCCGGAAGTGACCGCGATCGCGCGCATCTTGCCGCTCTCGATGTACTGCTGGAACTCGCTGTAGCCGCTGCCGCCGACGGTGACGTTGCCGCCCAGGATCGCGGCCGTGGCTTCACCGCCGCCACGGAACGGCACGTAGTTGATCTTGGAGGCTGGCACGCCCACGGCCTGCGCGATCTGCGCTGCGGCAATGTGCTCCGTGGCGCCGCGCGAACCACCGCCCCACTTGACGCTGCCGGGGTCTTTCTTGAGCTGCTCCACCACGTCTTTCATGGTCTTGAGGGGCGAGTTCTCGGGCAGCACGAACACGTTGTATTCGGTCGTCAGGCGCGCAATGGGCGTGAGCTGCGTGATGGACACCGGTGGCTTGCCGGTGATCAGGCCACCGAGCATCACCGCGCCCATCACCATCAGCGCATTGGGATCGCCCTTGCTGGCGTTGAAGAACTGGGCCAGGCCGATGGCACCGGCCGCGCCGCCCTTGTTCTCATAGGTGACGGAAGACGCCACGCCCGCGTCGCGCAGGGCGTCGCCGAGCGCACGGCCGGTGCCGTCCCAGCCGCCGCCGGGGTTGGCGGGAATCATCATCTTGATGTTGGCGTTGGCCCAGGCCGCATTCGGCAGGGCACCCGCGGCGGCCAGAGCGGCCAGGGTTTTGAGGAAGGTATCGCGACGCATGGCTTGTCTCCTTGTGGGTGAAACGGACACTCCGGATGTTGCGCCTGCTCGCTGTCAGTTCGCTGTCCATCGACCCCGTGAAAACCCTAGGACGACCCCATTTCATGCTTCGCCGACGGCACGACCCACACCCATAATCTCCCCAGACATGAAGCTGCTCCTGATCGAAGACAACCCCACCATGCAGACCACCCTGCGCCGCAGTTTCGAGCGGCGTGGCATGCAGGTGCTGGGGTGCGACGACGGCGCCCGGGCCCTGGCCCTGTGGCAGGCCAGCCTGCCCGACGCGGTGCTGCTGGACCTGAGCCTGCCCGGACTGGATGGCCTGGAAGTGCTCAGCCAGGCCCGCGCGGCAGGTCTCACCACGCCTGTGATCATCCTCACCGCACGCGGCACCGTGGGCGACCGCATCCTGGGCCTGAACACCGGGGCCGACGACTACCTGCCCAAACCGTTCGACCTGGACGAGCTCGAAGCCCGCCTGCGCGCCCTGGTGCGCCGCACCACCAGCACCGCGCCCGCCACGCCCGTGTGGTGCGGCATGCAGGTGGACAAAGACAGCGGCGCGGTCTATTTCGAGGCCCAGCCCATGGAGCTGGCGCCGCGCGAACTGGCCCTGCTGCGCGCCCTGCTTGGCAAACCGGGCCACGCCATGGGCAAGGAACGCCTGTTCGAGCTGGTGTTTCCAGGCGAAAGCCAGGTGCAGCCCGAAGCGATCGAGGTGGTGGCCTACCGGCTGCGCAAGAAGATCGCTCACACCGGTGCGCAACTGGTCACGCTGCGCGGTCTGGGCTACCTGCTGAAGTCCGACCCTTCATGAACAGTCCGGCGACCACTTCGTTGCGCCGCACGCTGCTGCTGGGCATCCTGCTGCCGGTGTTTGCCTTCGTGCTGATCAACACGGTGGTGCTCTACCGGCAGGCACTCGCGGCCGCCGACACCGCCTACGACCGCACCCTGCTGGCCACGGCGAAGTCGCTGGGCGAACAGCTGCAGGTGTCCGGCAAGGGCGCAGGCGCCAGCGTGCAGTCCACCATGCTGTATTCGGCGCTCGAAGCCTTCGAGGCGGACAACCGCAGCCGGCTGTTCTACCGCGTGAGCGGCTTCGACGGCGAAATGGTGTCGGGCTTCGAAGACCTGCCGCCCAGGCGCGGCGACATCCCCGCCAAGAACATCTACGCGGCGCTGGTGAACTTCTACGACGACGAGTACCGGGGCGTGCCGGTGCGCATGGCGGTGCTGCTGCAACCCGTGGCCGGCGTGGAAGGCCTGGGCATGGCCACCATCCAGGTGGCCGAGACGCTGGAGTTGCGACAGACGCTCGCGCGCCAGATCCTGGTCGACACGCTCTGGCGCCAGGCGGTGCTGGTGATCGTGATCGCGCTGGTGGTGGTGTACGTGGTGCAGCGCGCCACGCGGCCGGTGCGTGCCGTGAGCCACGCGCTGGCCGCGCGCAGCGAGAACGATCTTTCCCCATTGCCTACGGAGGGCGCACCAAGAGAACTGCGGCCCTTGCTGGACGCCACCAACCAGCACATGCAGCGCCTGGCGCACCTGCTCGATCACCAGAAGCGTTTTGTGCGCGACACCTCGCACCAGTTGCGCACACCACTGGCCGTGCTCAAGACGCAGGTGCAATCGGCGCGGCGTGGCGACGTGGAACCGATGCAGGCACTCGAAGAGATCGGCCACACCGTCGACCGCGCCACCGAACTGGCCAACCAGATGCTCGCGCTGGCCAAGGTGGAGCAACTGCGCCAGGAAAAGAGCGTGCCGGTGGTCGACTGGTCCGGCGTGCTGCGGGCGGTCGCCCTTGACCTTTCCGCCCTGATCGGAGATCGCTCGCTCGACTTCTCCCTCGACGCAAGCCCAGCGCCGGTGCAAGCGCACGAGTGGGCCTTGCGCGAACTCAGCCGCAACCTGCTGCACAACGCCATCAAGAACACACCTGTGGGCTCGCGGCTGGCGGTATCGCTCGTCACCGATGGGCGAACCGCTGCGCTCACGGTGAGCGACGACGGCCCGGGCATCTCGCTTGCCCTGCGAGAGCGGCTCTTCCAGCCCTTCGCCACCGACCACAGCCGCAGCCCCACCCTTTCCGGCTCGGGCCTGGGACTGGCGATCTGCCGTGAAATCGTGAACTCGCTGCGCGGCAGCATCGACCTGGACAACCGTGTGCAGCACGGCCAGGTGCGCGGACTGGATGCCACCGTGCGCCTGCCCTTGTCATCCACCTTCAACGAGACATGAAGATCGCTTCCTCCGACAACGCCTCCACCAAGGTTCGCCTGGACAAATGGCTCTGGGCTGCGCGCTTTTACAAAACGCGCGGACTCAGCAGTGAAGAGATCGACAAGGGCCGCGTAAAGCTCAACGGCGCGAACGTGAAGCCCTCGCGTGAGGTGAAGGCCGGCGACGTCCTGGAACTGCGCATCGGCCATGAAGTGCGCACCGTGGTCGTGAGAGCGCTCAGTGGCGTGCGCGGCCCGGCCCCGGTGGCCGCCCTGCTCTTCGAGGAAACACCCGAATCGCTGCGGCAACGCCAGGAAGCCGCCGAACTCCGCCGCCTGGCACCCGAACCCGCGCACAGCCAGCCACTGGGCCGACCCACGAAACGCGACCGCCGCCACATCGAGGGCATGAAGAAAGACGCGCGCCCGGACTGGAACGACCGCTGGAGCGCGTCGATGGACGCCGAGTGACGGCGCGACTCAGCCTTTGCGCAGCCCCAACCACATCACCGTGGCCACCACCACCAGCCCGCCCGCCACCTGCACCAGGGCAATCGACTGACCGAGGATGGCCCAGGCCAGCACGAGCGCGAAGATGGGCTCGATGTTCATGATGGCCGAGTTGCCCACCACGCCCAGCTTGGGCAACACGGTGAACATGATGGTGAAGGCCGTGCCGTAGAGGAAGGTGAGCCCGAACAGGCCCACCCAGCCCATGGGCACCTGCGGCAGCGCCAGACCCCCCTGAAAACTGGTGGCGACCAGCGCCATCACCGCAACGATGGCCATGGTGGTCGTGGTGCGCAGCCGGCCATCGAGGTCCGCCGTTTCGTGTTGGGTGACCACCAGCGCCATGCCGAAGGTGGCCGCCGCCGCCAGTGCAAAGGCCACGCCCACGCCAATGCTCGACCAGTGGCCCGACGCGCCAAGGCCCGATGCCGCACCGAACACATCAAGTGCCAGGGCGAGGCCGAGGAGCATGACCGGCATGGCGCGCAACACGCGCGGCGCCGGACGCTGGCCATACACCACACGCGCCCACAACGCCGTCCACAGCGGGTAGGTGTTGAACGCCAGCAGCGCCAGCGCCACCGGCAGACGCGCCACCGATGCGTACAGGCACAGACTCTGCACGCCCACCAGCAGGCCGATCAACGGCAGTGCCTTGCGGTGACGCGCTTGCAGAGTCAACGGTACCCGGTAGGCCACCAGGATCAGTCCGACCACCAGCGCCGTGACACAACTGCGAAACGCCACCGCCGTGGCCACGCTCACCCCGTTGTCGAACGCAAGGCGTGCGGCCACGTGGTTCGCGCCCATCATGAAAGCGATGAGCAGCAGCGTGGCGAACGCGGTGGTGGAGATGGGGGTGGTGCTGGATGTGGACATGGCCGCGCAGAAATGAAAAACGCGCCCGGAGGCGCGTTTCGTGTGGCTGGCATGTGTTGGCGGAGCGAGAGGGATTCGAACCCTCGATGAGGCTCTACACCCCATACTCCCTTAGCAGGGGAGCACCTTCGGCCACTCGGTCATCGCTCCGGAAGCTGCGTATTATGCCTCAGCTTGCGATGGTGTCCGCCGTCTGGTCCAGGTCGAACTCGCGGTGCAGTGAACGCACCGCCAGCTCCATGTATTTCTCGTCGATCACCACCGAGGTCTTGATCTCGGACGTGGAGATCATCTGGATGTTGATGCCCTCCACGCTCAGGCACTTGAACATGCGGCTGGCCACGCCCACGTGGCTGCGCATGCCGATGCCCACAATGCTGACCTTGCAGATGCGCGCATCACCCACCACCTCGGCCGCACCCAGCGCGGGCACGACCTTGGCCTTGAGCAGGTCCAGCGTCTTCTGGTAGTCGTTGCGGTGCACCGTGAAGCTGAAGTCGGTCTTGCCGTCTTTGCTCAGGTTCTGGATGATGACGTCGACCTCGATGTTCGCGTCGGCCACCGCGCCGAGGATCTGGTAGGCGATGCCAGGGGTGTCGGGCACGCCGAGCACCGAGATCTTGGCTTCGTCGCGGTTGAATGCAATGCCCGAAACAATGGCTTGTTCCATGTCTTCGTCTTCCTCAAAAGTGATCAGGGTGCCGGAGGCGGCTTCTTCGTTCAGGTCGATGTCCCAGGGCGTGAAGCTGGAGAGCACGCGCAGCGGTACCTTGTACTTGCCGGCAAACTCCACCGAGCGGATCTGCAGCACCTTGCTGCCCATGCTGGCCATCTCGAGCATTTCCTCGAAGCTCACGCGCTGCAGGCGACGTGCTTCGGGCACGACGCGCGGGTCGGTGGTGTAGACGCCATCGACATCGGTGTAGATCAGGCACTCGGCCGCCTTGAGCGCGGCGGCCACCGCCACGGCGGAGGTGTCACTGCCGCCACGGCCGAGCGTGGTGATGTGGCCATCGGGGTCCATGCCCTGGAAGCCGGTGACGATGACGACCTTGCCGGCGTTCAGATCGGCGCGGATGCGGGCATCGTCGATGGATTCAATGCGCGCCTTGGTGTACGCGCTGTTGGTCTTGATGGGCACTTGCCAGCCCGCGTAGCTCACGGCCTCGATGCCTTCGGCCTGCAGGGCAATGGCGAGCAAGGCGGAGGAAGCCTGTTCGCCAGTGGCGGCGAGCATGTCGAGCTCGCGCCCGTAGGACGTACCGGGTTTCGTGGGGGCCAGTTCCTTGGCCAGACCGAGCAGGCGGTTGGTTTCGCCGCTCATGGCGCTGGGCACCACCACGAGCTGGTTGCCCGCGCGGTGCCATTTGGCGACGCGCCGGGCGACGTTGCGGATGCGCTCGGTCGACCCCATGGAGGTGCCGCCGTACTTGTGAACTATCAGAGCCATCGGGGTTGAATCGAAGTGGAGTGGTCGTCTCTGGATGCCCTCTTCCCGGGCTCCATCAGGCAAAACCCTGAGATTATAGGATGGGGGGTTGCGATGCCGGCCCATAGCGAAGGTGTGCACCTTCACGGGTGACAAGTCCACCGGCCACCTTGAGCCGGATGCGATGACCGCGTGTGGTGCAGTCGGCAATCTGGTCAAGCAGTTCGTCGAGTTGCGCGGCGCTGGCGGCCACACCCTCGTGCCGCAACCAGGCGCGCAAGGCGTTGCCCTGCCGGTCTCGCGAAAGCGATTGCAACGACCCAATGACCGGAGGCTTACCGATGTGCGCGAGGTCGATGGCGGCAAGATCATCGAGCAGCCGTTGCGCCTGCGCGGCATGCCGGGCACTGCGCGCGAGCATGGGGCGGAAACCCGGGAAGCTGGCATCCCAGGCCGGCATCAGCGTGGCGCGGATGCGGTTGCGCGTGAAGCGTTCGTCGGTGTTGCTCGGGTCGTCCACATAGGTGTGGCCGCTGTGGTGCAGCCAGTTCCGCAAATCGACCGCTGGAATCGCCAGCAAGGGTCGGCCGAACACCACGCCGTGCCGCTCGAAACGCTCGGGCATGGAGGCCAGGCCCGGCAGGCCCGCGCCCCGACTGAGCGCGAGCAGAAGCGTCTCGGCCTGGTCGTCGGCGTGCTGGCCGAGCAGCACGCACGCCGCGCCCGCGTCCTGCGCCAGGCGCGCCAATGCGGCGTAGCGAGCCAGGCGCGCGGCGTCTTCGGGGCTTTGCCCGGGGTCGCTCGACGCGTCCACGTGAGCCACCTGCAACGACACGCCGTGCCGTGCGCAGAAATCGCGCGCGTGCGACTCGAACCCATCGGCTGCCGGCTGCAATCCGTGGTGTACATGAAGGGCCACCACACCTCCAGGCCAGCGTGCGTTCGCGGCCAGCAGCAAGGCGGTGGAATCGGCGCCGGCACTGAAGGCCACGGCGGAGACCGCGCTGGATGCCAGGGGATGCCGATCGCACCACGCCGCCAACGCCTGCTCGCAGGGGTTGGCCGATGCGTGGCCGGCGGGTTTCACCTCAGCGCTTGTCCTTGGCGTCGGCCTTGGTGTCGGTGAACCGGCCGTAGCTGTTGAGGCGCGCATGGCGGCGGTCCAGCAACTCCTTGACCTTGAGGTCGGCCACCTGGCGCCAGGCATCGCCCAGAGCGCGCTTGAGGAAGGCGGCCATCTGCTTGTGGTCGCGGTGCGCGCCACCCACCGGTTCGTTGACGATCTTGTCCACCAGGCCCAGGGCCTTGAGACGGTGCGCAGTGATGCCCAGCGCGTCAGCCGCATCGCTGGCGCGGTCGCTGGTCTTCCAGAGGATGGAGGCACATCCCTCCGGGCTGATCACGGAGTACACCGAGTACTGAAGCATCAGCACCTGGTCGGCCACCGAAATGGCGAGCGCGCCACCCGAGCCGCCTTCACCAATGATGGTGGAGATGATGGGCACCTCGAGCTGCGCCATCTCGAAGATGTTGCGGCCGATGGCCTCGGACTGGCCGCGCTCCTCGGCATCGATGCCGGGATACGCACCGGGCGTGTCGACGAAAGTGAAGACCGGGAGCTTGAACTTCTCGGCCAGCTTCATGAGGCGCAGCGCCTTGCGGTAGCCCTCGGGCTTGGTCATGCCGAAGTTGCGGATGCCACGCTCCTTGGTGTCGCGCCCCTTCTGGTGACCGATGACCATGCAGGGCTGGCCGTTGAAGCGCGCCATGCCCCCGACGATGCTCAGGTCGTCCGAAAAATGGCGATCACCGTGCAGTTCCACGAAGTGCGTGAAGATCTCACGCACGTAGTCCAGCGTGTAAGGCCGGTCGGCGTGGCGAGCGATCTTGGTGATCTGCCACGGCGTGAGGCTGCTGTAGATGTCCTTGGTGAGCTGCAGGCTCTTGCCAGCCAGTTGCTCGATTTCTTCGGAGATGTCGACCGCCGATTCGGTCTGCACATAACGAAGCTCCTCGATCTTGGTCTCGAGCTCGGCAATGGGCTGCTCGAAATCCAGAAAATTCCTTTTGGCCAAGGTGTGCTCCTTTGGTCTTGTTGCAACGACGTCCCGGTGAGTCCGGAAGAAAGCTCAATAACTCACCGGAAGCGGATCGAGCGAGCGCCAAATATACCAAGTTGCCACGCTGCAGAAAGGGGCCCAGGAGTTGGCCACTTCGCGGATCTCGCTGCGGCTCACCGGCTCGCCAGAGAAGTAACACCGGCTGATGCCGTTCTGCAGGCCAATGTCGTCCAGCGGTAGTACGTTGGGCCGCATGAGGTGGAAGATGAGGAACATTTCCGCCGTCCATCGGCCGATGCCGCGGATGGCCACGAGCTCGGCAATGATGGCCTCGTCGTCCATCGTGGCCCAGCCCTTCACGTGCACCTGGTCGTTGGCAAAGTGCAGGGCCAGGTCCACGAGGTATTCCACCTTGCGAGCCGACAAGCCTGCCGCCCGCATGTCGTCCACCTTGAGCTTGAGCACCTGGCCCGGCGTCATTTTTTTCGACAACAGCGCAAAACGGTCCCAGACCGATTGCGCGGCCTTCACCGAAATCTGCTGGCCCACGATGCTGCGTGCGAGCGTGCCGAAAGCGTCACCTCGCGACTGCAGGCAGGCACTGCCGTATTGGGGAATCAGCTTCTTCAGCACCCGGTCGCGCTTCATCAGGTGGCGACAGGCGTCGACCCAGTAGGGAGGCGGCTCGGGAATGGTGTCAGGCAGAGTGCTGGTGGCCATCAGGCGCGCTCCCAGGTGGTGCCGGTGGGATTGTCCTTGAGCACGATGCCCTGGTCCAGCAAGACCTTGCGGATGCGGTCGGCTTCGGCGAAATCGCGTGCCGCCTTGGCGGCGACGCGTTGATCGATCAGTGCCTGGATGGCTGTTTCGTCGTTGGCGTTGCCACCTTGCAGAAAGCGCTGCGGGTCGGCCTGCAACAGACCCAGGGTGCCACCGAGCGCCCGCAAGAGTCCGGCGAGAGCCTTGTCCTGTGTGCGATTGACTTCGCTGGCCAGTTCGAAGAGCACCGCCACCGCCTCGGGTGTGCCGAAGTCCTCGTCCATCGCGGAACGAAAACGCTGCGCGTGCGGCAGACTCCAGTCGATCACCGTCATCGAAACGGGCGTCACCTGTGAGAGCGCGGTGTAGAGGCGTTTGAGCGCGGCACGCGCATCGTCCAGGTGCACATCGCTGTAGTTCAGTGCACTGCGGTAGTGGGCACGCAGGATGAAGAAGCGGACCGTCTCGGGGTCGTATTTCTCCAGCACCTCGCGGATGGTGAAGAAGTTGCCCAGGCTTTTGGACATCTTCTCGTTGTCCACGCGCACGAAGCCGTTGTGCATCCAGAAGCGCGCCAGCGGCTGGCCAGTGGCGCCCTCGCTTTGCGCAATTTCGTTTTCGTGATGGGGAAACTGGAGGTCGGCGCCACCGCCGTGGATATCGAAGGTCTCGCCCAGCATCTCGCAGCTCATGGCCGAGCATTCGATGTGCCAGCCCGGACGACCCTCGCCGTAGGCACCGTCCCACTTCGCCTCGGCTGGCTCGTCGGCCTTGGCCGCTTTCCAGAGCACGAAGTCCAGCGGGTCGTGCTTCCCGTCGTTCACGGCCACGCGCTCACCTGCACGCAGTTCGTCGAGCGACTTGCCCGAGAGCTTGCCATAGCCCTCGAAGCGGCGAACCGCGAAGTTCACATCGCCACCTTCAGCGCGATACGCCAGCCCCTTTTTTTCAAGCCGGCCGATCAGCGCGAGCATCTGCGGCACGTACTCGGTGGCGCGCGGTTCGTGCGTGGGTCGCTCGATGCCCAGCGCATCGGCGTCCTGGTGCAGCGCATCCACCATGCGGTTGGTCAGCGCTGTGATGGTCTCGCCGTTCCTGATGGCGCGGGCAATGATCTTGTCGTCGATGTCGGTGACGTTGCGCACATAGGTGACGCGGTAGCCCGTGGCCTTGAGCCAGCGCTGCACCACGTCGAAAGCCAGCATGGAGCGCGCATGGCCGAGATGGCACAGGTCGTACACCGTCATGCCGCAGACGTACATGCGCACATGACCGGGTTCGAGGGGCTGGAACGCCTCCAGACGTCGCGACAGCGTGTTGTGGATTTTCAGGGTCATGGAACGGCGGCGAGTGGTCTGGCGCGGCCATGGAACCGGACCCCCTCAGATACAATCCGCCAGTATATCCAGCCCGTCGGTTCGCTCCTGTGCGGCTTCGGGCCTTCGATCAACAGAGGTCCCATGCACCACCCCGTGAAATCCTCGACCGGCCTGTTCCACGCTGCCACCCTTCCCGCCCTGTCTGCGCAGGTGCGGCGCCTGACATGGTCTGCGGTTGCATTGCTCAGCCTGGCCACGCCACTGGCCTGGGCACAGCCCGACGATTACGCCGAGGTCAATCGCCTGGTCCGTTCGGGCCAGTTCAATGAGGCGATGTACAAGGCCGACCAGTACCTGGCCGCCAAACCGCGCGATCCGCAGATGCGCTTTCTCAAGGGTGTGATCCAGACCGAAAGCGGCAAGGCCGCCGATGCGATTGCCACCTTCACCAAGCTCACCGAAGACTACCCCGAGCTGCCCGAACCCTACAACAACCTGGCCGTGCTCTATGCCAGCCAGAGTCAGTTCGACAAGGCCCGTGCCGCGCTCGAGATGGCCATTCGCACCAACCCGAGCTATGCCACGGCCCACGAGAACCTGGGCGATGTGTACGCCAAGCTGGCCAGCCAGGCCTACAGCAAGGCTTTGCAGCTCGATGCCGGCAACGCCGCTGTGGTGCCCAAGCTCAGCCTGATCCGCAACCTGTTCGCGGCCAACGGCACGGGCACGGCGCGCCCGGCCACGTCGGTGGCTGCTGCACCGGCACCTGCTGCCACGGCCACACCCGCGCCCGCCGCGAAACCGCCGGTGGCGGCAGCGCCGGCCCCTGTTGCCACACCGGCGCCTGCCCCCGCACCCGCCGCCTCCGGCGACGCCCAACGCGACGTGGAATCTGCGGTAACCAGCTGGGCCAAGGCCTGGTCGGCCCGCAACATGAGCGAGTACCTGGCCGCCTACGGCCCGAACTTCACGCCGCCGAGTGGGCAGTCGCGCAGCGCCTGGGAAGCTGACCGGCGCGCGCGCATCGAACCGCGCTCGCGCATCGGCGTGGAATTGAGCGACCTGGCGATCACGGTCAACGCAGACCGTGCCACCGCCCGCTTCCGCCAGGACTACACCTCGGACAACCTGAACATCACCAGTCGCAAGACGCTGGAACTGGTGAGGAGCGGAAACCGCTGGCTGATCGTTCGGGAATCCACGGGATCCTGATGGGCAGTCGGCGGTTCGCACAACGCGGTCATGCCAGCTTCCCGACCTCGGTGATGGGCTCGGGCGGTGGCACCGGTTGGCGCATGCCTCGGGGTGTCGGGCTGGCCGCGCTTGCGGTGGCGCTGGCGCTTGGGCTGTACGCTTCCTTCGGCACCTCCCACCTCCCGGCCCCCCCCAGCGCTTCGCCCAAATTGATCGATGCGGCGCAGGCCCGCATGGACGACACGGTAAGGAGCCAGCCAGAACCCGGGCGATCCGGCCTGGCGCCTGTGGCCCTGACCGATCAACAGTTGAAAGCCTCCCGGCCACTCATGGGCCAGGCCGAAGCGCGCCTGATCGAGATCTACCAGCTCATCGGCCAGGCGCGGCACCGGCAGGCGCTCCAGCGCGCAGAGGCTCTGGTGCGCGACCATCCCAATTTCCAACTCGCCCACCTCGTGCACGGCGACCTTCTCAGCCTGCAGGCGCGACCGGTTCGCCGCCTCGGCGACGTTCCCGACACCCAGGCCCTGGCTGCTGCACAGCAGCTCGCCACGCTGCGCGAAGAATCCAGCCGGCGGCTGCGCGCACTGACCGAGCGCCCGCCCGAAGGCGGCGTGCCCACGCAGTTCCTTACGCTGTCCCCGCAGAGCCGCCACGCCATCGCCATCGACGCCTCACGATCACGGCTCTACCTGTTCGAGAACCAGACCTCGACGCGGTCCACCAGCGAGCAGGACCGCACACCACGCCTGAAGCTGATCGGCGACTTCTACATTTCCGTTGGGCTCTCCGGCATCGAGAAGACGACCGAAGGCGACAAGCGCACGCCGCTGGGCGTGTACTACATCACCAGCACGCTCAACCCCGCCAACCTGCCCGACCTGTACGGCGTGGGCGCACTGCCCATCAACTACCCCAATCCACTGGATGTACAGCGCGGCAAGACCGGCAGCGGGATCTGGCTGCACGGCACGCCGAGCGACCAGTTCGTGCGCGCGCCGCAGGCGTCCGATGGCTGTGTGGTGCTGTCCAACCCCGATCTGGAGCGCGTGCTGGCCACGGTGCAGATCCGGACCACGCCTGTGGTGATCGCGCCCGAACTCCAGTGGGTGCAACCCGAGGCACTGGCAGGTGATCGCGGCCAGTTCGAGACGGTTCTCGAGTCGTGGCGCCAGACGCGCAGCGCGGGTGACGCCAACGGTCTGAAAGGGTTTTATTCGAGCCGGTTCATGAACCAGGGCCGCGATCTGGCCCAATGGTGGCCCCGCGTGGAAAACGAGTTGCGATCCAGCGGTTCGCGCCAGATCCAGCTCAAGGACGTTTCCGTGCTGCGCTGGCGCGACCAGGATGACACCCTCGTCGTCACCTTCGGCGAAGTGGCCGTCGGCCAGAGCCGGGGTGTCACCAAGCGCCAGTACTGGACGCGTGAGCAGGATCGCTGGACGATCTTTTTTGAAGGAACCATCTGATGTATTCATTCCCCCTGTCGCGCCGTGGCGCCAGCGCTCTGCTGGCGGCGCTGATCACCAGCGCTTCGCTCACGCTGCCCCAGAGCACACTGGCTCAAGCCGCTGCGCCCAAGGTCCGCGTGACCACCTCCATGGGCGATATCGTGCTGGAGCTCAACCCGACGAAGGCGCCAAAGACGGTGGAGAACTTCCTGCAGTATGTGCGCGACAAGCACTACGACGGCACGGTGTTTCACCGCGTCATGAGCGACTTCATGATCCAGGGCGGCGGCTTCACGCCCGATCTGCAGCAAAAGCCTACCAAGGCCCCGATTCCGCTGGAAGCCGGCAACGGCCTGAAGAACGACCGCGGCGCCATCGCCATGGCGCGCACGGGCAACCCCAATTCGGCCACGTCCCAGTTCTTCATCAACACGGTGGACAACCCCAACCTGAACGCCCCCAAGCCCGATGGATACGGCTATGCCGTTTTCGGCAAGGTCGTCGCGGGCATGGACGTGGTCGACAAGATCCGCGCCGTTGCCGTCGGCGACCAGGGCATGCACCAGAACGTGCCCCGGACCCCCATCACCATCCTCAAAGCCACTCTGGAGAAATAACACCATGGCCAATCCCCAAGTCGAACTGCACATTGCCGGTCACGGCGTCATCACGCTGGAGCTCGACGCCGAGAAAGCCCCCCAGTCCACCGCCAACTTCCTTGCCTACGTGGCCAAGGGCCACTACGACAACACGGTGTTCCACCGCGTGATCCCTGGCTTCATGGTGCAGGGCGGCGGTTTCGAGCCGGGCATGAACCAGAAGCCCACCGACAAGCCGATCGCCAACGAAGCCAACAATGGCCTGAAGAACGACACCTACACCGTGGCGATGGCGCGCACCAGCGACCCGCACTCCGCCACGGCGCAGTTCTTCATCAACGTGGCCAACAACGGTTTCCTCAACCACACCGCTCCCAGCGCACAAGGCTGGGGCTATGCCGTGTTCGGCAAGGTGGTCTCAGGCGCCGAGATCGTCAAGAAGATCGAAGGGCTGCCGACGGGTCGCAAGGGTTTCCACGACGATGTGCCCAAGGACGACGTGGTGATCGAAAAAGCGGTAGCGCTCTGATCACCGGGGCATCACGCCCCAGCCTCCATGCCCGACACCCCGATCGACCGCTTTGCCGAGCTGACCGCAACTGCGAGCTGGCAAGCGGTCGATTTCATTTCCGATCTGCACCTGCAGGCCAGTGAGCCCGAAACCTTCGCGGCCTTCCAGCGCTACCTGACCATGCCACCGCACGGCACGGCCGATGCGCTGTTCATCCTGGGTGACCTGTTCGAGGTGTGGGTGGGCGATGACGTGCTGGAGGCCGACACACCCAACACCGACGAGCACCGTTTCCAGCGCGACTGCGCGGCCGCCCTGCACGCCCACAGTCGACACACGCCAGTGTTTTTTCAGCATGGCAACCGCGACTTCCTGCTCGGCCCGCGCGCCCTCGAGGCTTGCGGCATGCAGGCCCTGGCCGACCCCACCGTGCTGGTGTTCCGGGAACGGCGCTGGCTGCTCAGCCATGGCGACGCGCTGTGCCTGGACGACACCGACTACATGCGCTTTCGCGCGCAGGTGCGGCAGGCAGCCTGGCAGCATGGGTTCCTGGCCCAGCCTCTGGCACAGCGCGAAGCCATCGCACGCGAGTTGCGCGCGCAGAGCGAGGCCCGAAAGAAGCTCACCGGAAACGACCCTGCCCTCTGGGCCGATGTGGACACCGACGCCGCGCGCGACTGGCTACAGCATGCGCGAGCCCATACGATGATCCACGGACACACGCACCGGCCCACCGAACATGCGCTGGGCGACGGGCTGCAGCGCGTGGTACTCAGTGACTGGGATGCCAGCGCGATACCGCCGCGCGCCGAGGTGCTCCGCCTGGACTCGCAGGGTCTGCACCGCCGACCACTGGTGTCATGATCGACTTCATCCAACGCTGGCTGCCGCGCAAGCTGCGCCGGCCCACGCCCGTACCCGATGCGCTGTGGCGCCGCACGCTGGCCGGACATCCGTTTCTCATGGAACTGAATGCTCTGGAGCAGGAACGTTTGCGTCTGCTGTGCGCGCATTTCCTGATGGAGAAGGAATTCCATGGCGCCAACGGACTGGTGGTTTCTGACACCATGGCCTTGGCCATCGCGGCGCAGGCCTGCCTGCCGCTGTTGCACATGCACGGGGTATCGGGCGAGGCGGTGCAGGATCCGCGCGACCTGCTGGACTGGTATGGCGACTTCGTCGGCATCGTCGTTCAGCCGGGCGCGGTGGTGGCGCGGCGCAAGACCATGGACAGCGCAGGCGTGATGCACCATTACGACGAAGTGATCGCAGGCGAGGCCATGGACCGGGGGCCGCTCATGCTGAGCTGGGAGGACGTGGCCCATGCGGGCGAACGCGCCGAGCATGGTCACAACGTCGTGATCCATGAGTTCGCTCACAAGATGGACATGCTGGGCCTGCGCCTGGGCGATTCGCCCGATGGCGCGCCACCCTTGCCGGCCGGCTTCATGGGTACGCGCCAGCGCGCCAGGGCCCAGCAGATCTGGCACCAGACCATGCAGGCCAGCTACGACCGATTTCGCGAGGCGGTGTCGATGGCCGAGCGATTCGGTGGCGAAGTGCCCTGGCTCGACGATTACGCGGCCAAGGACCCTGCCGAGTTCTTCGCCGTGACCTGCGAGGCCTACTTCGTCAACCGCGAGCGCTTCGCCGAGGAATTCCCCGAACTCATGCCGCTGTACGACGGCTTCTTCCGGGCGGCGCGAACGCTCAGCGCTTGAGCAGCGCTTTCAGCACGTTCTGAAGCCGACGCGCGTTCGACGCGTCGAACGCCGAAGCGAGCACGGCGCCAACGTCTTCCACCCAGGTGTCGGCCGGTGCGGCCGCGTGGCGGCGCGTGAGCAACTGCAGTTGCAGCAGGCGCCGATCGCTCAGGTGTTCGGCCGGCGTGGGTACCTCGGCCGCCATCTCCAGGCGCAACAAGGTCTCGCCGCCCAAGGCGGCTGCGGGCTTGGCCAGCGCCGCGACCCAGGCCGCTCTGCTCGGGCCATTCACGCGCGCACCCAGGGCCTGCGCAGCCGGCAGTTGTTCGGCATCGCGCTGTTCCCACGCGGTCATGAGCTGCGTGATCACTTCACCATGGGCTTGTGCCGCCAGCTTTCGCAGGCTGGCCTGCGCCGCTTCCACGGCCTGGCGCTGCGCGCGGAAGGCCGCATCGCCCAGGCGCGGGCCGCGCGGCTCGCGCTCTTCGCGCCAGGGCGTGGCACCACGTGCATCGCGGGAATCGCGCGGGCCACCTCGCCCGTCGGGCCGGCCACCCGGCTTGCCGTCGCGGCGTGCATCGCGGCCCGCAGGTTCGGTCTTCTTCATGCCGGGGCGGTCATCGCCGCGCATGGCCACCAGCTTCTTCGGTGGTGCCGCGGGCGCCGGCGCCGGTGCCGGTGCGGGCACCGCTTCGGCGGACGGTGCATCACCGGCAGGCGTTTCACCGGTCGATTCAACGGACGCTGCCGGAGCCGGTGCATCGGCCGGCGCCGGTTTCGCAGCCACCACCTCGGGCTGAGCACTCAGCGCCGCCTCGAGCGCCGCCATGGCGGCGCGGATCTGCTGCACGTCGCCGCCAGCGCTGGCGGTCTCCAGGGCGCGCGACGCATCCAGCACCCGCTGGTCGTGCGCGCTGAGCGCCGTGACGGCCTTTTCGCGCTCCGTGCTCTTGCGGGCAAATGCCTCGTCGATGGGCTGACGAAACGCTTCCCAGAGTTTCTGTTCGTGCTTGCGCTCCAGCGGCACGGCGTGCGCCTCGGCCTGCCAGCGTTGCTGCAGCGCCTTGACGGCATCGATGCGCAGCATGGGCGCGGCACCCAGTTGCGTGGCCTCCTCGATCAGCACCTTGCGCCGCGCCGTGCTCTCGGCCTGCGCGGTTTCCAGGCGACCGTGCGCCGTGTGCATGGCCTCTTTCCAGACCGGCTGGATGTCGGCAAAAGCCTTCTCGCTCAAGTGGCCCGCCTCGCGCCAGCGTTCCGAAAAGCCGTGCAACTCGCGCACCTGGGCTTTCCAGTCGGTGCTTTCGGCATGGGCCGTTGTCCAGGCGCGCAACTCTTCAATGATGGCCAGGCGCTGCGCCTTGTGCGCCTCGCTCTGCTGGCGAACCTGCACCAGCCAGGCCTCCACCACCTTGTGGGCTTCGGTGCAGGCTTCGTCAAAACGTTTCCACAGCGCGTGGTTGGGCTGGCCGCCCTGGTCGGTGGTTTTCCACTGGTCGCGCAGCGCGCGCAAGGTCTCCTGCATCTTGCGCCCGCCCAGGCGCTGGCCCTCGGGCGCCTGGAGCAAGCCCTCGGCTTTGACCACGAGTTCCTCGCGCAACTGGTCGGCGCGCCAGCGCTGCCAGCCTTCGAGCTCACCAGCTTGCGCCAGCGCAGCGTTGGCACGGCCTTCGAGCGCGGCGCCCACCAGGCGGCCGTGGCTTTTCAACAGGGCGCGCACGTCGGCGGCGGCCTTGGGCGTGGCCTTGCCGTGGCCCTCTGCGAGTTCTCGCTCCAGCACGGTCAGCGCAGCATCCAGCTCAGCGGTTGCACGGGCGCGGCGTTCCTGCTGGGCTTGCGAATCCTGTGCGTTCTTCTCGGCGGTGGCAGACGTTTCCTGCCCGCGCGCGGCACGCAGTTCGTCGGCCCACACAGGCACCGCAGGCAGGGGTGCCTGGGGATTGGCATCGGCGGCCACGGTCTGCGCCAGCGCAGCGCCAAAAGCGTCCCACACGATCTGGAGCTGCTGGCGCGAGGCATCGAGCATGGGCGGAAATTTCACATCCACGCTGGCCCATTGCGGGTCCTGCGTCAGCGCGCCGGCTTGCTGCTGCCATTGGTCCACATCGGCACGCAGGGTCTCGGCCATCTGCTGCGCTTCGCGCCAGGGTTTGGTGGAGAGCACTTCAATGCGCTGGGCCATCAGCACGGCGGCTTCGCGCTCGACCTGCACGCGATGCTGCAAATCTTCGATGGCCTTCACCCGCTCGGCCAGCGCCTGCTTGAGCGCGGCCAGCGGTTCGCGCGAAAGCGGTGCACCAGCGCGAGCGGCATCGCGCTGCCAGGCCAGCGCATCGGCCAGGTTGAGGCGGGACTGGCCGATCATCGCTTCGGCCTTCTGCGCCCATTCCACCGACATCTGCTCCTGCGACTTCTGGCGCCTGACCTCGTCGAGCTTTTCCTTCAGCGGCTTGGCTGCGCCCCGGTCGCGGTGCGAGAGTTCCTTGAAAACCTCGTTCATCTGCTCCAGCGCTGGATCGGTGGCCAGCCAGGTGCGAATGCGCGCGGCACGCTCTCCCGACGTGGGCGCAGAGAATGCGCCGCCGGTCATGGCGTCCAGCGGGTGAGCGGCATGGGCACTGGTGGACTTGGGAGAGGTGGGCGTGTTCACAGCGGATTCGGAAGCGTTGGACGAAGACGGGGCTTTGCGCAGGGAAAACAGCGACATGGGGAAAGATTTGATCGATTCGTGGCCGGCGCCACGGCGGCGCGACCAGCGCGTATTGTCGCCGCAGTTGGCGCGCAGCCCTACCCGCGCTCGCGGACTCAGCGCGGGGCGAGCCGGAGTTCGGCCTGAGGACGCCAGTTCTCGCCCTGGCGCCCCAGCATGGGAGCGCCAAGAAACAGGCGCTCCTCGGGCAATTCCCGGCTGGCCAGGTAGTCCTTCACCGCCACCGCACGCGCCACCGCCAGCTCACGCACCGCATCGGGCGTGACCGGGACCGCCGCCATCAACAGGGCCTCCATCTCGGCCTGTGGAATGTCTTTGGCAAGGCCGATCACGTTGCGCGGCTTGGGGATGTCGGCGCGCCGGTACACCTCTTTGAGAAGCGCAGGGTATTCCGCCGCCGAGACCGTGAGCCCCTCTGCTGGCGGTGTGCCCGAGCGGGCGAGCGAGCGTCGCTTCTCGGCCAGCACCTGCTGATCGAGTCGAGAGCGCTGGTAGCCGGCGCGCTCGGATTCGAGATCGGCCTGCCCCACCACCGTGACCTGCAGCGCGGGCCGCTCCACCAGCGCCTTGGCCACCGCGTCGAGCCGCTCGCGGCTGGCGGCGTCCAGCGTCTGGCGGCCTTCGCCAAACGCCACCTGGCTCATTTCGGGCCCGCCGCCGCCAAAGGCACTGGCAATCAGCGAGAACGGGGCGGTCACGGCCTTGCCGATCAGGTTGAAGATGAGCCGGAAGATCAATGGCGCGAGGCGAAACTGCGGGTCGTTGAGCGAGCCACTGATGGGCAGGTTGATGTCGATCACGCCATTGCGGTCGGCCAGCAAGGCCACCGCCAGCTTGATGGGCAGGTTGGGCGCTTCGCTACCCGCCACCCGGTCGCCGAAGCTGAGCTGGTTGAGGATGATCTGGTTGCTAGCGGTCAGCTGTCCGCTGGGCTCCACCTTGTAAGCCACGTCCACGCTGAGCTTGCCGCGTTCGATGCCATGCCCCGCGTACTTCACGGTGTAGGGCGAGAGCGGTGGCAGCTCCAGGTTGCGCACCTTGCCGCGGATGTCCAGCGCCAAGGGTTGGACCAGTGGGTTGAGCTTGCCGTCGATTTCCAGCGCGGCAGTGCCCTCGGCGCGTCCGCGCAGGGTCAGGTCGCCGAGCTGAGGGGCGCTGCCGGAGGCACCGGCATTGGAAAATGCGCTGAGCCCGCCGGTGAGTTCGCTGAGGTTGGCGGAGTAGTTCGGCTTGATGAAACGGTCGGAGAACAACACGCGACCGTTGACCAGGCTGACCGGTCCGAAGCGCACCTCGGCCTCTGGCTCCGGGGACACACCGGCCACCGGCGCGGAGGCAGGAGGCGCCGCCACAGCGGCTTGCTCGCCTTCCGCCGGCTTCAGCAGCCCTTGCAGGTTGATGCGCCCGGTCTCGTCGATGATGAGGCGAGCGAAATAATCGCTGAGCACAGTCTCCTCCACCGCCAGGCGGGTCGCCTTGCCGGGCGCCATGGTCAATGCCAGGCCGCGCAACTGCAGCGATTTCCAGGCCAGCAGGTCTTCGGCCGGGGACAGCGTGTTGGCACGCAGATCGTCCAGCGAGACCTGACCCGCCAGTGACAACGCCAGACCTGAGGCGGGCAACGCCGCTTCCACCGAACCCCGGTAACTGGCGTCCGCGCGCAGCAATTCGAGGTTCAGTCGGTCACCGAAATACGGTTCGAACTCGTGCAACGGGAGGCGATCGGCCTGCACCCTGGCCTTCACACGCAGACCATCGCTGGCGGCTGGCAGGCGCAGCGCACCTTCGACAGAGAGCCGGCCAGGTTCGCCCCGCGCCGCCTGCGCTGGCCCCACCCGCAGTTGCAGGGACATCGGCATGTCGGGCGGCTTGCTCGCCAATGGTTGCAGGTTCTTCAACTGCAGCTTGAGCTGGCTCACGGCCAGATTCACCGGGCGCGTCGGCGCGCGGTCGTCCAGCAGCAGGTTGCCGCCGTCGACTTCCACATCGGCCAACGTGACCTGCCACGGTGGGGACGCTGCGGCGTCGGCAGGCTTTGCAGTGCTGGGCTTTGCCCAGTCCTGCGCCTGCCAGCGACCGCTCTTGTCCCTCTGAATACCCGCCTGCAGGCGGTTGACCAGCACCTTGGCCACCGTCACGGTGCGGGCGCCGAGGTCCACCCGCGCATCCTTCACCTGCAGTGTGCCCAGGCTGGCCAGCGGGCGCCGGGATGGGCCCAGCCGCACGGCATCCACTTGCAAGTCCGGAACGTCGACCGAGAGGACCATGGGCTGCTCACCCTGGGCGGCACGCCACACGAGGCCCAGTTCCGCACGCAGGCGTCCGCCGAGTTCGGGCGTCAGCACATCAGCCACGTAAGGCGCCAGGGTGCTCAGCTCAAGCTCTCCAATGGACGAGAGCGCCTGCACTTCACTGGCAGTGGCGCTGCCCTTCAAGCCGATCGGCGTGTCGCCGAGCCGAGCACTGACTTCGAAGGGCGCCGGGGCTTCCATGGGCCAGTTCAGGTTCTGCACCTGCACATTCAGCGCGGTCACGGCCAGATCCGCGGCGGGCCGGACCGAAGCGTCGGCCCAGGGCAGCGTGCCGCCATCGAGCGAGACCCGCGCCACCTTCACTTGCCAGGGGGAAGCGGTGGCCGGTGGCGGCTCGGTTGTGGCTGCAGGCGACAGTTGGCTGAATGCGGTCCCGATGCGCTCGAGGTTCAGGCGCCCCTGCGCGTCGCGTGCGAGCGCCAGGCTCGGGGCGTGCAGTTCCAACAAAGCCAGGTCGGCCATGCGCGCCAGCGGCTCCAGGCGGTTGATGTCCACCTGCAGCCGGTCCCACGACAACAAGCCTGCGTCGGCCGACGTTCCGGCACGCTCGACCACGCGCAACCCCGAAAGCCCCACCTTGCCAGAGACCGCCAGGCGCGGTTGCGCCTGCTGATCGAAATCGAGTTTGAGCGCCAGATGCAGGGTGCCGGCCTTGGGTTGCACCGGCCATTGCGCGGGCCAGTAAGGCAGGTAAGGCGCCAGGTCCAGGGCCGGGATGTCCAGCACGGCGTCTGTGTCGCGCGTCTGGGCAAAGGGCGTGCTGCTCGCCCGAGAGTCAAACGCGCTGCCGTTGAGCATGAAGGCCACGTGCGGCTCGGTCACCACCTCCTGCCGGGACGGCAGGTTGCTGAGAAACGGCACCCCCAGGTTGAAATCGGTGAGCCGGTGGATGGAGCCGGTGCTGTCGTCCGCAAAATCCAGCGCGCCGCCGAGCACACCTATATTGAAGAGCGCAAAGTGGCTGGGCTCTGAGGGCTCGGCGCTCTCACTCGGGCGCAAGCGCTGCAGGATGTCGTCCACGTCGTAGCGACCCTCGCCCAGATGACGCAAGTTCAACCGGGGCTGCTCGAAAGTCAGCGCGGAAATCACCGGCGCCAGGCGCAGGATCGATTGCAGTTCGGCGTTGACGTACAGGCGTGCCAGCGAAAACTGCGCATCGCCGCCCGAGGCATCGGCCACCTTCAGACCTTCCAGGGTGAGCGCCAGCGACCAGGGCTGAAAGTCGATGCGCTCCACCGTCACCGCCCTGCCCAGCATCTCGGACGCCCGCTTCTCCAACTGCCACTTCAGCAACGGGGGCACCGCCAGCCAGGCGAGCACCCACAGCAGAAGGAGCGCACCCAGGGCGATCAGCAATCGCCTCAACCAGGGCCTGATGCGAGGGGAAATGGTGATGGCGTTCATCGCGATGAAAACGGGGGCCAGTATCACTGCCAGTGTCGCCGATGCGCCGGCTCGCGCCGGGGTGCCGCCAAAAAGAAACCCCGGCAGACAAAGCCTGCCGGGGTTGACGGCGGGCGAAATGCTCTTGCCGTCGATTTGGCGGTGGGAGTTGGATGTCCCTCCAGCCTGGAAGCAAGAGATTGCTCCCGTTGGGTGCCGGCGTGCGGTTCACCGCGTTGCCAGCGTGCGCCTGTCATCGAACAGGCAGTCACAGGTTACTCCCCTCATTCGATGGGATCAATACGCCGGCGCGAGAAAGCCATGCAGATTTTCAATCACCCCCGGTGACGCCATTCGGAGGCCTGAAAATCGCATTTCGAAACATGAAAGGTGGTCGCCAGCCGACAAACGGTCGTTACCAATGCAACCGCCCGCAGCCCCTGTGCATGCAAGGGTCCGCGCTAGCGAAGTCCAATCGCTTACGTTTGCTGACACTTGTTTATAACTTTCAGTTGTTAAAAATTGATTCAAAAACATTGACCGGGTATTAATAAGCACCTACGATCCGCTCGCCTGCCCGTTCAGGGTTAACCCGCAACGCTGCCAGACTGGCTAAGTCGGCCCCCGCCCCACGAGGCAACCGGCCGATGGCGACCCCATCCAAGGAGCGATCAAATGACCGCGAACAACGCATCGCCACACCAGAGCACCTCACGTGCCGTGGCATCCCTGAAGACCGCGCTGCGGGACACGTATCAGGGCTTCTTCGACATCACGCACAACAGCCTGGCCCTGCTGGGCACGCTGCTGGCCGTGGCCCTCATTACCTTGAGTGCACGCGCCGACCTTCGCCAGAACGCCGAACAGCAACTGCTGGGCTGGCTGCTGGAACGTCAGGAAGCCCTGGCCGAAGACACGGTGTACGCCGCCGAGCCCAGCGCCATCGACCGTGTGACGGCCGCCCTGCCTGCCGCGTTGCCCAAAGAGCAGGCCAACGTGGCCTACTGGCTCAGCCGCAAATACCGCGTGGCTGCCGAACCTCTGGGCGCGCTGGTCGCAGAGGCCTATGAGATCGGCGCCAGGGCCAACCTCGACCCCACACTGATCCTGGCCGTGATGGCGGTTGAATCGCGCTTCAACCCGTTTGCCCAGAGCCCGGTGGGTGCGCAGGGCCTCATGCAGGTGCTGACCCGCGTTCACACGGAAAAGTACGAAGACTTCGGCGGCCACCTGGCGGCATTCGATCCGATGTCCAACCTGCGCGTGGGTGTTCGCGTCCTGCAGGACTGCATCAAGCGCGCCGGCTCCGTGGAGGGCGGACTGCGCCTGTACGTGGGCGCGGTCAGCACCGACGGCAGCTGGTACATCAACAAGGTGATGAGCGAGCACCTTCGGATCCAGAGCGTGGCCAAGGGCAAGCCCATGCAGCGTTACGTGCCGCAGGCGCGCCCCATTCCGGTGGTGGCACCCGCCGCGCCGGTGGTGCCGGCGCCTTCGAAGCCGGGGACCGAGCTCGAAGCCGAAGGCCCGGCCCAGCCCTCCCTGCCGGCAGGAAGCCTGACACGCTCCTGAGCGAAGCGTCGACCTGGCGGGCTCGGCTAAACTCGCCGGGTACGCAACTGGCGATAGGCGCGCGACCCCGACCCACAGAGGCCGGGGGCTGGCGCTGACGTGGCCCCCCTGACCCGTTCACATCGATCGACGCAGGGACAACCACTGGGAAGCGTACCGCCGGGATCGCGAAGATACCGGTGTTCAGCCGTTCGCCTGGGCAGCCCTTGTCTTTGCGCAAGGATTCACGTCTTGAAGGACTGCCATGTACGACCGCCAACACCTCATCGAGCAAACCGATCCTGAGATCTTTGCCGCCATCCAGGCCGAGAACGCGCGCCAGGAACACCACATCGAGCTGATCGCAAGCGAAAACTACGCCTCGCCGGCTGTGATGGCCGCGCAGGGCACGCAGCTCACCAACAAATACGCTGAAGGCTACCCGGGCAAGCGCTACTACGGTGGTTGCGAGTTCGTCGACATCGCCGAGCAGCTCGCCATTGACCGCGTCAAGCAGATCTTCGGCGCCGAAGCGGCCAACGTGCAGGCCCACTGCGGTGCATCGGCCAACGAGGCCGTGTTCCTCGCCTTCCTCAAGCCCGGCGACACCATCATGGGCATGAGCCTGGCTGAAGGTGGTCACCTCACCCATGGCATGGCGCTCAACATGAGCGGCAAGTGGTTCAACGTCGTGTCCTACGGCCTGAACGACAAGGAGGAGATCGACTACGACGCCATGGAACGCAAGGCGCACGAGACCAAGCCCAAGCTCATCATCGCCGGGGCATCGGCCTACAGCCTGCGCATCGACTTCGAGCGCTTCGCCAAGGTGGCCAAGGATGTGGGCGCCATCTTCATGGTCGACATGGCGCACTACGCCGGCCTGATCGCTGCCGGCATCTACCCCAACCCGGTGCCGCACGCCGACGTGGTGACCTCCACCACCCACAAGAGCCTACGGGGCCCGCGCGGCGGCATCATTCTGATGAAGGCCCAGCACGAAAAGGCCATCAACAGCGCCATCTTCCCCGGCCTGCAGGGCGGCCCGCTGATGCATGTGATTGCGGCCAAGGCGGTGGCTTTCAAGGAAGCGCTTGCGCCTGAATTCAAGACATATCAACAACAAGTGTTGGCAAATGCACGCATCGTCGCCGAAACGCTGGTTTCTCGCGGCCTTCGGATCGTCAGCGGGCGCACTGAAAGCCACGTGATGCTGGTCGACCTGCGCGCCAAGGGCATCACCGGCAAGGAAGCCGAAGCCGTGCTGGGCAGCGCACACATGACGATCAACAAGAACGCGATTCCGAACGACCCGGAAAAGCCCATGGTGACCAGCGGTGTGCGCATCGGCACACCCGCCATGACCACGCGAGGCTTCAAGGACGAGGAAGCGCGCCTGACGGCGAACCTGATCGCCGACGTGCTGGACAACCCGCGCGATCCGGCGAACATTGAAGCGGTGCGTGCGAAAGTCAACGCGTTGACCGCGCGCTTTCCCGTGTACCGATGAAATGCCCTTTCTGCGGCCATCTGGAAACCCAGGTCGTTGAGACCCGGGTCTCCGAGGACGCGGATTTCATCCGCCGGCGGCGCCAGTGCGGGCATTGCGAGAAGCGGTTCACCACCTACGAGCGGCCCGAAGTGAGCTTCCCGGCGGTGGTGAAGAAGGACGGGCGGCGAGTGGACTACGTGCCCGCCAAGCTGCGCGCCTCGTTCGCCCTGGCGCTGCGCAAGCGCCCGGTGAGCACCGAGGTGGTGGACGCCGCGATCGAGCGCATCGAGGAAAAGCTGCTCAACCTGGGTGCGCGCGAAGTACCCGCCACGCGCCTGGGTGAAATGGTGATGCGCGAACTCAAAAAGCTGGACAAGGTGGCCTACATCCGCTTTGCCAGCGTCTACCGCAGCTTCGAGGACATCGACGAATTCCGGGCCCTCGTGGACGAAGTTCGGCGCTGAACGTCCCGGGTTTTCGTGACGTCCGGTACGGCGTCGACCGTCCATCCTCTCCAGACGGCACTTCGGCGTCTGTCCGGGGCCCGGAGAGTGGCGCCCGCCCACAATTCGGACGTGAAACATTCATTTACCTATTGGCCTGGGCGCGTGCGCGGCCCGCAGGCGGGCTTCACGCTGATCGAGCTCATGGTCGGCGTGGCGATCATGGCCATCCTGCTGGCCGTGGGTGTGCCCAGTTTCCAGTCGGCCGTGGCATCCAACCGGCTGACCAGCAGCACCAACGATGTGGTCAGCGCCCTGGCGCTGGCTCGCACCGAGGCCATTCGTCGCGGCACGCGCGTGACCATGTGCAAGAGCGCCAATGCCACCGGCTGCACCACCGCCGGCAGCTGGGCACAGGGCTGGATCATTTTTGTCGACACCACCCGGTCGTCGGCCGACGCAGCGGTCGACGGCGGCGAAGCGATCCTGGCGAGCAACGCAGCCGCCAGCGGCAACATCGCCATGTTGGGCTCTTCAGGTGTCCCGAACTTCGTCTCTTTTGCCTCTGACGGGCAGGCCAAGCTGATGAATGGGGCTTCGCAGGCGGGCACGCTTCGTGTTTGCAGCACCGCCGCATCCCTCGCCGACACGCGCCGCGCGCGCGACATCGCCATCACCGCTTCAGGTCGGGTCACCACCACGACGCCTGCTTCTGTCGCCGCCACTTGCCCCGCTGCACCATGAGGAACCGAATGCGCCCTGCCCGCACCCTTCCAGATCGCCCCCGCAGCGCTCGAAGCCAGCGTGGCGTGGGCCTGATCGAAATCCTGGTGGCCGTGCTCATCCTGGCCCTTGGTCTGCTGGGCATGGCCGGACTGCAAGCCAATGCGCTCAAGACCAACCAGAGCAGCTACGCACGCGGCCAGGCCGTGATGCTGAGCTACTACATGCTCGACGCCATGCGCGCAGACCGCGCCGCAGCCATTTCCCTGACCTACAACACGGGTGCGGTCAGCGCAGGCGTCATCGCGCCGATCTGCAACCCACTGGCCATCACGGGCGCCACGCTGTCGGACAACAACCGCAGGGATTGGCTACAGAGCCTTCGCACGAGCCTGGGCAACGAAGACACGACTTGCGGCGCCATCAGTTGCGATGTCACCGGCCTGTGCACCATCCAGATCACGTGGGACGACAGCCGGGCCGGCGGTCTGGGCACCCAGCGCTTCGAAACCACGAGCCGCCTATGAGCAGCACTGCACCTTCCTCAAAACCGCTCTCCCGCCCGGGTCGCATGCGCCAGGCGGGTTTCAGCATTGTCGAGCTGATGGTCGCGCTGGTGCTGGGCCTCTTGCTCATCGGCGGCGTGATCAACATTTTCATGACCAACCAGCAGACCTTCCGCACCAACGAGAACCTCGGGCGGCTGCAGGAGAACGCCCGCATTTCCTTCGAACTCATGGCGCGCGAAGTGCGCCAGGCCGGCGGCAACCTGTGTGGCGCCACCCTGATGGCCAACGTGCTCAACAACGCAGGAACGGCCTGGACATCCAATTGGGATGCGGGCGTGCTCCAGGGATTCGATGGTGCGCAGGTAGCCACCGGCATCGTGACCACGGGAACGGCCGTCGGTGAGCGCGTTGCCAACACCGATGCCGTGCGCGTGCTCAGCGGTGGCATGTTCGATGGCGTGACCATCACCTCGCACAACGCAGGCACCGCCCAGATCACGCTCAGCACGATCAACCACGGTTTCGGTACCAACAACATCGTGGTGGTCTGCGATGGGCAGTCGGCCGCGCTGGCCAAGCTCACCAGCGCGACCTCAGGTACATCGGCCGTGGTCGCCCACGACAATGGCGCCGGCATCAATGACAACTGCAGCGAAGGTCTGAACTTTCCGACCGACTGTTCGAGCGAAACCGGCAACTCGCGCGCCTTCCAGCCCGGCGGCTTCGTCACGCACATGACCGCCAGCACCTGGTACGTTGGCAACAACGCCCGCGGTGGCCGTTCGCTCTTCCGCGTCAATGCCGCTGGCACCGAAGAGATTGCAGAAGGCGTCCGAGACATGCAACTGGACTACCTGCTGCGCAACAGCGCCACCGGCAACCTGGATTCCAACTGGGTCAACGCCTCAGCCATCACCGACTGGACACAGGGGGCGGCTGCGCAAGTCGTGGCCGTGCGCCTGAGGCTCACCCTGCAAACGCAGGCTGCGGTGGGCACCAACCAGCAACCGGTCGAACGCCAACTGATCCATGTCGTGAACCTGCGCAACAGGCCCGCCTGATGAAACCTCCACGCCGCCTCCCTTCGCGCCACACCACCCTGCCCCAGCGTCAGGCGGGTGTGGCGTTGGTCGTTGCATTGATCCTGCTGGTGATCATGACCCTGGTCGGCCTGAGCGCGTTGCGCACCGTGACGCTGGAGGAAAGGATGACGGCGCAGACCTTCGACCGAAGCCTGTCGTTCCAGGCGGCCGAGGCCGCCCTGCGCGAAGCCGAAACGCTGGTGGAGACCACCGTGCCCACGCCAGCTGCGCTCGCTGCCTGTGTGGCGGGGGTTTGCGGCGCACCCGACGCCGCAGCCACCATGCGCTGGGCCGATGCAAGCTTCACCGGCTGGCAGGACGCCACCTTGGTGGCCAACGGCCCCATCAGCATCACGCCGCAGTACATCGTCGAGTACCTGGGCAACACTTTTCCCTGCCAGCCGGGCACCCCGTCTGCCGGCAACGACTGCAAGCGCTACCGCATCACCGCTCGAAGCAACGCCGGCAACGACCGGGCTGCCGTGACGCTGCAGTCGATCTTTGCTGCCGAATGATTTTCCTCGGAGTATCGCCATGAAAAGTCTGTCACACCTGAACACCGCCCTGAAGATCGTCGTCATGACGGCCATCATGTCGGCCACGCTCGGCGTGCAAGCGCTGACCTGGCCCATCAAGCCATTGGGCGCCACCATCAGCGCCAGGCCCATGACGATGCTGGTGGCAGGACGCGATCACAAGTTCTTCTATGAAGCCTACAACGACGCGAGCGACATCGACGGCGACGGCACGCTGGACACGCGATTCAAGCCGAGCATCACGTACTACGGCCTGTTCGACTCCACGCTGTGCTATGCGTACAGCGGCTCTGGCCTCACCGGCCTGTACAGCCCCGGCGCCACCGCCGACGCCTTGGGCCGGTGCTCTGCAAGTACCACGCACCGCTGGTCGGGCAACTGGCTCAACTACGTCACCACCAGTCGCATCGACGCGCTGCGCAAGGTGCTCTACGGTGGCCACCGTGAGGTCGACTCCACCACCCAGACCATCCTGCGCCGCGCCTACATTCCGCAAGATGCGCACAGCTGGGCGAAGGAATACCACAGCCTGGCCACCGACGGCTACCTGATCAGCGACTACACGCCCCTGGCCCAGCCCACCGCCGCAGACCGCCGCCACTTTTTCGGCAACCTGACTGCCAACCGAGGCGTCAACTGCAGCACGCTCGACAACTGCAGCAACATGGCGCCGCTGCTGCGCACGCGCACCAACGTGGGCAATGACCGCCGTGTGTGGGAATGGGCCTCGAAAGAGCGTCCAGTGCTGCACGACACCCTGTCGTCTGGCGGATTCCCCGCAGGTACCGACGCTCAGGTCGACCGCACGGTTCGCGTACTGGTGTGCACCGCCACCTACCACGACGGTTGCAGGCAATACCCCAACGGCCAGTACAAGCCGATCGGCCTGCTGCACGAATATGGTGAGAACGATGCCATGCTGTTCGGCCTGCTCACCGGCAGCTACGACAACCACATGTCGGGCGGGCGGCTGCGCAAGGTGGTTTCTTCGTTCTCCAACGAAGTGGTGGCCAACACGGGCATTTTCGAAACGAATGCGCGCATCGTGAACACCTTCAACCGGCTGCGCATTCGTGGCTTCAACCAGAGCAGCAATTCTGACGAATACTGGAAGTCCAACCCGTACGCCGATTCGGCCAAGGCAGCAACCGAAGGCGAGCTGGTGGACTGGGGCAACCCGATCGGTGAAATGCTGTACGAAGCCACGCGCTACTTTGCGGGCATGGGATCGGCCACCGCCGCCTTCAACACGTCAACCACCATCGACACGCAAGTGGGCCTGAGCAGCGCGACCTGGGACGATCCCTACAGCACCACGAGCGCGGCGAGAGCCTCGTTCTGCTCGCGCGCCAACTTCCTGACCATCTCCGACATCAATCCGTCGTTCGACTCGAACTCCATACCGGGCAGCCACTTCAGCAACTTCACGGGAGACCTCACCGGCCTGAATGTGACCACCCTTGCTGAGACCATCACGGCGGTGGAATCCAACATCACCGGGATGCGCTTCATCGGTCAGTCGGGCACCGGAACGGGCTCATACGACGCGGCACCCACACCAAAGAACGTGACCTCCCTGGGCACCATTCGCGGCCTGGCGCCCGAAGAACCCACCAAGCAGGGCAGCTACTACTCGGCCGCCATGGCGTACTACGCCAAGACCACCGACCTTCGGCCCACACTGCAGGGCAGACAGACGGTCGACAACTACGTGGTCGCCCTGAGCTCACCGCTGCCGCGCATCGAGGCCAAGCTGCCCAATGGCAGCGTGATCAATCTGGTTCCGTTCTCGAAGTCGGTCGGTGGTTCGGGCATTTCTGCCACCAAGGGCAACTACCAGCCCACCAACCAGATCGTCGACTTCTACGTTGAACAGATCGCCAACTCGGGCGCGGCCGACGCCAATCCCACCATCAACGATGGACGCTACTACGCTCGCTTCCAGATCAACTTCGAAGACGTGGAGCAAGGCGGCGACCACGACATGGACGCCATCTCCGAGTACACCGTGGTGGCCAATGCGGACAACACGCTCTCGGTCACGGTGCGCCCGACCTACCAGGCCGGTGGCATCTACCAGAACATGGGCTACGTGATCTCGGGCAGCACCCACGATGGCGTGTACCTTGTCGCCCGTGACGAGACAGGCTCGGGCTCCTACTTCCTGAACGTGCCGGCCGGCCGCACACCAGGTTACTGCGACGTGACCACGCCGCCAGCCGATTGCTCTACGCTGCCCAGCGTGGGTGCGGCAGGCAACACCTTCGTCTTCACGCCCAACACGGGCACGGGCGGCGCTACCCTGCTGAAAGACCCTCTCTGGTACGCGGCCAAGTGGGGCGGTTTCGTGGACCGCAACAACAGCAGCACGCCCGACCTCCCGCTGGAATGGGACGTCAACGGCGATGGCGTGCCCGACACCTACTTCCTGGTGCAGAACCCGCTCAGGCTGCGCGAGGCGCTCCGGAGAGCTTTCGACAACATCATCGAGACGAGCGGCAGCGGCGGCAACATCATCGCCAACAGCACGGTGCTCTCCACCGATTCGCTCGTTTACCAGGCCACCTTCAACAGCATGCGCTGGTCCGGCGACCTGTCGGCATACCCTGCAACGAGCGAGGGCGTGGGATCGATCGCGGCGTGGAGAGCCGCAGAACACATCCCTGTTCATGGCGCACGCAAAATCACCTACTGGTCCGACGCGACCGGACCAGACAAAGGCAAGTTGTTCATCTGGAGCAACCTTTCCGCGAACGAGCGCACCCACGTCCCCACCGAGAACCTCCTGAACTACTTGCGTGGAGCTCGCGATCTGGAAGTTCACAGGGGCGGCACGCTCCGAGACCGTTCGCAACCCGATATCACGGGCACGGTGCTTGGAGACATCAGTCATTCCTCTCCCGCCTATGTGAGAGAGACCGACACGGTGTACGTGGGCGCCAATGACGGCATGCTGCATGCCTTCAACGCCAGGACAGGCGCCGAGCTGTTCGCCCATGTGCCCAGCAGCGTGCTGCCCCGCCTCAGGAACCTGTCGTTGCCAGCCTACAACGACCATCATGAGTACTTTGTCGACGGCGACATCGCGGTTTCCTCGCGCACACCCTTGCACACGCGGAACTATCTCGTCGCCACACTGGGCCGGGGTGGAAAAGGCCTGTTCGGTCTGGACGTCACCGACCCGGTGAACTTCGCGCCCACGAACGTGCTGTGGGAGTATTTCTCCACCACCGACCGCGACCTCGGTGAAATGGTCGGTCGCCCGGTGCTGGCCACCATGAACAACGGGGAGCGTGTGGTCATCGTCGGCAACGGCTACAACAGCACCGATCAGAAAGCGGTCCTGTACATCTTCAACCTCGTCACCGGCGCACTGGTGGCGAAGATCGACACTGGCGTGGCCGGCGACAACGGCCTGGCCACACCAGGGCTGTTCGACAGCAACAATGATGGCCGGGTGGACTTCATCTATGCAGGCGATCTGCACGGCAATGTCTGGAAATTCGATGTATCGGGTGCCACGGTAGCCAGTTGGGGCATCGCCAACGGCGGCGCGCCCATGTTCCAGGCCAGGGATGCGCTCAACCAGCCGCAACCGATCACCGCGCCGATGCGGATCACCCGGAACGACGCCTCCACCGACGTCAACTTCGGCCAGCGCTTCGTCCACTTCGGCACCGGCAGCTATTTCACCCAGGCCGATGCGAGCTCCAACGCCCAGCAGACCTGGTACGGGTTGATCGACAGGGATACCCTCGTCAACGGTCGTGCAAATCTGATGGGGCGCGCAGTGTCGTCTCAAGGAACTTTTGCAGGAAAACCGGTGCGCGTTTTTGCCACCGCCGCAGCGGGCGACATGGCCGGGCGGTCGGGCTTCTATATCGACTGGCCCCCCCCCCCGCCGCCCTCCAGGGCCGAGCGCGTCGTGACCGCGTCCAACATTTTCCGACTGGCCGAACCCACCCTGCTGGTGAGCTCGATCATTCCGGTGGTGGACGAGTGCACGCCCGGCGGCAATGGCTACCTGAATGCCATCAACCCTTACACTGGCGGCCGCCTGACCCGACCCTTCTTCGATGTCAATGACAATGGCAGCTTCATCGACGACCTGCTTGGCGGCGCCTACATAGGCTCGATCGATCTCGGCGTGGGCATGCCGGGCGAGGCCATTCTGGTGGGCAACCGCCTCGCAGTCGGTGGCTCCAAAGGCACGGTGGAAGACATCCGCGTCAACACGGGTGCCATACCGGTCAGGGGTCGCCTGACCTGGCGCGAGATCATCCGGGACTGACCCAGTCCCTCACTGGATTCAAGACCATGAGCAACCACTTTCACATCGTCCGGGAACCTCAACGAAGACAGCGTGGCTTCACGCTGGTCGAGTTGATGATCGTGGTGGCCATCGTCGGCATCCTCACGGCCATTGCCTACCCCAGCTACCTGAACTACATGCAGAAGTCCCGGCGCGCTGCCGCGGCAGGCTGTGTGATGGAGCTGGCCCAGTGGACCGAACGCAACTTCACCACTTGCCTGGCCTACAACCGCACGGGTGCGGGTTGTGCCACTGCCCTGACCTCGGCCGAACTCCCCAACCTGACCTGCCGCACGGACCTCGCGGGCATCTACACCTTCGGCTACGCTGCCAACCCCACCGCCACGGCCTACACCCTTCAAGCGGTGCCCGGAGCCCCGCAGGCAGGCGACACCGCTTGCGCCACCCTGACGCTGAACCAGGCGGGCGCCAAGGGTGCCACAGGCACCACCCCGGCCGGCTGCTGGAGGTGATGGCGCCCGCGCGCGCCGATGCCGGCGGCATGGTCCGGGCCCTGGAACTGGCCCAACTTTCCTTGCGCCTGTCCAACCCCAATCCGCGCGTTGGCTGCGTGCTGATGGACAGCAGCGGTCGCGTGATCGGTGAGGGTCATACACAACAGGCCGGTGGCCCGCACGCCGAGGTGATGGCCTTGCGCAACGCCCTCGCACGAAGCGAAACCACACGGGGCGCCACCGCCTTTGTCACGCTGGAACCTTGCTCACACCACGGACGCACGCCGCCCTGCTGCGACGCGCTGATCGAGGCGCACATCGGCAAGGTCGTGATCGCCACCACGGACCCCAACCCCCTGGTGGCCGGGCAGGGACTTCATCGACTGCGCGCCGCAGGCATCGAGGTCGAGCTCCTGTCGCCCGACGACCCTGCGGCGCTGGCATCTCGCGAACTCAACATCGGCTTCTTCAGCCGCATGACGCGGGGCCAGCCGTGGGTTCGCATGAAGATGGCCTCGTCGCTCGACGGCACCAGTGCGCTGGAAAACGGAGTGAGCCAGTGGATCACAGGTGAAGCCGCACGCGCCGATGGCCATGCCTGGCGCGCCCGGGCGTGCGCGGTGCTGACCGGCGTGGGCACCGTGCTGGAAGACGATCCGATGCTGGACGCGCGCCTGGTGGAAACGCCACGCCAGCCGCACCTGGTCGTGGTCGACAGCCATCTCAAGACACCGCCCACTGCCCGGCTGTTTGGCTCTCCAGGCAACGGCCTGCCACGCCAGGTCTGGATCTACCACGCCAGCAAAAACGAAGCGGCCATGGCCGCGCTGCAAGCCAGCGGCGCCACGCTCATCCCGATGCCGGGTCATGGCGGCAAGGTCGATCTGCCCGGCATGCTGCTCGATCTGGGTCGACGCGAGGTCAACGAACTGCACCTGGAGGCCGGCAGCAAGCTCAATGGGTCTTTCCTGCGTGAGGGACTTGTCGACGAAGCGCTGCTCTACCTTGCGCCGTGCCTGCTCGGGGTGGGTGCGCGCGTGGCTGATTTCGGCCCGCTCCAGCAACTGAACCAGAGCATCCGCCTGTCGATCACTGACACTCGGGATGTGGGTGGGGATCTCCGCATACTGGCGCGGGTGCAAAAACAGAACATTCCCATAAAATAGTTCTTTAGTTTTATTTTTTGCGTTACAGTGCCGCCCATGAAAACGGCACTGCCCTCCTCCCGAAGCCTTGGCCGGACTGCCAGGGGATTCACCCTGGTGGAGCTCGTTGCGGCCTTGGGTCTGCTGGCCGTCGTCGTGGCATTCGCGGCACCCAGCTTCGCCAGCATGGCGCGACGCCATCGGGTGGATGCGCTCAAAGATCACGTCATCGGCACCCTGCATCTGGCACGCATGGAGGCCATCCGCCTTGGTCAACCCGTGGTGCTGCGGCGCGTACAGCCCTGTCCTACGGCCAGTTCGAACAGCGATTGGCGGTGCGGCTGGCGCGTGTTTGCGGACGTCAACGGCAATCAGGTTTTTGACGACGGTGAAACGCTGCTGCAGGCCGCTGACATGCCACCAGGCATGGTCCTCAGGAAAGCGGGTGCAGTGAACGTGGGGGTAGTCGCCATCAACCGCTATGGTCAGGTTTCTCAACCCGGGACTCGGCTGGAAATCTACCCGGCGGGGGATGGCTTCTCGGCCCTGGATGGCGTTTTGATCTGCTTTCCAGCGGGTAGCCGCATCCGCACCGTGAAGGGCGCTGCATCATGTTGAACGTCTTTGCCCGCCGTCCACGCGGCCAACGCGGCGTGAGCCTGATCGAAAGCCTGGTGGCGCTGCTGCTCCTGGCCCTGGGCGTGCTGGGTCTGGCCGGCCTGCAGGCAGGCACGCTCGCCCAGGCACGCCAGGCCAATGCGCGCGCCGCCGCCGTGCAGATGGCCAACGACCTGCTGGAGCGCATGAAAATGAATCCATCGGTGCGCGATCTGCCCTCTGGCGCATCCCTGTACCAGGTCGGCTGGGGCGTGCGCGTCGAGCAGGCGCCCGACTGCCAGAGCAGCCCATGCACGGGGGCTCAGTTGGCGCAGCACGATTTGTCGCGCTGGAAAAGTTCATGGCAGACGGCGCTGCCGGGTGCCGACGCCCGTGTGTTCCCTTCACGAAGTGATCGCAATCAATTGGGTGTGATGCTGGGGTGGGCGGATGGGAGCGCCACACCCTTCAGTCAACCCAACGTGCAGCCTGCCGAAGGTGACGATGGCGACGCCCAATGCCCGGCGGGGCTGACCTGCCACCTGGTGTATGTGCGTCCCTGAACATGCGATCGAAGCGATTTCAACGCGGTACGGGCCTGGTCGAACTCCTCGTCGCCCTCGTCATTGGACTGCTGATTTCCGTGGCGGCCCTCGGCACCATGGCGCACTCGCGCGCCACCGCCGCCACGCTGGGCGAAGCCATGCGCCTGCACCAGGACTCGGCCATTGCCATGCGCATCATCGAACATCAGGTGAGGCAGGCGGGCGCACGCAAGCTGAAAAACGCCGCGGGCGGCATGGTCGAGTTCCAGGAGATCAACCCCAATGCCCAGCCCGCGATGCTGGACGGTACTCAGGGCGCAGGAACTGCGCCCGACACCTTGCGCACCGGCCTGGACGCCGACACCTCGATCGACGCCCGTGACTGTCTGGGCAAGGAACCGGAAGGCAATCGCATCCTGAGCCGCTTTGAACTCTTCGGTGGCAACCTGCGGTGCCTGGGATCTGGCGACGACACCCCTGCCCCGCTCATCGAAGGGGTGGAGGATTTTCAGGTGCTCTACGCGATTCGAACAGGTCAGGGGGTGCAATACGTCGAGAAGCCGGGCGATTGGGGGCTGGTGCAAGGCGTGAAAGTCTGCCTGCGGTTGGTCAGTCCCGCTCGCGGCACCACCTCAAGCACGCTCACCGGATGCCGGGACGAACCCGTCGCCAACGACGGCCGCATGCGCCGCGTCGTCACTCGCGTGATCCACCTGCGCAATGGGCGTGCATGAGGCTCTCGAAATCGCCTCAGCGCGGCGTGGCGCTCCTGGTGGTGTTGGCGGCGCTGCTGCTCACCAGCATCGCGTTGCTGGGAAGCCTGCAGGTGGGATGGCTTGCCGAGCGCCGCGTCGGCAGCGAAAGCGACACCCAGCGCGCGTTCGCCGCCGCCGAAGCACTGATCCGCGACGCGGAGCTGGACATCCTGGGCCTGCGTGCCGACGGAACGCGCTGCGACACCAACCCGACCGCGCAACCGCCCTGCCGGACCGGCATTGGCGCAGGTCCGTTCTTCCCGCAAGACGACGAAGACCTCGACCTCTTGCGCGCGCGCGTGTCGGCGGGACACCGGCAGTGTTTGCAGGGGATCTGTCTCCCCGACAACGTCGAAGCGCTGCAAGGTGCATGGACCACCGAACTCGCTGCCCTCACATCCGGCCAGGGCGACAGTGCCATCGCCGCCACGTATGGTCAATTCACAGGGGCAGCTCCCCAGAACGACGGCAACCCCTTGCTGGGCGCGACCACTCCCCGAGCCTGGTATTGGGTGGAGGTGTTCCGCTATTCGCAAGCCGCCGGCATCCTGAATCCCGCAGGAGACACCCCCATACCCGATCGCCGGCACTCCTTCGTGTACCGGATCACCGCCTATGCAAATGGTCTCAAACCAGGCACCCGCGTGCACCTGCGCTCGGTGTTCGTTCCCTATCCGCAGACCCCACTCCATTGAACCGCAAAGGTCTTTCCGTGCATCGCATCTCCCGCTTCTGCCTGGGCTTGCTCGCTGGCAGCGCACTGTGCCAAGTCGTCGCTGCCGCTCCGCTTCAGCTCGCTCAACAGCCTGCGCACCTGTGCCATAAAACCGCTTCCAACACCAGCCTCGTTGCCAGCGCCAGTCGGCTGCGGGCCGACGGCATGGTCTTCATTGCGGGATTCGATGCACGGCACTGGAGCGGCGAGGTCAGCGCCCATCGCATCCTCGCGGACACGCTCACCCCAATCGAGCCCCCCGTGTGGCGCGCCAGCACCCTGCTCGATTCACCCGCGCACGCGCCAGCGCAACGCTTGATCCTGACGCACGACGGAAGCCAGGGTGCGGCATTCGAGTGGGCACGCCTGGCAAGCACGCAAAAGACATTGCTCCGAGGCGGAGACAGCGCGAAAGTCGGGCGTCTGCGAGTGGACTACCTTCGCGGCGACCGGTTCCTGGAGACACAGTACGGAGGACCGATGCGCCAGCGCAGCTCCCGCCTGGGCGGCATCGTCAACGCCAACCTGTGGCACACCGGGCGCCCGCTTCGACCGGCCTTTGATCACGCAGGCCATGCGGACTTCCGCTCGCGCGAGGCCACCCGCCGCCCGATGCTCTACGCGGGCGCAAACGACGGCATGCTGCACGCCTTCGATGCATCCACCGGCGCCGAGCGACTGGCCTACGTGCCGCAGGCGGCCTACGCCGCGCTGCGCGCCTACACATTGCCGTCCTACACGCACCGCTACAGCGTGGATGGCCATCCCTTTACCGGTGATGCCGACCTTCGCACCGGCGGCAGCACGCAGCCCCAATGGCGCACGGTGCTGGTCAGTGGGCTCGCCGGCGGCGGGCGCGGATATTTCGTGCTCGACGTGACCGATCCCCAAGCGTTCTCAGCCGAGTCCGTGTTGCTCGATCACACCTTTGCTGGCGATGCCAGCGGCAACTTCGCAGGCCACGAGGATGTGGGCCACATTTATGCCGCACCCGCGGTGGATGACGCCGGCCGCAGCGAGCAGCTGGTCAAGCTCAACAACGGCCGGTGGGCGGTGGTCATGGGCAACGGCGTCAACAGCGTCAATGAACGACCGGTTCTGCTGATCCAGTACCTCGACGGCGACCGCAGCCTTTTGCGTCTGGTGGCCCATTCACAGGAAAAGCAGTCCAACGGGCTGTTTGCCCCACGCCTCATCGATGTGAACAGCGACGGCCAGGTGGACGTCGCCTACGCCGGTGATCTGCAAGGCCAGCTCTGGAAGTTCAACCTTTCAGGCAACAGCGACGCCGACTGGGGCGTGAGCGTCTGGGACGGTAGCGGCGACACCTGTCGCGATTCCACGCAATGCGAACCCTTCTTCGTGTCCACCGACAACGCGGAGCCGGCCAGGCGCCAGCCCATAACCACCCCACCGCTGTGGCTGGCACACCCGCTGGGCGGCATCCAGCTCCTGTTCGGCACCGGCCGCAACCTGCAGACGTCCGACGCCGCAGACACCCAGGTGCAAACGATCTACAGTCTCTGGGACAAGAGCGGTTTCGGTGAACGTGGTGGCCGACTGAGCCTGCTGGACACCGCCCGGATCCCACCCGCAGACGCTCGCAAAGCCCTGGTCCGGCAGGAGATGCTCGGTACCGCACCGCGCAGTGAAAGCGCCAACGACGCGGCGCCATCGGTGCCTGAGCTGTCCTACACGACGGAGCGGGCCGTGGCGTACACCCGAGGCGCCAACGCCACCAGTCCTCGCGGCTGGTACCTCGACCTGCCGGGGGAACGCGAACGGGTGCTGCAGACGCCCGTGTACTTTGAAGGCCAGAAGGCCATCATCACCAGCACCGCTCCCGCAAACGTCAATGCCGGCGAAAGTTGCGATACCGAACCCCTTGAAGACGAACACTGGCTGACCGTGCTCAACATGATCTCTGGCTGGCCTCCGGCAACGCCAGTCTTCGCGTTGCCCGGCGTCACCGCGAACACCAGCCGCGTCAGCCGCATGCGCGCGAAGGCTTCGGAGTTCATCACCCTCCCGGGCAGCGGCAACCGCCTCGATCTCATTTCCGTGCGCCAGGGTGCCGGATGCACCGAACGTGCCTGCACCGACAAGACGTCCCTGCTCGGTGCAAACGGCCCAGGTGTGCGAATGGACTGGCGCGAGGTGCAGCGGTGAAGGTGCGTGGCTTCACGCTGATCGAAACCCTCATCGTGGTCGCGATCATTGCCGTGCTGGCGATGATTGCTCTGCCCGGCTACAACCAGTATGTGATGCGCGGCCACCGAGCGCACGCCCGGGCTGCCCTGTTGCAGCTGGCGCAGTGGATGGAGCGTGAAGCCACGGCGCGCGGTGCCTACCCACTGACGACCGAGATCCCGGCCAGTCGGCTTGTGGTGGACGGCGGCCGCTACACCCTCGCGGTGAGTTCAGAAACCGGCTGGAGCCATCGCCTGAGCGCCCTGCCCACGGGCACCCAGGCGGCCGACGCCTGCGGCAACTTCCACATGGACCACACCGGCCAGCGCAGCCAGAGCGCCACCGCCCGGGTGGCCGAGCCGCTGGGCAGCCGGAGCTGCTGGGAACGCTGAAGCCACGTCCGCAAGCAGTCGGAAAGTGCCCCAGCGAAAACCCTGCGAAAATACGCCGATGTTTACCGGCATCATCACCGGCGTGGGGCGCATCGCCGCCCTCCACGACCTGGGCAGCTCTTTGGAACACGGCAAGCGACTCACCATCGAGGCGCCCGCCGGGTATCTTGACGACGTGGGCCTGGGCGACAGCATTGCGCTCAATGGCGCCTGCATGACCGTCACCTCGCTTGACCTGTCCCGCCAGCACTTCACCATCGACGTTTCGGCCGAATCGCTGGCCCGCACCACCGGGCTGTCGCAACCTGGCCACCACCTCAATCTGGAGAAAGCGCTGCGCGCCCACGACCGCCTGGGGGGACACATCGTCTCCGGGCACGTGGATGGCGTCGGCACGGTCACGCACTTTGCGCAAGTGGGCGAGAGCTGGGAACTGCGCGTGATGGCACCCCCCGAACTCGGAAAATACCTGGCCTACAAGGGCTCGATCACCGTCAACGGCGTGAGCCTGACGGTCAACCAGATCAGCGACACCGCCCGGGGCTGCGAGTTCAGCATCAACCTCATTCCCCACACGGTGCAGAACACCGCGCTGGGCCAACTGGCCGCGGGCAGCCCGGTCAACCTCGAAATCGACACCGTCGCCCGCTACGTGGAACGCATGCTGGGCGCCGGTACCCTCACCCCGAAGGAACCTTCATGAACGCCCGTGAAAACCTGGCCCCGGTGGCCATCTCGCCCGTCGAGGAGATTGTCGCCGAGATGCGAGCGGGGCGCATGGTGATCCTGGTCGACGAAGAAGACCGTGAGAATGAGGGCGACCTCGTGCTCGCCGCCGACCACGTCACGCCCGAAGCCATCAACTTCATGGCGCGCTTTGGTCGCGGCCTGATCTGCCTCACGCTGACCCGCGATCGCTGCGAGCGCCTGCGCCTGCCGCCCATGGTGCCGCGCAACGGCACCAAGATGGGCACGGCCTTCACCGTTTCCATCGAGGCAGCCGAAGGGGTGACCACCGGCATTTCTGCCGCCGACCGCGCTCGAACCGTGCAGGTGGCCGTGGCGCCGAACGCGCAGGCCGCCGACCTGGTGCAGCCGGGCCACATCTTTCCCCTGCAGGCGGTGGAAGGCGGCGTGCTGATGCGCGCCGGCCATACCGAAGCGGGCTGCGATCTCGCCGGCATGGCTGGCTGCAGCCCGGCGGCCGTGATCTGCGAAATCATGAAGGACGACGGGACCATGGCCCGCCTGCCCGACCTCCAGGTCTTCGCCGCTCAGCACGGCCTGAAGATCGGCACCATCGCCGACCTGATCGAACACCGCAGCCGCCATGAAAGCCTGGTCCGCAAGCTCGGCACGCGCACGCTCAACACCGCTTTCGGCGAGTTCAGTGCCACCGCCTTCAGCGACGAACCCAGCGGCGCCCTGCATCTGGCCCTGGTCAAGGGCCAGTGGAAACCGGAAGACAGCGTGGCCGTGCGGGTGCATGAACCGCTGTCGGTGCTCGACGCGCTCGAGGTCGGCCGCGCCATGCATTCCTGGAGCCTGGAGGCCAGCCTGCGCTACATCGCCCAGGCGGGTGCCGGCGTGGCGGTGCTGCTCAACTGCGGGGAGTCTGCCGCACAGCTGCTGGCCCAGTTCGAAGGCACGGCCCGCTCTGCGCAGGCGCCCGAGCGCGGGCGCATGGACCTGCGCACCTACGGCGTGGGCGCACAGATCCTGCGTGAGTGCGGCGTGCTCAAGATGCAGCTCATGGGCAACCCGCGCCGCATGCCCAGCATGACCGGCTACGGGCTCGAAATCACCGGCTATCTCGGCCACAACGACTAGGAAACGGATCCGCACATGTTCGGCGCAGACAAAGGCTCAGCGAGCTTGCTCGATGGAAAGAAACTCAGCATCGGCATCGTTCAGGCACGCTTCAACGAAGCCATCACCGATGCCCTCTTCAACGCCTGCCTGAGCGAGCTGCTGGCGCTGGGCGTGCAGGAAAAGAACATCGCCCACGTGAAGGTGCCGGGCGCGCTGGAAGTGCCGGTGGCGCTGCAGGCCATGGCCGAACGCGACGACTTCGACGCATTGATCGCGCTGGGCTGCATCATCCGTGGCGAGACCTACCACTTCGAACTCGTGGCCAACGAGTCGGGCGCCGGCGTCACGCGGCTTGCGCTCGACTACCAGATTCCCATCGCCAATGCCATCCTGACCACCGAAAACCTGGAGCAGGCCGTGGCCCGCCAGGTCGACAAGGGACGCGACGCCGCCCGTGTGGCGGTGGAAATGGCCCACCTGCTTCAAGAGATCGGCTGAACATGTCCCAGGATTCCCCCAGCCAGACGGCGGAAAAAGGCAAGAGCGGCTCCACCGGCCGCAAGGCCGCCGACAAATCGGCCCGCACACGGGCGCGCGAGTTCGCCCTGCAAGCCCTTTACCAGCACCTGGTCGGCCGCAATGCGTCGGTCGACATCGACAGCTTCACCCGCGACCTGGCGGGCTTTCACAAAGCCGACAGCGCACACTTCGATGCCCTCATGCATGGCTGCATTGCCGAGGCAGGCGAACTCGACGCGCTGATCTCGCCCCGGCTCGACCGTCCCCTGCCCGAGGTCTCGCCGATCGAACGCGGCGTGCTCTGGATCGGCGCCTACGAATTCCAGCACTGTCCGGACGTGCCATGGCGCGTGGTGCTCAATGAATGCATTGAACTGGCCAAGTCTTTCGGCGGCACTGATGGCCACAAGTACGTGAATGGCGTGCTGCACCAGCTCGCTGCCCAGTTGAGGCCGGCCGAGGTCAGCGCCCCACCGGTGCGCAGCGGCTCGCGCAAGACCGCTCCATGAGGATCGCGCAACGCGCCAGGCGCATCGAGCCCTTCTACGTGATGGAGCTGGCCAAGGCCGCCGCCTCCATGGCAGCCGACGCGGCGGTGGGTGCGCGGCCGATGATCTACCTCAACATCGGCGAACCCGACTTCACCGCGCCGCCGCTGGTGGCTGCCGCCGCCGAACGCGCTATCCGCGAGGGTCGCAGCCAGTACACGCCGGCCACCGGCCTGCCCCCGCTGCGCCGGGCCATCAGTGGCTGGTACGCCTCGCACTTCGGGTTGTCCATCGATCCGGCGCGCATCGTGGTCACGGCGGGCGCTTCTGCGGCCTTGCAACTGGCCTGCCTGGCGCTCATCGAGGCGGGTGACGAAGTCCTCATGCCCGACCCGAGTTACCCGTGCAATCGCCAGTTCGTGCAGGCGGCCGAAGGCCGCGCGGTGCTGGTGCCCAGCGGGGCGGGCCAGCGTTTCCAGCTCAGCGCGGCGCAGGTCGAGGCGAACTGGACGCCGGCCACGCGGGGTGTGCTGCTGGCCTCACCCTCCAATCCCACGGGCACCTCCATCGCACGCGATGAACTCGAACGCATCGCGCGCCTGGTGCGCGAGCGCGGCGGCATCACCCTGGTCGACGAGATCTACCTTGGCCTGAGCTACGAAGAAGACTATGGCCACAGCGCCCTCGGCCTGCCCGATGGCCTGGGCGACGAGGTCATCAGCATCAACAGCTTTTCCAAGTACTTCAGCATGACCGGCTGGCGCCTGGGCTGGCTGGTGTTGCCACCGGCCCTGGTGCCTGCGGTCGAGCGGCTGGCGCAGAATCTCTTCATCTGCCCCAGCACCATCGCGCAGCACGCCGCGCTGGCCTGCTTCGAACCCGACAGCCTGGCCGAGTACGAGCGTCGCCGCGCAGCCTTCAAGGCGCGACGCGACTATTTCATTCCTGAGCTCAACCGCCTGGGCCTGAACGTGCCCGTGATGCCCGACGGTGCGTTCTACGCCTGGGCCGACGTCAGCGGCCTGTGCGCTCGCTGGGGCATCCCGCCGACCGGAGAGCGGCCGGACAAAGGCGGCAGCTGGGCGCTGGCCTTCGAGCTCATGAAACGCTGCCAGCTCGCCACCACGCCGGGCAGGGACTTCGGCACCGCCGAGCCAGGGCGCTACCTGCGCTTTTCCACGGCGAACTCCATGGCCCAGCTTCAGGAAGCGGTCGCACGTCTGGAGCAGGCGCGGTGAACGCAGGCGTGGTGGCTCCGTTCACATGGCCGGTGCGCGTGTACTGGGAAGACACGGATGCCGGCGGCATCGTTTTCTACGCCAACTACCTCAAGTTCTTCGAACGCGCGCGAACCGAATGGCTCCGCCACCTCGGCATCGGGCAGCAGGCCCTGCGCGAACAGGTGGGCGGCATGTTTGTCGTGAGTGAAACCCGGGTGCAATACCACCGCCCGGCGCGGCTGGATGATTTGCTTCTGGTTACAGCCCAGGTGCAGGAAGCGGGCCGCGCCTCCCTGACAATCACGCAGCGCGCACTGCTGAACACTCCCGACGGGAACGAGCCACCCGTGCTGCTCTGTGAGGGGAACATCCGCATCGGCTGGGTCGAAGCCCAGAGCCTGCGTCCTCAGCGCATACCCACCTCAGTGCTGGAGGCCCTGCAAGCCGGGGTTTGAGCGCCCTGTTCGAAACTTTTCTCCCATCAACCGTCTCCGAGAACCCATGACCCAAGATCTCTCCATCGTTCAATTGATGCTCAATGCGAGCTGGGTGGTGCAGGCCGTGGTGGTGCTGCTGGTGGTGGTCTCGGTGATCAGCTGGGCCGCCATCTTCCGCAAGGTTTTTGCCCTGAAGCGCGTGCGCGGCCACAACGATGAGTTCGAGCGCGAATTCTGGTCCGGCACCAACCTCAACGAGCTGTACGCCGCCGCAGCGCAAAGCGCCCGCCATGGAGGCCCCATGGAACGCATCTTTGCCAGCGGCATGCGCGAATACCAGAAACTGCGCGAGCGCCGCATCACCGACAACGGGGCATTGCTCGACGGCGCGCGCCGCGCCATGCGGGCGAGCTTTCAGCGCGAGCTGGATGCGCTGGAAGCCAACCTCTCCTTCCTCGGCACCGTGGGCTCCGTGGCCCCCTACGTCGGCCTGTTCGGCACCGTCTGGGGCATCATGCACGCCTTCACAGGCCTGGCGGCCCTGGCCCAGGTGACGCTCGCCACCGTGGCGCCTGGCATTGCCGAAGCGCTGGTGGCCACCGCCATCGGCCTGTTCGCCGCCATCCCGGCCGTGGTGTTCTACAACCGCTTTGCCCACGACATCGACCGCGTGGCCAACGGCATGGAGACCTTCATGGAAGAGTTCTCCAACATCCTGCAACGCAACCTGGGCGCCCAGTCCCAGACAGCCTCGGGTCACTGAACATGCCCGCCGTCTCCTCCCGCGGCCGAGGCCGCCGAACCATCAACGAGATCAACATGGTCCCGTTCATCGACGTGATGCTCGTGCTGTTGATCATCTTCATGGTCACGGCGCCGCTGATCACGCCGAGCCAGATCGCGCTGCCCAGCGTGGGCCAGGCAGGACGCCAGCCCGACCGCTTCGTGGCCGTGATGATCGACAAGGACGAACAGATCACCGCGCGCGAGGGATCTTCCAGCGGCGAGGCGCAACCCGTTGCCCTGGGCCAGCTGGTCATGCGTGTGCAGCAATTGCAGATGGCCAAGGGCAGCATGCCCGAAGGCGGGGTGCCAGTGGTGATCAGCGCCGACAAGAACGTGAAGTACGAAGCCGTTGTTCGCGTCATGGATACCTTGCAGCGCGCGGGTGTTGCGCGCGTGGGTCTGTCCGTGCAAACCTCACGCTGAGTCTTTCCACACCCGCATGCAATCCACCGCCGACCACCTCGACCTCGCACCACCGCGCAACGGGCGCTGGCTGGGCCCACTGGGCCTGGCACTGGTGGCGCACGGCCTGCTGGTGATCGCGCTCACCATGGGCGTGCAGTGGCAGCACGATGCCGAACCCATGTCGGTCGAAGCCGAACTCTGGTCGAGGACGCCACAGCAGGCCGCGCCGCGCGAAGTGGCGCCGCCACCACCGCCACCTCAGGTTCAGCAAACACCCACGCCGCCACCCAAACCTGCGCCTGCGCCCACCCCCGCGCCACCGCCGCCTGGTCCTACGCAAGCCGAGATTGCAACCGCTCAGGCCAAGAAGAAGGCCGAGGCGGAAAAACGCGAACGCGAAGAAGAAGCGAAGAAGCTGGCCGCCCAGAAAGCCGCGACAGAAAAGGCCGCAGCCGAAAAGAAGGCGGCCGCGGAAAAGGCCGCAGCGGAAAAGGAACGCCAGCAGAAACTGGCCGAACAGAAGCGCGAGCAGGAACAGGAACGCAGGGAAGCGGCCGAAGAAAAGCGCCTGGCCCAGGCCCGTGAAGATCAGATCAAACGCATGATGGGCCAGGCCGGTGCCACCGGTGGCCCCCAGAGCACCGGCACCGCTCAGCAGTCGAGCGGCCCGACGCCTGGTTACGCCGGACGGGTGGCTGCACGCATCCGGCCCAACGTGGTGTTCACCGATGTGGCACCTGGCAACCCGCGCGCGGAGGTCGAAGTGCGCACATCGGCCGACGGCACCATCACCTCGCGCCGCCTCGTCAAGAGCAGCGGCAACCCGGCCTGGGACGAAGCCGTGCTGCGCGCCATCGACCGCACGGTCAGCCTGCCCAAGGACACCAACGGCACCATCCCGCAGCCGTTGACGATCAGCCTGCGCCCTCTCGACTGATCAAAGCCTTCCGGAGCGCGGTCACCCATCCAGAAGTGCCACGGAACCGGCTTTGCCGGGCCATAGGCACTGTCCCCCTTCAGGGGGAAGCCGCGCAGCGGCGCAGGGGGTGCTTCCTACTCAAACACAATTTCCGCCCGCTGCTCGTGGGCCTGAGCCATCCAGCTCGCCAGCGCGGCATCGGTAGGAAAGAACAGCGCCCGGTCGTCCAGTTGCAGCTCGCACTGAGCACCTTCGCGCAGCAACGCCAGGCGCACCGGCAAGCCCCTCACGAGTTCGCCCTGCTCCGTGACTTCGCGCTTCGGAGGGAACTCGCGCACCAGTTGAGCCACCGCGGGCGCATGGCCATTCACCGCCACACGCAAATATTTGCCGAAGCGGCAGCGCGCCGCCGCCAGATCCCAGACTTGCTGGATCTTCAGACGCACACCGCCCGAGAATCGATCCGGCTGCGCCACCGCCTGGACGATGATGAGTTCGTCGTCCTTGAGCAGATGGCGGTGCGCGTTGATGAGGTTCTCGTCGGCGCTGGTCTCGAACACGCCGGTCTTGTCATCGAGCTTGAAGAGCGCGAGCTTGCCGCGCTGACCGTTGATGACGCGGAAGTCGGTCACGATGCCGGCCAGGATCTGCGGGTCGCGGCCTTCCATCACATCGCCCAGTGGCGTGCGCGCAAACCGGCGCACCTCGCGTTCGACCTCGTCAAAAAGGTGGCCCGAGAAATAGAAGCCGATGGCACTCTTCTCGTGCGTGAGGCGCTCCTTGATGCCCCAAGGCGTCACGGACACCAGATCGGGTTCCTGCGTGCTGGAGCCGTGGTCGTCGCCGCCCATCATGTCGAACAGGCCGCCCTGGTTCGCATTGGCCAGACTGGCGGCGGCGAAATCGAAGGCACGATCCACCGAGGCGAGCAATTCGGCGCGGTTGAGGTGCAGTGAATCAAAGGCACCGGCCTTGATGAGCGCTTCCACCGTGCGCTTGTTCAGGCGCGTGCGATCCACGCGCACGCAGAAATCGAACAGGCTCTTGAACGGGCCCTTTTCCTCACCCCGAGGGCCTTCGCCGCGCCCTTCTCTCGCTGCCACGATGGCTTCGATGGCTTGTTGTCCCGTGCCCTTGATGGCACCCAGGCCATAGCGGATGGACTTGTTGGTGATGGGTTCGAAGCGGTGCACACCGCGATTGACGTCTGGCGCCTCGAACGTCATGCCCATCTTGAGCGCGTCCTCGAACAACACCTTGAGCTTGTCGGTGTCGTCCATTTCCACCGTCATGTTGGCGCAGAAGAACTCGGCGGTGTAGTGCACCTTGAGCCAACCGGTGTGGTAGGCCAGCAGCGAGTACGCGGCCGCATGCGACTTGTTGAAGCCGTAGCCCGCGAACTTCTCCATCAGGTCGAAGACCTCGTCGGCCTTGTCCTGGGGGATGTTGTGCGTCTCGAGAGCACCAGCTCGGAACTTCTCGCGGTGCTCGGCCATCTCTTCGGCCTTCTTTTTGCCCATGGCCCGGCGCAGCAGGTCGGCGCCACCGAGCGAGTAGCCGCCCAGGATCTGCGCCGTCTGCATCACCTGCTCCTGGTAGACCATGATCCCGTAGGTCTCGGACAGCATCTCCGCCACAGCCGGATGCGGATACTCCACCGGTTCGCGGCCGTGCTTGCGGTTGACGAAGCTGGGAATCAGGTCCATGGGACCCGGCCGGTACAGCGCGTTCAGTGCGATCAGGTCTTCCAGCCGGCTGGGCTTGGCGTCTCTGAGCATGCCCTGCATGCCGCGGCTTTCAAACTGGAACACGGCCTCGGTCTGCCCACGCGAGAACAAGGCGTACACCTTCGCGTCATTGAGTGGCACGTCTTCAAAGCGGAAGCTTTCCTGACCAGGATGGCGCTTGATGATGAGCTCGCGCGCGATCTCCAGGATGGTGAGCGTGGCCAGGCCCAAAAAGTCGAACTTCACCAGGCCGATGGCCTCCACGTCGTCCTTGTCGTACTGGCTCACCGCCGATTCGCTACCGGGCTGCGCGTAGAGCGGGCAGAAATCGGTGAGCTTGCCGGGTGCGATCAACACACCACCGGCGTGCATGCCCACGTTGCGCGCCATCCCCTCGAGCTTCTGCGCGAGTTCGATCAGCGTCTTGACGTCGTCTTCCTTCTGGATGCGCTCGGCCAGCACCGGCTCCATCTCGATCGCGTAGTTGTTCTTGTCGCCCTCCTTCTTCGGCACCGGCGGGTATTGCAGCGTGACCGACATGCCCGGCTTGTTGGGGATCAGCTTGGAGATGCCATCGCAGAAACCATAGGAAAAATCGAGCACGCGACCCACGTCGCGAATCGCCGCGCGCGCGGCCATGGTGCCGAAGGTGGCAATCTGGCTCACCGCGTCCTTGCCGTACTTGTCCTTGACGTAGTCGATCACCCGGTCGCGGTTGGACTGGCAGAAGTCGATGTCGAAGTCGGGCATGGACACCCGCTCCGGGTTCAGGAAACGCTCGAACAGCAGCTTGTATTGCAGAGGATCGAGATCGGTGATCTTCAGCGCATAGGCCACCAGCGAACCCGCGCCCGAACCCCGGCCCGGGCCGACCGGACAGCCATTGTTCTTGGCCCAGTTGATGAAGTCGCCCACGATGAGAAAGTAGCCGGGGAACCCCATCTTCAGGATGGTGTTGATCTCGAACTCGAGCCGCTCCACGTAGCGCGGGCGCTCGGCGTCGCGCTTGGCCGAGTCTGGGTACAAGTGGGCCAGGCGCTCCTCCAGTCCTTCGAACGAAGACTGGCGGAAGAACTCTTCCATCGGCATGGGCACGCCGTCCACCAGGGGCGTGGGAAAGTCGGGCAACTGCGGCTTGCCCAGTGTGAGCGTGAGATTGCAGCGCTTCGCGATTTCCAGTGTGTTGGCCAATGCCGAAGGCACATCGGCAAACAGCGCATGCATCTGTTCCGCGCTCTTGAAATACTGCTCGCGGGTGAAGCGGCGCACGCGCCGGTTGTTGCCCAGGATCTCGCCATCGGCAATGCACACGCGCGCCTCGTGGGCCTCGTAGTCGTCGGCTTCCAGAAACTGCACCGGGTGCGTGGCCACCACCGGCAGGTGCAGGCGGGCAGCGAGCTGCACCGCCTGGCTCACGTGGCGCTCGTCGTCGGCGCGGCCGGCGCGTTGCAGCTCGAGGTAGAAGCGGTGCGTGAACAGGGTGGAGAGCTGCAGGGCGAGATCAGAAGCGCGCTGCGTATCGCCCTGCAGCAGCGCCTGTCCCACCGGCCCGGCCTGCGCGCCCGAAAGAAGGATGAGCCCAGCGTTGAGTTCCTGCAACCAGTCGCGGTGCACGACGGCCTGGTCGCGCGCGCCGTTGCGCGTCCAGGCGCGCGCCAGCAACTCGCACAGGTTGAGGTAACCCTGATGGTCCTGCACCAGCAGCAGCACGCGGGGTGCGGCGGGCTGGTGGCTGCCGGGCATGGCGCCGGGGGTCTCCTCGGCGAAGCCCTGCAGCATCACCTCGGCGCCGATCAGCGGCTTGACACCGGCACCGCGCGCGGCCTTGTAGAACTTGACCGCACCGAAGAGGTTGTTCAGGTCGGTGATGGCCAGGGCGGGTTGGCCGTCGGCCGCCGCGGCGGCCACCACGTCGTCGATGCGGTTGGTTCCATCGACGACGGAAAATTCGGTGTGAAGGCGCAGGTGGGTGAACATCGGGCCATTTTAGAAGGCCCGCACCGGTCGAACGCCTTCATACGATCCGGCGCCGGCCCGCCCCAAGCCGGATCAGCCCCCTTGGGGGGCAGCGACCCGCGCAGCGGCGGAGCGTGGGGGCTTAAACAATCGGTGTCACATCTTCTTTCAGAAGGTGCAGCACTTCAGAGCGGAACTCACGGCTGTAGAGGATGGCCACCACCAGCAGCGTGGCCACCACCATGGCCACGGGAGAGATGAACCAGGCCAACGCAGCGAACGAAAAGTAGTACGCGCGCAGGCCGTCGTTGAACGTTTCGGCCGCGGCACTGACCATGCCGGCGGCGCGCCTGGCGTAAGACGCCCGATCCGCCTTGCCGCTTTCAAAATCGGCCGCCGGCGGCATCGCCCCGATGACCAGTGCCACGAAGGTGTACTGCCGCATGCACCACGAGAAGCGGAAGAAGGCGTACACGAAGATCGCCACCATCACCAGGATCTTGAACTCGAAGACCACCAGCGTCGTCGTCTGCGCAAACGGAATTTCGCTCATGAGCTCGGTCGCCTTGTCGGTGGTGCCCAGCAGGGCAAACAGGCCACCAATGACCAGGATGGACGTGGACGAAAAGAAGGCCGGGGTGTTGGACAGGGTCTGCGTGATCAGGCCATCGAGCATGCGCGGCTCGCGCGCCGTGGTCTGCATCATCCAGTAGGCACGGTAGCGGTTGGTGGTCTGGATGAGCGAGCCCGCCTTGCGACCCCACACCCTTGCAAACCAGGCGTAGCCGGTCCACAACGCAAAAAAGCAGACCAGCGCCAGCCAGTCTGCCCAGGGGATGATGCTGAGGAACTTCATCCGGCAAATATACGCCGCATGAACTCCGAATCAAACATTCAGCGCTTGAACCTCGCAGCCACGGAGGCCACTCGCTCGCCAAACAGGCGCGCGGTTTCCAGATCGCCCGGCAGCATGTCGCCCGCGCCCGCATCCGACGGGCTCTGGGCAATCGCGCCGCTGTAGCTCACCAGGTAGTTCACGTCGTTGCGCTGCGCGCCCTTGGTGTTGCTGGGCATGAGACCCTGGCTGACCCAGATCATGCCGTGCTGCATGGCCAGGGTGAACAGGGTGTTCAGCGTGGCGAGCTTGTCGCCGTTCATGCCCGCGCTGTTGGTGAAGCCGGCGGCGATCTTGTCCTTCCATTTCTGGGAGAACCAGGGTTTGCTGGAGGCGTCGGCGAACTTCTTGAACTGCCAGCTCACGGTGCCCATGTAGGTGGGCGATCCCATGATAATGGCGTCGGCCGCATCCAGCGCTTCCCAGCCGCCTTCGGGCAGGTTGCCTTCTGCATCGATGGCGATGAGTTCGGCGCCCGCGCCTTGAGCCACAGATTGCGCCATGCGCTGGGTGTGACCGTAACCCGAGTGGTAAACGACGACAACTTTGGACATAAAGATTCCTTGAAATAAACTGGGATGGCTCAGGCCTTGCGGCGAGCGTCCACGCTATAGGCACCGGCACCGAAGGCGGCGAAGGCGAGCAGGCCACCGGTGATCGCGATGTTCTTGAAGAACATGAGCTGCTGCATCATCTGTTGCTCGGCCGGCAGGGCCCAGTAGGCGTGGAAGTAGAAGCTGGCCACCAGCGTGAACACCGCCAGGGCAATCGCGGCGATGCGCGTGCCGAAGCCGACGAGCAACGCCAGGCCACCGATCAGTTCGATCACGAGCGCAATGGCCACACCCACCTCTGGCAGGGGCAGTCCCATGGAAGTGGAGTAACCCACCATGCCTGAAAAGCCGCCGATCTTGTCGAAGCCGGCCGGCACGAAAAGAATGGCCAGCAGGATGCGGCCAATCAGGGCCAGGGGATTTTGCAGAGCGTTCATGGTGATTCCTTAAAAAGAGAGGGAAAGGGAAGGTTCAGGGTTGGGAAAGGGTCAGGCCGCGAGATCGAACACCAGCACCTCGGCGTCCTTGCCGTTGGCCAGTGCGAGACGGCTTTCGCCCGTGAGCGCAGCGGCATCACCGCCGTGCAGGCGTTGGCCGTTCACGTCAAGCTCGCCACGCACCAGGTGCACATAGGCCTTGCGTGCCGGGTTCAGCGTGAGTTCTGCTGCGTCATTGCCGTCGAGCAGGCCCGCGTACATGGCGGCATCGGCGTGGATGGTGACCGAGCCCTCGGCGCCGTCGTTGGAAGCGACCAGGCGCAGTTGCCCGCGCTTTTCGGCCTCGGCAAAGCTCTTCTGCTCGTAGCCAGGCTCGATCCCATGCACATTGGGCTCGATCCAGATCTGCAGGAAGTGCGTGGTGCTGTTGGGTGCGTGATTGAACTCGCTGTGACGCACGCCGCTGCCAGCGCTCATGCGCTGCACGTCGCCCGGCGGGATGCCCTTGACGTTGCCCATGCTGTCCTTGTGCGCCAGGTTGCCCTGCAGCACGTAGCTGATGATCTCCATGTCGCGATGACCGTGCGTGCCGAAGCCGGTGCCGGGGGCGATGCGGTCTTCGTTGATCACGCGCAGGTTGCCCCATCCCATCCAGGCGGGATCGAAGTACTCGGCGAAAGAAAACGAGTGGTGGCTCTTGAGCCAGCCGTGGTCGGCGTAGCCGCGAGCGTCGGAGCGTCGAATCTGGAACATGGTCTGGTCCTTTCCTTCGGTGGGGCCGGCTTCTGCGCGGTGGCGCATCGGGCTGGCATGGGATGGATTGTGGGCGCCCCGACACCGCTTCTGACCGCACGGATTTGATGGCATCATTCAAATCATTTGAATGATGGGCGGAACCTGATGGCCACTTCCACGCCGCGCGCCGCGTTGTCGCCCGAAAACCTGGGCCTGCTGGAGGCCGTGGCGCGGCTGGGCAGCATGGCCGCAGCCGCGCGCGAGGTGGGCATGGTGCCCAGCGCACTCACCTACCGCATCCGCCAGATCGAGGACGCGCTGGACGTGCTGCTGTTCGACCGAAGCGCCCGCCGTGCCGTGCTCACGCCCGCCGGTGCCGAGCTGCTGCGCTCGGGTCAATACCTGTTGAACGAACTGGACGCCGTGGCCCAGCGCGTCAAGCGCGTGGCGACTGGTTGGGAGTCGCAGTTCACCATTGCTGCCGACGCCATCGTCGCCCGCGCCACGCTGTTCGAACTCTGCGAAGCGTTCTACGCTGAGGGCGCGCCCACGCGGCTCAAGCTGCGTGCGGAAACGCTCTCCGGCACCGTGGAGGCCCTGCAGAGCGGCCAGGCCGACATTGCACTGGGTGTGCCGAGCGAGATGTCACTCACCGAATTCCAGTCCGCGCCCATGGGCACGCTGCAGTTCGTCTACGCCGTGGCACCGCACCACCCCCTGGCGGCGGTCACCCACAGCTTGTGCGACGAAGAACTGCGTGAACACCGCGCCGTCGCGGTGGCCGACAGCACCCAGCGCGGAAGCGGCGTCACGCACAACCTGCTGCCGGGACAAGACGTGCTCACCGTGCCGACCATGCAGCACAAGCTGGAAGCGCAACTGCGCGGACTCGGAAGCGGCTACCTGCCGCTTCCGCTGGCGCAACCTTTCATCAACGCAGGGCGGCTGGTTGTCAAGACCGTGCAACGCCCCAATCGGACGCTGCGCGTGGCTTACGCCTGGCGCCAGCCGCGCAGCACGGGCGACACCGGTCGTGCGTTGCGCTGGTGGCTGGACCGCCTGCAGAGCCCCAAAACGCGCGATGCCCTCCTCCACAACCACCATCAGATTTGACCGCAGTGCGTGCTCGTTTTCAGCGAACGGGCTGATACAGTCGGCCACACGCCCAACCGCAACACAAAGCGCAACGAGACATGCAAAAACCCAAAAAGCCCCGCGCATCTGCCACACCGCTGGCCCGCTCGAGGGCGGCCGGTTCAAAGGAAGCGCCCATGCACGTCGCGGTGGTGGGTGGCGGCATGGCCGGTGTGGTGTGTGCCCGCACGCTGGCGCAGGCGGGCCATCGCGTCACGCTGCTGGAAAAGAGCCGCGGGTTCGGTGGGCGCATGGCCACGCGGCGCACCGAATTCGGCGGCTTCGACCATGGCACCCAGTACTTCACTGTGCGCGACAAGCGTTTCGAAACGGCGCTGCGCAACAACGCCACCGCCGTGGTGCGGCCCTGGAGCGCGAGCACCGTGCGCGTGCTCGACGAGTTCGGTCACGTGCTCGCCAGCGCGCCGCCCCCCACCGAACCGCACTTCGTCGCTTCCCCCGGCATGAGTGCCCTCGTCAACCTCTGGGCGCAGCCGCTGGTGCAACCCGAGCTGCATGGCGGCCTGCTGGTCCGGGCCCTGCTCGACACGCACGTCTCCCGCATCGAGCGCGATGCCCTTCACGCCCGGCAATGGCAATTGCGCGCTGAAGACGCGCAGGGCGGCCAGCAGGTGCTGGGGGGCTTTGACCGCGTGGTGCTCGCCATGCCCCACCCCCAGATCCACGACCTGCTGCTGACGTCGGGCCTGGCACCCGAACTGCGCCAGACACTCACGCCGGTGCACGTGGCGCCTTGCTGGACGCTCATGGTCGCCTACCCGCAGGCCATGCAGCCCGGCCTGCCGCACCTCGGGCCGCAATGGAACGCCGCGCGCAGCACGCACCACCGCATCAGCTGGCTGGCGCGCGAATCGAGCAAGCCCGGGCGTGAACCCATCGAACGCTGGACCGTGCAGGCCAGCCCGACGTGGTCCACCAAGCACCTGGAGGACGACAACGAGCGCGTCAAGGCCAAACTGCTCAAGGGCTTCGCCGAGATCACCGGCATTCGCGTCACACCCACCCACGCCGTGGTGCATCGCTGGCGTTTCGCCCAGACGCAGACGCCGCTGGGCAAGACCCACCTGATCGACAAGTCGCTCGGCATCGGCGCCTGTGGCGACTGGTGTCTGGGCCACCGCGTGGAAGACGCCTTCGTCTCCGGGCTGGAGATGGCCCTCGCCATCGCCTGAAGCCAATGGTGCGTTGGCCATGATGGCCATCTACCGCGGCAGGTTTGCCCCCTCTCCCACCGGCCCCCTTCACGCGGGCTCGCTGGTGGCGGCCCTCGCCAGCTGGCTCGATGCGCGCGCCCATGGGGGTACCTGGCTGGTGCGCATGGAAGACGTGGACATGCCACGCTGCGTGCCAGGTGCCGACGAACTGATCCTGGGACAGCTGGCACTTTGCGGCCTGGTCAGCGACGAGCCGGTGGTCTGGCAATCCGTGCGAAGCGATCTGTACCAGCATGCGCTCGATGCCTTGATCGTCAACGGACAGGCCTACCCCTGCGCCTGCTCCCGCAAGGACATCGAGACCGCACTGCTCGTCCGAGGGCTGAGCCGAGAACGCCACCAAACTGCCGTCTACCCCGGCACTTGCCGCCCAGAGCGCGGTGGCCTGCACGGAAAACCCGCACGCGCATGGCGCTTCGCCGTGAACGCCATCCAGGCGTCGGTGAAATGGACCGATCAACGCCTGGGACCGCAGACCCAGGACGTGACCACGGAGGTTGGCGACTTCGTGCTTCGGCGCGCCGACGGCCTTTGGGCCTACCAGCTCGCCGTGGTTGTGGACGATGCCGAACAGGGCATCACGCACGTCGTGCGCGGCGAAGACCTGACCGACAACACCGCGCGCCAGATCCTTCTACAGCGTGCCCTGGGCCTACCCACGCCGACGTACCTGCACACACCCCTGGTGCTGGGGACCAACGGCGAAAAGCTCAGCAAGCAAAACGGAGCCCAGGCGCTCGACCTGAGCCATCCGCTGGCGGCGCTGGAACAAGCGGCACAAGTCCTGGGCCTGCCTGCAGCGAAAGCCGACATGCCAGCGCAGGCTCTCGAGGCGTGGACAAGGGCCTGGCCCGCCTAAAATCCATCCCTTCGCCGATCGACTGCTGCGCCCCATGACCGACCCCCGCCACGCGCTGCCGCGCACTCCCCCCAGCGACGTGCCCTACCTGCGCGAGGTGAAAAGCTACGTGCTGCGCACTGGCCGCGTGGGCCCGGGCCAGGCCCGCGCCTACGAGCAATACGGCCCCCGCTTCCTGCTCACCTACGCTCCAGGCAGCTTCGATGCCCGGGCCGCATTCGGTCGCGACGCTCCGCTCATCCTGGAGATCGGCTTCGGCATGGGCGATGCCACCGCGCACATCGCCAGCGTGCGCCCGCAAGACAACTTTCTCTGCTGCGAGGTGCACGAGCCCGGCGTGGGCGCGCTGCTCAAGCTGGTGGGCGAACAGGGCCTGGAGAACATCCGCATCCTGCGCCACGATGCCGTCGAGGTGCTGGACCACATGCTCGGCGAGACCAGCCTGGACGGCGTGCACATCTTCTTCCCCGACCCCTGGCACAAGAGCCGCCACCACAAGCGCCGCCTGATCCAGGGGCCGTTCGTGAACCGCCTGGCACGCCACCTCAAGCCCGGCGGTTACCTGCACCTGGCGACCGACTGGGAACCCTATGCCCAGCAGATGCTGGACGTGCTGAACGCCGAGCCCTTGCTGCAAAGCACCTCGCCCGCCGGCAGGGCCGGGTTCGTGCCCAAACCCGACTACAGGCCACTCACCAAATTCGAGAACCGGGGCCTCAAGCTGGGCCACGGCGTGTGGGATCTGGTGTTTCGCCGGCTCTGAACAGGCATCCGTGACCCGCCTGCCCAGGAACCCGCAGATCCCCACGAGCGGGGGCGTCTCGCCGAGTTGCGTGGCACTGCCATACGACAAGCCTTCGCCATGGCCCGCCCTGCTGGATTTCCTGGCCGAGCGATTGCCCGCCGTTCACCGAGAGGGCTGGCGCCAGCGCCTGGCCAGCGGCGAGGTGCTCAGCGAAACGGGTGAAGCCCTGCGGCCGGATACGCCGTTTGTGGCGGGGTCGCGTGTCTACTACTACCGCTCGCTGGACCACGAGCCTGAGGTGCCGTTCACCGAATCCATCGTCTTTCGAGACGATCATCTGCTGGTGGTCGACAAGCCGCACTTCCTGCCGGTCACACCCGGCGGGCGCTACGTGCAACAGACCCTGCTGGTGCGCCTGAAGCGCCAGTTGGACATCGACACGCTGAGCCCCATCCACCGCATCGACCGCGAGACCGCCGGGCTGGTGGCGTTCAGCGTGCGTCCGCAAGACCGCGACGCCTACCAGGCACTGTTTCGCGAGCGCGCGGTGCACAAGGTGTACGAGGCCATTGCCGCACACGACGCCACGCTCACGTGGCCCGTGGTGCGTTGCAGCCGCATCGTGGAAGAGCACGGCGTGTTTTTCCGCATGAACGAGGCCGACGGCGAACCCAACAGCGAGACCCGCATCGACCTGCTGGAGCAGCGCGGCGAATGGGCGCGCTACCGGCTCGAACCCCTCACCGGCAAACGCCATCAGTTGCGCGTGCACATGAACGCGCTGGGCCTTCCGATCGCGGGCGACCAGTTCTATCCCCATGTGCTGCGCGGGCCGCTCGACGTGGAAGACTTCGCCCGACCCCTTCGGCTGCTGGCACGCGAGATCGGTATGGACGATCCGGTGACCGGCGAGCGACGTCGCTTTCGCAGCGCGCTCGAGCTCGCCTGGCCGACCTTCAGGCCCGGACTTCGCGCGCCTTGATCTGGTATTTGAAGTCGTCGGGCGCGTAGGAATCCAGCCGCTGCCCGCCGGTCTCGGCCGCGGGATACATGAAGAAGCCGAGCTCCGGGCCCTGGGCCTGCGGCAGCTTCACATCGTGCGCCATGTTCCAGGCCATCCAGTTGCCCTCCCAGCCACCGAACAGCGCGCGGTTCACGGGCGCCACCACGGGGTGCTCCGTGGTCTTGATCCAGTCCGACGTTTCCAGGCGCATGACCTTGGCCACATCGGCCGGGTCCATCGCCACCCAGCCGTGACCGGCCAGGTGCACTTCGGCGCGGCAATGCTGCGCACTCTTGAGGCTGGCCGGATTGCCGCTGAGCTCCTTGTAGCCAAAGGCCGAAGGGGCGAGGCGGATGCCGTAGACGTCGCGCGCGGGCAGGCCGGCAGCGCGGCACAGGCCGACGAAGATGGCATTGAGGTCGGCGCACTTACCGCCCAGATTGCCCGTCTCGAGCATGGTCTTGATGTCGCCCTCGCCGCAGCCGCGCACCTTGGGTTCGCGGTAGGTGTTGGCCACCACCCAGTCGTAGATCTGCTGTGCCTTCTGGACGTCGGTGCGCGCACCGCGCGTGGCCTTGATTGCGGTCTCGCGCACGATGCCATCGGTGGGCAGCAGGCGCGTGGGCCGGGTCCAGAAACGCAGGCTGGCGGCGTCCTCGGTGCTGCCTACCTTCTGCGACAGATCGGTCGCGCGGTTGCGCGTCTGCACCCGGCTGCTGAGTTCGACGTAAGGTGTGGCACCGCCTTCAGCGAAGCTCACGTGCAGCATGCGCGCGCCGTAGTGCCGCTCTTCGTTCAGGCGCGCCGTGCCATTGGTGCGGAAGTCGCTCGTGAAGGACCTTTGCCAGGCGCTCTCCACGGAAGGCAGCGGAAGCCAGACCTGCGTGGCGCCCCGCGGCAGATCGATGTCCACCCGGGTGGTCACGTCAAAGGTGCGCCATTCGCCCGGCTGGGGATCGAATTCGCGTCGAACCACCGGGCTGGCCTGGGCCAGGGCGCCGGTGGCGTGAAAAAGGGGCGATGCGGCGGCAACGGACGAGGCAGCGCAACGCAGGAAGGTGCGGCGATCGGTGGTCATGGAAAGGACTCCGGAATGTTGGGCAGACGGGCGGAACCGCAGACACAGGGTGCGGTGCATCGCCTTGGGACAAGCCGGCCACACCAGGTGGGCCGAACTCGGGGATTATGGGCCGGCGAACGACGCTCAGCGTGCCAGCAGCCGTTCGACCCAGGTCAGTGCCTCCGCGCTGCTCCAGTCGACTTCCCCGCGCACGCACTCGTGTGCACGACCGTGGCGGTCGATCAGCACCGTGGTGGGAAACACGCGCACGCCCCAGGCCTTGGCGTGCTCGCCCAGCGGGTCGAGCCACACGGGCAGGACGAGGCTGGTCTGCGACACGAAGCGCTGCACGCGCTGTGGTGGCTCCTTGAAATTGAGCGCAATGACAGCCAGCCGGTCCTCCCCCAGCAGGGCCGGCAGATCCTGCAACGTGGGCATCTCGGTCCGACAAGGTTCACACCAACTGGCCCAGAAGTTCAGCAGCACGGCGCGGCCCTCGAGGTCCGCAAGGCGGACGGCCTGACCGTGCAGATCGACGGTTTCCAGGCTGGGCGTGGCACTGCCACGAGGCCAGGGGTCGCGCCGGTGGGCTGGAGCCTGCGCACGCGCCGCGTGCATGAGCACGGCCGCACCCAGAGCGCCCAGGCAATCGCGGCGGCTCCAGGCGCTCACAGGCGCTCGGCCACCCAGCCCTGCACCGATTGCAGCGCCCTGGGCAGGCCCGACGCATCGGTGCCACCGGCCATGGCCATGTCGGCCTTGCCGCCGCCCTTGCCACCCACCTGCTGGGCCACGAAGTTGACCAGTTCGCCGGCTTTCACCTTGCCCGTGCTGTCGGCCGTGACGCCGGCAGCGAGCTGCACCTTGCCGCCGTCCACGGCCGCCAGCACGATGGCCGCCGTCTTGAGCTTGTCCTTGAGCTTGTCCAGCGTGTCGCGCAAAGTTTTCGCGTCCGCGCCGTTGAGCACCGCGGCCAGCACCTTAAGGCCTTTCACGTCCACCGCCTGTGCCACCAGGTCATCGCCCTGGCTGGACGCGAGCTTGCCCTTGAGCGCGGCCACTTCCTTCTCCAGCGCCTTCACCTGATCGAGCGTCTGCGCGATGCGCGTCTGAAGCTCGGCCACCGGCGCCTTCAAGCTGCCGGCGGCCTGGTGCAGCGCGCTTTCCACCTGCTGCAGATAGGCCAGCGCATTGGCACCGGTGATGGCCTCGACCCGACGCACGCCCGCGGCCACGCCGCTTTCGGAGACGATCTTGAACAGGCCGATGTCGCCGGTGCGGCCCACGTGCGTGCCGCCGCAGAGCTCGCGGCTGCTGCCGATGTCGAGCACGCGCACCGTGTCACCGTACTTCTCGCCGAACAGCATCACGGCACCCGTGGCCTGCGCGGCTTCGATATCCATCACGCGCGCCAGCGTCTCGGCATTGGCCAGGATTTCCGCGTTCACACGCCTCTCGATCTCGGCGATCTGTGCCTCGCTCACGGGCGCGTTGTGCGTGAAGTCAAAGCGCGTCTTGTCGGCGTCGACCAGCGAACCCTTCTGCTGCACGTGCGTGCCGAGCACCTCGCGCAGCGCCTTGTGCATCAGGTGGGTCACGCTGTGGTTGCGCATGGTGGCCTGCCGGCGCGCCACGTCGACCTGCGCGTTCACCGCGTCACCGACCTTGAGCGTGCCCTGCGTCTGCACGCCGTGATGGCCGAACACGTCGGCCTTGATCTTCTGCGTGTCCTCCACACCGAACTGCACGCCTTCGGCGGTCAGCACACCGGCATCGCCCACCTGGCCACCGCTCTCGGCATAGAACGGCGTGTTGTCAAGCACGACCACGCCACTCTGGCCCTCAGCCAGTTGCTGCACCGGCGTGCCTTCGTGGTAGAGCGCGAGCACGTGTGCCGAGGCGGCCAATTGCTCGTAACCGGTGAAGGCGTTGCCGGCACCGCCGTACTCCAGCGCGCGGTCCATCTTGAACTTGCCAGCGGCGCGGCCAGCAGCTTTCTGCTTCTCCATGGCGGCCTTGAAGCCCGCCTCGTCCACCGACAGGCCGCGCTCGCGGCACACGTCGGCCGAGAGGTCGAGCGGGAAGCCGTAGGTGTCGTGCAGTTTGAAGGCCACCTCGCCGGGCAGCACGGTGGCGCCACCCGCCAGTGCGGCGTCGAGGATTTCCATGCCATTGGCCAGCGTTTCGTAAAAGCGCTCTTCCTCGGCCTTGAGCACCTCGGTGATCCGGTCGGCCTGGCTGGCCAGGCTCGGGTAGGCGGCGCCCATCAGTTTCACCAGGTCGGCCACCAGCTTGTGGAAGAACGGCGTCTTCTGGCCCAGTTTGTACCCATGGCGGATGGCACGGCGCACGATGCGGCGCTGCACGTAACCCCGGCCCTCATTGCTGGGGATCACGCCATCGCTCACCAGGAAGGCGGTGGCGCGAATGTGGTCGGCAATCACCTTGAGCGAAGGGTTGTCCAGATCGGCGGTTTTCGTCTCGCGCGCGGCGGCCTTGATGAGCGCATCGAAGATGTCGATTTCGTAGTTGCTGTGCACGTGCTGCAGGATCGCGGCCAGGCGCTCCAGGCCCATGCCGGTGTCCACGCAGGGTGCAGGCAATGGCGTGACGCTGCCGTCCTCCTTCATGTCGAACTGCATGAACACGTTGTTCCAGATCTCGATGAAGCGGTCGCCGTCTTCATCGGGGCTGCCCGGAGGGCCGCCGGGAATGTGGGGACCGTGGTCGTAGAAGATCTCGCTGCAGGGACCACACGGGCCGGTGTCGGCCATCATCCAGAAGTTGTCGGACTTGTAGCGACCACCCTTGTTGTCGCCGATGCGGATCACGCGCTCGGGCGGCAGGCCGATCTCCTTCGTCCAGATCTCGTAGGCCTCGTCATCCTCTTCGTACACCGTGGCCAGCAGGCGCTCCTTGGGCAGCTTGTAGACCTCGGTCAGCAGCTCCCAGGCCCACTTGAGCGACTCTCGCTTGAAATAGTCGCCGAACGACCAGTTGCCCAGCATCTCGAAGAAGGTGTGGTGGCGCGCGGTGTAACCCACGTTTTCCAGGTCGTTGTGCTTGCCGCCCGCGCGCAGACAGGCCTGCACCGAGGCCGCGCGCACGTAAGGGCGCTTGTCGGTGCCCAGAAACACGTCCTTGAATTGCACCATGCCCGAGTTGGTGAACATGAGCGTGGGATCGTTGCCGGGCACGAGCGGGCTCGACGCCACCACGGTGTGGCCCTTGGAGGCGAAGAAGTCCAGAAAGCTCTTGCGGATGTCGGCGACGGAAGCGGGGCGGGTCATGAGGGCCTTGTGGGTGGAAGGTCGTTGCAGGCGGCTGGCGCACGGCGGCACCAAACCCGCTATTTTCCAACATGCCGGCCCACTATGCTTTCAGGCTTTGGCGCGGCACAATCGCGGCTCAATTATTTAATAAGTTAAATGATCGCCACCGCCCCGAATACCGAACCGATGGAGACCTCTCATGGACATGAAGACATCCCCCCTGGCGCTGCTGAAAGACCCGAGCCTGCTCAAGACCGATGGCCTGATCAATGGTCAGTGGGTGCCTGGCCACACCCGCTTTGACGTGAACGACCCCGCCACCGGCCGCAAGCTGGCCGACGTGGCCAACCTGGGGCCCCAGCATGCCGAGGCAGCGATCACAGCGGCCAACGCCGCCTGGCCCGCCTGGAAGAGCAAGACCGCCAAGGAGCGCAGCAACATCCTGCGCAAGTGGTTCGACCTGCTCATGACCCATCAGGACGATCTGGGCCGCCTCATGACCGCCGAACAGGGCAAGCCCCTGGCCGAGGCCAAGGGGGAAGTGGCCTACGGCGCCAGCTTCGTGGAGTGGTTCGCCGAAGAGGCCAAGCGCGTCAACGGCGAGACCCTGCCCACGTTCGACAACAACCGCCGCCTGCTGGTGCTGCGCCAGCCCATCGGCGTGTGCGCGGCCATCACACCCTGGAACTTCCCCCTGGCCATGATCACACGCAAGGTGGCGCCGGCCCTGGCCGCGGGCTGCCCGGTGATCATCAAGCCGGCCGAACTCACGCCATTGACCGCGCTGGCGGCGGCCGAACTGGCCATCCGCGCCGGCATTCCGGCCGGGGTGCTCAACGTCATCACGGCCGACAGCGATCAGTCCATTGCGGTGGGCAAGGTGCTGTGTGCCAGCGACGTGGTGCGCCACATCAGCTTCACCGGCTCCACCGAGGTGGGCCGCATTCTCATGGCGCAGTGCGCGCCCACGGTCAAGAAGATGTCGCTCGAGCTCGGTGGCAATGCGCCCTTCATCGTCTTCGACGACGCCGACATCGACAGCGCGGTGGAAGGCGCCTTTGCGAGCAAGTACCGCAACGCCGGGCAGACCTGCGTGTGCTCCAACCGCATCTACGTGCAGGCCGGGGTGTACGACGCCTTCGTGGCGAAGTTCGCCGCGCGGGTGAAGACCACCAAGGTCGGCAACGGTTTCGACGAGGGTGTGAACCAGGGCCCTCTGATCGAAGAAGCCGCGCTGGTGAAGGTGCAACGCCATGTGGACGACGCACTGGCCAAAGGTGGGCGCGTGGTGGCGGGCGGCAAACGCCTGTCTTCAATGGGCAGCGGTCAGTTCTTCGAACCCACCGTGGTGGCCGACGCCACCGCCGACATGCTGTGCGCGAAGGAAGAAACCTTCGGGCCATTCGCCCCGGTGTTCAAGTTCGAGACCGAGCAGGAAGCGATAGCCGCCGCCAACAACACGGAATTCGGCCTGGCGAGCTACTTCTACAGCCGCGACGTGGGTCGCATCTTCCGCGTGAGCGAGGCCCTGGAGTACGGCATGGTGGGCATCAACGTGGGCATTCTGGCCACCGAGCATGTGCCCTTTGGCGGCGTCAAGCAGTCCGGCCTGGGCCGCGAGGGCTCGCACCACGGCATGGACGACTACGTGGAGATCAAGTTCCTCTGCGTGGGTGACGTACTGAAGTAAGCCCTCAGGCCGTGTGCGCGTGTGCGGCCAACACCAACCGCCGCAGGATGCGCGCCACCTCGCGTGACGCGCGGCTGAGGGGGTGGTGCGTGGTGGTCTGCATCACCACGTAACGCGGCAGGCGCGGCTCCACGATCCGACGGCTTGCGAACAGGGTGTCGGCACCGGCCTGCCTCACTGAATGCTGGCTCCACATGGCATAGCAACGGTCCCGGGCAATGATGGCGCGCTGCGCTTCCACCGAATCGGCCTCCAGCACCACGTTCAGGCGAATGCCCAGGCGCCTGGCCACCTCCTCCACCCGCACCCGCAAGCCATTGGGTGCGGCCGGCAGCACCAGCGGCACCGAGGCCAATTCCCTGAACGGAATGGTGTCACCACCTCCACCGATGGCGGGATTGCCCACCACGACGAGATCGGATACCGCCAGCACCTCCTGACCGTCCCGGCTCGGCTTTCGATAACGCGTCACCAACGCAATATCCACCCGGCCAGTGCCCAGCCAGTCCTCGTGCTGCACACTGAAACTCTCCAGCAGGCGCAGCACCACGCCAGGGAAGCGTCGACGCACCTCTTCGAAGAGATCCGGGCCCACCGCTCGCATGTAGGCCGTCAGCAGCGCCACCGTCACCACGCCGCTCGGCGCCTGCGCCTGGTCGCGGATATCGGAGGCGAACTGGTCCGCGCTCTCCACCAGGGCACGCGCACGCAAAAGTGCCTGCTCACCCACCTCGGTGAGACGCACGCCCCGACCCGTTCGATGAAACAGCGGAGCCTGCAGGCATTCTTCCAGCGCGCGCAGGGAACGGCTCACGGAAGGCTGACTCAGCCCCACCGCCGAAGCCGCCAGGGAAATGTTGCCGAGCTCTGCCACCTTGATGAACAGCCTCAGCGAGTCGAGGTCCGGAGAAGATGTAGCCATGCGTGTAGCGTATATCAGGTAAAGCCGGTGCCGTCTTGGCGAACACCCAACCCGGTCATATGGTCAGGACTTTCCGATAAGCCACACGAAGGAGACACATGAAACGCCGACTGTTTTGCGCCCTGCCGCTGATGGGCGCTGGCCTGGCGCCCATGGCAGCCACCGCCAACAATTTTCCCAGCAAGCCCATTCGCATCATCGTGCCCTACGCGGCGGGTGGCACGACCGACATGCTGGCGCGTGTTGTGGGCAAACACGTGTCGGACCACACCGGCCAGCCCGTTCTGGTCGAGAACCGCCCAGGCGCCAACGGCATGCTGGGTTCGTCCGTGGTCGCAAAAGCACCGGCGGACGGTTACACCATCGGCATCGCGACCCCCGGCAACCATGCCGCCAACGCCAGCCTCTACAAGGACGTGCCTTACGACACAGTCAAGGATTTCGCGGCGGTTTCGCTCGCAGTGAACGCCCCCATGGTGCTGGTGGCGCACCCCAGTCTGGGTGTGAAGACCGTGGCAGAACTGATCGCCAAGGCCAAGGCCGCGCCGCATTCCATTGTCTACGCCTCTGGCGGCAGCGGTTCGTCCATGCACCTGGCGATGGAATCGTTCGCCAGCATGGCCGGCATCCGCATGAACCACATTCCCTACAAGGGATCGGGCAACTCCTACGTCGATCTGCTGGCGGGACGCGTCACGCTGCTCATGGACATCATTCCTCAGGCACTGCCTCGTGTTCGCAGCGGCGAATTGATCGCGCTCGGCACCGCCAGCACACAGCGCCTGACCGAACTGCCCAACGTACCCACCATCGACGAAGCAGGCGTCAAAGGGTACTCGGCAGGATCCTGGTATGGCTTCGTGGGTCCCGCCGGCATCCCTCAGGACACCATGACGCGCCTCAACAGCCTCATCGTGAATGCCGTGCGCGACCCCGACATCTCACGCAAGCTGCAGGAAGCCGGCCTGCAGATCGTCGCCGGATCGCCTCAGCAGTTTCAGAGCTTCATCGAATCCGAAGTGAAGAAATCCGCCGAGATCATCCGCGCTGCCAACATCAAACCCGACTGAACCGTTCCAACCCGCCTCCTTCAACATGACACCACCAGACTTTTCCCCCATTGACTTCGCTGCGCGCCGTGCCCGTGTGGCCAAGGCGGTCAAGGCCGCCGGTTTCGACGCCTACGTCGGTACACGGCAAGCCGCGTTGCACTACTTCAGCGGCGCCTTCATGCCCTGGCGCGGCGCCGTGATCATCACGGCCAACGGCGACTGCAAGTTCGTCTATTGGGCATGGGACTCGAGCCGAGTGCGGGAAGAAGGACACGACCTGGACCTGGAAAGCTTCACCTTCTCGGACTTCGTCAAGACGATCGGCTCGCGCCTCAAGAACCTCGGCCTGGGCCAGGGCCGCATCGGCATCGACCTTTCACACCCCGGCGCAGCGCAGGTTGCTCCGGGCATGCTCACGGCCAGTGAATACGTGGAGTTGCAAGTCGAACTTCCCAGTGCACGCATCGAGAATGGCGTGCGGTTGATCGACGACGTGATGCTGATCAAGGAGCCACAGGAAATCGAGCGGCTTCGCTTTGCGGCACGCGTGGCCGACAAGGGGTTCGAAGCTGGCCGCGATGCGGTGCAGACGGGCGTCACAGAAAACGCAGTGGCCGGCGCGATCGAAAAAGCGATTCGTGACCACGGAAGCACCTGGGCCTGGGCCATCACCGGTGGCACCGAGGTCGGGTCCGGCGATCGCACGGGCTACCTTCATGGTGTGACGCAGCAGGCTTCGGAAAAAGCCATCGGCAACAACGAGTTCGTCATCCTCGACCTGCACCCGATGATCGATCTCTATCTGGCCGATTCATCCATCCCGGTGTTCATCGGCAAGCCTGATGCACAGCAACGCAAGCTGATTGACTGCTGGGAAGAAGTGGTGACAACCATGATCGATCACATGCGCCCCGGCAACGCCATTCCGGAAGTGGTGAAGAAAGGATTGGCGGTTTTCGAACGCCACGGCCTGAGTGACTATTGCCTGCCCACCTTCGGGCACGGCCTGGGCACCTGCGCTCGCACGCGTCCGTTCATCAACCTGCGCAGCGAAGACGTGGTGCAGCCCGGCATGGTCATGGCACTGGGAACCCACCTCTACATGCCAAAGGTCGGTGGCATGCGGCTGGAGTTTCCGCTGCTCGTGAACGAAAACGGCGGCGAAGCCCTCATGACCACGGCACCACGGGTTCACTTCGTCTGAAGCGTCACGTGTCTTTCAGGCGCAGAGCGTTAGAATCCGCAGCGCCGCGGGTGTAGTTCAATGGTAGAACGGCAGCTTCCCAAGCTTCATACGAGGGTTCGATTCCCTTCACCCGCTCCACTGCATCGTTCCAGGGAATTCTGAGGAAGTCCAAGAGGCATCGTAAGTCGTTGATTCTGGTTGAGTTTTCGACACCTCGATGTTCCAGTGGGCTCCACGGAAATCCACCTGAAGCCACGACGTTTATGTCCATTTTTGTGTCCATTTTTGCGGGCACGACGGCTTCCGGATTGTTGCTAGGGCGCTGAGGTCGATGGGTTAAGCATCTGGTTCCTGACTCATGTTCAGGAGCTAGAGCATGGCACTCTCAGACTTGGTGGTCCGCCAAGCCAAAGCCACCGGCAAGGCCTACACACTTCCAGACATCGATGGTCTCTCCCTGGCCGTGACGGCCACGGGCAGCAAGAGCTGGCACTTCCGTTACTACTGGATGAAGGAGCCCAAGCGCATGTCGCTGGGCACCTATCCCGAGGTGTCCCTTCGTGAGGCACGCGCCCTGCGTGACGAGGCGCGCGCCTTGGTGGCCAAGGACATCAACCCGCGCCTTCACCGCAAGCAAAAGCGCGCCGCGGTCAAACTCGCCGGTGAAAACACCTTCGAGGCGATCTACAAGAAGTGGCTTGCCCACCGCGAACTCGGCCTCAAGAAGGGCCGGCAGACCACCCTCTCGATCCTCCCTCGCGTCTTCGCCAAGGATGTGCTGCCCTTGCTGGGCAAGCGCTCGATCTACGACATCAAACGCCCTGACCTGCTGGAAGTGATCGCCAGGATCGAGCGGCGCAAGGCGCTCTCCGTCGCCGAGAAAGTCAGGACGTGGTTCAACCAGATGTTCCGCTACGCGCTGGTGGTCGTGCCGGGCCTGGAGCAGAACCCGGCTTCCGACCTCGACGTGGTGGCGCTGCCGCTGCCCCCGGTGAACCACAACCCGTTCCTGCGCATGGCCGAGTTGCCGAAGCTGTTGCAGCGCCTGCGCAAGTATCGTGGCCGGCTGCAGACCCAGCTCGGTCTGCGGCTGCTGCTATTCACCGGCGTGCGCACGGGCGAGCTGCGCCTGGCGACGCCGGATCAGTTCGACCTCGATCGGGGCCTCTGGATCATCCCGCCCGAGGTCGTGAAGCAGCTCCAGGTGGACATGCGCAGAAAGCGCCAGTTGCCCAAGGACATTCCACCCTACATCGTGCCGCTGTCGGTGCAGGCCATCGAGATCGTCCGGCACCTGCTCGAACAGCTCAAACCGGCCCAGCACTATCTGTTCCGCCACGACAGCGAGTTGAAGAAGCGCATGAGCGAGAACACGCTCAACGGCGCGCTCAAGCGCATGGGCTATCGCGACCTGCTGACCGGGCACGGCATCCGGGGCACGATGTCCACCGCGCTCAACGAGATCGGCTACCCGAAGGTGTGGGTGGACGCGCAACTCTCGCACGTCGATCCCAACAAGGTCAGTGCCACGTACAACCACGCCGAGTACGTCGAGCAGCGGCGGCGGATGATGCAGGATTGGGCCGACCGGCTCGATCTCTTCGAGCAGAACATGGTCGAGGCAGCGAGCATGCCGCTCACCATTCATTTGGAGGGCGTGCCCGTCCTCTCGGATGAGGAAGCCGCGAGTGCGCCACCCAAACCAGCGGCCGCGTCGGCGCCGCTCCTGATCGTGACCAGGCCGGGAGACGCGATGCCACTGGTGTCAGCCGAGACGCATCGGCTGCCCGCAGTGCCGTTGCCGCGTTCCGTCATGGAGGAACCGCTGTCCGACATACAGCGCCAGCGGATGGAACTGGTCGATGTCTTCGAGGCACCACACAACCTGCCAGTCGCCGAGTACGCGAAGATGGCGGGCAAGTCCCGCCGGTGGATCAGCTACGAGATCAAGGCCGGCAACCTGCTGGCGCTGAACCTGGGCAACCGTGGTCAGCGCGTGCCGGATTGGCATCTCGATCCGGTCAAGCACGCGCTGATCCAGGCGGTCCTCAAGCTGACCAGGGGCGCCGACCCTTGGCAGATCTACAACGCGCTCCTGCAGCCGCGCGCGAAGCTGCGCGGCGGCTCGGCTCTGGAAAGCGTCAGTGCCACAAATCTCGACAAGATCATCATGGCGGTGAGCACGACGGTGAAGGAAAGCGAGTGGTCCCCGCAGCAGGTGGCGTTTGCGTAGCGCGCCAGCGCCCAGCAGTGCGCGCCCCTGTCTCAGGACACGGAGCGCGCGCGGCGGGCGAATCTTTCCTGGGGCTCGGTCAAGGACGAGGACGGGCGAAGCAGGTAGGCCATCACGATGATGGGTGCGCCAGCCAATGGCCGCGCGGCGATGCCGCGACGCAGGTAGCAGGTCAGTCTCGCGGCGGGTGCGACGGCAATGCCGTAGCCCGCGGAGACGAGCGTCATCGCCATGTCGAAGGTGCTGACGGTCTGCTCATGGCCCTGCGGTGCATCCTCGACCAGGCCATGCGCCACCGCGCGCCACGGCTCGTCGGCCGTTGACTGCGCGCAGATCAACGGCTGCTTGAGCAGCTCTTGGCGAGGCACTTCACGGTAGGACAGCAGGTGCGAGCGCTTGGCGACGGCGACTGCCAGCGTGTCATGCCACAACGGCTCGCACACCCAGCCTGGCCACTCCCAGGCGGCTGTGGACAGGGCCAAGTCAAAGTTATCGTGCGGCAGTTCCTGCGCCTGCGCTGTGGAACTGCATCCGATCAAGGCGGTGGCGGTCTCTGGCTCTTCGGCGCGCTGCAACGCCAGCAAGTCGGCAAGCGGTGAAGGCACCCACTCGCCGAGCACAGCCACCCGGATTTCAGTGGAGGCATCGCTCGATTTCACGTCCAGTTCCTCCAGGCAGTGAACTCGCGGCGACCGATGAAGTCGCTTCTATTGAGTTAAGTTTAACGTGGTTTATATCGTGTCAATCCTCGACGCTTTTGGCAATGCAAAAGCGTTCGATTCAAAGAGGCCGGCCCACCGGGACAACAACCTACGAAGCGGAACCAGCCATCGCGTTTGGGGCCTCCGTGCGCGAAGAAAGAACCAGTCAAGGCATCGCCCAGGAAACGCTGGCTCATCTGTCAGGAATCGAGCGTTCGCACATGGGAAAGATCGAGCGTGGCGAGCATGTCCCCACGCTCCCCCTCATTCTCAAAATCGCCCGTGCGCTGAAATGCAGTTCTGCCCACTTGATGGCGCTGACTGAAGCCAAGCTGGCAGAGACGGCTCCGCCTAAATCAGCGGACTGAAGCCGGCCCGCGCCGTGGCTCCTTGTCTACCCCTGTTCGTTGTCGTTCTTATTACCGGCGGCTGAATTTTCGCGCTTTACGGCCTCGGTGAGGAGGCGCAGGTATGGATTGTCCGGAGGCATTTCCTGGAACAGCGCTTCGGGAGCGCTCAGCAGGTAGCCGTGCAGTCGCCTGGATTTGCGCGGCCCCGTGACTTCGCAGGTCCAGATATTCAGCCCGCTGGCTTGCTTGCGGTGCAGGCCTAGCTTCTCGAAACGCTTCTGCACCCACTGCCATCCCTCCAGGTTCTCCGGTTTCGCCAGTGCGGCGATTTGCAGATGTTCCTGCGCATAGCGCTGGAAGACGCCGGGGCTCACCAGGTAGGCCGTTCCGGCGACGCTGTGCACCAAGGCTTTGGCGTCGTTGATGATGAGCTTGTGCGTCTGGATGCCCTGACGCAGCCAGGCCATGAAATGCTCGCCGGATGGCTCCGGCCGATCCTGAAATGGCGCGAGGCTTATCTGCGGCAGCACCGTAGGCGCCGGTGGCGAGGCAGGCTCGGGTTCGCTCGGGGCCTCCGGCGCTACGGGTGGGGCCGTGTCACTCAGCAGATCGAGCAGCGCAGCCACGCCGTTGTCGGTGGGCATAGGGACGGTCGGCGCGATGCTTGGTGGCGCCGTATCGGCGCTTTCCAAGCCTGGCGCTTCGGATGCCGGTGCCTGCGGTGTCGGCGCCCCTTGTTCCTCGTCGGCCTGCACGCGACCCGCGAACGGCGCCGGCCGGTCGGCCGCATCCCAGACCATGGCCGGAGACAGTTTCAGGAAGGTGAAGCTGTGCGACCAGCCGGCATCGCTGGTGACGGTGGCCTTCCAGATCGCCTTGCCGTCCGGTGTGGCCAAGGCGATGCCGTGATCCTGCAGCACGTTGAACACCGCCGTGTTGCTGGCCGGGATGCCGTCGATGCCCTGCGACAGCAGATGCGCGCGCAGCTTGTCCGAGACGGTCTTGCTCACCAGCCAGAGCGCGTCCTGGGTCAGCCAGCCATCCGAGGCCTGGGGCTGGTTCAGCTTGAATTCTTCCTTCAGGAGGTAGCGCAGGCCATCGAGCAGCTTGCGCTGCAGTGCGTGCCGGGGCGCTGCCAGGGCCTTGCTCGGATCGCCGCCGAGTTCCTGGGCGACGGATGCCTGGTCCGCCTGCACGACCAGTTCGCCGAGCATGCCGGCGTGCTCGTACTGGCCGGCCAGGACGTACAGCAGCGCGGCCCACAGGTCGGGGTAGTCGGCGAGCCAGTCGAAGATGCCCGGATCGAGCAGCCGGGCGTAGAGCAGCCCGGTGGCGGCGCTGTGCAGCCGGTATTCGCGCTCCCTGCGGTAGCGGAAGCGGTACGGCCGCCGCAGCGGGCCGTGCCAGGGATGCCAGACCGTGCCGTCCGCGTACTCGACGTGCAGGTCGACCGCGATCTTGCCGATGTCGTGCAGCAGCGCAGCATAGGCGGTGCCTGCGGTCCAGGCCTCGGCCTGGGCGGCTTGCGCCTCCGGCGTGGCGCCGGCGGGCAGCAGATGCGACTGCCGCAGCTTGAGCGCGTAGGCGACGATCTCCAGGCCGTGGTCCAGCATGCCGCCCGGATAGGCGTGGTGATGGGCCTCCGACGCGGGGAATTGCTGGACCAGCTCGGCGTAGCGTTCCAGCGGGGCGAGGTACAGCGTGGCGAACTGCCGGCGCGACAGCGAGGTGCGCTGCCAGATGTGTTCCAGCAGCTTCTGCCGGCGCGGCGTCGCCAGCAGCGATGCGGCCGGCTCCGGCCGCATCAGCCCTTTGCCGGGCTCGGCGGGAGGTTTGGGCGGTGGCGCACTGGCGGCAGGTGGCACCCGTTTGCGTTGGAACAGCGAGAGCATGGCGAACCCCAGACGGCGGGCCGGTCGGGAGAGCCTTTTGGCCTTTTCGGGTAGGGCCTTTCCCCTTGGCCCCATTCCCTTGCCCCTTCCCCAGCCCTTTGGCCTTTACGGAAACCTTTGGATATAGGGCAACGACGCCTGCCGAACCACAACCAATGCGGGTTTGGCCCAAGTCGGATTGATGCGGGAAGGCTGGCTGTGCCGCCCCTACGATGGAGCCGTTTCATCGACCGGACGGAGCACCATGCACACCCAGATTGACAAGGTAAGGAAATTTCCTTACCATCCAGGCATTGCCATCAGGAGTGCCGCCATGCCCGAAATCCACGAAGTCGCGACGCTGACCTCCAAGGGTCAGATCACGCTGCCCAAGTCCATCCGGCAAGCGCTGGGCGTGGACACCGGCGGCAAGGTGGCGTTCGACCTGCGCGGCGGCGAAGTCGTCGTGACCCGCGCCGACGCCGACCATGAAGACCCGGCCATCGGCGCCTTCCTGGGGCTGCTGGAAGCGGACATCCGGGCCGGGCGGCACGTCCAGTCCCTGCCGGACGATCTGGCGCGGGCCATGCTGGCCAACGCGCACCACGCGGTGAACCTCGATGAAGACATCGAAGGCGAAGTGGCGCTCTGATGCAGCGGCACGGTTGGACGCTCCTGTTCCACGAGGGCGTGATCGAGCAGTTGCGCAAGCTGCACGCGGCCGCGGAACGGGCCGAACAGAACGACCCGCAGGGGTTCGAGAGCAACGCCAACGTCAAGCTGTTCCGGGCGTTGAGCCAGTTGATCATGGATGTCGTGCCGAGCGATCCTGCGCGCGACGAATTCCGCCAGGGCAACACCTTGGGGCCGGCCTACCGGCACTGGCGGCGCGCAAAGATCGGGAGGCGGTTCCGGCTGTTCTTCCGCTTCGACTCCAAGGCCAAGGCGATCGTGTTCGCCTGGGTCAACGACGAGCAGACCTTGCGGTCGTCGGGCAGCAAGTCCGACCCCTATGCGGTGTTCGAGAAGATGTTGGGACGCGGCAACCCGCCGGACGATTGGGCGGCGCTGGTGGCCGCAAGCCAGGCCGACTGGCGCGCAGCAGACAAGGACTAGACCGCGGTTGAAGAACAGCACAGGTTTCAATCGCGACACGGACAGGGATCACAGCCACACGACAGGATGAACATGAGGTAGCCACCATGAAGACCGCCGCACAGACCACCTTCGCAGAACGCCTCGGCCGGACACTGGGCCGGGCGTGGAGAGGCTGCGCGCGTCTGGATCGGCGGGCGCAGGGCTGGCTGCTCGCGCAGGGATGGGCGCCTGGCATTGCCAAGGCCGCGCTGCTGGCCGTCAAGCTCGCTGCGATCGGTGTCCTGCTCTACACCGCGTTCTGGCTGGCACTGCTGCTTGCGTTCGCGCTGGTCGGCGCCTGGGTAGTCCGCAACGACGATGGGAGCTACGACGAGGAACACAAGCCGGAATGGCGATACGGCCCTGCCGGGTACGGCCTCTACACCCATGACGATTACCGGATCGACCCCCACGATCCAGAAGACGAGCAAGCCTAGAGGCGTTACTTCGCTGCTTTCATAGCGACACCCGCACCCCTGCCGCCAGCAGCTTGGGCATCCCTGGTTCCTGCCGCCAGCCCTTGAATTGCCGTTCCCGCGCGCACGCCTACCCAGCCCAGCGCAGCCACCCAGAAGGTAGGCAGCACGATGAACATCGTCGCCATGACGAAGTTCAGCAGCATGTCGCCGAAGGCGTTGTTCAGGCCGATCAGCGGATCGAAGTTGCTGTGCGGCCGGTTCGCGCCGAACCCCCAGCCGTAGAGCGCGTCGAGGATCGTGCTGTCCAGCCAGCGCGCGAGCTGGAACCAGAAGTCCACGAAGAACAGCGCGAACTGCACGCAGCTCACCGCGACCAGCGCCTTCAGCTCGTAGGTGCCGAAGACCAGCACCAGCGGGATGCAGATCACCAGCGCCATCTTGAGCAGCGACAGCACCATCGGCAGCGCCTGGCGTACCACGTCCATCGCCGGAAAGAAGCCCAGCGAGCCCATGGTCAGCCCCAGGTCGCCGGCGCCGCGCGTCACGACGTTGGGCAGCGTCTTCTCGATCTGGCCGCCGTAGTCGGTGTAGACCGAGCCCTGGTTCATCTTCTGCTGCCGCGGCGAGACCACGGCGCGGATCACCGAGTCGTTCACCTCGCTCTGCGACAGGAAGCCCGCCCAGCGGCCGATGCGCGTCAGCAGGTCGGGATCGACCTGGGCCAGCAGACGCGCGCGCAGGCCGCTGCCGCCGTCCGACCACCACTGCCGGCACGTGGGGTAGCCCCCGCCGCTATCCACCTGGGCCAGCCCCGCATCGCGCGTCGCGTCGTAGGGCCAGGCCGTGCGTGGCGTGTTCGAGTGGTAGGTGTCGTAGAAGCCCGCGTTGTTCAGGAAGTAGCTCGAACCGATCCAGGTCACGTCATTCATCTGCTCGTCGGAGAGCGTGGGCCGAGACATGAACAGCTTGGCGCGCGAGGGGCCGTAGCAGTCATGCACGAAGTCGCCGACCTCCTGGGCCAGCACCGGGTCATCGATGCGCGTGGCATCCACGTCCATGCGCATCTGACGCAGATCCGTTCCGCAGGGGATGGCCGCCACCGCGCCGCCCGTCACCGCCTTCGAGATGGCGTGCATGAAGAACCACCACACCGGCACCAGCGCGCTCTGGTTGTTGAGCGTGGTGTAGGCGTTCGACCAGCCCGTGTCGGTGGGCTGCGGGACGCTGACCTGGCATTGCGCGGAGCGCGTCGTGTCGAACTTGATGGTGCTGAGGTCGACCGGAATGAAGGGGATGCCGGCGAACAGGATGACGACGATCGCCACCCACACGCGGTTCTCGATGCGCATCGATGACAGCACCCCCTTGTTGCCCTCGTCCGCACCCTCGGCCCGCGCGCGCAGCCATTCCTGCACCACCATGACCACGAAGGGCAGCGCGAATACGCCGCTGGCCACGAGGATGTTCCAGATGCCGTTGCTGACGATCCACCCGACCAGGGTCAGGTAATACTCCAGGTAGTCCGTTGTGTTGAGCGTCATGGCGTTCTCCAGGGCTCAGCCATTGCGCAGTAGCTGGCTGCCTTCGAGCAGCACGAGGGTGGCGACGGCCGCGATCTCGGCGCGCAGCAGGCGCTGATGGGTCTCGGCCAATGGCTCGCGTTCGCGCAGGGGCCGACGCATCCACCACCAGCCGTAGGCCGTCGCCGCGTAGAGCAGCAGCCGCCAGACGAGGAAGTGGCCCGATTGCTCGCGCAGCCACTGCTCCCAGCCGTCGATGCTGCCGACGATGTGGAGGCCGACGACGTTCACGCCGACCGCGATGCCCGCCACCAGCAGCACCCACAGCAGCACGATGCCGACGCGGCGGCCGAGCAGCCGTGCCGGCCGCAGCCAGGCCCGGCTGGTCATGGCCCGCTCCGCGGCTTCTGCACTTCCTTGAGCCGGTCGCGCGTCGTGTCGCCCTCGAAGATGCCGCGCGAGCCCGCGGCGCGGGTGCCGTGGCGCTGCACGATCGCCATCGCCGAATTGCCGGCCAGCGTGCGCCGCAGCTCCAGCTCGGTCTTGAGGTTGTTGATCTCCTGCTCCAGCGCGTTGTTCTCCTGATCGACCGCCTTCACGGCCAGCTCGTTGGCGGCGACGTTCGGCTCCTTCTTGCCGGTCAGCAGCGTGCGCTGCAACAGCAGGGCCTTCTCCAGCACGCTCGACAGCGCGGCTTCGGACGCCAGGCGCTTGCCGAGCAGGTCTTGATCGGGCTCGTCGCGCAGCGCCTCGATCACGCCGCGCGTGATCGGCAGCGAGTTGCTGCCGGCGGCTTCGAGGTTTGCCACCGTCATCGGCGTCGAGCCCGTCACGAGGCCCTGCAGTGCCTGCAGCTTGGTCTCGTACTCTTCCTGGATCACCGGCGTCAGGCCGACGCCAGGCGTGGTCTGCGTCTTGGTGCAGGTCTCGCAGGTGCGTTGCTCGCGCTCGCCGAGCACGCGGGTTGCGAAGTCCGCTGCGGCCTGCGGCGAGGACCAGGTTTGGCAGGTCAGCCGGTTGCCGCAGGACGCGCGCGGGATGGATGAGGTGTCGCTGACGCCGCGGCTGTTGAGCAGGTTGTAGCCGGCACGGGTCACGTCGCCGACCACCTTGATGGAACCCTGGCCCGAGCCGCCCGCGTTGCCGCCGCCCACCCAGGGCACGCCGTTGTTGCCCTTGTTCGATTCGGCCTGCTCGACGGCGGACACCGCATCGGTGCTGCTCACCGCATCGCGCAGCGCGAAACCTTCGGCGAGCTGATCCCACCCGGCCTGGCCGCCGGCCATGTCCGCCATCCGGTTGGCCATCGCCTTGCACGTCAACTTGCTGCGGTCGAAATCGAGCCGAGCCTGCAGCACGCCGTTGGTCAGCAGGTTGTAGAGGCCCGGATCGGCGCGCTGGATGATCAGGGCCGGCAGCGACGCCACGGCGCTGGTGGCGCTCTGGATCACCGAGGACATGATCTGCTGAAAGCCATTGGTGAGGCCGTTCAACTGGTTCTGCAGCGTCGTCGTGATGCTCATGTTTCCGCAGATCAGGTTGCTGTTCCAGCCGATGCCCACGCCGATGCTCTGCATGTTCCCGGCGCCGCCCATGGACACGGCCCGGCCGCCGCCGATGCTGTAGAGCACGTCGTCGCCGATGACGCTGCCGCTCACGCCGACGCCGGTGGGGCTGATGCGGGTCTGCGCCCACGCGACGCCGGCTGCGGCCGTGACGGCGCAGGCGAGCGCGATGCTGAGCGCGTAGGGCCTGGCGCGCTGTGCGAAACGGGAGAGAGACGCTTTCATCGGAATACCTCAGAGGAAATCGACGCTGCCGAGGAAGACCTGCCCGCGGCGCTGGCAGCAGGCATAGGGCCGCCACAGCGCCCAGGCGTAGTCGCCTTGCTGGGCCTGCACGCGCGTGTTGGAGTGGGGGAACACGGCGCAGGAGTTGGAGAGGGTCGGCGTCAGCTCCTGCCACTTGCCGGTGGAGGCATCGCTCTCCACCAGGGCGCCGGCCGGCCAATAGCCGTCGCTCGAACTCGCGAGCAGCGGCTGGTAGACGTGCGGCTGCATGCGCCGCGTGACGACATCGCCCGCGCGCTGCGCGACGACGGCGCCGCTCTTGTAGTCGTCGGTCTGATGCAGGAAGCCGCCGCGCGGATAGACGTTGCCCCACAGGTTGAGCGTCGTGCGGCCGCCGATCTCGCGCATGCCGGGGATCACCGCCTCGGGGTACACCATCTCCGGGACGTTGTAGCGCCAGGCCAGCGTGTCGAGGGTGCTCAGCAGGTACGGCATGAAGGCCGTGCCTGCGCCCTGGCAGGCGTAGCCGGACGCGCTGGCGAACTGGCTGAACACCGAACCGCCGGGATGCCCGATCACGTCGGCGTTCTTGAACTTCGCCAGGTTGTTCTCGTTGTCGTGGTTCGTCGTCCCGTCGCCGCCGGCCTGCGCCGTGGGATTGGGCATGCTCATGGCGCGCACCTCGATCCACGGGTTCTCGCCGGTGTTGCTGTAGCTCGACACCACCGCGTCGGGAATGTAGTGGCGCACCTTCACCGAGGTGCGCACCTTGCAGCCCGTCCAGGTGCAGAACAGCCAGTAGCAGATGCCGACGACGCGATATTCCAGGCAGTCGGGCGACAGGGCCGAGGACACGATGGTAGCCGTGTTCAGCGCGAAGCTCGAAGCGGCGCCGCCGAGCAGCACCGAAGCGATGGCAAGGCGGGCCCGGCGCGACGACGCCGACAGCAGGCGGTTCATGGCTGTGCCCTCCGATGTGATTCGATGCGTGCCACGGCGCGCGCGACATCGGGCTCGCCGTAGACCACGTAGCGGCGATCGACCACCACGGCAGGCACCTTGGCCAGCCCCAAGCCCCAGGCATCGGCGACGCCCTGGTAGGCGCTGCCGATGCGGCGCTGTAGTGCCTGGCTGCCATCGCGCAGGCGTTGCTGCACGAGCGCGGCCGCGCGGCCCGGATCGGCAGGCAGGCCCGCGGCCAGTTCGGCCTCGATGCGCTCGGGCAGATCCAGCTCGATCACGCGCGCGCCGGATGCGGACTGCACGGGATGGCGGCTGTCGGTCACGACCAGCACGTCGGCTGCGGATGCGTCCTGGCCGAGCAGGCACAGCAGCAGCCCTCCCGCGCAGGCGATGCGCGTACACCGCAGCCGCGGGATGGGTTTCAAGAAGGGAGCCGTCATGGCGGGCGTCCTGGGAATGAGAGCAAGGCTCTAGTCGAACGCCGAAGGCAGTCCAACCGCGACAAGGAATGCGCACCGCGCGCGCTCCGCTTTGGGCAGACAGGCGAAAGAAAAGCGGGAGCCGAGGCTCCCGCGGGGACCAGGCGGTCAGCGGCGCTACAGCAGGCCGGATTCGGCGAAGGAGTACGGCGTGCCCTTGCCGACGATGAAGTGATCCACCACCCGGACATCGACTATCGCCAGGGCGGCTTTGAGCCGGTCGGTCAGCGCCTGATCGGCGGCCGAAGGCACGGTCATGCCAGATGGATGCTGGTGGGCCAGGATGACCGCCGAGGCGTTGAGGGCCAGGGCGCGCTGCACCAGCACCCGCGGGTACACCGAGGTTTGATCGACCGTGCCCTTGAACATCGGCTCGTAGGCGAGGACTTGGTGCTGAGAGTTGAGGAACACGACGGCGAAGACCTCGTTGGGCTCCGCGACCAGCTTCAGATGCAGGTAGTCGCGCACGGCGGCGGGACTGTTCAGCATCGGGCCGGCCTTGAAGATGCGTTGTTCCAGCAAGGCGATGGCCTGGCGGATGATCCAGTCTTCGTGCTGGGCGGCGATCAGGCTGAGCGACTCGGGACGCGAGTCGGCGACGACATAGGACATGGCGAACCTCCACGGGATGAAGTCGGAGGACGCCTGTCCCGGGAGGGACAAACCCTCCGGGGACGATGAAGAACAAGCGGCAGAAGAGCGGGCATCCGCCACCGCATGCACAGTGGCTGTTCGCGTCCAGGGATGCGCAGCGAACGGGGTCGATCAGCACGGCCAAGCCGCGTCGTAGCCTTGAAGATCGTGGCTACCTGGGCATGTCTCCGAGAGACTCGGCAGGCATTTCCTTCGATGCGGGCTCGGCCGCTGCACTGGCCGCCAGCAGGTCGATCGCGGACAGCAAGGCATCTCCTTCGACCGGGCCGTGCAGCAGCAGCGTCTTGCCGGACTGGCGATCCTGCAGGCGCAGCGTGGGCGTGACCTTGATGCCCTCCTGCGCCGCGCTCGCCGACTGTGCGCGGATCAGCGCATCGGGGCGGTCGCTGTCGAGGCACTGCTGCGCGGCCGGCGTGAGGTCGGGATAGCGCAGGCCCTCGGGCAGGCCCTGACCGTCGCCGCGGGTGTGCGTGTAGACCCACTCGGCGGCCTGCCAGAACGCGGCCTGGCCGCCGGCCTCGCCGACGCACTCCACCAGGCGCGCACCGGCAGACGCGGCCGGCTCGTGCAACGGCAACGGCAGGTGATGCCATTGCCAGCTCACGTCCGGGTGCGCGTCGATCCAGCGCTTGAGCACTGCGAAGTAGGCGCGGCAGAACGGGCATTCGAGGTCGGCGTACTCGACCACCGTGAAGCGCGCATCGGCGCGGCCATAGCGCCAGGGCGGGCCGGCTGGTGCCGTTGCCGGCGCAGGCGTTGCTTCTGCCGAAGGAAAATCGGGTTCGGCGGGCGGCGACTGCGGCCGCAGGCCGAGCCATGCGGCCGTTGTCAGGGCCGCGGCCATCAGCAGCGCGACGACAAGGACGGTGCGGGACGGCGCGAAGCGAGGGATGCGCATCGTGGACTCCCCGTCACGCCAGCGCATCGAGCACCAGCGGCTCGATGCTGCGGGCGCGGTCGATCTTCTCGGCGATCTTGAAAGCGGCGTCCAGTTCGCCGATGCCGTACTGCTGCATCAACTGGAAACGCTCGGCCTTCTCTTCCGGCTCGGTCTGAGCCAGCGCCAGGTACAGGCTGGGCGGCACCGCGCGGAATAGCACTTCCATGCTCTTGGAAAGGATCACGCCCTCGCTGAACTTGCCGGCCTCCTTGCGGGCCGACAGCATCAGCGCCTTCTGCGCCGCGTTCAGCTCGCGAAAGCGCGCGATCTTCTCCACCTCGTCGGGCGGCATCGAGAGGCAGATCCACCACTCGATCATGTTGAGCATGGGCTCGGCGGCCTTGGGCAGGTCGTCGATGTTCTGCGTCGCCAGCCAGTACCAGGCGCCGAGCTTGCGCCACATCTTCGTGATCTTGACGACGTAGGGCGCAAGCAGCGGGTTCTTGGTGATGATGTGCCCCTCGTCCGTCACGTTGATGATCGGCCGGCCGAGGAACTGGTCGCGCTCGGCGATGTTGTTGACCGTGTTGATAAGGCTGATGTAGGCGATGGAAAGCTGCGCGTTGTAGCCCTCGCGTGCGAAGGTCGCCAGATCGACGATGGTGATGTCGGCCTCGGGCCAGGGCGTGCCGGGCCGGTCGAACATCTCGCCGTCCACGCCCTGGCAGAACATATCCATCGCGTCGGCCATTTCCAGCAGCCGCGCGCGCCGCACCTCGGGTAGTGCCGTATCGCGGGCGCGCTCGCGCAGCGCATCGCGCACGTCGCGCGTCAGGACGGTGCGCTGGTTGGCCACGCAACGCTGGGCCGCATCGAGGATGCACTGGCGGATCAGGCTGCGGTCGGCGCGCGTCATGCGCGCCTCTTCCTTGTCCTCGCCACCGGTGATCATCAGCCGCGCGGTGATTTCCAGCTCGCCGAGCACGTCGCGCTGCTCGTCCACTTCGTCGCTGCGGCTCGCCGCCTGCGCTGCGGGCTCCTGGTCCTCGTCCAGCGCATCGGCATCCAAGGTCTGCACCTGGCTGGGCGTATCGACCAGCCGGTGCGCGTCGGCGAACGGCGCGAGACTGACGCCGGCGCCGGGCGCGAGCTTCACGCGATGCACCTTGAGGCCGAGCCGCGTGGCGAAGTCGCCGAACAGACCGTAGCTATTGCCAGCCTCCACGATGAACAGCCTCGGCCGATAGATGGCCGTGACCTGGTTCAAGATGTTGTTGAGCGTTGCCGACTTGCCAGAGCCGGTCGGCCCGAACAGGAACAGGTGCGCGTTCATCTGGCGGTCGAGCCGGTTCAAGGGATCGAAGGTGATCGGCCCGCCGCCGCGGTTGAAGAACGTGATGCCCGGATGCCCCGTGCCCTGGCTGCGGCCCCACACCGGCGCAAGGTTCGCGGCGTGCTGCGCGAACATCAGTTGCGTGTACCACTGGCGCTTGTCCAGCGCCGGATCGAACACGCACGGGAGCCAGCGCAGGTAGCTGTTCAGCGGCGCCACCTCGTCTTCCTCGCGCACCGGCTGCAGACCGGCGTTGAGCATGACGTTGACCAGTTGCAGGCCGCGGGCGTCGAGCTGCGCCAGGTCGCGCCCGCGCAGGTAGAAGGCGAGCGCGCCGCGGTACAGCTTGTGCGCGCTGCCGATCAGCCCGCGCGCTTCCTGCACGTCGCGGCGTGTCTGCTCCGAGGCCAGCGTCTCGCCGACCGACTTCTTGCTCAGGTGGTTCAGGTGAGCTTCGAGCACGTCCTGCGGCGTCGCGACGACCGTCAGGCACATCACCGTGTCCTCGGGCATCTGGTCGAACAGCGCATTGACCGCATCGCCGCCCTTGCGGGTTTCGCCGGTGACGTGGCCGGTGGCGGGCGGCATGCGCAGCCGGTCCATCACGATGACCCGGTGCGGCATGCCGTCGAACACCCAGGTGCCGTTCGCCATGTCCGAGCGCGGCTGGCCGAAGAACAGGCGGTGCGCGAAGTCCCCGCTGGCCAGCTCGATCTCGCCTTGCTCGGTTTCCTCGGGGTAACGGGTCAGCTCGTAGAAGCGCTCGCGGTCATCGGCGCTGGGGCCGAGCAGCGTCGGGTGCGGGTTGAACCAGCGCAGCAGCCAGTCGTGGATGTCGTCGGCCGCCATGCGCCGGGACTTCACGCCCGCGTTGGCGAGGCCGCCCACGAGCCGGTCGCAGATCGTCGTCAGTGCCTGCTCGGGCGACTGACCGCGCCGCGATGCGGTCGTAGCGCTCGCACGCCGGTAGACCACCATGCGCACGCGCCGCACCTGGCCGCGCCACGGCAGGCGCGTCACCGTCGTGTCCTCGAACAGGCCGCCGGGCTTGGCGATGGCGCGCAGGTGATGGCCGAAGAAGCGCAGGTAGAAGTCGGTGAAGGCGCTGTCCTGGGCGCGCGGCCGAACGTAGTCGGCCAGCCCGCGCAGGTAGTTGTCCCAGCTCGATTCGTCCTGGGCATAGAGCTGCACCACCCAGGGGTTCTCGTCGAGTTCGTCGAAGGAGTCCTGCAGTGCGTTCTCCAGCGCATCGCGCGCCTGCCACAGCCAGGCCATCTCGCGGCCCTCGGTGCCCACCGGCGCCAGCTCGAAGAAGCCCGCCACCGACTGGCCGTCTTCCAGCAGCATGCTCTTGGAACCCGGCAGGTACTCCACCCAAGGCAGCAGGTCGGCGAAGGACGGCGCCACACCGTAGAGCGCCTGCTGGTCCGCCTCGGTAGCAGGACGGTGCAGCCGGTCATCCGCGACGGTGCCCGGCTCCGGGATGCCGTGTGCCGCCAGTGTCGTCACATGCCGCGACCAGGCATCCTCGTCGTGCAGCTCAGGGCCAGCCGATGCGAGGGCCTTGCGCGGCCAGGGCAAGGTCCAGGCCATCAGTAGTCCTCCAGGCGTTCGCCGGGCATGGCGTACTGGACCCTCTGATACAGGGGAAAGACGGTGGTGTAGCCAGGCACTGGCACCGGATCGCTGCCAGCCAGGTGCGGGAACACGTACATGACCAGATCGGGGTTGGGGAGCCGGTGGAACTGGCGGTAGATCTCGTTGGCCGCGGTGCGCGTGTAGGCGGTAGCGGCGGCGGGCGCCGCATGCACGTCGGCCTCCGTCAGCGGCCGGCGCAGGCCCTGGCGTGCATCGAGCAGTTGCCGCGCCGCTTGCCCGCCGCCGGCACTGCCGCCCGTCTCCTGGTTCCACACGTCGAGCATGGTGTAGTCGCCGTGCGGGAGTACCTTGTCCTTGCTGGTGGCGCAGCCGCCCAGCACCACGACCGCGCACAGCACCACGGCCGATTCAATCCAAATCCGACGCATGCTTGCCTCCGATGCGGTGATTGACCCGGCGCCCCTTGGCGTCGTAGTCGATGTTGAGCGGCTGCTCCAGGTGCACGGCGACCTTGGCGCCGGGGCGCACGTAGACGGCGGCGAAGGCCTGCCCGTAAAGCTTGTTGACCCAATCGGCCATGTCGCGCACACCGCCGGCCAGGATGCGGCCCATGGCCTCGTTGCCGGTAATGCCCACCGTGCCGAGCGAGCCGTTGCTGTTGGCGACCACGGCCACGCTGCCGTTGTCCGACTTGATGAGGGAGGCCGCACCGGCACCGGCCGCGGTGATGAGGGCCTGCGAACCGAGGTACTGCTGCGCGTTGCTGCGCCGTTCCCCGCTGACGCAGGGGACGCCGTAGGGGTCGCTGATCCAGCCCAGGCCGCCGTGCGTGGTGCTGTTCGCGTTGCCGCCCGAGCCGCCGTTCTGGTTGCGGTTGCCGTCCTCCGGCATGGTGCGCACCGTGCCGTCGTTGAAGACGAACGTCACCGAGCGGATTTGCCCGCGCACGCAGGAAAGCGTCCAGTCGCCCGAGGCCGTGCCGCTGACCACCGCGCCCGCCACGTCGGGAATGTCGATGCCGTTGGCGGTGAGGTTGTCCGGGCCGATCAGCACCTTGAAGGGGTACGGGTCGTTGACCGTGCCGTCGATCGGCACGCGGCCGATCAGCGCGGTCATCGCGATGGAGCCCATCAGCGTCGAGTTCGACGGCACCGTGTAGACCGGCTTGGACGACGTGCCCACGGCGCGGCTGCCTGCATCCGCGACGGTGCTGGCCACGTTGTCGGCCGTGTCGGAAAGCGTCTTCTGCGCCGGCCCGAAGCTGGTCGGAAAGTTCAGGCCGCCGCTGCTGCCGTTCTTCGCCGAAGGCTTCGCATCGTCCGGTTCCACCCAGCGCGTGCCGCTGGTGCTGCGCGCGGCGCCGCCCTGGCTGCCGCTGAAGCCCTTGCCGTCGCCGTCCTCCAGGCCGAGCCCGACCGGCAGATCGGCCTGGCCGCCCTTGCCGGAAAGCCCATCCAGGCGCCGCTGCAGGTCTTGCAGCAGGCCCTGGGTCTGCTGGCGGTCGCCGGCCAACTGCTCGCGGTCCTGCTGCAGGCGGCCGCGTTCACCATCCAGCGCGGACTGGATGCGCTGGTCGATCGCGCTTTCCCGCGCGCGCATACGCTCGTTCTCGCTCTTCTGGTTCTTGTTGTCGTTGAGCGCCGTCTGCAGCTCGTTGCGCAACTGCTTGACCTGGGCCACCAGTGTGGCAACGGTATCGCGCGGCGTGTCGCCCTCGATGCCCAGCGCCTTCATCTCTTCGGGCGTGAGCGAGTTGGCGCTGCCGGCCGGAACGGGCTTGGCGCCGCGATCCCCGGAGAACATCTTGATGCCGACGAACAGCAGCACCAGCGCCATCGGGATCAGCAGCCACTTCAGGAGGGGGTTACTTTTCATGGCGGGCACCTCCTTCGGCCTGGCCGGCCGCCGCGGCCGGCGGCAGGTTCACCGTCGCGTCGATCGGTGAGAGCTTGGGCAGCAGCGACTCGGCCAGGCCGTGGCCACGGGTCACGAGGTAGACCACCGTGGTGTCGGCGGCGCGGCCGGCCGGCGCCAGATTCGGGTGCTGGAAGGTCGCGGCGAGAAAGTCGCCCTGCAGCGCGCGGGGATCGAGGTCGAGCCAGCGCCCGGAGGCGTTGGTGAGCTTCACCGCCGTCACCCACTGGTCTTCGAGCCGCCAAGCGGCCAGCGCCTGCGCACGCACCGGCAGTGTGGGCAGCAAGGTGGAAAGCTCCAGCCCACGGCGCAGATTGACGCGGCCGAGGCCGGGAACGGGCTCCACGGTGCGCAGCGGCGCGTAGAGGTTCTGCGCCGCATAGCGCGTGAGCACAACCGCCACCGGCGTGGCGCGCTTCGCTGCGGGTACGGTGCGCTCCGCATCGTCGTCCGCCGGCTTGGCCGGCTCGCCGTAGCGCGTCGCCGGCACGTCGCCTTCGACGATGCGCACGGGTTCGAGTGCAGGCTGGCCCGCCTTCGCCGGCTCGGCCGCGATGTCCAGCAGGATCAGCGCGCCCGACTCCACGTCCTGCAGTTGCAGCCGTGTGGGCGGGATCGGCGCGCTCGCGCGCAGGTAGATCGCGCCACCAGCGCTCTGCACGCGCAACTGCTCGCCAACCGTGGGCGGCACACCGATGCGCACGTTGCGCTCGATGAACACCACGCGCTCCTGGCCGACCACCAGCGGCACCGCCAGCGGCAGGCGCTCCCAGCGCAGGATTTCGACGGCATGGGCCGCAGGCACGAAGGCCAGGCACAGCAGCAGGCCAGCCAGGGCCGCCGCAGATGAACGCTTCACGAGGGACTTCATGGGGTGTCTCCCTGCAAGTTGGAGCCGGCGCTTGCGGCCCGGCCGGGCGGCGCCGCAGGCGGCGGGGTCTCGATGCGCTCCGGCGCGCGTGCATGGCAGTCCAGCGCCAGGCCGAAGGGGTTGCGCTCGGGGTCCACGTCCATGCGCACAACCTTGAGTGCATAGCGCACGAGCGCGCGCTTGACCTGCTCGGCGCCCAGGTACTCGTCGGCGCTCACGTCCAGCGTGACGATCCAGTTGTTGGCCGACACGGTGCGCACGCGCATGGCCGGCTCGTCGCCGTAGCCGCGGCCGGGAATCTCGTAGATGCCGCGCACGCGCTGGCGTAGCTCGCCGTTGCTGCGCCGGAATTCGTAGTCCTGCTGCAGGAAGGCACGGCAGCTCGGCGTGAAGTACGCAGACAGTGCATGCAGGTTGCGCGGGTAGTCCTGCTCGCCATTGGTCGGCCAGCGCTGGGCCTGCTGCCAAATGTAGAAGGTGAAGGCGTAGACGCTCTCCGGCGGCACGTCCCACCACTTGCGCGTGCTGCCCGAGCGCAGGTCGGGTGGCACGTGGATGGTCAGGCTCTTGGGTGCGCTCCACCAGCCGAAGCCGAGCAGCAGCGCCACGACGAACAGTGCGGCGCCAGCCAGGCGCAAGGTCTTCACATGCGCCTGCAGGTGCGCGACCTCGTTCTTGAATCGGCTCATGGTCTACCTCGACGCAGGGACGGATCGGGCCGCAGGCGCCGCGTGGACCACCAGCCCGACCGGGTGATGAGCTGGCCCCCGCCCGCATGCGCAGCCAGCGCGGGGTAGCGCAGCGCGAGGCGCCACTGGAGCTGGCGGTACAGCCAGGTGTCGGGCCGGCCGCGCTTCCACCGCCGCAGCAGGCCGCCGCCCACGAAGACACCGACACCGATGCCGGCGACGATCAGCGTGGGCACCATCGCGATGCTGTGCGTCAGCCAGGCCAGCGGTACGCCGGCCACGAGACCGGCCGCGCCGGACAGCCCGGCGCAGACCCACAGCTCGTCGGCCGTGAGCCCGCGCACGACCACCGGGTGGCGGTTGAGGCGGTGCGGCAGGAAGGTCACGAGCCCGTCGCGCGACGGACTCTCCAGGGCGCCGGCCATCGTTGCCGGGCCTTACAGGACGCCGGTAGCCTTGGTCAGCAGCCAGATGCCGACGACCAGCAGGATCGCGCCCACCGCGACGGTCAACCCGAACTGCCCCCACGTTGCGCGGCCGGTGTGGATCTCGGCGTAGCGCGTGTAGGCGTGGTAGCAGACGCCGACGAACATCGAGGCGACGACGAGCAGCGCGATCAGCAGCACGATGTCGTAGCCGTAGTTTTGCAGCGTCTGCATGATGCCGCTGCCGGTGCCGCGCGACGGGTCTTCCAGCGTGGGAAGGTCGGCGAACGACGGCAGCGGCGTGGCGGCGATGCCCAGCGGGATCAGCAGCGCGGCGATGCGCGCGGCGGGCCGCGACGTGGGACGGCGAGAAGTAGCGGGAGCGTTCATGGCGAAGTACCTTTCATGGGGTCAGGACAGGAGGAAAAAGCCCAGCACCAGGTACATCGCGACGAAGCGCACGATGACGCCGAGGAACTGGCGTTGGGTCAGGTGGTGCTCGGCCCAGCCGACATAGGCAGTGCGCATCGCCCACACGCCCCACAGCAGCAGGATGGCGAAGACGAAGCCGAGCACGACGGTGGAGACGGCCCCGGGCGCGAAGCCGCCGTTGGCCGTGAAGGCGGCGACCTGATCGGCGGAAGGCGTCATGGCGACGGCGCCTCCTTGGGCGACGTCGCAGGCGCCGCGTTACTGCGCGTGTAGTCACCGGCCAGCGGCACGGGATCACGCGGCTGGGCGCGTTGCGGAACGAGGTAGTCGCGCACGCCGGTGCGCACGCGCTCCAGGTCGGCGCGCAGCCGCGCGTAGTCGAAGTGGTAGCGGGCGCGCTCCTGCGGCGCGGTGGTGGCGGCGTGCTCGGCGAGGCGGTCCAGCAGTTCGAGCTGGCGCGTTACCGCGGCGAGCATCTCGCGCTCCGCAGCGTTGTCGGAGGCGTCAGCGGCGATGGCGGGCTGCAATCCGGCAGCGGCAAGCAGCAGCGCGGCAACACGCACGGCCCAGGGTGCCTCGACGGCGAAGCGCCGAACCTGCGCGGGATTGCGAGTGGTTTCCATCGAGCCGTTCTCCGAGGGATGCGGATGGCTCGATGCTCAAACGGCCGGTCTTCCGGCGCCGCAATCAATCGGAACCGGCCAGCCACCGCTTTCCGCGGCAAACTCCGCTGCAGAGGAAGGAATTTCCCCGATGACGTCGTCTTTAATGCACTACCGTCTGAGTGGAGGTGCAAGTCAAGACGATGATGGTTGTTGCGCTAGTGCTCTACTCCACGGGGAAGAATATCGACCCTTCGCCTGATCTCGGCACCAACTCTGCATACAGAGATCTACGCCCGATGATGACAGCGAGCACTGGCCGCTTGTCCCGACGCTGCGCTGCCAACAAAGTCCATTCAGATCTGTCAAGGCTAGAAGGCTGGGGATGGTCTTCCGGGTGGGTATGCCATTCGCCTAAATAGCGGACAGTTCCCTGACTCGCCGTCCATCGCGACAACGCAATAGCCTCATGACCAAACGGCATCCGCTCGAACAGATAGCGAAACCGCTTGTCCCACGCGGTAGGAACCGTCGCCTGCTCAATGAGCAAATGGGCTCCATGTACAGAACCAAGCAAGAGTCCGCCCGCTTCGCAGTCGGCATCACTAGCCTGGATATGCTGACTGAATGTCTCCAGCGTCTGGGTCGAAAAATGCAGCAACCTGCTCTTGTCGCCAGTTGCCCAGGACCCTAGGAATTGCATAGAGGGCAATCATGATCTCGCAGAGGATCGCAGTCAGGCGTGGCCAGATGATGGGTCTGGTCGATCAGCCGGGTCCGCAATGCAGGAGAGTGGACGCCCTTGACCCAATCAAGGGCCATCTCAGCACCCAAGCTGGCTGCCTGCACCGACACCGAAGCCGGAAATGGCACGTACAAGCCCTCGCACCCGTGGCCTGCCAAGATGTTAGGCAGAGCATCAATGGTCGAGCGAAGTTCGCCTCTTCTGTGGCTCTGCCATAGGCATCGGTAGCACGCACCCGATGCGTTCGTTCTCAGGAGCGCACGCACAGCCGTTCCCGGCCCTTCGATCCAAACAGAAAGCATGGGCGTGGGAGCCCTGTAGCGGCCGCACAGCCAATGCCCGAGGGATTCTTCGCCGGTGGCATCGATGAGTAGGTCCAGCTTTCCCAGTTGGGCCTGTCTCACGTCCACGGGGAGCGCATGAACCTCGACGCCTGGCGACAAGCGCTTGAGTTCCTTCGCCATCGCCTCAGCCTTGTTCGACAACAGGTCCGGGAAGCCGAGCCGATGCCGTCCGATGTTCTGTGGAAGGAGGCCATCAAAATCCACCAGCGTGAGTTTCCCTCCGCATGATCCTGCCCCGGCCTTGACCAGCATGTCCGAGAGGTATCCGCCGATCGTGCCGCAACCCACAAGTGCGATTCGTTTCCCCGCCAACGTTTTCGACTTGGGGATGTTGCGCTGGGCCAGATACCGGTCATCGATCCTGATCACTGAGACGGGCATTACCTTCAGCCCAAAACTCGAATCCCTGCGATCAGCAAGCTTGGTCTTTTGACTCACTTGGTGGTCAAAGAGCACGGCAAAGCCGTAGGTCATCAGTGGCGATTCGATGATGATCAGGACGCCATTTGCTTTTTTGCTTTGCCCTTCCTTGATTCGTTCGTGAATCTTGCGCCGACACCGTGGGTCCAGGGTGCTTTGCCAAGCCAAGACGTCCCCCACCGTTTCGGGGGGCCAGTGGCTGGTTAGTGGGCGGGGTTGCGCGGTGGTCTTGACCCGGTATGTCAGCACCGTTTTATCAGTGACCTGGTAGCCGAGTGAATGCAACTTTCTTGTTGTTCGATCTTCGTTGTCGGTGATGAACCAGAGTGGATTCCCATTGGCTTGCGCAACGATACAGTTTTGTCGCCCCAGATCTTCGCCTTGCATGTCCACAAAACAAAGCCAGCCGTTCCAGTAGGCAAAGAACTCTTCGGCGAGATCTTCGATCATCTCGCCCTTCAAGATCTGCCCGAGCACCGCTGCCGCCCGTTGCAGGCACGCCAAGGACTGCCCTACAGGATCGTAGATGTCCAGCACGACAGTTCCCTTGGCCAGATAGCAAAGGCCGCCCTCCGCGCCAAGATGAGGAACTGCATTGGGCAGTTCAGGCGGAATTTCGAGCAGCCGAATGCGAGGCAGGTCGAAGAAGGTAGGGTCGAGCTGAACCTCACATGGAATGCCATCGTCCGCGCCGCACGGGATCAACGGCCCCCTCAGCTTGAACCAGCCGTCGTCCGTCTTGCCGACAAACTCGAAGCCTTGCAGCCTGAAGGCTTCGACCACATCGGAGACCACGGCGACGCTGCTCATCCGGCCTTCGTGCGCCCGACCAATTCGCTCGGACCAGCCGTAGCCGGCGCTGCGGCAATGGTGGCGACAACGGATACCACCTTGACCCGGTCCGGCTCGTTCGGAAAACGCGGACCGAATTCGCCTTGCATCCAGACGCAGGCCTGTGAAGGGCTGCCGGCGTTGGTGGCTCCGCGCAGCACTTTTTCGAATGCTTCGAACGCTTTCGCAGCCTCTTCGACGCCCTCTTTACCAAGGCGTGCAGTAAGCGACTCCGACTCATCAACGGGGTTGTTCACCCCCGCGCGCAGCCGGGCCGGCAATGCCGCGACGACATCCAGCAACGCCAGGTCGTCGCGCCGATCCCGCTTCTCGAATAGCGGAGCCGCAGCGGCCATCAACAGAATCGAAGCCGGTCCACCGCTCGACCACCGCCAATCGCGAAACGCCTTCAAGTAGCGAATCACGCGGCGGAACTGTTCGCCCTTGGCCTCCACCTCGCCCAAAAACCATTCCTTCACAGGCCTGGGGTCGGAGGGCATCCAGTTGCACTCGCGGTGAGCCAGGAGCACTTTATCAGCGGGCAATGCCGTCCAGGCATCCCGCTCTGCCATGTTCACCGCCTCCGTCAGCGAGTCATAGCCGTATCGCTCCATCGAGGCTTTCGCGAGCGTGACGAATTCTTCGTCGGGGATGGCGTACAACGGAATGTCGATGTGGGCATAGGCCGCAATGACAATCCGGATGCATGTCGGCTTGTCGGTGACAAGCTTCCAGTGCTTCTCCTCGACCAACAGCCTCAAGGCTTCTTCAGCAGCTGCAAAGAACACCGTTGTGGCCCTGCTGGGACGCTTCGTCTGCGAGACAAAACTCAACGGCAGATAGCAACCATCATCGACATCCGCCTGCTGGGGCCGTTGTGCCGGGCCGTTCAAGGTCTTGTACGCCCACGATCCTTGCGTGAAGAAGCGTGGCTGCGGCACGTCGTCCGTGTACCCGCGTTCGCGCAGCACGCGCGGAATTCCGGTGCGAAGGCAGTTCCTGACATCATTTCGGGCGCTGGCGATCCAGGCTCGTTGCTCGGGCGACAGATCCAGCTCGTCATGCATGCAGGATTCGTCATCGACGGTGGTAAAGAAAAGCGGGCTCAGGTTCAGCATTCGGCCTCCGGCACATTCTTGTTGGGGCCGTGATAGAAGGTGGGTGCGCCGGCCTGGTGCGCTCGAAACGGTTGGAAAAGAGGGTCGCCAAGCGCGCGCTGCGCTGCATGATTGCCGCGGTCCTTCAGCGTATTCGTGGCGCCGATGGAAACCCGGTCCAGCGCCTTTACGTCCTTGCTTTGATCGGGCGTGGCCTTGTCGTCGATCTGGAAGTAGTTGCTACCCAACGACTGGCGCAGCATGTAGTCCACCGACGACTCCTGGGCAGAGATCACCAGATCGAACAGCCCTCCGCGCCACTTGCCGAATCCGCGGTCGAGGCTGGCGCCGCCACGGACGGTTGCACCGATCGTCATCGTGCCGATGGACAGCACCCGGACCAGTGCATTCTGTTTCGGCGCGAGGAACGTATTGACTTCGTGCAGCCCGAACAGTCCTGGCGCATTGCCGACCAGTCCTCCATCCGCAAAGACGCCACGATCGTTGCGCGCTAGCGGAAAGTAAACGGGCGCAGCGGCGGTCGCCAACGCCACATCCACGATCCTCATGCGGTGGTCCATCTCAAATGAGGGATGGTGAGGCGTTTTGAAGAACTGGCCGCGCCCCGTCGAGTAGTTGACGGCTGGCACGAGAACGCGGTGCTTCAAGTTGCCGATCGTGGCGTCTTGAAAGCGCTCGGTCAGCACGCCCCGCAACCCTGCGGAGTCGTGCTTGGCGGTCAACCAGAAGCCCAGAAGGCGCCGAGCGAGACTTCGGCAACCAAAGATGCGGGAGCCCTGTCGTTCGAACAAGGCTTTGAGTTCAATGGCGGGGATTTCCGCGGCCAGCCCCAAGGCCAGCATCCCGCCTGCAGAGGTGCCGCAGATCAGGTCGAAGTGCGAAGCGATGGGGCGGCCTAGCACGGCTTCAAGCTCGGCAAGAACCGTCGCTGTGTACAAGCCGCGATAGCCGCCCCCAGACAGGGCGAGCACATGGTAGGTGGGCACGCCCATCATGGCACTCAGCCCTTCGGCGGGAAGGAGTCGTTACCGTGGCTGTCCTTGTCACGGATGCGACCGTCCGGACGGTGGATGACCAGTTCGGACTGCTGGTTGCGTGCGATGTCCCGCGCCGCGTCAATGGCCTGCTGCTGCGTATCGTGCACGGAGGTTGCCCGTTGATTGCCGGCACCCTTGACGGCCCAACCGTCCTGGTGAGGAACTACATGCTGATTTTTGCCTGTCATGGCGAATTTCCTAAAGTTGAACCATCGAGACCCCGGCCAGCCGGCCGGGTTGCCAATGACCACCGGTTGAAGCAAAATTCGTTGCTCTTGCAGACAACGGGCGAGTCAAGCCAAATCAACTTGCTGCAGTCGTAGAACTCACTTCTGTTGTCTGGCTGGACAACAATGTATCAGACTTGGTGCCAAGCTGCAATTGGTGGGCTTGGTGCCGCAGAACGCAACTGCTTCGGACCGGACACACACCGTTGTCCGCCGCAGCCACAAGGAACGGAACGGATGTCACAAACAGGCCTGGGCGTCGCCCTCAAGACGCTACGCGAGCGCAGAACCCTCTCATTGCGCGAAATCGGTCAACTGTCTTCGGTGGACCATGCCTATGTCCACCGGCTGGAGTCCGGCGAAAAGACAAATCCGTCAGTGGACTTAGTCGAGAAGCTGCTGAAGGTTCTCAAACCAGGTGAAAGAGATGCTGCGCTGGTGATGTGGCTTGTCGACCATGCGGAGGCCGATCCCCGCCTTGTTGAATTCGTGCTGAACGATCCTTCCATCAGCATCGACATCTTTTCGGCTGCAGCAGGCGTGAGGCATCGTGGAAATACAAGGCCCGATCCCGCGACACTGATCGCCCGGATACAGCGAGCATTCGAGGACGAGGACGACTGAATATGGATGAAGCGGATGTCACACAGAAAGCACGGGCCTTTGTTGCGAAGGTTGATGTGTCCGGCATCCGAGAAGACCTGACGCCCTATGTGGTCGCGGCCAACGCCAAAGTCAAGAAAGAGGAGCTTAGTGAGGGGGAGTCCGGCTACACGATCACCAAGCCGAATGGCAAGCACGTGATCACGGTGAATTCGCTGGAGACAGAAGAACGCCAACGCTTCACCATCTGCCACGAAATTGCGCATATCGTCCTTGCGCTGGAATCGAGCCACGAAGAGGTGCCGTCCTGGTCCTATGCGAAGCGGCATCCGAACGAAATCGCATGCGACACTTTCGCCGCCGAGTTGCTGATGCCGTATCAGCAATGGCTATCGCTTGTGCCCAAGGAAGAACCTTCGCTGGAGCTGATCCAGGGCATGGCGGCGCTTTTCAGCACATCATTTCCCGCCGCTGCGTCGCGGTTCGCCTCCCTCAGCGACATCCCTTGCGCCTTCGTCACCATGGAGCGCGGTGCAGTGCGCTACGCGGCACGCTCCACCAGTTTGCGACAGGCTGGGGCTTGGATATCTCCCAGGTCTGCCATTCCTGTCGGCTCTGTGGCTCACCGTCTCCGTTCTTCAGGCAGCAGTGCTGCCGACACAGATGAGGTTGCACAAGACATCTGGTTCGACAACTGGGAAAAGGGCCTCGATCTCTGGGAACTCTCCAGGCACTACGCACGTACTGACACCACGACCTCGCTGCTCTGGTTCGACAGCGACGATTTACCTGAGGTCGAAGTGAACCGCTTCGGTGTACGCGTCGAGGACGACGGTGGCTTGGCTGAACTCACTGGGCAGCTACCGTGGCCGGGACGCAGCAGGCGCCGCTGAGGCCATTTGCGTTCGTGTGTCTGAGTGGCCACATGGCCTCGAAGATGTAGGGTGGATGCAGTGTCAAAGGTCAAAAGATGTTTGGTGTCGATGAGTCGCCATGAAGAGTGAGACGGAGATTATCTTGAACCGCTTTCACAGATACTTCTTGAACGTCGCCGACGCGATGCACACCGCGACGCCGAGCAGCGCCGCGCTGGGCAGCAGGATCAGCAGCGGATGCACGCTGACCGGCAGCGCGAGGTAAGTGACCCAGGGCAGCACCGCCAGCGGCATCAGGCTGGCTCTCGCCCGGTGGTAGACGAAGCCCGATTCGCGGCCGGCGCCGAAGCCGCGCACGTCGCGGCGCACGAGCCCGTCCACCAGGCCGGTGAAGGCCGCCATCAGGAACAGCGGCAAGGTCAGGACCAGCACCAGCAGCCGCACGAGGAACACCAGCACTGTGTACGCCGAGGCGATCAGGTAGCTCTCGACATGCACGTAGAGCTGACCGATGTAGTAGCGGAAGTCCTGCGCCTGGCTGCGCGCGCCGGCACGCGATTGCGCCGCCGCGTCGCGTATCCAGTCCAGCAGGCCCGTTTTCACGAACAGTCCTTGGTAGGCCCACTCGACGAGCTGGAGGGCGCTGCGCCCCGGCTCCTGCACCAGCACGCTTTGCGTGAAATGCTCCGAGACCTGCGACAGCTCGTAGTTCAGCATGCCCTGCGCATGGCGCCAGCCCTGCTCGGGCCAGAAGAAGTGCATGCCGATGCACTCGATCGCGATGCACAGCACCAGCGAACCGGCCAACACCCCGAACAGCCGGAACGGGAGCGTGATGAGGCCTGCGATCAGGCCCTGCTGGCGAACCTGCTGGCGCTGGACGGCGACGGCGGGGTCGCTCATGCCGTGGCCCCTTCATCCGCGCTGGCCATCTGCTTGAAGTCGGCCAGCAGATCGTCGGGCAGCGCCTGGTCCTGCAGGCCGGGAAGCCCCTTGTTGTCCCACCACTCGCCGGCCTCGACGTAGTGCTGCCGCATGTAGCCGGCCAGTTCCTGCAGATCCTTGGGCATGGCCTCGTCGGGGTCGGGCGCCGGCAGTGGCATGCGCACCTTCCACAGGTGGCCGCCCTCGATCAGCGCGAAGCATTGGCCCTTGGGCAGGCCCACGACGTGCGCTGGTTCGATCAGCGGCACGCTGTTGCTGCTGATGCGGTCCTGCGTGTTCGACGTGAAGGCGGTGTTGCCGGTCGGGTCTGAGCTGTCGGTGGCGCCGCTCATCACCGTCGTCGTGTAGACCTCGACCTTGGGCAGTTGGCGCGTCAGCAGTTCGGCCGTGGTGGTCTCGCGCACGCGCAGCATGAACAGGTTGTTGAAGTTGCCGACGACCTGGCCCGCCTTCGCGCGGTTGCCGATGCGCGCCTCGATGTCCGAGAGGGTCTGCGTGTAGGCCGTGACCTGGACGCCCGCGCCGCCGCCCTTGTTGACCATGGGTATGAACTCGTCGCCCATGAGTTCGTTGAACTCGTCGGCATGGACGTTGATGGGCACCTTGATGCCCGTCGCGGCACCCGGCAGGCCGTCGTCGATGCCGAACTTGTAGATGTGACCCGCGACGGATACGAGGTCGGAGAACATCGAATTGCCGACCGCCGCCGCGACTTCCGCGTCCGACAGTGCATCGAGGCCGACATAGACCACGGCCCGCTTCCTGATGATCTGCATCCAGTCGAAGATCGGGCGTGGGTCGGCGAGGTCCGAATAGTTCGGCGCCAGCAACTGCGCGATCTTGCCGGTGGTCAGCTTCTCCAGCAGCGGTAGGAGCGATGCGACGATCTTGTCGAAGTACGTCCTGTCGTAGCGCACCGCGCTGCGCAGGCCGTCGAGCACAGGGTCGTAGATGCGCACCTGCGACAGGTACTGCTCCAGCGCGACGACGCGCTTCTCGCGGCCGATCATGTTGCGCGGGATGTTCTTGTCGTTCAGCTTGGCTTCGAGCTGGACGATGACCTCCCAGGCCTTGGGCTCGTTCCGGGCGAAGTAGTGCTGGGCGTACTCGATGAACAGCGCATCGATGTTGATGACATGGCGCTGGATCAGCAGGTAGTCGGGCCGCTGCCCCAGCTCGACCAACGCCCGCGCGATGATGTTGACGAAGCGCCAGGCGAACTCGCGGAACGCCGCGCTGTTGCCTTCACCGGAAAGCTGGCCGGCGATGCGCGTGGCAACTTCCGAGATGCGCCCGAAGCGTCCCACCGCGTTGTAGCGCGCGGAGATGTCCGGCCAGCCCAGGTGGAACACATAGAACTCGCCCTCGCGCCCGGCACGCTTGGCCTCCACGTACATGCGCTTCAGGAGGTCCGCATCGCCTTTGGGATCGAAGACGATCACGACCTCGTGCTGTCCGTTGAGCTTGCGCCGTATGTCCTGGGTGATGAACAGCTCGGCCAACCTCGTCTTGCCGACGCGGGTCGTACCTAACACCAGGCTATGGCCGACGCGCTCGGCCAATGGCAGCGTGACGTCGACCTCGTGCGGTTCGATACCGTGTAGCCGCGGCATACCGCCCACCGGCGGCAGCGGACGCGCCGGGTTGAGCGGGTTGTCCCAGGCCAGGGCCTTCGCCATCTTGGACAACGGGTACGGCGCGAACTCCAGGCGCTCTTCCATGCGCCGCGCCATCCGGTAGATCGCCGTCGGCTCGACGTAGCGTCGGAACTCCGGCCGGTAGGTCTGCATCAGCCGGTGCGTGTGGCGCTGGTCCCAGCGAAAGCCCCGGCCGACGAAGAGCCGCTGCTGGCTGACCGGCACGTCGCGGCTGGTCATAACATAGCGCGGCAGGCGCCGGATGTTGCGCCGGTAGCGCAAGATGGCCCAGGCGTCGTGCAAGCGCAGCGCGCCGAAGGTCAGGAAGGCCAGCGCGCTGCCCAGGCCCAGCAAGGGGCTCAGCGCGAGCGACCACGGGGCCACCAGGCACAGAAACGCGGCGCCCGCACAGACCGCGACGGTGTATAGCTCCACCGCTGGCCGCAGCAGGACTTCGACGGCTTGGGACTGGGCCATGGCGGGCGCTTCACGTCACGTCAGGGCTCGATGCCCGTGGCGGTGATCAGCACCGGGTAGTGCTTGATGCCCAGGCGTTGCGCCAGGTCGTCGCCCGAGACGGGCAACAGCACCAAGCCCGGCGCGAGGCGGCGCAGCGCGGCCAGTGCTTCGGGTGTCGCGACGTTGACCACCAGCCCCACGGCGCGCAGCGCCTGTAAGTCCTTGCCCCGCTGTTGGAGCCAGTCGCGCGAGCGGTCGTCGTCGCCGACCAGGAACAGCGGCGTCAGGCCCGGCGCGCGGATCACGCGGCGCGGCTCGTCGCCGGGTGTCAGCCGCATCGAGCGCACCGGCAGCATGGCCGCCTCGGCATCGGTCGGGCCGCCAATGCGCGGCCTGGATTGCGGCGCTGGTTGCGGCGCGGCTGGCTGACTGGGCTGCGCATCCTGCGGGTTCAAGGCCCGGTAGTGCGGCAGTGCCGAGCTGCCGCCCTTGTCCTCGACGACGATCAACGGCGGGGAGCTGCTCTTGATGACCGGGCCGCGGCCCTGTGCGTGGGCCGTGGCGGCCAGCAGTGCCGCCATGGCGGCAAGGAGGATGCGGTTCATGACATGGGGCTCCGGGCAGTGGGAAGTGCAGCGCCCGGCCCGAGCACGCGGGTCAGGTGCTGGTGGACACTGCGGCGGTAGCGGGCGGCAGGCGCCCCGCCCGCGGGGCGGTGGTAGCGGCCGATGGCGATCAACCAGTCCTCGCCCGGCGTGTGCTGCTCCTGCAGGATTTCCGCGGCGATGGCGAGGTTGCGGTACGGGTCGAGCAGTTCGCAGGGATGCTCGTAGCGCTGCGCGTGGTAGCCGAGGTTGACTTGGCCGAGTCCGGCGTCGATGCGATTGGCCGGCACGCGGGCGAGCGCCTGGCGAATGCCGGCGCAGGCCCCGGCCCGTGTGGCGTAGCGTTCGGCGCGGCCGGCGACGTTGAGCGTCCAAGGCCAGGGGATCAGGCGGCCACGCAGCCGCGCGCCGCTCTCCTGCAGCGCCACCGCGTACAGCACCGGCGACGGCACACCCGCCTGCTGGGCGGCGAGCTGGTAGGCGGGTGGTGGCACCTCCTGGCCGAAGGCGATGGCCGTGCAGGCGCAGAGCACCAGGGCCACTGCCGCGCGGCCGGCGCGGCGAGCCAAACTCGATGCCGCTATTGGCGCTGCCATTGGCCGTTGACCTCGCGCACCACGGCGGGCAGATCGCCGGGCAGGCCGAGTGACAGCCAGCGCCCGGCGTCATGGTTGAGCGTGATGGCGCGCGAGCGCACGCGGCCGGCGTCGATGCCAGCCTGCGTCGCCCACTGGCGGATGCGGGCGTCCTCCTGGCGGCTGCCGACCATGTAGAGGTCGAAGGCGGTGCCGGCCACCTGCAGCTGGCGCACGCGCTGCTCGCACGACGGGCACTCGGCCTTCACGAAAACCGCCAGCCGGCCCGAGCCCCGGTTGCCGGCGCCCGGCGCCTTCGCACCCGGCATGTTCACGCGCTGCTGTCCCGGATAGAGCCGCTTCCACGCCGCGTCGTAGGCCCGCTGGTAGGCCAGCGTCTTGCCCACGCGCTTCGATTCCGCCTGCACCTGCAGCTCCGCATAGCGGTTGCGTTCCTCGTCGCTGCGCGCCTCGATGCCCAGCGCCGTGAGCGGATCGAGGTTCGGGGAATAGATGCCCAGCGGCCCCTGCATCAGTTGGCGGTAGCGCGCCCACTCATCGGAGCGCAGGCCCCAATCGCGCGCCAGCCGTTCGTCCAGCGCGGCGTCGCTGCTGTTCTGAATCTGGGCGGGCACCGTGCGCGAGGACGCGACCGGCGCCGACTGTGCCGAGGCCGTGCCTGCCGTTCCTGCGACAGCGGCGAGGATGGCGGCGAAGCAGATCGCGGCGTGCTTCATGGCCGGGCCCTACGGCAGCGCGAGGCGCTGGGTCTGGCCGTCCACGCGGAACACGGCGGCGCGTGCCTCGATCGCCAGCAGATGCCACGCGCCCACGGCATCGCCTTCGCGCAGCAGCCACACGTCCAGCACCGACGACGCCTTGGGTGCCGTCACCGACAGGAAGCGCTCGCCGCCGCGCAGCTCCACACCCACGACGTTGAATGGCGGTTCGGGCACCTTGGGCTTGGCCGGCTCGGCGGTGCGCTGGGGTGCTGCGGCAGGCGCGGCGGTTCGCTTCATGCGGGCTTCGATGTCGCCCACGCGGGCCTGCAGCGCCTGCACGTCGCCGGCATGGGCGTCTGTGGCCTGGGCCTGCTCCACCTGTGCCAGGCGTTCGTCCAGCGCCTTGCGGGTGGCCTCGAAGTCGGGCTGGGTGACAGGCTTGGGCTGATTCTTCGAGGTCGCCGCCTGCTGTTCGAGTTCGGCGACGCGCGTGTTGAGCGCCTGCACGTGCGCGTCCTGGGCGCTGGCCTGGCTCTGCTCGCTCAGGCGCGACAGGCCCACGCTGTTGACCACCGCGAGGATGCTCACGAGCAGCAGCCACGCGGCCGCTGTGATCTTCAACCAGCGCGCGCGGCCGGCATTCTCGTCGGGAAGCTGCGGGATGGTCATGGCTGGGCCTCCTGGGGCACATGGGGATCGGCGGGTTCGTCGGCCGGCGCGCTCGGTGCCGGAGGCGCGGGAATCGGGCTTGCACTCGGCGCACGCGCAGTCGTCACGCGCGCGAAGCACACCGCGCGCGCAGCGTCATCGACGGACAACTCCCAGGCCGGCCCGGCGAGCGCCAGCAAGGCATCGCGCAACGGCAGTGGCCCGAGCCGCAGATGCGCCGCCGGCAGCGGCAGCGTGAACAGCGAAGCGGCGTCCGGCGCGTCGCAAAGGCGGTAGCCGGTGCGCAGCAGCACGTGCCGTAGCGCATCGCCGACGCTCGCGTCCAAGGTCGGCGGAATCGAAATCTCGATCACCTGCCGCAGCAGGTCGCGCTGCGCCGGCTCGGGCACCATCTCGACCAGCGTGTAGCGCCCGTAGCGCGCCACCGGGATCAGGTTCGGCTCAGACTCCGGGGCGATGGCCCTGACAAACGCCGAAGGCTCGGGCGCGGTGGCAGCGGCCGTCGGGGGATTCGCCACGCCCGTGGTGGCGCAGCCGGCCATCAGTACGCAGCCGGCGAGCAATGCAGGCACAGCCAGGCGGTGGGCGACGCAGGTGAGTGGTTGCATGGGGCAAGTTCCCTGGAACACGGAGCCCTCACCATCGCCGCCGCGAAGCGTTCGGGCAGCAAACAAAGGGAACTGGCAGGCGCCCGACTTCATCGCGCGCCATCGATGCACGGAAAAAAGAAGCCGGCGCCCCGAAGGGCAGCCGGCGTGGGTGGGTGGATCAGGCCGCGACGAGTTGCCGGGCCAGTGCTACCTCGACGGAATCACCGTCCTGGTTCAGCACGTCCAATCCCGACTCGGGCACGTCTCCCGACGTGCTCTGCGAGACCATGATCTTTCGCGCCATCAGCCCCAGGCAGGTCATCTGCGAGGAAGCCGCATAGCCGAGGTAGATCACGAGAACCGGCAGCTTCTGGCCGATGCGCCATGAGCGCCGGGCCGCCTGCTGCAGGCTGTAGACGTTGTAGCCCGACTGCATGAACACGATCGTCGGAAACTCCAACAGGTCGAGACCCGTCTTGACCAGCTCCGGGTTCGTGATCAGCACGTCGATGCCGCGGTCCAACTGCTCGGCGATCCAGTCCTCGCGGCGGGAGGCATCCACGCTTGCGCGCAGCACCGCCACCTTGAAGCCTTCCTGCTCCAGCAGCACCTTCAGGCGCGACGTGGTGTCGCGCGTGCCGGTGTAGACCGAATAGACCAGCGTCTTGCGACCCGCAGACTTCTCCTGCTTGCAGATCTCGATCAGCTCGCGCTCCTTGGGCATCACCTCCAGCTCGTTGAACTGAGCCGGAACGAAGGCCAAGGTCTGGCGCGTGCGCGGGTGCACCACCGCCTCCGACCGGAAGCAGCAATCCGGCCAGGCCAGCAGCACGTTGAGGACCACGCCGAGCAGCGTCGTGTCGCGCTTCGCCAGCGCTTCTTTCAGCGCTGTGGTCAGCCGACCTGACAGATCGCGATAGGCCGCGGCTTGCGCCGTGTTCATCGCCACCTCGCGGAACTCCTCGTCGTAGGGCGACAGCACATTGCCGCCGATGTCCTTCAACTTGAGGAAGACCGTGAACGGCAGCACGCAACGCAGCACGCCCTTCGGGCCGAAGCCCGGCGCCTTGACGGTGCGCACCGAAATCTTGTTGCCCTTGGCCGTCTTGTGCGCCGTGCCGGTGCTCTCGGAATAGATGTCCTTGAGGACGCCGTGATCGCGCATGAACGCCATCGCGGCCGAGGTCATGCTGCCGCTCTTGGTCGGGCGGTAGCCATCTTCGATCATTCGCCCCGGCAGGGCTCGGAACAGCAGGTGGAAAAGGTCGTCGCCGTAGCCGCCCATCAGCGTGCCGGTGAGCAGCAGCGTCTTGCGTGCCTTGGCCGCCAACACCCCCATCGCTTGGCCCTGTGCGGAGCCGCCGTTCTTGTACTCGTGCGCCTCGTCGGCGATGAGCAGGTCGAACGTGCCTTGCGGCAGGTAGCGCTTGATGAACTCGGACGGCTGGTAGCCGCCCTCGCCGAAGCCGAACTCCATGTTCGCCATCGCCCGCTCCATGCGGTGCGCTTGGCGATCCGAGAAGACCAGCTCGCCGTTGGCATCCATGAGGTTGATGAACTCGTGGATGTTGTCGCCGAGCATGGACGCCAGGAAGGAGTCGCCGAACTTGCGCATCAGCTTCCGCGCGGTGACTTCCCCGATGGTCGGGATGCGCTGCAAGGCTTTGAAGACGGCCGTGGACTGGTCGCTGGCGGACAGGCTCCTCGGTCGCATCAGCGTCCACAGCGGTGCGGCGCAATGGCTGCACCGGCGGCGGTAGTCCTCGGCTTCGAGTTCGACCGGGTTGATCGGCTCGCCGTCGAGGTTGGTGATGACCTGGCCGCAGTCCGGGCATGCGCCTACTTCGCCGTGCCGCGTGCGCCGCACGTTGAAGACGGGCTTCCAGTGGAAACCCATGCGCATCCGCACGCGCCCGAGCACGAAGAACTCCTGGCCGCGCGCCGGTACGCCCAACTGCTCGCGCAGCTTGATGAGCTTGACCAGCGTGTCCGGGCCGTTGAGCACCCAGACCTTGGCACCGGCCACCGTCTCCTGGATTTCGCGGCGCCACTTGTAGACCAGGTGGGGCGGCGACAGCACCAGAGTGCGGCGGTAGCCTTCGGCGTGCAGCACGGCGGCCGTGGCGATGCCGACGGTCGTCTTGCCGCAGCCCATCTCGCCATTGACGATCGCGGCGCGTTCGCCACGGTCGGCCAACAGCTCGGTGACGGCATGTACCACCTCGGCCTGCGCCTGGAACAGCTTGCGCTTGAGACTGGCCAGCACGAGCTGGCGGTGCGACCGGGCCTGGCCGGTGTAGACGGGAGGGTTGGCGCGGTTGAGCGAATCCAGCAGCTCGTCGCCGAACTCGGCGACGAAATCCTGAAGGCTCAAGGCCAAGGGAGAAGCGGCCGCTTCGAGCAGGTCGCCCTGGATGGGCGTGCTGTCGGCGGCGGGAACAACGTCGGTATCGAGGGACATGGTGATGCTCCAAAGAAAATGGGGCATGCACCTCCCCTGCGGGGCGATGGCATGCCCCGGGGTGGGAAGAGGGGAACGGCGCGAAGCCGCAGTGGAAGAACAGATCGACGGCGAACCGTCAGGGAACAGCGATCAGCGGATGGTCAACACCTCGCCGCAGGTCGGCGAGCCTGGTGTCATGTCCCAGGCACGGATGACCGGCACGAACTTGTCGGTCAGGATGCGCGTCTCGGCCACGGAGCCGTCGTCGCGTTCGGTGTATTCCGTCTGCAGCGTCTTCTCCTTGTGGGTGTCGCCCTTGACGACGAGCACGCGGCCCGTCTTGGACTTCACCACGCCGGAGATCGCGCCGGCAGCAAGCGCCAAGGCAAGATGCCAGTGCGACAAGGCCCGCGCCGGAGGCCGCAGCGATTGCTGCGCGGCGCCCAGGTGCGTGTCGAGCGTCGGCCAGAGCCCTTGCAGCCGGCCGACTTCATCGGCGAACTGCTCGGGCTCCATCGTCACGCGGTAGAAGTGCTCCGGCTCGGCCGGGCTGGCAGGCACCGTGTACGGCAGGAACGGCCATTCGACCGGCAGCTCCTCCGCTTCGGCGTCGCCTTGCCCGATCTGCAGCAGCAGCGCGCGCGTGGCTTTGACCGAATCCGATGCCTGGTCGCGCTGACGAACACGGCGGCCGAAGATCACCACCTGCTTGAACTGCGCTTCCACCGCGCGGTAGATGCGCAGATCGGCGAAGTGCCGGGTCAGCCACCCGACCAGCTCGGCATCGAGCACGTAGTGCGGCACGATGTAGATCAGCACGCCGCCGTACTGCAGCAGTGGCAGCGCCTTTTGATAGAACAGCTTTTCCAGCCGCGCGCGGCCCTGGCCCTGGTAGCCGACGTTGCCGTTGGTGTCCTTGGCCAGGTCGCCATACGGCGGGTTGAGCCACAGCAGGCCGAAGCTCTGCCGACTGATCAGCGTGTCCATCAGGTCGCCGTGGATGCAGCGATCGACCAGTTGCCGGGCGTGGTGCGCACGCTCGGCCTCGTACTCGACGGCGAAGGCCTGGACCTGCTCGCGCCCGAGGGCGTGCGCGGCTTCGGCGATCGCCACGCCTTCGCCGGCGCAGGGATCGATGATGCACAGCGGCCCGTTCGAGGATTCGGCGGGCGCCAGTGCGGCGAGTGCTCTTTCGAGCGTGGGTTCATCCGTGGGGAAGTACCCGTTCTTGACGAAGTTGCGGGCGAGCCGCGGGAACATGAGGGCCATGGGAATCTCCTGGCATTGAAGATGAAGGGATGCGGACATGCGCGCGTGCATGTCCGATGCGAAAACCTCAAGCCACCGCTTCGAGCGGTCGTGCCGAAGGGGTGCGGCTGGCGGGTGTGCCCGCGACGAGCGCGCCGCTGCGGATCAGGCCGCCCAGCACCTGGGTCAGCGTCGGCACGTCGATGGCGAGTCGATGGCCCTCCAGAGGTCCGAGGGCGAACGGCAGGCGCGTCAGCATCGACTTCGCCTGCAGCAGCTCCAGCACGGGTTCGCGCCAGGGATCAAGAAGCGGCAGCGGGCAGGTATCCCGCACCAGCTTCCACAGCCGGTCGAGCCGGTGCGTGGAATCGCGAGGCAGGAGCGCCAGCGCGCTGGCGTTGGCCTTGTCGGGCTTGACGCAGCGCCGATCGAACAGCCAGATGTTGGTCAGCGAGCCGAACAGCGTGCGTCGGTAGGCGCGTGCGCTGCGCTTTTCCAGGTTCTCGACGTTGCTGACGAAGATCGGAATGCTCGCGCCCTGCTCGGTGATGAGGTGGAACTGATCCAGTCCCTGTTCGTCCCGGCCCAGGGTAAGGCGGGCCAGGAATTCCTGGACGGCGGTGTCGCGCGCCCAGAGGGAGATGAAGACCAGGTTGCCGTTCTCGTCACCGACGACGCCATCGGCCATCAGGTCGGGGCATTCGTCGATGCGATAGAGCGTCTTAGGGGAAGAAGGTGCAGGCATGGTGATGTCCTCGAAGTGAGCGGAGACAGCACCGCCCGCGAGGGCAGTCACTGCCCCAGGGGGATGGAAGAAGACGCGGTGAGCGTCGTGGTGAAGAATCAGACCGTGCGTCGCAACGCGCCGTAGCCTTGAAGGTCTGGGCTACCTGGGCATGTTGTCGGCAACGCCGACGGACATGGGACATAGCCTGCGCTAAGGTGCGCGTGTCGCGGGAGCGGAAAACCGACCCGGCGCGCAACCCTGTTTGCTCTGGCGCATCGCCCGCGGCGCCGGAAGGACGGCCACAAAAGAAAACCGCCCCGGGGACACCGAGGCGGCAAAGATGACTGCTTGGCTCAGGGAGGAAAAGCCAGGGAGGTATGCAGTCGAACCGCAATTTTCGCGGCGGCAGCGAATTGCCGCATTAGGGTTACACCGAGCCAAACTGAACGTGGTGCGCTGGCAGCACAGCGCCGCCAAAGAAAAAGCGGACCATGCCGCGAGGCACGATCCGCTTGTGGGTCAGGCTTTGAGCTGACGCAGGCCATCCGCGAGCAGCCAAAGCGCCCGGTTGAGCCGGACGTTCTGGTCGATGCCCTGAACGGGTCGCGTGCGCTGCTGGCGCCCGTTGGCGGCACAGCCGGTCAGGCCGCCCTTGACAAGGTTCTCCTGAACCCGGTTGAAGACCGACCAAAGATCGGCACGGTTGTCGTCGAAACGACGAGGCCGCAGGATCTGCGTCTCCGTGATGGGCAAGGCCTTGCCCGACTCGTCGTACTTTAAGGTCAGCGCCGACCTGGCGAAGACTTCGGCCTCGCCGTCGTCGAGGGTGATGACGCGCATGGCGTCGCGCGAGTCCTGCACGCGCTCGAAGCCGTGCAGCACCTCGTAGGCGCCTTCGATCACGTGATCGGTGACGTTGCCCTTGTGGGGCACGCGCACGTCGGCGAAGGTGTCGCCGCACACCAGACCGTTGTGGCAGACGAATCTGAACATGCCCGCGAGCATCTGGTAGCTGCTGGTGCCGTCGTGCGAGTTGAGCAGGATGATCTCGTTCGCCTCGGCGCCGTTGATCTGGCTGGCGTGGCGAAGGCGCAGCATGTGCTTGGTGTAGTCGCGGCGATCCTCGTGTCGCACGCGGGTCTGGCACACCATGAACGGCTGGAAACCTTCTCTGCGCAGTTCGGTCAGCACAGCCGCCGTGGGGATGTAGCTGTACCGTTCGGAGCGGCTTTCGTGCGGGGTGTCCGCGAAGATGGATGGGGCCACGGTGCGAATCTGATCGTCCGACAACGGATGGTCGGCGCGCAGCACCGGGGAACGAGGGGCGAAGCGGGATGCGAGTTGCATGATGATCTCCTTGCGGAATGGAGCAATCGGCATCCAGCGGCCGAGGCCGGATGCGCGCGATTGCGTAGGACGAAGAAAAGCCCTGCTGAACAGGGCCTGATGAAAGGGATGAAGAAGTGCGCCGCGTGAAGGCCGGCCTATGGGTTCGGAACCGGCTCCCAGCCGCGGCTGTGCGGGTTGAAGCAAAGCGCTTCCTGGCCTTTGAGGATCGGCGTGAAGCCGTCGAGGAAGACGTGTCGCAGGTACAGCGCGCGGTAGGTCAGTGCCTGCCACGCCTGTTCTTCGCTCAGGCCGTTGGCGATGAAGTGCTCGCGCAGTTCGTCGTCGTCGGAAACCTCGTTGTTGGCCAACTGGTCTTCGACGAAGCGAAGCAGCTCGGGCGGCAAGGACGACATGAGGGTGTCCATGTTCGCCTCAGTCGGTGGCTGCATCGCCGGCCGCTTTGCGCGTCGGCTGCTGGTGGAAGGCATGCACCCTTGCGCGCCAGGTGGCGCAGCGCTGCGGCGCCATGTCGAGATAGCGCAGCGGGCACGAGTAGTAGTACGGGTGCTCGGCCTCGACCAGGAACTTGTAGCCCCATTCGCGGCCCTCGCTTTCCAGCAGATGGCAGCCGATCAAGGTGGCCGACTCGCCGGGTGCGAGACCCAGGACGCCGGCCTGCTTGGCGGTGACGCGCGCCACCGTCCACAGCACGTTGCCGACCAGCGTGTGGTCGATGACCTCACTGCGCGACCGCTCGGTTTCCTCGGTTGCGGTCAGCTCGCGGATCAACTGATCGCGCGTCAATCGAACGAATGTCCAGCCCATGGAATGACTCCTGTGAGAAAGGGCCGGAGTCCTCCCGCCGGGGAAGGAGCCCCGGCGGGTGGTGGAAAGCCGCAGGCATGCGGCGTGAAATGGCGATGGGATCAGACCCTGGTGAGGTGCCAGTCCTGGGACAGCGGAGCGAACTCGTAGCCCAGGTCGCCGAGGCGGTCGCGCTGCTGACGCAGCACGCGCCGATCCACGGTGGCATCGAGCTTGACGACATCGCCCAGCGGCCAGAGTGTGCCGAACAGCGCCGCGTCGCCGTCGTCGTCCGCATGGGCCGTAGCCTCGGCAGACGCAGCAGCCGGCTCGCTGCCGAACGGCGTGGTATCGACCAGCGGGTCGCGCGAGCTGCGCGCCTTCTTCCGGCCGGCCGCCTTGGGGGCGGTCGTCGGCGTCGGCGTGGCGGTCTGCGCTTCCTCGTCGATCGGATCGACTTCCTGCGGACTCAGCCGGCGGGCGTCGTCACGGCTCAGGGCGTCGATGTTGGACAAAGTCATCCCACCCAGGAGGGCGCGGATCTCAATGACCATGCGGCCGTTGGCGGTGTACGTGGACGGGCGAATCTCCGCGATGGCGAAATCGCCCTCGTACTTGCCTTCGGCGTACTGGTCGAGTTCGGCGTTCTTCACGACGAACTCGCCGATGGAGGTCGCAAGGCGCCCGACGTTGAAGTCGCCGTTACGGCCGTGGATGGTCTTGATGGCCAATTGGCCGGGAATGGTGATCATGAAGAACTCCTGCGGACGAAGCTGCGATCACGCACACGGCCGTCATGGCGACGGTCGCATGCGCACGCGAGTGGGAAGAAGACAAGGCCCCAGGGGACGGGGCCTTGCGGATCAGAACGACTCGGCAACTTCCAATGCAGGCGCATCGGCAGTGGCTTCGTCGGCAGCTTCGGCGGCGGGCCTGGCGGGCTCGAACGCAGCGGCTTGCGGCTCAGCGAACGTCGCGGGGACATCCGTGTTACGCACGTCGCGTTCGTCGCGCTGGTCGGCATCGGTCGGCTTGGGCTCGGCCTTGTAGACGAGCTTGCCGTCGACCTTGATCCAACTGACGAACAGCAGGCGGGCCTTGAAGCTCACCCCCTGCTCGCCGGCACGCTTGCCCTTGGAGTAGGTGAAGGTGTCGGCCCACAGGTCGCCCAGACGGAAGCCGATCATCACTTTCTTCTCGGCATCGACCGCTTGGATGCAGCGGCGCACGAGGTGCTGCGCTTCGGAGCCCGAGACGCGCGTGTCGAAACGCACGTAGGCCACGTCATCGCTGGGGCCGTTGAGCGCCGCGATGTCGCAGGCCAGGAACGCATCGCCTTTCTTGGGCTTCACTTCGCGGATGCGATTGAGATACCCGAGTCCGGTGATGTGCAGGTCGAAGTAGGACTTGTCGGTGGAAGTGGTCATGGTGAATCTCCTGAGAACAATGAGGCGGAGACACACCCGACCCAAGGCGGGGAAGGTGTGGAACCCCCGCGTGGGTTGAAGGAACAGCTTGGGTGGCATCACCATCGGGAGAACCGATGGCTGTTCGCGCTGGGATGCCGGAGCGAACTGGTTGATCAACGCGGTCGGAACCGCGTCGCAGTCTTGAAGATCGAGACTGCCTGGGCATGCTGCTGACGGGCGTCAGCGGAACATGGCGGCAGCGTGGCGCCAGGCGCGCGCCCGCGCGAGCGGCAATCGGCACCGGCGGCTGTCCGCATTAGTGGCACCCTCTCGCCACCGGGTTGGGCAGGTACTGCCGCTTGCGGACCAGCATCTCGAAGGGCTCGCCCGCGCGGCTGGCGGTATCGAAGTCCACCACCACGAAGCCCGGTTCGATGGGCCGGTACTCCAGCCAGTGGATCGGCACTTGCCAGTGCTCGGCGCAGTCGCGCACGAAGCGCAAGGTGGCTTCCACTTCTTTTCCGGTGTTGGCGAAGCAGACGACGGCATCTGCGGGCAGGCCGCCGTTGGCTTGCAGCACGCGCCAGAGCATGTACGCGCTGGTGCGGCCGCCGCTGAAGCTGATGCAGGTCGGTTGCTCGATCTTGAACGGGTCTCGCATGCAGGCGTCACCAGGCGGTGGCACCGGCAGATGCCGGCGTGAGCGGCCCGAGCCGGACTGGAGACGAGCGCGTGCGATGCGGCCATGGGCCGCGGCACGAGATAAAGAGAAGCCCCCGTGAAGGGGGCTGGGAAGCAGTACGGTCAGTGGCCGGCCGGTGCAGCGGATACCGCCTGCATCGACAGGTGCGTGACCGTGGCCGACACTTCGAGGTCGTCCTCGCTGTGCAGGATACGGGTGAGGACCCGTTCCTGCAGGGCGAAGAACTCGCCGAAGTCGTCGCCGCCGAATTCGGCGCGCGCCAGTTCCCACCAGTCGTCGAACGCATCGACATCGGGGTTGCAGCCCACGGCGTAGGCGATGGTCTTGCGCCGCCCATCGGGCCGGCTCTCGCCGTGCTCGGCCATGAAATACACGCCCTGGTCCTTGACCAGGATGACGCGGCACTGGTTGGCCGCCGCCTCGGCAAGCACGGGCCGAAGCTCGGTGCCTTTGAATCGAACAGTCATGGAAGTGGTCTCCAACGGTGAAGGAAGAAGGTTTCCCGCCGCGAGGACGGGAAGCCGCTTGGGGACGTGAGGGGATCAGTGCTGGACGGGCTTGCGACCGGACAGGCGCTGTACGCGGATGAGGCGCCAGCTCCCGTCGTCGATCAGCCGCTCCAGCACCTGGCCCAAGGTGTCGAAGAACACTTCATCGACCCGCTCGACCAGCTCGCCTTCGCGATGCAGCTCCACCGCGTAGGTGTCGAGGCCGCGTTCGTAGAGCACGGTGACGCGCCCCTGGAACTTCGCCGAAGCGACGGTGAAGCCGATGGCCGGCGGCGTGGCGATGATGTTGCTGGGGCTCGGATCGACCACCGTGAAGTCCCGCGTGCCGGCATCCACCAGCAGGTGCGTGATGCGGCGGAATCCATCGGGCGCGGGCAACTGCTCCAGTTGGTGGATCAGCTCCTGCAGCTCGGGGCACTGCGGCTCGGGGATCGGCAGCTTGGCCGGCGCGGAACCCAGGATGAGCCGCTTCACCGTGTACGGCTGGCCGTCGGCGGTGAACTCAGTGCTCTCCTCGGGCGTATCCGCGCGCAAGCCGTCGAAGCGGCGCCGCGCATACGGTTCGACCTGCACCTTGGCGCCTTCGTCGGGCACGTCGGTGACGAGGGCCTTGTCGAGCACCGCGAACTCGGCCCGCCCCGTCTTGACGACGATGGCCTCGTCGGTGGTGGCGATGACCTTGCCCTCGAAGGGCTTGGGATCAACGTGGAAGCCCAGCGTCGAAACCTTGGGCTGGCCGTCGAAGATGTTGAACTTGAAGCTGCGGACGTTGGAAGGCACGTGGCCGCGAACCAGCGTCGGCATCTGTGCGCGGATGGCTTGGGTATCCATGGAAGACTCCTTGTGGCAACCAAGGGACTTCCGCCCGCAAGGGAGGTGTGTCCCTTGGGGGTGAGGTGGATGGACGCGACATGCGCCCGGAGAAGGAATAGCAACCAGCACGGCGAACCGTGCCGCAGCCTCGAAGGTCTCGACTGCCTGGGCATGCTTGCCGGCAACGCCAGCGAACATGCGAGCAGCGTGCGTCAGGCGTGGGCCAGCGACGCGGGGGAATCGGCACTGCGCGTCCACCGGCTTCGTCCAGAAAGAATACGAGCCCCGCGTGGGGGCTCGAAAGGTGGTGTCAGTCGTCGTAGATCGGCAGGCCGTCCAGCACCTGCGCATCGGCATCGAAGACCAGCATGCGCACGTCGGCGAGCGCGGCCAGGTGCAGCACGTGCATGAGGGATTCCGGCATGCCCTTCTTGCGATGCTCCTGCATCAGCCGCTTGGCCGTGATGCCTTCGACCACACGCAGGTTCTCGTCGGTCCAGGGCGTGGCGATCAGCTTCAACCCAATGGCCGGGCTGTACGGGATGCGGAAGGCGACGAACAGGAACAGCGTCGGCGTGGCGATGTCCGCCAGCTCGGCGAGGAAGCGATGCGCGTCGACGTCGAGGTGCGCGCTGCTGATCTCCCAGCACCGGCTGTAGTAGCCGGTCTCGAAGCGCAGGCGCTGCACGACTTCGCGGGCTGATTCCTCGGAGTAGGTATCGCCCACGTGCAGCGGCTTGCCTTCTTCCTCGGCCATGACGGCATAGACCACGTTGCGGGCGAGGCCGTGACTGCGGCATTGCGCTTCCAGCTCGGCAGGCACGGCCTGGTCTTCGGTGATTAGCGCGAAGTCGTCCGAGAAGACACAGCTACGCCGTTCGATCTGGCTGTCCGGTAGATTCGACTGCGAGGGATGCAGCGGCAGGTAGGTCAGTGGGCAGTCGTCATCGTAGGAGATGGCGAGCAGCCGCTCGACCGACAGGCCATCGTAGCCGCGGATAAAGGGATTGTTGTTCGAGTAGGACATGGGATTTCTCCAGCAGAGGATGGCCGAGGCGATCCCCTGCTGGGGATTGAACCCCAGCGGGTGGATAAAGTGGCAGCCGGTCAGTCGGCAGCGGTAGAGGACGGGTCGCCCAGCGCCTTCAACAGGTCGAGCAGGCCGCCATTCGCAAGCTGGTACAGGCGGTTGTAGTCGTCGCCGGTCGGCGCCTGCTCCAGGCGATCCAGCCGCGCATCCAGGTTGAGGATGCTCTGGTGCACGTTGCGGGCGATGCTCAGCGCGGAAGGTTTTCCGGCCGGCTTAGGGCTACGCTGAACAAGTTGAGAGGTGGCGCGAGGTTTGCATGTATCGAGACACCAGAGACACGAAGGTGAAGATGAAACAGCAAACCCTGGCGATGGCAGCCGATCAAGGCGACGGCTACGAGCAATACCGCAAGCTCACCAAGCGGGACACATTCCTGGCGACGATGGAGCAGATCGTGCCGTGGCAGGAGTTGTGCTCGGTCATCGAACCGCACTACCCCAAGGCCGG
>NZ_JBIMLB010000004.1:0-292097 GCF_051860785.1 Hydrogenophaga sp.
TGGACAAGGCCGTGGCCGACATCGAAAGAGAGGTGGGCCACGGCCTGGAGCCCTTTCGACAAGCCGCCAAGCTGCTGAGCACCATGCCGGGCCTGAGCGCGGTCAGTGCCAACGTCCTCGTGGCGGAGATCGGCGTCGACATGTCGCGCTTCCAGACCGCTGGACATCTGCTGAGTTGGGCCTGCCTGTGTCCACGCAACGATGAGAGTGCGGGCAAGCGCCGATCCACCAGGCTGCGCCGCGGCGGCAAGTGGCTCAAGGCCACCTTGGTCCAGGCCGCCTGGGCAGCCGTGCGGGTCAAGGGCAGCTATCTGCAAGCGCAGTTCCATCGCATCCGTGCGCGCCGCGGTGCCAAGAAGGCCATCATCGCCGTAGCCGCCTCCATGCTCACAGCCGCATGGCACATGCTGCGCGATGGCACCGAGTGGAACGACCTGGGCGCGGCACACTTCGACCACGCCAATGCCCAAAAAACCGCCAACCGCCTTGTACGAAGACTCCAGCAGATCGGATTCAACGTGCAGATCTCACCTGCTGGCGAGGCGGTAGTTTCATCCTAGAAGGATCGCCCTCTTCCCTGGGTCCTCTTCCATCTTCTGTCTCCCTCTCCTTTCAGTGCGACATCAGCACCGGCAGCGTCATCGTTTGCAGGATGGTGCGCGTCGCGCCCCCCAGCACCCATTCGCGCGCCCGGCTGTGACCGTAGCACCCCATCACCAGCAACTCGGCGCTCATGTCTGCCGCCATTGACAGCAGAGAGTTGCCCACGTCGTTGTCCCCGGGGCCGCCCGAGTGCGTCGCCACCGTGACGCCGTTGACCTTCAGATAACGCTCCAGCGAGCGCAATGTAATCTCCGAACCCTCGCTGCTGGACGCGATCCGAGAAGGCGCGGTGCTGCGGGTGCGGCCCAGGGCCATGACGGTGGCCACCATCGTGGCCGGGTTGCTGCCGCTGTTCTGGGGCCTGGGCACTGGTAGCGAGGTGATGCAGCGCATCGCAGCACCCATGATCGGCGGCATGATCAGCGCGCCGCTGCTTTCGCTGTTCGTGGTGCCGGTGGCCTACAGGTTGACGCGGCGGCGGCGCTGAATCGGCCCCGAGTGCCTCGCAGGCCCTGGCCCCGTTTCTTTTCGGAATAGCGCTGGTGCGATGGGGGGCGGGGGCACTTTGGCTGTCGGCGGGGCTAGGCATCATGGCCCTACTTGCGCTGTTGGCCTTGCCGGGGGCGTCGACAAGATCGGCTGAATGAGCGCACCTACATTCCTGTCCCGCAAAGAAGTGAACCGCTACACGAGCACACAGTCAAAGTGGGCCAGTTCTCGGCATTCAAAACGATGGGTCAGCCCTTTAAGAACTCGCTTATTGACGGCTTTTTCTTTCCCGCACAATAGACCGCCCAATCGCCCATCATCACTCGGCGTCGCTCCAATGCGTCGCCTCGCCGATATGCGGCCTCTACTTCATTGCCCAGGGTATGGGCCAACGCTTGCTCTGCCAGTTCCCGCGCATAGTCAGTGGTCTCCCCGACCCAGTCTCTAAAGGTGGAGCGAAACCCGTGAGGCACTGCTGCCACGCCAATCCTGCGCACCACAGCCGTCAACGCCATGTCTGAAAGCTGTCCTCCACGCACAGCAAAGAACACATGTTCATTGTCCTCCAGCTTGGGCAAATTCTTGAGCACGGCCACAGCAGAATCCGAAAGTGGCACCCGGTGCTCCTTTCCCGACTTCATGCGTTCAGCAGGCACAACCCAAAGCCGGGCTTTTAGATCAATCTCAGACCAGGTTGCTCCGCGAACCTCCCCACTACGGGCCGCAGTCAGAATGACAAATTCCAACGCGCGAGCCGCCATTCCTGCCCGAGAACGCAGTTCCACCATGAACTTAGGCATCTCGCCAAAAGGAAGTGCTTTGTAGTGCTCGACTTTCTTGACCTTCTTGGGCGCCGCAAGCAAATGATCAAGGTGGCCTTTCCACCGAGCGGGGTTTTCGCCTGAGCGGTACTTGCGAACAGTCGCCCAGTCCAGCACATTTTCAATGCGCCCGCGGACCCGGGAAGCGGTTTCATTTTTTATCTTCCAGATTGGATCGAGGGCTTTCAGTACCTGTTCCTGATCAACGTCACGCACCAGCAGATTACCGAACACGGGATAGACATAGGTTTCCAAAGTAGCGGCCCACTGAGCTCGGTGCTTGGGATTTTTCCACCCATCCCCATGAGCTTCTATGTACGCCTCGGCAGCTTGCTTGAAGGTCTTTTCGGTGGCTTGCTGCGCCCGCAACCTACTGGCCACCATGACACGCTGAACAATAGGATCGACCCCCTGCTCCACTTCATCGCGGGCTCGTCTGGCCTTGTCCCGCGCTTGCGCTAACGTGACGTCGGGGAATCCGCCCAAGCCCATGTGACGGCGTTTGTCTCCTACTGTGACGCGCAGCACCCACGAGCGCGAGCCAGTATTCGCCACGTACAAGTAGAGACCAGCGACGCCTCCGATAGCATGATGACCTGGTGCGGTCAGACGACCGACCTCTAGTGCAGAGAGTTCTTTTGCTTTTCTAGCCATAGTGAATCTTAACTCTACCATTCCTTCTACCATTATTGCTTAAATTGGGCTGAATCCCGTAGCACGGCGTTGGACGAGAAGATGCCCCATCTCAGAGGAAAAGCGGGCACGAACTAGACAAAGTTGGACGGATTAGAATCCCTGTTCGGCAGACGCCCTCTCCGCCAGTGATCGGTTTTCAGCGTTCGCCAACGTTAGAGATACCACCTCAAAGCCCCGTTTCCTAGAGAAACGGGGCTTTTGTTGCTTCTGGACGCGTCGCGTAAAGCAATGCACGTCCTGGTGCGGGTGCCAGGACGAAGACCCGTCACAACCACCGCGATAGGGAACCAACAAAATCACAAACCAGAGGCCGCGTAGGCCATGACTATGGTGATAGTCAGTATGATGAATCTTTTGGCACGGCAATCCGTGATGCTTTTCTGAAACAACCCGCCGCAGTCTGGCCGTATTGACGCTGCAGTCAGGGACAACGCATTGGAGAGGGCCGATGACCGCGGGTCGTTTAAAGATTGCGTATTTGTGCGACATCTCGCCGTTGCACAGGAATCCGTATTCCGGTGGGAATACCCGCATTTATGAGGCACTCGCGAAGCATGCAGGCGATGTGACGATCCTGCCAAACACATGGTATGGCGCTGAACCTTTGCGCCGCCTGATACATGCCTCGCCAGAGCGGATCAATATGCGGGCGCGGTGGCGGGCGCATCTGATGCTGGCACGCATCATCTCTGCGGGTGTGCGTCGTGAATTGGCCAAAGGGCAGTACGACGTGTTGTTCGGGGCCTATTCGTTCCAATCGATGTACCGTGTCGCTACCCCCTACCCGATGGTCAAGGTCTTTACCTCTGACGCGACACAGACCACCTATCGCAACTCCGAGATTGGCAATTTTCACAAGTCGAGCAAGGTCGGACGGATTTTGGACGACTGGATCGAACGTTGCGAAAACCGTACCTTCCAATCGACGGATCTGCAGCTGTGGCCATCCAGTTGGCTGAAGCAACTGGCTGATGCGCGCTATGGATTGACCGACAAGACTTCGCATTGGATTCCTTGGGGGGCCAATCTGACCGCACCCACACCCCGTGTCACCCCGACTGAAATTTCACGCAACGGCCCCGTTCGCCTGCTATTGATTGGGCGCAACTGGTTTGCCAAAGGCGGGCCGATGGCGTTCGATACGATGCAATTGCTGCGTGAGCGCGGAGTGGACGCGCGACTGACGGTGATTGGCAGCATGCCGCCGGACTTTCACCGCAACGAATTCGTGACCGTGCACCGCCATCTGGACAAAGCCGTACCTGAGCAGTTCGCCGTGTTCGAGCAGGCCTTGGACAAGGCGCATTTCATTGTGATGCCGTCTTATGAAAGCTACGGCTTTGTGTTCTGCGAGGCCTCTGCCTACGGGGTGCCGTCTTTGTGCCTGAGAGTGGGCGGAGTGCCGATCCGCGACGGGGTCAATGGCCATGCATTGCCCATAGGCAGTGGCCCTGCAGAGTTTGCGGCAATGGTCGAGCGGTATCTGGATCAGCCCGACAGCTACTGGAACCTGTGCCTGAGTACCAGACAGGAATTTGACGAACATCTGAACTGGGACGCATGGGGCAAGCACACGGCCAAGCTGCTGCAAGAAGCCGTGGCCCGAAAACGTCAGGGCTGACCGTTCGTCAAGTGGGGTGGCATTGGTGGCCTAGGCTGCGTTTCACCTCTGCCTCACCAATGGGAGTACATAGCGAAGGAAGAGCGGCGCAAACAGCGCGGTGGTCACGCATCCCAGAACCGCCAAACGCCAGAACGGCTTGAGCTCAGAGACATACGGCGCGTGCGTCACCAGCCAGTATCCGGCAAGCGAAATCGACAGAAAGAAAGCGCACATGCCCATTTCCACCCGCGCATTGCGCAACCCGAGACTGCGCCCCAACCACTGGCCGACGAACCAACGCACCACCTCACTGACGGACAAAAAGGCAGCGGCATAAACTAGGTCGAGCTTGAACACAGAAATGGGTATCAGCAAGAGTGCAAACGAGGCAACCTTGCTTCCGCTGGTGATGGCAGTCCACATCGGACGCCCGGAGGCAACAAATGCGGCGCCGTACATGTTTTCCAGGCAGTTGAACCAGGCTCCCACTGCGAGAATGGGTAAGAGCACGCCACCCATGGCGTAGCGCTGGTCGTAGGCCAACTCGAAAAAGGTGCCAGCGCCAGCAATCAACAGCGCGCACAGAAAACTGGAAATCACCATCATCGCCGTGCGTGTTCGTGCAAATGCCATGGGCAAGGACATGCCTTGCTCCAGCATGCGCGAATACCAGGGGAAGAGCACACTCCATTGGATCTGTGCCACCAACGTCGGCACGATAACAGCGAGGCTGGCTGCGATGGAATACACGCCGAACTCCCCAAGGGCGTACATGCCGGCCAACACGAGCCGATCCGACTGGAGCGCAAGGAAGGTGAACAGCGTTCCTACAGTGATCCACTTTCCGAAGGAAATGATGGTCTTCACCGCTTCGCGATTCCAGCAGAAGCGTGATTTCTGCCCCTTCAGCATCCAGTAGCCCAACGCCGCGTAGAGCGCGCTGGACAGAATCGCCGAGATAGCGAGTGCATAGGCTGATTTCAAGTACCAAGCCAGCAGCAACGTGAGTGCGGTATTGACGGGTCCGTGAATTAACTCCAGCTTGGCGATGTCTTTCATCCGCAGATGCCGGACCGTCGTGAAGTGCTTTGACGACTGAAAGCCCTGGATCAAGGTCCCAAAGGCCACGATCGGAATCAGATACAGCAACTCATACGCCTGGGGATCGTTTGCACCATAAATGCGTGACAGCGGCCAGGCCATCAAGACGGATACGAGGAACAGAAAGAATCCCCTGATCACCTGAAGCGTCCAGGCGGTATTCAGGAATTCAGGGTCGTCGCCACGCGCATTCTGGATGACGTTGGTGTTCAACCCAATGTTCGTGAACATCCCAAGACCCATCATCACAGCCGTGACGATGGCCATCAATGCAAACACCTCTTCAAAGAGGATCGCTGCAAGAATGATGTTGGAGCCAAGACGCAGGATCTGGCCGAGGCCAAACATGACCATGGTCCACATGGCCCCTGATCTCGCACGTCCGCCCAGACTCTCAGGAGGCGAGATCTGCGAATCGGCGTTGTCGGAAGAGCTCGACATGTGTGCTGGGTTCAATGACCTGGATTGAGCTTCTGCGAGCCAGTCCGTCGCTCATTCACGTTCATTTCGCGTCTCTTTACCTGCCACTCGGCCTGGATGAGAAATCCGTAGGCGGAACAGAGTCCCAGCACCGTCACGATCAGAATCGGTACCGCCGAGATGGAACTCAAGGTGATCAGCACAAAAATCATGGCAATCACGATGCTGATCAGCGCTCTTCCCAGTCGGCTCAGATCCTTGGAGACAAGACGAATGCCTTTCTCCGAGCGTCGCACCAACCACAGTGCTCGCAAGAACATGCCCGCGAAGAAAAACAATCCAAAGACTCCGTAGTGCAGCATCACGGAGAGGAAAAGGTTGACCAGGTCGATGATCCCCTCCCCTTGCCTCATGACCTCAAGTTCAGGCGCCTGAAGCACGCGCGGATCGCCAAACCAGAAGTTGCGCTCGATCAGCGGCATGGCCACAGAAAACCAATTGGCCCTGTACTCGATGCTGCCTTGCTCCGCCTCGCCAATGATGGGAATCAGGTCGATGATGGTCCTGCCAGCGGGAAACAGGCTGAGCACAGCCATCAACAAGAACAGTCCCATGAAGACCAGCATCACTCGACCCACTGCTTTTTCGCCTTGAGCGACAAACACGAAGACCATCAACACGGATGCAAGCCAAGGAGCTCGAGAAAGCGAAGCCAGCACGCCGATACCCAAAACCATCCACAGGAGAAGGTGGCGCGACTTGCCAACGACAAGATCTTTGAGATAAAGCCATGCACCCAGCGCAACGATGACAACCAGGCCCAGCACAATCGAGTCCAGGAGAGACGCCCCCGGGCGCAGGAATGCGCCCCGTGTCTTGTAGTGCGGGTGTACGAAAAGCCCCATCTCTGAGATCGAGGCCTGATACAGCTTCCAGCTTCGCGCGACCTCAAAAATCGCAAAAACGGAGACCAGCAGCGCACCGATCAACAGTCCCGCCAGCGCTCCACGAAAGTCTTCGACGCTCTTGATGCTTCTACTGGCTACGTAATAGGGCAGGTATCCATCGATGAGCTGCAGAAACACGATCCGAGCGGCATTGGTCGGACTGGTTTCCAGCATGCCCAACACGCCGGTGAGCACCAGATAACTTGCCAGCATCCAGTCGACCGGGGACCTGCCAAAACGATGGGTGGACGGGTCCCGCATCAGGCGAAGAGCCACAGGCAGCAGCAAGAACAGCGCCAGGATCCGATAGTGATCCAGCATGAAAAGGTGATCGATGATCCCCAGGCCTGGAATGGGAACCTGAACGGCAGGGGCCGCAAAGAGCAGCAGGAAATAGAGGCCCATCACGTGGCTTTCCTTGCGGCGTACTACGTACAGCATGCAAGCCATGACCACGGCATATAGCCAGAAACTGAAAGAAAGAAACCACGCCAGCGTGGCAAAAAACCAGAGCTTGCGCCAGCGATCAAAGGTTTTTTCCGGAATCACCTGAATCACCGCCGGGCGCACCACATACAGCAGCGCGCCGCTTAGCACGAGGATCACGATGAGTGCACGGATGGCTTCAGACATGGCGTGGTATTGCACTCAGCGCTCAGGCCGAGCGTGGGCTCAATGGTGAGGACAAGTTGAGCGATTCCAGAGCATGTTCACGTTCTGGATCGGGTGGTGCCGCTCAGTAGTACTCGTTGTTGCTGGGCGCATCGTCCTTGTTCAGGACCACCCCCAGGAGATTGAACTTCGAGAGCCGGCTCATGGATTCGTCGATTTCCTTGCGCGTGGATGCGCCATTGCCGACCACCATCAGCACGCAATCAATGCGCGGCAGGATGGTCAGCACATCGTCGGCCGCCAGCACGGGCGGCAGATCCACCACCACCACTCGATCGGCGTAGTGTTCTCGGAGCTCGTCAATCAGCGCTGCCACTTTGCTCGAGCCGAGCACTTCGGCCGAACGGGGCAATGGCTGCTGCGTCGGCAACACCACAAACCGCGGTAGGCCTGGATTCACCATCGCTTCCTCGACGCGGGCACTGCCCACCAGGACTTCGTTGAGCGAGATGTCACGCTTGAGGCCCAACATGCCGGCCACCTGCGGGCGACGCAGGTCGAAGTCCAGCAACAACGATGTTCTGTTGGTCTGTTGTGCAATGCCGATGGCAAGGTTGATCGCTACCACCGTCTTGCCCGAGGCCATGGTCGGCGAAGTGATCGCGAGCGTGCGCCAACCGTTCTCGTCCATTTTCTGCAGCACCTGGGTTCTCAGCAGGTCAAATGCCCAGGACACCGGGTGCTGCTTTTGATGCGCCACGATGCGGTTGTTTTCGAGATGCTCCAGATCCAGTTGAACAACCGGGGTCTGCCGGTAGTGAATGTCGGCGTCGATCTTCGATGGAGGCTCCACCATGACGGCTGGAGCCGGTTTGGCCGCCAGGCGAAGTTTGGCGGCGTTCGACAACTCGTCGGGGGACCCGCGTTGCGTCCTGGCCTTTTCAAGGGCTTCTTTGATGCGTTCCATGGCGGCGACGGTTCCTAGGTCTGGGCGTGACGTGACAAGATTCAGCGTGATCGGGAGCGGCCGGCCGCCAGCAGTGCGCTGAACACCGAACCCTTGCGCCATTTTTCAAGGGCGGCAATTTCCGATCCGATGGGGATGTATGGAATGACCGCCAGCGGCCGTTGGTTCACAGCAGCCGTCAAGGCATTGACGCCCCAGACGCGCGCGAGCAACATCTCCAACAAAAGGGCGACGCCCAGCGCGGCACCAATGGCGGCAGCCAAGCCTGCCGCCATCAACTTCTTGCGACTGGGTTTGATGGGGTATTCAGGCAGCAGAGGCGGCTCAAGCAACGTAAACCGTTCGGCCTGCTGACCGCCTTCGAGGTTTTCAACCACCTGTGCCGACATCAACTGGGTTCTCAGTTCTTCGTATTTGGTCCGGGCAGCCTCGTAGTCACGTTGCATGCCGGCAAGCTGTCGCTCCAACTGGGGCGCCCGGCTGGCTTGGGCGCGAATCTGCGCGATGGATCCCCTGAGCGTCGACTGCTGGCTGGACAGCAGGTCTGCCCTCGAGCGTGCCGCCTCCATCTGAGCTTCCAGCCGCGAGGCGGCCAGGACCATCTGTTCTCTCGCCGCATTTCTCGCTGGCGTCTGCACGCGTGCCTCATTGGCAACTGCAAGTTCCAGGCTGGGAATGCGACGCACGAGCGAACGCACATCAGGGTGATCTTCCGAATAAATCGCACGCAACCCTGCCAGTTGTGCACGTGCGCGCTCGAGTTCCTGCTCGGTCTGGCTTGGAGTTGTTGCCGTCACCGCACCCGATGCCGTAACGCCCCTTCTGGCAGCATTCAGCTCGACTTCGAGCGAGCGCAGCTCACTGACTGCCAGGCGGTAGTCGCGCTCGGCATTGCGCAGGTCGGCTTCAAGAGCCGGCAGTCCGCCCATCGTCACGGCGCTGCTATCTGGCAGCGAACCCCCATGCTGGGACTTGAAGGTGGCGATCTGCGCCTCCAGCGACTCCAGCTCCTTGCGCACGCGCTCGGCCTCCCCACTGAGGAAGTCAGTCGTACGGGAAGCCTGATCGACGCGATCCTGCCGGTTACTGGACAGGAAAAGATTGGCCAGTTCGCGGGTCACCTCCAGTGTCTTTTCCGGATCCCCGTATTCGAAAGACAAGTTGAAGGAAACGGAGGCCGGACGAGGCGCCCAGGGATCGCCTGCTCCACCCATCAGTTCAATCCGGATGCTCTGACGCATGGCGTTCACGATATCGGTGTCAGAAGGCGTCCTCCCATCTTCGCCGGCAAAGAGGTGGTGTTCGCCAGCGACGCGGATCAGATTCTCTCGTGTCATCAGCCGCTGTCGAATGAGGTTTACACGATCTTCCGCACGCGGGCGCGTTGCGCCTTCTGTCGCCGCCACCTGGACCTGCGGACCTTCCACAAGAATCGTCGCCGTGGATTCGTACACCCTGGGCTGGGTGAACACGAAGACCACGGCAGCAGTCAATACGGCGCCGAACACGAGAATCATCACCAGCGCCCGTCGCCGAAGGATGGAGAGGTAGTCGTGCAGACTGAGCTGGTAGTCACCAAACATGAAATATCGCCCTCAAAGGCCTGATGCATACGAATAGACCAAACCCGCTCGAACCGCCCATCCGCGACCCGAGAGCCCGCCGAAGCCACTGGACCTCCGCTCTTCAACACCCACCGAAGAAGTCCAGCGCGCAGCCAGTTGGTTGTCAAGGGACAGCGCGAACAGGCTGCCACGGCCGGTGGCGACGTCAGTGGATCGGCTCTGTGAATAGCGGCCGGCCACCGATGTTCCCTCGGTCAATCGATAGCCGACGCGCACGCCAAGCAACTCGTTCCTGACGTACCGAGACACCGCACCAATGGGCGCTACGTCCCGACTCCACTCCAGTCCCGAGGTCAGTCGGCTGCCGGTGTAGTTCAGGCGGACGCCTCCCAATGTACCGGTCTCGGTCTGAGCGCCTTTGACACGCGACTGCCCACCAAACGCGTCAAGCGACCATTCTTGGGACAGCGCCCTCGTGGTGCCCACCAGCCAGCGTGTCTGGGTGGAAACTGCACCTCCGTTCAATGGCGTCAACCTTGAATGGGACGGCTCGAAGTAATAGGCTTCTGTCTCGGAGTGATCCCAGGTCACCCGGCTGGAAAGCAGCAGTTCACGGTAGTCCTCCAGCAACGGGGTGTCGTAATCGACCCTCCTGTTGGTGGCATTCAGGGTCAACCGGGTCCGCTCCGTCATTTCCTTGTTCCATCGCGCGCCCGTGAGAAACTCCCGCTCCCGCGCATCCACGGTGACACGTCCAAAATCCGCAAACTGGGTATTGCGGGTGGCAGACTCAGACAGATTGGCACGCAACTCAAGGTCAGACGACGGCCAAGCGTAGCCCCAGGTATAGCCGGCGCTGGGGAAATCGCGGTTCGCCAGCAAAGTGGTGTCGCTTGTGCGCTCGATCACTGCACTCAAGGACAGTCTCGACCGGTACCGTTCGCCTCTTGACTCAAAGGCGTAGGTGGGTGCAAAGCGCAGGACGGTGACGCCACCCGGACTGATATTGGTGAGCAGAGGGTTCTCGACCCTCTCGACTTCACTCGACATGCTGAATGTGTGCTGAGCGAGCGCCGTGTTCGCGCTTGCGCCCATTACAGCGGCGATGCAAACGATCGTCTTGACGCAATTCATCTTCAGGGCACCAGAATCGTGTCGCCGGGCTGAAGCACGACGTTCGTTTCCAGCGAATTGCCGCGAATCAGGTCGTCGTACCGAACGGGAAGAACCGTCGTGCCTGCGCTCGTCTGGCGCAAGACCTGGATGGCATTGCCATTGGCAAAACGGTCCAGACCCCGGGCCTGGCTGATCACCTGCAGCACCGTTGTCGAAGGCGACATCAGCGTGACGGGGCCTGGCTGAATCACTTTGCCCAGCACATACACCCGACTGCCTTCGATACCGGTGACTGCAACGGTCACCGCCGCCTCAGGGATGAATTTCCGGATCTTGCTGGCGATGCGCTCTTCGGCTTGCGGGGTGGTCAGGCCGGCCACCTCTACACGACCGGCCAGAGGGAAGGTGATGCTGCCATCAGGCAGCACGCGCACCTCCATGCGCAGGGCCTCCTCTTTCCAGACCGACACGGTCAGAACGTCGCCGTGACGCAATTGATAGGAGGTTGCTACCTGGGCCCAGGCTGTTGTGGCAACCAGGAGCAGCAACACGGACCAGAGGGATTGCACTGCAAATTTCATGCTCAAAACTCCTAGGTGGATCAGGCTGGACAACAGACCGGTGCGTGGCTCTGGCGCGACATGGCCGCTGTCCGCCGATGCGTCATGCGAGAAGGTCTTGCGTGAGAATCGCGACGACGAAGCGAGGGCTGCTGTCACATCTTGTTTCTCCACGCCCCATGTTAATCGATCAAGCTGGCAACCAAGTGTGAACAGATCAACGATCCATCCATGTGTTTCGCATGGTGTGGTCCAGGGTCGCGTCAAGAATCCACTCCGCGAACCAGCTCACTTGTCACTTTTCGGACATCCCATGGTTCGACCACCGTGTGACATAGTTCCCCACCTCCTGCATTTACATTGTCGTGAACAGTCCGGTTTGTTTACGATCAGCGGTATGAATCATCTGCAAGCACAGGCGCACCCCATCAGCGCAAATGGGCGCGCGATATGTTGAGCCTGAGTGTCGTGGGTGACCATGCCGTCATTTGCGCCAACGCGGTCGGTGGTCAGCGACGTGCCGCTTCACCCAGTCTCCACCGACATTCCTGCGCGCTGCAGCTCCCTGGATCGCAACAATGCCGCACACTTCTAGAGCCACGATCGGCGCAGTGATCATCGGTCGCAACGAAGGGGAGCGCCTGCGCCTTTGTCTTGCGTCCGTGCTGCCGTTCACCCGCGCGGCTTGTTACGTCGACTCGGGATCGACGGATGGTTCCGTGGAAATGGCGCGGGCGATGGGTGCCGAGGTGCTGTCCCTCGATCTGGCAACGCCCTTCACCGCGGCAAGAGCCCGCAACGTGGGTTACCGGCATCTGCTCGACCTTCACCCAAGGCTGCGATTTGTCCAGTTCGTCGATGGCGACTGCGAGGTCGTCCCAGGATGGATCGACGCGGCCCGCAGCTACATCGAGGCCCACCCGAATTGTGCGGTGGCCTTCGGTCGCCGTCGTGAGCGCTATCCGACCAAGTCCATCTACAACCGGATCTGCGACCTGGAATGGAACGTGCCCGTCGGGGATGCCCTGAGCTGCGGTGGTGACGCGCTGTTTCGTCTGGATGCACTGGTTCTGGCTGGTGGCTACAGGGACAGCTTGATCGCCGGCGAAGAGCCCGAGCTGTGCCTGCGGCTGCGACGCCTTGGCTGGCGCGTCCACCGCCTGGACCAGGAAATGACCCGGCACGATGCGGCCATCACCCAGTGGCGCCAATGGTGGCGACGGGCCGTCCGGACCGGTCATGCCTTTGCTGAGGGTGCGTGGCTACATGGCGCATCGCCCGATCGCCACTGGGTGCATGAGGCCTCGCGCGCGGTTCTGTGGGGCATGGTGCTTCCTGTCACCATTGCCCTGTTGGGCCTCTTCGTGAGTCCTTTTGCGTGGCTTCTCGTCCTGATTTATCCCTTGCAATGGATCAAGCTCACCATTCGCCAAAACTCTCCCTTGATCGCCTTTCTCACATTGACCGGCAAGTTCGCCGAAGTCCAGGGTGTGCTCAAGTTCTGCATGACCAAGTTGCTGGGACGAACAGGCCGGATCATTGAGTACAAGTAGCTGACAAGGACAAGGCACATGAATCAGGGATGGATCGGCGCGTGGTCACCGGGCATCGGCGACCCCACCGTCGGTGGCTGGATCACGGTCGCGCTCTATGTCTGCACCGCCTGGGCGTGCCTGCGAGTTCTGCTGTACAAACGCCACAAGCAAGTCGTCCTGCGCGACAATGAGCAACTGATCTGGCGCCTGCTGATGCTGGCAATGGTGGCGCTGGGTATCAACAAGCAGCTCGACCTACAGACTGCGCTGACCGAGTTCGCGCGGGTTCTGGCGACCGAACAGGGTTGGTACGGCAACCGGCGCCAATACCAGGAAGCGTTCATCGCCGCCGTGATCGTCATGGGGTTGACGGCACTCGCGGCCATGGCGGTGCTGGTCTGGCATGCCCCGGCGCCCACCCTCCTCGCCTGTGCCGGTGCGGCGGGCCTGATCGTGTTCGTGGCTGTCAGGGCGGCGTCCTTTCACCATGTCGACGCCATTCTGGGCTGGAGGTGGGGCGGATTGCCACTGAACTGGATCCTCGAAATGGGTTCGCTCGTGCTCATCAGCTGGGGGGCCCTGCGACGGGCCCGGATCCCATCATGAGCACGGGCGACACCGGGCTCACCATCGTTCTTCCGGCCAACAATGAAGAGGCTTACATCGCCGACTGTCTTCGGGCCCTGATGGCATCGGAGCCCGCCAACGTTCCGGTGCAACTGCTCGTGGTTGCCAATGCCTGCACAGACAGAACCGTAGCCGTGGCCAGGTCATTCGAGACTGCCGCCACCGCCATGGGTTGGACCATGCAGGTGGTTGATCTGGCTGAGCCTGGCAAGCTGAATGCGCTGAATGTCGGGGACGATCTGGCCCTGGGCGATCTGCGCATCTATCTCGACGCCGACGTCATCGTGAGCCCAGAGTTGGTGCGCATGCTGGTCTCGGAACTGGCCGCAACGCAGGCACCCCGCTATGCCAGCGGCATCCCACGCATAGCGCCCGCCCGCTCGGCGGTCACACGGGCATATGCCCGTTTCTGGCAGCAGCTCCCATTTGCTCGCAGTGAAGCCCCCGGCTTTGGGGTGTTTGCAATGAACGCGGCCGGACGGGCAAGGTGGGGCCGTTTCCCTGCCATCATTTCCGACGACACCTATGTACGGCTGTTGTTCGCACCGCATGAACGCAAAGGCGTCCCGGCCACCTACGAATGGCCCATGGTGGAGGGATTTGGTCGACTCGTGAAGGTCAGGCGCCGGCAGGACGAGGGCGTCAAGGAGATCGCCCGCAAGTGGCCGGAGTTGCTCAAGAACGAGGGCAAGACCTCCCCTGGCCTGAAGCAGTTGCTCGCCCTCGGCCTGCGCGAGCCCGCTGGATTCCTCGTCTATGCGGCAGTGACGCTGGCTGTGCGATCCCGGCAGGGCTCCACGCATTGGACCCGCGGACGCTGAGCGGGGTCACACTTGATCGAAGATCACCTTTGAACTGAGCCGGTGATGAAACGCCTGCTCGATTCGAGCGCGCCCGCGTGAGCTCAGCTCGAGCGCCAGATCCGGTGTGCGCACGACCCTGGACAGCGCTTCCGACAGGCTTGCTGCATCAGACGGCGGCACCAGCAGGCCATCCACCCCATCGGAAATGAGGCCAGGCACACCTCCAGCACGGGTCGCGATCACTGGAACCTCCATGGCCATGGCCTCCATGATCGCCACGCCCAATGGCTCCTCAAAGCTGGCCAGAACGAACACGTGCGCGTCTTCCAGTTCAGCGCGAACACGCTCTTCGGAAACCGCGCCCAGCAAACGGACCACATCCCCGAGAGCGCGCTCGGCGATGACGGATTCCAGACGCTTGCGGTATCCGCTGCCGCCCTGATCGTCTTCGCCTGCAATGGTGAGTGCGACCGCCTGATCCGACTTGCGCAGCCGGTCGACCGCATCCAGCAGGACCTCAAATCCTTTCGCTGGATTGAGCCTGGCGCAGGAGAAGATTTTCAGAACGCCCTCTTCCATTGCCCGATAAGTCGCCTTGCGCTTGAAGACCTGGACGTTCACGCCCATGGGCGCGATGAACAACCTGGCCGGAAGCGATGCACCGAGCCTGGCCCGAAGGTCCTGGAGAATCCAGTCCGCGATGACAATACCGAAGCTCGCATGCTTCCATTTGTTCGACTGATTTCCACCCCAGATCGACAATGGGTTGTGCAACGTCATGCTGTACGTCACGCCAAATGCGGTGTGCGCAAAGAGCGCTACGTTGGCAGCATCTGCGCAGGAGTGAACATGCAAGTGCTGCAATCCGCGGTCCTTGCACATGCGCCCCAGGCCGACGCCGATCATCATCATGACCAGAAGACGGAACTTCGATTCGCCTTGCTGCAATTGCCCAGTTGAGGCGAAGAACATCCGCAAGCAGCGAAAGAGACGAGCGGGCGACAGCAACAGGTCCCGCATCACGCCAAAGACGGCTCCTACCGGCATCGGGTACAGGTACGTCGTTTCCTGTGCCGCGGCCTCGCCCCATGTGGTGGAGCGAATGCCCGAAGGTGGGCGCCTGGTGGAAAACAGCGCAACTTCGGCACGCATCTCCTTCAGCGCCTCGATCTCGCGCCAGAAGAAGTTGTGAGTCTGTCCAGGAAACTCAGGAATCAGGATGCCAATTCGCTTCATGGCGCTCCTTCCAGGGGATTCGTCACACGCACATCCGCACGGCTAACCCGTGGTTTCGCCAAGCTGGCATAGAGCGCGACCACGCGCCTGGCCTTCACGGCCCAGACGAACTCATCCTGAATGTGCTTGCGCACCTTTTCAGACCGTTCGTGCACTTCAAAACGGGATCCGGCCAGCCGAGAGAGAACCGTGCGGAAGCCCGCAACGATCTCGGTCCTGGTACCAATCGGAATCTTGAAGCCGGTCTCCGGTGTCACCAGTTCACCTGGGCCCGCGTAATCGACAATGACGGGAACGACGCCCAATGCCATGGCCTCCAGCACCACGCCTCCGCCAAACTCTCGAATGCTCGGAAACGCCAGGATGTCGCACTGGCACAGGATGTCCTGCACCTTCTCGTTCGGCACCCACCCATGCAAGGTCACGGCGGACCCAAGTCCATGCTCGAGCACGCTGGCCCGCAGCTCATCCATCATGGGCCCGTCGCCGACAATGTCGATGGTCAGCGAACCATCTCGGAGGAGTTCGCGTGCCGCCTCCAGAAGCATGTCGGCCCCTTTGTACGGGACCAGTCGACCCACAAATGCTGCGCGCAATGGCCCGTCCGCGCGAGGTTGGACCGTCTGCCAGAAGCGCTGGGGATCAATCCCGTTCTCGGGCATGTAGATGTACTTGCCACGGTGCTTCGCCGGCAGATCGCCGAGCGTGAAGCGCGAACCCACCAGCACCTTGGCCGCGTGGCGGTAGGTCTGACTGATTCCAGGCATGAGTCGGTACGCCGCACGCACATAGGAGAGCCATTCCTTTTCCCTGCGACGCTCGCGGTCGAACTCTGTGGGCCAGGGCACACCACCATTCAGCGGCCCCAGCATGAACGGCACCCCCACTTTGGCACAACGACGTGCCAGAGAGCTGGGCGCAGTGGGCGTCAGCGGCGTGATGCGGTGCACGACGTCAAACTCCCCTGCGCGAATTCTGGGCCCGAATTGCTTCCAGACCAGCCATTCAAAATAGGGGTAGGTCAAACTGGCCAGCGCGGTCTCGGTGGTCCAGCCGATGCCCTGCCCACCGCGCACCAGGTTGGTCAGTTTCCAGAGCCATTTGGCGACGGCTTCCGAATCAATGGCGGTGAAGTCCACACCCTCCCTCAATCCGGCCCTCAAGAAAGCGTCGCGGTTGCGGATCTGGGTGACGATGTGGGCATCGGTTTCCTTGGCAATGGCCGTGGAAAGCGACCATCCAATCAGCGGGACGCTGAACCATTCGGGATTGGCTGCCTCGGCAATCAGGAGGGCGCGCGGGGAGCTCATTGGTTCACTTGCCCGCCACCAAACAGTCCTTGAGCAGGAACCAGATGCCGCGCGGATAGTTGATGAGGTAACGTCGCCATAGCCGGCCGGGCTCATTGCCCAGACGGTAAAGCCACTCCAGCCCGCCCTTCTGCATCCAGCCCGGAGCGCGGCTGCCTTGCGGACCCAGGATTTCGAAGGTGCCGCCAATGCCCGTCAGCACCAGGTGAGGCATGCGCCGGCGCAGCTCGAGCGCCAGCTGATCCTGCTTGGGAACGCCCAGCGCAATGAAGACGATCTGTGCCTGGCTTCGATGCAGTTCGTCGCAAAACATCTGCAATTGCCCTTCTGACAGATCGACCTTGCCGTCAAACACAAAGGTGCAGGCCTCGCGAGCCTTTGCACCATATTGTTCGATGGTGACAAGGGGACTCTGGCCGCCGATCACGGCGAACCGGGGCACTTGGCTTGAGCGAAGCAATGCATCGACCAGATCAACCCCCGTAGTGCGACCGGCAATGGATGCGCCCTGGCGCTTGAAGCCAGACGCCCAGACGAGCGGCATGCCGTCTGCGGTAATGATGTCGGCCTTCTTGATCAAATTCCAGTAGCCCGGATCCCGAACGCCGCGGGCCAGCATCTCGGTATTGAGCGTCAGAAGCCACGCGCCATCACCACGGCTTGCGCGGTCTGTGACTTCCTGCACATGGCCGCTCAGATCGCCGCGCGAGACTGGCAGTCCACATATTTCACATACATTGGTCATAAGTCCATTCGATTCGATCTGACGCTGCCACGCGCGACAATTCCTGCGGCATCGTAGTCGATAATGTCTCGACTGAATCGGCGAACCAATGGGACTGATCGCCCAATGATGCGACTTCTCGCACGTCGACATGCACTCTGTTGCTGCTCGTCGCCCAGCTTGTGGGCCAGAACCGCTCCCCCGCATTCACCACCACGCAGAACATGTACGAATCCTTCTACGGCTTGAGAGAAAAACCTTTCTCCATCCAGCCCGATCCAGACTTTCTCTACATGGGCAAGCGCCACTCGCTGGCTTACACCATGCTGCAGTACGCCATTCACAACCGGGCGGGCTTCACAGTCATCTGTGGAGACATCGGTTGTGGCAAGACCACTTTGATTCGTCGCCTGCTCAATGAAATGGGGAGCGATGTCAAGGTGGGCCTGGTCACCAATACGCACCCTGACCTCGCCGATCTCACCGAATGGATCATGCTGGCCTTTGGCCAACCCTATGACGGACTCTCGAATGTCGCTCGCTACGACGCCTTTCAGCGCTTCTTGATCAAAGAGTACAGCCAGAACCGCAGGGTGGTGCTCATCGTCGACGAAGCCCAGAACGTCAATCCAGCGGCCATGGAGTCGCTTCGCATGCTCTCCAACATCAATGCGGACAAGGATCAGCTGCTGCAGGTGGTGCTGGTTGGTCAACCGCAACTGCGTACCTTGCTCCAACGCCCGGAACTGCAGCAGTTCGCCCAGCGGGTGGCGGCCGATTTCTACATCTCCCCTTTGAATTCGGTCGAAGTCGGGGACTACATCGATCACCGGCTGAAGGTGGCTGGCCGAGAACGGCAACTGTTCACGCCATTGGCCACATCCAAGATCGCCAAGGCAGCGCACGGCATTCCGCGCAGCATCAATATTCTTTGCGACACGGCCCTGGTTTACGGATTTGCCGCTGAAGCGCGGCTGATCGATGTGCACTTGGTTGACGAAGTCCTGAACGATCGCAGCCAGTACGGCGTGCTGGGCGATATCAACTTCAGGAATAGCCAGTCTGGCAATAGTCAATTTGGAGACAGTTCTTTTTCCACGCCTTCGGATTCGCCCAAAGCGTGATCGAGCACACGCTGTTGTAACAAACTGTCGAGTGATAATTACTTACCCATGGGGGGTATATCGAGCGACCGTACCTGCGAGAACAGTGTGACTATGCGATCAGACGCATCGAACGACATCGCCATCGTGGGTATGGCCGCCCACCTGCCGGGTGCATCCAACGCAGTTGCTTATTGGTCCAACCTGCGCCAGGGCATTGAATCCATTCGGCGACTCACAGAGGCCGAACTGCTGGCTGCTGGAGAGACTCCGGAGCGCATGCGGCACCGCAATTACGTGCCTGCGGCGGCTGTGCTGGAAGGTTTCGAGCAGTTCGACGCGGATTTCTTTGGCTTCAGCCCAAAGGAAGCGGCCATCATGGACCCGCAACACCGCCAGTTCCTGGAGGTGGCCTGGGAGGCGCTGGAAAACGCCGGACACCCACCCGAGCATTTTCCAGGCGCGATTGCGGTCTATGCCGGTTGCGGCATGGGCAGCTATTTCTATTTCAACATCTGCTCCAACCCCGATCTCGTGGCGAACACAGGCATGTTCCTGTTGCGTCACACCGGCAACGACAAGGATTTTCTCTCCACGCGGGTCAGCCACATCTTTGATCTCAAGGGTCCCAGCGTCAACATCCAGACCGCCTGCTCCACGTCGCTGGTGGCTGTCCACTACGCCTGCCAGGCGCTGCTGGGTGGCGAATGCGATATGGCATTGGCCGGTGGGGTGACGATTGAATTGCCACACGCGCGAGGCTACATCTTCCAGGAAGGCGAAATCCTCTCGCCAGATGGCCATTGCCACGCCTTCGACCACCGCGCACAGGGCACGGTGTTCGGCTCGGGTGCGGGCGTGGTGGTGTTGCGCCGCCTGGACGACGCCTTGCGCGACGGCGACCACATCTGGGCAGTCATCAAGGGCACGGCCGTCAACAACGATGGTGCCGCCAAAGCGGGCTACCTGGCGCCCAGCGTGGATGGCCAGGCCAAGGCCATTGCTGAAGCGCAGGCTGTGGCGGGTGTCTCGGCCGAAACCATCGATTACGTGGAGTGCCACGGCACGGGCACCTACCTCGGCGATCCGATCGAAGTCGCGGCGCTGACGCAGGCCTTTCGCGAAACCACGCAGGACTCGGGCTTTTGCCGAATCGGTTCGGTGAAGACCAACATTGGCCACACCGACACCGCTGCGGGTGTGGCCAGTTTGATCAAGGTCGCGCTCGCACTCAAGCACAAGGAAATTCCGCCGAGCCTGGGCTACGAACAACCCAACCCCTCGATCGACTTCGACACCAGCCCGTTCAGGGTCAACCACGCGCTGAGTGCATGGGTGTCCCATAAAGGCCCACGAAGAGCTGGCGTCAATTCGCTCGGTGTGGGCGGTACCAATGCCCATGCAGTGCTGGAAGAAGCACCGGTCGCGGCAGCTTCTGAACCATCGGACTGGCCGTTCCAGCTGCTGGTCGTCTCGGGCCGTTCGCGGGCCGCCGTAGACGCCAACGCCAGGGCGCTGGCCGCTCACTTGCGTGACCACCCTGAACAGGCTCTGGCCGACGTCGCTTTCACCCTCAAGCAGGGCCGCCGCGCTTTCGACTACCGGCGTGTGCTGGTGGCTGCGACCCACGAAGAGGCGGCGACTCTGCTCGAAGGCACCGATACCCGTCGCGTGTTCACCCACAGTCATCTCGGAGACGACCCTGAAGTGGTTTTCATGTTTCCGGGGGGCGGCGCTCAATACGCTGGCATGGCGCGCGAGCTGTACGCCACGGAACCGGTCTTCCAGGACTGGATGGACCGCGGGCTGGAGGTGCTGCAGCGCCAACTGGACTACGACATCCGCTCCTTGTGGCTGCCCGACCCCGGTCAGCACGCACAGGCGGTGGACAAGCTCAGGCGCCCCTCGGTGCAGTTGCCGCTGATCATGATCGTGGAGTACGCGCTGGCGCAGTTGTGGATGTCCTGGGGCGTGAAGCCCGCCGCTTTGGTGGGTCACAGCATGGGCGAGAACACGGCGGCCTGCCTGGCTGGCGTGATGTCGTTCGAAGACTGCATTGGCCTCGTCTTGCTGCGCGGGCAGTTGTTCGACACCGTGCCCGTGGGCGGGATGCTCAGCGTGCCGCTGGCGGCCGCCGAAGTGCGCGGCTTGCTGGGCAGCGAGTTGGACATGGCCAGTGTGAATGCGCCGGAGCTGTGTGTGGTGTCTGGTCCGCAACACGCACTGGACGCACTGGAAGCCGAGTTGCGCGCTCGAGAAGTGGAACCCCAGCGAATTCCGATCGACATCGCCGCGCACTCGCGCATGCTCGCACCCATCCTGGGACGCTTCGAGGCCTATCTGCGCAGCATCCGCCTCAGCCCACCGGCGCTGCCCATTTTCTCGAACAAGGACGGCAAACACCTGAGCGCCGCTCAGGCCACCGACCCCTTGTACTGGGTGGCACACCTGCGAAACACGGTGCAATTTGCCGACTGCATGGCCGCGCTCATGAAGGAAAGCGGTCGCGTGTACCTTGAAGTCGGCCCCGGCAAGGCCTTGGGCTCCCTGGCGCAGGCCAACGGAGTGCCTTCAGGCCAGGTCATCAATTCGCTGCGCCACGCAGAGCACGCCATCGCCGACGATGTGTGGTTCCTGGGCACGTTGGGCCGCCTGTGGGCAACTGGCGTGAAGGTCGACTGGGAGCCCATATGGGGCGAGGCGCGCCGCCTCCGTGTCCCGCTGCCCACCTACGCCTTCCAGCGCAAACCGTATTTCATCGAGCCCGGCCAGACGCGGCACGCATCGCCGGAGCCGGAGCAATCGGTTCGCACCGACGACGTCGGCCAGTGGGGCTACCAGCCGCGCTGGCGGCCCCGTCAGGCTGATGTCGATTTCGACGTGACCCAGGATCTGGCTGGCACCCCGCCACAGGGTTGGCTGATCTTCATGGACGATACGGGCCTGAGCGAGGCGCTGGTGCAGCGCCTGCTCACAGCAGGTCACCGCGTCACGCGGGTGCGCGCTGGCGACGTATTTGCCCGCGTGAGCGAACACGAATACCTGCTGGCACCCGAGCGGGGTCGTGAAGGTTACGACGATCTGATGCGGGAACTCATGGCCACAGGCCAACCACCTCAGCACATCGTGCACGCCTGGCTGGTCACGCGCGAAGAACGTTTCCGTCCTGGCAGCAGCTTCTTCCATCGCAACATTGAGCACGGCTTCTTCAGCCTGCTGTTCCTGTCACAGGCACTGGCCGAAGAAAATCTGCCCAAGCCGCTGCACCTCACGGTGCTGAGCACCGGCGCGGCACGCGTGCGGAACGAGGCCCTGCCTTACCCCGAAAAAGCCACACTCATGGGCCCGGCCCGTGTGGCCCCGCGCGAGTTGCCCGGCCTCACCTGCAGCGTGCTGGACGTGAGCCTGCCCGTGCTGGACAAAGGCTGGCGCGCCAAGCCCCAGCCTGAAGCACTGGACACCCTGACCGAGCGCGTACTCGAAGAGGTTTTTTCCACCGCGGGCAACCGCGTGGCGGCGCTTCGCGGCGACAAGCGATTCGAACTGGGCTATGCCCCACTGGCCCTGCCCGAAGCCGGGCCGCTGGCTCAGTTGCCCGATGGTGCGGTGTGCTTCATCACCGGCGGTCTGGGCGGGATCGGGCTCACGGTGGCTGAACGCCTTGCGCGAGAAAAAGGCGCTCGCCTGGTGCTGCTGACCCGACAGCCACTGCCGGCGCCAGAACAATGGGATGCGCTTTTGCGAGGGCGCGATGGTCAGAGTGCGCAGGCGCAGCGCATTCGGGCGGTGCGACGGCTGCAGAGCCTGGGTGCCGAGGTGCTCGTAGTCGCCGCCGACGTGTGCAACGTCAAGGACATGCAGGCCGCCGCCGAGCAGGCCCGCCAGCGCTTCGGGCGCGTCCACCTCGTGGTGCACGCCGCTGGCGTGGTGGACGACGGGCCGTTGCTGACCAAGACCTCCGGTGCCGTGGAGGAAGTGTTCGCGCCCAAGGTGCACGGCGTGCAGATCCTGCACGACCTTTTCCCCGATGGCAGCATCGATCAGATGGTGCTGTTCTCCTCCACCAGCACCGTCACCGCCCCGGCGGGCCAGGTCGACTACGTGGCCGCCAACGAATACCTCAACGCCTACGCGCACAGCCGCGCGGGCGGCCGCACCCGGGTGCTGGCGATCGACTGGGGCATCTGGAACGAGGTGGGCATGGCCGCCAAGGCCCTGGCCAACCGCCTGGGCGAGGCTGCACCCGCGCCGCGTCACAGCGCCGACAGCCCGCTGCTCGACGAAGTCACCTTCGACCGTGCCGGGCACCGGCTGTTCACCGCCAATTGGAGAACGCAGGACCGCTGGATTCTCGACGGCCACCGCACCGCTTCGGGCCAGGCGCTGTTGCCGGGCACCGGTTACCTGGAACTGGCGGCGCAGGCCTTGCGCGGCAACGGCGAGACCGGGCCGTTCGCGATTCGCGATCTGTATTTCTTCCGGCCGCTGGACGTCAACGACGAACAGACCCGCGCCGTGAGGGTGACGCTGGCGCGCAGCGAAGAAGGCTATGCGCTGGAAGTGCGCAGCGATGTGGTGTTCGAAGGCCGACAAGGCTTCCAGCTTAACGCCCAGGCCACGCTGGTGCCGGGCGCGTTGCCCGCAGCACCCGCCCTGGACATTGGCGCCTTGACGGCCCGTTGCACGGAGCAACGCGCGGCCGACGCTGCGGGCCTGCGCTCGCCCCAGGAGCAACACCTGAACTTCGGGCCACGCTGGCGCGTGCTGCAGTCGGTGGCCTATGGCGAAGGCGAAGGCATCGCGCACCTGCAACTTCCCTCGGCCTTTCACGGTGATCTGGAAGAAGGCTACCTGCTGCACCCTGCCCTTCTGGACCTCGCGACTGGCTGGGCCATGCGCCTGATCGCCGGCTACGCACCCGACCACCTTTGGGTGCCGGTGTCTTATCGGGAAGTGCGGGTGCATCGCCCGCTGCCGACCCTGGTCTGGAGCTGGGTGCGCAACGCACAGGAGAACCGGGCCGACGCACCGTTTGCGATATTCGACGTGAGTTTGTGCGATGCCCAGGGCGAGGTGTGCGTGGAAGTGCTGGGCTTCTCCATCAAGCGCCTGCAGGAAGGCGGCTTCGCGGCATCCAGCAGCAGGCTGGACGCGCGCGAACTGGTGTTCGACGATGCCGGTCAGGCCGACGCACAAGCCCGGCTGTCCCCTGCGGAAGAGCAACTGCAGCACAACATCTCGCAGGGCATTCTGCCCGCTGAAGGCGCCGACGCGTTCGGCCGCGCACTGGCCACCGGTCTGCCCCAGGTGGTGGTGTCCTCCATGAACCTCGACGCGCTGATCCGTCAGGCCAGCCAGGCGATGGCGGCCGATGCAGGCTCGGGTCAGAAGTTTCAGCGTCCCGACCTGGACAGCGACTACGTGGAGCCCCGCAATGATGTGGAGCGCACGCTGGTCGGCTTCTGGGAAGAACTGCTGGGCGTGAACCAGGTGGGTGTGGAAGACAGCTTCTTTGACCTGGGCGGGCACTCGCTGATCGCGGTGCGGCTGTTCGCCATGGTGAAGAAGGCCTACCGGGTCGAATTTCCCATTTCGGTGCTGTTCGAGGCGCCCACCATTGCACTGTGCGCGGCCATGATTCGCGAGCGCATCGGCGACACCGGGTCTTCAGATCCGTCGTCGTCGATTGTGGGCAACGCAGTACCTCCGCCCAAGCGCCGCTTTGTCCACCTGGTGCCCATGCACGATGGCGAAGGCGGGAATCGCACACCATTTTTCCTGGTTGCCGGCATGTTCGGCAACGTGCTGAACCTTCGGCACCTGGCGCGTCTGCTGGGGACCGATCGTCCTTTCTATGGCCTGCAGGCCCGCGGCCTCTACGGGGACCAGGCACCGCATGAAACTTTCGAGGACGCAGCAGCGGACTACATTGCAGAGATGCGCCAGGTCCAGCCGCACGGCCCTTACCTTCTGGGTGGCTTCTCGGGCGGCGGCATTACGGCCTATGAGATCGCGCGACAGCTGGAGGCAGCTGGCGACAAGGTCAGTCTGCTGGTGCTGCTGGACACGCCTCTGCCCATGCGCCCACTGCTGAACCGAGTCGACAAGGCGTTCATCAAACTGGCCGAACTGCGCAAGGAAGGCATTGGTTTTGTGTCGAAATGGGCGCGTCAACGCGTTCGTTGGGAACTCCATCGGCTGCGCAACAGGAATGCGCCACCCCTGCAACCGCAAGCGCATCAGTTGAACAATGAAGCGATCCAGGCCGCGTTCCTCGGGGCGTTGCCGCGCTACCGTTTGCAGGTGTGGAATGGGCCCGCTGTGCTGTTTCGGCCACCCCTGAGCCTGCACTGGAAGGTCGCCGGTGGACGCTGGGTCAGCGCAGGACGCGAGTATGTGTTTGCTGACAACGACTGGACCCGATACCTGCCCGGCTTGCGAGTACTGGAGGTGCCGGGCGACCACGATTCCATGGTGCTCGAGCCCAATGTCCGAGTGATGGCCAGTTTGATGAAGGATTGCATCGAAACGGCCCAGAAGTCAGGAAAGACTGCGTGAACCCATCCAGAGAACCCCAAGTACTGACCGTGGTGCTCAACTACCGGACACCCGACCTTACGCTGCGCGCTGTAGAAGCTGCCTTGCGCGAAATGGAGGGATTGGCGGGCGCCATCACCGTGGTCGACAACGACTCTCGCGACGGGTCGTATGAAAAATTGCTTCAAGGTGTGCAGATGCGAGGCTGGGACCGTGTACGGGTGCTGCAGTCAGGTCGCAATGGGGGCTACGGGGCGGGCAACAACTACGGCATTAGCCAGGGATTGCCTGACGGCTCGGCGCCCGATTACGTCTACATCCTCAATTCAGATGCCTTTCCTGAACCTGGCTGCATCCGGGTGCTGCTGGAGCATCTCGAGAGCCACCCGCAAGTGGGTTTTGCGGGCAGCCGCATCCATGGTGAAGACGGTGGCTACCACCAGTCGGCCTTCCGCTTCCCGACCGTTTTCAGCGAGTTCGAGAGTGCCGCAGCAACGGGGCCGATCTCGTTCCTGCTCAAACGCTACATCGTGCCCTTGCAGGAACCCATGGAAGCCCTGCAGGTGGACTGGATGGCCGGCGCGAGCCTGATGGTCCGCCATCGGGTACTGGAGGAAACCCAGGGCTTTGATGAGCGGTTCTTCCTTTACTTCGAAGAAACGGATCTGTGCCTGCGCGCACGCAGGGCAGGATGGACGGCCGTCTATCTCCCGAAAAGCCAGGTCATGCACATCGGATCGGTGTCCACCGGCATGAGGACCTGGAAGCGCATGCCGGGCTACTGGTTCGATTCGCGTCTTTGGTATTTCACCAAGAACCACGGCGCCTTCTACGCCGCCTTGGCCACGCTGGCCTATGTGGCTGGCTCGCTGGTTCAGCTCACGCGGCAGGCTCTTGGCAAAAAGCGAACTGGGGGCCCCGACCGTTTTCTGGGCGACCTCATTTCCCACGCACTGCGCAGCCTGTGGCAGCGCAAGCTCGTGGGCGGCCGGCCGAGCTGAGCCTTTCAAACGTCTACGGAGCCATCCATGAGCAATTTTTCCTGTGTGGTGATGGGCAACGAGTCCCTGCTGATCCAGTGCGCCGAACGCATGCTGCAAGGAGGCGACCGGATCGGCGCGGTGGTCACCCGCAATGCAGACATCCGCACCTGGGCCTTGCACCTGGGCCTGCGGGTAGAGACGCCGGGAGAAGATCTGGCCCAGCGGCTGGCGGGGCTGGAATTCGACTGGCTCTTCAGCATCGCCAACCTATCGGTGATCCCGCAAGCCGTGCTGGATCAGGCGCGACGCGGCGCCATCAATTTCCACGATGGCGCGCTGCCCCGGCATGCTGGCCTCAATGCGCCGGTGTGGGCCATTCTTGAGCAGGAACGCCAGCACGGCGTGACCTGGCACCTCATTGAAGGCGGCATCGACGAAGGCGACATCGTCAAGCAGAAGCTGTTCGACATGGCGCCCAACGAAACCGCGCTCACCCTGAACACACGTTGCTACGAAGCCGCGATGGAAAGCTTCGCGGAGCTGCTCGCCGACCTGCGCGGCCCTGGCTTGAAACGCACTCCTCAAGACCTGAGCCAGCGCAGCTACCACGCCCGCCTGGATCGCCCCGCCGCCGCAGCGCGGCTCGACTTCGCACAGCCCGCCCCCACCCTGGCGGCGCTGGTGTGCGCACTCGACCACAGCACCTACTGGAATCCGCTGACCTGCCCGAAGTTGGAGATCGATGGCCAGGTGCTGCTGGTCACCGGAGCAGTGGCCGAACCTGCCGCTGGCAGCGCCGCGCCTGGTGAAGTGATCGAGGCCACACCGGCAGGCCTGGTGGCTGGCACCGCCACTGTGCCGGTGCGTTTGACCGGCCTGCGCGACATGCTGGGTCAACCGGTTTGCCCGTCCACCGTCACCCGCTCCGGCGCGCGCCTGCCCTTGCTGGACCCCGCTGCGGCGCAGGCCCTCACGGATGCCATGGCGCGCGTGGTGGCGGGCGAAGCCACCTGGCGCCGCAACCTGCAGTCGCCTGAAGCCATCGACCTGCCCTCGGCAACCGCAGCCCAAAGCCCGACCAACTGGCACCAGACCAGCTTGAAGGTGCCCGCATCGCTCTCGGGTGACTGCCTGCTGGCTGCAGTGGGCGCCTGGGTGGCCCGCGTGAGCGGCAAGGCCGTGTTCGATCTTGCCTACCGCGATCCCGCCGCGCCCAAGGCGCCGGGGTACCTGTCCACCTGGGTGCCTCTACGCCTGTCCGCCTCTGGCGACACGCCTTTCTCCGAATTCAGTGCGCGTTGCTCTGCCGTCCTGGATCAGGCACGCCGCCATCCGGCGTTTGCGCTGGACCTCGTGGTGCGCGACCCAGCCATCAAGGGCCTGTCGGTGCCGCAAGTGGGGCTGACGCTCGCGGGCGGTGCCATCGAAGGCAGCGTCGTGACTGTCCAGTGCACGCCTGAAGGCGACATTACCCTGTGGCACGACACCACCCGACTCCCCAAAGACGCCGCCACCCAACTGGCTCAGCGCCTGCAATGGGTGCTGGACGCGCTGGGCGAAGCCTCGGCGCAAGACTCACCCCTGGGTCTGCTGCCCATCATGTCCAGCGCCGAGCGCGAGCAGGTGCTCTATGGTTGGAACGCCACCCGCTGCGACTACGAGCGCGGCACCTGTGTGCACCAGTTCTTCGAAGCACAGGTCCAGCGCACGCCACAGGCCACCGCCGTGGTGTTCGAAGGCACGGCGCTCAGCTACACGGAACTCAACGCGCGCGCCAACCGCGTGGCGCACCGCCTGCGTGGCATGGGCGTGAAGCCGGGCACGCTGGTGGGCCTGTACACGCCGCGCTCGCTGGAGCTGCTGATCGGTGCGCTCGCCATCCAGAAGGCCGGTGGCGCTTACGTGCCGCTGGACCCCGCCTACCCCGCTGACCGCGTGGCGCTCTACATCGAAGACAGCGGCGCGCCCGTGATCGTGGCGCAGTCGTCCCTGGTGGTCAGCCTGCCATCCCATCAGGCGCAGGTGCTGGTGATCGACCAGGACGCGCAGATCGCCGCCCAGCCCGACACCAACCCGGACAGTGGCGTGCAGCCGTCCGACATCGCCTACATGATCTACACCTCGGGCTCCACCGGCCGCCCCAAGGGCGTGATGGTGGAACACCGCAACGTGGCCAACTTCTTCCGTGGCATGGACGACCGCATCCGCCACGACCCGCCCGGCGTCTGGCTGGCGGTCACCAGCCTGTCGTTCGATATCTCGGTGCTGGAACTGTTCTACACCCTGGCGCGCGGCTTCAAGCTGGTGCTCTCCAGCGACGAGAACCGCGCACTCGTGTCCAGTGGACGTACGCCCATCTCCGCGCAGAAGATCGATTTCAGCCTGTACTACTGGGGCAACGACGACGGTGCGGGCCCCAAAAAATACGAGTTGCTGCTCGAAGGCGCGAAATTCGCCGACAAGCATGGCTTCTGTGCTGTTTGGACGCCGGAGCGCCACTTCCACGCGTTTGGCGGCCCCTACCCCAACCCCTCGGTGACGGGTGCCGCGGTGGCCGCCGTGACGCAGAACATCGGCGTGCGCGCGGGCAGTTGCGTGGGACCGCTGCACCACCCGGCGCGCATCGCCGAAGAATGGGCCATCATCGACAACCTGACGAATGGCCGCGCCGCGCTGGCCATTGCCTCCGGCTGGCAACCTGACGACTTCGTGCTGCGCCCGCAGAACACGCCACCGAACAACAAGAAGGCGATGTTCGACACCATCGAACAACTTCGCAAACTCTGGCGTGGCGAAGCAGTGCCCTTCCCCACCGCCAGCGGCGAACCCTTCAACGTGGTCACGCAGCCTCGCCCTGTGTCCAAGGAACTGTCGGTGTGGGTCACCACCGCCGGCAACCCTGAAACCTGGAAGGAAGCGGGTGCCATCGGCGCCAACGTGCTCACCCACTTGCTGGGGCAGACAGTGGACGAGGTCGGCAGCAAGATCAAGATCTACCACCAGGCGCTGCGCGACGCCGGCCATGATCCTGCGAACTTCACCGTCACGCTCATGCTGCACACCTTCATTGCCGGCGACCGCGAGCAGGCCCGCGCGGTGGCACGCGAGCCCATGAAGGACTACCTGCGCAGCGCCGCAGGCCTGATCAAGCAATACGCCTGGGCCTTCCCCGCCTTCAAGAAGCCGGCCGGCGTGAACAACCCGTTCGACCTCGACCTGCGCTCGCTCAACGACGAGGAAATGGACGCCATCCTCGACTTCGCCTTCCTGCGCTACTTCGAAGACTCCGGCCTGTTTGGCACGGTGGACGACTGCCTGGCCCGTGTCGAGCAACTCAAGCGCATCGGCGTGGGCGAAGTGGCCTGCCTGATCGACTACGGCATTCCCACCGAGCAGGTGCTGCAAAGCCTGGTGCCGCTGGCCGAGGTGCTGCGCCGCACCAACCAGCCCACCACAGTGGCCGAGGACGACTTCTCCATCGCCGCGCAGATCCTGCGCCACGGCGTGACCCATCTGCAGTGCACGCCCAGCATGGCGCGCATGATCGCCATGAACGACGAGGCGCGTTCCGCCCTGTCCCGGGTGGAGCTCATGATGATCGGTGGCGAGGCACTGCCCGGCACGCTGGTGGCCGAGCTGGGCCAGGTGACAACGGCGACCATCGAAAACATGTACGGCCCCACAGAGACCACCATCTGGTCGTCCACTGAAACCGCCAGCGCTGGCGATGCGGTGATCAACATCGGTCGACCCATCGCGAACACGCAGATGTACGTGCTTGACGAAAACCGCCAGCCTGTGCCCGTGGGCGTGCCAGGCGAGCTCTACATCGGCGGCGATGGCGTCACGCGTGGCTACTGGCAGCGCGACGACCTCACCGCCGAGCGTTTCCCCGCCGACCCGTTCGTGCGCCCCGATTGCGCCGCTCCGGCCGGCGCCCGCATGTACCGCACCGGCGACCTGGCCCGCTGGCGCCCGGACGGCCGCATCGACTTTCTGGGTCGAGCCGACTTCCAGGTCAAGATCCGCGGCTACCGCATCGAACTCGGTGAGATCGAGGCCGTGCTGGAAGGCCAACCCGGCGTGCATCAGGCCGTGGTGGCGGCGCGCGAAGACAACCCGGGCGACATACGCCTGGTCGCCTACCTGCGCACCGAACCAGGGCTGCAGATCGACACACTGCGCGAGTCGATCGCCGGGCAGTTGCCCGAACACATGGTGCCGGCCCACTTCGTCACCATCGACGAATTCCCGCTCACACCCAACCGCAAGGTCGATCGCAAAGCCCTGCCCGCACCGAGCGCCAGCACGCAACGCGCGAAGACCGAAGTGTTTGTGGCACCTGAAAACGAAATCGAGCTGAAGATCTCCGAGATCTGGGCGCGTGTACTGGGTGTTCCACAGGTCGGCGCAAAGGACAATTTCTTCGCTTTGGGCGGGCATTCCCTGCTGGCGGTCCAGGCCCATCGCGAAATCCGTCAAGCTCTCGGTTCCACCCGCCTGAGCATCACGGACATCTTCCGCTTCCCGACCCTTTCTGCCCTGGCGCGGCACCTCGACGACCGCCAGGAGGACAAGGTGGCGGTGGCCGCAGAGACGGCCGAACGTGCGCAGATGCGATCCGACGCCATGTCGCGCCGACGGGCGATGCGAGGCGGCAAGGCAGCACCTGAAACCAGGTGATCGTGCAGACCACCGTCACCACCACGCACCTGAATCTGGAAGCCGAGCTGCAATCCAGGCTCGGTGCTTCGGGTGTGGCCGTGGTCTGCACCGGTGTGGACGGCGACCCTGCCGGACTGTGGCCCGAGGAGCAGATCGCGGTGGCCCATGCCATTCCACGCCGCCAGCGCGAGTTTGCGGCAGGCCGCCACGCGGCACGAACTGCAATGCGGCGCTTGGATCGACCTGCTCGCGCCATCCCATCCCATCCGGACCGTTCGCCGTGTTGGCCTGAAGACCTGATCGGATCGATCTCGCACACGACCGATGTATGCATTGCGGTCGTTGGCACGCGGGACCGGTGGACGTCCATCGGCATCGACATCGAATCGAAACCAGGCGTCGACGAATTCATGTGGGACATCATCTGCACCCCAGATGAACGCCAGCAGATTCGGGCGCAGCGCCCATCCACTCGGGCTTTGCTCGCCACGCGGGTGTTTGTGGCCAAAGAGGCGTTCTACAAATGGCACTACCCTCAAAGGCGCACCCTGCTGGAATTCCAGGATGTTTCAGTGCAATGGATCCCCGGGGGCGCCGATTTCCGGGTCCTGCTGCACGGCGCGGCGGGGCATGATCGGCTTGCCGATTGCACCGGTCATGTCTTTTCGTTCAACGGCGGGGTGGTGGCCTATTGCGCATCCCGAGCACATATGGGCCCCGCTTCGCTGGCTGAACATGTGGTGTCATGCAACCTGGAGAATCCCGCTTGAACGAACTCGTCAGCCGCGATTGGGACGTGATCGTCATCGGCACGGGCGTGGGGGGCGGTACCGCAGGGCGCGCGCTCGCTGAAAGTGGCAGATCGGTGCTTTTCATTGAAAAGGGCCGGCAGGGTATCCGCTCCGAACGCAACGGCCTCGATGCAGCCCTGGGGGACCCGACGGCACGCGCGATCAGAGGCGCTTGGCCAGACCCCGTGCACGCCACGGTCAATGGAAAGCAACGGGTTTTCTTTGCCCCCCTGGGCAGTGGCGCCGGCGGCAGTTCGGTTTTCTACGCGGCCACGCTCGAAAGGCCGGAGCCGCACGACTTCGACGATCAGGAAGGGCGGCCCCACCCTGTGGGTGGATGGCCCACCAGTGCGCAAGCGATGCAACCATGGTTCGACGCCGCAGAAGCCATGTATGGCGTTCAAGGCGCGACACAGGCGACCAACGCGGCAGACACGGCCATCATGGAAGGCCTCCAGCGCAACGGACTCACTCCCTATCGGCTGCACACGGCGATCCGCCACCTGGAAGGGTGCCACGAATGCGTGGGAGTCAAGTGCCCACGTCCGTGCAAGATGGACGGCCGCTCGGCCGGTCTTGAACCTGCGCTGGCCACTGGGAACGCCACCTTGCTGGATCGATCCGAGGTCATGGCTTTCGGCGGCACGTCCGATCACATCAACCATGTGAAGATCCTTCGGGATGGTCGCACCTTTGAGCTGCGCGCCAGGCAGTTCGTGCTGGCGGCGGGCGCGTTGAGCTCCCCCCGCTTGCTGCTGGCCTCTCGCACCGACTACTGGCCAAACGGTTGTGCCAACGGCAACGACCAGGTTGGTCGGCACCTGATGTTCCATCTCAACGAGATGTTCGCCATCTGGCCACGTGGTGGAGCCAGTCCATCGCAGGCAAGCAAATCCGTGGGTTTGAGGGATCTTTACATGCTCAACGGCCAACGCCTGGGCATGGTGCAAGCCATGGGCGTGAACGTATCCTACGGAGAGATCACCCATTTTCTCAAGCAGCGTCTGCAGGAATCCGCGCTGAGGTCGCTGGCCCCATTGGCTCCGATGGCCGCCGGGCTGGCCGCCCTGGCCATGGGTCAGGCCAAGTTGTTCGTCGGGCTGCTGGAAGACTTTCCGTACACGGAGAACCGGGTCACCTTCGATCCGGATCAGCCTTTGCAGATTAGATTCGAATACACGCTCCACCCGGAATTGATTCAAAGGCGAAAGCTGTTCCGCAAAGCCATCAAACGGGCTTTCAGGGGAATGCGCCCCACATTTGTTGACTGGCGCCCGGAGCTCAACTACGGACATCCCTGCGGCACGCTGCGCTCAGGCAACGACCCAACTAACTCCGTTTTGAACGCCGATTGCCGCGCCCATGAGATTGACAATCTCTATGTGGCAGACGCATCCTTCTTCCCCACCTCCACCGGCGTCAATCCCAGCCTGACCATTGCGGCCAACGCACTGCGTGTGGCGCATCTGATGAGCACAAAACAATGACTGACCTGAGCAAAGGCCTTGCGATCGTGACAGGTGCCGGCAGCGGACTGGGGCAGGCCATGGCCGTGGAACTGGTCCGCAGAGGCGTGCTCGTCGCCGGATTCGGGCGACGCACGGATGCACTGGCCGAAACCGCCCGCTTGGCGGGCTCAGGCTTTCACCCTTGCACCGTCGATGTGAGCTCACCGGAGGAAGTCAACGCGGTCATGGATCGACTGGCCCGCGAACTGGCACCGGTCACGATCCTCATCAACAACGCAGCGGTCTACCCACGCCGCGATTTTCTGGACGAGACACCACAAAGCTTCATGCACAGTGTGGCGATCAACCTCGGGGGCGTGGTGAACTGCAGCCATGCCGCGTTGAAGCAGATGGTGCAAACAGGCCAGGGCCGCATTCTGAACGTGTCGACCTTTGCAGACCTGGCCCCTCTGCCAGCCAGCGCTGCCTACGCGGTGTCCAAAGGGGCTGCCCGCATTTTCACGAGGGCACTGCGGGCCGATGTCGGAGACCGCTTTCCGGACATCGTCATCAACGACTGGATGCCGGGCATGCTGGCTACAGACATGGGCATCGCCGACGGCCTGAACCCTCAGACGGCTGCCCGCTGGGGCGTCGAACTGGCGCTCTGGAATGACGTTTCCCTGAACGGTTCGATCTGGGAGCAAGACATGGAAATGCTGCCGCCCAGGTCGCTGAAAGGCAAGATCAAGGATCGGCTTCTTCTGCGATCTCGAACCGCGCGTCGCCTGAATATCCGCAGTCAGGCATAAAGCCTGTTCGACTGCTTGCCTGATCGGCCATTGACCCGTCCTGAATTAAGTTGACACCGGGACGGTAGAACAAAGCCGGGAGAGGCCGGCCAATGACGCCCGATGCACCGCATCGGGCGTTTGCATTTTGAGCGATGAATGAGGTCGCTCATGGTTGTAGATATGCACCGACTGCGCCACCATGCGCCGGGCCTGCTTCAGATCGGCAGGGCGTTGTAGCAGGAACTCGGTCTTGAGGATGCCGTTGACCCGCTCGGCCAGGGCGTTCTGGTAGCAATCGTAGCCATTGGTCATCGAGCAGGTGATGCCGTGACGCCGGTGTATCGCCTGGTAGTGGCTTGAACAGTATTGGATGCCCCTGTCCGAGTGATGCACCAGAGGCTGGCTCGTCTGTCGCTGGCGCAGGGCCATCTTCATGGCCTGCGCCACCTGCTCGGTCTGCAGGCTCTCGTGCACATGCCAGCCCACGATCTTGCGGGAGTACGCGTCCGTGACCAGGCTCAGATACACAAACTTGCCTGCCGTGGGCACATACGTGATGTCGGCCACCCAGACCTGCTCACTGCCTGCGGCGTGCACCTGCTGCTCCCCAGCCTTGAGCAGATTGGGGTGGCGCCTGAAGCCCTGCTCACGCTCAGCCCTTGGACGAGCGCTTCTTCGAGGACTTGCCCAAAGGCTTTTTTACGATGCGCACCCCGTGATCCTTGCGCAGCACTTCGATGACCGCTTCAAACAGCTGCGCTTTCTCCTGCGCCTGCTTGAGTTGGACCTGCAGAGCCTTGATCTGTTGCTCGGGCGTGAGCTGTGCAGGAGTCTGGCCGCCAATGATGCCGCACGCCCCCACCCCTGGCGACCGTGCTTGCGCATCCACACCAGCACCGTCGAGCGCCCCTGAATCCCGCACTTCTCCTGCGCCTGCTTGTGGCTCAGTTCGCCCTTTTCCACCTGCACGACCACTCCCAGCTTAAAAGCCGGCGTGTAATCCCTCTGCGTGCGCTTGATGCCTGATTCCATTTGACCTGCCTTTTCTTTTTCAAAAAGGTGTCAACTCCTGTCAGGACGGGTCACATACAAGAAAAAAGCCACCCGAAGGTGGCTTTTTTAGTGAACCCAGGTTCGCTGAATCAGCGAATCACGGCGATGGTCGTGCGCTGACCACCCTTGTAGGTCATGAGCGTCAGGGCACCGTTCTTGATGTCGCCCTTTTCGTCGAAGGCGATGTTGCCCGTCACACCCTTGTAGTTGGTGGCCTTCAGAGCAGGCAGGTAGACCTTGGGGTCGGCCGAGCCAGCGGTGACCATGGCGTTGGCCATGACCTTCACGGCGTCATAGACGTAAGGAGCGTACACCTGCACGTCGGCGCCGAACTTGGCCTTGAAGTCGGCGCGGAACTTGTCCATGCCTTCCTTCTGCTCACCTTCCACGCCACCGGCTTCCGCACAGTACACGGTCTCTTCGCCCATGCCGTCGGCGGCCAGCTTCGGCAGTTCGCTGGAGCAGATGCCGTCACCACCCATGAACTTGGCGTTGATGCCCAGTTGCTTCATCTGCTTGAGCATCGGGCCGGCAACGGCGTCCATGCCGCCGAAGAACACCACGTCGGGCTTCTTGGCCTTCAGGGTGGTCAGGATGGCGTTGAAGTCGGTTGCCTTGTCGTTCGTGAATTCACGGCCCACCACCTTGCCGCCAGCGGCTGCCACGCCCTTTTCAAACTCGTCAGCCACACCTTGGCCGTAGGCGGTGCGGTCATCGATGACGGCAACGGTCTGGGCCTTGAGGGTCTCCACGGCGTACTTGCCGAGGGTGCCGCCGAGGTGCACGTCGTCGGCCACCATGCGGAACACGCCGGCGTAGCCCTGACGGGTGTACTTGGGGTTGGTGGCGGAGGGGGAAATCTGAGGAATGCCTGCGTCGTTGTAGATCTGCGAAGCCGGGATGGTGGTGCCCGAGTTCAGGTGGCCGATCACGCCTGCGACCTTGGCATCCACCAGCTTGGTGGCGGCAGCGGTGCCTTGCTTGGGATCGGCGGCGTCGTCTTCAGCCAGCAGTTCGAAGGTAACGGGCGCACCAGCGATGGTGAGGCCAGCGGCATTGAGTTCCTCGATCGCCATCTTGGCGCCGTTCTCGTTGTCCTTGCCGAGGTGAGCAATGGCGCCGCTGGTGGGGCCCACGTGACCAATCTTGATAACCTGAGCAGCAACCGCGGGAGCCGCCGCAGGCGCGGCAGCCGGAGCAGCAGCCTCTTCTTTTTTGCCGCAAGCGGCAAGAGCGACAGCCGCCGCAATGACGGCCAGTTTGATGTTCAGTTGCATGGTTTTCCTCAGAAAGGGTAAGTGTTGGAATGCGGAGGGAACTTTTTTTTCTCCACATCCATAAAGATACTCCAAAAAACGCACGGATTTCGCGGTCATTCGACGGTCAAAGGCAGATCGAGGGTTTTCCCAAATGCTCATCACGTCATTGAATCCTCCATTAGCGCAATGCATGCACAGGGGCATTCAGTGAGAAATCTGCGATTCAGGAGGCGCCAACCGCAGGTCGTGCCGCAGGGGTTCGATTCCGTTCTCTTTGTAGAACTTCCAGCGCTCGCGAGCCTGTTGTCGATCAGCATCACCACCGGTCACCACCTCGATCACGCGGGCGTAACGGTCAAAGCCCGAGGGCACTTCATTGCACAGATTCACCAGCACAGTGGCATGGCTCTGAACGGGCAGGCTGGAGGCGAGCTGAATGGGTGAGCGTGACCAGACAAAACCAGGGTCCGATGTATGCGAATGGGGAATGAAGGCGCCGGGAGCCATGGTCCACAGCGCGGCATCCAGCGAGGGACGATCGGGTTCGTCGAGCAGCACCAGCAGGCGTGCGCCGCGCAGATAGGCCTTCCTGAGCAGGCGGCAGGCATAGCCCAGCTTGTCAGGCGCATTGAAATGAAAGGCCACTTCGGTCATGGCAATGGCTTGTGCGCCGGCTTCAAGCCTTGCGCGCGCGGGACGAACCTGCTCTTTTTGCCTTCGCAGGGGACGACGCGGCGTCCAGTGATGCCTGATCGATCAGGTATTGCAGCAGCAGCGGTACCGGCCGGCCGGTTGACCCCTTCGCGGCACCGCTTTTCCAGGCGGTGCCGGCAATGTCGAGATGGGCCCACGGCAGGTCTTGCGCGAATTTCTGCAGGAACTTGGCAGCGGTGATGGCACCGCCCGCTCGGCCAGCCACGTTGCCCATGTCGGCAAAGTTGGACTTGAGGCCCTCGGCGTAATCGTCGTCCAGGGGCATGCGCCAGCAAAGGTCCTGCGAGGCTTCACCGGCCTGCTGGAGGGCCTGGGCGAGCTCGTCGCGCGGGGAGAAAAGACCGGAACGCACGCCACCCAGGGCAATCACGCAGGCACCGGTGAGTGTGGCGATGTCCACCACGCTGCGGGGTTTGAAGCGCGCGGCGTAGGTCAGGGCATCGCAAAGGATCAGGCGCCCCTCGGCGTCGGTATTCAGGATTTCGATGGTCTGCCCGCTCATGCTGGTGACCACATCGCCAGGCTTCACGGCCAAACCGTCGGGCATGTTCTCGCAACTAGGGATCAGGCCGACCACGTTGATGGCGGGTTGCAGTTCGGCCAGGGCAGCAAAGGTGCCCAGCACGCTGGCGGCCCCACCCATGTCGAACTTCATTTCGTCCATTTCGGCCGCGGGTTTGATCGAGATGCCGCCGGTGTCGAACGTGATCCCCTTGCCCACCAGCACCACAGGCGAACTGGATTTGGCGGCACCGCTGTACTGCATGACGATGAAGCGCAAAGGCTCAGCCGACCCTTTGGCCACAGCAAGAAAAGAACCCATGCCCAGGGCCTCGACCTGCTTGGGGCCGAGCACTTCGGTCTTGATGCGTGCGTGACGGCCCAGCTTGCGCGCCGCATCGCCCAGCATGCTGGGCGTGGCGTGGTTGGCTGGACGGTTGGCCCACTCCTTGGCAAACTCGACGCCGGTCACCAGTGCCTTGCCGGTCTCGAATCCCTGACGCACCGCTGCGGGCTGGCTCACGCCCAGCACGACATGGCGAAGCGCGCGAGCCTTGGCAGAGGGCTTGGTGGTGGTGAAGGTGTAGGTGGCATCGGCAGCGGCCTGCACCGCTGCGCGAGCCACCGCGTCGCTCGCAGCCAGCAGGCTGAGCACCAGCCCCAGGCGCTGGATGCCCGGCTGCCGGAGCGCGCCGACGCCCGCCGCCACGGCTTTGCGCACCGAGGCCGCAGAGCCGTCGCCAGCACGAACCAGCATGACCCGGGCCGCCTTGAAACCCTCGGGCCGGTAGCAGGCCAGCAGCTTGGCCACGCCAGATTCGAGGTCGCCGGCCTTCGTGGCCTGAGCCACGAGCTGGCTGAGCGCATCGGGAGCATCACCTGAGGGCCTGGCGTCCGGCACGAGCACCAGCAGGGCATCGCAGGCGAGTTGGGTGGCCTGGGCGGGCGAAAGGGATTTGAGTTCAAAGTCCATAATCGTGCTTTCCTGTTCTCGATCGATGTTATTCCATTCTTCCATCCGCAAAGAGCTGGCGCGCAGCTTCGGGGCCACGCTGGTGGTCCTGTTCACCATCGTGCTGACCATGCTGCTGATCCGCACACTGGGGCTGGCCTCACGCGGCAGTGTGAACCCGGAGGAGATCGCGCTGGTGCTGGGCTACACGGTGATCGGCCGCATGCCGACCATCCTTACGCTGGCGCTCTTCATTGCCATTGTCTTCACGCTCTCGCGCATGTACCGCGACAGCGAGATGATCATCTGGTTTTCCAGCGGGCGTTCGCTCGGGGGCTTTCTCGGCCCGGTCATGCGTTTCTCGTGGCCGATCCTTCTGGTGATCTCTCTCGGTGTGTTTTTCGTCTGGCCCTGGGCCAACCAGCAGACCGACAACCTGCGTGACCGTTTCGAGCGCCGAGGCGATCTGGAACGCGTGGCACCAGGGCAGTTTCAGGAATCGTCCAGTGGCCGGCGTGTGTTTTTTATCGACAAGGACACGGCCGACGGCACCGAAGGTCGCAACATCTTCATCTCGAGCACCGAGAACGACGGGCGTGAGACCGTGACTTCAGCGCGCTCGGGTCGCATCGAATGGGTGAAGGACCAGCAGTTCCTGATGCTCAACAACGGCCAGCGCCTGGAGACGGCACCCGACCAGAGCAGTCAGCGCGTGAGCGAGTTCGAGGAATACGGCACCCAGATCGGCACGTCGGCGGTGGGCCAGAGAGGCGCACAGGCGCTCAAGGCGCGCAACAGCTGGGAACTCATCACAGAGCCGACCGCGGCCAACCTGGGAGAACTCGGCTGGCGCATCGGCATGGGGCTGACGTCGCTGAACTTTGTGCTCATCGCACTGGCCACCACGACCGGCAACCCACGAGCAGGTCGCGGCGGCAACCTGTTCTTCACCCTGTTCGCTTTCGTTTTCTACTACAACCTGCTGAACCTGGGCCAGAGCTGGGTGGCCAGCGGACTGTTCAGCCTGGGTGGGTTCATGCTCATGTTGCACGGCGGTGTCTTCACACTCACTGTGCTGTGGCTCATCAAGCGCCATTTCAACCTCAGCGTGCGCGGCTGGATCAGCGCGCAGCGCAACCGCCGTGCCGTCGTGGAGGCTCGCGCATGAGGACCATTCGCCGTCTTATCTACGGCGAAGTGTTCGCTGCCGTGGCCTTCGTGCTGGTGGCGTTTCTTTCGCTTTTCTTCTTCTTCGATTTCGTCGACGAATTGCCCGCGCTGGGCAAACCTTCTGTGCTCATGCCCGAGCTGGTGTATGAGGTGCCGCACGCCCTGCTCTATGTGACGTTGCTCATGCCGAGCCGCATCTATGAACTGTTGCCCATCGCGGTGCTGATCGGGGCCGTTTTCGTGCTGGCGCGCCTGGCCCAGGGCTCGGAATACACCATCCTGCGCACCAGCGGCCTGGGACCCTGGCGGGCGCTGCGCATGCTGCTGGGTCTGGGCGCTGTGTTCGTCGTTCTTACCTTTGCCATCGGCGACTACCTGGCGCCGATCTCGGACCGCACCGCCCAACTGCTCAAGGCGCGCTACCAGGGCAACATCAGCCTGGGCAGCACCGGCGCGTGGTTGAAGGAACGCCAGCCGTACAGCAACTTCTCGGTCAATGTGGGCTCCATGTCGGCCCAGGGGGCGCTGAGCAACGTGCGCGTCTTCGAATTCAACAACCAGGGCTTCCTGGTTTCCACGCTGCACGCAGCCACCGGACAGATCGAGGTCGACGATTCCTGGACCCTGCGCAAGGTGCAGCGCCGCGAGTTCGACAACGCAGGGCTCGCCTCGGGTCGCGTCCAGAAGCGCGAGATGGAGACCTTCCGCTGGCCCAGCGGCATCAATGCCGAGATGGTGTCGGTGGCGCTTCTCAAGCCCGAGCGCATGCGCACGGCCGACCTGTTCGGCTACATCCGCCACCTCGAAGCGAACGGCCAGACCGCTCAGCGCTACGAGATCGAGTTCTGGCGCAAGGTGTTCTATCCCCTGAGCTGTCTGGTCATGGTGGTGCTGGCGCTGCCATTCGCCTACCTGCATTTCCGTTCGGGCAGCATCACCGGCTACGTGTTCGGTGGTGTGATGATCGGCATCAGTTTCTTCCTGCTCAACAACGTCTTCGGCTACATCGGCAACCTCAACCAGTGGCAACCCTGGCTGGCCGCCGCGTCGCCCGCGCTGATCTATTCGGTCTTCTCGCTCGCGGCCTTTGGCTGGCTGGTGCTTCGGAGGTAGGGCTTCATGCTCGGAGTCATTGTGTTTGCACATGGATCGCGCGATCCTCTGTGGCGCCAGCCGGTCGAATCGGTGGCGAACCAGATCGCCCGCAACGCTCCGGACTCGCCCGTGTCCTGCGCCTACCTCGAGCTTTGCGAGCCCGATCTGACCACGGCGGCGCGCCATGTGGTGGCGGCGGGAGCGACCGAGGTGCGTGTGCTGCCCCTGTTTTTCGGCATGGGCAAGCACGCTCGGGAAGATCTGCCGCAGCTCATGGCCCACCTGGGCCATGCTCACCCAGGCGTGCGCTTCGAGCAATTGCCCCCCGCGGGTGAAGACCCACGCCTGACGGCTCTGCTGGCCAGGATTGCTCTGGAGTCCATTGAATGAACCTGCACCAGTTCCGCTTCGTGCAAGAGGCGGTGCGCCGCAACCTCAATCTCACCGAGGCCGCCAAGGCGCTGCACACGTCGCAGCCCGGGGTGTCCAAAGCCATCATCGAACTCGAAGACGAGCTCGGCATCGAGATCTTTGCCCGCCACGGCAAGCGCATCAAGCGCGTCACCGAACCAGGACAGCAGGTGCTCAAGAGCATCGACATCATCCTGCGCGAGGTCAACAACCTCAAGCGCATCGGTGAGCAGTACTCGGCCCAGGACAGTGGCACGCTCTCCATTGCCACCACCCACACGCAGGCTCGCTACGTGCTGCCCGGTCCGGTGGCGGCGCTGCGCCAGGCCTACCCGAAGGTGGCGATCAGCCTGCACCAGGGTTCGCCCGACCAGGTTGCCCGCATGCTGATGGAGGAAGTCGCTGAAATCGGCATGGCCACCGAGTCGCTGGTGAACTACCCCGAACTCGTCACCCTGCCCTGCTACGAATGGCAGCACGTGCTGGTGTTTCCGTTCGACCACCCGCTGCTGGAGCGCGAGCGCATCACGCTCGAAGACCTGGTGCAATTGCCCCTGATCACCTACCACCCCAGCTACACCGGTCGCACCCGCATTGACCAGGCTTTTGCCCTGCGGCATTTGCAGCCCAACATCGTGCTCGAGGCCATCGATTCGGACGTGATCAAGACCTATGTGAAGCTGGGCATGGGTGTGGGCATCGTGGCCGAAATGGCCATGCAGGGCGACAACCAGACCCCTGATCTGGTCTCGCGGCCCGCAGCCCAGCTCTTCGGCCACAACCTGGCGCGCGTGGCGTTCAAGCGAGGCACCTATTTGCGCCATTTCGTCCTGCGTTTTGCTGAACTGCTGAGCGACCGGCTCTCGCGCGACCTGATCCTGCGCGCCATGAGCGGCACCCCTGACGACTACGAACTCTGATCCATCCATGTCTGCCCGCATGCCTGCATCCACCCCTCCCCTGGTCTCGCGCCTGCCCAACGTCGGCACCACCATCTTCAGCGTGATGTCGGCCCTGGCGGCCGAGCACGGTGCGGTCAACCTGGGCCAGGGTTTCCCGGATTTCAATTGCGATCCGGCCCTGGTCGACGCGGTGGCCCAGGCCATGCAGGCTGGCCACAACCAGTACCCGCCCATGCCCGGCGCGCCAGCGCTGCGCCAGGCCATGGCGACAAAGATGAAAGCGCTCTACGGCCTGGAGTGCGACCCGAACACCGAGATCACCATCACCGCCGGTGCCACGCAGGCCATCCTCACCGCCATCCTCTCGGTGGTGCACCCGGGCGATGAAATCATCGTGCTCGAGCCCTGCTACGACAGCTATGTGCCCAACATCGAGCTCGCTGGCGGTGTGGCGGTGCGCGTGCCGCTGACACCCGGCACCTTTCGCCCCGATTTCGACCGCATTGCCGCCGCTATCACGCCGCGCACGCGCGCCCTCATCCTCAACAGCCCGCACAACCCCAGCGGCACGGTGTGGAGCGAGGCCGACATGCTGCGTCTGCAGGAACTGCTCGCGCCCACCAACGTGCTGCTGATCAGCGACGAGGTCTACGAGCACATGGTGTTCGACGGACAGCAGCACCAGAGCGCCGCGCGCTTTCCGGGCCTGGCATCGCGTGCCTTCATCGTCAGCAGCTTTGGCAAGACCTACCACGTCACCGGCTGGAAAGTCGGCACCGTGGTGGCGCCCGCACCGCTCACGGCCGAGTTCCGCAAGGTGCACCAGTTCAACGTGTTCACCGTGAACACCCCCATGCAGCACGCGCTGGCCGCGTTCATGGGCAACCCGGCGCCCTACCTGGAACTGCCAGCGTTCTACCAGCGCAAGCGCGACCTGTTCCGCGATGGCCTGTCCACCACCCGTTTCAGAATGTTGCCCGGCGAAGGCACCTACTTCCAGTGTGTGGACATCTCGGAGCTTGCCGTCCCCGAGCGCAATCTGCCCGAAGGCGACTTCTGCCAGTGGCTCACGCGCGAGATCGGCGTGGCCGCCATTCCGCTCTCAGCCTTCTACGGCAACGGGTTCGACCAGCGCGTGGTGCGCTTCTGCTTTGCCAAAAAGGACGAGACCTTGCGCGAGGCCCTCACCCGGCTCTCGCGGCTCTGAGAGCCGCAACGGTCCGGCGCCGTGCCCCCCAAGCCGCATCAGCCCCCTTGGGCGCCAGCGACCGGCGCAGGCGTGGAGCGTGGAGGCGTGGTCAGCACCGCACCGGGTTTCGGCAGAACTGGTCCAGTTCCCGCACCACGGCCGATCTGGCCACCGCCTGTTTCGCATTCGGCCCGGCTTCCAGGCTGAGCTTCATCTCGTACTTCTTGAAGAAGTCGTCGAACAGCTCGCCGCCCAACGTGCCGGTGGCGGTGAGCGTGTCGTTCTTCGGGTCGTGCTCCATCAGCACCGCGCACAAGGGTTGTTCCGCCGGGCCACTGAGCACCTGCGCCCCGCGTGCCGGGTCGTACTGGCTGTGGTCGGCGCAGCAGTGGATCAGGTCGTTGCCCTTGCTGGGCGTCTGCGGGTTCACCGCCGCACCCTTTCGGAAGCTGATGAAGCTGAGTTCTTTGGTGGGATACACGAGCTTGTGGGCGCAGATGGCAGAGAACGCCACCAGGCTGCGTCGGGGACCGACCCCACCGGGCCACTGGTAGGACCGCTTGTCGCGCGTGGCCAGCGCCGTCGGGGTGGCCGGCTTGCCCAGGTCGAGCAGGAACACCGGTGTGGCCTCGAACGGGTAATGAAACACGTAATTGGTCTGTGGTTTGAGTCCGGAGGCCTTCAGGGGTTTGCCGAGGTCGTCGAGCAACTGCACCCGGCCGTAGGAACGGGGTTTGGCGTCGGCCGCCCATGCGGTACCCGCCAGCGTCGCGGCGAGAGAGCCGCCGCCCAGCGCGCAAACTTCCACAAATTCGCGTCGATCCATGATTTCAACTCCAGCAGACGCTGCCACCCAATGGGCAACATGAGCCGAGTGAAACGCATGAGGCCGGGCGCTGTCAATGAGCGCCCCCTCGCGCCGGGCACCTATTCAGCGGAGCGGGGCCGTGCATCTCTGTGTGAACCGCATCACGCCTGAAGCACAAATGTGGTGCAACAGCATGCAGATGAAACTCAATCTTGCATCCGGATGGCCGAAATCAACGTACTTTCAAAGGCAAGGGCCGGGGGTCACCTCCAAGGCCATCCTTTTCTTTTCTGTTTTCGGAGACACATCCATGAAACCCTTGACCACCCTTTCCGCCAACCAGGGTGGGCACCGCCGCTCCTTTATCCGGCAGACAACTGCTGTGCTGGCCCTCGGGGCTCTCGTCTGGGGCATGAGTCCGCGCGCCCATGCGGCGCCTGGCACCACTGTGGTTGAAGCGGTTCAATTGCCTGCGTGGGTGGAGCGCGACGGTCAGCGCCGCCCGGCCGAACCCGGTGCCCAACTGCGCGCCAACGACAAGGCCATCACCGCCAACGGCTCGCGCATGCTGCTTCGCATGGACGACAAGAGCACCATCAAGCTGGGCGAGCAAAGTGAATTCCTCATCCAGTCGCTTGATACCCGCCGTGAAAGCAGCGTGGCCCCCAGCGAACAGAAAAGCGCGTTCAAGCTGGTCACGGGCGTCTTCCGCTACGCCACCGACTACAGCAGCAAGGCGCTGGGCAACAAGCGCGAGCTCAACCTGGAAGTGGCCACTGCGACGGTGGGCATCCGTGGCACCGACTTCTGGGCCATGACCGACGCGGCACACGACGCGGTCTGCGTGTTCGACGGCAAGGTCGAGGTGGTGCGAGACGGCAAGGCGGGCATCGAACTGGAAAAACCGGGTGCTTTCTGGGTGGTGTTCACCGGCCAGCCCGAGAAGCCAGCTGGCCAGGCAACGCCCGACCAACTGGCCAAATTCATCGGTCAGGCGGAAATGCAACCCGGCCAGGGCGTGCTGCTGCAAGGCGGCCGCTGGCGCGCCGTGGCGGCCACGCTGCCCCGCATGACAGACGCCGCCGCATTGCGCACTCGCCTGCAATCCGCTGGCTACCCCGCAGACATGGTGGCCAAGGATGGCCGCCACGAGGTCCGCATCAGTCAACTGGCCACGCGAGAGGACGCCGAGGCCGTCGTCAAGCGCCTGCAGGCCGATGCCTCACTGGGCGTGCGGGAAGGCCGTGTGGCGCTGGCTGCGAATTGATGTCGGCGGCTCGGCTCAGGCGCTGAGCTGGGTCCAGGCTTTGTCCAGTCGCTTCACGCTCACCGGCTGAGGCGTGCGCAGTTCCTGCGCGAAGAAGCTCACCCGCAACTCCTCGAGCAGCCAGCGCAGTTCCTGCAGGCGCGCGTCCTGCACCCCCTTGCGTTCGGCCACCAGCCGCCAGAAGCGCTGGTCTTGCGGGCGCAACTCCGCCAGTCGGGCGGCGTCGCGCGCGGGGTCGGCGCGCAACTTGTCCAGCCGCAACTGCACCGCCTTGAGGTAGCGCGGGAGGTGCTGCAGTTGCGCATAGGGTGTCTGCAACAGGAAGCGCTTGGGGATCAGTCGCTGCAATTGCTGCGCAATGTCGCTGGCCACGTCGGCGGCAGGCTTGCTGTCCTTGAGCTTGCGAACGGCGGCGGCGTATTCGGCGAGCACGGTGCCTGCCGTGCGCGCGATTTCATTGGCAATCAGTGTCAATCGGCCTCTGCCCTCTTCCAGGCAGCGTTTGAAGGCGGCCTCATCGGTGGGCAGCGGGTCGCCCAGAAACGCCCGATCCAGCGCGAGTTCGAGAATCTGCGCGCGCAGCTCCTCCAGCGTGCCGCCACCGGACTCCTTGCCCACCTGCAGATAGGCCACGCCCATGGCCTGCAGGCCAGGCAGGTTCTTCTCAAGGTATTTCAGGGCATCGCGGATCTGCAGCGCGAACAGGCGGCGCAGGCCCTCGCGGTGACGCGCTTGCGCCACCGCGGGTTCGTCGAACACTTCGATGCGCACGGCATCGCCGTCATCCACCAACGCAGGGAACCCGATCAGGGTCTGCTGGCCCTGGCGAATCTCCATGAGTTCGGGCAACTCACCAAAATCCCAGGCGGTGTGGCGTTGCGCGGCGCTGACAGCCGCAGCAGGTTGGGAGCCCACCTTGGGGGTTGCTGGCGTCGCACTGCCTTTCGGGGGCGCTTGAGGCGCTGTCCGAAGGCCCTCCATCTTGAGCGAAGCCAGCGCCTGGAAAGCACCCCGCGCCTGCGCGCCGAGTTCGGCCTTGAGCGCGGCCAGGTTGCGGCCCTGGCCCAGTTGCCGGCCGTGTTCGTCCACCACGCGCAGGTGCATGAAGTGGTGCGCGCTCAACATGTCGACCTTGATGTCGTTGCGCTGAATGTCGAGCTGCGTGGCTTCGCGCACCAGCTTGAGCACAGCGTCCATCAGATTGCCCGCACCAAAGACGGAGGGCTCGCACAGCGTCTGCGCGAAGCGCTCGGCGGTGGCCGGCAGCGGTACCAGGCGCGAGCGCGGGCGCTGGTGCAGGGTCTTGAGCAGCGCCAGCACCTTCTCCTTGAGCATGCCGGGCACCAGCCAGTCGCAGCGGTCTTCGCTGGCCTGGTTGAGGGCGAAGATCGGCAGCGTGACGGACAGACCGTCGCGCGGGTCGCCGGGCTCGTGCAGGTAGCTGCAGGCACAATCCACTCCCCCCAGGCGCAGCGTCTTGGGGAAGGTCTGCGTGGTGATGCCCGCGGCCTCATGCCGCATCAGTTCCTCGCGGGTGAGCAGCAGCAGCTTCGGGTTCTCGCGCACCGCGTCGCGGTACCAGCGTTCCATGGTCGCGCCATTGCAGATGTTGGCAGGAAGCTGCTGGTCGTAGAAGGCGTAGATGAGTTCGTCGTCGACCAGCACGTCCTGCCGGCGCGACTTGTGCTCCAGCTCGCCCACCTGACGCACCAGTTTCTGGTTGGCCGCCAGAAACGGCAGTTTCGTGTCCCACTCGCCAGCCACCAGCGCTTCGCGGATGAAGATCTCGCGCGCGCCCACCGGATCCACGCGGCCATAGTCGGTGCGGCGGTTGCTGTAGACCACCAGGCCGTACAGCGTGGCGCGCTCCAGCGCAGTTACCTGCGCGGCCTTCTTCTCCCAGTGCGGGTCGAGCAACTGCTTCTTGATGAGGTGGCCACCGACCTGCTCCAGCCAGAGCGGTTCGATGTTGGCGATGCCGCGACCGAAGAGGCGCGTGGTCTCCACCAGCTCGGCACAGACGATCCAGCGTCCGGGCTTCTTGCTCAGGTTGGCGCCGGGGTGGCGGTAGAAGCGGATGCCGCGCGCACCCAGATACCAGTCTTCTGCTTCGCTCTTCTGGCCCACGTTGCCGAGCAGGCCCGCCAGCATGGCCTGGTGGAGTTGCTCATAGCTCGCTGGCTTGTCGTTGAGCTTCCACTTGTGCTCGGCCACCACGGTGTGCAACTGGGTGTGGATGTCGCGCCATTCGCGCACGCGGCGCACGTTGATGAAATTCTCACGCAGCGCGTTGTCGTATTGGCGGTGGCTGAGCTTGTGGTCCTTGCCGTGGCCGCCCTTGGTGTCGTCCAGCCATTTCCAGAGCTTGAGCGTGCCGCTGAACTCACTCTTCTCGTCGTCGAACTTCGCGTGGGCCTGGTCGGCCTGGGCCTGCTTGTCCATGGGCCTGTCACGCACGTCCTGCACACTGAGGGATGACGCGATCACCAGCACCTCGTCAAGCGCACCGCGCTGCTGGGCCTCCAAAATCATGCGGCCCACACGAGGATCCAGAGGCAGGCGCGACAGCGTCTGGCCCATCGGCGTAAGCTCGTTGTCTTCGTCCACCGCGCCCAGCTCGGTCAGCAACTGGTAGCCATCGACGATGGCGCGCTTCTGCGGTGCCTCGATGAACGCGAAGTCTTCCACCGCGCCCAGACGCAGGGCCTTCATGCGCAGGATGACACCTGCCAGTGAACTGCGCAGGATCTCGGGATCGGTGAACTTCGGCCGGCCGTTGAAGCCGGCCTCGTCATAGAGCCGGATGGCGATGCCATCGGCAACGCGGCCGCAACGCCCGGCGCGCTGGTTGGCCGCGGCCTGGCTGATCGGCTCGACCATGAGTTGCTCCACCTTCTGGCGAAAGCTGTAGCGCTTCACGCGCGCCGTGCCGGCGTCGATCACGAAGCGGATGCCCGGCACGGTGAGCGAGGTCTCGGCCACGTTGGTGGAGAGCACGATGCGCCGCCCGCTGTGGTCCTGGAAGATGCGGTCCTGCTCGGCTTGCGACAGGCGGGCGAACAGGGGCAACACCTCGGCATTGCGCAGCGTGGGGATGTGGCTGAGGTGCTTGCGCAGATGGTCTGCGGCCTCGCGGATCTCGCGCTCGCCCGGCAGGAACACCAGGATGTCTCCACCGGCAGGCCCGCGCCAGAGTTCGTCCACCGCGTCGGCGATGGCGCTGTTCAGGTCGTAGTCGCGGCTTTCCTCGAATGGCCGCCAGCGCACCTCCACGGGAAACGTGCGACCGGAGACCATGAGCACCGGTGCCGGCCCCTTCTTAGAAGCGAAATACTGCGCGAAGCGGTCGGCGTCGATGGTGGCGGACGTCACCACCACTTTCAGGTCAGGCCGGCGCGGCAGCAGCTGGCGCAGGTAGCCGAGCAGGAAGTCGATGTTGAGGCTGCGCTCGTGCGCCTCGTCAATGATGATGGTGTCGTAGGCGCGCAGGTCCGGGTCGGTCTGCGTCTCGGCCAGCAGGATGCCGTCGGTCATGAGCTTGACGGACGCGTCCTTCGACAGCCGGTCCTGGAAGCGCACCTTGTAGCCCACCACCTCGCCCAGCGGCGTCTTCAGTTCCTCTGCGATGCGCTTGGCCACGCTGGAAGCCGCAATGCGCCGGGGCTGGGTGTGCCCGATGAGCTGGCCGCGCTGACCCGGCTGGGCGTTGCACTTGCCACGGCCCATGGCCAGCGCGATCTTCGGGATCTGCGTGGTCTTGCCCGAGCCGGTCTCACCGCAGACGATCACCACCTGGTTCTCGCGCATGGCCTGCTCGATCTCGTGGCGACGGGCCGAGACGGGCAGGGATTCGGGAAATTCGATGTGCAGCGGTGTGGAAGGCAACGGGAAAACTCGGTCAGAATCGGGCAGCCGGCCATTATCCGCGCCCGGCCTACCGCCCGCTGCCATCCATGTCCAACGTTTTCAACTTCACCTTCGTCCCCTGGTTCCGCTCGGTCGCGCCCTACATCCACAAGCACCGCCACAACACGCTGGTGGTCGGCATTGCGGGCGAAGCGATCGCGGCGGGCAAGCTGCAGAGCCTGGCGCAGGATCTGGCGCTCATCCAGAGCATGGGGGTGGAAATCGTGCTGGTGCATGGCTTTCGCCCGCAGGTGAACGAGCAATTGCGACTGAAGGGACACGAGGCGAAGTATTCGCACGGCATGCGCATCACCGATGAAGTGGCGCTCGACTGCGCGCAGGAAGCCGCCGGCCAGTTGCGCTACGAAATCGAAGCCGCCTTCAGCCAGGGCCTGCCCAACACGCCGATGGCGGGCGCCACCGTGCGCGTGATCTCGGGCAACTTCATCACCGCACGCCCCGTGGGCCTGATGGACGGGGTAGATTTCCAGCACTCCGGCCTGGTGCGCAAGGTCGACACCGAAGGCATCCAGCGCACACTGGACATGGGCGCCATGGTGCTGCTCTCGCCCTTCGGTTTCTCGCCCACGGGCGAGGCCTTCAACCTCACCATGGAAGACGTGGCAACCTCGGTGGCCGTAGCGCTGCAAGCCGACAAGCTGATGTTCCTGACCGAGGTGCCCGGCATCCGCGTGGACGAGGCCGATCCCGAAAGCGGCATCGACACCGAACTCCCCCTGGCCGATGCCAAGAAGATGCTCGCCGCCCTGCCGGCGCCCACCCAGCCGACCGACACCGCGTTCTACCTGCAGCACTGTATCCGCGCCTGCGAAGGCGGCGTGGATCGCAGCCACATCCTGCCGTTCTCGGTGGACGGTGCCCTGCTGCTGGAGATCTACACCCACGACGGCATCGGCACCATGGTGGTGGATGAGAAGCTGGAGAGCGTGCGCGAGGCCACCATGGACGACGTGAGCGGCATCGTCGCCCTGATCGAGCCGTTCGAGAAGGACGGTACCCTGGTCAAGCGCGACCGCACGGAGATCGAACGCGACGCCGGCAACTACACCATCATCGAGCACGACGGCGTGATCTTCGGCTGCGCCGCGCTCTACCCCTACCCGGAAGCACGCACCGGCGAGATGGCCGCGCTCACCGTCTCACCCGACACACAGAGCCAGGGCGATGGCGAACGGCTGCTCAAGCGCATCGAGACGCGCGCCAAGGCGCAGGGGCTGCAGAGCATCTTCGTGCTGACCACGCGCACCATGCACTGGTTCATCAAGCGGGGGTTCGTTCAGGTCAGCGCCGACTGGCTGCCCGAGGCGCGCAAGCGCAAGTACAACTGGGACCGCAAGAGCCAGGTCCTCGTGAAAAAGCTCAGCTAGCGGGGCGCTTCACCCACAGCGCCACGGCCAGCAGGGCAATGGCGCTGAAACACAGGAAGGACCAGTTCGCGATCGACAGGCCGAGGAAGGTCCAGTCAATCACCGAACAATCGCCGGTACCCCGGAAGATCATGGGAATGGCGCGGCGCAGCGGGAAAGCTTCGATCATGCCGAAGAAGTCACGTCCGCAACTCATGATCTCGGGTGGATTCCATTGCAGCCAGCTCTGGCGCGCGGCCACGAAGGCACCGAACAACGCGAAGACGCCCATCACGCCCACGCCCACGCGGCGCAGGCCGTGGCCACGGAAGGCCGCCGAAATGCCGGCCACCAGGGCCACCAGCACCAGCGCATAGCGCTGCACGATGCACATGGGACACGGCTCCAGGCCCACCACGTGCTGCAGGTACATGCCGTAGGCCAGCATGGCCACGCAGGCCAGGGCAATGAGCGCCAGGATCTGGCGAGGGTGGCTCTCGAAAGGCGAGCGCGGGGAAGCGGTGGACAGGCTGGCGAACAAGGTGGAAATCCTCAACTCACGAAGGCGCGTTCGATCACGAAATCGCCCGGGGTGGTGGTGTTGCCTTCCTTGAGTCCGGTTTTCTCACAAAGTGCCTTCAGGTCGCGCAACATTTCCGGACTGCCGCAGATCATCACCCTGTCTTCGACGGCGTTGAACGCCGGCAGGCCCAGGTCCTTGGCGATCACGCCTTCACCGAGCAGTTGCGGAATGCGCCCCTGGTGAACGAAGGGCTCGCGGGTGACCGTGGGGTAATACAGCAGTTTGCCTTGCACCAGCTCGCCCAGGATCTCGTCCTTCACCAGTTCCTGAGAGAGCAATTCGCGGTAGGCCAGTTCGTTGACCTGGCGCACGCCATGCACCACGATCACCTGTTCGAAGCGTTCGTAGGTCTCAGGGTCGCGCACGATGCTCAGGAATGGCGCCAGCCCGGTGCCGGTGCCCAGCAGGTACAGGCGCTTGCCCGGCAGCAGGTAGTCGATCAGCAGCGTGCCGGTGGGCTTGCGACCGACAATGATCGTGTCGCCCACCTGGATGTGCTGCAGGCGCGAGGTGAGCGGGCCGTCCTGCACCTTGATGCTCAGGAACTCCAGGTGGTCGGCGTAGTTCGGGCTGACGATGCTGTAGGCGCGCAGCAGCGGTTTTTCGTTGACGCGCAGGCCAATCATGGTGAAGTGGCCGTTGGAGAAACGCAGCGAGGCATCGCGCGTGGTGGTGAAGCTGAACAGCCGGTCGGTCCAGTGGTGGACGCTCAACACGCGCTCTTCCTGAAATGCACTCATGAAAACAAGTCCTGTGGAACGGTAACCCGGTATTGTAGAAACTCATGCACTGGGTGCTTCCATGGCCTTGTCAGGCTGGGCGCCCAAACCTTGCTACAGTGGCGCTCGGCCATTGGCCCGAACACCCCAGGAACACCCGCAAAGCCGGGATCATGCCGGTGATCCACCTGTTCTGGAACGAATAAATTCTTCCATTCGTTATAACCAGATCATCTAACACCACGCCCCAAGGAACGCCATGGCACGCACCGTGAACTGCATCAAGCTCGGCAAGGAAGCCGAAGGACTCGACTTCCCACCCTACCCCGGTGAACTGGGCAAACGCATTTATGAGAACGTGAGCAAGGAAGCCTGGGCCGCCTGGCTCAAGCACCAGACCATGCTGCTCAACGAAAACCGGCTCAACCTGGCCGACGCCCGCGCCCGCCAGTACCTGGCCCGGCAGATGGAAAAGCACTTCTTCGGCGAAGGCGCCGACGCCGCCGCCGGCTACGTGCCGCCGCCCCGGGACGAGTGAGCGTGCCCGGCGGGTCGCACCGCCACGCACTGGTGATCGGTGCCGGTCTGGCCGGCGTTGCCGTGTGCGCGCAGCTGGCGCGCCGGGGCTGGCACATCACCTTGCTGGACGCGGCCAGCGGCCCGGCGCGTGGCGCCTCTGCGCTGCCAGTGGGCATGCTCAGCCCGCACGTCACCCGGGCGCCCACCCCGCTCTCGCGCCTGTCCGCGCTGGGTATGCAGGCCACGCTGGCCGAACTGCAGCGTCTGGTGCCGCAGGGTCGAGGCTGGCAAGCCTGCGAGGTGGACAACCTCGGCCACGACCCCGGCCGCTGGCCCGCAGCCCTGGTACGACCTGCCGCGCTGGTGCAGGCCTGGCTTGTGGAGGCCGCCTCGCGCACGACGCCGCACTGGCAGGCGTCAGTGCATCGCCTCGAGCGCACGGCCTCGGGCCTCTGGCGAGCGGTGAACGCCGCCGGCGAAATGCTGGTCGAAGCGCCGGTGGCGGTGATCGCCGCCGCCCATGGCAGCCATGCCCTGCTCACCGACGCCAGCGGACTCATGGAGCCCGAGCACCTGCCGCTGCGGCCGGTGAAGGGGCAGATGAGCCTGGCCGAGCTTCACGGTGCGCCACTGGCCATGCGCCCGCAGCGCGACAGCGGCGTTTTCGTGCCAGCCTACGAAGACAGCGGCCTGCCCCCCGAGTGGCCGGCGCGCCTGTGGGCGATGGGGTCGACGTACACACGCGGCGATTCCAGCACCCACCTCACACCCGAAGCCCATGAGGCGAATGCAGGCAGCCTGCAGACCATCTGCCCACCGGCCGCCGATAGGCTGCGCTCGCTGCAAGCCTGCGGAGAACTGCGGGGCTGGGCCCAGGTGCGCTGTGCATCGCTGGATCGCCTGCCGTTGGTGGGGGCTGTACCGGACGCCGTGGCCTTGAGCCAGCACATGGCCGCGGCAGGTTTTCGTCGCGGGCGGGTTCCACTGGAGGAAACGCCCAGGCGGCAGGGCCTGTACCTGCTGACTGCGCTCGGCTCGCGCGGCATCACGCTGGCCCATCTGTGCGCGGGTTGGCTCGCGGCGGACATCGAAGGTGAACCTGCGGGGGCCGAACCCGATCTGGTGGCCGCATTGGACCCGGCACGGTTTGCCTGGCGGCACGCTCGCCGCCAGCCCTGAGGCTCAGATCAGCTCCAGCCACTCCGAAATCTGGCGCGGCTGCAAAGGGCGCTCCAGCAGCGCCGTCACGCCGACGCGGTGCGCGTCGCGCCGCACCCGGCGTCGCCGCCACCAGCCCGCCAGCGGCCCGGCGAGCTCGCTCGTGGCCAGCGCCAGCGCCTGCGGGTTGCGCTGCACGAACACGCGCATGAGCGACCACACGTCCATGTGGTGGTCGTCCAGATTGAAGAAGCCGCACAGATAGGCCTGACGGCTCAACAGGTCGACCGCCATTTCGGTGTCGATCACCTCGTCGACGTGCACGACGCCGGCCAGCGCCAGCCGGGTGCGCAGGTAGGTGCGCTCCTCGGGGTCTTCGCTGACCACCAGAGCGCGCCGGACCGGTTCAACGCCAGTCTCCATGTCCAGGTCGAGCGCCAGATCCAGCGGCGACGGCGAGGTCACGTCCAGGTCGAGCAGGCCGGAATCGGCCTGGCGAGCGGCGAACACGGCGTCCAGGTCGTGCAACACCGCGGCCCATTCGATCGGTCGATCCAGCACACGCCAGGCGTGGTCGGGAGCGTCGGGCCCGACCCAGATCAGCCGCTGGCCGGCCGGCATTTCCTTGGCATGGGCCAGCACCGCTTCGGCGCTTTCCCCGTCCACCAGCGCGACCTGGGCCATGCCCGTGGGCGCCTTGGTGCCCGGCGGTGTGAGCGGAGCCCAGGGCGCATAGGCCACCTCACGCTCCTGGGACAGCCGGAAGATCGTGTTGAGCGCGTGCCGCTCCACGTCGGAAAAACCCACCACGCTGACCAGAATGCGCTGTTTCTGCATGGCATGAATGTTACGACGGCTAACGCGATGTGCGGTCGATCTGGAGGGACGAACGGAAATTTCTCGAAGCAACGCTCACTCCCCGCATTTGCATATGCACCAGGGCTATATACCCATGAACAAAAAATCGTTTGGGATATATGGCCTTTTCTCTACAGTCCCTTGATTGCTATTGCCCACGACGACGATGTACCAATACTCAGAATTCGACCGCCAGTTCGTGCACCTGCGCGCCGCCCAGTTTCGCGATCAGCTCACCCGTTGGCAGGCCGGAACGCTGGGCGACGACGAGTTCAAGCCGCTGCGCCTGCAGAACGGCTGGTACGTTCAGCGCTTCGCCCCCATGCTGCGCGTGGCCGTGCCCTACGGCGAGATCTCCAGCCCGCAGCTTCGCGTGCTCGCGAAGATTGCGCGCGACTACGACCACAAGGAAGACCACGACACGTCGAAGGCCAACGCGGGCCTCTCAGAGGTGCCCACGCTGCCCGACCGCACTGCGCACTTCACGACGCGGCAGAACGTGCAATACAACTGGATTCCGCTTTCGCGTTCGGCCGAGGTCATGGATCTGCTCGCCAGCGTGAACATGCACGGCATCCAGACCAGCGGCAACTGCATCCGCAACATCACCACCGACGCACTGGCCGGCATCGCCGCCGATGAGGTGGCCGACCCACGCCCCTTCGCGGAAATCATGCGGCAGTGGAGCACGCTGCACCCCGAATTCGCTTTCCTGCCGCGCAAGTTCAAGGTGGCCATCACCGGCGCGCGCGAAGACCGCGCCGCCACCGCCTGGCACGACGTGGGCCTGCGCCTGCTGCGCAATGTGGACGGTGACCTGGGCTTCCAGGTGCGCGTGGGCGGCGGCATGGGACGCACACCCATCATCGGCACCGTGCTGCGCGAGTTCCTGCCCTGGAACCAGATCCTGAACTACCTGGAAGCCGTGGTGCGCGCCTACAACCGTTTTGGCCGCCGCGACAACATCTACAAGGCCCGCATCAAGATCCTGGTGAAGGCCGAAGGCCAGGCCTACACCGATCAGGTGGAAGCCGAGTACCGCGACATCCTCGAGAAGGATGGTGCACCGCACACCATCACCCAGGCCGAGCTGGATCGCGTGAGTGCCTTCTTCGTCACGCCGCCGCTCAGCTGCGACCGCAAGAGCGCCGACGCCAAGATCGCCCACATCCTCAAGGCCGCCGCAGAGGACGACATGGAGTTCAGCCGCTGGCTGCAGCAGAACGTGAAGCCGCACCAGAACCCGGACCTTCGCGCGGTCACGCTCTCCTTCAAGCGCTTCGGCCAGGCACCAGGCGACGCCACCGCCGACCAACTGGACCGCGCGGCCGATCTGGCCGAGCGCTTTTCATCGGGCGAAGCGCGTGTGACGCACGAACAGAACCTGCTGCTGCCCTGGGTGCGCTGCGACGCGCTGCCCGAGCTCTGGCGCGAAGCACGCCGCCTGGGACTTGCCAAGCCCAACATCGGCCTGCTGACCGACATGATCGCCTGCCCCGGTGGCGATTTCTGCGATCTGGCCAATGCACGTTCGTTGCCACTGGCACAGGCCATCCTGGGCCGCTACACGGATTTGGACGAATTGCACGACCTGGGCGAGATCGACCTGCACATCAGCGGCTGCATCAACTCCTGCGGCCACCACCACAGCGGCCACATCGGCATCCTCGGCGTCGACAAGGACGGCCAGGAGTGGTACCAGGTCACGCTCGGTGGCTCGGACGGCACGCGCCTCTCTGGCGAAGCCACGCCGGGCAAGGTGATCGGCCCATCGTTTGCCGCCAGCGAAGTGCCCGACGTGATCGAAGCCCTGCTCGACACCTACCGCGCGCAGCGGCAGACCGGCGAGACCTTCGTAGCAACACTCAAGCGTGCCGGCGCCGAGCCCTTCAAGACCGCCGCCAACGCAGTGCGCGTGAGCACGGCCCGTGCACCCGCCTGAGGAAGCCACCATGAACCAGAACCTTGACGTCTTCAGCGCCAACGCTTTCGAACCCCGCGAGCCACAAGACCAGCGCCTGTCCGTCGCCAACGACGCCGACCCGCGCGAACTCGACCTGAGCGGCATCGAAACCATCGAACTGAACTTCCCCAAGTTCAGCGACGGGCGCGCGTTCAGCCAGGCCTTCCTGCTGCGCCGCCGCCTCGGCTTCACCGGTCACATCCGCGCCACCGGCGACGTGCTGATCGACCAGCTGGTGCAGATGCAGCGCAGCGGCTTCAGCCAGGCCGTGCTGCGCGCCGACCAGGATCTGGCGCACGGCCAAGCCTTGCTGGCCCACTACCCCGCGTTCTACCAGGGGGATGCGGTGCACACCGCGCCCCATTTCGCGTCCGCCTGAGCACCGAAAGCCGACACCATGAGCGCCATCGACCTCACGCACATCAACACCGAACTTGGCCGCAACGCCCCCGGACTGGTGGAGTGGGCACTCGGCCTGGACCTGCCAGCCATCGTCACCACCAACTTCCGGCCGTTCGAGGCCGTGATCCTGCACCTCGTCACGCGCGTGAAACCCGATGTGCCCGTGGTCTGGATGGACAACGGCTACAACACCGAAGCCACCTACCGCTTTGCCGATGAAGTGAGCCGGAAGCTGGATCTGAACCTGCGCATCTACCTGCCGCGCCGTTCCCGCGCGCACCACGAGGCGGTAGACGGACCGGTACCGTCACTCGACGACCCGCGCCATGCTGCGTTCACCGAAGAAGTGAAGCTGGAGCCCTTTGCTCGCGCGTTGCGCGAGACGGCGCCCAAGGTCTGGTTCACCGCGCTGAGGGCCACCGATACCGCCGTTCGCGCCCAGATGGACCCGGTCAGCATCAACCCCGATGGCCTGATCAAGGTCGCACCGTTGCTGCACTGGTCGTCCAAAGAGCTGCACCAGTACTGCGAGGCCCACGGCCTGCCCAACAACTTCGACTACCTGGACCCAACCAAGGGCGAAGACAACCGCGAATGCGGTCTTCATCTGGCCCACTGAATTCCGAACTACCCATGAACGCCCGCACCGAACCCGACGTGATCCAGACCGCCCTGCAGCACGCCATCAGCGAGCAGCACCACCTGAGCAACGCTCACCTGGACGCGCTCGAAGAAGAGACCATCTTCATCCTGCGCGAGGTGGCTGCCGCCTTCGAGCGCCCGGCGCTGCTCTTCTCCGGCGGCAAGGACTCGCTGGTCATGCTCAAGTGCGCCGAGAAAGCCTTTGGTGCGGGCCGCATTCCCTACCCGCTGCTGATGATCGACACCGGTCACAACTTTCCCGAGGTGACCGACTTCCGCGACCTGCGTGCGAAGGAACTGGGCGCCGAGTTGATCGTGCGCTGCGTGGAAGATTCGATGGCACGCGGCACCGTGCGACTGGCCCATCCCGAAGAGAGTCGCAACGTGCACCAGTCGGTCACGCTGCTCGAAGCCATCGACGAGTTCCGCTTCGACGCCCTCATTGGCGGCGCGCGGCGCGACGAGGAGAAGGCGCGCGCCAAGGAACGCATCTTCAGCCACCGCGACAGCTTCGGCCAGTGGCAGCCCAAGGCCCAGCGCCCCGAGCTCTGGACGCTGTTCAACACCCGCCTGCAGCCGGGCGAACATTTCCGCGTGTTTCCCATCAGCAACTGGACCGAGCTCGACGTGTGGCAGTACATCGCCCGCGAGAACATCGCGCTGCCTTCGATCTACTACACCCACCAGCGCGAGGTGGTGGACCGTCGCGGCCTTCTTGTGCCGGTGACCGGGCTCACGCCACCGCGCGATGGTGAGACCGTGCAGGTGCGCGACGTGCGTTTTCGCACCGTGGGCGACATCACCTGCACCTGCCCGGTGGAAAGCCGCGCCGCCACTGCGGACGACATCGTGATCGAGACCCTGGCCGCCGAAGTGAGCGAGCGTGGTGCCACGCGCATGGACGACAAGACGTCCGACGCCTCCATGGAAAAACGCAAGAAAGACGGGTACTTCTGATGACCACCATTTCATCCGTTCGGGCCGAACCCGTTCAAGCCCTCGTGAAGGACACCCGCTCAGCCCTGCGCCTCATCACCTGCGGCAGCGTGGACGACGGCAAGAGCACGCTGATCGGGCGCCTGCTGGTCGACAGCAAAGCCGTGCTGCAGGACCACCTGGCCGGCGTGCAACGCCAGGGCCAGACCGATCTGGCGCTGCTCACCGATGGCCTCTCTGCCGAGCGCGAGCAGGGCATCACCATCGACGTGGCCTACCGCTACTTCAGCACCGAGGCGCGCAAGTTCATCATTGGCGATGCACCGGGCCACGAGCAATACACCCGCAACATGGTGACCGCGGCCTCTAGCGCTGACGCCGCCGTGGTGCTGGTGGATGCCACCAAGCTCGACTGGGCTTCTGCGGACCTGAAGCTGCTGCCCCAGACGCGCCGCCACAGCCTGTTGCTGAAATTGCTGCGCGTTCCCTCGGTGGTGTTTGCGGTGAATAAGCTCGACGCCGTGGCCAACAGTGCCACCGCCTTCGCCCACATCGGTGCGGCATTGCGCCAGTTCGCGCAGCAGGCGGGCATCCCCGTGACCGCCATCGTGCCCATCTCGGCCCTCAAGGGCTGGAACGTGGTCGATGCCAGCGAAGAGCCGCAGTGGTGCGGCTACACCGGTCCAACGCTGCTGCAGATCCTGGAAGGCCTGCCCGTGACAGCGCCCGACACCACGCTGCCGTTCGCTTTCGCAGTGCAGTGGGTGGAGAAATTCAGCAGTTCGTCGGACACCTCGCAAGGCAGGCGCGTGTTCTGGGGCCGCGTGGCCACAGGTGGCGTGCAGCCCGGCCAGCCGGTGCGCATCATGCCCAACGGCCAGACCGCCGTGGTTGCCCAGGTGCTCAACCATGTGCGCCAGCCGCAGGCCGTGCTGGCCGGCCACAGCGCCGGCATCGTGCTCGACCGCGAGGTCGACGTCTCGCGCGGCGACTGGCTGCTGTCGCATGATGAAGACGAAGCCCACGACACCACGACCGGCAGCCGCGAACTGCGCGCCACCGTGGCCTGGCTCGACGACGAGACCCTGGTGCCCGGGCGCGTCTACTGGGCGCTGCACGGCCACCGCTGGGTCAAGGCCAAGATCAAGCGCATCGTGCACCGTCTGGACATCCACACCCTGGCCGAAGAAGACGCCACACAGCTCGAACCCAACGCCATCGGCCACATCGAACTGACGCTGCAGGAGCCCCTGGCCACCCTGCCTTTCGAGCGTTCGCGCGCCCTGGGTTCGCTGGTGCTGGTGGACACCGCCAGCCACCGCACCGCCGGCGCGCTGCTGGTGCTCTGAGCACGGGCAAGGCCTTTAACTTGCATCGAGGCCAGGGACATACCCCGGCCTCATCCTCCCGGAAACCCTAAAATCCGGGATTCCCCTGATTCCGATCATCACCATGACCCACGTTGTCACCGAAGCCTGCATCCGCTGCAAATACACCGATTGTGTGGACGTGTGTCCCGTCGACTGCTTCCGCGAAGGCCCCAACTTCCTCACCATCGACCCGGACGAATGCATCGACTGCGCGGTGTGCATCCCCGAATGCCCGGTGAGCGCGATCTATGCCGAGGAAGACCTGCCCAAGGACCAGCAGCACATGATCGTGCTCAACGCGGAACTGGCGCGCCTGCCCGGCTGGAAGAGCATCACCAAGCGCAAAGCCCCGCTGCCCGACGCCGACGACTGGAAAGACCGCACCGACAAACTCTCCGAACTCGAACGCTGAACCCGCGCGCCATGGCCCATTCGAGCGTTCACGAAGGCGCCATCGAGACCGATGCGGTCATCGTGGGCGCCGGACCGGTAGGCTTGTTTCAGGTGTTCGAGCTGGGCCTGCTGGAGATCAAGGCCCACGTGATCGACTCCCTGGCCTGCCCCGGTGGACAGCCCGTGGAGCTCTACCCCGACAAGCCCATCTACGACATCCCCGGCATTCAGGTCTGCACGGGCCAGGAGCTCGCCGACCGGCTGCTGGCGCAGATCAAGCCCTTCGGCGCTACGTTTCACCTGGGTCAGGAAGTGACGATGGTCGAGAAGCAGGACGATGGTCGCTTCTTCGTGGCCACATCCAGAGGCACCACTTTTCTCACCAGGACGCTTTTCATTGCCGCGGGTGTGGGTGCCTTCCAGCCACGCAAGCTCAAGCTGGATGGCCTTGAAGCATTCGAAGGCACTCAACTCTTCCACCACGTCACGAATCCCGCCGACTTCGCCGGCAAACATCTGGTCATTGCCGGCGGTGGCGATTCCGCGCTGGACTGGGCGATCGAGTTTGCGAAACCCGACAGCCCGCATCGCGCACAGAGCATCACCCTCGTCCATCGCCGCGACGGTTTCCAGGCCGCCCCCGCAAGCGTTGCCCGCATGCGCGAACTCTGCGAGCGCAAGGACATGCAGTTCATCGTGGGCCAGCCCACCGGTTTCGAGACCGACCAGGCCGGTCGGCTCAGCAGCCTGAAAGTGACCGACCCCGATGCCGTCACCCACACGGTGCCACTGGACGCCCTGCTCGTCTTCCTCGGCCTCTCCCCCAGGCTCGGACCCATCGCGGACTGGGGCCTGGACATCGAGCGCAAGCAGCTCGTGGTGGACACCGAGAAATTCTCCACCAGTATCCCGGGCATCTTCGCCGTGGGCGACATCAACACCTACCCCGGCAAGAAGAAGCTCATCCTCTGCGGCTTCCACGAATGCGCGCTCGCCGCCTTCGGCGCCATGCCGCTCGTGTTTCCGAACCGGCCCGTCCAGCTGCAATACACCACCACCAGTCCGCGGCTCCACAAGGTGCTGGGCGTGGCACCGCCTGTGGGCGACTGAGGCAAGAACGAGCGAGGCAAAACCGAGGCAAGAAAAAAGCCCCTGGGCCCTATGACCAAGAGGCTTGTTTCATTCTGGAATTTCTGGCTCCCCGACCTGGACTCGAACCAGGGACCTGCGGATTAACAGTCCGTCGCTCTACCGACTGAGCTATCAGGGAACAGCCTCGAATTATAGCGTCGTTTTCGGACGCTCCCGGACAGGCGGCATTTTTCTGCTCACCCTGCTGAATCGAATTCAGGAGATGCGCTGCTGTCCAGCCGTGGCTCCAGATCTTCGTCGGTGCGCAGCAACCCCAGAAGTCCCATGCTGCCGACAGCAATCGCCATGGTCGACAGGGGCTCCCATATCGGCTCGCGGAAGCCCAGCGCCAAAGCCAGATAGAAGCCAGCGACAACTGCGACGAACAGCGCAATTCCGAAGATGCAGAACTCGACAGCGGCTCTCATGCGTGGCCTCCGTGAAGGGATGGAAAGGCCGAATTTTCAGAGGCTCGGTTCGTCGATGCTGTAGGACAACCGCGCGATCGCAGCCCGATCACTCCTGAGCGATTGCCCGGCCAATGGCGCGGAACACGGCATCTCGCTCTTCGCGAGAGTCGGGGTCCGACGATTTGGGCCACACTGCCGTGTGCACCACCACCAGGTCCAGCGCAGGCACCACATAGATCGCCTGACCATACACACCCAACAGCATGAATCCACCGTTGAACAACCAGAACTGATACCCATAGCCGAAACGAGGGCCTGGCTCGTTCAACCGAAAACCGGGTGGCTGCTGATCTGGATCCGTGGCCCTTTTAAGGAAAGCCTCCGGGACGATCTGCGTTCCGTCGCGACGACCTCCCAGGGCGAGCAGTCGGCCTAACCGAGCGTAGTCCCGGGTGGTGGCGTTGAAGCCGCCGCCACAGTACTCGATGTCTTGCCATCCCACCAGCCAGGCTCCGTCGGCCTGTGCTCCCAGCGGTTGCCACAACCATTCGGATGTGAGGTCTGCCACCGTGCGTTGGGTCGCGCCTTTGAGCACGTGGCAAAGCACCTGGGTCTCACCGGTCGAGTACTTGAATCGTGTACCCGGCTCTGCATCCATCGGGCGACGCCTGGCAAGCACCTGGGTGGGGTTGCCGCCTGCGTAAATGCGAAACAAGGCACCCCAGAGCTCGGCCACATCGTCCCGGCCTCCGTAATCTTCTACCCAGCGCACTCCCGAGCCCATTTGCAGCAAATGGCGAATGGTGATGCCGCCATAAGCGCTGCCCGCCAGTTCCGGAGCATAAGCTTCTGCTTTGTCGTCCAGCGAGCGAATCAGCCCACGCTCTTCGGCGATGCCCACCAGCAAGGCTGTGACGCTTTTGGCCATGGAGTACGACGCAAACCGTTGATCTGCCGTTCTGCCGTATTGATACTTCTCCAGGCGCACCTGTCCGCGGTGCAAAACCAAAAAGCTGGTGACGCGGCGCCGCTCGAAATACTCGGCCAGTGGAACCTGGCTGCCACGCAACGCGTAGGCAATGGCCGGCAATTCCTTGCCCGGTGGCAGATCCCACACAGGCCCCGCCTTGGCACTCGGTCGGCTCGGGAAGATTTCGGGCATGGCGCTGTAGCTGCCCACCTTGTACCGCTCAGCGGTCACCTGCTGCGGGCTACCTCTGGGATATCCGGCATCGCGGCCCAGAAGTTCTTCGTCCGGTGCGGCCTGCAGCCCGGGCGTGGCAAGGAAAAGGAACACGGACGAAAGTTGCACGAAGGTTGAACGCAATCCCATGCCCATCTCCCCGGAAAATCGACCGATCGCGTGTGCATCGTATCGAGGGTCCTCTATCTCGGGTGAGATTTTTTCGTGACGTCGTCAATCGACACGGACGTTCTTCGATTGAGCAGCGTGTGCGATCATCGCCGCGGCACACGACCACATTCATTTCCCGATGCGCAGAAGCACTGACCTCAACATCCTTTTCGACATCGATGCGCGACCTCCCTATCCGAGGCGGCTCGCACATCTCTGTGTGTTCATGAAGTCGGAGAGCAAGGCATGATCCGTGCGCTCTTCTGGCTCAGCGTGATAGGCATCGGTATCGCATCGCTGGTGCCGGTGGCCATGCTCCCGCCACAACCCTTCAACATCTGGGACAAAGCCCAGCACACACTTGCCTTTGCCTGGTTGGCTGTGCTCGGCCTGCTCTCATACCCAAAGCATGCACCTCGTGTCGCCCTTGGGCTGCTGTTGTTTGGCGGTGTCATCGAACTGGCCCAGGCCGCCACCGGATGGCGCTACGGCGAGTGGGCCGACCTGGCTGCAGACGGGGTAGGCATTGGCCTGGGTGCCGCCGTCTGGCTGCTCCTGAGCCGCCACAGGGCCATCCGGGCTTGAAGCAAACGGGCCGCCGCGCACAATAGCGGCATGACCCAGACCCCACCCACCCGCGCTTTGCCCTGGCTGGAGCCAGGCCAGGCTTTTCCGCCGGTGGAAAGTGCCTGGGGCGCCAACGACCCGGCACCCGGCCTGCTCGCAGCGGGAGGCGTGCTGGACGTCCCCACCCTGGTCGCAGCCTATTCGCGTGGCGTATTTCCCTGGTACAGCGCGGGCCAGCCCATTCTGTGGTGGAGCACCGACCCGCGCATGGTGCTGGAAACGCGCGCCTTCCGGCTGCACCGATCCTTGCGAAAGACCATCCAGCGGTACCTGCGCGAAGGGCGCCTGGAGATCCGCTTCGACGATGAATTCGAACGCGTCATCCGCGCCTGCGCCCACACCCCGCGCGAAGGCCAGACCGGCACATGGATCCTGCCCGCCATGGTGGAGGCCTACGTTCGCCTGCACGATGCGGGCATCGCTCACAGCGTCGAAACCTGGATTGACGGCGAACTTGCTGGCGGCCTTTACTGCATTAACCTCGGCAACATGGTGTATGGCGAATCCATGTTCAACCGCCGGAGCAATGCCTCGAAGATCGCGCTGGCGGCGCTAGTGGCGTTCTGTCGCAACCAAGACCTGCCCCTGATCGACTGCCAGCAGGACACGGCGCATCTCGCTTCGCTGGGCGGGAGCCTGATGCCGCGCGATGCGTTCTGCGCCCACGTGCGCACGGCATTGCTCCACCCCGCACCCAACTGGAAATTCTCGCCCGTATACTGGCAGGAACTCCTCTTCGACGACGGTCGTCTCGCGTGACCCATCTCAAAGAACTCCCCCTTCAGGCGCTGCAGTTTTACGCCACGGCACCCTACCCGTGCAGCTACCTGCCTGACCGCCAGGCCCGTTCCCAGGTCGCCACCCCAAGTCACCTCATCCACAACGACGCCTACTCGGATCTCGTCACGCACGGCTTCCGGCGCAGCGGCATGTTCACCTACCGCCCGTACTGCGATGGCTGCCAGGCCTGTGTGCCCCTGCGCGTACCCGTGGCGCAGTTCCAGCCCAACCGCAGCCAGCGGCGGACCCAGGCACAACACGGTCGTCTGCAGACCCGCGTGCTCAAGCTGTGCTTCATCCCCGAGCATTACCAGTTGTATCTCCGTTACCAGAACAGCCGCCACGCAGGGGGCGGCATGGACCACGACAGCATCGACCAGTACACCCAGTTCCTGCTGCAAAGCCGCGTCAATTCCCGACTGGTCGAGTTCCACGAGCCGGCCACGGGGGATGAGCCGGCGAAGCTCAAGATGGTGTCCATCGTCGACGTGCTCAACGACGGACTCTCCGCGGTCTACACCTTCTACGAGCCAGACGACAAGGCCAGCTACGGCACCTACAGCGTGCTCTGGCAGATCGCGCAGGCCAAGGCGCTCGACCTGCCGCACGTCTACCTGGGTTACTGGATCAACCAGAGCAGCAAGATGAACTACAAGGCAGGTTTTCACCCGCACGAGTTGCTGGTCGAAGGTCACTGGACCCCGTCGGCGTGATACCCCAGAAGGGTTTAAACCCCGTTTAGCGGGCTTTGATTTCATCTTGTAAAATCGCGGCAACCCACCGCACCCATGACCAAACGATCTGAAACCCTGGCCAGCACGCCCACCGTTCAGGTGATCGAACGCATGTTCAATCTGCTGGAGGTGCTCGCCTCACGAGAGGATCCGGTCTCGCTCAAGGAGATCAGCGAGAAAACCGGCCTGCATCCCTCCACCGCCCACCGCATCCTCAACGACCTGACCATTGGCCGTTTCGTGGACCGCCCCGAGGCGGGCAGCTACCGTCTCGGCATGCGGCTGCTCGAACTGGGCAATCTCGTCAAAGCACGCTTGAGCGTGAGAGATGCTGCGCTGCTGCCCATGCGTGAGCTGCACAAGCTCATCCAGCAACCCGTGAACCTGAGCGTGCGCCAAGGTGACGAGATCGTGTATGTCGAGCGCGCGTACAGCGAACGATCCGGCATGCAGGTGGTACGCGCCATCGGCGGGCGGGCACCGCTGCACCTCACCTCAGTGGGCAAGCTGTTCCTGGCCGACGACGAGCCACCACGTGTGCGCGCCTATGCCACACGCACCGGTCTTGCCGGAAACACGCGAAACAGCCTCACACAACTCCCCACGCTGGAACGTGAGCTGGCGCAATGCCGCCAGGCCGGCCTGGCGCGCGACAACGAAGAACTGGAGCTGGGGGTGCGCTGCATGGCAGCCGGCATCTACGACGACCAAAGCAAGCTGGTGGCGGGTCTGTCGATTTCTGCGCCAGCGGATCGAATCGACGAGAACTGGGTGCCCAAGCTGCGTTCAACTGCGGCTGAAATCTCGGCCGCACTGGGCTGCCCGAAGGTTCCTGTCCCCGCAGCCGCGCGCTGACGCGAGCCAATCAGCCTTGCGGCTGGTGCCGAGCCAGCGGCTGCGTGGTATCGGTCTGGACTTCCACCCAACGGCGCACACGCTCGGCGTCCTGCATGCGGCTGACCTTGCCGGCCGAATCCAGGAACACCATGATCAACTGCCGGCCGGCCACCTTGGCCTGCATCACGAGGCAACGGCCTGCCTCCGAGATGTAGCCGGTTTTCTGAAGGCCGATCTCCCAATCCGGGTTCTTGATCAGCCGGTTGGAATTGTTGTAGTGCAGCGTGCGGCGGCCGAGCTCGACCTCATAACCGGGCGAGGTGGAGAGGCTGCGCAGGATGGGGCGGTGGTAAGCAACGGACACCAGCGTGGCAAGGTCCCGCGCACTGGACTGATTTAGGCTGGACAGGCCCGTGGGCTCCACATAGCGCGTGTCGGCCATGCCCAGGGAGGCTGCCTTCTGGTTCATCAACCGCACAAATTGCTGCATGCCACCGGGATAGGTGCGACCCAGCGCGTGCGCCGCGCGGTTCTCGCTCGACATCAACGACAGGTGCATCAACTCACCCCGGCTCAGGGTCGTGCCTACGGCCAGGCGTGACCGGCTCCCCTTGAAGGTGTCGATGTCATCGCCAGTGATGGTGATCATCTCGTTCATGTCCAGCTCCGCATCGGCTATCACGAGTCCGGTCATGAGCTTTGTGAGCGAAGCAATCGGCAGCACGGCCGAATCGTTCTTGCTGAAAAGCACTTCGTTGGTCTGCTGGTCGATCACCAGTGCCACACTGGAATTGAGCTCGAGTGGATCGTCGTTGCCTCGCAGGCCAAGTGTTTCACCCATCGATGGACGGTGCACAACGGCGGCACGAACCACGCTGGGACGTGAGGTCGATCGTTGCTTGACGGAAACCTTGTGCATCGACGTGGCCTTTCCAGCGGCCATCTGCATCTTCACACGCTTGTTGCTGGTGCCAGCGGCTTTCACGGTTTTTTGCGCTGGAGCCTTCGACACTTTGGCTTCGGATTTGCGCTTGGCCACCGTCTTGCGTGGTGTGGTCTTCTGCGCTGTGGAGGATTTCTTGGCCTTGGCGACCTTCGATGGGCTGTTCGCTGCCTGGGCGACGGTAGGTAGGGTGGATACGGCCAGACCAGTGACCAAGGCCATTCCCAGGAGAATTTTCTGAAACCGAACGATACCCATGACCATGAACTCCACTCCAGCTAGATGCACCACGCTGGAGCGGAGTATAGACAAGCAGAAAAAAACTAGCAATATCAAATGCTTGTAAAGTCTTCTTCAGTGATCAGTAGAACAGATGCTACTTTCGGCATCATTTCTTTCCTTCACGAAGCAGAATTCATCAAGTACTTGATTTCAAAGGTCTTTATTTACCCCTGAGCGGCAACGCGGTCGGCCTTGCTGTGCAGCTTGTTCAAAGCGCTCAGGTAAGCCTTGGCAGAGGCGACAACAATGTCCGGGTCGGCGCCCACCCCATTGACCACCCGGCCACCGTGCTGCAGGCGAACCGTCACCTCACCCTGGCTCTCGGTCGAACCACTTGTGATGGCATTGACCGAATACAGCACCAGTTCGGCGCCGCTTTTGACGTGGTTCTCGATCGCTTTCAAAGAAGCGTCTACTGGCCCGTTTCCATCGCTCTCACCCTGAATCTCGTGGCCGTCGACCGTGAACACCACATTGGCATGCGGCCGTTCACCCGTCTCACTGCGTTGCTTGAGCGAGACCAGACCGTACTGCTCCTTCTCCGCCGTCACGCTTTCGTCGCTGCACAAAGCCAGGATGTCTTCGTCGAAAATCTCGCTCTTGCGGTCGGCCAGTTCCTTGAACGCGGCGAAGGCGGTGTTGATCTCGCTCTCGGACTCCATCTCGATGCCCAGATCCTGCAGGCGCTGCTTGAAAGCATTGCGCCCGCTGAGTTTGCCCAGCACGATCTTGTTGGCGCTCCATCCCACGTCCTCGGCCCGCATGATTTCGTAGGTGTCGCGGGCCTTGAGAACGCCGTCCTGGTGAATGCCGCTGGCGTGGGCGAAGGCGTTGGCCCCCACCACGGCCTTGTTGGGTTGCACCACGAACCCGGTGGTCTGGCTCACCATGCGGCTGGCCGGCACGATCTGGGTCGCGTCCACACCCACATCGAGAGCAAAGTAATCGCGACGGGTGCGCACCGCCATCACGATCTCTTCCAGTGAACAGTTGCCCGCGCGCTCGCCCAGGCCGTTGATCGTGCACTCCACCTGGCGTGCCCCACCAATCATCACACCAGCCAGCGAGTTCGCGACCGCCATGCCCAGATCGTTGTGGCAATGAACCGACCAGATGGCCTTGTCGGAGTTGGGCACGCGCTCCCGCAGGTTTCGAATGAACTCGCCGTACAGTTCGGGAACGGCATAGCCTACCGTGTCGGGAATATTGAGCGTCGTTGCCCCCTCCTTGATGACCGCCTCGAGCACACGGCAGAGGAAGTCCGGGTCGCTGCGGTAGCCGTCTTCGGGGCTGAATTCGATGTCGTCCACCAGATTGCGCGCAAAGCGCACCGACTGTATCGCCTGCTCCAGCACCTGATCGGGCGTCATGCGGAGCTTCTTCTCCATGTGCAGCGCGCTGGTGGCAATGAATGTGTGGATGCGGGCACGGTTCGCGCCTTTGAGCGCTTCAGCCGCCCGGGCAATGTCACGGTCATTGGCTCGCGCGAGTGAGCAGACCGTGGAATCCTTGATGGTGTTGGCAATGGCGTGCACACAATCGAAGTCGCCATTGGAACTGGCGGCAAAACCTGCCTCGATCACGTCCACCTTCAGGCGTTCCAGCTGACGGGCGATGCGCAGCTTCTCGTCCTTGGTCATGGAGGCGCCGGGCGACTGTTCGCCATCGCGCAAGGTGGTGTCAAAAATGATCAGTTTGTCGCTCATCTCAATGCTCCGGTGTGTCGCCTTGTGGGCGGCTCTTAGATAAACCTGCAGTTCCAAAACAAAACGGCCCGCTGCAGGTGCAAACGGGCCGTTTTGTGGGAAATCGCTCGCGCGTTACCAGACCTGCCCGTGTCGGACACCCAGTAGTAGCGAAATCGAAATCTGGAACATGGTGACGAATGTAGCACAAAGGCGAAGTGAGGCCGATAGGGAGAAACGATCGAGCTTTCGCTGCTGCACAGGCCTCAGTCGTGCAGGCCACGTTCGTCGGGCTCGTCGGTGGACGTGCTGATCACGCTGGTGGGTCGACCCTTGGATTTGCGCCAGAAGTAGAGCGCGTAGCCCGAGAGGCCATAGACCACGAACAGGCCGAACAAGACCGTGGGTGGGTGGATGTTGATCACTGCGATGCCCAATGCCACAAGCACGATGGCAGCGAAAGGAACGCTCTTCTTCAGGCTCAGGTCCTTGAAGCTGTAGAACGGCACGTTGGTGACCATGGTCAGCCCGGTGTAGAGCGTCAAGGCGAACATGAACCAGGTCACGTCCTGCGGAGGAACGCCCAGCTCGGTCATGAGCCAGATGAAGCCAGCCACCAGTGCGGCAGCCGCCGGCGATGGCAAACCCTGAAAGTAGCGCTTGTCGACCACGGCAGTGTTGACGTTGAAGCGCGCCAGGCGCAGCGCCGCACAGGCGCAGTACACGAAGGCGGCAATCCAGCCCCAGCGCCCAAGGTCGCGCAAGGTCCATTCGTAGGCGATCAGCGCAGGCGCAGCGCCGAACGAAACCATGTCCGACAGCGAGTCCATCTGCTCACCAAAGGCGCTTTGCGTGTTGGTGAGCCGGGCCACACGGCCATCCAGGCTGTCCAGCACCATGGCCACGAAGATGCCGACCGTGGCGAGGTCGTATCGGCCATTCATGGCCATGACCACGGCATAGAAACCGCCAAACAGCGCGGCCAGCGTGATCATGTTGGGCAACATGTAGATGCCCTTCACGCGCTTCGGGCGCTCTTCGCTCGGTGTCATGTGGGATTCAGAGCCGTCGTGCATGGTGTCTCTTGTTCTCCCGGCATTCCGGGAATAGCGAAAAGGCCAGTGTAAGGCAGTCGCAAAAACGGAAAAGGCCACCGAAGTGGCCTTTGTCGAACGCTTGCAGGCCGCTCAGTTCCGCGTCTGGTCCACCAGCTTGTTCTTGGCGATCCAGGGCATCATGGCGCGCAGCTGCGCACCCACCACCTCGATGCTGTGCTCGGCCGTGTTGCGCCTCCGTGCCGTCATGCTCGGGTAGTTCGTGCGCCCCTCGGCGATGAACATCTTGGCGTAGTCACCGTTCTGGATGCGCTTCAAGGCGTTGCGCATGGCCACGCGCGACTGCTCGTTGATCACCTCGGGGCCCGTCACGTACTCGCCGTACTCCGCGTTGTTGGAGATCGAGTAGTTCATGTTGGCAATGCCACCTTCGTAGATCAGGTCCACGATCAGCTTCAGCTCGTGCAGGCACTCGAAGTACGCCATCTCCGGCGCGTAGCCCGCTTCCACCAGCGTTTCGTAGCCCATCTTGATGAGCTCGACCGCACCGCCGCACAGCACGGCCTGCTCGCCGAACAGGTCGGTCTCGGTCTCTTCCTTGAAGTTGGTCTCGATGATGCCGGCCTTGCCGCCACCGTTGGCCATGGCATAGGACAGCGCCAGATCGCGCGCCTTGCCCGACTTGTCCTGGTGCACCGCCACGAGGTGGGGAACACCGCCGCCCTGGGCGTAGGTGCTGCGCACGGTGTGGCCCGGGGCCTTGGGCGCGACCATCCACACGTCCAGATCGGCGCGCGGCACGACCTGGTTGTAGTGCACGTTGAAGCCGTGGGCAAAGGCCAGCGAGCCGCCTTGCTTGATGTTCGGTTCCACGTTGTTCCTGTAGACCTCGGCAATCTGTTCGTCGGGCAGCAGGATCATGACGACATCGGCCGATTTGACGGCCTCGTTGACTTCGAGCACGTTCAGCCCGGCCTTGCCGACCTTGTCCCACGAGGCGCCGCCCTTGCGCAGGCCAACGACGACCTTCACGCCGCTGTCGTTGAGGTTCTGTGCGTGCGCGTGGCCCTGGCTGCCGTAGCCGATGATGGCGACCGTCTTGCCCTTGACCAGGGACAGGTCGCAGTCTTTGTCGTAGAAAACTTTCATGAGATTGCTCCGGTTGAAATGTGTTGTCGGGATGAGAGATGGGATCGCGTGGATTTTCTTACACGCGAAGGATGCGTTCGCCGCGACCGATGCCACTGGCACCGGTGCGCACGGTTTCGAGAATGGCGCCGCGGTCGATGGCTTCCAGAAAAGCATCGTTCTTGCCCTGGTCACCGGTGAGTTCGATGGTGTAGCTCTTCTCGGTCACATCGATGATGCGACCCCGGAAGATGTCGGCCATGCGCTTCATTTCCTCGCGCTCCTTGCCGACGGCGCGTACCTTCACCATCATGAGCTCGCGCTCGGTGTACGAACCTTCGGTGAGGTCGACCACCTTGACCACCTCGATAAGGCGGTTGAGATGCTTGGTGATCTGTTCGATGACGTCGTCGGAACCCGCGGTCTGGATCGTCATGCGAGAGAGACTGGGGTCCTCGGTGGGCGCCACAGTGAGCGACTCGATGTTGTAGCCCCGAGCAGAGAACAGGCCCACCACGCGAGACAATGCTCCGGGCTCGTTTTCCAGCAGGACAGCGATGATGTGTTTCATGTGCGATTCCTCTTTTCGCCGCCCTCCCCTGTGCACGGTAATGCACAGGCTCGACGGACAATAGATTCGTCTAAGGGAATGAAGCAGCGGGCGTCCACTGCTTCGCGGAAGGGTCAGAGGTCTTCGGATCCCAGCAGCATCTCGGTGATGCCCTTGCCGGCCTTGACCATGGGGAACACGTTCTCCGTCGGATCGGTGCGGAAGTCCATGAACACGGTGCGGTCCTTGAGCTTGCGCGCCTCGCGAAGGGCGGGTTCAACATCCTGTGGTCGCTCGATCAGCATGCCCACATGGCCATAGGCCTCGGCCAGCTTCACGAAGTTGGGCAACGCGTCCATGTAGCTGTGGCTGTACCGGCCTTCGTAGTCGATCTCCTGCCACTGCCGGACCATGCCGAGGTAGCGGTTGTTCAACGCCATGACCTTGATCGGCGTGTTGTACTGCAGGCAGGTGGAGAGTTCCTGGATGCACATCTGCACCGAACCCTCACCGGTCACGCAGAACACTTCGCTGTCGGGTTTGGCGAGCTTGATGCCCATGGCGTAGGGAATGCCCACGCCCATGGTGCCCAATCCACCTGAGTTGATCCAGCGGCGTGGTTCGTTGAACCGGTAGTACTGCGCAGCCCACATCTGGTGCTGGCCCACGTCGGACGTGATGTACGCGTCGGCGTCCTTGGTCATGTTCCAGAGCGTTTCCACCACGTACTGCGGCTTGATCACGTCCTGATTGCCGCGGTCGTATTTCAGACAGTCCCTCGAGCGCCAGGTCTCGATCGTGTCCCACCAGGCCGCCAGGGCTTTGCCATCCGGCTTGGTGGCACTTTCGCGCAACATGTTGATGAGTTCGGTCAGCACGTCCTTGACGTCGCCCACGATCGGCACGTCCACTTTCACACGCTTGGAAATGCTCGAAGGATCGATGTCGACGTGGATGATCTTGCGTTCGTTCTGCGCGAAGTGCTTGGGGTTGCCAATCACGCGATCGTCGAATCGTGCGCCCACGGCCAGCAGCACGTCGCAATTCTGCATGGCGTTGTTGGCTTCGATGGTTCCGTGCATGCCCAGCATGCCAAGGAACTTGCGGTCAGTGGCCGGGTAGGCACCCAGGCCCATCAGCGTGTTCGTGACCGGGTAACCCAGCATGTCCACCAGCGTGCGCAATTCGTTGGTGGCGTTGCCCAGCAACACGCCGCCACCGGTGTAGATGTAGGGGCGTTTGGAAGCGAGCAGCAGTTGCAGGGCCTTGCGGATCTGCCCCCCATGACCCTTGCGAACCGGATTGTAGGAACGCATCTCCACCGAGTCGGGGTAGCCGTGATAAGGCACCTTGTTGAAGGACACGTCCTTCGGAATGTCCACCACCACTGGGCCCGGGCGGCCGCTGCGCGCGATGTGAAAGGCCTTTTTCATCACCATGGCCATGTCGCGCGCGTCCTTCACGAGGAAGTTGTGCTTCACGATAGGGCGGGTGATGCCGACGGTATCGCATTCCTGGAAGGCGTCCAGACCGATCGCGGCCGTGGGCACCTGGCCGGTGATGATCACCATGGGGATGCTGTCCATATAGGCCGTGGCGATGCCGGTGACGGCATTGGTCACACCAGGACCGGAGGTGACCAGAGCCACGCCCACGTCGCCCGTGGCTCTGGCGTAGCCATCGGCCGCGTGCACGGCTGCCTGTTCGTGGCGCACCAGCACGTGCTGGATGGTGTCCTGCTTGTAGAACGCGTCGTAGATGTGCAGAACCGCGCCACCGGGGTAACCCCAGATGTACTTCACACCTTCAGCCTGCAGGGACTTGATGAGAATTTCTGCGCCGCGGAGTTCTTGACTGCCCGCGCCATTGGCGGCAGCCGCCGAGGCCAGTTCGGCCTTGCTGATTTCCATGATGAACCTTTCGAGAATTTCTCTGACGAAAAACCTTGGGTGCCTCTAGACCAGATCTTGTGGAATGGTTTCGAGACTTGAGACCAGTGGCCATGGGCGGACACATACCCCGCCGGACCCTGATCCGTTTGCCTGATTGAATGCAACGCGCATTATCGCACTGCAACATCGCCACCCAGCGGCGCTGCGGCAAAATTTTGTGGCGCGGGGGGTGGCCTTGGTACCGATGCGACAATCTGCCGGACATGACCGCGCCGACCGCTCTCTCCTCCCCCACCCTCCTGACTGCACCCCCGCTGCGCCGCCGCATGGCCTGCTGGATGTATGAGGGCATGCTGCTCTTCGCCGTGGTCTTCGTCGCCGACTACCTGTTCAGTTCACTCACGCAAAGCCGCCATGGGCTGGAAAACCGCATGGGTCGGCAGGGGTTTCTTTTCGTCGTGTTCGGCATCTATTTCGTGTGGTTCTGGGCCAAGGGACAGACCCTGGCCATGAAAACCTGGCACATCCGCGTGGTCGACCGGCAAGGCCATGCCGTCACCCAGCCACGGGCCCTGCTGCGTTACCTGCTGTCCTGGTTCTGGCTGCTGCCGCCGCTCGCGCTGTCGGCAGCACTGGGCGCATCGGGCGCCGAAACCTCGGTGCTCATGATCGGTTGGGTGCTGGTGTGGGCCCTGCTCTCGCGCTTTCATCCGGAGCGGCAGTTCCTGCACGACGCGCTGGCCGGCACCCGCCTGGTGCACGACACCACCGAGCCCGTGCGCCGCCCGGCACCCTGACGCTCTCCTCTCCCCATGAAGCAGCACCCTTACCAGGAGCCCGTCAATGCCCAGAAGCAGCGCGCCGGCCTCTCACGCATCTGGCACGCCTTGGGCTATTCGCTGGCTGGCCTGCGTGCCGGTTGGGGCGAAACCGCCTTTCGGCAGGAAGCGGTCGCCGCGCTGGTGTTGATTCCGCTGGCGTTCTGGCTTGGCCAGACCTGGGTTGAGACTGCGCTGCTGGCCGCCTCGGTGGTGCTTGTGCTGGTGGTGGAACTGCTGAACACGGGCATTGAAACCGCCATTGACCGCATCGGCCCGGAGTGGCACGACCTGTCCAAACGCGCCAAGGACATGGGCAGCGCGGCCGTGCTGCTCAGCCTGCTGACCTGGGCTGGTGTGTGGTTGGCTGCCATCTGGACACGCTGGGGCTGAACTTTTCCACTTCACACCATGACATCGACCACCTTCTCACTTTGTGTCTATTGCGGTTCTCGTCCCGGCACCGAACCGGCTTTTGCCGAAGCAGCACGAACCGTGGGCGAATGGATCGGAAGCCGTGGAGGACAACTTGTCTATGGCGGCGGACGCAACGGACTCATGGGCATCGTGGCCGAAGCCACGCTGACCGCGGGTGGACGCGTGGTGGGCATCATTCCCAAGGCGCTGGTGGAAAAGGAATGGGCTCACCAGGGCTGCACCGAACTTCACGTGGTGGACACCATGCACGAGCGCAAGCGCCTCATGGCCGATCGTGCGGACGCTTTCCTGGCACTGCCCGGAGGTATCGGTACTTTCGAGGAGTTCTTCGAAGTCTGGACGTGGCGCCAGCTTGGCTACCACGACAAGCCGGTGGGCCTGTTGAATGTGGCGGGCTACTACGACGGCCTGATGACGTTCATTCGCACCGGCGTGGAACAGCAGTTCATGAACGACTGGCAGATGGACCTGATTCGGGTCGGCAGTGACATCGCCACCTTGCTGCCCGACCTCGTGCAGGCAGCCGGCATGGCGCCGGAAGCCCGCATCGAAGCGATCTGAAGCTCAGACGGCGGTTTCGTCCTCTTCGCCCGTGCGAATGCGCACGACGCGCTCGACCGAGGTGACGAAAATCTTGCCGTCACCGATCTTGCCGGTGCGGGCCGCGCGAATGATGGCGTCCACACAGCGCTCCACGTCCACGGTCTTGACCACCACCTCGACCTTGACCTTGGGCAGGAAGTCCACCACATACTCGGCGCCGCGGTACAGCTCGGTGTGACCCTTCTGGCGCCCGAAGCCCTTGACCTCGGTCACGGTCAGGCCGGTCACGCCCTGCTCGGCCAGTGCTTCGCGCACCTCTTCCAGCTTGAACGGTTTGATGACGGCGGTGATCTGCTTCATGCGTTTGTCTCCAGGGCGATGCGGGGATGGTCAACCGATTATGCCCAAGGCCCTCTCGCCCGTTCGTACACTCGGACATTGCTCCATCGAGACGTCCCATGCCATCGACCTCACTCCCGGCCCATGTACCCCTCACCGTCGCGTTCCGCGGCGGCCACCCCGAGAACGTGCACCACGGCTCTCTGGCGGTGGTGGACGCACAAGGGCGGCTTCTGGCCAGTGTGGGCGACGTGCGTGCGCCGCTTTTCACCCGCTCCGCACTCAAGCCCTTCCAGGCCATGCCTCTGATCGCCCGCGCGGCCGACCGGCTGAACCTGGACGATGCGGATGTGGCCCTTTTGTGCGCCAGCCACAGTGGCGAACCCATGCACGTGGAGCGTGCGGCTTCGTTGCTGGCACGCATCGGTGCCAGCGAATCGGCGCTGGCCTGCGGTACCCACGTGCCCTTCTTTTTTGGCGCCACCGGCAGGACGCCTGAGCCCGGCGCGCGCTTCTCCCGCCTGCACCACAACTGCTCCGGCAAGCACACGGGCATGCTGCTGCTGGCCGACTCGCTGGGCGCCCCGCTCGCGGACTACCTCGATCCGTCGCACCCCGTGCAACAGGAAATCGCCCGCAGCGTCGGCCATTTCACGGGCGTACCGCCCGATCAACTGGTGCGCGGCATCGACGGCTGCAGCGCGCCCAACTTTGCCGTGCCGCTGCTGGCGCTTGCGCATGGCTTCGCGCGCCTCACCCTCACCGAGCCCGATCCGGTCTATGGCGATGCCCCGCTGCGCATCGCCCGAGCCATGAGCCGGCACCCGGAGCTCGTCAGTGGCCGGGGCCGCAACGACCTCGCCCTGATGCGAGCTGGCCGCGGCGACTGGGTCAGCAAAGTCGGTGCCGACGGCGTTCAGGCCCTGGCCAGCTTCAACCGGGGCATCGGCATTGCTGCCAAGGTCAGCGACGGGCAACTCACACCGCTGATGGTGGCCTTTGTATCGGCCCTGGAACAGCTGGGCTGGCTCGACGACGAGAGTCGCGCCGCGCTGGCCAGCCTCATTCCGCCGCCGTTGAAAAACGCCGCAGGTATCGAGGTGGGCGAGATGCGCGCCGTGCTGAAGCTCTAGGCTCGGTATTTGCTGGTGATCGGGTAGCGCCAGTCCTTGCCGAAACTTCGGTGGGTGACGCGGATGCCGACGGGTGCCTGGCGGCGCTTGTATTCGTTGATGCGGATCAGGCGCACCACCTTGTCCACGTCGGCGCGCTCGAAACCTGCAGCCACGATGCTCTCGGGACTCTGGTCGTTCTCCATGTAGCGCTCGATGATGGCGTCGAGCACCGGGTACTCGGGCAGACTGTCCTGGTCTTTCTGGTCGGGCCGCAGCTCGGCGCTGGGCGGGCGGGTGATGATGCGTTCGGGAATCGGGTTGGTGCCAGTGCCATACGGGTCGTGCGCATTGCGCCAGCGCGCCAGCTTGAACACCATGGTCTTGGCCACGTCCTTGATCACTGCGAAACCGCCGGCCATGTCGCCGTACAGCGTGCAGTAACCGGTGGCCATCTCGCTCTTGTTGCCGGTGGTCAGCACGATGCTGCCGAACTTGTTGGACAGCGCCATGAGCAAAGTGCCGCGGATGCGGGCCTGCAGGTTTTCCTCCGTGGTGTCCTCAGGCAGGCCGGCGAATTCCTGCGCCAGGCTGGTCTTGAACGCTTCGAACTGCGGGGCGATGGCGATCTCGTCGTAGCGCACACCCAGGCGCGCGGCCATGTCGCGCGCATCGATCCAGGAAATGTCGGCCGTGTAGGGCGAAGGCATCATCACGGTGCGCACGCGGTCCTTGCCGAGCGCGTCCACCGCAATCGTCAGCACCAGGGCCGAGTCGATGCCACCGGACAAGCCCAGGATGGCGCCGGGAAAACCGTTCTTGCCCAGGTAGTCGCGCACACCCAGCACCAGCGCATGCCACAGGTCGGCCTCCGGGCTGTGGGCACGGTCGATGTCGGCGGTGATCGTCCACCCCGCACCAGTGCGGGCGAAGACCACGTCGAACAGGGTTTCCTCGAAACTCACCGCGCGCCCCGCCAGCGCACCATCGGCACCCAGCACGAAGCTGCGCCCTTCGAACACGATCTCGTCCTGCCCGCCCACCAGATGGGCATACACCATGGGCAGGCCGGTGGCCTGCACACGTTCACGCATGGTGGCCTCGCGCTCGCCGCCTTTGCCCGCGTGGAACGGTGAAGCGTTGATGACGATCAGCAGTTCGGCACCAGCCGCCTTGCAATCCGCCGCAGGCGCATCGAACCAGGCGTCTTCACAGATCAGCAGCCCGGCCTTCACCGGCCGCCCATCCTCACCCGTCACGTCGAACACGCAGGCCGCATGGCCTGGCACGAAGTAACGGCGCTCATCAAACACCTGGTAGTTGGGCAGCTCACGCTTGGCGTAGGTGTGGGTGATCCGGCCTTCGCACACCACGCTGGCGGCGTTGTGCAGATGGGCCACCGAGACGCTGCGCTCGCGCCGTGGACCGCCTGCCTCCTGGGATCGCGCGGGATGTCCCACCACGATGTGCAGGCCTTTGAGTTGGGCGGTCTCACGGGCCACGGTTTTGAGGGCATCATCACAGGCATCGATGAAGGCCGGGCGAAGAAACAGGTCTTCGGCCGCATAGCCGCAGAGGGCGAGTTCGGGCGTGAGCAGCAACCGGACACCACGGGCATGCGCCTGCTGCGCGGCGTCGATGATTTTCCGGGCGTTGCCCGCCATGTCGCCCACCACGAAGTTGAGCTGGGCCACGCAAATGGAGAGAGTCATGGGGTCTGGAAATCTGGCTGAACGTGCCGCGAAAGTGCGGCGGGTGGAGGCGTTGCTTGACTGAAAACGATTATGTCACCCGGGTTTTCTCTTCACCTGTGGACATCGACCCTTCCCAGTGGAACGCACTGCTGGCGAACGAACCTGACCCGAGCCCTTTCATGCGCCACGAGTACCTGGCGGCGCTGCATGAAAGCGGCTGTGCGCGCGAAGCGGCCGGCTGGCAGCCCAGCTTCATCACGCTCTGGCATGGCGATGAATTGCAGGCCGCCTGCCCGATGTACCTGAAGAACCACTCCTATGGCGAATACGTCTTCGACTGGGCCTGGGCCAACGCCTATGCACAGCACGGGCTGGACTACTACCCCAAGGCCCTGGTAGCCGTGCCGTTCACGCCGGTGCCCGGTGCCCGCCTGCTGGCACGGGATGAGGCAGCGCGCCGTGCGCTGGTGCACGCCCTGGTCGGGCATGTGAAGGAGGAGAACCTGTCCTCGCTGCACCTGCTCTTCACGCAGCCGCAGGACGTGGCGGCAGCCGAACACGCAGGGCTGATGCTGCGCCACACGGTGCAGTTCCACTGGAAGAACGACCATCCCGGTGGTGGCCTGTATCAGCACTTCGACCACTTCCTCGCCAGCCTGCAGCAGGGAAAGCGCAAGAAGATCCGCCAGGAGCGGCGCAAGGTGCATGACGCAGGCGTGGGCTTTCGCTGTTCGCGCGGCGCCGACATCTCGCCGCAAGACTGGGATTTCTTCTACCGCTGCTACGAGCGCACCTACCTTGAGCATGGGAACGCGCCCTACCTAAACCGCGACTTCTTCCGGCGCATGGCGCAATCCATGCCCGAGAACTGGCTGATGTTCGTCGCCGAGCGCGACGGTCGGCCCATGGCCTGCAGCCTGATCGGGATCGACCCCGATCGGCGCGTGGCCTACGGACGTTACTGGGGGGCACTGGAACGGGTGGACTGCCTGCATTTCGAGGCCTGCTACTACCAGCCGCTGGCCTGGTGCATTCAGCATGGCTACCTGCGCTTCGAAGGCGGCGCCCAGGGCGAGCACAAGATGGCGCGCGCCCTGCTGCCGGTGACCACCACCAGCGCGCACTGGCTCGCCCATCCATCGTTTGCCGATGCCGTGGCGCGCTTTCTGGAACGAGAGGGCCAAGGCATCGAACAGTACCTGGACCACCTGGCCTTTCGCAACCCGCTCAGGCGCGACCCTGCTTCTATAAACTAGGCCGGATGGACGACACGGACGCCTTTTTCACCCAGACGATCGTGGGACCGCCCTTGTCGGTGCTGCTGGGTCGCCAGCTCGACGCCCAGCGTCTGGCCGAACAAGGACTCGACGTCAATCTGGCCAGCGGCGAAGCTCGACTGACCGCCCGCTGGCAGGAATGGATCCTGCTGGGCCATAGCGCATCGTCGCTGGGCAAACCCCGCCAGCGTCCCGGCGTGTGGCGACGGCGTCTTGAACGCCATGCCTTGTGGTTCGCCTGTCTCGGCATGCTGAGTCTGTTGCTCTCTGCAGGGTTCTGGGCCGCTGCGATCTACCGCTGAATCCGCTTGCCTGAACATGGAACCCAAAACGCCGCAGGACACCCTCACCATCGACCCGATCGCGATGGTCGTGATCAACCGGGTGGCCGCCGGCAGCGTGCTCAGCGGCGATCTCGAATTCGAAGGCGGCTTGCTCGTGCAGGGCACCATCACTGGCAACATTCGCGTGCGGGGCCGCCTGATCATCTGGACTGGTGGCGTTGTGCGTGGGCGCGTGCAGGTGGATGACGACTTCTATCTTTTCGGCCAGCTCGGCGCCACCGGCGGCAGCCCGACCGACACCAGCCTGGAATGCCAGGGCATGGCTTTTGTGTCCAAGACAGGCGTGTCCACCGGCACCTTGATGGCACGCCGGTTGCAACTCTATGAAGGTGCGAACTTGCAAGGCCCGTTCAAGACGCTCAAACTCGGCGGCAACATTCCTGTGCTGAAAGACCGGTCTTGAGGCCCGCACAGCTCACAGCACCAGCAACGACATGAACGATTCATACCAGATTCCTGACTTCGACCCGACCGGATCCGCGTATCCGCCCAATCCGTCGCCCCCCTATGGCCAGTCGCTCCAGGTGCAGGTGGGCAATGCCCTGTCCCCCACGGCAAGCGCGAGTCCACCCCAGATGCAGCCGGTGGTGTTGACAGACGCCATCGAAGGCCTGCCCTCGCGCAGCATGGTCGCCGAGGGCATGCTGTTCACGGGCAATGCCCAGTTGCGCGGTCCTTGCAGCATCGCCGGCGTGGTAGAGGGCAACCTTACGCAGGCGCAAGGTTCCGAGGCCACGGTGGTGGTCACCGAGACCGGGCGCGTGAAGGGCGACATCACCGCGGTGAAGATTTCCGTCATGGGCCAGACCGATGGCATTCTGGATGCGGGCCAGGGCGAGGTGTCGCTGCACGACACGGCACGCGTGCAGGGCATCATTCGCTACGGACGCATCCAGGTCAACGGCGCCGACCTAAATGCCACGCTGGAACGCGCTTTGCCACCAGGCCAGCTGTGAAGACGCGCCGTGCCGCTCGACCCATCGGAATCCCGCGCCACGAGTCCCGATGCCGAGGCCTTGCGCCAGTCGGCTTTGCGCGCGAGCTGGACGCGCGATCGCCGAGTAAGCCGTCGGCGAGTGGCGCTGCGCTGGTTCGCCTGGGCCTTCTGGCGCTACGGCCTCGCATTGCTGCTGGTGCTGGCTGCTGCCGCCGCGGTGGCGGTGTGGATGCTCAGCGTCTCGCAGACCAGCCTGCACTCGCCTCGCTTCACCGTCATGCCTGCTCAACCCGCTGCAAGCACCGCACCGCTGCCGCCCTCCGAAATCCCACCGATCCGTCAGGAACCTTGAACTCATGAATGCCCAGCCAACCCCCTCGCGGCTCGTACCGAGCGAACGCCTGAACGCCATCACCAGCCTGATCGCTGAGGGATCTGCTTTCGAAGGCCATTTCCAGTCCAGCCGTGACCAGGGCATCAAGATCGACGGCCACCTCAAGGGCAATGTCAGCTTCGAGACCGGCGGCACGCTGCACGTGGGCGCCACCGGGGTGATCGAGAACACCCGGCTGGAAGCGGACTACGTGTTCATCGAAGGCAAGGTGATCGGCACCGTGATCGCGCGCAAGGCACTGGAAATCACCGGTTCGGCCACCTTGATGGGAGATGCCAGCTATGACGAACTGATCGACATGCACCCCAGGGCGCGGGTGCGCGGCAAGATCGAATACCGGGGCGATCTGGGGACCACCTCGGGTTGATCCTTCAAGCCTTCTGCATGCGTTCGTAGTTGGCGATACCGTCCAGGATTTCCTGGTGTGCGGCGTCCTTGCCTTCCCAGCCCAGCACCTTGACCCACTTGCCGGGCTCCAGGTCCTTGTAGTGCTCGAAGAAATGCTGGATGGTGTTCAGGCGCATCGGGTTCAGATCCGAAGGCTTCTGCCACTGGGTGTAGATGGAGAGGATCTTGTCGATCGGCACGGCCAGCACCTTGCCGTCTTCACCCGCCTCGTCCTGCATCTTCAGGATGCCGAGGGCACGGCACGGCACCACCACGCCGGGGATCAGCGGCACCGGGGTGATCACCAGCACATCCACCGGATCGCCGTCGCCCGAAATCGTCTTGGGCACATAGCCGTAGTTGGTGGGGTAGTGCATGGCGGTGCTCATGAAGCGGTCCACGAAGATTGCGCCAGTTTCCTTGTCCACCTCGTACTTGATGGGATCGGCGTTCATCGGGATTTCGATGATCACGTTGAAAGATTCCGGGACGTTTTTGCCAGGGGTGACGTTGTCAAGGGACATGTTCGAGGGAAAGGTTGGTTGAAAACGGTAGCGCGCCATCCGTACGGTTGGCCGCCTGGCGGCCGGAACGTCGCGCAAAGCGAGCCGGCGGCCTAGGATTTACCCTGATTTTACTGATTCGAAGCTGACTTCCCGACGCACCGCGCGTGCATTTAAGCCGATTGAGGCTAAATTCGATGCGTTGGCCAATCGCCCTGTTTGTGCGCTGCTCCTTGCAGCGCGACCGGCAGCGAGGAAGCAACGCAGCGGGGGCAGCCCCGGAGGCGTTGCCCCCTCCAAGTCGAACATTTGAAACAAGCAGGAGTCTTTCATGGTTGGACAAAGTGCGCTGTTATTCGCGCTGGCCTGCGGGCTGGTGGCCGTCGTCTACGGTTTCTGGTCCCGCAGCTGGATCCTTTCGCAAGACGCGGGCAACGCCCGCATGCAGGAAATTGCCGGGGCCATTCAAACCGGTGCCGCCGCCTACCTGGCCCGGCAGTACAAGACCATCGCCATCGTCGGCGTGGTCATCACCATCCTCATCGGGTTCTTCCTGGGCGCCACCACCGCCATCGGCTTCGTACTGGGCGCGGTGCTGTCAGGTGCGTGTGGCTTCATCGGCATGAACATCTCGGTGCGGGCCAACGTACGCACTGCGCAGGCCGCCACCAAAGGCATCGGCCCGGCGCTGGACGTGGCCTTTCGCGGCGGCGCCATCACCGGCATGCTGGTGGTGGGGCTTGGCCTGCTCGGCGTGGCGGGCTTTTTCTGGTTCCTGGCGGGCAACGGCAACCTGACGCCCGACAAGAACCTGGCCACGCTGATCAATCCGCTGATCGGTTTTGCCTTTGGCTCATCGCTCATTTCCATCTTCGCGCGGCTGGGCGGCGGCATCTTCACCAAGGGTGCTGACGTGGGCGCCGACCTGGTGGGCAAGGTGGAAGCCGGCATCCCGGAAGACGATCCCCGCAACCCGGCGGTGATTGCCGACAACGTGGGTGACAACGTGGGCGACTGCGCCGGCATGGCAGCCGACCTGTTCGAGACCTATGCGGTCACGCTGATCGCCACCATGGTGCTCGGCGCACTGATGGTCGCTGCCGCGCCCATGCAGGCCGTGCTGTACCCGCTGGTGCTGGGTGGCGTGTCCATCCTGGCGTCCATCGTGGGTTGCTTCTTCGTCAAGGCCAGCCCGGGCATGAAGAACGTGATGCCCGCGCTGTACAAGGGCCTGGCGATTGCCGGCGTGCTCTCGCTCATCGCCTTCTGGTTCGTCACGGCGTGGATCATGCCGGACAACGCCATCACCGCCACCGGCAGCCAGCTGCGCCTGTTCGGCGCCTGCGCCGTGGGCCTGGTGCTCACGGCCGTTCTGGTCTGGATCACCGAGTTCTACACCGGCACGCAGTACTCGCCGGTCAAGCACATCGCGCAAGCGTCAACCACCGGCCACGGCACCAACATCATTGCCGGCCTGGGCGTGTCCATGCGTTCCACCGCCTGGCCGGTGCTGTTCGTGTGCGTCGGCATCGTTGCGTCCTACCAGCTGGCGGGCCTGTACGGCATCGCGGTGGCCGCCACCGCCATGCTCAGCATGGCCGGCATCGTGGTCGCTCTGGACGCCTACGGCCCCATCACCGACAACGCTGGCGGCATCGCTGAAATGGCCGAGCTGCCCAGCAGCGTGCGCGACATCACCGATCCGCTGGACGCCGTGGGCAACACCACCAAGGCCGTGACCAAAGGCTACGCCATCGGGTCCGCAGGCCTGGCCGCGCTGGTGCTGTTTGCCGACTACACCCACAAGCTGGAAACCTATGGGCACCAGGTGAAGTTCGATCTGAGCGACCCGATGGTGATCATCGGCCTGTTCATCGGCGGCATGATCCCCTACCTGTTCGGCGCCATGGCCATGGAGGCCGTGGGACGCGCCGCCGGTTCGGTGGTGGTGGAGGTGCGCCGCCAGTTCAAGGAGATCCCCGGCATCATGGAAGGCACGGCCAAGCCCGAATACGGCAAGGCGGTCGACATGCTGACCACCGCAGCCATCAAGGAAATGGTGATTCCTTCGCTGCTGCCGGTGGTGGTGCCGATTCTGGTGGGCGTGTTCCTCGGTCCCAAGGCGCTGGGTGGCCTGCTCATGGGCACCATCGTCACGGGCCTGTTCGTGGCCATCTCCATGTGCACGGGCGGTGGCGCCTGGGACAACGCCAAGAAGTACATCGAAGATGGCCACCACGGTGGCAAGGGCAGCGAAGCCCACAAGGCCGCCGTCACCGGTGACACGGTGGGCGACCCCTACAAGGACACGGCAGGTCCGGCGGTGAATCCGCTGATCAAGATCATCAACATCGTGGCCCTGCTGATCGTGCCGCTGCTGCCCATGGCGGGCTGATCGGTTCGACCTGAGCTTCAACGGCCCGCACAAGCGGGCCGTTTTATTTTTGCGCGCCCGCGAGCAGACGAACCACCGCACTGGCCTCCGGAGCCAGGCGCTCCAAGTGATCGGCTTCGCCGCGCTCGATGGCCTGCAGCACCAGCTCGTGAATGCCACCCACCGCCGCCATGGCCCTGTCGGGGGTGAGCGCGAGCCGATCCTGGATTGTCTGGAGCATGAAGTCGGCCAGCGACTGCATCACCTCGCGCCGCACCTCGGCGCCGGGTTGGCCCAGGTGGTGGATTTCGACAAACAGCATGCGGACGAGTTGGGGCCCGGACGCCAGGTGCGCCAGGTAGGCGCCGAGCGCATGCTCCACCTGGTGTTGCCAGGGCTGCGTGGGGTCGACCGCCTCGCGCAGGGTGCGCAGCGCCGAGCCGCTGGCGGCACGGTAGAGGGCCAGGAAACAGTCGTCCTTGCCCGTGAAATGCTCGTAGAACGTGCGCTTGGACACCCCGGCTTCTGCCACCACGGCGGCAATCGAGGTGGCCGCGAGGCCCTGGCTGGCTGCCACAAGGGCCATGGCGTCCAGCAGGCGACCGTGATGATCGGTCTGCGCGCTGGGGGCGGTGGACGATTCCCGGGTTTTCATGGAGCGGCATCTTAGGCCCTGGGTTGACAGATCGCGCGACGCGGGGCACCATGTGGCCTTTGGTACCGCATCGTACCAAATCACTTTCCCCACTGAACGCCATGACCGAACTCGTCGTCCGCCGACTCCTGATCGACCTCGAACAACCTGTGCAGCGCCACTGGTGCTCGGGTGACGCCTTTCTCACCGCCTGGTTCAACGCGCTCTCCATGAGCTTTCCCGTAGGAGAGCAGTTCTTCATTGATTCGGTGCGCAACGGTCTGAAGGCGCTGCCACCGGACCAGCAGACCGGGTTGCGGGACGAGGTGCAAGGCTTCATCGGCCAGGAAGCGACGCACCGCCGCATCCACGCGCTGTTCAATGCGCAGATCGAGAAGCACGGTCTGGTCAACGCGTGGGCTCCCCGGGCCGACGAGCGCATGAAGCTGCTGGCGGGCACCGACCCTCGGCACAGCCTGGCCATCACCGCCGCCAACGAGCATTTCACCGCCCTGTTCGCCGAGTGGATGCTGACGCACCATGAGGTACTGGATGGCTGCGAGCCCCGCCTGAAGACCCTTTGGCTGTGGCACAGCGCCGAAGAAGCCGAGCACAAGAGCACGGCATTCGACCTGTACCAGGCCCTGGGCGGCAGCCACGCCTGGCGTGTGAAGTGGATGCGGCGCATCACGCTGGTCTTTCTCGCCGATGCCTTGCGCCAGACCCTGAACAATCTGCGGCGCGACGGCACCCTCTGGCGCTGGAGCACCTGGCGCAGCGGCGCGCGGCACCTGTTCGGACGCCAGGGCTTGCTGCGCACCGGCTTCAAGCCCTGGCGCGCCTATTTCAGCGAAGATTTTCACCCAGAGCAGCAGAGCAGCGACCTCTCGGAAAACTGGCTGCGCGACAACCGCGCGCAATACACCCAGGTAGGGCGGCCAGAAGCCGCCTGATGGAGCTCGTCGGCATGCCCGCACGGCGAGCCCGGGTGCCGGGGATACTCGGATGCACCACCCAGTACCCTCGCCCATAATCGGTGCATGTCTGAACGTGTCATTCCCCTGATCGACCAGCGCCTGATCACGCGAGCCGTGACCATCCCGGCGAAGCCGATCGCGACCACGGGCCTGCTCGGGGATGCGCTGGGCCGGCCACTGCGCGACCTGCGCATCAGCGTGACCGACCGCTGCAATTTCCGTTGCAGCTACTGCATGCCCAAGGACATCTTCGACAAGGATTACCCTTATCTTCCCCACAGTTCGCTGCTGACCTTTGAAGAGATCACGCGGGTGGCGCGCCAGTTCGTCGCGCATGGGGTGCAGAAGATCCGCCTCACCGGCGGTGAACCGCTGCTGCGCAAGAACCTGGAAATCCTCATCGAGCAGCTGGCCGCGCTGCGCACGGTGGAAGGCCAACCGCTGGACATCACGCTCACCACCAACGGCTCGCTGCTGGCGCGCAAGGCCTCAGTGCTCAAGGCCGCGGGGCTGCAGCGCGTCACGGTCAGTCTGGATGGCCTGGACGACACCATCTTCCGCGCCATGAACGATGTGGACTTCCCCGTGGCCGATGTGCTGCATGGCATCGAGGCCGCGCAGGCGGCGGGGCTCGGGCCGATCAAGGTCAACATGGTGGTCAAGCGCGGCACCAACGAGCACGAAATCCTGCCCATGGCACGTCACTTCAAGGGCACCGGCATCGTGCTGCGCTTCATCGAGTACATGGATGTGGGCGCCACCAACGGCTGGCGCATGGACGAAGTGCTGCCCAGTCGCGAGGTGATCCAGCGCATCCACCGGGAACTGCCTCTGGTTCAGCTCGATCCGTCGGCGCCAGGCGAGACGGCAGAGCGCTGGGGCTATGCGGACGGCTCTGGCGAGATCGGCGTCATCAGCAGCGTCACGCAAGCCTTTTGCGGCGACTGCAACCGTGCGCGCCTGTCCACAGAAGGCCAGCTCTACCTGTGCCTCTTCGCCAGCCAGGGCCACGACCTGCGCCACCTGATCCGGGGCGATGCCACCGACGAACAACTGGCCAGTGCCATCGCCGCCATCTGGCAGGGCCGCAACGATCGGTATTCCGAGTTGCGGGCGAGCATGCCTCATGACAACTCCACTGGAAAACGCCGGGTTGAAATGAGCTACATCGGCGGATGACCAAAACTCCATGATTCAACCCCACGAAATCACCGGCATCGTGCTCGCAGGCGGGCGCGGCTCCCGCATGGGCGGGGTCGACAAGGGCCTGCAGAACTTCAACGGCACGCCGTTGGCGCTGCACACGCTGCTGCGCCTGCAGATGCAGCAAGGCAACCTGCTCAGCGAGCAGATGATCAACGCCAACCGCAACCTGGGCGCCTACGAGGCCTTCGGCGTGCCGGTCTGGCCCGACACGCTAACCGACTATGCTGGCCCGCTCGCGGGCTTCATGACCGGCCTGGAGCGCTGCGAATCGCCCTACCTGCTCACCGTGCCCTGCGATACGCCCTTGTTCCCACTCGATCTGGCCGAGCGCCTCGCACAGGCGTTTGACGACGAACACACCGAGATCGCCATGGCCGCTGCGCTGGAAGAAGACGGCCAGTTGCGTCCCCAACCCGTGTTCTGCCTGCTGAAGCGCGAATTGCTGGAAAGCCTGGTGGAATTCACGCAGGCCGGAGGGCGCAAGATCGACAAATGGACCGCCCAGCACCGCACCGTGCTGGTGGCTTTCGACCAGCCGGGCGACGATCGGCGCGCCTTCTACAACACCAACACCCTGGCCGAGCTGCACGCGCTGGAAAAGAGCTGAGCCCTCCTTTTGCTGTTCCCATGAAATCCATCGAGCAGATCGCCGCCGAGCTGCAGGGCTATGACCCCAAGGCGCTGAGTGCGGCCAGCGTCAACGACTTTCTTTCCCGCCTGGTCGAACCGGTCTCGCAGACCGAAGACATCGGCTTGTTCGACGCCCTTGGCCGCGTGCTGGCGCAAGACTTGATCTCGCCCATCAGCGTGCCGCCGCACGACAACTCGGCCATGGACGGCTTCGCGCTGAAAAGCAGTCAGCTCAAAGGCGGTGAGCCGCTGCGCCTGCGGGTGGTCGGCACCGCTTTCGCCGGCAAGGCCTGGAGCGGCGAGGTGGGAGATGGCGACTGCGTGAAGATCATGACCGGCGCCATCATGCCCCAGGGACTCGACACGGTGGTGCCACTGGAATTCGTGCGGGTCGACGGCGAACGCATCGAGATGCCGCCTGGCGTGGTGAGCGCAGGCGACAACCGCCGCCTGCTCGGCGAGGATCTCATGGCCGGCCGGCCCGCACTTCGCCAGGGCCAGACGCTGGGCCCTGCCGCGCTGGGCCTCATCGCCAGCCTCGGCCTGCCCACGGTGCGTGTGTTCCGCCGCGTGCGCGTGGCCTATTTCTCCACCGGCGACGAGATCCTGAGCCTGGGCGAGTCACCGCGCGAAGGCGCGGTGTACGACAGCAACCGCTACACCGTCTTCGGCCTGTTGAGGCGCATGGGCGTGGACGTGATCGACATGGGCGTCATAAGCGACCAGCCCGCGCTGCTGGAGTCCGCGTTTCGCGAAGCCGCCGCCAGGGCCGACGCCATCATCACCAGCGGCGGCGTGAGCATGGGGGAAGCGGACCACACCAAGGCCATGATGAAGCAGCTGGGCGATGTGGCCTTCTGGCGCATTGCCATGCGCCCAGGACGACCCATGGCCGTCGGCCGCATTCAGGAAGGCGGCCGCTCTTCGCTGCTCTTCGGCCTGCCCGGCAATCCTGTGGCAGTCATGGTGACCTTTCTCGCCTTCGTGCGCCCTGCCCTGCAGAAGCTCATGGGGGGGGTGGCCAGCGAGCCGGTGCTGCTGCAGGCACATAGCTCGGAAGCGCTGCGCAAGAAGCCCGGCCGCACCGAGTACCAGCGAGGCATCGTGACGCGAGAGGCCGATGGCCGATTGAGCGTGCGCATCACCGGCAACCAGGGGTCGGGCGTGCTGAGCTCCATGGTCGAAGCGAATGGCCTCATCGTGCTGAACCACGCGCAAGGCAATGTGGCCGTGGGAGATGCCGTCGACGTGATGATGTTCGACGGCGTGGTCTGAAGGCCCCCACGCTGCGCCGCTGTGCGGGTTGCTGCCCCCGGGGCTGATCCGGCTTGGGGCGGCCCGGCGCCGGATCGCTTGCTTTTGCCTTACTTCGCCGGAATCGCGCCCACTGGTTCTTCGTGCGCAGGCTGGACAGCCGGATGCTCCGTCTTGCGGCGCGACAGCAGCGTGTACATGGTCGGCACCACGAAGATCGTGAGCAAGGTGCCCACCGACATGCCCCCCACGATCACCCAGCCGATCTGCTGCCGGCTCTCGGCGCCCGCACCTGTGGCCAGCGCCAGCGGCAACGCACCCAGCACCATGGCTCCGGTGGTCATCATGATCGGACGCAGGCGCAGGCCGGCGGCACGCTTGACCGCTTCGATCTTCTCCACACCCTGCGCTCGCAACTGGTTGGTGAACTCCACGATCAGGATGCCGTGCTTGGTGATCAGGCCCACCAGTGTGATCAGCCCGATCTGGCTGAACACGTTCAGCGTGCCTCCCGTCAGTTTGAGCGCCAGCAAGGCACCGAGCATGGAGAGCGGCACCGAAAGCATGATGATCAGCGGATCAATGAAGCTTTCGAACTGGGCCGAGAGCACCAGATAGATGAACAGCAGTGAAAGCACGAACACCAGCGCAAGCGAACCAGATGAGTTGCGGAATTCCCGGCTCTGGCCGTTCAGGTCGGTGGCATAGCCTGCGGGCAGGATTTCAGCCGCCGTCCGTTCCATGAACGTCAGCGCCTCGCCCAGCGAATAACTGGGCGCAATGTTGGCCGTGATGGACGCACTGCGGCGCTGGCCAAAGTGGTTCAGTTCTCGCGGCACCACCACCTCGCGCGTGGTCACGAGCGAGCCCAGGGGGATCATGGCGTCGCCGCGGCCACGCACGAACAGGCGGTCGATGTCCTCAGGCGTGCTGCGGTTGGCCGAAACAGTCTGCACCACCACGTCGTATTGCTCGCCGTCGCGCTTGTAGCGGGTGACGATCCGCCCGCCCAGCATGGTCTCCACCGTGCGGGCAATGTTGTCCACGCTCACGCCCATGTCGGCCGCGCGCTCGCGGTCCACGTCCATGCGGATTTCGGGCTTGTTCAGGCGCAGGTCGGTGTCCACCTGCACCAGGCCGGGGTTCTGTGCCATGCGATCCTGGAACTGACGAACCACCGCCGAAAGGTTTTCGTAGGTGTCGCTGGTGACGATGATGAAGTTCACCGGCCGTTCGCGAAAACCCTGGCCCAGTGACGGCGGCGTGATCGGGTACGCGCTGATGCCCGGCAGGGCAGCCATGCCCGGCGCCATCTTGCCTGCGATCTCCATGGTGGTGCGGTCGCGCTCTTCCCAGGCCTTGCCTCGCATCACCACACTGCCCTGGGCCACCGAAGGGTTGCCCACCACGGTGAAAATGCGGTCGAACTCGGGTTGTTCCATCGCCATCTTCTCGATCGCCTCCGCATAGCGGCGCGTGTAGGCCAGCGTGGCACCGTCGGGGCCATTGATGTTGGCCAGCACGACGCCACGGTCTTCCATGGGCGCGAGCTCGGAACGGGTCGTCTGCAACAGCCACCAGCTGCCGGCGGCACTGCAGAGCATCACGGCCACCACCAGCCAGCGAACGTTCAACGAACGGCTGAGCGTGCGGTCGTAACCTTGGTTGATGCTTGTCAGCACCCTTTCCATGAAACGGTCGAAGCGGCTCGGTTTGTCGACATGGCGCAGCAGCTTGGAGCACATCATGGGCGAGAGCGTGAGCGCCACAAAGCCCGAGACCACCACAGCCCCCGCCAGCGCCAGCGCGAACTCGGCAAACAGCCGCCCGGTTCGTCCGGGCGTGAAGGCCAGCGGGGCGTACACCGCAGCCAGGGTGAGTGTCATGGCCACAATGGCAAAGCCGATCTCGCGCGCCCCCTTGATGGCCGCCTCGAAGGGTTTCATGCCCTCTTCGATATGCCGGTAGATGTTCTCCAGCATCACGATCGCGTCGTCCACGACCAGACCAATGGCCAGCACCAGCGCCAGCAGCGTGAGCGTGTTGATGGAGAAGCCGAACAACGCCATCAGCGCGAACGAGCCGATCAGGCTCACGGGGATGGTGATCAGCGGAATGACGGAAGCGCGCAAGGTGCGCAGGAAGATGAAGATGACCAACGCCACCAGCACCGCTGCTTCGGCGATGGTGGTGTACACCGCCTTGATGGATCGGTCGATGAAGATCGAGTTGTCGTTGGCCACCTCGATGCTGACGCCGGGCGGCAATTCTTCGGTGATCCGGGGCAGCATCTCCTGCACCGCGGCGGACAGCTCCAGCGGATTGGCCGTGGCCTGGCGGATCACGCCCAGCGAGATCGCGTCGCGCCCGTTGTAGCGCACCGAGGTGCGCTCGTCTTGCGGCGCCTGCTCCACGCGCGCCACATCGCCGATGCGGATGGTCTGTCCGTTGATGGTGCGAATGCCGATGGCGCGGAACTGCTCCGGCGTCTGCACGTCGGTGGCAGCGGTCACGTTGAATTCGCGCAGCGAACTCTCGATGCGGCCCGCGGGTACCTCGAGGTTTGAGCGACGAAGGGCATCCTCCACGTCCTGCACCGTCAGGCTGTAGGCCGCCAGGCGATCCGGATCGATCCAGATGCGCATGGAATAGCGGCGCTCGCCCCATACACGCACATCGGCCGCGCCGGGCGCTGTCTGCAACCGGGGCTTGATCAACCGGTTCGCCAGGTCGCTGAGCTCCAGCGGGGAGATGGTGTCGGCGTTCAGCGCGAGCCAGATCACGGGGGTGGCGTCGGCCTCCACCTTGGCAATCGTCGGCTCGTCCACGTCGGACGGCAAGCGCTGCCGCACTCGGCTGACCTTGTCGCGCACGTCGGCGGCAGCGGAGTCCGGGTCGCGCTCCAGCTTGAAGCGCACGGTGATCTGACTCTGTTCCTGCCGACTGATGGACGTGATGATGTCCACGCCCTCGATGCCGGCGAGCGAATCTTCCAGCACCTTGGTGACTTGAGATTCGATGACTTCACTGGAGGCGCCACCGAAGCGCGTGGTGACGGTCACGGTGGGTTCGTCGATGCGCGGGTATTCGCGCACCGTGAGGCCATTGAACGAAACAATGCCCACCAGCAGAATGAGCAAGGACAGCACCGAGGCGAAAACCGGGCGTCGAATGGATATTTCAGGCAGTTGCACGAGGACTCCTGAGCGGATTCAAGTCATCACTGAGCTGGAGGCCTGGCGGCGGCCGGCGTCGCCTGGCCCACGCGAGCCATGTCCACCACCTTCACCACGGTGCCGTCACGTTGCAGGCGCTGCTGGCCCGCCACCACGACCATGGCCCCGACCGCCAAGCCTTTGACGACCTCGACATCGGAACCACGCCGCACGCCGAGTTCCACCTCGACCCGGCGTGAGGCGAGCTTCTTCGCGTCGCCCTGGCCCTGTTCCTCGACCACGTAGACGAACTGTTTGCCCGCCTGCGGCACCATGGCCTCTTCGGGCACCACGAGCGCGCCATCGTTCACCGAAAACACGATCAGCACCCGCGCAAACATGCCGGGACGCAGATCGACATTCGGCGTGCGGGGCATGGCGGCACGCACAGAAATGGAGCGCCCGTTGGCATCGAGCAGAGGATCGACCGCCAGCACCTTCGCCTCGAATTTCTTGCCCGGCATTGCGTCCAGTTGCACCTGCACGCCCTGACCTGGCGCAATGCGGCTCTGGTAGCGCTCGGGCAGGCGGAAGTCCACGGTGAGCTGGGACGTGTCCTCGAGGTTCACCAGCGCGTCGCCCACTCCCACGTACTGCCCGAGGTTGATGCTGCGCAGGCCGAGCGTGCCATCAAAGGGGGCCGCTATGCGCATGCGCTGCATGCGCGCTTCCGCCAACGCCACCTGGGCCTCGGCCACTTGAAGGTTCGCCTGGCTTTCTTCCACCACGCGCTGGGCCACGAAATTCTGGGCCACCAGTTCCTGGTTGCGCTTGAGGTTCGCACGGGCGATGGACAGCTGCGCCTGCGCCTGGCTCAGTTCGGCTCGCTGCAGGGTGTCGTCCAGTTGCACCAGCAACTGGCCCCGACGCACCTGGGCACCATCGGCAAAGGCAATGCGCGCCACGCGGCCCGCGGTCTCAGGCTTGATGGTCACGCTCTGCCGTGATTTGAGGGAGCCGACCGCCTGCGCATCGTCCTGCAGCGGCATCGTCTTGACCCGCGCCACTTCCACACTGGGCGGACCACCGGCATTGGCGATTCGGCCTGCAGGGGCCGGATTCGATGCGCCCCTGGCCGGGTCGCTGGCTGCCCGGTTCTGAAACCACCAGCCCGCGCCAGAGGCCAGGCCGATGCCGGCCACGGCCACCAACACGTAGAGCGCTCTGTTCGCCATGGATGTAATTGCCCGGGGAAAAGCGTCAACGCCCTATCAGGGTGTTGACAAGTCAAAGAAACGAAATGTAGCAGCGCTGAGCGAAAACGGAGGCTGGAAGTTCCGCTTTCCGACGCTCAGGCCCGTACAAATCTCACGCTGGAACGCCCTTGTTCGCCAGAGCGTCGGCCCGTTCGTTGCCAGGGTCGCCAGCGTGTCCCTTAACCCAATGCCACTCGATCTGGTGCACGCCGCCGTGCACCAGGGCATCAAGCTTCTGCCACAACTCGGCGTTCTTCACCGGTTGCTTTGCAGCCGTGATCCAGCCCTTGCGTTTCCAGCCATGGATCCACTCGGTGATGCCCTTGCGCACGTACTCGCTGTCGAGGTAGAGGGAAACCTGGCACGGCCGCTTCAAGGCGCTGAGCGCCTCGATCACAGCGGTGAGTTCCATCCGGTTGTTGGTGGTGTTGCGCTCGCCGCCCCACAGCTCCTTCTCAAAGCCCTCCGACTTGAGATAAACGCCCCAGCCACCCGGGCCAGGATTGCCCTTGCAGGCGCCATCGGTGTAGATCACCACGTGGTTCAAGACAGTTCCTCTTCTCGTTGTGCAAAGGCCCGGCAAAGCCGGGCCATCAATGCCGGTTGGCCACAGGGACCGGCGCGGCGGCTTTGACCCTGCGGGGTTTCCAGGCCGGGCCCAGCAGGCGCATGCCTCTCACGCGCTTGACCGCCACGACAAAATACACGGCACCGAATATGGGCCACCAGCGCGCGCCAGCCCGATCGAGCCAGGCACTGCGTTGCAACCACTTCTCCGTGCGCATCGCAGGGCGGTAGCACCCGTAGCAATCCGACTCCAGATCAAAGCTGAGCAATCGCAACCAGTCGCGCAGGCGCCAGGGGCCGATGAACTCACCCGCATCGGGAAGGTAGAGATCTGGTCCCCCCTTCGAACGAAGGCCTGTACGCTCCCAGAAGCGGCTGCGGCCCTGGCGAAAGCCCCAGAGGCTGGCCGGATTGAATCCTGAAATCACCACGCGCCCTTCGGGCACGAGCACACGTTCCACCTCGCGCAGGACATGATGGGGATCGGCGCTGAACTCCAGCGTGTGCGGCAACACCACCAGATCGAGGCTGGCGGGCGGAAAAGGCAGTGCGGCGGCGTCCGTGATCAGCGCCACGCGCGGCGCGCCTGCACCGGCTTGAACCTCACCGTCGTCGTCGGGCCGCGGGGGCAGTACCTCGGGCAAGGCCAGCCAGCGGTGCGGCATGCGGTTGTTGCGCAGGGCATCGAGCTCCGGCAGACCGAGCTGCAAGGCGTTGAAGCCGAAGAGGTCGGCTGCCACCAGGTCAAACTGGGTCTGTTCCCACTCGAGCAGGTACCGGCCCGGCGCGGTGCCGAACCAGTCGGTCAACCCTATAATTTTTGCGGTCATGGTTTGTAAAGCAGGCTGCGGCCCCAGCTGGAAGTCTGCGACACTGCGGGACGCCGAAACGGCCAGCCCGCACTCTACACGCCCTCACCCCGATTCCGCTCCATGCACCTCACTCCGATCCCGGCCTTCACCGACAACTACATCTGGGCGCTGCACGATGGTCAGCGAGCCCTGGTCGTGGACCCCGGCGAGTCCGACGGCGTGACGCAGTGGTTGGCGAAGGAGGGTCTGCGACTCGACACGATCCTCATCACCCACCACCACCCCGACCACACCGGCGGCGTGGCCTCCCTGCGCGAAGCCACTGGCGCGCGCGTGATCGGCCCGGCGCGTGAACGCATGCCCGAGCCGCTGCTACGCGTGAGCGCAGGCGACGAAGTGCAAGCCCTCGGTCTGCGCTTCGAGGTGCTCGAGGTGCCGGGCCACACCGCCGGCCACATCGCTTTTTACGCGGCCGATTTTGAAGGTACCCCCCTGCTGTTCTGCGGCGACACCCTGTTCTCGGGTGGTTGCGGTCGCCTGTTCGAAGGCACGCCAGCGCAGATGCTGGACTCGCTCACCCGTCTGGCCGCCCTGCCCGACAACACCCGTGTCTGCTGCACACACGAATACACCTTGTCCAATCTGCGCTTTGCCATGGCGGTGGAGCCGCACAACGCCGACCTCGCCGCCTACCAGTTGCGCTGCCAGGCGCAGCGAGCGCAGAACTTTCCGACGCTGCCCAGCTCCATCGGGCTGGAAAAACGCATCAACCCTTTCCTGCGCACCGACCAGGCTGAGGTGGTGCGGACTGCACAAGCCCGATCGCCGGGCCAACCCACCGATGCCGTGACGGTCTTCGCCACGCTTCGGGAATGGAAGAACGTTTTCTGATGACCCTTTCCTCGCTACCCGGGATCTTCCGCCGCCGGCTTGCATTCGCCGGCACCGCTCTGGTCCTGCTGCTCTCCGGCTGCGCCACCACCCTGCCTCCCGACCCCGCCACCGCCCCGACCGCACCTCAGGCCTCCACCGTTCCTGCGCCCACACCTGCGCCCAGGAGCCTGCCCTCGTACCGCCTGCCCAGCGACATTCCGCTGAGCGCCATCGGCATCTCCAACACCAGCACACACGGTGTTGCCAGCCTTGATGCCCCCGCCGATCTGTGGGACCGCATTCGCAGAGGCTTTGCCATGCCCGACCTGCAAGGTGAACTGGTGCGCGACCGCGAACAGTGGTACGCCACGCGGCCGGACTACATCCAGCGCATGACCGAGCGCTCGAGCCGCTACCTGTTCCACATCGTCGAAGAGATCGAGCGCCGCAACATGCCCATGGAACTGGCGCTGCTGCCCTTCATCGAGAGCGCGTTCAACCCGCAGGCTGTCTCCAGCGCTCGCGCGGCCGGCATGTGGCAGTTCATGCCCGCCACGGGTGAGTCCTTCGATCTGCGGCAAAACGTCTTCCGCGACGACCGGCGCGATGTACTGGCCTCCACCCGCGCCGCGCTGGACTACCTGCAACAGCTGCACAACCGGTTTGGCGACTGGCATCTGGCACTGGCTGCCTACAACTGGGGCCAGGGCAACGTGAACCGTGCCATCACCCGCAACCAGCGCCTGGGCCAGCCCACCAGCTACACCGACCTGACCATGCCCGCAGAGACACGCCAGTACGTGCCCAAACTGCAGGCGGTGAAGAACATCATTGCGCGGCCCGAGGCCTACAACACCACCCTACCCCTCATCGGCAACCACCCGTTCTTCGACACCGTCACGCTCCAGCGCGACATGGACGTGGCCGTCATTTCGCGCCTGGCCGGCATCAGCGAAGCGGATTTCCGCGTGCTCAACCCTTCGCTGAAACAGCCCATGGTGATGGCGGCAGGCACGCCCAACATCCTGCTGCCCTGGGACAACGCGGTGATCTTCGAGGACAACCTGAGCAGACACACCGGACCGCTGGCCAGCTGGACCGCCTGGGTCGTGCCCACCACCATGTCGGTAGCGCAAGCCGCTGCGCGTGTGGGCATGAGCGAATCCGAACTGCGCAGCGTCAACAACATCCCACCGCGCATGCAGGTGCGTGCCGGCTCCAGTCTGCTGGTGCCACGCACCGACAAACGCAATGGCGACGTGCCCAGCCACGTGGCGGACAACGCGCGCCTGAGCCTGCAGCCTGACGTGGTGCTCTCGCGCACCACGGTGCGCGCCCGCCAGGGAGAGAACCTGACACGCCTGGCACGGCGCTATGGCGTGAGCCCGGTGAGCGCGGCGGACTGGAACAAGCTCGCGGTGAACGCGCCCCTCAAGGCGGGCCAGCGCATCACCCTGTTGCTGCCCAAGCGCGCCACTGTCGCCAGCAACGCCAAGAAGCCAGTGACCAAGGCGGCGAGCTCGAGCAAGAGCAAGACCACGACCGCGTCGACCCGCAAACCGGTGAAGGCCAAGGCTGCCAGCTCGTCGAGCAAGACGCGCGTTGCGACGACGACCAAGAAATAGGGGCGGTGTCGTATTGAGGCCGCGTGCGCGGGATTCAAGCGTGGCATTGTTGCGGATACCGCAATGCTGCATGCTGGGCCAAGTGATTTTTCTTCAGAGGATTGAAGTTCAAACTTCTCCCCATGCACTTTCGCATGACCGTTCTGGAGATTCACATGAACCGCAAGTCCACCATCGCCGCCCTGATCGCTATCGCCGCCACCACGGGCAGCGCCTTTGCCGGCACCTCGCTCGCTGGCGACATCAGCATCGATGACACCGCCTTCACGTCCACCCGCACCCGCGCCGAAGTCCAGGCCGAACTGGCCCAGTTCAAGCAGGCCGGCGTGAACCCCTGGTCGACCTCGTACAACCCCACGCGCGACTTCCGCAGCGAGAAGACCCGCGAACAAGTCATTGCCGAGTACCAGGCCTCGCGCGACAGCGTGGCCGCCATCACCGGTGAAGACAGTGGATCGGCCTATGCAGCCGCACACAAGAACACCGAAGTGACGCCGCAATTCGCCGTCGGTGCCACCCCGACCCTGCGTTGATCCTTGCGCTGGTCGCCTAGGCCCGGAAACGGGCCTTGGCCTTGCGCGCGAAGTCGTTGGTGAAGGTGCGGGCCAGGTCCACCCGCTGCACCGAGCCCGCTTCTTCGAACAGGGCCAACATGCGCGCCGCAGTAGCCGGACCCGCATCCGGCATGAGCCCATCGACCGTCCAGGCCTCGCGCACACGGGCGAAGGCCGCGAGGTACAACGCCCGGTCGCCCTGGAAGTGCCGTTCCGGCACCGCCTTGATGAGATCCGAAGGCCCCGCCGTCTGCAACCACTTCAGCGCATGCACCATGGCATCGGCCAGGCCCTGGCTGGCCCGGGGGTTCTGGGCCAGAAAATCCGTCGGCGCGCAGAGGCAGCCCGATGGCATGGGCCCACCAAAAACGTCTGCAGTGCCCCGCGTGCTGCGCGTATCCACCACCACTCGCAATTCGCCGCTCTGTTCGAGTTCGGTCACCGTGGGATCGTTGTAGCTGATCGCGTCGAGCTGCCCGCGCCGGAACGCCTGCAGGGCCAGCACCGGTGCGGGCTGGGCGACGTACTGCACCTCCCCCGGTCGCAGCCCCGCCTTTCCCAGCACCATGCTCGCCAGGCGGTGTGAGGACGATCCGTCGGACACCACGCCCACCCGACGACCTCGCAGGTCGCTGAGCTGGCGGTAGTGCGCCATGGTCTTGAGCGACACGCCCAGCACGATCTGCGGCGCACGTCCCTGCAACACGAACGACTGAAAACTCTGGCCCCGGGTCTGCAGGGTGATGGTGCTGCTGTAGGGTGCCGAGAGCACATGCGCGGTGTTTGCCTGCACGGCCTGCGCCGCCAGTTGAGCGTCGGCAAACTCGCGCACTTCAACGTCCAGCCCCTCTTGCGCAAAATAGCCCAGGCGTTCAGCAATGGTGAGGGGCAAGTAGCAAAAGGAAGACCGATCGTAGGCTGCGATCACGAGGCGCGGCGCAGCCGCCTTCGGCAAGCCACCAGAAGCTGTGGTGGACGGCGCGGTCGCGTTCTGGGCGTGCAAAGGCGGCAGTGCTGCAGCGACCATTCCGAGCGCACAGGCGCGACCCCACTGACGGCGACTCCACATGACCCGGTTTTCCTCTCTTGGCTCACACTTCTTGGTGAGCCTCGAGCCTAGGGGCGATGGACCAAAGCCGCATCGGGACCAATCCCGAGCGGGTTTGTACCGAGCGCAAATGCAAGTCGATGTAACGGGCGTTGGCGACGAACGCGCCGTTCTCAGGTGAACAGAATCGCGACGTTCACCGCGAGCGCCGCCGTCCAGAGCAAGCTGCGCGCAGTGGCCATGTCGGCCACGTACATCGCGATATAGAGCAGACGCAGCACTACAAAAACGAAGGCCAGCACGTCGATCCGGATCTGCGTGCCACCCAGTTGGTGGGCAATGATCACCGCACCGATGAAGAAGGGCAGCGCCTCGAAGCTGTTCGCCTGCGCCGCATTGGCACGCGCGCGCCAGTCGGTCTGGCGGGCCAGCCAGGCGCGGGGGTTGTGATTGTCGTAGCCTCCATCGCGCCTGGACTTGCCAAAGCTGCCCGACTTGGCGAGCCAGCCGCACGCCAGCGGCAACAGGGCCGCCACCAACACCGCCCAATAAGCCACTGTCAATCCTGCGAGCTTCATGAAGTGCTTCTCTCCATCCAGAAACCTGCGCCTGATCAGCGCCGGTCCACCAGGGCATGGGCGATGGTGCCCAGGTCCACGTATTCGAGTTCGCTGCCCACCGGCACACCACGCGCCAGCCGCGTCACCTGTACACCGCGGCCCTTGAGCGCCTGCGCGATCACGTGCGCCGTGGTCTCGCCCTCGGCGGTGAAGTTGGTGGCCAGAATGACCTCGCGCAAATCGGCCTCGCTGCTGATGCGATCAAAAAGCTTCTGCAAGCCAATGTCGCGCGGCCCTACACCATCCAGCGGGCTCAGCTTGCCCATGAGCACGAAGTACAGGCCTTTGTAGGCACCGGTGCGCTCCATGGCGGCCTGATCGGCCGGCGTTTCCACCACGCAGAGTTGACTGTGGTCGCGCCGCGGATCGCGGCAGGTGGGACACAGCTCGTCTTCGGTGAAGGTGTGGCAGAGCGAGCAGTGCTTCACCGAACCTGCGGCGTGTTCCAGCGCGCGCGCCAGCTGCACCGCGCCTTCGCGATCGTGCTGCAAGAGGTGGAACGCCATGCGCTGTGCCGATTTCACGCCCACGCCGGGCAACCGCCGAAGCGACTGGATCAACAGTTCCAGCGAATGGTTGTCGGCCATGTGGCTCCTGGAAGGACGGCGGCGTTCAGGTCTTCAGAAAGGAAACTTCATGCCAGGGGGCAGGCCCGGCATGCCGGCCGTGAGCTTGCCCATCTTCTCGGCCGAGGTTTCCTCGGCTTTGCGCACCGCCGCGTTGAAGGCAGCAGCCACCAGGTCTTCGAGCATGTCCTTGTCGTCGGCCAGCAGGCTGGGGTCGATGGTCACGCGCTTGACGTCGTGCTTGCAGGTCATCAGCACCTTCACCAGGCCAGCACCCGATTCGCCCGTCACCTCGATGTGGGCCAGTTCGTCCTGGGCCTTCTTGAGGTTGTCCTGCATCGCCTGCGCCTGCTTCATGAGGCCGGCAAGTTGTCCTTTGTTGAACATGGTGTTCCTTGTGTCTGAATGAAAGAATGATGAGTCGCTCAGGCGCTGGTGGCCTTGATCGAACCCGGCACGATTTTGCCGCCAAAGTCGCGCATCATGGATTGCACGAACGGGTCGCCCAGAATCACCGCTTCGGCCTGCTGCTGGCGCTGCTGCGCCGCGAAGGCCAGCCGCCGCGCCGGCGAGTCGGTGATGCTGCCGATCTCCACCACCAGGCGCACCTCGTGGCCCAGCGTCTGCAGCGCAGCGGCGAGTCGATCACGCGCATTGCCCTGGTTGAGCGAGCCGCGATCCACGCGCAGCATCCACTGGCCGGCATCGCGCGCCACCAGTTGCGACTGCAGGCCAAGCTCACGCACGAGCGCGGTGATGACTTCGGCTCGCACAAGCTGCATCACGGTGTCGAACCAGAAATCGCCTTCTTCGCTGCCACCGGGCGCAGCCATCGGCTCGGTGGCGCGCGGTTGTGGCTGATCCAGCCGCCCGGGCTCGCCCGCGTCGCGCACGGGAATGGCCAGCACGCGGCCGGGCGTCGGCTCGGTCTCCTCCCAGGGAGGGCCGTCGTCTTCGGGCCAGGGCGCCTCGTCGGGTTCTTCGACCGCAGCGTGGGTTTCAGGCTTTGCCGGGGTCGGTGGCGGCGCGGCCACGACCGCCTGCACAGGTTTCGAGGGCGGAGCGGGTATGGCTGGCGGGCGCGGCGGAATGACAACGGGCGCCGCGACCACGGCCACGGGCGACGCCGGGCGCACCGCTGGCTCAGCGGTTTTCAGTGTTTTTTTTTCCGCGGCGCCCGCAGGCTTGAAGGCCAGCAAACGCAGCAGCACCATGGTGAGCGCAGCGTATTCGTCGGGCGCCAGGCCGAGTTCGCCTCGACCATGCAGGCACAGGCTATAGAGCAGTTGCGTCTCGTCGGCCGGCAGGCTCTGCGCCAGTTGAGCGATCTGGGCTTCGTCGGGATCGTCCTGGCCTTCGGCCTGCGCGTGACCTGGCACCGCTTGCAGCACCGCCATGCGTTGCAGCACGCCGGTCATTTCCTCCAGCGTGGAAGCGGCACTCAGCCCATTGAGGCGAAGCGCATCCACCGTTTCCACCACCTGCGAGCCATCGGCTCGCGCCAGCGCATCGATCAGGCGCAGGACATAAGAGCGGTCCACCGCCCCCAGCATCTGGCGCACCGTGGCTTCCTGCAACTGGCCGCCGCCAAAGGCAATGGCTTGGTCGGTGAGCGAGAGCGCATCGCGCATGGAACCTCGCGCCGCGCGCGAGATCAATCGCAGCGACTGCACATCGGCACTCACCTGCTCGGCCTGCAGCACCTGCTGCAGATGCTCCAGCACGGTCTCGGGTGCCATCGGGCGCAGGTTGAACTGCAGGCAGCGCGAGAGCACGGTCACCGGTACCTTCTGGGGATCGGTGGTGGCCAGCACGAACTTCAGATACTCGGGCGGTTCTTCCAGCGTCTTCAACATGGCATTGAAAGCCGTGTTGGTCAGCATGTGAACCTCGTCGATCATGAAAACCTTGAAGCGGCCCTGCACCGGCTTGTAGACCGCCTGCTCCAGCAGCGCCTGCACCTCGTCCACACCACGGTTGGAAGCGGCATCGAGTTCGGTGTAGTCGACAAAGCGACCGCTATCGATGTCGGTGCAGGCCTGACACACGCCACACGGTTCGGCAGTAATGCCGCCCTGCCCGTCTGTGCCCAGGCAGTTGAGCGACTTGGCCAGGATGCGCGATACCGTGGTCTTGCCCACGCCGCGCGTGCCGGTGAACAGGTAGGCATGGTGCAGCCGCTGGGTGGTGAGCGCGTTCGAGAGAGCCTGAACCACGTGCGACTGGCCCACCATTTCGGCAAAGGTCTTGGGGCGGTACTTGCGGGCGAGCACGAGGTAGGACATTCCCCGCATTCTACGGGTGCCCCCTCGGCGGGCCGCCCCGCCGATCCCGGATAATCCTGCCCATGTCTTCCCCCACCTCCCCCGCCGCCACCGACACGCTGAGCTACGAACAAGCCGGCGTCAACTACGACCTGATCGACCCCCTGAAAGTGGCCGCGCAACGCGCCGCCGCCGCCACCGGCGCCCACCTCGGCGCGCATGGTTTCAGCGAAATTGCCGCTTCGCGTGGCGAGTCAGCCTACGTGGTCGACGTGGGCCCGTTCTACCTGGCCAGCATCGTCGAATGCCTGGGCAGCAAGGCCCTGGTGGCCGACGAAATGGCACGCCTGACCGGCAAGAGCTACTACGAAGGCATTGCGCAAGACACCATTGCCATGGCCATCAACGACCTCATCACCGTGGGCGCGACGCCCCTGGTGGTGCAGGCCTACTGGGCCGCTGGCGGCAGCGACTGGTTTGGCGACGCCACGCGCGCCCAGGCCCTGGTGGCCGGCTGGAAAAAAGCCTGCGACATCTGCGGCGTGGCCTGGGGCGGCGGCGAAACACCCGCGCTGGCAGGCATCGTCGAAGCCGGCCGCATCGACCTGGCGGCTTCGTGTACCGGGCTCATCAACCCCAAAGAACGTCTCTCGGTGGGCGACCGCCTCGGCGCGGGCGACGCCATCGTGCTGCTGGCCTCCAGCGGCATCCACGCCAACGGCTTGAGCCTGGCCCGCAAGCTGGCCGAACGCCTGCCGCAGGGCTATCTCACCGAAGTCAGCCCCGGGTTGACTTTTGGCGAAGCCCTGCTCGCGCCCACCGTGCTCTACTCGCCGGTGACCGAAGCGCTCTACCGCGCTGGCGTCAAGCCGCACTACTGCGCCAACATCACCGGCCACGGCTGGCGCAAGCTGCTACGCCACCCCGCCGAACTCACCTACCGCATCACCCAGGTGCCCGAAGTCACGCCGGTGCTCAAGTTCATCCAGCAGCACGCGAAGCAGGACGACCGCGAGGCCTACAGCACGCTCAACATGGGCGCGGGCTTCGCCATCTTCGTGCCCGCCGATCAGGCCGAACGCACCGTGGAAATCGCCAAGGCGCAAGGCGTGCATGCGCTGGTGGCGGGGCGGGTCGAAGCCGGCGCCAAGCAACTGGTCATCGAGCCGCTGTCGATCACCTTTGGCAACGAAGACTTGCAACTGCGCTGAACGCATCGAAACGGCCCGTCGCCTACAATAGACCTCGACGGGCCTTCCCGCATGGTGAAGCGGCCAACCGGGTCAGGTGGGGAACCAAGCAGCCCTAACTGTGAATCCAGTGCCGGGGTCAAGGCTCGTCACCTTTTCAAAGAGTTTTTTCCGTCTCGCCAGAGAACGGAAATGCTTTCAACCGTCCCGGCTTCGTCACACGAAGCGATTTGCACGGTATGGCGCGGGGTCAATGGTCGTTTTTTCCCCGCCAATCATCTCGGCCAGAAGGCGACCGCTCGGTGCCGCCGCAGTCAGACCGACGTGGCCGTGGCCAAAGTTTAAGAACGCGTTGGCATGGTGCTCTGATCGACCGAGCACCGGCAGCGAATCGGGCATGGAGGGCCGAAAACCCATCCAGCTGCGCTGCACCGTGTTGTCGACTCCGGGCAGCATGCCCGTGACCAGCTCGGCCAGTGCTTGGGCTCGGGCATCGACGGCCGGTCGCTCCAGGCCGGCAAGTTCGACGGTTCCAGCCACGCGCAAGCCGTCTTCCATGGGAGTGGCGAAGAATTTGCCTTCGCCCGAACACACGGGGATGCGGGGCGCGCCGCGCTCCGACTTCAGCATCACGTGGTAGCCGCGTTCGGTGTCCAGCGGCACAGTGGCGCCCAGCCTTGATGCGAGCGGCCGCGAATGCGCGCCGGCCGCCAGAACGACCGCATCGCAAGCCAGTCGTCCGGACTCGGTCACCACAGCGGCCACCTTGTTTTCGGCAAATTCGAAGTCGATGGCTTTCGATCGAACAAACTGGGCCCCCGCAGCAGACAACGCTGTGGCCAGCTGCCGGGACAACCGCAAGGGTTGGGGCACATGGCCTTGCTCCGGCATCCACGTCAAGTGGGTCAGGCTTGGCGACAACGCCGGCTCCAGCTCCTGAATCTGGCCTCCGGTCAGGATCTCGATCTTCACGCCTCGAGCCCTGCGCAGTTCGCGGCCGAGAGCATCGGCCTGAAAGGCGGCTTCGCTCCGGTACACGAAAGCGTATCCCTCTTGGCGAATCAGCTCAGGTGCACCGGCCCATTGAGCCAGGGATCGCCACTCCTCGATCGCGGGATCGAGCAAGGCATGCAAGGCATCCGCAATCGCATTGACGCGATCGATCCGACTCGCAGCATGCAGTTTCCACAACCACGGCGCGATGCGATGCGCGTAACGCCAATCAATGCGAAAAGGCCCTTTGGGATCAAGCAGGTAGCCGGGAACGCTTTTCCACAATCCCGGCAATCCCACTGGTACGACGGAGGCGCGGCTCAGGCATCCGGCATTGCCCAGAGAACAGCCTTCGCCTGGCGCCGCTGGATCGACAAGTGTGACCCGCGCTCCGCGAATCTGGAGTTGCGCGGCAGTGGCGAGTCCAACGATGCCTGCCCCGATCACCGCGACGTGCTGATGGTGCATGCAGGACCTCAATCCAGCTTGGTGCCCGCCGTATCGGCAACCTTCTTCCACTTCTGATCTTCGGCGCGCAGGAACTGGCCGAACTCGTCCGATGTGTTTCCGACCACCTCGAAGCCAAGCTCACGAAACTTCGCCTGCACATCGGGCATGGCGAGGATCGCTCGAAACTCCGTGGAAAGCCTTTGCACCACCGCCGCCGGCGTTCCGGCTGGCGTCGCAATGCCGAACCACTGGATGGCTTCGTAGCCCGGAACACCGGCTTCGGACACCGTGGGCAGATCAGGCAGGCTGGTGGAGCGCTGCGGATTGGTGACCGCCAACGGCACGAGCTTGCCGGACTTGAGATGGGTCAGGAAGGCCACTGCTGTTCCAAAGGCCATGTCGACCTGTCCGCCCAGGAGGTCAGTGACCATCTGGGAGTCCCCTTTGTAGGGCACGTGCACGAGATCCACCCTGGCCATCGATTTGAAGTACTCGCCCAGCAGGTGAGAAATCGATCCGTTGCCGCCTGACGCGAAGGTGAGTTTGTTGGGATTGGCTTGCGCGTAGGCCACGAGTTCCTTGATGTTCCGCGCAGCCACACGGTTCGGGTTGACAACAACCATGATGTCGGCGGTGCCCAGAAGCGTCACGGGAATCAGATCCCGCACGGGACTGTAGGGAAGCTTGGTGTACACATGCGGTGCGATGGCCATGGTGCTGCTGGTGCCCACCAGCAACGTGTGTCCATCCGGTGTGGACTTGGCCACATGGTCAGAACCGATTGCCCCTCCAGCACCTGCACGGTTCTCCACGAGCACGGGCCGACCGAGGCGTGGGGAAAGTTTCTCGGCAACGATGCGGGCCACGACGTCGGTGGAGCCACCCGCCGTGAAGGGCACCACCACACGCACCGGCTGCGAGGGGTACTGCTGCGCCAAGCCCGTCAATGGCGAAGCAAGCGCAACACACAAGGCAGCAAAAGCAAACAGGACTTTCATTTCCAGACCTCCTTCAGCACGCGAATAAAGTTGTCCCCGAGCAGCTTGCGGATCCGTTCAGGGCCGTAGCCCCTCTGCAGCATCCGCTCGACCACGTTGATGAGTTCTGCACGCACAGCAAAGCCAACGAGGCCAAGGCCCTCGTACTGCTTTCCTTGCGTCACTTCCGGGTAGTACCAGGGCGTTGCCCAGTTCACCTTGGTTTTGCCGTCAAACCAGTCCGTCGCGAAGGTCACGTGGTCCTCCCCGATAAGGTTGATCGCGTAGTCGAAATGGTCGAGGTAGTCGTCCAGCGTGGGTTGGCGATCGGATCGGATGAAGGGAGAGAAGGTGGTGATGCCGATGGTGCCCCCCTTGTCTGCAACGGCCTTCATCTGCTCGTCCGTGACACAGCGCGGGTTGTCTGTGATGGCCCGCACGGCGGTGTGTGAGATGACGATGGGCTGCTTCGAGCACTTCACGGCGTCCAGCGTGGTCTGAATGCCAACGTGGGAACAATCGATCACGATGCCCAGCCGATTGCACTCTCGCACCACCTGCATGCCGAAGTTTGTAAGACCGCGATTCTCCGGCTCCAGGCAGCCGTCACCGATCCAGTTGCGCTCCATGTAGGTGAGCTGCAAGGTCCGCAAACCCAACTTGTAGAGGAGCCTGATGCGTTCGCGCTCCTGTTCGATCCAGGTGGAGTTCTGCACACCGAAGATCACGCCCAACTGTCCGTTCTTCTTGGCCTCGTAAATGTCATCCACGGTTTCAATGTGGCGAACCTTGGGACTCATCTCGAAGTTCAGCAGGTTCTCGTACACCGCCGTCAACAGGTTATGGAAGCTGGGCGAATAGGAGGGCTCCGATACCAGGCAGGCGTGCAGCACGCTCCAGCCTGCGGCGACCATGTTCTCTTCGTAGGTGCCTTGCGCCACATGCGGCGTCGGATGCACCACGGCACCACCCAGTGTGTCGATGACGATGGAAGACTGAAGAAGCTTTTGCGCAGCGCTGCTGCCTGTGTTCACTGATGCGGTCATGAAGTTGCTGCCCTTTCGGGGCGCAGCTTAAGCCGCCTGCACTGCTCTCTACCAATCAAAAGTTGGGGGGTGGCTCATAACGTGAGCTAATGGCATTCATGCTTGTGTCGAACGCTCCCGGAGCATCTGGACGAAGTCTTCGATCACATTCGAGCGGGCCGCGCGGATGGGTCGCAGCAGAAGGATCTTCAAGTTCATCGTCGGTTTCAATGGCTTGAGCACAAAGCCCGGATGCGATCGCGCGCGAAACAGCGTGGATTCAATGAGCGCCAGACCCGCGCCTTCGGTGGCCAGCGCGATGGCAGTGGACGAGTGGCCGCACAGCACCTGGAATTGCAACGCTCCTTTGAGATCACCCAGCAGATGATCAATGTAGGGCCGCAGCAGAGCATGGGGCAGGTATGTGATCAGCCGTTCCCCGATCAGGTCACTCATCTCGATGGAGCGCTTGCGAGCAAGCCGGTGTTTGGAAGGCATGACGCAACCGATGGTTGCCATGGCCAGTTCCTCCACATCGATCGCGGCGCTGACAACCGGCTCGAATACCACCCCAAGATCCACCTCACCGCTGATCACCCGATCGACCACGGTGCTGGAAACGGTCGCCTGGATACCCACGCTCACGTGCGGTCGCTTTCGAGCGAACTGCGCCACGCAGTTCACCACCAGTCCGTCGCACAACGGTGGGGTCGCAGCCACGGAGAAGCTGCCCAGCACCCCATGCGCGAGATCCTGGCTCATCCGTTCGATCGCGTCCAGACGACCAAAAATCTCGCCCACATGGGGCATCAGACGACGTGCCTCCGGGGTGGCCACCAGGCGGCCTGCCGTGCGCTCGAACAACCTGAGCTTCAAGCGGGTTTCGAACTGCCGCAATGTCACACTGACCGCCGGCTGTGTGACGTTCAGCAATCGCGCGGCATGCGTCACCGATCCGGTGCGCATGACCGCATAGAAGACCTCGACGTGACGCAAGTTGATCATGGCGCGACCAAATGTACCGACTTTGTGCGACCGAGCCCATCTGCACAACCCCCTATACTGGCCCGCAGATCAATGGCCCGAGCTTGTCCCCATGGCAATCACCCCGCGCCCCCCATCCTTCATTCACAGCTGGCACGCGCATGTGTACTTCGGCGCCGAGATGCGTGACGCGGCCTGGGCCTTGCGCGAGGTCATCACCACCGAGCTCGGCTCGCGCGTGCAGGTCGGGCGCTTCCATGAAAAGCCTGTTGGCCCGCACCCGGCCTGGACGTTTCAAGTGGCCTTCGACGCCTCGGAGTTCGCCCACGTCGCAAGTTGGCTCGCACTGAACCACGGGACGCTGGATGTGCTCTTCCACCCCAATACGGGTGATGCGCTGAGCGATCATCGCGACGCCGCGCTCTGGCTGGGCAAGTCTTATCCGCTGATTCTGGAAGCGCTGATCGACTGAGGGCCCGTGCGCAGGTGGGCCACCACGCCCTCGCCCGCTCGCACCCCACTGGCCAGGCAGGCCGTGAGCAAATAGCCGCCGGTGGGCGCTTCCCAATCCAGCATTTCACCGGCGCAGAACAGCCCGGGGCGCGAACGCACCATCAGCGAATCGTCCAGCCCCTCCCACGCCACGCCCCCTGCGCTGCTGATGGCTTCATCGATCGGGCGAGACCGCAGCAGCGTGATGGGCAAGGCCTTCAGCAATGCCGCCAGACGCACGGGATCGTGCAGGGTGTCCTTGTCCACCTGTTCGTTGACGATGCCCATCTTGATGCCTTCGAGGCCAAGCCGGCTCTTGAGGTGGCTGGAGAGGCTGCGCGAGCCGCGGGGATGGGTGACCTGGGCCAGCACCTGATCGGCACTGCGATCGGGCAGCAGGTCGAGTTCGAACGTGACCTTACCGTGTCGCTCGATCTCGTCGCGCAGCAGGCTGGAGGCGGCGTATATCAAACTGCCTTCGACACCGGTGGCCGTGGCCACGAATTCGCCTTTGCGATGGAAGACGTGACCCTGGCTGTCGGTGGTTCGAAGGGCGACCGACTTGAAAGGCTGGCCGGCAAATCGCTCGGCAAAGAAGGCCGACCAGCCGTTGGCCACATCGAAACCACAGTTGCTTGGCCGCAGCCGTGCCACTTCGATGCCAGCGGTCTGCAGCCTGGGCACCCAGGCACCATCGGAGCCCAGACGCGCCCAGCTCGCACCGCCCAGGGCCAGCACGGTTGCCCGGGCCTGCACGCGCAAGCCGCCTTGCGGTGTCTCGAAATCCAGCCCATGGCGTTCACCCCAGCCGATCCAGCGGTGGCGCATGTGAAAGCTCACGGGCACACCGGCGCCTGCGGGGTGGCGCAGCCGCTGCAGCCAGGCGCGCAGCAGAGGCGCGGCCTTCATGTCGGTCGGAAACACGCGCTGCGAGCTGCCCACGAAGGTGTCGATGCCCAGGCCCGCCGCCCAGTTGCGCACGGCCTGCGGGCCGAAGGCGTCAAGCAGCGGACGCAGCCGCTCAGCCTGTGCGCCGTAGCGGCTCACGAAAGCCGGCAAAGACTCGGCGTGCGTGAGGTTCATGCCGCCCTTGCCCGCCAGCAGGAATTTGCGACCGACCGAAGGCATGGCGTCGAACAGGTGCACGGCCAGGCCGGCGCGGCCCATCACCTCGGCGGCCATGAGGCCTGCCGGCCCACCGCCGATGACGGCAACGTCGATGTTCATCTCGGTGTTCACAAAGTATCCGGATCGGCCGGCAGTTCGATGAGCCGGCCCTGCGCGTTGATGAAGGCCAGGCGCACCGATTCGCCCGGCCGCGCTGCGGCCATGGCTGCGCGGTAGCGCTGCATCTGCGCCAGCAGTTCGGGTTGGCGTTCGGGATGCGCGGCGCTCTTGTAGTCCAGCACCCACCAGTCGCCACTTTCGCGTCGGCGCACGAGTCGATCCAGCCGCCACAGCGTGCCCTGGTGAAACAGTTCGACTTCATTGCCCCAGTGGTCGAGCTGATCCGCATCCCAGGCCCAGGCGGCCTCGCCCGCGACGATGCGTCTGGCCATGTTCAGGGCATCGCGTGCCTGTGTTGCATCCAGCTCGAACTCACGCGCCACCGCCTGCGTGTGACCGGTGTTCCAGTCGAAGTGGCCGACGGGTGTGGGTCGCCATTGCAGCAAGCGGTGCAGCGCAAGCCCGAAGCGGTTGGCTGCGTCATCGACGGGTGGGGCGATGGGCGTCGGCGGCTCGGCAGGCTTCGCGGTCAAAAGGGGCAAGCCAGGCAGTGTCGCGAGCGAAGCAGCCGCCTCGCGCATGAGGCCTGGCGCCACAGGCCCGGCCGCGGCTTCGGCGCTGGCCAGGGGCGCAAGCCGCTGGTACCAGGTGAGTGCGGCGCCCCGCTGATGCGGCTCGAAACTGGAGACCACCAGGCGCGATTCCGCGCGCGTGATCGCCACGTACAGCGCGTTGAGCTCTTCCAGCGAGCGCGCCTGCTGTTCGATGACCAGCGCGTCGGCGGCACACGCGGGTGGATTCTTCTCGCTGGCCAGAAACACGAAGCGGCGCGGCACGGCGCTCTCACCCGGCCAGTCCACCAGCACGCCCATGCTTTCGGGCCTTGAGCCGCCGGTGTCGGTGTCGAGCAGCAGCACGGTGTCCGCCTCCAGGCCCTTGGCGCCGTGGATGGTGAGCAGCCGCACAGCGCCTGGCGTGTGCACGGGCGTGGCCCGGATACCGCCCGCCTTGAGGGCGCGCACCAGCCGGTACGGCGTGAGGAACCGTCCACCTTCATGGGCGAGCGATTGGGCCAGCAGATCGCGCAACTGTGCGAGCACCGCGGGCCGCTGCGAAGCCGGAACGCTCTGGGCAAAATGCGCGAGCAAGTCGCCGTGGTCGTAGATGGCGGAGAGTGCGTCGTGCGGCGGCAGCTCGTTGACCCACTGCCGATAGAGCGCGAGGCGCTGCGCCGCGTCGTGCAGCCGCGCGGCCTGGTGGTCGTCTTGCGCCAGACCGCGCTGTTCAACACTCGTCAGGCCGCCGAAGCGTTGCAGCACATTCCACCAGGACGGCCTCGCCATCGCTGCGCCATCGGCGCCGCGCGGCGGCGTCCATTGCAACCGCAGGCGGGCCAACTGCGCCAGGTCGTCATCGCTGCAAAGGAACAGCGGAGACTTCAGCGCGCGCGCCAAGCTCAGGTCGTGCCCGGTCGACACCAGGGCGTCGAGCAACGCCATCACGTCCTGCACGGCTGGCGCATCGCCCAGCTCCAGCTTCTCAGGCTGTTCGCTGGCGATGCCGCGTTCGCGCAGGGCCTCGAACATCCAGGCCAGCCGCTCGCGCCGGCGCGACAGCACCATGATGTCGTCTGGCGCCAGACGACCCGAGGCGATCTCTGCGGCCACCCAGTCGGCCGCCTGACGGGCTTCGAGCGCGGACATGGTGTCTTCCGGCAGCACGCGTGGTGTGACCAGGCTGTCTCGCCATTCACCCACATCGCCTTCTCCCTCGTCGCGCTCGCGCACGCTGCGCGGCAGCTGTGGCAGGCAGAGCACGGCGCCCTCGAACATGCTTTCGGTGGTGTGGGCACGGAAGTCGCTGCCGTATTCGCCGGCCTGCACGGCGGCGGTCATGGCCTCGTTGAGCACGCTCACTACGGCAAGGGCACAGCGGCGTGTGTGATCGCAACTGAGCAACGCCCCCGCAAGCCCTTCCACCACAAAGGCCTGGGCAGCCCTGAACACCTGCGGCTCCGCGCGTCGGAAGCGGTAGATGGATTGTTTGGGATCCCCCACCAGGAACACGCAGGGCGCCTCGCCCGAGCCGGCGCCTGCATAGGCAGACAGCCAGCCGTAGAGCGTCTGCCACTGCAGCGGGTTGGTGTCCTGGAACTCGTCGATGAGCACGTGGCGCACGCGCGCGTCCAGCCGCTGCTGCAGCCAGCCGGAGAGTTCGGCGTCGCCCAGCAGACGCCGCGCGGCGCCTTCCACGTCGTTCATGTCGACCCAGCCGCGTTCGCGCTTGAGCTCGGCAAAGCTGGCCAGCAGCACGCGCGACAGGCGTGCCATGCGCTGGTGATGTTGCCAGGCTGCGTGTTGTGCATCGGCAGCCTGTGTGCGCAGTGCCAGCTCCTGTGCGGTGCGCACGGCCTCGATGCCGACGATCTTCTCGCCGAACTTTCGTGCTTCGCCCTTCTGGGTGAGCAAGGCGTCCAGCGCCCGATCTGCATCCGCTTCGTCAAGCGCCCTGGCCAGTTCCACGCCCTTGGCCGCGAAGGTCACCGCACTGGCGCGGGCCAGCGCCTGCGCCGCCTCGCGCAGCAAGGTGGCAGCCCGTGCGTCGCGCACCAGCCACTGCACAGGATCTTCGAATCCCGCGAACTCAGGGAACTGCTCGGTCACGGATTCCACCGACGCGTCGACCACACCTGCCGCATCGGCCAGCGCGAATTCCACGCGCTTCTGCAGGGCCTTCTTCAGGGCGTTGGCGGTTTGCGAGCGTCCGTGCTGCGCCACGCTGTCCATGAAATCCTGCCGGTCCGGCGGGCTGGCGGCGAGCGCTGCGTAGAAGCGCGGCCAGACCTGGGCCACGGCCTTCTCGTCGTCTTCCAGCAGCTCGTACTGCACCGGCAACTGCAGTTCCTGCAACACGCTCAGCGGCGCGCCTCGCAACAAGGCAGCAAACCAGCCGTGGAAAGTGCGAACCTGCACGGGACGGCCCTGCGCCGCAACACGGGTGTGCAGGCCGCGTGCCTCGCTGGCTCGTCGCAACGCGTCGCCTTCGCTCAAGCCGCGCGCGCGCAGTTCGGCGGTAAGTTGCTCGTCCGACAGGTGGGTCCAGCGGCGAAGCTCGGCGTCCAGCCGGTCGCGCATTTCACCGGCGGCCTTGCGCGTAAACGTGATGGCCAGGATGTCCTGTGCCGCACAGCCGTCGAGCAAGGCGCGCAGGATGCGCGAGACCAGCATCCAGGTCTTGCCCGCGCCCGCGCATGCCTCCACCGCCACACTGCGCATGGGGTCGCAGGCCAGCGCATAGAACGCTTCGCGGCTGGCGTGTGTGCCGTTGATGCGGTAGGCGGCCGCCTTCATGCGGTCTCCCAGAAGTCCTTGCGGCACAGGCCGCGCGCTGCACAGTGGTCGCAGACCCGGCCCTCCCCCAGCGCCGGCATGGGCACGCCGGCGGCTACGCGCGCCAGGTCGTGCACCAGGCCCTCGCGCAGCCGTTCGCGGGCCATCAGCACCTCCGGCTGTTCGATCAGCCGTGTCGGCGCATCCTTGGCACTGTCGCCGCGCTTGTCGGTGATGCTGAGGTAGGCCGCGCGCAGGTTCTCGTCGGGAAGCAGCGCGGCGTAGAAAGCGAGCTGGGTGTCTTCCAGGGGCTGCTTCACACGGGCCTGCGTCTTGTCGCGGGCTTCGGTCTTGTAGTCGATCACAAAGGGAATTGGCCCTTCGGGGCTTTCCTGGTGATCGATGCGGTCGAGCTTGCCGAACAGGGCCCAGGGCCCGGCGCTGGCCCTGAGTTCGGCCTCGGCCTCGACGAATCGCGGCCCCGGCCTGTCGCCACTGGCCTCGAAATCGGCAAGCCAGTCCAGATAACCTTCGCGCATCGCCGGCCACACGGCCTGGTAGGGCAGGAAACCTGCGCCGCCCTCGCCCGCGTTCAAACCCATGTGGGCAGCCGTTTCATCGGCCAGGCGATCCAGCGCCACGCGATCCACATCGCGCCCGGGGCGCGCGTCGCCGCGCTGTTCATGAAAGGCACGCAACACCGCGTGCAGCCAGTTGCCCATGTCGCGCTGATCGGGCTCGGCCTCGAGTTCCGCCGCCTCCACCAGCCGCAACTGGCGCAAAGCGAAGAATCGGTAGGGGCAGTCGCGCAGATCCTGGTAGGCGCTGGCGGAAAGGGATTCGGGCAGCACGTCGCGCGCGGAAGGGCGCGGACGGGGTGGTACCTGTTCCATCAAGGGCCGCCGTTCGCGGGGATCGGCCGCAGGCGGTAACTCCAGCGCCTGCACCCACGCACTGGGGAGCACCGCCTCGCCCCGCTCCTGCGTGCGCCACAGCACATCCAGCTCGGGCAATGCCAGCGTGGCCTGCCAGGCGGCGAGCGCGGCCTGGGCCGTCGCGTCCCGTGAAGGCAGACCCAGCAAGGTCCGCTGCACGGCGGTCCAGTCGCCGGGCGGCTCCGGGCTGGTGTTGAGGTGCATTTCATCGCAACCCGGCACCACCGTGGCCGCAAAGGCCCGCCCGAGCAACTGGGCCATGGGCAGAACCACCACGGAAGATTCGCCCTCGCTGCGCGGCGTGAAGCTCGCGCCTTCGAGCACCTCGCGCACCCACGCTGTGAACGCCGCCAGCGACAGCCGCGCGCCGCCTCGGGTGCGCGCACCGGGTGCGTCGAAGGCCTCCGTCAACGCAGTGAGCTCGTTCGCTGCCCCCTCACCTAGCCGCAATACCCTCAATATCTGCTGGCCCGCCGCGTCGACCTCAAACCGCCCCCATTGGCCCACTGCGCGCAGACCCTCGGCCACATCGGCCAGCCAGCTAGCCAGTGGACGGCCCGCCTGCAGACTCTCCAGCAAAGGCGCAAGACCCTCAGGCAAGGTCGGCGCCATTCGCCGGCTGCCCAGCGCGCCCTTCCAGCGCGAGATGCCCAGTTCGCGAGCAAGCTGCTCCAGGGACTGCACGGCGGCGTCGGGCCAGTGCCCGGCCTGCTTGAGAAAGTCCAGCACGTCGTCCATCGAGGCACGAGCATCGGCCGCGCGCAACAGGCTCATGAGGACAGCGGCGGCGTGGGTGGTGGAGAGTTTCCAGCCGGTCTCGTCGCGCACCGAAAGACCGGCGCCATTCAACATGGCACTGACGCGGCGCGTCAGCAGACGGTCGTTGGCCACCAGACCCACCGGTGCGCGGCCGGCATTGACCTGCGCGATCACACAGGCGGCTGCGCGCTGGGCTTCGTCCTCGGCGTCGCCGCAGGCATGCACGCGCACGGCCAGTGAAACCGGGGGGGACGTCTCGAAGGGCAGCACCAGAGCCCGCGGCCCCCAATGCGAAGCCAGCGCCTCGGCCAGCGGGTCCTGCTGGAAACCCTGCAGCAACACCAGCAGGTCCGCGTCGGCGCCGGGCCCAGCAGGCTCGCCCCACAACACGTCGGTGGGGTAAGAAGAAGTGCTGGCCCAGGTGAGCGCCAGAGAGGCCAGCAGACCTTCCCACTGGAGTGCCTGCAGGTTCGGCGCCAGATCCTGGCGCAGGCTTTCGGCCCAGGAAAGGCGGCGTGCAGGCGTCACGGCCGCTGCCAGCGGCACCAGTTGCCTGGCGGATTCCACCAGGCGCGAGACCATGGCGGCGCGCAAGGCCGCGTCGCCCCGCAAGGGCGCCACCCGATCAATGAACGCCGCCGCCACCAGGCTGTCGCGCGCCATGTCCATGCCCAGGTCGCCAGGACCCGGCGCAAACGGCTGAAGGACCGTGGCCCAGTTTCGGCTGGACTCGAACCGTGGGGCAAAACCACTGGGGTGGACGGCGGCCCAGGCGCGGCGGCCCGCTTCCATGAGCTGCGCGTAGGGCACCATGACCACGGTGCGGCGAGCCTCCACGCCGCGTTCCTGCAGCGCCGCGTCGATGCGCTGCACGAGCTGCGACCACCCTCGCGCAGCGGGATGCGCGGCCCCTGGCGGCGGGTCCTCCCGGGATGGGCTTGCTGGCGTCATGAAATAGGGGTTTCTGTCACAATGGTGCGGATCGTGCGCTCAGGGGGTGCTCCGTCACCGTTTTCCCTCTCTGGCATGTGCTCAAACTGTAACCTCCCCGTTCAACGCTTTTTAGGATGAATCATGGCCAGCGACCTGATCAAACACGTTTCCGATGCAAGCTTCCAGGCCGATGTGCTGGAAGCCAAGGCGCCGGTGCTGGTGGACTTCTGGGCCGAGTGGTGTGGTCCCTGCAAGATGATCGCGCCCATCCTGGATGAAGTGGCCGGCTCCTACGACGGCAAGCTCAAGATCGCCAAGCTCAACGTGGACGACAACCGCGACGTGCCCGCCAAGTTCGGCATTCGGGGCATTCCCACGCTCATGCTCTTCAAGGACGGCCAGCTGGCCGCCACCAAGGTGGGCGCCTTGAGCAAGGCACAGCTCACCGCTTTCCTCGACCAGCAACTGGCCTGAAGGCCCATCCACTGCGGCCCGGGTGCAACGCCCGGGCCTCGTTTCACTTCCTCCCCCTGCTTTTCCTGTCATAATTTGCGCCAGCAGGCCTGACAGACGCCCGCTCTCCATCTCGCGCACCGTCCGCCACCCGGACGCCAGCGCCCCTCCCCCGCTACTGACTCAACTCCCTCCCGGAGTGAATTCCATGCACCTCAACGAACTCAAGGCACTGCACGTGTCTGAAGTCCTCAAGCAGGCCGAAGCGCTCGAAATCGAGAATACCGGCCGCATGCGCAAACAGGAACTGATGTTTGCCATCATCAAGAAGCGCGCCAAGGGCGGAGAACTGGTGAATGCCGACGGCGTGCTTGAAGTGCTGCCCGACGGTTTCGGCTTCCTGCGTGCACCCGATACGAGCTACACGGCCAGCACCGACGACATCTACATCTCGCCCAGCCAGATCCGCCGCTTCAACCTGCACACCGGCGACATGATCGAAGGCGAGGTTCGGATCCCGAAGGACGGCGAACGCTACTTCGCGCTCAACAAGCTCGACAAGATCAACGGCCTGCCCCCCGAGGACAACAAGCACAAGATCATGTTCGAGAACCTGACGCCGCTGTTCCCCAAGGAGCAGATGCGCCTGGAACGCGACATCAAGAGCGACGAGAACATCACCGGCCGTGTCATCGACATCATTTCGCCCATCGGCCGGGGCCAGCGTGCCCTGATCGTCGCCCCGCCCAAGAGCGGCAAGACGGTGATGATGCAGCACATCTGCCACGCGATCACCGCCAACCACCCCGATGTGGAACTCATGGTGCTGCTGGTTGACGAGCGCCCCGAGGAAGTGACCGAGATGCAGCGCACCGTGCGCGGTGAGGTCATTGCTTCCACCTTCGACGAGCCTGCCGCCCGCCACGTGCATGTGGCCGAGATGGTGATCGAGCGCGCGAAGCGCCTGGTCGAGCTCAAGAAGGACGTCGTGATCATGCTCGACTCCATCACCCGCCTGGCACGCGCCTACAACAACGTGCTGCCATCCAGCGGCAAAGTGCTCACCGGCGGCGTGGATGCCAACGCCCTGCAGCGGCCCAAGCGTTTCTTTGGCGCGGCCCGCAAGATCGAGGAAGGTGGCTCGCTCACCATCATCGCCACGGCGCTGGTCGACACCGGCAGCCGTATGGACGAAGTGATCTTTGAGGAATTCAAAGGCACTGGCAACTGCGAAATCCACCTGGACCGCCGCCTGTACGAAAAGCGCGTGTTTCCCTCCATCCAGCTCAACCGCAGCGGCACCCGCCGCGAGGAACTGCTGCTGCAGCCCGAAATCCTGCAGAAGACCCGCATCCTGCGCCAGTTCATGTACAACATGGACGAAATCGAGGCCATGGAAATGGTGCTCAAGAGCATGAAGTCGACCAAGAACAACTCCGAGTTCTTCGACATGATGCGGCGCGGGGGCTGACGGCCCGTTTCCTGCTAGAATCGCAGGCTTTGCACATTGCGAGAAGTACGGGGAAATGGTTTCCCTGCGGCTGCCGCACCTGACCTGAAGGAACCGCCATGAAAGAAGGCATTCACCCCAACTACCGCGAGATCTGCTTCCAGGACCTCTCCAATGGCTTCAAATTCGTGACCCGCTCCTGCGCGAACACGAAAGAGACGATCAAGATGGAAGACGGCCGCGAGCTGCCGCTGTACAAGCTGGATACTTCCAGCGAATCGCACCCGTTCTACACCGGCACGCAGAAGAGCGTGGACAACATGGGTGGCCGCGTGGAGCGCTTCCGCAACCGCTACGGCAAGACCACCGCCGCCAAGTGATTGGTGTGCACGGGCTTCTTCAGTGAAGTCCCCAGAGAAAGCAGCCCCATGTCGGCTGCTTTTTTTTGCCTTGTAATATCCCCGCAGTGAACCAACCCACTCCCGCCATCGTCAGCCAGTCGGCCGTTCGGCGCCTGCCACGGCTGGCGCTGCTGCTGTTTTGTGTGGCCTATGTGCTGCCCGGTTTCCTGGGTCGCGAGCCATGGAAGAACCACGATGTATCGGCGTTCGGCGTCATGCTGGAGATGGCGGCAGGTCACAGCGGCTGGTGGTCCCCGCAGGTCCTGGGAATGGCGGTCGACGAGGCCGGTCCGCTGCCCTACTGGCTGGGTGCGGCCTTCATCCGCCTGCTCCCGTTCTTTTCCCCCGAATTCGCGGTTCGTATCCCGTTTGCGCTGCTGCTGGCGTTGACCCTGACCTGCACCTGGTACACGGTCTACCACCTCGCACGCCAACCGGCAGCTCAGCCGGTGGCCTTCGCCTTTGGGGGCGAGGCCAATCCCACCGACTACGCGCGCGCGCTGGCCGATGCAGGACTGCTCGCGCTGGTGGCTTGCCTGGGCCTGGCGCAGCTTTCACACGAGACCACCCCCGATCTGGCACGGCTGGCCCAGGTGTCGCTGCTGCTGTTCTCTGCTGCCCGCCTCGCCCATGCCGGCGCCCGTCAGCCCTGGCGAACGGTCTTCACCTGGAGCCTGGGGGCCCTTTCGCTCGTGTTCAGTGGCGCCCCCTGGATCGCTGCCATCCTGGGCGGCGGGCTGTTGTTCGTGCTGTGGGCGGCGCGTCGGGGCGGTTCCTCGACCGCGCCGGAGACCGACTGGCTGCTGGAAGCACCCAAGAGCGTTCGCGATCCACTTTTGTGGTGCGCGGTGGCGCTGGCATTGGTGCTGACCACCGCCTTGCTCACCGGGCAGCTTGCCACTCCCGATCTGCCGATACCGCTCGATCAGGTGCAGTGGCGCAACTGGGGCAAGCTGTTGATCTGGTTCACCTGGCCTGCATGGCCCCTGGCGTTGTGGACGCTGTGGCGCTGGCGCCATCAGTTGCTGCGGCCTCACGTGGCCTTGCCACTGTGGGCGGTGCTGGTGAGTGCGGCGCACAGTGCATTCGCCGACGAGCGCGACCGTGCTCTGCTCCTCGCATTGCCGGCGATGGCTGCGCTGGCGGCCTTTGCACTGCCCACCTTGAGGCGCAGCGTCTCGGCGCTGGTCGACTGGTTCACCCTGCTCTTCTTCTCGGGCTGTGCACTGGTGATCTGGGTGATCTGGTTCGCCATGCAGACGGGCGTGCCCGCCAAGCCAGCGGCCAATGTGGCCAAGCTGGCACCCGGCTTTGTGCCCGAGTTCTCCTTCCTGCTGTTCGCCTTGGGTGCCCTGGCCACGGGAGCCTGGGTGTGGCTGGTGGTATGGCGGGTGGGCAAGCACCGCCAGGCCATCTGGAAAAGCCTCATCCTGCCGGCGGCGGGCAGCACGCTGTGCTGGCTGCTGCTGATGACGCTGTGGCTTCCTTTGCTGGACTTCGGTCGCAGCTACGGCCCGATCTCTCGTGGCGTGGCCGGATTGGTGGATCGCAAGCAGTGTGTGCTTGCCGATGGCCTGACTCAGGCGCAGACCGCTGCATTGCAGTACCACGGTGAGCTCAAGCTGGTGCGCACGGAATCAGACTTGGGCGTAACCTGCCGCAGCCTGGTCGTCTCACCAGACAGTCAACCCACGCTGGACAACCGCGTGGATCTCACGCAGTGGGCCTTCAAGGCGACCGTGCGGCGCCTGACGGACAGCAAGGAAAGCCTTCTGGTCTATCAACGCGTCAGCCGGTAGATCGCCTCACCCGGTCACACGCTCACGAACTCTGGATGAGGGAAGTGCAATCACGAAAGTGGACCCCTCGCCCAGCGCGCTGTGCACTTCGATGCGCCCGCCGTGCCGCTGGGCCACATGCTTGACGATAGCCAGACCGAGGCCGGTTCCGCCGGTTTCACGGGAACGGCTGCGGTCCACCCGATAGAAGCGTTCGGTGAGCCTCGGCAGATGCTCCGCTGCAATGCCAGGCCCAGTGTCAGTGACGAAGAACTCCACCCAGCCGTCTTCCCGCATGCGCCAGCCAGCACGGATCTGACCGCCGCCAGGGGTGTAACGCACGGCATTGCTCAGCAGATTGGACATGGCACTGAGCAGTTCGGTCTTCGCGCCCGAAATCCAGAGATCGGGGCCCGGCACGGGTTGCACGTCGTGAGGCGTCTGCGCGATGGCTTGCGTGAGGCCTCGTGCTTCCTGCATGACATGGGCCAGCAGTTCCTCGCTGTCAATCCATTCACCTTGGCCCGGGGAGGGGCTGCCCTCCAGACGAGACAGTGTGAGCAGATCGCTCACCAGTGTCTGCATCCGCTGGGCCTGCTGGCTCATGAGGTCGAGGTAGCGTGAGCGGTCGGCTTCTTCGAGGGGAATGGTCTGCATGGTTTCGACGAAGCCGCTGAGCACCGTCAGCGGCGTTCGGATCTCATGTGAGACGTTGGCCACGAAGTCGCGCCGCATGGTCTCGGCCAGTTGCACCGCGGTCACGTCGCGCGTGATCATGAGCTTGCGTTTCTTGCCGTAGGGGTGGATCTGCAGGGATATCTTGGTCGGTTGCGAAGGCCTCGGGCCAGGCCCGTCGATCTGGATTTCATGACCAAAGTCCCCGCCTCCCAGGTAGGCCGTGAACGCCGGGTTGCGCACCAGATTGCGCACGTACTGGCCAAGGTCGCGTTGCGGCTCGAACCCCAGGTGATTCGCCGCAGTCAGGTTGGACCATTCGATACGACCTGATGCATCCAGAAGAACCACCCCATTGGGCGAGGCCTGGATGGCCGCCAGGAAGTCTTCCAGCCGCGCGTCGCTGTTTTGCGCCTTCTTCTCAAGCTTCTTGATGAGTTTGCGGCAGCGGTCGACCAGTTCGCCCCAGGTACCACCGATGCGGGGGGCGCGCGAGCCATCCGCCTTGGTGAGCCATCGCAGCACACGCCGCGCACGCAGACCGTCCAGGAATGACCAGGCGAGAGCGCCACCCAGTGCCCCGCCGAGCGTCCACCCGGCGGAATCTTGCGTCCACCCCAGAACCGCTCCCAGCGCCACCAGGAGCAGCAGTTCGATGGCCCGACGGGTCATGCCGCGGGAATCGTGGCGCCTTGAGCCGGTTTCCCGGTGTTGTTCATCGCGGTCAGGCGGTAACCGGCACCGCGCACGGTCTCGACCATGCCGGATGCCTCACCCAGTGATTCCCTCAATCGCTTGACATGCACGTCCACGGTACGCTCCTCGATGAAAACATGGTCTCCCCAGACCTTGTCGAGCAGCGTACCACGGGTGTGCACCCGCTCCGCGTGCTTCATGAGGTAGTGCAACAGCTTGAATTCGGTCGGTCCGACCTTGAGTTCTGTACCCCGGAAGGTGACCCGGTAGGTACCCGCATCGAGAGCGAGTTCGCCCACCTGCACGGAGTCGTTTACCACCTCGGGCGCACGGCGGCGCAGCACGGCACGGATGCGTGCAAGCAACTCCTGGGTGGAAAACGGCTTGGTGATGTAGTCGTCCGCACCCGCGTCGAGTCCCTGCACCTTGTCGGACTCGTCGCTTCGCGCGGTCAACATGAGGATGGGGATGGTCTTGGTGCGCTCGTTCTTTCGCCATTGGCGCGCCAGCGATGCACCGCTCTCACCAGGCAACATCCAGTCGAGCAGGATCACGTCGGGCAATACAGCATCCACCTCACGCTGTGCGGCGACGCCATCGAACACCACCGTCGGCGCAAAACCGTTGTGTCGCAGATTGACAGCGATCAGTTCAGCGATGGAAGGTTCGTCCTCGACGACAAGGACGCGAGGCAGCTTTCTCATCCGACCACCGACTCCACCTGCGCCACCGAGGTATGACGCACATCCTCGCCTTTGACGATGAAGATGATCTGCTCGGCAATGTTCTTGGCATGGTCGCCCACACGCTCGATCGACTTGGCCAGGAACAGCAAGTCCAGGCTGGGCGAAATGGTGCGGGGATCTTCCATCATGTAGGTGATGAGCTTGCGCAGGAAACCGTTGTACTCCGTATCGATCTCGTTGTCGCCCTTGATGATGGCCACGGCCATCGTGGTGTCCAGGCGGGCAAACGAGTCCAGTGTCTTGCGCAGCAGTGCGGCGGCGAGGTCGGCGGCCATGCGCAGTTCGGAGATGGGCAGGTTGCGCGGCGTTCCGTTGGCAATGATGGATTTCACCATGCGCGCGATGCGGGCGACCTCGTCTCCGGCCCGCTCGAGATTCTGCGTGGTGCGAGAGATGGCCATGAGGAATCTCAGATCGCGCGCAGTGGGTTGGCGCCGGCCAATGGTGGAGATGATCTCGTGGTCGATCTGCAATTCCATCTGGTTGATGCGATTCTCGTTCTCAATCACCTGCTCGGCCGATTCCAGACTCATGTGCACCAGGGCGTAGACCGCCTGGTGAAGCTGCGATTCCACCAGGCCACCCATCTCGAGCACTTGGGTGGAAATCGAGTTGAGTTCGGCGTCGAACTGGCTGGAGATGTGTTTTTCGCTCATGAAATGCCTCTCGTGTTGACCGGAATCAGCCGAAGCGTCCGGTGATGTAATCTTCCGTCTCGGTCTTGTTGGGCTTGAAGAATATCTGCTCGGTGGCACCGAATTCGATCAGTTCACCCAGGTACATGTAGGCGGTGTAATCGCTGCAGCGCGCGGCCTGCTGCATGTTGTGGGTGACGATGGCGATGGTGTAGTCCTGCTTGAGCTCATGAACCAGCTCCTCCACCTTGCCGGTGGAGATCGGGTCGAGAGCGGAAGTGGGCTCGTCGAGCAGCAGCACCGAAGGTTTCACCGCCACACTGCGTGCGATGCACAGGCGCTGTTGCTGGCCTCCGGACAGCGACAGGCCACTCTGGTGCAGCTTGTCCTTGACCTCTTTCCAAAGAGCCGCTTTGGACAACGCCCACTCCACACGTTCTTCCATGTCGCTCTTGTCGAGATTCTCGTAGAGCTTCACGCCGAAGGCGATGTTGTCGTAGATGGACATGGGAAACGGGGTGGGCTTCTGGAACACCATGCCGATGCGCGCGCGCAGCAGGTTGATGTCCTGCTTGGCATCCAGGATGTCCTGCCCGTAAAACAGGATCTGCCCCTCCGCACGCTGCCCTGGGTACAGGCTGTACATGCGGTTGAGTGTGCGAAGCAAGGTCGATTTTCCGCAACCGGAAGGACCGATGAATGCAGTGACCTTGCGTTCCTCGATATTCATGTTGACATTCTTGAGACCCTGAAATTTTCCATAAAAGAAACTGAGGTTGCGCAGTTCAAGCGCGTTGCGCGTGGCGGGCTTCTCAGCGGGCTTGGTGGCGACGTCGGGCATGGTCATGTCCATGGCAGTGGTGTTTTCAGGTTTGTTGATGGAGTGAGGATCAGCTCGGCGACTTTTCCCGAAGGAACACACGCGCCACGATGTTGAGCACCAGCACAGAAAGGGTGATAAGCAACGCACCGCCCCAGGCCAACCTGATCCAGTTGTCGTACGGACTCAGTGCGAACTGGAAAATCACCACTGGCAGGTTGGCCATGGGCGCGCCCATGTCGGTGCTGAAGAACTGGTTGTTCAATGCGGTGAACAGCAGCGGCGCGGTTTCGCCACTGATGCGGGCCACCGCCAGCAGCAGGCCGGTCATCACGCCGCTTCGGGCCGCTCGCAGCGTGACCATGGTGGCCACCTTCCAGCGGGGTGCGCCAAGGGCGAAGGCCGCCTCGCGCAGACTGCCTGGCACCAGGCGAAGCATGTTTTCGGTGGTGCGCACCACCACCGGCACTGCAATCAGCGACAGCGCCAGACTGCCCGCCCACCCGGAGAAATTCCCGACGGTGGCGACTGCGATGGCGTAGACGAACAGGCCCAGGACGATCGAGGGCGCCGACAGCATGATGTCTGTGACGAAACGCGTGAGTTCAGCCGTCTTGCTGCGGTCACCGTACTCGGCGAGGTAAACGCCGGCCAGCACGCCGATGGGTGTGGAGACCAGCACCGAGAAGCCCACCATCATCAGGCTGCCCACGATGGCATTGGCCAGACCACCGCCTTCGCTGCCTGGCGCGGGGGTGGACTGGGTGAACATGTTCCAGTCAAGCGCCTTGAAGCCGTTGGTGAACAGCACGCTCAGGATCCAGAGCAGCACCACGAGGCCGAGCACCATGGCGCCCATGGACAGCGTGAGCCCGATGGCGTTGGAGCGCTGGCGTTTCTTGTAAAGGGATTGATTGAATTCCATGGAAATTGACCTCACAGGCCTTTTGCCTTCTCTGCCCGCATCAACATGATCTTGGCCGCCGACAGCACCAGGAAGGTGATGACGAACAACAGGAAGCCCAGCGCAAACAGCGTGGAAAGGTGGAAGTCGGCGGCTTCGCCGAATTCATTCGCGAGCGTGGAAGCGATGGAGGTACCAGGTGAGAAAAGTGAGGTGGGCATGCGATTGGCATTGCCTATCACAAACGTCACGGCCATCGTTTCACCAAGGGCACGACCCAGACCCAGCATGATCCCGCCGATCACACCTTTCTGCGTATAGGGCAGCACCACGCGGCGAACCACTTCCCAAGTGGTGCAACCCAGGCCGTAGGCCGACTCGCGCAGGATCGGCGGCACGATCTCGAACACATCTCGCATCACCGCCGCAACGAAGGGCAGCACCATGAAGGCCAGGACGATGCCCGCAGCCAGGATGCCAAAGCCGTTGGTGCTGCCACCAAAGAGAAAACCCACCAGCGGCATCCCGCCGAGCATCTGCTGTACCGGCATCTGGAAGTAATCGGCGAACAGGGGAGCAAACACAAACAGGCCGAACATGCCGTAGATGATGGAAGGCACCGCGGCCAACAGTTCGACCGCAGTACCCAGTGGACGGCGCAGCCAGACCGGACAGGTTTCGGTGAGGAACAACGCAATGCCGAACGCGAGAGGCACGGCGATCAAAAGGGCGATGCCTGCACTGGCCAGTGTGCCCACGATCGCAATGGCCGCACCGAACTCTTCGTTGACGATGTCCCACTCAATGCGCCAGATAAAGCCGAGGCCAAACTTCTGGAACGAGGGCCAGGCGTTGACAAAGAGGGACACGATGATGCCCAGCAGGGCGACCAGCACCAGCAGGGAAAATGCCTGCGTGAGGCGGTGGAACACCACATCCTCAAATCGCTGGCGTCTGGCGATCGACGCCATGTTCGGGTTGTCCAGTTGAATGGACACGGGCTGCTGGCTCATGGTGGTTCCCACGTTCATATGGACTCCCGGATCGGTTCTACCAACCCCGGAACGCCCATCCGGTCATTCCGGCTGGACTTTCCGGGGTAGCGTGCCTTACTTGGCGATCTGCGTCCAGACCTTCGAACGGATCTGGGTTGTCAGGGAATCGGGCAGCGGCACATAGTCAAGCTCCGCAGCGTGGCCCTTGCCGTTCTTGAACGCCCAGTCGAAGAACTTCAGCACCTCGGCGGATTGCGCCTTGTCGGCTGGATCCTTGTACATCAGGATGAACGAAGCCGTGCTCACGGGCCAGCTGTCGGCGCCCTTGGCGTTGACCATGGAAATGCCCATGCCAGGGGCGCTGAACCAGTCGGCACCAGCAGCGGCGGCAGCGAACGCCTTGTCGTCCGGGCTGACGTATTTGCCATCGGCGTTCTGGAGTTGCAGGAAGTTCATGTTGTTCTTCTTCACATAGGCATATTCCACGTAACCGATCGCACCCTTGACGCGGTTCACGTTGGCCGCAACGCCTTCGTTGCCCTTGCCACCGACGGAAGAAGCAGCAGGCCACTTCACCGCGGCGCCTTTGCCCACGGTGTCGGCCCAATCCTTGCTCACGGCGGTCAGGTAGTCGGTCCAGTTGAACGTGGTGCCCGAACCGTCGGCGCGGTGCACCACGGTGATGTTGGCGTCCGGCAGGGTCTTGCCCGGGTTCAGGGCGGCCAGCTTCGGGTCGTTCCACTTGGCGATCTTGCCGAGAAACATTTCGGCGAGCACGGGACCTGTCACGCGGAGCTCACCGGGCTTGAAACCCTCCAGGTTGATCACGGGTACCGTGCCACCAATGATGGCCGGGAACTGCACCATGCCGTCCTTGTCCAGGTCGGCACCGGAGACCGGTGCGTCGGTTGCGCCAAAAGCCACGGTCTTGGCGCGAATCTGGCGGATACCGCCGGAGGATCCGATCGACTGGTAGTTCAGGCCGGTTCCGGTTTCCTTCTTGTAGGCTTCTGCCCACTTGGCGTAAATGGGAAAGGGGAAGGTGGCGCCCGCGCCGGTGATGTCGGCTGCCAGGGCTGAACCCATCCCGACGGTGGTGATGGCGGCAGCGGCCACGGTCATGAGGAAAGTGCGTTTTGTGAACATTCGAGGCTCCTTGCGGTTGGGTAAACGTGACAGAAGGGACTCTAGGCAGCCAATGTGACAAGGCCATGACAAGACAGAACTGTCATGAAGCACCGCTTCTCGTGCCATCGGCAGGGAGCGGGCGGCCATGCGTCACAATCCGGGCCTCAGCTCGCTTCACCCGCCCCCTGGACCCTTCTGGGTCCGACCACCCCGCCTCGCATGCAAAACGGAACCCTCCTCGCCGCCATCGACCTCGGCTCCAACAGCTTCCGCCTGGAAATCGGTCGCTATCACTCGGGGCATATCGAGCGCATCGAATACCTCAAGGAAACCGTGCGCCAGGGCAGCGGCCTGGACGAGGAGAAGGTGCTCAGTCAGGCGGCCATGGAGCGTGGCTGGGAATGTCTGGCGCGGTTTGCCGAACGGCTGCACGGCTTCAAGAAGCAGCAAGTGCGCGCCGTGGCCACCCAGACGCTGCGCGAGGCCAGAAACCGCGACGAATTTCTGCGGCATGCCCAGTCCGTCCTGGGCTTTTCCATCGATGTGGTCTCCGGCTACGAAGAAGCGCGGCTGATCTACCAGGGCGTGTCCAGGCTGTTGCCGCATTCGGACGAAAAACGCCTGGTGGTGGACATTGGCGGGCGATCCACTGAGATGATCCTGGGCGAAGGCTATCGGGCACGGACCATGGAGTCGTACCGGCTCGGCAGCGTGGCCTGGTCGAACCGCTATTTTCCGCGTGGCCAGTTCAGCGCCGCGGCGTTCAAGACCGCCGAGGTGGCGGCCAAAGCCGTGATTGACGACGCATTGGACAAATTCCCCCCCTCCGACTGGAACGTGGCCTATGGGTCCTCTGGCACCGTGGGTGCTGTAGCGGACATGCTGGGCGCCAACGGCTGGGCCACGGGCTTGATCACGCGCTCCGGCCTGGACTGGCTGGTGGACCGCATGATCAAGTTCGGCAGTTCGGATCAGATGCGCCTGGAGGGTCTCAAGGACGACCGCCGGCCGGTCATTGGTGGAGGCGTGAGTGTGTTGCGCGCCATCTTCGACCTGTTCGACATCCAGCAGATGGTGCCTGCCCAGGGGGCGCTGCGCCACGGGGCCTTGTACGACCTGATCGACCGCGACACCGATGGGGGCGACGTGCGCGAGCGCACCGTGCTCTGGCTGGCCAACCGTTTTTCAGCCGACGAGGCGCAAGGCAAGCGCGTGAGCGACGTGAGCACCGCCCTCTTCTCGCAGATCGCCGCGCTGGACGCACAGAACGAACGCTATTCGCAAAAGCTGGCCTGGGCCGCCCGGTTGCACGAGATCGGCACGCACATCTCGCACGAACGATCCCACCACCACGGCGCTTACATCCTCGACAACGTGGACGCGCGCGGCTTCTCCTTGCCCGAGCTCCACCGCATGAGCCAGCTCGTGCTGGGCCAACGCGGCAAGCTGCGCAAGCTTGAGGAAGCCCTGCAGGATGAATTGTTTGCCAAACAACTGATGGCATTGCGCCTGGCGGTGCTGCTGTGCCATGCGCGGCAGAAGCCGGAGTACGAGTCGGTCAAGCTCAGTTACAAGCCCAAGGCCTTCAAGCTCGCCACCAACCCCGGCTGGGCGCGACGCTACCCGCAATCGGCGTGGCTGCTGGGCGAAGAAGTGCTCGCCTGGCAGAAAACGGCGTGGAAGTTCACTGCCGATATCCGTTGATGGTCGTTGCGTCACACCACTGACACAAGATTGTCACAATCGTATAAACCGTATATACGGTTTACAATTTGGGGCTTCACAACCACCAACGGAGTCCATTCATGGCCAGTCAGAGCGGCAAGAGCAGCCCCAAGAAACCCAAGCTGGTGCGCGACAGCTTCACCATTCCGAAGAATGAATTCGTCGCCATCGATGCGCTCAAGACCCGCGCAATTGCGCTGGGCACCAGCGTGAAGAAGAGCGAGCTTCTGCGCGCCGGGCTGATGGTGCTGAAAGGCCTGAGTGATGCCGCCTACAAGGCGGCGCTGACGGCCGTTCCCACGCTCAAGACGGGACGCCCCACCGCGGCCGACAAGCCCGCCACGACCCCAGCCAAAGCAGCAGTGAAAGTCTCCGCCAAAGCCGCTCCCAAACCTGCAGTGAAAGCGTCCGGAAAAGCCGCAACAGCGCGCAAGCCTGTGGCCAAAGCGCCCGTCAAGAAGGTGGCAGCGAAGAAACGGGTGGCCAGGAAGGTCGCTGCGCCTGCCCGCAAACCCGCCTGAACACTCAGATCAGTTCGGGGGTCTGCACGGTAACCACCACCGTCTGCCCCAGGGTTCCGCGCTCGCGGTGGCGCAACCACCACACGGCGCCCTTTTTCACCGAACAGTCGTCTTCCTGCAGGCCCAGCAAACGGGCCACCACACGGCCGAGCGTGGGCTGGTGGCCGACCACGACCACCGGCGACCTGCCAGTGGGCCATTGCACCAGTTCCAGCAAAGCCTGCGGGTCGCCGTCGGGCGCGATGGCTTCGCTCAGTTTGAACTTGCGTCCGAGCGCCATGGCGGTCTGCTCGCAGCGCTGTGCCGGGCTGGTCCAGATGCGCGCGCCGTCGGGCAACTGGCGGTCAAGCCACGCGGCCATTCGCGCAGCCTGTTTCTCGCCTCTGGACGTCAGGCGCCGCGCGAGGTCAGCGGCATCCCCGGGCCGACCGAGAATGAGGTCGGGATGATCCTGGGCCTCGGCATGCCGCCACAGAATCATGTCCATGCTCAACCCTTGGTGCCGTAGCGCGCCATGAGGCTGGCCTGCGCCGAATGCAGCACCGGCGCACGGTGACGGCCACCGTTGTGATGGCCCGCCGGCACATAGCGCCCGTCAGGCTGCAGCAGCCAGGCGTCCTTGGTGTCGTGCAGATAGGCCGAGAGGCATTCGTCCATGATGCGGTGGCGCAGCGACGCATCGGTCACGGGCCACGCGAGTTCGATGCGTCGCAACATGTTGCGGTTCATCCAGTCGGCGCTGGAGAGCCAGAGCTCCTCGTCTTCGCCCGTGCGGAAATAGAACACGCGTGAGTGCTCCAGCAACCGTCCGATCACCGAGCGGATGCGCACGTTGTCGGTGACACCGGGCACCTGTGCGGGAAGAATGCAGGCGCCACGCACGATCAGGTCGATCTTCACCCCTTGTTGCGAGGCCAGCGCAAGCGCACGTGCCATGGGCTCGTCGGTCAGTGCGTTCATCTTCAGGATGATGCGGGCGTCCTTGCCGGCCTTGGCAGCCAGGCCGGCAGCCTCCACCTTGTCGAGCATGGCCTTGTGCAGGTGAAACGGTGCGATCAAGGCCTTGTTGAGCTTGGGCAGGCGGTTCTGGCTGGCCAGGTGCAGGAAGATCTGCTCCAGGTCGGCGGTGAGCGCGTCGTCGGCAGTCAGGTAGCTGAGATCGGTGTAGAGGCGCGCGGTGCCGGGGTTGTAGTTGCCCGTAGAGAGGTGGGCGTAGCGGCGCAGGCCGCCGGCCTCCCGCCGCGTGACCAGCAGCATCTTGGCGTGCGTCTTGAGGCCCACCACGCCATACACCACCTGCGCACCCACCGATTCAAGGCGCTCGGCGTAGTTGATGTTGGCCTCTTCATCGAAGCGCGCCTTGAGCTCCACCACCGCGGTCACTTCCTTGCCCCGGCGCACGGCCTCGCGCAGCAGATTCATGAGCTCGGACTTGGCCCCAGTGCGGTAGATCGTCTGCTTGATGGCCAGCACGTCCGGGTCTTCCACCGCCTCACGAAGAAAGCCCAGCACGGCGTCGAAACTCTCGTAAGGCTGGTGGATCAGGACGTCGCTCTGGCGCAGCCGCTCGAAATACGACTGCCCTGGCGTGAGTTGCAGCGGCCAGCCCGCGTTGTAGGTGTCGAACCGCAGTGCGGGCGCTTCCACCTTGTCGATGAGCTGGTTCAGGCGCACCAGATTCACCGGACCTGGCACGCGGTAGAGCGCGAGCTCGGGCAGCCCGAACTGCTCGAGGAGGAAGCTGGAGAGATAAGGCGAGCAACCCGCAGACACTTCCAGCCGAAGTGCCTGACCATAGTGGCGCTGCTGCAGCCCCTTGCGCAAGGCAGTGCGCAGATTCTTCACCTCTTCTTCGTCCACCGCCAGATCGGAATGGCGTGTGACGCGGAATTGCGAAAACTCGGTGACCTGGCGACCTGGGAACAGGTCGCCCAGGTGGGAGCGGATGAGGCTGGAAATGGAGACGAAGTGGGTCTGTTTGGAACCCTTGACAGGCGGCATGCGGAAAAAGCGCGGCAGGATGCGCGGCACTTTCACGATGGCGATTTCGTTCTCCCGGCCAAAGGCATCCTTGCCGGTAAGGCGCACGATGAAGTTCAGCGACTTGTTGGCCACCTGCGGAAACGGGTGTGCCGGATCCAGCCCCACCGGCATCAGCAGCGGCTGAACTTCCTTGATGAAGAACTCCTTCACCCAGCGGCGCTGGCGCGCATTGCGCTCGCCGTGCGAAATCAGCTTGATGCCCTTTTTTTCCAGCAAGGGCAGCAGCTCGTCGTTGTAGATGGCGTACTGCTGCGCCACCAGCGCATGCACTTCGGTGGAAAGTTGCTCGAAGGTCTGGGTGGTGTAGAGGCCGCGCTGCTCGTTGGCCTTGGCCGCCGTCAGGTGGGGCGCCACACGCACCTCAAAAAACTCGTCGAGGTTGCTGGAGACGATGCTCAGGTAGCGCAGCCGCTCGAGCAGCGGCACATCGGGCCGACGTGCCCAGTCCATGACACGTTCGTTGAAAGCCAGAATGCTGTGGTCACGGTCAAGCAGAGGCAGCTTCTGCTGGGGGGAGTTTCCGCTCATATGTGACGATTATTGAACGAGCCCATGACGTTTGTGTGACAGATTGGTCACGGGTCTGCTGGTCTTGGGCAGCACGCTCAGGTACGACACAAAGAGCTCGGCCGCCCTGCCCCAGCCGAATTGCAGAGCGCGGTCTCGCGCTTCGAAGCGCTTGACCTTCAACGCCGCGCACCACGCCTCGCGCAGGTCTTCGTTCATGGCGCCTGCGCCGCTGTCGGCCAGCACCTGCAAAGGGCCATCGACCGGGTATGCCGCCACCGGGACGCCACAGGCCATCGCCTCGAGCATGACCAGTCCGAAGGTCTCGTTGCGGCTGGGAAATACAAACACATCCGCCGCCGCGTAAACCTGGGCCAGTTCGTGACGTGGCAACACGCCGAGCCAGTGCACATTGGGGTAGCGCTGGCGCAATCCCGCTTCGAGCGGGCCAACGCCACACACCACCTTGCTGCCGGGCACGTCGAGCCGCAGGAAGGCCTCGATGTTCTTTTCGTACGAGATGCGTCCCACGAACAGGCTGACTGGATGCGCCAGGGGGCCGAGCACGGCGCAGCTGACGGGTGGATCGGCCAGGGCAAACAGGCGGGTGTCCACCCCATGGGTCCAGGCCCTCAAGCGCTGAAAGCCCCGCGAGTGAAGCATCTCCAGCACACCCTGGGTGGGCACCATGACGCCAGCGCTGGGACGGTGAAAGCGGCGAAACAGCGCGTAACCCCAGGACAAAGGTACGCCCAATGCGGCATGCAGGATTTCAGGAAATTTGGTGTGGAATGCGGTGGTGAACGCGAGCTTGCGGCGCAGGCAGTGGCGCCTGGCCGCCCAACCCAGTGGCCCCTCGGTCGCGATGTGGATGGCGTCGGCTCCGGCAGCGTCCATCAGCGCGCCGAGGCGGCGCCCAGGAAACAGGGCCAGATCGATGCCGGCGTATCCCGGGCAGGCGCGGGTGCGAAACTGGCCTGGGTGGATGACCGCTACGTCATGGCCCAAGACTTGAAGCTGGCGCACCAACTCCACGAGCGTGGTCACCACGCCATTGACCTGCGGCTGCCAGGCGTCCGTCACGATCAGGATTTTCATGCAGGTCCCCCTTCATTTCCGGTTGGATGGAAGGCCGCCAGTGAACCAGCTCGAGCCGCCCGTCGAAGTGCTCCACCAGAGCGGAGAGGCTCTCCACCCAGTCGCCATCGTTGCAATAGAGCGTGCCGTCGATCATGCGCATCTCGGGCCGATGGATGTGGCCGCAGACCACGCCCTGGTAGCCACGCTGCCGAGCTTCGGCTGCCACAGCCCGCTCGAAATCCGTCACGTAGTTCAACGCACTCTTGACCTTGTGCTTGAGGTACTGGGACAAGGACCAGTACGGCAGACCCATGCGCACGCGCAGGGAATTGATGTGACGGTTGAGCCGCAGCGAGAGTTCGTAGGCGTTGTCGCCCAGGTAAGCCAGCCATTTGGCGCACTGGATCACACCGTCGAAATGATCGCCATGCACCACCCAGAGTCGGCGGCCATCGGCGGTGGTGTGCACCGCTTCGTTGACCACCTCGATGCCACCGAACTGGTGGCCGCTGAACTGGCGCGCAAATTCGTCGTGGTTGCCGGGCACGAACACCACGCGACACCCCTTGCGAGAGCGGCGCAGCAGCTTCTGCACCACGTCGTTGTGCGCCTGAGGCCAGAACCAGCGGCGGCGCAGTTGCCAGCCATCGATGATGTCGCCCACCAGGTACAGCGTCTGGCTAGGATGGTGTTTGAGGAAATCCAGCAAGGGCCCGGCCTGGCAGCCGGCGGTGCCCAGGTGCAGGTCAGAAATGAATACGGCCCGGTAGCGGGCCCGTTCGCCGCCATCGCCGTGGGGTTCCGGCTCCTCGTCCGGCAGCGGCGCGGTGCCCCCATCGTCCAGGACACCGCGGAACTGGCTTTGCCAGGCCGCCAGTGCCGCCCCATGGGGGGTCGCGCGAAGCGCGGCGGGGGGTGCCATGTCACGCCCCCAGGAAGTGTTTGCGGTATCGGGCCGGGAGATCGGAAATGCGCATGAGCATGGGCAGGTCCGCGGCGTTGAAGTCGGGATCCCAGGCCGGCGGGCCCAGCACCTTGGCACCCAGGCGCAAATAACCCTTGATCAACGCTGGCGGCTCCACATCGAGCGTGTCGTCGAGCTGCTCGATCGGCAGCGGCAGGCGGGGGCGCACGTGGAAATCGATCGGTGCCAGATGCGTCTCTTTCACCTGGCGCCAGATGCTGGCCGCGGCATGGCCGCCTCCGACCATCCCGTGCGGGCCTTCGTGCTGCATGGGAATGCTCGCGCAGCCGATCATGGTGTCGAGCTGGTTGCGTACCATGAACTCGGCCAGCGCCCCCCAGAGGGCCATGATGACACCGCCATGGCGGTGTTCGCGGTGCACGCAACTGCGCCCGAGCTCCACCATGCGCTCGCGCACGGTGCGCAACCGGGTGAGGTCGAACTCCGTGTCACTGTAGGTGCTGCCCACACGCCGGGCCTGGGCCGGCGTGAGTACTCTGTAAGTGCCGATCACTTCGCGGCTGGTGGTATCGCGCACCAGGAGGTGCTCACAAAAATCGTCGAACAAGTCCACGTCGTGACCGGGCACCGCATCGGACAGAATGGCGCCCATCTCGCCAGCGAACACCGAATGCCTCAGCCGTTGCGCCTCACGAACTTCGTCCAGATGGCGTGCCCAGGAAACTTCGATGCCACCAGCAACCCGGGCAGCGGCCGGCGCGGGCGCCGGGCGATGAAGTGACCCCCGTGGCAAGGCGATCGGCGACAGGCTCAGCGTGGGGGTGGGCAGTTCTTTCATGGCGGGCTCCTGTGCTGCGCCCGCGATGGGCGCCGTGTTGAGGTATTGCGTCGTCGTCATGAACCTGCATTCTTGGAGGGCTGCGTGTCCCTTGCGTGGCAATGGCATGAAGCTTTCGTGACATCGAACGAAGGTGTGCCCGGGGGTCCTGACAAAATACGGGCCTGTGAACACGCCCTCCCCCACACACACCCATGCACTGCAGTGCCATCCCGCCACGCCCGCGGGTGTGGCGCTTTCGCTGGCGGTGCAGGTGCATGTGGACGAAACCGAATGGGTGTTGCAATACCGCCTGCTGGGTCCCATGGCCGCGCTGCGCATCCCTCTCAACGCGTCCACTGGCCCCGCCGATGGCTTGTGGCAACACACCTGCTTCGAGGCCTTCGTGGGCGCAGAGGGTGAGGCGGCCTATCGCGAGTTCAACTTCTCACCTTCCGGGCAATGGGCGGCATACCGGTTCCAGACGGAGCGCGTGCGCGATACCGCGGCGGATGTGACCCAGCCAGCTCTCCATGTCTCGACAACGACGGACGAACTTCAGCTCACGGCCCGCCTGCCCGTCGCCAGCCTGCCCGCCGGCCCCGTCGTTGCGCTGGGTCTCTGCGCTGTCGTCGAAGAAGCCGATGGCCGCCTGAGCTACTGGGCACTGGCGCATCCAAAAGATCGACCCGATTTCCACCACCGCGACGGCCGGGCTCTCCGCCTCGCGCGAAACTGAACGAACCTCTATGCAACTCGGCATCGAACGCTTCCTGAATGACCCGGCCCTGCGCGCACCGCTCGCCGGGCGCCGTGTGGCCCTGCTCGCCCACCCTGCTTCGGTGACGCGCGATCTCACCCATTCGCTGGACGCGCTGGCCGCCCTGCCCGACGTGAAGCTCAGCGCGGCTTTCGGCCCGCAGCACGGCCTGCGCGGCGACAAGCAGGACAACATGGTCGAGTCGCCCGACTTCAACGACCCACGCCTGGGCATTCCGGTGTTCAGCCTCTATGGCCAGGTGCGCCGCCCCACCGACGTCATGATGGACAGCTTCGACGTGTTGCTGGTCGATTTGCAGGACCTGGGTTGCCGCATCTACACGTTCATCACCACGTTGCGGTATGTGCTGGAGGCCGCCGCGGAACATGACAAGGCCGTGTGGGTGCTGGATCGACCCAATCCCGCGGGACGTCCAATCGAAGGTCTTGCTTTGCGCAAGGGCTGGGAGAGCTTCGTGGGCGCCGGCCCCATGCCCATGCGCCACGGCATGACGATGGGCGAACTCGGCCAATGGTTCATTGCCACGCTGGGCCTGAAACTGGAATACCGCGTGATCACCATGGAAGGCTGGCAGCCCGAGTCATCCCCTGGATACGGCTGGCCCACGGAGCGCACCTGGGTCAACCCCAGCCCGAACGCAGCCAATCTGAGCATGGCGCGTGCCTACGCGGGCACGGTGATGCTCGAAGGCACCACGCTCAGCGAAGGCCGCGGCACCACCCGGCCGCTGGAACTCTTCGGTGCACCCGACCTGGACGCGCGCCGACTGGTGGCAGACATGCGTGACCTGGCACCCCAGTGGCTACAAGGCTGCGTGCTGCGCGAGTGCTTTTTCGAACCCACCTTCCACAAGCACGTGGGCAAACTGTGCCAAGGCGTGCAGATCCACGTGGAGGATCCGACGCACTACGACCACACCGCGTTCAAGCCCTGGCGGCTGCAGGCGCTCGCGTTTCGCGCACTGAGGCTGCAATCGCCCGACTACCCGCTCTGGCGCGATTTCCCTTATGAGTACGAACACGACCGCCTGGCAATTGACCTCATCAATGGTGGGCCGCTGATGCGCGAGTGGGTGGACGACGTGTCGGCCGAGCCCGATGCGCTGGAAGCGGTAGCGGCGGTGGACGAAGCCGCCTGGGCCGCCGAGCGGCAAGCCTACCTGCTGTACTGAGGGCTTAGAGCCATTTCTGAAGGAACACCGCCGTGCCCATGGCGGGGTCCAGCTGGTAGCCGGCAAAGCCGATTCGCTCGTACAGCCGCACGGCGCCGTGGTTGCCCGAGAGCACCTCCAGCGTCAACTTCACCGCGCCACGCTCGCGAGCGATCATCTCCGCCTGGGCCAGCATGCGCTCGGCGATGCCACGCCCACGGTGGCTGGCCAGCACCGCGACATCGTGCACGTTCACCAGTGGTTTGCAGGCGAAGGTGGAAAAGCCTTCGATGCAATTGACAAGCCCCACGGGCTGATCACCGTCGAAGGCCAGCACGCTGAAGGCCTGCGGTCTTGCGGCCAGCGAGGCCACAAGATGTTCCTTTGCAAAGCCCGACAGACCCTCGCCACCACCGGCGGGGTCGCTCGCGTAGGCATCGAGCAGCATCACCAGCGCAGCCGCGTGCGTCGGCTCAGCGTAGTCGGCGCGAACGACCGCAATGGTGCCGGCCATCATGCCGGCACTTGCGCGCGCACCGCAGCAACGAGCCGATCGGCGCAGGCCTGAGCCTGTTTCGCGTCACGCGCCTCCACCATCACCCGCAGAAGTGGCTCGGTCCCGCTGGGCCGGATCAACACCCGACCAGCCTCACCCAGCTCGGCCTCCACAGCGCGGGTTTCCTCGCTCAGGAAGGTATTGGATTTCCAGTCCTGACCAGGCTGCAGGCGCACATTGATCAGGACCTGCGGGAACAGCGTCACATCGGCCAGCAATTGCGCCATGGTCTTGCCGCTGTCCACGCAAGCGTGCAACACCTGCAGCGCGGAGACGAGGCCGTCGCCGGTGGTGTGGCGGTCGAGCACCAGCAGATGACCAGAGCCCTCGCCACCCAGGATCCAGCCATGCTTTTCCAGCTCTTCGAGCACGTAGCGGTCGCCCACCTTCGCGCGCACGAACTTGACACCGCGTTCCTTGAACGCCACTTCCACCGCCATGTTGGTCATGAGCGTGCCCACCACACCGGGGATATCCACGTCGCGTGCCATCCGGTCGGCCGCGATCAGGTACAGCAACTCGTCACCATTGAAGAGTCGGCCGCGCGCATCCACCATCTGCAATCGATCGGCATCGCCGTCAAGCGCCACGCCGTAGTCGGCACCATGTGCCTTCACCGCGTCCAGCAAGGCCTGGGGATGCGTGGCACCCACACCCTGGTTGATGTTCAGGCCGTCGGGTGCGCAACCGATGCGCACCACTTCAGCGCCCAGTTCGTGAAAGACCGCTGGAGCAATCTGGTAGGCCGCGCCATGCGCACCGTCCACCACGATCTTCAAACCCTTGAGGGTGAAGTTGTGCTCGCAGGTGCTCTTGCAGAATTCGATATAGCGCCCGGCGGCGTCATCGAGGCGACGCGACTTGCCCAACTGGGCCGACTCCACCCACACGGGAGGTTCGTCGAGAGCAGCCTCGACTGCAAGCTCCCAGTCGTCGGGCAGCTTGGCCCCCTGAGCGTTGAAAAACTTGATGCCGTTGTCGGCAAAGGGGTTGTGGCTGGCAGATATCACCACACCCAGGCTGGCGCGCTGCGCTCGCGTGAGGTAGGCCACGGCCGGCGTGGGAACGGGCCCCAGCAGGACCACATCCACCCCAGCCGAGTTGAAGCCGGACTCGAGGGCAGACTCGAGCATGTACCCCGAAATGCGGGTGTCCTTGCCAATCAGCACCTTGGGGTGTGCTTCGGTGCGCCGCAGCACGCGCCCCACCGCATGTGCCAGACGCAGCACGAAGTCGGGCGTGATAGGAGGTTGACCGACGGTGCCACGGATGCCATCGGTGCCAAAGTACTTGCGGGGCATGCTGTCTTCTTTCTTGCTTGTTGTGGGTGGTGCCGCACGCACATTATCGCGGGCCATGTCGTGGTTCAAGCAGTGTGCACCGCTTGCCAGACACAGAGAGCGTCGACTGTTTCACGCACGTCATGGACCCTCACCACGCGCGCGCCGCGATCCACTGCCAGCACGGCGGTGGCCACGCTCGCAGCGACCCGCTCCGCCGGCTTTTCGCGGCCTGTCACGTGCCCCAGGGACGATTTTCGCGACCAGCCCGCCAGCGAGGCGAATTCCCCCAGGCCCAACTCTTCCAGATGCGCCAGCAAGCTGAAATTCTGCGCCACCGTTTTGCCAAAACCAATGCCCGGATCGAGCACGATGCGTTCGCGCGCCACACCCTGCGCCATCAGCAGGGCCGTGCGCTCCCGCAGGAAGGCGATGACCTGTGGCAGCACGTCGCCCTCCATGGGGGCTACCTGCATGGTTTGTGGATCGCGGTGCATGTGCATCAGGCAGACACCGCAGCGCGGGTGCGCGGCCACCACCGCTGATGCGCCCTCACGGCGCAGCGCCCAGATGTCGTTGATGATGTCGGCACCGACATCGAGCGCGGCACTCATGACCTCGGGCTTGTAGGTATCGACAGACAACGGAACGCCAAGCCGGGCCGCTTCGCGAATCACCGGCAGCACACGGGCCAGTTCTTCGTCCAGCGGCACAGCCGGGCTGCCTGGGCGGGTGGACTCACCGCCGATATCCAGGATGTGCGCACCCTCAGCCAGCAATCGCTCGCAATGGCGCAGTGCTGCCGATGTACTGTCGTGTTGGCCGCCGTCGGAAAACGAATCGGGCGTGACGTTGACGATCCCCATGACCCGTGGAAGAGAGAGATCGATGTCGAAGCGGGAGGTCTGCCAGTGCATGGGGCTCGAAAAGGAAGCTCGGAAACAGGAACGGGGCCTCGTGGCCCCGTGTGTGGTCTGACCCAGGTTGTCCGCTCAGGCGGCCGAGGGTGTCGGATCGGTGGTTACCGCAGGCGTTCCGCCGCTGCCGCCACCACCCACCGAGGGGTTGCGTGGTGTCCAGTCTTTCGGCGGACGTGGCGGCTTGCCAGCCATGATGTCGTCGATCTGATCGGCGTCGATGGTTTCCCATTCCAGCAAGGCCTTGGCCATGGCGTGCATCTTGTCGCTGTTCTGTTCGATCAGCTCGCGGGCCAGCTTGTACTGCTGGTCGATGATGCGCCGCACCTCGGCATCCACCTTCTGCATGGTGGATTCGCTCATGTTGGTGGTCTTGGTCACCGAACGACCCAGGAACACCTCGCCTTCGTTTTCTGCGTACACCATCGGACCCAGCGCATCGGTCATGCCGTAGCGCATCACCATGTCGCGGGCAATGGTGGTCGCCCGTTCGAAGTCGTTGGAGGCACCGGTGGTCATCTGGTTCATGAAGACCTCTTCAGCGATACGGCCACCGAACAGCATGCTGATCTGATTCAGCATGTAGTCCTTGTCGTAGCTGTAGCGGTCCTGTGCTGGCAGGCTCATGGTCACGCCCAGTGCGCGGCCACGGGGAATGATGGTGACCTTGTGCACCGGGTCGCACTTGGGCAGCAACTTGCCGATGAGCGCATGGCCCGACTCGTGGTAGGCGGTGTTGCGGCGCTCCTCCTCGGGCATGACCATGCTCTTGCGCTCGGGGCCCATGAAGATCTTGTCCTTGGCCTTCTCGAAGTCCTGCATCTCGACCACTCGCGCATTGCGACGCGCAGCCATCAGGGCGGCCTCGTTACACAGGTTGGCCAGATCGGCACCGCTCATGCCGGGCGTACCACGAGCAATCACGCTCGCGTTCACATCGGTACCCAGGGGCACTTTGCGCATGTGCACATTGAGGATCTGTTCACGACCCCGGATGTCGGGCAGCGTCACATAGACCTGGCGGTCGAAGCGTCCCGGGCGCAGCAGAGCGGCGTCCAGAATGTCGGGACGGTTGGTGGCGGCCACCACGATCACGCCCAGGTTGGTCTCGAAGCCGTCCATCTCGACCAGCATCTGGTTGAGGGTCTGCTCGCGTTCGTCGTTGCCACCGCCCAGGCCTGCACCACGCTGGCGGCCGACTGCATCGATTTCATCAATGAAGATGATGCAGGGCGCGTTTTTCTTGGCGTTCTCGAACATGTCGCGCACGCGGGCCGCACCCACGCCGACAAACATTTCCACGAAATCGGAACCCGAGATGCTGAAGAACGGCACCTTGGCTTCGCCAGCGATGCCCTTGGCGAGCAAGGTCTTGCCGGTGCCGGGAGGCCCGACCAGCAACAGACCACGAGGGATGCGCCCACCCAGCTTCTGGAACTTGGCCGGATCTTTCAGGAAATCGACCACTTCCTTCACTTCTTCCTTGGCCTCGTCGCATCCGGCCACGTCGGCAAAGGTGACGGTGTTGTTGTTCTCATCGAGCATGCGGGCCTTGCTCTTGCCGAAGCTGAATGCTCCGCCCTTGCCACCGCCCTGCATCTGTCGCATGAAATAGATCCAGACGCCGATGAGCAGCAGCATCGGGCCCCAGCTCACCAGAAGCGTCATCAGCAGCGAGCTCTCTTCGCGGGGGCGCACGTCGAACTTCACGTTGTTGTTGATCAGGTCGCCCACCAGACCGCGGTCCAGGTAGGTGGCCGTGGTGCGCACACGACGGTCGTCTTGTGTGACAGCAACGATTTCAGTGCCACCCTGGCCCTCCTGGATGGTGGCGCTCTTGATGCGCTGGGCCTTGACCTCGTCAAGGAACTCAGAATAGCCCATGTAGCCCGAGCCAGCGGCGGAGCGGCTGTCGAACTGCTTGAAAACGGTGAAAAGCACCATGGCGATGACCATCCACACGGCGATTTTCGAGAACCACTGGTTGTTCAAGTGCAGCTCCTGGAGACAAAAGTGTCAGACATACCCATATACCTCTGATTCTAGGACTTTCAAGTACCCCTGCCGCCGAATGGTGACGGGGCTGTGTCAAAGGCCACATTTGCACAAGTCGAGTGCTTGTGCCACAGCGCGAAAACCCGCTCATCCCGGTTTTTTGAGACCCAGCCCCACCAGGAAGGTTTCCGAGGATTTGTCACGAGACGCTTTGGGCTTGATCGCCTTGACCGTGCGAAAGGTGGTCCGGAACAAGGCCACCATGGGATCGTAAGCGCCCCCATGGAACAGCTTGACCACGAGCGCGCCTTCCGGCTTGAGGTGACGAACGGCAAAATCGACCGCCAGTTCCACCAGATCCGAGATGCGGGCCGCATCGGTCATGCCGATGCCCGACAGATTGGGGGCCATGTCGGAAACCACCACGTCGACCTGTTGCACCCCGCGCTCCACCAGTGCTTGCTCCAGTTCCGCCAGCACCTCCGGCTCACGGAAATCGCCCTGGATGAAATGCACGCCTTCCACAGCGTCCATGGGCAGCAGGTCCAGCGCGACGATGGTGCCATGCAATTCGCCCACCGCCGCACCCTGCGGACTGAGGCGTCGCCGCAGGTACTGGCTCCACGCGCCCGGGGTCGAACCGAGGTCCACCACGCACTGCCCAGGCTGTATCAGCCCCAGCGTTTCGTCGAGTTCCTTGAGCTTGTAGGCGGCGCGTGCACGGTAGCCGTCCTTTTGCGCCAGGCGCACATACGGATCGTTGACGTGCTGGTTGAGCCAGGCCTTGTTGACCTTTTTGCTCTGGGTCTTGACTTTCATGCCCATGAGGGTCGCCTGCGGTGCTTGTAAACGATAATTGTCCCATGCCCCAGATCACCCTCACCCCTGCCCAGCGCAAAGTCCACCGCGCCGAGGCGCACCACCTCGATCCCGTCGTGCACATCGGGGGCGACGGATTGAGCGCCGCCGTCAAGAAAGAGGCCGACCTGGCCCTCAAGGCACACGGGCTCATCAAGATCCGCGTGTTCAGCGACGACCGCACCGCCCGCGAGGCCATGATGCAGACGCTTGCCGACGAGCTCGGCGCCGCACCGATCCAGCACATCGGCAAGCTCATCGTGCTGTGGCGGCCGATGCCGGCGAAGGAGAAGCCGGTGGACGAAGAGCGCATGCCCGGCCCGCGCGATGTCAAGGTGCTCAAATTTAGCAAGCGCGGTGGCCAGCGCCCCGAGGTCAAGGTGGTGCGGGTGCTGGGCAACCAGCGGCTCACACCGGGTGGCCAGGTCAAGCGCGCGAAAGTCATGAAGAAGAGCATCAAGAAAAGCGCGCAGTGAGTGCGCCAGCGGTCGCACACGCACGCCTGTCTCTCGCTGGATCTCCCGCTGGCCCTCGCTTGAATTCCATCCACAGCGCCACATCTGAGAACGCATGAACGACCGCACCGCCCCTTTCGCGCAGAACCCCCTGCTGGATTTCTCCGACCTGCCGCTGTTCGACGCCATCACGCCCCCCTTGGTGGCGCCAGCCGTCGATGAGTTGCTGCAGCAAGCCAATGTCGCGCTGGAGAAGGTCACCGCGCAGGACTTCCCGGCTGACTGGCGCAGCATTTCGTTGGCGCTAGACGTTCCCACCGAGCGGCTCTCCCGGGCCTGGGGCGCGGTCAGCCACCTCAACAGCGTGGCCGACACGCCCGAATTGCGCGCCGCTTACAACGAAGCCCTGCCCCGGGTAACCGAATTCTGGACGCGGCTGGGCGCCGACGAGCGACTCTACGCGAAGTACAAATCCATGAACCCGGCCCAGCTCACTGCCGAGCAGGCTCGCGCCCACCACAACGCTATGCTGGGCTTCGTGCTGGGTGGTGCCGACCTGCAGGGGAAAGCCAAGGAACGTTTTGCCTGGCTGCAGGAACGCCAGGCCGAACTGGCACAGAAGTTCAGTGAGAACGCGCTCGACGCGACCGATGCCTTTTCCCTGTACGCCACTCCCGAAGAACTGGATGGCGTGCCCGATGACGTGCTGCAGGCCACCGCCGCTGCCGCCCTCGCGGAGGGCAAAGAAGGGCACAAGCTCACACTGAAAATGCCCTGCTATTTGCCCGTGATGCAGTTTGCGCACAGCAGCCCGCTGCGCGAAAAGCTCTATCGAGCCTATGCCACGCGCGCCAGCGACCAGGCCGGGGGCGAAGCGGTGAAGTTCGACAACGCCGGCATCATGGGCGAGTTGCTGGCGCTGCGCCACGAGGAAGCCCGGTTGCTCGGGTACCGCCACTATGCCGACGTGTCGCTCGTGCCCAAGATGGCCGAGTCGCCGGAGCAGGTGATTGCCTTCCTGCGCGATCTGGGCCACAAGGCCCGGCCACATGCCGAGAAAGACCTGGCTGACTTGCGCGCCTTCGCAGCCGGTCAACTGGGCATGCCCGATCCTCAAGCCTGGGACTGGCCGTACATCGGCGAGAAACTCAAGGAAGCGCGCTACGCCTTCAGCGAACAGGAGGTCAAACCTTATTTCACAGCGCCCAAGGTGCTGGCGGGCTTGTTCCAGATCGTTGAGACGCTGTTCGAAGTGGCGATCCGTCGAGACCAGGCACCTGTCTGGAACCCGGGTGTCGAGTTCTATCGCATCGAGCGACGTGGTCCGCAGGGTGCCGAATTGGTGGGTCAGTTCTACCTGGACCCCGCCGCACGTACCGGCAAGCGCGGTGGCGCCTGGATGGACGATGTGCGTGCCCGCTGGCTGCGGCCGGACACCGGCTCGCTGCAGACCCCGGTGGCGCACCTCGTGTGCAATTTCGCCGAAGGCGTGAACGGCAAACCCCCGCTGCTCACGCACGACGACGTCATAACCCTCTTCCACGAGTTCGGGCACGGCCTGCACCACATGCTCACGCAAGTCAACGAGCGCGATGTCTCGGGCATCAGCGGCGTGGAGTGGGACGCGGTGGAACTGCCCAGCCAGTTCATGGAGAACTTCTGCTGGGAATGGGACGTGCTCAAGCACATGACCGCCCATGTGGACACCGGCGAACCGCTGCCGCGCGCGCTATTCGAAAAGATGCTGGCCGCCAAGAACTACCAGAGCGGCCTGCAGACGCTGCGGCAGGTGGAGTTCTCGCTGTTCGACATGCTGTTGCACAGCCAGGCCGAGCCACCCACCAGCGGCGACGCCATCCTTGCGCTGCAGCAGGAAGTGCGCGACGAGGTGGCCGTGCTCAAGCCACCGGCCTACAGCCGCACACCGCACACGTTCAGCCATATCTTTGCCGGCGGCTACTCGGCCGGGTACTACAGCTACAAATGGGCCGAGGTGCTGTCGGCCGATGCTTACGCCGCATTCGAAGAAGCGGCGCAGCAGAATGGCCACAGCACGCTGGACGTGGCCACCGGACGCCGTTACCGTCAAGCCATCCTGGAAGCGGGGGGCAGCCGGCCTGCCATGGACTCGTTCAAGGCCTTCCGTGGTCGCGAGCCGAGCATCGACGCACTCCTTCGCCACCAGGGCATGGCTTGATTTCTTCCGCAGTCTGTCGATAGGAGCCGTCATGAACGCGATCCGTCCCGAATTCCCCACGAACGAAACGCTGCTGCGGCTGCTGAGCGCAAGTCTCATTGCCTTGGCGCTTGCCACGCCGGCGTTGGCACAGGGGGTTTACCGCATCGTCGGGCCAGACGGCAAGGTTTCTTTCTCCGACCAGCCCCAGCCCGCGGCCACCCCCAGCAGCAGGCCTGCCGGCGCCAGCGCCCCTTCGAGCGCCGCCAGCACGACCGCGCAACTGCCGTTCGAACTGCGACAGGTCAACAGCCGTTTCCCGGTCACTTTGTATTCCAGCCGGGACTGCGCGCCCTGCAACAGCGGTCGCAACCTGCTCAATGCACGCGGCATTCCCTACACGGAGAAAACCGTCGACACCCCGCAGGACAGCGACGCTCTCAAGCGGCTGAGCGGCGAGTTGTCGCTGCCCTTCCTCACCATCGGCGGCCAGCAGATCAAGGGTTACTCGGACACCGAATGGACCAAGTTCCTGGACGCCGCCGGCTACCCCAAGCAGTCCGCCCTGCCCTCGAGCTACCGTCGACCTGCACCCAGCCCGTTGGTGGAGATCCGGAGTGAAGAAGCCGCAACGCCGTCCACCGCTCCTGCCACCGCACAGGGACGCACCGCGCCGGCACCGGCCGAGGTGCCCGTCGCCCCGCCTGCACAAAACCCGGCCGGCATTCGCTTCTGAGCTGAGGGCGCGCGGAGGTGTTCCGCGGATCAGAACGTCAGTGTCTTGACGCCTTCAGGTGTTCCGAGCAGGCACACGCTGGCTTTCTGGTGAGCGAACACGCCCACCGTCACCACGCCAGGCCACTGATTCACTTCGCTTTCGAACGACAGCGGATCGTTGATCTGCAAGCCGGTCACGTCCAGGATGTGCTGGCCGTTGTCAGTGATGAGCGGTGACCCATCCCTGATGCGGACCTGCGCCAGGCCTCCCAGGGCGGCGAACTGGCGCACCAGTCGGGCAGTGGCCATGGGAATCACTTCGACGGGCAAAGGAAAGGCACCCAGTGTCCTGACCAGTTTCGATTCATCTGCGATGCAGACGAACCGACGCGACTGCGCCGCCACGATCTTCTCGCGCGTGAGCGCCGCGCCCCCGCCCTTGACCATGTGGCCGCGTGCATCGATCTCATCGGCGCCATCGATGTACACCGAAAGTTCGCCCACTGCATTGGCTTCAAAAACCGCGATACCCAGCGCCTTGAGGCGAGCGGTGGAAGCTTCGGAGCTCGACACGGCGCCGGGAATCTGATCCCTGATGCTCGCCAATGCCTCGATGAACTTGTTGACCGTGGAGCCGGTGCCCACGCCCACGATGTCGCCTGGTGTCACGTATTGAAGGGCCGCCTGGCCCACCAGGGCTTTGAGTTCGTCTTGGGTCATTTGAGACAATCGGTAAAACAACAAGCCGGATTATCCAATGTCGCTCCTGCCATACGCTGTCGCGCGCCCGTTCCTGTTCAGCCTGGACCCCGAAGCCGCCCACGAACTCACCTTGCAATCCATCGCGCGGCTCCAGCACTCGCCGCTGACCTGCCTTTACAGCGAGCCGCGTGTGCACGATCCCTGTACCGTGGCCGGGTTGCAGTTTCCCAACCGCGTGGGCCTGGCTGCAGGCCTGGACAAGAATGCGCGATGCATCGATGGTCTGGCTGCGATGGGATTCGGGTTCGTGGAAGTCGGCACCGTCACCCCCAAAGCCCAGAGCGGCAACCCGAAGCCTCGCATGTTTCGCCTGCCCAAGGCCAACGCGCTGATCAACCGCCTCGGCTTCAACAACGAGGGGCTTGATGCCTTCCTGGCCAACGTGCAGAAGGCGCGCTTTCGCCAGCAGGCTGGCGTGAATCCGATGCTGCTGGGCCTGAACATCGGGAAGAACGCCAGCACGCCCATCGAGCGCGCCACCGACGACTACCTCACCTGCCTGGATGGCGTCTACGCGCACGCGGACTACGTTACCGTCAACATCTCCAGCCCCAACACGCAAAACCTGCGAAGCCTGCAAAGCGACGCCGCACTCGACGCCTTGCTGGGCGCGGTGGCCGAGCGGCGCGAGTTGCTGGCGCAACGCCACGGCCGCCGCATTCCCGTGTTCGTGAAGATCGCCCCCGATCTGGACGACACGCAGATCGAAGTGATCGCGACCACCCTCATGCGCTATGGCGTGGACAGCGCGGGCCAGGCCACCAACGCGATGGGGGTGATCGCCACCAACACCACCCTCAGCCGCGATGCAGTGGCTGGGATGACGCACGCAGAACAAGCGGGAGGACTGTCGGGTTCTCCCGTCCTGCAGGCGAGCAACCGCGTCATCCGCCAGTTGCGTGCCTGCCTGGGCAAAAGTTTCCCCATCATCGGCGTGGGCGGGGTGCTCAGCGCGGAGGATGCGGTCAGCAAGATCGAGGCCGGAGCCCAGTTGGTGCAGATCTACACAGGGCTGATCTACAAGGGCCCATCGCTGGTATGGGAAGCGGCACGCGCGATCCAGGCGCGCGCCAAGGCCTGATCAAAGCAAGGAGACCACCCGATCGGCAATGGCCAGGCTGCTGGTAAGCCCTGGTGACTCGATGCCGAACAGGTTCACCAAACCAGGTACGCCGTGAACTGCCGGGCCTTGAATCACAAAATCCGCCGCAGGATCGTCTGGGCCGCTGATCTTCGGCCGAATGCCAGCATAGCCCGGCTGCAAGGCACTGTCCGGCAGGCCAGGCCAATAACGCCGGACCTCGGCATAAAAATCTCCGATTCGCGAGAGGTCAACCCGCAGGTCCTCGGGCGAGTCGGTCCATTGCACGTCGGGGCCGAATTTGGCCTGCCCGCCCAGGTCGATCGTGAAGTGCACACCCAGACCCGCCAGATGGCGATCAGGCTCAGGAGCGGGATAGATCAGGCGTGAGAACGGCGTGCGGCCCGTCAACGTGAAGTAGTTGCCCTTGGCATACCAGGCGCGCGGCACAAGTTGCGTGTCGAGCCCTCGAGTGCGTCGGGCCAGGTCACAGGCTGAGAGACCGGCGGCATTGACCACGGTACGCGCCAACAATCGGGTGCCATCGGCGCATTGAACCTCGATGCCCTGCGACGAGACCACGAGGCTGTCCACGCCGCTGTGGCAGGCCACCAAGCCTCCTGCATGCTCGAGCTCACCCTGGTAGGCCAGCATGAGTCCGTGGCTGTCCACAATACCGGTGGAAGGCGAATGCACCGCACCCAGACATTCCAGTTCGGGCTCCATGAGCCTGGCTTGTTCACGGCTGAGCAATTGGAGATCGGTCACGCCGTTGCTTAGAGCCTTGTTGAGGATGGCAGGCAAAGCCGCGAGTTGAGACGGCGTGGTGGCCACGATCAGCTTGCCGCAGCGCCTGTAGGCCACACCGCGCTCGACGCAGTAGGCGTACAGGGCATCACGACCCTGCACACACAACGTGGCCTTGAGGGAACCTGCAGGATAGTAGATGCCGGCGTGAATCACCTCGCTGTTGCGCGAACTGGTGCCGGTGCCGATGGCGGCCTCGCGCTCAAGCACCATCACCTCTCTCCCGGCCAGGGCCAGTGCCCGCGCCACAGAAAGGCCGATCACCCCTGCCCCAATCACCACGGCATCCACTCTGTCCAGATCTTGCATCATGGCCTTTCCGATTTTGTGTCTCGCCATGAGAAAAGCCCGGACCTTGCGGCTCCGGGCTTCTGTAAAAATGGTCGGCGTGGCGGGATTCGAACTCGCGACCCCTTGCACCCCATGCAAGTGCGCTACCAGGCTGCGCTACACGCCGACAAGCCTTAAATTATAGCTGGCAAACGAGCCTGTTCAGACCGTATGCCAAAGAAGCTCGCGTATTTCGAGCAACTCACGCCTCACATCGTGCAGCAAAGAACCCGATTCGGGTGAGCCGGAATCGTGCGCCTCGACAAAGGGCACAACCATATCGCTGCCATTCACCATCTCGTCCAGTTCGATGACATCGATCGCTTCCTCATCTTCGCTGCGTCGCTTGTCCCGTTCAGATTGCACGATCTCCTGGAGCTTGTTGCGCGCACCACTGATGGTGAAGCCTTGGTCGTAAAGCAACTCCCGGATTCGGCGAATCATCAGCACTTCGTGATGCTGGTAATAGCGCCGATTGCCGCGACGTTTCATCGGTCTCAACTGCGTGAACTCCTGCTCCCAATACCGAAGCACATGCGGCTTGACGCCGCACAATTCGCCCACCTCACCAATGGTGAAGTAGCGTTTGGCGGGTATGGGAGGAAGTGATTTTTCCATGAAAATCAAGGCAGTACAGACCGAACCTTGAAATCTACTCTAACTCGAGTGCGCGTGCACGGGGGAGCGTCGAAATCCGTGTGAAATGTTGCAAACGGCATGGCAGGCAGTTGCAGATGCGCTCACCACCGTGTGCCCGAAGGGCACAGTTGGCAGAAAAACGGGGCAAGAGAGCCCCTTCGGAGCGCGATTAGCCGCCGATGACGGCCGTTTGTACCTGTTCCTTCAGCTTGGGGCTGGCGTGGAAGGTCACCACGCGGCGTGCCTGGATGGCCACAGGCTCGCCGGTTCGTGGATTGCGCCCAGGGCGAGGGGCCTTGGTACGAATCTGGAAATTGCCAAAACCCGAAATCTTCACGTCGTTGCCATTGACGAGGCTGTCGGTGATCAGATCGAAGAACGCATCGATCATGTCCTTGGATTCACGCTTGTTCAGACCGATCTGGTCGAACAGCAACTCGGCGAGTTGTGCTTTGGTCAGCGCCGGGGTTTCCAGACTTTCAACAGCGAGTTCCATGCGGGGGTTCTCCATCCTCGTTTGTTCAGGCGCGCAGCCGTCCTGCCAGGCGTTGTTCCACGGAAGCCAAGGCGCCCTTGACGGTCGCTTCGATGTCTTCTTCGGTCAGTGTAGCGTCGTCGCGGTTGAGCACCAGCCGGACCGCCAGGCTTTTTTCGTCTTCGGCCAGAGCACCGGTTGCGCCGCCTTGCCCCACGGCCTGCTTCTTCGGCCGGTACACGTCGAAGAGCACCACGTCTCGCAACCAGGGATTCGCCGGCGCGCGGATGGCATCGACCACCGCCGCGTGCGTGACGGACTCCTTGACCACGATGGCAAGGTCGCGCTCGACTGCCTGGTGGCGGGCCACAGCCTGGTAGGCCGGCACCGAGCGCGCCAGTACGGCGTCCAGCTCCAGCTCGAACATGACAGGCGCCTGGGGAAGCTCGTACGCCTGCCGCCAGCGCGGGTGCAACTCGCCCACGTGGCCGATGCAGCGATCCTCCAGCCAGACGCTGGCACAGCGGCCCGGGTGCATGGCCGGGTGCTCGGCGGTGCGGAACTCAGGAAGATGCGGCGACAGCAACGCCTGTACATCGCCTTTCGCGTCGAAGAAATCCACGGCGCGCTCGGGCGAACCCCATTGCAGGGCATCGACCGCACCAAAGCACAAACCCGCCACCCGCATGGGCTGGGCAAACCCGGCCACGCTGGTATCGCTGTCGGGTACGGTGGCATCCTTCAGAAACACCCGACCCAACTCGAACAGCCGAACCCGGTCGGCACGCCGATCCAGGTTGAACTTGAGCACTGCGATCAGGCTGCCCAACAGCGATGACCGCATCACGCTCATCTGGCTGGCAATCGGGTTCAGCAGCCGGATCGGCGTCGGGTTGCCGGCCAGCTCGTGCTCCCAGCGCTCCTCGACGAAGCTGAAATTGATCGTTTCCTGATAGCCCAATTGGGCGAGCTGCCGCCGCACGGCAAACGGGCCACGGCGCGACTCGGGACGGACCCGGGCCGTGATGGGTGCCAGCGGTGGCGTGTCGGGCAACTGCTCGTACCCGATGACACGGGTCACTTCCTCGATCAGGTCTTCCTCGATCAGAAGGTCGAAGCGATAGGCGGGTGGTGTGACCGTGACCAACCCATCGCCCTCTTCGACCAGCAGGCCCAGGCGGCGCAGCGCGCCAGCGCACTGCGACTGCGAGAGCGGCATGCCCGTGACCTTGGCCGCGCGCGCCACACGAAGGCTCACCGGCTGCGCTTTAGGCATGTTGACCACGTGGTCGTCGAGCACCGCGGCCTGCCCGCCGCAGATTTCCAGGACGAGCTGGGTGATGCGTTCGACGTGCTCGACGGTGGTGGAAGGGTCCACACCGCGCTCGAACCGGTGGCCGGCATCGGTAGAGAAGTTGTAGCGGCGTGAGCGGCCGGCGATGGCCTTGGGCCACCAGAAAGCAGCCTCGATGTAGATGTTGCGGGTATCGTCCGACACCGCCGTGGAGTCACCACCCATGATGCCCGCCAACGACTCGACGCTCTGGTCGTCGGCGATCACGCCCACCCGCTCGTCCAGCGAGACCGTATTGCCATTGAGCAGCTTGAGCGTCTCTCCCGCAAGACCCCAGCGCACGGTGAGGCCACCATGGATCTTGTCGAGATCGAAGATGTGGGAAGGCCGCCCCAATTCGAACATGACGTAGTTGGAAATGTCCACCAGCGCGGTCACGCTGCGCTGACCACAACGCGCCAGGCGCTCGACCATCCACGCGGGCGTGGCAGCCTGGGTGTTGACGCCACGCACGATGCGACCGGAGAAACGGCCGCACAGGTCGGGCGCCTGCACCTTCACCGGCAGGCAATCCTGAAGGCTGGCTGGAGCGGGGGGAAACACCGGCTCGACCAGCGGCGCACCCGTGAGTGCGGCCACTTCGCGCGCAATGCCGAAGACGCTCAGGCAATGCGCCAGATTGGGCGTGAGCTTGAGCGTGAAGAGCATGTCGTCGAGCGCGAGTTGCTCGCGAATGTCGCGACCCAACGGAGCGTCGCCAGGCAACTCCAGCAAGCCGCCATGGTCCTCCGACAACTTGAGCTCGCGCGCCGAGCACAGCATGCCCTGGCTTTCGACACCCCGCAGCTTGCCCAGCTTGATCTGGAAAGGTTTGCCATCCTCGCCCGGTGGCAATTCGGCGCCCACCAGCGCACACGGGACCTTGATGCCCACACGCGCATTGGGTGCGCCACACACAATGTTGAGCAGACTCCCCTGCCCCACGTCGACCTGACACACCCGGAGACGGTCTGCATTGGGATGCTGAACGGCTTCCTTGATCTCGCCCACCACCACGCGAGTGAACGGCGGCGCCACCGGCTCCAGCTCTTCGACTTCCAGACCAGCCATGGTCAGGGTGTCGGCCAATTGCTGGCTGGTCAGTGGCGGATTGCAGAAGGCACGCAGCCAGGATTCAGGAAATTGCATGTCGTGGTCTCAGCGGAACTGGGCGAGAAAGCGGACATCGCCGTCGAAGAACAGGCGAAGATCGTTGACGCCATAGCGCAGCATGGTCAGGCGGTCCGGCCCCATGCCGAAGGCAAAACCGATGTAGCGCTCCGAGTCCAGGCCCATATTGCGCACCACGTTCGGATGCACCTGACCGGAACCCGCCACCTCCAGCCAACGGCCGGCCAGCGGGCCATGCTGGAACTGGATGTCGATCTCGGCACTGGGCTCCGTAAAAGGAAAGAAGCTCGGACGAAAGCGGAGCACCAGATCGTCGGACTCGAAGAAGGTGCGGCAGAAATCCGTGAAAACGAACTTCAGGTCCTTGAAGCTCACGTTCTCGCCAATCCACAGGCCCTCGCACTGGTGGAACATCGGCGAATGGGTGGCGTCGCTGTCCACCCGATAGGTGCGGCCTGGCGCGATCACGCGGATCTCCGGCATGCTCAGCCCGGCATCGAGCGCAACGCGGTGGCGCTTGACGTGCTGCACCGCGTGGCGAATCTGCATCGGGCTGGTGTGGGTGCGCAGAAGATTGGGCGCCTTCTCGCTGCCGCCCTCCACATAGAAGGTGTCGTGCATGGAACGCGCCGGGTGGTCTTCGGGCGTGTTCAGTGCGGTGAAGTTGAACCAGTCGGACTCGATCTCGGGACCCTCGGCCACTTCGAAACCCATGGAGCCGAAGATTGCCTCGATGCGCTCGAGCGTGAGGCTCACCGGATGAAGACCGCCCTGGCCACGCTGTCGTCCAGGCAGCGTCACGTCCAGCGCCTCGGCCCGGAGTTGTGTCTGCAGCTCTGCGTCGGCCAGTGCCTGGCGGCGCTCGTTGAGCGCGGCCTCGATGGCCTGTTTGGCCAGGTTGATGGCGGCGCCACGCGTCTTCTTTTCATCGACCGAGAGTGCGGCCATGCCTTTCATCAGCTCGGTGATGCGGCCGGACTTTCCCAGAAACAATGCCTTGGCATTTTCCAGGTCGGCGGGGGCTGTCGCGTTTGAAAACGCGGCTCGTGCGCCTTCGACCAGTTCGTCCAACTCGTTCATGTGTTTGATGGAATCGTTGGGAAACAAAAAAAGGGTTGAAGCCAGCGAGGGAACCCCTCAAGCCTCAACCCCTTTGAGCGACTGGAGAGCACCGCGGCAAGGCGGCGCTCCCTGCCGTGAATCAAGCGGCCAGCTTGGCTTTGACTTGCTCCACGATGCTGCCAAAGGCAGCCGGGTCGTTCACCGCCAGATCGGCCAGGACCTTGCGGTCGATTTCGATCTGAGCCTTCTTCAGGCCATTGGCGAACTGGCTGTACGTCAGGCCGCATGCACGGGCACCAGCGTTGATACGGGCAATCCACAACTGCCGGAACACGCGCTTCTTGGTGCGGCGATCACGGTAGGCGTATTGCCCTGCCTTCATCACCGCCTGCTTGGCGATGCGGAAGACGTTACCGCGGCGGCCGCGGAAACCTTTGGCCAGAGCCAGGACTTTTTTGTGTCGGGCGCGAGCCGTGACACCACGTTTGACGCGAGGCATGTGTTACTCCTTGTTCGTCGTTGATCAAATGCCCATGCCGGGCAGCATCTGTGCCATGTGACCCATGTTGGTCTCATGCACGGTCACCGCACCCCGCAGATGGCGCTTGTTCTTGGTGGTCTTCTTGGTCAGGATGTGACGCTTGAAGGCTTGACCGCGCTTGACGGTGCCACCGGGACGAACGCGAAAACGCTTCTTCGCGCTGCTCTTGGTCTTCATTTTGGGCATTTGCATGCTCCTTTTCATTTGTGCTCGTGAGGCGCCGCGAACCTTCCGCGGGCTTGTTGGCCCCGAGCCACTTTTATGGACGACCTTTCGGTCATCCGTTCGGCAGCCATCCTCTCGGATTTCGCCTCGAACCGCCAGGAGACTACCCTGCCGGTTCAATCCTTTGTTTTCCCCCGCAGCCCTCAGGCTGTCGGCTGTCCTTCTGCAGGCGCTGCGACAGCTTCCGCTGCCTTGGGCGCTCCGCCGCCGGTCTTCTTGCGCCCCGGCGCGATCATCATGATCATCTGGCGCCCTTCGAGCTTGGGAAACTGTTCCACCACGATCGAATCGGCCAACTCGTCACGAATACGGTTCAGAAGCGCCAGCCCGAGATCCTGGTGGGTGATTTCTCGACCGCGGAAACGCAAGGTGATCTTGCATTTATCGCCATCGTCCAGAAACCGGCGGATGTTGCGCATCTTGATGTTGTAGTCGCCGTCGTCCGTGCCCGGGCGGAACTTGATTTCCTTGATCTCGATGACGGTCTGCTTGGCCTTCGCCTCGGCAGCCTTTTTCTGCTCCTGGTACTTGAACTTGCCGTAGTCCATCAAACGACACACGGGAGGGACGGCGGTGGCCGCAATCTCGACCAGGTCCACATCCAGCTCACCGGCCATGCGCAACGCTTCTTGCAGACTGACGATGCCCAGTGGTTCGTTTTCCGGTCCGTTGAGGCGAACCTCGGGGGCCATGATTTCCCGGTTCAGTCGGTGTGCGCGCTCTTCACGCTGGCGGCGGTCGCGAAAGTTGGTAGCTATGGTGAGTTCCTTCGTGTGGGCTGATCAAACACAATAGCGACCCTCACGGCCGCCAGCTTGCAAGCGCGGGGCGCAATGACCGCAGGGGCTTCGATCCTGGTGTTTGATGTCAAACCTTGGATGAAACGTCTGCCGCAATGAGTTTGGAAAAGGCTTCCAGCGGCATGACTCCGAGGTCTTTGTTACCTCGAGCCCGCACAGCCACGGCACCAGCCGCCTTCTCCTTATCGCCCACGACAAGGATAAAAGGCAGCTTTTGCAACGCGTGCTCCCGTATTTTATACGTTATTTTCTCATTGCGAAGGTCGGTCACCACCCTAAGCCCTTGATTCTGCAACGTTTTCGCGATTTCACGACAGTAATCGGCTTGCCCATCGGTGATGTTCAGCACCGCGACCTGTTCCGGCGCCAGCCAGACGGGCAAAGCGCCCGCATGTTGTTCGATCAGGATGCCGATGAAGCGCTCCAGGCTACCGACGATGGCGCGGTGCAGCATGACGGGGTGCGCCCTTCCGCTCGTTTCGGTCACGTACTCGCCGCCCAGACGTTCAGCGGTGTTGAAATCCACCTGCATGGTGCCGCATTGCCATTGGCGCCCGATGGCGTCCTTGAGCGTGTATTCGATCTTGGGGCCGTAAAAGGCGCCATCGCCGGGCGAGACGATGAATTCGCAGCCTGAGCGGCGCAGGGCCTCCATCACGGCGAACTCGGCCTTGTCCCACAACTCGTCCGAGCCCACGCGCTTTTCGGGGCGGGTTGCCACCTTGTAGATGATGTCCTTGAAGCCAAAGTCGGCATAGACCTTTTGCAGCAAGGCCGTGTACGCGATGCATTCCTCCAGGATCTGGTCTTCGGTGCAGAAGATGTGCCCGTCGTCCTGCGTGAAACCGCGCACGCGCATGATGCCGTGCAGCGCCCCACTGGGTTCGTTGCGATGGCACTGGCCGAACTCGCCGTAGCGCAGTGGCAGGTCGCGGTAGCTCTTGATGCCCTGCTTGAAGATCAGCACGTGTCCCGGGCAGTTCATCGGCTTGAGCGCGTATTCGCGCTTCTCCGACTCCGTGGTGAACATGTTGTCGCGGTAGTTGTCCCAGTGACCGGTCTTCTCCCACAGGCTCTTGTCCAGGATCTGGGGGCCCTTCACCTCCTGGTAACCGTTGTCGCGGTAGACGGCACGCATGTATTGCTCCACCGCCTGCCAGACCGTCCAGCCCTTGGGGTGCCAGAACACGAGGCCGGGTGCCGTCTCTTCCATGTGGAACAGATCGAGCTCTCGGCCCAGCTTGCGGTGGTCGCGCTTTTCGGCTTCCTCCAGCATCGTCAGATAGCCCTGCAACTCGTCCTTGGTGGCCCAGGCCGTGCCGTAGATGCGCTGCAGCATTTCATTGCGATGGTCGCCACGCCAGTAAGCGCCGGCCACTTTCATCAATTTGAAGTGCTTGAGCTTGCCCGTGCTGGGCACGTGCGGACCTCGGCACAGATCCTCAAAGGCGCCTTCGCGGTAAAGCGACACGTCTTCGTTGCTCGGGATGCTGGCAATGATCTCGGCCTTGTAGTGCTCGCCCATGCCCTTGAAATAGGCCACCGCCTCGTCGCGTGGCAACACGCGGCGCACCACCGGTTCGTCCTTCGCCGCCAGCTCAGCCATGCGCTTTTCGATGGCCGCCAGATCGTCGGGCGTGAAGGGTCGCTTGTAGGAGAAGTCATAGAAGAACCCGTGCTCGATCACCGGACCGATCGTGACCTGCGCATCGGGAAACAACTCCTTGACCGCATAGGCCAGCAAGTGGGCCGTGGAATGGCGAATCACCTCCAGCCCGTCGGCGTCCTTGGCCGTGACGATGGACAGCGGGCTGTCCTGCGTGATGAGGTGGCTGGTGTCGACCACCTTGTCACCGATCTTGCCGGCCAGCGCGGCCTTGGCCAGACCGGTGCCGATGGAGGCGGCTACGTCGGCGACCGTGACCGGGCCAGGAAACTCGCGTTGGGAACCGTCGGGGAGCGTGATGTGCAACATGGTCGTCCAGAAAACAAAAAAGCGCGGCAGGGGCCGCGCTGGTGTGAGAGGAAAAGGGAATCGGGCAGGCGCGAACTGCAGGCCTCAAGGGGCCAGGGGAGTCAGCTCCATAGTTCGCGGTGTCATAACCAGATTGCCTTTCTCGCTCTTGGTGAGTCAGAAGAAACAGGATTTTCCCACAAATCCCGGGCGCGGGCGCCAATGCGGACCCGGATCGAAACATCTCCAAACATCATGGGAGCCGACATGCGTGCAGACTACGCGCTGCTTTCACGTCCCATCCAACGACCGCATGAAACTACTCCCCTTGTTTTTCTCGCTGAGCGCAGTGGCGTTCGCACCCCTGGCTGCCGTGGCGCAGACCCCTGCGCGCCAGCCCGCCGCCCAACCTGCCTCCGCCGCCAAGCCGCCGGCCAAGCGCCCCCCGCTGGCCCGCTCTGCGGCCAAGGCCGTGGAAGAAATAACGCCCATCGAAGAGGACTCCAATGTGATCCTCACCGAAGCCGATCTCGCGGTCGCTCAAAGGGTGTACGTCGGACAGATCCCCTGCGAACTGGGTTCGTCTGTGCAGATCACGCCAGCGAAGCGTCAAGGGTTTTTCATCGTGCAGGTCAAGAATGTGCGCAACGCGCGCTACTACATGCACCCGGTTGAAAGCCGCACGGGCGCCATCCGCCTGGAAGACCCGAAACGGGGTGCTCTCTGGCTCCAACTGGGCAACAAGTCCATGTTGATGAGCCAGAAACTGGGTGCAAGACTGGCCGATGAATGCATGAGCCCCGAGCAGTTGACCCTGGCGGATGAAATGAAAAGAAATCCGCCCAGAGGTCTGCTGGATCCGGTCGACCCTCCTGTGGTCACGCAACCCGCAACACCCTCCACCACAAACTGAAACGCCACCCCGAAGGGTGGCGCCCTGTCTCCTCACCGCTTCGGGTGAATTCAGTGGAACTGCTCTTCCTCGGTCGAGCCCGTCAGCGCCTTGACGCTGGATGAACCGCCCTGGATCACGGTGGTCACGTCGTCGAAGTAACCCGCGCCCACTTCCTGCTGGTGCGAGACGAAGGTGTAGCCCTTCTCACGTGCCTTGAATTCGGGCTCCTGCACCATCTCGGTGTAGTGCTTCATGCCTTCCCCACGAGCGTAGGCGTGGGCGAATTCAAAGGTGTTGAACCAGTTGATGTGGATGCCGGCCAGCGTGATGAACTGGTACTTGTAGCCCAGCGCGGCCAGGTCTTCCTGGAACGAGGCGATCTGCTTGTCGTTGAGGTTCTTCTTCCAGTTGAAGGATGGCGAGCAGTTGTACGACAGCAGCTTGCCGGGGCAGGCGGCCTGCACGGCCTGCGCGAACTCGCGAGCAAAGCCGATGTCGGGCACACCAGTCTCGCACCACACCAGGTCGGCATAGGGCGCGTAAGCGATGCCGCGGCTGATGGCTTGCTCCAGGCCGTTCTTGACACGGTAGAAGCCTTCCTGCGTGCGCTCGCCGGTGAGGAACGGCTTGTCGTTGGCGTCATGGTCACTGGTGATGAGGTTGGCGGCTTCGGCGTCGGTGCGGGCCAGCACGATGGTGGACACGCCCATCACGTCGGCGGCGAAGCGCGCGGCGATCAGCTTCTCGCAGGCTTCCTGCGTGGGCACCAGCACCTTGCCACCCATGTGGCCGCACTTCTTAACAGCGGCCAGCTGGTCTTCGAAGTGCACGCCGGCGGCACCGGCGGTGATCATGTTCTTCATCAATTCGAACGCGTTCAACACGCCGCCAAAACCGGCTTCGGCATCGGCCACGATGGGCAGGAAGTAGTCGATGAATTCCGGGCTGCCCGGTTCAATGCCGCGGCCCCACTGGATTTCGTCGGCGCGCTTGAAGGTGTTGTTGATGCGACGGACCATGGTGGGCACCGAGTCGTACGCGTAGAGCGACTGGTCGGGGTACATGGTTTCCGAGGTGTTGCCATCGGCAGCGACCTGCCAGCCCGAGAGGTACACGGCCTCAAGGCCTGCCTTGGCCTGCTGCATCGCCTGGCCGGCGCTGATGGCGCCGAAGGCATTCACGTAGCCCTTCTTGGCGCCGCCGTTGACCTTGTCCCACAGCTTCTCGGCACCGCGCTTGGCCAGCGTGTGCTCGATCTGCATGCTGCCGCGCAGGCGAACCACGTCGGCGGCGGAGTAGCCGCGCTTGACACCTTTCCAGCGCGGATTGGTGGCCCAGTCTTTTTCCAGGGCTTCGATCTGTTGGGCGCGGCTGAGTTGCTCGGTGAGGGATTGGGGCATGACGGACTCCGTGAGGTTGATGGGAAACAGACTGGCTTCGGGCTTGCATCGGTCGGCATGCAAGCGGGATGCCGATGGAGTGACTTTAAGTCTTATAGAAGAGTTTTAAAAGCTCTTATGTCTTATATAAGAGAAAAATTTTCTCTTTGTTTTTCAACAATCTATTCGGAGTATTTCTCAATATGGCAATCAGTCTCTCGCATTGAGAAAAAATCATGCGCCGCAGCATTTCATGACTCCACCATACGAAATGGAGATTTCTCATGCAGAAATGCCCCTCACGGCCATCGGGCATGATGCAGCCCACTTTCGTGCAGCCACCCACTTCCCTTGAATTCAACCCTCCCCCTCAACCGTTGGTGGGCCTATGCCTGCCTCGCCCTGAGCATGGCCCTGGTGGGCAGCTACGTCGCGCTCTCCAAGCCCCTGGTGCTCGTGTTTCCGGTGTTCCTGCTGGCCTGGTTGCGCTTTGGCATCGGTGGCCTGGCCATGTGGTCCTGGCTGCGCAAACCCGCGTCCGAACCGCCCATGACGGCGCGAACGCGCTGGTTGCTCTTCCTGGAGTCGTTCCTAGGCAATTTCCTGTTCTCCATCTGCATGCTGTTTGGCGTGAGCATGACGACGGCGGTGGCTGCAGGCGTGGTCATGTCGTCGATTCCTGCCGTGGTGGCGGTGCTGAGCTGGCTCTTCTTGCGTGAGCGAATCGGCTGGCGCAGCGCCGCAGGCATCGCCTGCGCGGCCATCGGCATTGGCCTTTTCTCGTTGCAGAAGGCCGATGCGGGTGCAAATGCCGTGGCCGATGCCAGCGGGCCTTTCGGCATCAGCCGTGCGCTGCTGGGCAACCTGTTGGTGTTCGCTGCCGTGGTGTGCGAGGCGTCTTACGTGGTCATTGGCAAGCGCCTGACCGAAGGCCTGAGCCCCAAGCGCATCTCGGCCGTCATCAATCTCTGGGGGTTTGCGCTGGTGACGCCGTTTGGCATCTGGGCAGCGTGGCAGTTCGACTTCGGCACCGTGGCCGCGCCAATCTGGGTCCTGCTGGTGTTCTACGCGCTGGCGGCCAGCATGTGGACGGTCTGGCTCTGGATGACCGGCCTCAAGGTCGTGCCGGCATCGCAGGCGGGGGTGTTCACCGTGATGCTGCCGATCAGCGCGGCCGCCATCGGCGTGTTGTTCATGGGTGAGCGACTCACGCTGCTTCAGGGGGTGGCTTTCGGCATTGCCCTGCTGGGCCTGGTGCTCGCGACCTTGCCCGGCCGAAATCCGCGCTGAATCAAGCGCACCAGAGCCCGGTCGGCTGGGTCATGCCCATCCAGATCGCCCAGCCCGATGTCAGCGCCAGCACCAAGCCGGCCAGACGGATGCCCCATGCACCCGAACGAGCACCGCGCAAGTGCAGCAGAAGCCAGGGACCAGCCGTCAGAGAGACCGAAGTGCCGAGCGAAAAAAGCGCCATGATCGATGCACCTTCGATCGCGCTGGCCGAAAGCGATGCCACCAACAAGGCCGAATACAGCAAGCCACAGGGCATGAGCGCCCACCCCACACCCAGGACCACGGGGGCACGCGACCCGAGCCTGCCGAGCACCGGGCGTGCCCGGCGCCAAACGTTCTGGCCCAGGTTTTCGATCCACGCGGGCTGGCGTGCCTGCCAGAGCAGCACGGCCCCGAGCAACAGAGCGGCCACGTGAAACATGGTCCAGACCGGCCTCAGCACGGTGGTGTTCGTACCCAGCCAGGCCAGCCCCTGCACCGAGCCTGCCGCCAGTGCACCGAACAGGGCATAGCCGAGCATGCGGCTCAACTGGAACGTCAGCAGCGCAGACGTGCTGCGCGCACCCGCAGCGCGTGAGATACCCGCGCACGCAGCGCCACACATGGCCACGCAGTGGGGGCCGCCCACGACGCCCATGAACAGGGCCGTGATCGCCATGGAAGTCTGCATCGCTGCGTGCTCGCTCAGATGATCCGTGAGAACCTTGCGCGCTCCCGGTCGGCCTGCAGGTTCTTGTCGAACACCATGGCGATGGCGCGCACGAGGAACCAGCCGGCTTCGGTCACCTGAACGCCGCCGTCGAGAAGCCTCACCAGCCCCTGCTCGGCCATGGTGTGGAGCACCACGAGTTCGCGTGCGAAGTAGCGTTTGAAGTCGATCAGATGACCCAGCTCGATCGATTCGAACTGCAACTCGCCCTGGCACATGAGCGACATGATGACCGCGCGGCGCAGCAGGTCATCGCGCGTGAGCGCCAGGCCACGCACGATGGGCAGGCGCCCTTGATCGAGCAGGTCGCCGTACTCGGCCAGCGTCTTGGCATTCTGGCTGTAGGTGGCGCCGATGCGGCCAATGGCGGAGACGCCCAGGCCGATCAGGTCGCAATCGGGTTGTGTGCTGTAGCCCTGAAAATTCCGGTGCAGCCGGCCCTGGCGTTTGGCCACGGCCAACGCATCGGTGGGCAGCGCGAAGTGGTCCATGCCCACATACACATAGCCTGCACCCATGAGCGAGTCCAGCGAGGCCGACAGCATCGACAGCTTGTTGCCGGGGCTTGGAAGCTCGGCAGCGGCAATGCGGCGCTGGGGCTTGAAGCGCGATGGCAGGTGGGCGTAGGCGTACAGCGCAATGCGGTCGGGCCGCAGTTCATTGACCTGCGCCAGCGTGCGCGCGAAAGACGTGGGCGTTTGCTGCGGCAGGCCGTAGATCAGGTCGACATTGATCGATTCAAACCCGATGCGCCGCGCCGCCTCCACCAGTGTGAACACCTGTTCGGCGGGTTGCACGCGGTGCACCGCTTTCTGAACGGCCGGGTCGAAGTCCTGTACACCGAAGCTCAGCCGGTTGAAGCCCATGCGAAACAGCAAGCGCAGGCGTTCCTCGGTCACCGTGCGCGGGTCCACCTCGATCGAATACTCGCCACCGGGTGTCAGGGTGAAATGGCGCCGCAGCATCGCCATGAGCTCGTCGAGCTCCGCATCGGAGAGAAAGGTCGGCGTACCGCCGCCCAGGTGCACTTGCGACACCGCGTGGCCTTGACCGAAATGAGCCATCTGCAGTTCCACCTCACGCGTCAGATGGCGCAGGTATTGAGCCGCACGCTCGTGGTGGCGGGTGATCACCTTGTTGCACGCGCAGTAGTAGCAGACCGACTCACAGAACGGGATGTGCACGTACAGCGACAGTGGCAGTGCCATGGAACCCGCACGGCGCTGCTCCAGCGCCTGGATGTAGTCGGTCTCGGTGAAGGCCTCGATGAAACGATCGGCGGTGGGATACGAGGTGTACCGAGGGCCGGGAACATCGAAGTGCCTGAGCAGGTCGTCGGGAATGGCTTGGCTCACGGGAAGGGTCTCCATATGGGTCCACTTTGCACCGGGACGGCATTGGCACCCTTGATCTGCGTCAAACGCCGCCCAAGCGGCCCCTCGGCAGTGACACACCATAGGGGTATGCTTAAGACTTTGAGGGATCACACGAACTGCATATGGATGCCCAGACCATCAAAGTGGCCTGCTCGAGCTGCAACTTGCGCGAGTTGTGCCTGCCCATGGGGCTCAATGCCGGCGAGATGGACAAACTCGACCGGGTCATCTCCACGCGCCGGCGGATCAAGCGCGGCGCCCCGTTGTTCAACGTGGGCGACCGCTTCACTTCGCTCTACGCTGTGCGCTCGGGATTCTTCAAGACCTGCGTGACCACCGCCGACGGCCGCGACCAGGTGACGGGCTTCCAGATGACGGGCGAGATCATCGGCATGGACGGCATCGTCAGCGACCGCCACTCCTGCGATGCGATCGCGCTGGAGGACGCCGAAGTGTGCGTGATGCCGTTCGATCAGGTCGAAGAGCTTTCGCGCGAGTTCACCACGCTGCAGCACCACGTGCACAAGATCATGAGCCGCGAGATCGTGCGAGACCACGGCGTGATGCTGCTGCTGGGCAGCATGCGGGCCGATGAGCGTCTGGCCGCTTTCCTGCTGAATCTGGTACAGCGCCTGCACGCACGGGGTTTCTCACAATCCGAGTTCGTGTTGCGGATGACTCGCGAGGAAATCGGCAGCTACCTGGGCATGAAGCTGGAAACCGTGAGCCGCACATTCTCCAAATTCGTTGAAGACGGCATCATCGAAGTGAAACAACGATACGTGCACATCAAGGACACGGAAGCGCTCAAGCAGATCGTGAATCCGCAGCACTGCAGGTAGCCGGCGCTTCGTTCTCAGCGTTCGCCGTCTTTGAAAGGCCTGGTCAACAGCAACGTGAGCGCGCTGGACACGGCCGCCACCGCCCAGAACACGAAGAACGCCACGGTGTAGATCGCCTGGCGCGACCATTGCAGAGGTTGTCCAAACCAGTGCAGGTCGCTCGGATCGACCATGGCGAACACCACCATTTCCAGCACCGCCGCCACCAGGAAGGCGGGCCAGGCGATCACCATCCAGGGCCGCGCACCCATGTCACCGGTCCTGTGGCACCACGGGCGAGGCCGCGTGGTTGCGGGCCTGATGGGCGGGTTGCAGCTTGATGAGCGCATCCGCCCTCGCCTGGCCCTGCAAGGCCATGGCGGCCTGGCGATCACGTTCGAAAGCGGCCTTGTCCAGCACAGGATCGGCGTTGTGAACCGCGATCCAGGCGGTGATCAGGCTGGCCACGACCACCGCCAGCGGCCCACCCACCACCAGCCACATCTGCGGCACACGCCACCAGGCGGGGGCTGAGGTCTTGAGAACAGCGGGGGCGGATGGGTTCATGGGGTGCTCCTGGGTGGATGGCGCCTGCGCTTCATCGTGGAACGACGAAGGCGGCCTTTTCGTTCACGCGCGAGACGGTCTCGCCAGTGGAATGAATCTCGAATTCAATGGGGTGCGAACCGGTGGTGGCAGCGTCTGGCGGAATCTGCACCCGCACCGCGACCGAACGCACCCCGGTGGGCAGCACCTCGACCTCGGCATCCGAGGCCAGGGTGATGCCTGGCAGGCCGGAAACACCGATGGCGTAGCGCTGCGTCGATTCGGTCGCGTTCATGATCTGAAGGCGGAACACGTTTTCGATGCGCCCCTGCTCCACCATGCGCGCGAGCGCGCCGCGATCGCGGATCACGTCCACCTTGAGCGGCGTGCGCAGGAACAGGCTCACGCCCAGGGCCAGCGTGATCGCGAGCAGGATGCCGCCATAGGCCAGCACCCTCGGGCGCAACGCACGCTGAAGCATCTGGCGTGTGTTCCAGCCCTGGGCCACGCCGTTCTGGGTGGAGAACCGGATGAGTCCACGTGGGTAGCCCACCTTGTCCATCACGTCGTCGCACACATCGATGCAGGCCGCGCAGCCGATGCACTCGTACTGCAGGCCCTTGCGGATGTCGATGCCGGTGGGGCAGACCTGGACGCACAGCGTGCAGTCCACACAGGACCCGAGGCCCAGCGCCCTGGGGTCGGCCTTTTTTGAACGCGCTCCCCGTGGCTCGCCGCGTTGTGCGTCGTAGGTCACCACCATGGTGTCCGGATCGAACATCGCGCTCTGGAAGCGCGCGTACGGACACATGTGAAGGCAGACCTGCTCACGCAGGAAGCCGGCATTGCCGTAAGTGGCCAGGCCATAGAAGAAGATCCAGAAGGTCTGCCAGGGACCGAGCGAGGCTGCCAGCGACAGCGCGCCGAGTTCGCGGATGGGGGTGAAGTAGCCCACGAAGGTGAAGCCGGTCCACAGCGAGAACACGACCCACAGTGTGTGCTTGAGTGTCTTCTTGCCGAACTTCGAAGCGGTGAGAACCGACTGGTCCAGCCGCAGGCGCGCCGAGCGGTCGCCTTCCACTTTCTTTTCGATCCAGAGAAAGATTTCCGTGTAGACCGTCTGCGGGCATGCAAAGCCGCACCACAGCCGCCCGGCCACCGCCGTGAAGAGGAACAGCGCGAGCGCCGAGATGACGAGCAGGCCGGTGAGGTAGATGAAGTCCTGCGGATACAGGACCAGGCCGAAGATGTAGAAGCGGCGCGCCTCCAGATCGAACAGCACCGCTTGCCGTGCGTTCCACTCCAGCCAGGGCAGCCCGTAGAAGACCAGTTGCGTGAGCCAGACCATGATCCAGCGCCAGTTCGAGAACAGGCCCGACACCGATCTCGGGTGGATTCTCTTGCGAGACGCGTACAGAGAAACCATCACCTCATCGTCGCCGGCTCCGGCGGAAGGCTGGGCGACGATGGGAATGACCGCTCTGGGCTGGCTGGCGTCTGGGCTGGCGGAGGTCACGGGAGAAATCAGTTGGCGGCGACAGGCTTGTTGGACAGACCCCAGATATAGGCGCTGAGCACGTGGATCTGGTCGGCATTGAGCTTGCCGGCCTGGGCGGGCATCTGGTTGGTGAAGCCGTTGGTCACCGCGCGCACGATGGCCTCTTCGCCCCAGCCGTGCAGCCAGGTGCCATCGGTCAGGTTGGGCGCGCCCATCGCCGGGTTGCCTTTGCCGTCCATGCCGTGGCAGGCCGCGCAGGCACCGAACTTGGCGCGGCCCTGTACCGCGCGCACCGGGTCGTGCGGCGTGGCAGAAAGACTGAGCACGTAGTGCGCCACGTTGCGCACGTCTTCGGGCGTGCCGACCGCAGCGGCCATGGGCGGCATCACGCCGGTGCGGCCTTCCGTGATCGTGGTCTTGATCGCGGCGGCATCACCTCCCCAGAGCCAATCGCCATCGGTCAGGTTGGGAAAGCTGCGCGCGCCGCGTGCATCCGAGCCGTGGCACTGGGCACAGTTGTTCATGAACAGGCGCTCGCCAATGGCCATGGCCGAGGCGTCACCAGCCAGTTGCTCGGGCGCCATCCCCTGGAATTTCTCGTAGATCGGTGCAATCGCCTTTTCCACCCGTGCCACCTCGGCCTTGTGCTGGCCATCGGACGACCAGTTCAGCACGCCCTGGTAGGTGCCGAACATGGGGTAGAGCAGACCGTAGATCAGCGAGAACACCACCGTGATGATGAAGAGGTAGACCCACCACTTTGGCAGCGGGTTGTTCATCTCGCGCAGGTCGCCGTCCCACACGTGGCCGGTGGTGTTGTCGTCGTTGGCCTTGACCTTGGTGGTGCCGCTGATCCAGAGCAGAACCACGCAGGCGACGATGCTGATGAAAGTGAGGCCGCCAACGTAGATCGACCAGAAGTTGCTTGTGAAGTCGCTCATGATGTTTCTCTTCTTGTTCGGGCCGCGGTCATGCTTCGTCTTCGAAAGGCAGCCGGGCCGCTTCTTCGAAGCGGTCCTTGTTGCGCCTGGACCAGGCCCAGGCCACGATGCCCAGGAAGGTCAGCAGACTGATCACGGTGACGGCGCTGCGCAGGTCGTTGATGTCCATGGGGTGCTCCGTGAGAGTTACTTGATGGCCGTGCCCAGCACCTGCAGGTAGGCGATCAGGGCTTCGAGCTCGGTCTTGCCCTTCACGTCGGCGCGGGATGCGGCGATTTCTTCGTCGGTGTAGGGCGCACCCAGCGTGCGCAGCACTTCCATGCGGCGCGGGATGCCTGCCTCGTTGACGGTCTTTTTCTCCAGCCACGGGTAAGCCGGCATGTTGGACTCCGGCACCAGATCGCGCGGGTTGATCAGGTGCAGGCGGTGCCATTCGTCGCTGTAGCGACCGCCCACGCGCGCGAGGTCGGGCCCGGTGCGCTTGCTGCCCCACTGGAACGGCCGGTCGTACACGAACTCGCCCGCCACCGAGTAGTGGCCATAGCGCAGCGTCTCGGCCTGGAACGGGCGGATCATCTGCGAATGGCAGTTGTAGCAACCCTCGCGCACGTAGACGTCGCGCCCGGCGATCTGCAGCGCGCTGTAGGGCTTGAGGCCCTCCACCGGCTGCGTGGGGGATTTCTGGAAGAACAGCGGGACGATCTCGACCAGCCCGCCGACCGCGATCACCAGCACGATGAGCACGATCATCAGGAAATTGTTGGTCTCGATCCGCTCGTGGGTGAAACCCTGGGATTTCTGGTTGGCCATGGTGGGTCCTCAGGCGTGGGCGGGGTTGATGGCGGGAATGCGCACGTCCTGCACCTGGCCGTTGCGCGCCGTCATGACCGTGTTCCAGAGCATCACCAGCATGCCGCCCAGATAGAGCACGCCACCGAGCAGGCGGATCACGTAGAAGGGAAAGGTGGCTTTGACGGACTCGACAAAGGTGTAGGTCAGGCTGCCGTCGGGATTGACCGCGCGCCACATCAGGCCCTGCATCACACCGGCGATCCACATGGCCGCGATGTAGAGCACGATGCCGATGGTGGCGATCCAGAAGTGCAGTTCGATGGCGGGCACCGAATACATCTTCTTCTGGCCGAAGAGACGCGGGATGAGGTAGTACATCGATCCCATCGTGACCAGGCCCACCCAACCCAGCGCGCCCGAGTGCACGTGGCCCACGGTCCAGTCGGTGTAGTGGCTCAGGGCGTTGACCGTCTTGATCGACATCATCGGACCCTCGAAGGTCGACATGCCGTAGAAGGAAAGCGAGACGATCAGGAAGCGCAGGATCGGGTCGTCACGCAGCTTGTGCCACGCGCCCGAGAGGGTCATGATGCCGTTGATCATGCCGCCCCAGCTGGGGGCGAGCAGGATGAGCGAGAACACCATGCCGACCGATTGCGTCCAGTCCGGCAGCGCGGTGTAGTGCAGGTGATGGGGACCGGCCCACATGTAGGTGAAGATCAGCGCCCAGAAGTGCACGATCGACAGGCGATACGAATACACCGGCCGCTCGGCCTGCTTGGGGATGAAGTAATACATCATTCCCAGGAAGCCGGCGGTGAGGAAGAAGCCCACCGCGTTGTGGCCATACCACCACTGCACCATCGCGTCCTGAACGCCGGCGTACGCCGAGTAGGACTTGAACAGGTCCACCGGCAGCGCGGCGCCATTGACGATGTGCAGCAGGGCCACGGCGAGGATGAAGGCACCGAAGAACCAGTTGGCCACGTAGATGTGGCGCACCTTGCGGATGCCGATGGTGCCGAAAAACACCACCGCGTAAGCGACCCACACCACCGCGATCAGCAGGTCGATCGGCCATTCGAGTTCGGCGTACTCCTTGCCTTGCGTCAGGCCCATGGGCAGCGTGATCGCGGCCAGCACGATCACCAGTTGCCAGCCCCAGAAGGTGAAGGCGGCCAGGCCGTCGGAAAAGATGCGCGTCTGGCAGGTGCGCTGCACCACGTAGTAGCTGGCGGCGAACAGGCCGCAGCCGCCGAAGGCGAAGATGACCGCGTTGGTGTGCAGCGGTCGCAGGCGGCCGTAGGACAGCCACTCGACGCCCAGATTGAGCGCCGGCCAGGTGAGCTGCGCGGCAATGATCACGCCCACCAGCATCCCCACCACGCCCCACACCACCGTCATGATGGCGAACTGCCGCACCACTTTGTCGTTGTAGACCGCCGACTGGCCGGCCTTGCTTGTCAGGGACATACAGAACTCCTCGCAAATGTCGCTGGATGAAGTGTCATCACAGCGCGAGGTCGTCACCTTGACCTAGGTCAACCGAGCTCAATCGCCCTTCAGAATTCGCTCGCCTTCGCGTTCGATGTTGTCGAACTGACCCGCTTGCAGCGCCCACCAGAAGACGCCGATGATCCCGAACACAAGAAGCACGGACAGAGGAATCAACAGGTACAGGATGTCCATGCGGGGCTTTCAGTCGTGGGCGCGGGCCAGGCGCAGCGCATTGCCGATCACCAGCAGCGAACTCAGGGCCATGCCCAGTCCGGCGAGCGCTGGCGGCATGTAGCCGGCCAGTGCCAGTGGCACGCTCACCGCGTTGTACGCCGCCGCCCAGGCCAGGTTCTGCCGGACGATGCGCAGGGTCGAACGCGCGTGGCGCAGCGTGCGCACCACGTCCACTACCTGTCCGCCCTGAATGATGTAGTCGGACTGGGCCTGCGCCAGAGGGGCCGCATGGCCGAGTGCGAAGGAGGTGTCGGCACGGGCCAGCACCGGGCCATCGTTCAACCCGTCACCCACCATGGCCACCTTCAGACCACTGGCCTGCAAGGCGCTCACTTCGGCAAGTTTCCGCTCGGGCGTCGCACCGGCGATGACATGGTCCACGCCCACCGCCTCGCCCACGCGCATGGCCGACTCCGCGCGGTCACCGGAAAGCAACCAGGTGCGCACCCCCATGGCGTGCAAGGCCGAAACAGCTTCGCGAGCATCGACACGCAGGGACTCCTGCAGCTCGAAGCTGGCCAGCCAGCCCGTGCCGTCGGCCAGGTGCACCACGGGTGAATCGCTTTCCGGAAGCACTGCACCACAGAAATCCGCCGAGCCAAGGCGCACCGGCCCATCGGCACCCAGGCCCTTCATGCCCTGCCCGGCCACCTCAGTGCGCTCCAGCATCAGCGGCAACACCAGCAATCGCGCACGCGCTTCTGCCACGATGGCACGCGAAGCCGGATGCAGCGACCCTTCCGCCAGCGCAGCCGCCAGGGCCAATGCGTGGTCGTGTGCTGCGCCCGGCCGTGTGCTCATTTCACGCAGTTGCAACCCTTCGTGGGTCAGCGTGCCAGTCTTGTCGAACACCACGGCATTCACGCCAGCGAGTGTCTCGAAGGCCTGCAGGCGGCGCACCAGCACGCCGCGCCGTGCCAGCGCACCTGCCGAGGCCAGCATGGCTGTCGGGGTGGCGAGCGACAACGCGCAGGGGCAGGTGACGATCAGCACCGCCACGGCCACGGCCAGCGCCTGCGTGTGGTCGATCTGCCACCAGTACACGCCAGCCAACGCCGCCGCCAGCAACACAATCACCAGGAAAGGCGCAGCCACGCGATCGGCGAGCTGGGCCAGGCGTGGCTTTTCCGTGGAAGCCTGTTCCATCAGTCGCACGATCTGGGCGAACCGGGTGTCCGCACCCACGCGCTGCAGCCGCACCAGCACAGGGCCACCCAGGTTGAAGCTGCCCGCCACCACCGCCTGGCCTTGCCTGCGTGTCAAGGGATGCGACTCACCTGTGAGCAAGGCCTCGTCCACCGTGGCGCGCTCGCTCAACAGTTCGCCATCGGCCGGAAAGGCCTGGCCTGCTGAGACGCGCACCACATCGCCCGCCAGCAATCGGCGAATGGAAACGGTCTCGAACGCGCCGCCGGCGCCCTGGCGCTCGCACGCCTGTGGCAGCCGGTTCATCAGGCTGTCGAGTGCACCCGCCGTGCGATCGCGCGCCTTGTGCTCCAGATAGCGACCGCCGAGCAGGAAGAACACGAACATGGTGAGCGAGTCGAACCACACTTCGGAGCCCCAGGGCCCAGTCGGATCGAATGTGGCCGCCGAACTGGCCAGAAACGTGATGAGGATGCCGATGGACACAGGCGTGTCCATGCCCACTCGGCCCCGTTGGAGGTCCCGCCAGGCGCTGCGGAAGAAGGGACCGCTGGCGAAGAACACCACCGGCAGACTGATCACCCAGCTGGCCCAGCGCAGCAGTTGTTCGATGTCGGCCGGAATGTCGCCAGGCTCGGTCACGTACGCTGGCCACGCGTACATCATCACCTGCATCATGCAGAAGCCCGCCACAAACAGGCGCCAGAGCGCCTGACGCGTCTCCAGCAAGCGCTGACTGATGGAAAGCGCCTGTTGCAGGGGCAACAGGCGGTAGCCCGTGGCCCCCACGGCGCGCGCCAGCACGGACATCTGCGTGATGGCCGGGTCCCAGTGCACGCGAAGGCGACGCGTGGCCGCGTGCACCCGGGCCTGCCGCACGCCGGGCAGATCCTGCAGTGCGGACTCCACCGCGTCGGCGCAGGCGGCGCAATACATGCCCTGCACCATCAGCACGGATTCGGCCTGCTTCTGGCCTTCGATGTCTTCGGAGATGTCGGTGAAGGTCTGCTGCTCCACAGGGTCGTCGAGCACGGCAAAGTCGTCGGTAACGGTGAGCGCGCCGCGATGCGCACCCGCCGACGTCGCATCGGCGAGCGAGAAAGACCCCACCGGCAGCGTGGCGACGATTCGGTTCATGGCGGTAGGTTAAGGTGGACTTGGCGTCATGCCATTGACATAGGTCAACCCGAGGCGGGCTCGGTTTGCTACGCTGGGCTTCCCACTCGCAACTTCGAGGAGTACCCCATGTACAAGCGCATCCTGGTGGCCACCGACGGCTCCAAACTTTCGCAACAGGCGGTGGAACACGCCATCAACCTGGCCGACCTCACGGGTGCCGAGGTGGTGGCGCTCAAAGTGATACCGCGCTACCCGCAGACGTATTTCGAAGGGGGCGTGGCGCTCGCAGCCGCCGAGGTGGCGCGCATCGAGAAGCAATGGCATGAGGAGGGCATGGCCGCAGTGAATGCGGTGAAGTCCGCCGGGCAGTTGCTGGAGGTGAAGGTCAAGCCGGTGACGGTCAAGTCGGACCTGATCGCCGAGGCCATCATTGCCACGGCCAAGCGCAGCAAGTGCGACCTGATCGTGATGGCTTCGCATGGGCGCAAGGGCATCAAGCGCCTTCTGCTGGGGAGCGAAACGCAGCAGGTGTTGACGCATTCGCATATTCCTGTGCTGGTGCTGCGCTAAGGAGGTCCTTTCACTCGCTGCGGCTTGCAAGCTCGCGGGCGCGGTGTGCTCTGCTCCGCGGCTGTCCCCCGGCGGCGGGAGGCCGCCTCCTCCTTAATGCCGCTGCGCAGAACACACCATGACCGCAAGCTCAGGGACGAAGTAGGCGCTCTTTTGATAGTGCCAACGAGGTCGGCGGTGATCGGGTGTCCGGCGCAGCGAAATAAAGGGGGAGAGGCGGCAAAGCCGACTCGGAGGACATTCGCGGAGCCGGGCACCCGATCACCGCCGACCGGAGCCACCGGAGAAAGCACTCAGGAAAACAAACCCTTGTACTGATCCCGCAGCAGATTCTTCTGCACCTTCCCCATGGTGTTGCGCGGCAACTCATCCACCACGAAACAGCGCTTGGGAATCTTGAAGTTGGCCAGCCGGGCCTTGAGCGCGGCCACCACCTCATCGGGCTTCACCACCGCACCCGGCTTGGTCGTCAGCACCGCCACGCCCACCTCGCCGAAGTCCGGATGCGGCACGCCCACCACCGCGCTCTCGGCCACGCCGGCCATCTCGTTGATGTATCCCTCGATCTCCGCCGGGTACACGTTGTAGCCACCGGAAATGATGAGGTCCTTGCTGCGCCCGACGATGCTCACGTAGCCGCGATCATCGACGCGCCCCACGTCGCCGGTCTTGAAGAAGCCTTCGGCCGTGAACTCCTCGGCGGTCTTCTCGGGCATGCGCCAGTAGCCCTTGAACACATTGGGCCCACGCACCTGAATACCGCCAATCTCGCCCGCAGGCAGTGGCTGGTTGGCCTCGTCCACCACGCGCAGCTCGATGCCGGGCAGCACGAAGCCCACCGTTCCGCCACGGCGCTCGGACTGTCCGGCAAAGCGCGCATCGGCCGCGTAGGGATTGGAGGTGATCATCACCGTCTCGCTCATGCCATAGCGTTCCAGGATGGTGTGGCCGGTGCGCACCTTCCACTCGTCGAAGGTCTCGATCAGCAGCGGCGCCGAGCCGGAGACGAAGAGGCGCATTTGGGCCACCTGCTGCTTCGTGAGGCCCGGTTCAGCCAGCATGCGCACGTACAGCGTGGGCACGCCCATGAACACCGTGGCACGCGGGAACAGCTCCACCACCGCACGCGGGTCGAAGCGGTTGAGCCAGAGCAAAGGGCTGCCATTGATCAGCGCGCCATGGATGGCGACGAACAGGCCATGCACATGGAAGATCGGGAGTGCGTGAATGAGCACATCGTCGGGCTGCCAACCCCAGTACTTCTGCAGCACCTGTGCGTTGCTCAGCATGTTGCCGTGCGAGAGCATGGCGCCTTTGCTGCGCCCGGTGGTGCCGCTGGTGTAGATGATCACGGCCAGATCGTCGGCACGCCGGATGGCTGGCGTGTGCGCATCGCTGTGGTGGGCGGCGCGATCCAGCAGCGTGCCGCTGCGGTCTTCATCCAGCGTGTACACATGGCGCGTACCCGCCTTGAAAGCGATCTTGGAGACCCAGCCGAAATTGGCCTTGCTGCACACGACCACAGCGGGTTCGGCGTTGCCGATGAAGTACTCGATCTCTCCGGCCTGGTACGCGGTGTTGAGCGGCAGGAACACATGGCCGGCGCGCAGCGTGGCCAGGTAGAGCACCAGCGCCTCCACCGATTTCTCCACCTGCACCGCGATGCGCGAGCCGGTGGGCAGTTTCAGCGAGTCGAGCAGGTTGGCCATCATGGCGCTCGCGCGATCGAGGTCGCGCCACGAATAGCGCAGGCCGGCGTGGGCGCCGCCCACGGTCTCGACAGCGGTGGCATCCAGATTGGCCGGGAATGCCGAACGCAGTGCGGCAAAGAGATTGTGGTTGTCCATGGGAATGCGGTGAGCGTTGCGAAAACTCGGAATGATCAGAACGCCGCGCGGCGCTTGCCCAGAAAGGCGGCAATGCCCTCCTGGTGCTCGGCGCTGTCGGCATAGCGGTACGCCTCGTCGAGCAAGGCGGGGGCAGGCACTGCACCCGTGAGGGCACGCAAGGCCTGCTTGTTCAGGCGTGCCGCCTGCGGAGCCAGTTGGGCCAGGCGCTGCGCACGTTCGTGCGCACGCGCTGCCACTTCATGCGAAGGCAGCACCTCGTTCAGGAAGCCCCGCGCCTTCATCTCGGGGGCATCGAGCACGGCGGCCTCCAGCAGCATCTCGCGTGCCGTGGCTGCGCCTGCTTCGCGCAACACCAGTTGAGCCTCTCGCGGAGCCATGGGGAAACCCAGCCGCGCAATGGGTGCACCAAAGCGCGCCGTGTCGGCAGCCAGCCGGATGTCGCAGCAGCAGGCGATCTCCACGCCCGCGCCCATGCAGTTGCCCTCGATCTGCGCGACGATGGGCAGGTCGCACGCCAGCATGGCGCCCAGACCACCCCACACGTCGCTCTCGTGAAACTCGCGCAGGCTTGCTTCGTCGAAACGGAATTCCGGGTACTCGGCAATGTCGCCCCCTGCGCAGAAGTGCCCGCCCTCCCCGGCCACGATCACGCAGCGCAGGTCGGCCCGGTGCTGGAGCGCCTCGAAGACCGAGCGCAGCTCCCGCCACATCGCGCGCGACATGGCGTTGAACTTGCCGGAATGGCTCAAGGTGACCCGAGCCAGCGGGCCATCCGTGTCGACGCGAACCCGACCGCTCATTCGAGTTTGGCGCCCGAAGCCTTGACCACCTGCGCCCACTTCTGGATCTCGCCCTTCACGAACGCATCGAACTGTGGGCCACTCACGTTCGCGAACTCGGCGCCCTGGCTGGCCCAGACGGCCTTGGCTTCATCGGTGCTCACAGCCCTGCGGATCTCCTCGATGGCGCGCGCCTGGGCATCTGCGGGTGTGCCCTTGGGCGCCCATACCCCATACCACGTGGTCACGTTGTAATCCGGCAATCCCATTTCGGCCGCGCAGGGCACGTCGGGCAACGCAGCGCTGCGCTCCTTGCCTGAGACCATCAGGGCCTTGATGCGTCCGCCCTTGATGTGGCCAGCGGAAGAACCCAGGCCATCGAACATGACGTCCACCTGCCCGGCGATCAGGTCGTTGAGCGCAGGTCCCGCACCGCGATACGGAATATGCGTGATGAAGGTGTTGGTCTGCTGCTTGAACAGCTCGCCCGCCAGGTGGTGGGACGTGCCGCCTCCGGCCGAGGCGTAATTGAGCTTGCCAGGGTTGGCTTTGGCCTGGGCCAGGAACTCCTTGAAGTTCGCGGCGGTCACGCGCTTGGGGTTGACCACCACCACCTGCGGCACGCTGGCCACCAGGATCAGAGGCACCAGATCGGTCTCGATGTTGTAGTCCAGTTTGGGGTACATGCTGGGCGCGATGGCGTGGTGCACGGCACCCATGAACAGGGTGTAGCCGTCCGGCGCGGCCTTGGCCGCGATGCCTGCGCCCAGCGTGCCACCGGCACCGCCGCGGTTGTCGATCACCAACGACTTGCCCGTCAGGCGAGTGAACTGCGCACCCATGGGCCGGGCAAAGGCATCCGTACCGCCACCGGCAGGAAACGGCACGATCATCGTCACCGGCTTGGTCGGCCAGGTCGACTGGGCGTGTCCTGCCGTGCCGTAAACGGCGGCCCCCGCGACGGCGGCTCGCAATATGTCCCTGCGGTTCAGGTTCTGATGATTCATGCTGTTGTCTCCTGTGGTTGAAATGGCGGCTTCAAAGGTAAAGGTCCTTGATGGCCGCTGCTATCGGGATTTTTCCCTGCGCCAGCGAGGCGCGGTGTTTGTCCAGGCGCTTGAGATCGTAGAGATAGTTCACCATGAGACCATGGGACTGCTTCAAGCCCTTGGGAGACGGATCGGCGGCCCAGTTCAGGCGTTCCACGCGGGCGCCATTGCCCAGGTGGAACCGCGCCACCGCGTCGAGCGGCTTGCCGTCGATCAACTCCTGGCCCAGGTACCGCGCGGCCCAGCCCAGCAAGGCGCGACGATCGTCCAAACCCTCGGGCAATTCGTGCGCCTGCTCCCAGGACTTGAGCAAGTCGGCGGGCGCCGTCTTGTTCAACCAGGCGCGCAAGCCGGGAATGGGCGAGAGCGTGGCGAACTGCTTGAGGCGGGGAAATTCCTGGTGCAGCGTCTCGACCACACGCTTGATCAGCGAATCACCAAAACTCACGCCCCGCAGGCCGGTCTGGGTGTTGCTGATCGAATAGAAAATCGCGGTGGTCGCGCGATCCAGATCGGCTGGAGCGGCGGTTTCGTCCAGCAACGGTGTGATGCTGTCGGCGATCCCGTTCGTGAGGGCCACCTCGACAAAGATCAGCGGCTCCTCGGGCAGGCGCGGATGGAAGAAGCCATAGCAGCGGCGATCACTGTCCAGCCGGTTCTTCACATCGGTCCAGCTTCGGATGTCGTGCACCGCTTCATATCGGATCAGCTTCTCCACCAACGAGGCAGGCGAATCCCAGGTGATGCGGCGCAACTCCAGGAAACCGACGTCGAACCAGGTGGAGAACATGTATTCCATCTCCACGTCCAGCGCCAGCAACCGCTTGTCGCCCTTGAGGTGCGGCTGCATTTCGGCCCGCATGTCCACGAGGAAGCGCACCCCGTCGGGATTTGCGCTGAAGCGCTGCAGCACGCGTCGGCGCGGCGACACCGTGGCACGCCGGAACAGCACCTCGGCGGCGGCCTCATCGGCCGTGCCCACGGCGGCGGCGTATTGCGCCTGGGCCTTCTTCACCTGCTGCGGATCGGCCATGAAGTGCTCGCTCATGAGCAGCCACAGGTCGCGCCGATGCGAAGGTTCGGCGCTGGTGTACCAGTCCATCACGGTCTGCGCGCGGCGCCCGCCCTCCACCTCGCTCACCATCGGATCGACGATGCCTTTCAAGTCCTTGAGTGCCTGGCGAAGCATCCGGGGCGACATGGCTTCGTCGTCATGGCGCAGCGTGGCGTGCAGGCGTTCATCCGTGGAACGCGGCACCAGCTTCTTGCTGGACGAAGAACGCAAGCGCGAGACCCCCTCGGTCAACCACTGGGGTGTGTTCATGCGGACAACCTCGATGTCTGGCTTCGCGCCAGTTCGCGCAGGGCCACGCGCTGGCGTGTGAGGTGGGTGCGCATGGCGGCTTCGGCGCCCTCGGCATCGCGCGCCTTGAGCGCGGCGAACACCGCCATGTGTTCGGACAGGCTTTGGTCCAGCCGGCCCGGCGCGTGCAATTGCTGCAGGCGCGCGAGCTTGACGATCTTGCGCAGGTCGCCGATCACCTGCGCCAGCCAGCGGTTGTTGGCCAGGGTGATGATGGCTTCGTGGATGGCGAAGTTGGCCTCGTAATAGTCGGTGATGCGCCGCGCCCGGGCGCTGCGGTTGAGACGGTCGTGCAGTTGCTCCAGGGCGAGCAGTTCCGCGTCAGTGGCGTTGTTGGCGGCTTCGAATGCACAACGGCCTTCCAGAAGCGCGAGCACGGGAAAGATGTCGTCCAGATCCCGCTCGGTGATCTGGCTCACGAAGCACCCACGGCGCGGCTCGTGGCGCAGCAGCCCTTCTGCGGTAAGCACCTTGAGTGCCTCGCGCAGCGGGGTGCGCGAGATGGACAACGAGGCGCACAACGCGGGTTCGTCGATGAAGCTGCCGGGCGGCAGTTCGCCCGCGAAGATGCTTTCGCGCAGCTTGGCCGCTACTTCGTCGTGGAGGGAGTTCAGTACCAGTCGCATCCGTAATCACCTGTAATTACGCGTAATTCTAAAGACGCGAATCCCCTGAACGCACTCCGTGCTTACCCGCATGCCTGGTCCGCCACGGGCCCCTTACCCCCATGCAACGCGCCATCCGATCAATGCAAATTGTTGCATTGATCCAGCAGTTTCACGGCCCATTACTGCATTTGAAATTCACCTCACTCGGCGAGGCTTCATGTTCAGGCATGCACAAGTCAAATTCAGCGCGAAAAATCTCACATCAAGGCATCCAAAAGCAATTAATGGGCGGCACAAGCCCTTGTCTTTACTTCATTATCAAATTGCCTGACCGATAGCATCCACAGGATCAAAGTTTAAATAAAACGCTTATAAAACAATTATTTAACATTGTTTTATCATGTAAGTTATTAGGTGTAAGGAAAGCTTGATTGGCTTGTAGGGAATGTTGGACAAGCAGATGGAAACATCCTGCTGAGGCATATGGAACACAGGAGGTTGGCTTATTGAAAAGACGCATTGGCCTTCATCGATTGAACGATCGACGATGAATTAGAAAGGCCTGTTTGAATTTCATACAAGTAATGCACTGGCACCCATATCGCCAGAACAATGAGTACATCGAGGCCTATATGACCACGGTGACATGAAGTCCAAAGTTCTCTGTTTTTGTCTCGAGTTTTCCCAAAGGAGTTCATCATGAATGCACGCATCACCCGCTTCCTGCGCGACGAAGAAGGCGCCACGGCCATCGAATACGGAATCATCGCCGGCCTGATGGCCGTCATCCTGCTGGCGGTTTTCAACGGCGACGATGGGGTCAGAGGCACGCTGGAGGCCATCTTCACCAACGTGCGGAACGTGGCCACGGGTGTCACCACCCCCTGAGTCTTGCCCACCACATCCGGCACTCGCCATGACGCTGGCCCTGCTCCTCTGGTTGCTGACGACCATCGTCCAGGATGGCCGTGAGCGGCGGGTGCGCAATGGGCTCGTGCTGGCAGGCGTGGCGCTGGCCCTGGTGGCGCTGGCCCTTGACCTTCAACCCTTCGGCGTGCGCTGGACCGACGCCTTGCTGGGAAGTGCCGTCGCTTTCGGCGGGCTGCTCTGCTTCCATGCCGTCGGGCTGATGGGCGCGGGCGACGTGAAGTTCGCAGGCGCCCTTGGTCTCTGGATGGGTGTGCAGCCGCTGCTGCCCATCTGGTTGGCGGCCAGTTTGCTCGCCGCGCTGCACAGCCTGCTCTGGCTGGCCCTGCAGCGCTGGCCACTTGCGCCCCGGCTGGCCCTGGCCTTGTCCGGTCGGCCTGGAGGCACGGGCAACCGTCCGCGCCCGGTCCCCCTGGCCGCCTATCTCGCCATCGCGACCATCGTCTTCATGGTCTGCGGCCCGGGCGGTTGAAACCCGCCACCCCGATTCACCCACCACCCCTCACAGCACCATGATCCGATTCTCCAAAATCATCGCCGCCGTCCTGGTGTTGCTGGCCCTTCTGCTGATCGGCTACGCCTGGATGCTCAGCCGCCAGCCTGCAGCACCTGTGGTCATCCAGCAGCCGCTGGCGCGACCGGCGGCTGCCCCCGAAGCCACATTCCCGGTGGTGGTGGCCACCAAAACCTTGCCCGCTGGCCAGGCCATCGAAGCCAGCGCGCTGCGCGTGGCACAACTCACCATCAACCCGGGCGGAGCCTTCATGAGCGTGGCCGAGGTGGTGGGCCGTGTGCCGGTGTTCGAACTGGGTACCGGCGCGCCGCTGCTCGAAAACCAGCTGGTGTCGGGCTTGTCCATGCGGCTCGAGGCCGGCGAGCGGGCCGTCGCCGTGAAAGCCGATGAGGTCATGGGCGTGGGCAACAACGTGCGCCCGGGCGACTTCGTGGATGTGTTCTTCGCCCTCAAGGCCGACGGCAAGGATGTGGAGCGCAGCCAGTCGCGCCTGCTGCTGTCGCGCATGCGCGTGCTGGCCTTTGGCAGCGCGTCGGTGGATGGCATGCCCCCCAGCGCCGAGGGCCGTGGCAACCAGAAACCGCAGGCGAACAGCAATCTGCCGGCCCGCACCGCGGTGCTGGCCGTGCGGGTGGAAGATGTGAATCGCCTGGCGCTGGGCGAGACCCACGGTCGCCTGTTGCTGGCCTTGCGCCATCCGAACGACACCACCGAACCGGATCCTGGACTGTTCGCCGAGCTGCAGACCGCCTTGCAGCCACAAGCGGGCCGACGCGGCGGGTCCGGCCTCACGGGCATCGACCGCGCGCTCGCGGGCCTCACCACCCAGGATCTGGCGTCTGGCGTCGGCGCATCGTCCACGCGCCGGCTCTCGCCCACCAGCGCGATGACCCGCCCGGTGCTGGCGGCGGTCCCGCCGGCCGGCCAGGAGGTCGAGATCATCCGCGGCGATCGCCGCGACACCGTGCGCTACTGAATCCACCCGCCACAACCACCAGGTGCCCGCATGTTCAAGCCCAATTCGCCCACCGTCGGACCCCTTTCGGGTCACCTGTCGCACTGGCCCCGACTGGCGCTGCTGGCAGGTCTTCTGATGACGGCCACCTCGAACGGCCTGTTCGCGCAGCCCGCCACAGGAGCTGCCGCGGCCTCGGATCGCTCTGCCACGCCACTCGCGCTGGTCGCCGGCACGCAACACGAGCTGGTCATCGACAAGGGGGTGGAACGCATCGCCATCGCCAACGAGCAGGTCGCCTCGGTCATGGTCATGCGAAAGACACGCAGCGCATCGGGTGCGCCGGCGGCCAGGCTCATCATCACGGCCAAGGCGCCAGGCAGCACGTCGCTGCTGGTGTGGGAGCGCGGCAGCGAAAACGCCACCACCTATTCCATCGACGTGCAGCGCGGCAGCGCGGTGCTGCAGGGCAGTTTCCCCTCGGTCACCGAACACCAGCAGGCACGCGAGACCGCGCTGGCAGCGCGCCCTGAAAAGGCCTCGCTGGCGGACCGATCCACCCTGGACGTGAAGAGCCAGAGCGTGCAGGTGGAAGTCAAGATCGTGGAGTTCAACAAGCGAGTGCTCAAGCAGGCCGGCCTCAACATCTTCAGCACCGCCCCCAACAAGCATGGTTTCAGCTTCGGCGTGTTCGCGCCGAGTTCGCTCAACTCGACCACCTTCGAAGCCAACGGCGTCATCAAGGGGGAGGCCACGTCGCCTCTGGCGCAGGCCTTCGGACTGCTCTTGAACTTCGGCAAAGCCAACATCGGGCTCAATCTGGGGCTGCTCGAAGGCAATGGGCTGGCACGCGTGCTGGCTGAACCGACGCTGGTCGCCCTCTCAGGCCAGAGCGCCAACTTCCTGGCCGGCGGCGAGATCCCGGTGCCGATCGCGCAGGGCCTGGGCACCACCAGCATCGAATACAAACCGTTCGGCATCGGGCTCACTGTGTCGCCGACCGTGCTGTCCAACCAGCGCATCGTGCTCAAAGTGGCGCCGGAAGCCAGCGACCTCGACTACACCAATGCCGTCACACTCAGCGGCGTTGCCGTGCCAGCCCTCACCACCCGCCGCGCGGACACCACGGTGGAACTTGGCGACGGCGAAAGCTTCGTGATCGGTGGCCTGGTGAGTCGCACCACCACGTCCAGCGTGGACAAGGTTCCCATGCTGGGCGACCTGCCGGTGCTGGGCGCGATGTTCAAGCGTCAGGATTTCCTGCAGAACGAGCGGGAACTCGTGATCGTGGTGACGCCTCACCTCGTCAAGCCCCTCGCCCAGGGCACGCAGGTGGACGCGGCGCTTCCTGGCGCCAGCGAGCAGCGCGACCCGGCGTTCTGGCGGGGCTTTCTCGTCGGCGGCGGTGCCGATGACGCCTTGCCCGGCTTCTCTCGTTGAGCACCCACAGCGCCATGACCAAGATGCCCCCCTCTCTTCAGGCCACAGGCCCTGGCCACAACGCCTACCTGTACGCGTCCGACAACGGCACGCACGCGGGTTGGCTGAATGCAGCGCTGGGCGATCTTGGCCAGGTGACGACCGTCGCGCTCGACGCGCGAGAGCTGGTTGAGCGCATTGCAACCGCGCAGCCCCGCTCCGTGTTCCTCGACTTTTCTGGTTCACAGGCCCTGCGCAGCACCCACCTGACGACGGCCCTGCGTCGCGACTGGCCCGAGCTGTTGCTGATCGGGACCGGCCACGCCACGGAAACCAACACCACGCTGGCCGCCCTGCGCGCGGGCGTGGACGATTTTCTCGATCTCGACGGCCAGACCAGCGACGTGCTGCCCGTACTGCAGGACCTGATGGCACGCCGCCAGGGCTTGCGTTCACCTCAGGCCAAGGGCCGCACCCTCGCACTGCTGGGCGCACGCAGCGGGCTGGGCGTGAGCACGCTGGCGTGCAACCTCAGCGCCCTGCTGCAGGAGCAGCGAACGCTGACACTGAACCGGGTGCCGGGCCGCATGCCACAGCGCCAGGGCGTGGCTTTGCTCGACCTGGGTCTGCCCGCACGCGACGACCTCCTCCACCTCGGCCTCAAGAGCGAATTCAGCTTCGTCGACGGCGTGCACAGCATGCAGCGCCTGGACGCCACCTTGCTGCAGACCGCACTGGCGCAGCACACCAGCGGATTGGCCGTTCTGCCGCTGCCCTCCAGCCTGGCGCAGATCCGCGAGATCTCGCACGCCGAATCGGTATCGCTCATCCAGCGCCTGACCGACTTCTTCGACGTGCAGATCGCCGATCTGGGCGGCTTCACCACGGTGGACTTCATGGCCCAGGTGGTCAGCAGCGCGGACCAGACCTGGGTGGTGTGCGACCAGAGCATCGGCGGCATCGTGTCCACCGCGGCCTTGCTGCGCGAGCTGCGCGAACATGACATCAACACGCGGCGCCTCCTGCTGGTGGTCAACAAGTTCGAACCTTTCGTGAACCTGCCCGCGCTGGACATTGCCAACCAGCTCGGCCTCCAGCTGGCACATGTGCTGCCCGCGCGCGCCAGCGCATTGCTGGCGGCCTCGTGCCAGGGCCAGTTGCTGGCGCACACGGCTCGCAACGATCCCTACGTGCAGGCCGTGGGCCAGATGGTGCGCGGACTGGTTCCATGGATCGACGGCAGCGCATCGCCCGACAAGGCCGAACTGCCACGAACGCCTCGCCTCACACAGATGCTGAACAAGTGGATCCACCGGGGGTAAATGTCCATGACCACCAATGTCGAATTCTCGGACACTCAGCAAGTCTTCCTGAACTCCGCCGAGTTCCAGACCGTCAAGACCTTCGTCCACGAACACCTGCTCAACCGCATCGAAGAACTGGGTGCCGAATTCGGCCGCTGGTCACGCAGTTCGGTGCAACAGTTCGTCAACCTCGAATGCGAGACACAGGTGCGTGTGCACCGCGTGCCGATCAACTCGCGCGAGACCCAGATCCTGGCCGATGCGTTGACGAAAGAGTTCGCCGGCTTCGGCCCGCTCGAAGACCTGCTGAACGATCCGACCGTCGAGGACATCCTGATCAACGGGAGCAAGCAGGTGTACGTGTCGCGCCGCGGCATGCTCCAGAGGGAGCACCTGCACTTCACCGACAACGAGCACCTGATGCGCATCATCCGCCGCATCCTGGCCCCGATCGGCCGCCGGCTCGACGAATCCAATCCCATGGTCGATGCACGACTGAGCGACGGCGGTCGCATCAACGTGATCATCGAGCCGCTGGTGATCAACGGGCCGGCGGTCTCCATCCGCAAGTTCCGCAAGGACCCGCTGAGCCCGGAAGACCTGTTCCAGCTCGGCACGTTCGACCAGGCCATGGGCCACCTGCTGGAAATGGCGGTGCGCTCGCGCTGCAACATCCTGGTCAGTGGTGGCACCAGTTCGGGCAAGACCTCGCTGCTCAACGCGCTTGCCAATTTCGTGCCGGACACCGAACGCGTGGTCACCATTGAAGACACCGCCGAACTCGCACTCAACCACACGCACGTGGTGCGGCTCGAGAGCCGGCCTGGTGGCTACGACGGAGCAGGCAACGTGGCGATCCGGGATCTGCTGCGCAACAGCCTGCGCATGCGCCCGGACCGCATCATCGTGGGCGAGGTGCGGGGTGGCGAGGTCATCGAGATGCTGCAGGCCATGAACACCGGACACGATGGCTCGATGGGCACCATTCACGCCAGCTCACCACGCGAATGCCTGTACCGTCTGGAAATGCTCGCCGGTTTCGCTGGCTACCAGGGCAGTGAACTCAGCCTGCGCCGCCAGATCGCCAACGCGATCGACTTCATCGTGCAGATCGGCCGCCTGCCCAATGGTGCGCGCCGCATCCTGTCCATCAGCGAGGTCACCGGCCTGAACGACAACGTGGTGGCGATGCAGGAGCTGTTCCGCCACGAGACACAGGTGCAGGCCAGCGGCGAAGAGGGTGACCGCTGGATATCGCTCGGCGTGGCGCCGCATTCGCCGAAGATCGCGCGCCTGCGCCAGAGCTTGCAGGAGCAGTCCAGAGGACACGTCGATGTCTGAAGGAACGTTCCTCTCCCTCGGGGTGGCACTCCTGCTCGCCGCGGCCGGCGTGCTGCTGTGGGACGCTTCGGTGCGTCGCCAGCGTCGTTTGCAGGCCCAGCGCCAGCTGGCAGAGAAGATCGACCCACAAGCCATCCCCTTGCCCCAGGGCACGATGCGCTTTGGCGCGCCAACGGTCCAGGTGGCACCTGGCCAGGCCGCGCGCAAAGACGCAGTCCGCCTGCCCGGCTGGCTGCTCGGTGCCGTGGCGCCCGGCGCCCTGCTCGGCGGGTGTGTCGCTATCGGCGTGGCCGTGAGCGCCGCCGCCCTGCTGTCCAACGCGGTGAGTGCGCTGGGCCTGTTGGCGATGCTGCTGATCGGCGGTGCGTTCATGGTCTGGCTGAAGGTGCAGTCCATGCGGCGGCAGATCATTCGCCAGTTGCCCGGTTTTCTCGACGTCATCGTGCGCCTGATCGTGACGGGCAACTCCACCCACGCGGCCTTCCAGACCGCTGTGGCCGGTGCCAAGCAACCGCTGCGCGTTCATATGGACAACGCCATGGGCCTGGTCAGCGCAGGCCTGGACATCGACCAGGCGCTGCTGCAGGTCGCGCGCAAGGTGCGCATCGACGAACTGTTCCTGCTCGCGTCCATTCTTGGTCTCGGCGTGCGTTACGGTGGCCGCTCCGATCTGCTGCTCGAACGCGTGGCGAACTTCATGCGAGACCATGAGGAAGCCGAGCAGGAGCTGGTGGCCATGTCAGCGGAGACGCGGCTTTCGGCCTGGATTCTCGGGCTGCTGCCGATCGTGGTCGGCGGCTCCATCATCACCACCAACGGTGACTATTTCGCCCGCATGTGGACCGACCCCACCGGTCAGGTCATGGTAGTGGGCGCACTCGCCTTGCAGGCGGTCGGCGGACTGCTGCTGTACCGGCTGGCAAGGCTGTCCTGACGAGGGAACGCATGGCCATGAACACCCTGCAACTCTCCATCCTGGCCCTGCTCCTGCTGGCCATGGCGCTGACCCTGGTGGCCGCCGTGCTGCTGCACCGCCATGCGCAACGGCACACCGCGGCGCGGGTCATCCAGCGCGCCCTGGGTGACGGCGCTGCCCCGGCCCACGTCCTGCCCGAAGAGTTGTCCATCGTGAGGGACAACGAACGGGCCAGCCACTGGCTGGAGAGCCGCGTGGGCCGCCTGCTCGTGGCCGATGAAGATCGCCAGCTCATCCAGCAATGCGGTCTGCCCACCGTGCGTGCCCAGCTTGGCTTGCTGATCGCTCGCTCCGTGCTGGCGCTCGGCCTGCCCGTGCTGACCCATCTGCTGGGGGGCCACACCGCCAACGGACTGCTGTGGTCTGCAGCCGGATTCGCGGTGGGCTTCATGGCGCCCAAATGGTGGCTCAAGCACCGCGCAAGCCAGCAGCGCGAGCGTGTGGCCAACGAGCTGCCGCTGTTCGTGGACATGCTGGGCCTGCTGCAGAGCGTGGGCCTGAGTCTGGACCAGAGCCTGCAGGTGATCGCCAGCGACTTCCAGCATGTGATGCCGGTGATCGGCGCTGAGGTGGCCCGGGCCAACCGCCAGTACAGCCAGGGCCGTACGCGCGAGCACGCCTACCAGCGCATGGCCGGCGTGCACGGCAACCAGCATCTGATGGACTTTGTCACCCTGATCAATCAGGTGGACCGGCACGGCGGCGCCGTGCAGGAGCCCATTCGCCAGTTCAGCGAACGGTTGCGGATGCACCGCAAGTCGGGCATGAAGGCGCGCATCGGAAAAATCACCGTGAAGATGACCGTCGTGATGGTCACCACCCTCCTGCCCGCGCTGGTGATCGTCACCGCGGGTCCCGGCTTCCTCGCCATCATCCGCTCCGTCGGGAGCATGACCGGATCATGAACACCACCACCCTGCTCCCCTCGCTGCGCCGCTGCTGCGGCACGCTCCTCCTTGCCGCAGGTGCCATGGGGCTTGGTGGCTGCGCCTCGCTGCCCGATGCAGCGCAGGCAGAGGCCGCGCAGGCCGCCGCCCGAGAACCCAGCCTGGACAACCAGCCCACCTACCTCTCGCTGGTGCGGCAGATGCAGGGCAACGGCATGTGGTTTGCTTCGCTGGCCCACATCGACGCGCTTGAGCAGCGCTGGGGCGTGACCAACGAGACACGCCTGCTGCGGGCCGACGCGCTGCGTCAGACCGGACAACAGGCGTCCAGCGCCGCGCTCTACGAAAAACTGCTGGATGCTCCCGAGCGCGCCGCGGCCTACCGAGGCCTGGGGCTGCTCGCCGGCGCCAGCAACGACTATGTTCGCGCCGCCGAGATGTTCGAAAAGGCGCGCCAGGTGCTGCCCGCCGACGGCCTGTTGCTCAGCGACCTGGGTTACGCCCTGCTGCGCGCCGGCCGCTTCGATGCGGCGCGCCTGCCGGTTTTGCAGGCCGCCCAATTGCAGCCCACCAGTTCCAGGGTGCGCAGCAACCTCGCGCTGTATCTCTTGATCCAGGGGAACGCCGATCAGGCCCGCCAGGTGATGGATGAAGCCCGTTTCAACGCCACCACGCGCCAGGCCATCGAGCAACTGGCGCATGAACTCGCACCGCAACCGCAACCGCAACCGCAACCGCAGGCGTCTGGCGGCCCCGTGCACACCGGCCTGCGTTTGAGCGCCACGCTCACCAGCCGGCCCGCGCTGAGCTCACCCTGATCTGTCACACCCTGATCTGTCACACACAAGGAGGCCCCATGAAAACGCTCTTCAAGCACCCGCTCCAATGCCTGCCCCTGGCGGCCGCGCTCGCCACGGCATCCCCGCTGTGGGCCCAGGCCACCCCTGCGCCGGCGTCTGCCGAGGCGGCGGCGGTTTCACCCACGGTGCGCGTGGGCGATGCCACCCACAACCTGCTGCAGCGTCAGCGCGAAGGCCACGAGGCCTCTGCCACGCCAAGGCCGATCGATGGTCACGTGGCCGACCTCAGTCACCAGCGCTATCTGAAAAGCTTCGAACAACCCGTTCCGGCGTGGTTCGGTTCGCGGCTGGAGAAGAAGTAGGAGGTCGGGCCGTGTCGTCGCGCCATTTGCATTGCCGTCGGCGCGCTCAGCAGGGCGTGTATGCCATCGAGTACGCCATGGCTTTCCTGCTCTTCTTCGGACTCGTCTATTCCATCATCTGCTACAGCGTCGTGTTCACCTTTCGCTTCGGGCTGCAAAACGCCGCCGAGGACGGCGCACGCGCGGCATTGCGGCACCAGACCAGTCTGGCGGCACGTCAACTCAAGGCACAGGAAGTGGCCCAGGAGCGATCGCTGGGCTGGAAACCCGCCGCCGCCGTGCTCACCATTCCGCTGCCTTCGGTCTGCCAGACAGGCACCGGCAACTGCCTGCAGCCCGCTGGCACGCTGCCTTGCGACACCACCTGGGCGCAGCGCTGTCATGTCAGCGTCACCGTGAGGCTGAGCGATCTGCGCCAGGTGCTGCCACCGTTCCCCGCCTTTGCGCTGCCCGACGAACTGATCGGTGAAGCTCGCGTGCTGCTCGACGGGAGTGCGCTGTGAAACGCGTGCAGCACGGCGTTGCGGCCATCGAGTTCGCCTTTGTGCTGATGGTGTTGCTGGTCGCCCTCTACGGCATCGCCACCTTTGGCCTGGTGCTCTACACCCAGCAGGCGCTGGCAAGGGCGGCTGCGGACGGCGCGCGGGCGGTGCAGATGTTTCCACAACTGCGCAACGCCACCGGCGCCGAACTGGTCAGTGCGAGAACACATATTGAAAGCGTGGTGTGGGACTCGCTGAGTGGTTCGGTCATCGTGCCACTGGCGCACAGCGCCACGCCCGCCAGCCGCCGGGCCTGGCTCACGCAGACCATGGACGTGGAGGTCGGAGCACCCAGCACCGCGCTCACCGTCACCGTGACCTATCCGTATGCCGCGGGTCGCCTGCTCCCCTGGGTGCCGGTGTTCGACACGAGCCAGTGGATGCCCACCACGCTCACCAGCCGCGCCACCGCTGCGCTCTAGGAACGGTCCCATGCCTGCCACACCCACCGTCGCGCGCAGCCGCCAGTCGGGATCGATCGTCATCAACACGGCCATCGCCCTGAGCCTGATCGTGATCGCGCTCATCGGCACCGAGCTGGGCTACCTGTTCTTCATCAAGCGCGAGCTGCAGAAGACCGCCGACCTCGCGGCCATCGCGGGCGCCTCGGCGGTGCAACCCGCCGACTGCACCGCCGCACGTGCCGCCGCGCTCGCCAATGTCGCGCAGAACCTGACCGGATTCACGCCCGTGGCCACCTGCGGGCGCTGGAACCCGGCCGTGGGCACCGAGCGCCATTTCACCGCCGACCAGACCGCCTACAACGCGGTGCATATCGTCATCACCGGCACGCCGCCACCCCTGCTCGCGTTCTTCCCCGGGCAGCGCAGCCTGCAGGCTGAAGCCGTTGCAGCAGCGACCGACCCCCTGGCCTCCTTCTCCGTGGGAAGCACCCTGGCACGCACGGGCAGTTCCGTGCTGGGCGACCTGCTCAAGGGGATCGGGCTCGACCTCACCGGCACCTCACTCGTGGGCTACGACGGACTTGCTCAGGCTCGGATCACACCCGGTGGCCTGCTGCAGGAGCTGGGTGTTCCCGTGGCCAGCGACATCGGCGTGGGCGAGCTCAACACCCTTCTCTCAGGCCGGACAGTGTCGTTGGGAACACTGCTCGATGCCATCGTCACCCTGGCGGGGCAGGACACGCTGCTGGCCTCCAACACCTCGCTGTTGAACGCGGTGACCACGCGCGTCGGCGTGCCGGATCTGCAAGTGCCGCTCGGCAGCGTGGACGGCGGGCCAGCGGGCCTGTTCGCTGGTGTCGGTGCCACTTCGGCACTCAACGCCAGTGTGAACGCGCTGGACCTGTTGTACGCCTCCATCGGCGTGGCCACTCAGCGCCACGCAGTGGCCGTCAACGGCCTGAGCATGGCGGGCCTGGTCAACGCCAGAACGGTGCTCATCGAGCCACCCTCGATCGCCACTGGCGGTGTGGGCGCCACGGCCTACACCGCCCAGCTGCGCATCTGGGCTGAAATCGACACCGGTAACCTGCCGGTCATTGGCCACATCGCACGCGTGCGACTGCCCCTCATGGTCGACGTGGTCAACGGCCGGGGCACCCTCACCGAGATGTGCACACCGGAGTTGCGCCAACCCGACGGCACGGAGCAGGCCACCATCGCGGTGGATGCCTCCATCGTCAAGGTATGCGTTGGACGGCCGGGCGCCAACCCGGCCAACGAGAGCGAGATCTTCTCCACCACCGCCAGCTGCGATCAGAACCTGGCCAACGCAGAGCTGCTGCGTGTGGGCACCCTGGTCAGCCTGAGCACACACCTGAGCCTGGACACCCTCCCGTTGAACAGCAGCGTGACGCTGGCCGAGGGCGAGACAGACACAGTGGGCAACGAACTGAACCTGGGCACCACCCTGGGGAACATCACCGACGCGCTGCTGGCCACGCTGCTGGTGGAAACCATGGGCCGTGGGTCCTCGTTCACAGCGGCACAGCGCCAGACGACGGCCCAGAACCTGTGGAATGCCCAGGGCACGGCCTGCGGCAACCGAGCCTGCCGTGTGAGCCGCCTGACCACCATCAAGGCCGCCATGGAGAACAACGCCTCGGGCCTGAGCAGTTTCCTGGGTGGGTTGAACGGCGAGGTGCTGGCGCTGCTCGCCAACACCCTGGGCCTGAACGTGCAGGGCATCCTGACGAACGCCGGCAACCTGGTGGGCGGACTGCTGACCGGCCTGGGCGATGTCCTGGGTGCCGTGCTCGGCGGACTGGTCGGTGGCTGCACGGCAGTCCTTGGCTCCAGCGACGCCGCCTGCGTCAGCAGCATCGCCAGCAGCCTGGACGGCAACTCATCGGCCGGCGGCAACACCGTGCCCAATTCGATCACCGCACTGACAGGCTACCTGCTGCAAACGCTGCGACCCGTGTTGAACAACATCGGCAGCCAGGTGCTCACGCCCATTCTTCGCGACCTGCTGGGCTTGCGCCTGGGCGAGATCGACGTGAATCTCAGGACGCTCAACTGCCAGGCGCGCGCCCACCTGGTGTACTGACCCGCCGCTGCCCGCACCACCACCACAGCAACGCTCCGCCCAGGATCATGGGCACGCAGAGCCACTGGCCCATGCTCATGCCCAGCGCCAGCAGGCCCAGGTGGGCATCGGGTTCGCGGAAGTACTCGGCGATGAAGCGGAACACGCCGTAGCCAAAGAGGAACGCGGCCGAGACCTGCCCGCGCGCGCGCGGCTTGCGGGCGTAGAGCCAGAGCAGCACGAAGAGCAGCAGCCCTTCCAGCAGAAACTGATAGACCTGCGAGGGATGGCGGGGCAGGTCGCCCGCCCCCCGGAACACCATGCCCCAGGGCAGCGAGGGGTCGGCCACGCGGCCCCACAACTCGCCATTGATGAAGTTGCCCACCCGCCCTGCGGCCAGACCGGTGGGCACGCAGGGCGCCACGAAATCCATGACCTGCATGAAGGGGCGCTGGCGGGTGCGCGCGTACCAGACCATGGCCACCATCACGCCCAGCATGCCGCCATGGAAACTCATGCCGCCCTGCCACACCGCAAAGACCTCCAGCGGGTTGGCCAGGTAGTAGGCGGGCTTGTAGAACAGGCAGTAGCCGATGCGCCCACCCGCCACCACACCGAGCACGCCGAGGAAAAGGATGTCTTCCACGTCGCGCTTTGTCCACGGCAAAGGCTGGGCAACCCCGGCAAATGGCTGATGGGCCAGACGCAGGCGGCCGAGCAGCAGGAACAGGCCAAACGCGGCCAGGTAGGTCAGGCCATACCAGTGGATGGCGAGCGGCCCGATCTGCAGGGCCACGGGATCGATCTGGGGATGTTGCAGCATGGGCTTATTGTGGCAGGGCACTTCTGGCGAAGTCGATGAGATGTGAAAGCGCGGGACTCACCGCATCGGCGCGCCAGACCAGGCTGGTTTCACAAGCAGGCAGCGAGCGACCGCGCGGCAGCGCCGGGCTGCGGTACACCACGCCCGTCCGCTGGAACTGCCGCACGCTCTGCGGCACCCAGGCAATGCCGAGGCCGGCCGAGACGAGGTTGACGATGGTCTGCATCTGGATCGCCTCCTGCGCCACCTGCGGCACATGCCCCGCCGCGTGGTAGAGCTTGAAGACCGCGTCGTGCACCGAAGGCAGGATGCGGCGCGGGAAGATCACCAAGGGCTCGGTCAGCAGCGCCGCCAGCTTTGGAGCCTCTTGCGCAGCCAGCGGGTGCGACTCGGGCAGCGCCACCACCAGCGGCTCGCTGGCGATGCGCCGGTGCGACAGCCCGGCCAGAGCGAAGCCGGGTGAGTGCAGCATGAGGCCTGCGTCTGCCTCGCCGCGCGCAATCAGATCGAGTTGCACATCGCCCGTGGCTTCCGTGAGCTCCAGCGCCACCTGTGGCCAGCGCTGCCGGAATGCGCGAACCCAGCGTGGCAACAGTTCATAACCCACGGTGGACACAAAGGCCAGGCGCAGTCGGCCCAGCTCACCGGCCGCTGCCGCGCGCGCCAGTTCAGGCAGGGTTTGCGCGCGCGCCAGCAGCTCGCGCGCCTCGGGCAGCAGCGCCGCTCCTGCAGGCGTGAGCGCCACGCTGCGCTTGGTGCGGTCGAACAGGCGCACCCCCAGCGCCTGTTCCAGCCCGGCAATGGCCTGCGTCAACGGGGGCTGCGTCATGTGCAGCCGCAAGGCCGCGCGACCGAAGTGCAACTCTTCCGCCAGGGCCACGAACTGGCGCCATTGCCGCAATTCGATTCGCAAGGGGTTTCTGACCTCTTTCATATGCACTGCATATTAATTCACGCCGCCAAAGCAATTGGAACCTCGGCGCTTCGTCACGCATACTCGCGGCTGGCTCGGACCCCCCGAAAGTCAGCCCCTTTCAACGCCTCACGAAGAGACAACCATGGCCACCAGGAAATCCATCCCCATCCAGCCCATCAACCACCGCAGCGCCAACATCACGCAGGGCAAGTCCCGCGCGCCCAACCGCTCCATGTACTACGCCATGGGCTACCAGGAGGGCGACTTCAGCAAGCCCATGGTGGGCGTGGCCAACGGCCACAGCACCATCACGCCCTGCAATTCCGGCCTGCAGAAACTGGCGGACGCCGCCATTGCCGGCATCGAGGAAGCCGGCGGCAACGCCCAGGTGTTCGGCACGCCCACCATTTCCGACGGCATGGCCATGGGCACGGAAGGCATGAAGTATTCGCTGGTCAGCCGCGAGGTGATTTCCGATTGCATCGAGACCTGCGTGGGCGGCCAGTGGATGGACGGCGTGCTGGTGGTGGGTGGCTGCGACAAGAACATGCCCGGTGGCCTGATGGGCATGCTGCGCGCCAATGTGCCGGCCATCTATGTGTACGGTGGCACCATCCTGCCGGGCCGCTGGAAAGACCAGGACCTCAACATCGTCAGCGTGTTCGAGGCCGTGGGGCAGAACGCCGCCGGCAACCTGAGCGATGCCGACCTGCGCGAGATCGAGATGCACGCCATCCCCGGCACCGGTTCGTGCGGCGGCATGTACACCGCCAACACCATGTCGTCGGCCTTCGAGGCGCTGGGCATCTCGCTGCCCTACTCCAGCACCATGGCCAACCCGCACGACGAGAAGATGAACTCGGCCAGGGAGTCGGCCAAGGTGCTGGTCGAAGCCATCCGCAAGGACATCAAGCCGCGCGACATCGTGACCCGCGAAGCGATCGAAAACGCCGTGGCGGTGATCATGGCCACCGGCGGCTCCACCAACGCGGTGCTGCACTTCCTGGCCATCGCCCACGCCGCCGAGGTGGAATGGACCATCGATGACTTCGAACGCATCCGCAAGCGCACCCCTGTGCTGTGCGACCTCAAGCCCAGCGGCAAGTACCTCGCGGTGGACCTGCACCGCGCCGGCGGCATCCCGCAGGTGATGAAGGTGCTGCTGAACGCCGGCCTGCTGCACGGCGACTGCCTCACCATCACCGGCCAGACGATTGCCGAAGTGCTCAAGGATGTTCCCGATATGCCGCGCGCGGATCAGGACGTGATCCGCCCGATCGACAAGCCGATGTACGAACAGGGCCACCTGGCCATCCTCAGGGGCAACCTCAGCCCCGAAGGCGCGGTGGCCAAGATCACCGGACTGAAAAACCCGGTGATGACCGGCCCGGCCCGCGTGTTCGACGACGAGCAATCGGCCCTGCAAGCCATCCTCGATGGAAAGATCAAGGCCGGCGACGTGATGGTGCTGCGCTACCTGGGTCCCAAAGGTGGCCCCGGCATGCCCGAGATGCTGGCACCCACCGGTGCGCTGATCGGCGCGGGCCTGGGTGAGAGCGTCGGCCTGATCACCGATGGCCGCTTCTCCGGCGGCACCTGGGGCATGGTGGTGGGCCACGTGGCGCCCGAAGCGGCTGCGGGCGGCACCATTGCGTTCATTCAGGAAGGTGACAGCATCACCATCGATGCGCACCAGCTGCTGCTGGAACTCAACGTGCCCGAGGCCGAGATTGCCAGACGCCGCGCCGCGTGGACCGCTCCGGCACCTCGCTACACGCGTGGCGTGCAGGCCAAGTTCGCGTTCAACGCGTCCAGCGCCAGCAAGGGCGCCGTGCTCGACGCGTATTGATACCGGGACTCAGCGCGAGCGCCCCTTGGGTTTGATGCCCAGGGCCTCGCGCTGCTTGTCGATCCGGTCCTTCTTCTTCTGGTCCATCTTTTCCATGGCCTTGCGCCGGGTGTAGCCGGTGGTGTCGGCCCAGATCCACCAGATCACGGCCAGGGCAAACGGAGAAAGAACCCACCACCAGGAGAGATCAACGGCGAAGCCGATCTCCAGGTACTTCATCAGCATCAGGATCACGCCCGCGATCAGGAAATACATCACAACCTCCAGTAAAGGCCCGGCAAAGCCGACAAGAAACTGTAACTGGTCGTTTCCCGAGGGGCCTGACTCGGTAAAATCGTGCCGTGCCGATCCCGGCATCACTCACAAGGACAATCCCCATGAAACGTGCTTTCCTGATTATGGCCGCCATCACCACCCTGGCGGCACCCGCCATGGCCGATGAAGCCCTGGCCAAAAGCAAGAATTGCATGGCCTGCCACGCCGTGGACAAGAAGCTGGTGGGACCCTCCTACAAGGACGTGGCCAAGAAGTACGGCAGCGATGCCAAGGCCGTGGACGCACTGGCCGTGAAGATCATCAAGGGTGGCTCCGGTGTCTGGGGTGCCATCCCCATGCCCGCGAACCCGCAGGTCAGCGAAGCCGACGCCAAGAAGCTCTCGGCCTGGGTGCTGAACCAGAAGTAAGCCTCGGCAAGCCACCACAAAAAAACCCGCTGGAGCCCAGCGGGTTTTTTGTTGCCGGAAAGCTCGATCAGTTGTTCTCCGCCAACTGATCCAGGATGGCCGGGTTCTCCAGCGTGGAGGTGTCCTGCGTGATGGCCTCGCCCTTGGCGATGGAGCGCAGCAAACGACGCATGATCTTGCCCGAGCGTGTCTTGGGCAGGTTGTCGCCAAAGCGGATGTCCTTGGGCTTGGCGATCGGCCCGATTTCCTTGCCCACCCAGTCGCGCAATTGCTTGGCAATGGCCTTGGCCTCGTCGCCCGTGGGGCGAGCGCGCTTGAGCACCACGAAGGCGACGATGGCCTCGCCGGTCAGGTCGTCGGGGCGACCCACCACCGCGGCTTCGGCCACCAGATCGGTCTTGCCCACCAATGCGGATTCGATCTCCATCGTGCCCATGCGGTGGCCCGAGACGTTGAGCACGTCGTCGATGCGGCCGGTGATGCGGAAGTAGCCCCGGTCGGCGCTGCGCACCGCGCCGTCGCCCGCCAGGTAGTAGCCCTTGAGTTCATCGGGGAAGTAGCTCTTCTTGAAGCGCTCCGGGTCTCCCCAGATGGTGCGGATCATCGAAGGCCAGGGCTTCTTCACCACCAGGATGCCGCCCGCGCCGTTGGGCACGTCGTTGCCGGCCTCGTCGACGATGGCGGCGGCAATGCCCGGCAGCGGCAGCGTGCACGAACCCGGCACCAGCGGCGTGGCACCCGGCAACGGCGTGATCATGTGGCCACCGGTTTCGGTCTGCCAGAAGGTGTCCACGATGGGGCAACGCTCGCCGCCCACGTGCTTGTAATACCACATCCAGGCCTCGGGATTGATGGGCTCGCCCACCGAGCCGAGCAGTCGCAGGCTGGACAGGTTGGAGCGCGCCGGATGCACTTTTTCATCGCCTTCAGCAGCCTTGATCAGCGAGCGGATGGCCGTGGGTGCGGTGTAGAAGATCGTGACCTTGTGCTTCTCGATCATCTGCCAGAAGCGACCGGCGTTCGGGTAGGTGGGCACGCCTTCGAACACGATCTGCGTGGCACCGGCGGCCAGCGGGCCATACGCCACGTAGGTGTGGCCGGTGATCCAGCCGATGTCGGCGGTGCACCAGAAGATGTCCTCGGGACGCAGGTCGAAGGTCCAGTTCATGGTGAGCTTGGCCCACAGCAGGTAACCCCCGGTGCTGTGCTGCACGCCCTTGGGCTTGCCAGTGGAGCCGGAGGTGTAGAGCACGAAGAGCGGGTGTTCTGCGCTCACCATCTCGGCAGGACACACGTCGGACTCGTTGGCCACCACGTCGTGCAGGAAGCTGTCGCGCCCGGCCACCATGTTGCAGGCCGTGGGCGTGCGCTGGTACACGATCACGTTCTTGATCGAATCGCAGCCGCCCATGGCAATGCCGTCGTCCACGATGGCCTTGAGCGGCAGTTCCTTGCCGCCGCGCAACTGGTAGTTGGCGGTGATGACTGCCACCGCACCGGCGTCCTGGATGCGTTCCTGCAATGCCTTGGCCGAGAACCCGCCGAACACCACGCTGTGGGTGGCGCCAATGCGCGCACAGGCTTGCATGGCCACCACACCCTCGACCGTCATGGGCATGTAGATCACCACGCGGTCGCCCTTCCTCACGCCGCGCGCCTTGAGCGCATTGGCAAAGCGCGAGACCTTGGCCAGCAGTTCCTTGTAGGTGACCCTGGTCACCGAGCCGTCATCGGCCTCGAAGATGATCGCAGTCTTGTTCTCCACGGGCGTGCCCATGTGGCGGTCCAGGCAGTTGTACGAGGCGTTGAGCTCGCCGTCCTCGAACCACTTGTAGAACGGGGCCCTGGCGCTGTCCAGCGTTTTGCTGAAAGGTTTGTGCCAGCTCAGGTTCTCGCGCGCCAGACGGGCCCAGAATCCTTCGAAGTCCTTGTCTGCCTCGGCGCACAGGGCGTGGTACGCCGCCATGCCCGAAACCCGTGCGGCTTTCACGGTCGCCTCCGTGGGCTCGAAGACGCGGTTTTCGACCAGTGTGGATTCGATCGACGACGAAGGCGCTGACATGGACTGTCTCCTGAATGATGTTGTCGGAAGCGTGACAGCCGGCGACTGTGAGCATCGGCTCTTACGAGCCACTTACATGGCGCCGGCATGCCCGGGGAAAACCCGAATATACGACCAGACGCCCACCTACAATACGTCACCCCGCGCGCCCGTCCGGCGTTCCCAAACACCCCAACGTCCATGACCGACCCCGTCAAACCGCCCGTCCCCGTGCGCGCCCTGCCCAATCTGATCTTTGCCAGCCGCTGGCTGCAATTGCCGCTGTACATCGGGCTGATCGCGGCGCAGGCCATCTACGTCTTCCATTTCTGGGTTGAACTGGTGCACCTGATCGAGGCCGCCTTCGGCAGCCAGGTCGCGCTGGACAAGCTCATCCACAGCATCGGCTACAAGAGCGATGTGCAGCTCACCGGGCTGAATGAGACCGTCATCATGCTGGTGGTGCTGGCGCTGATCGACGTGGTCATGATCTCCAACCTGCTGATCATGGTGATCGTGGGCGGCTACGAAACCTTCGTGAGCCGCATGCACCTGGAGAACCACCCCGACCAGCCCGAGTGGCTGAGCCACGTGAACGCCTCGGTGCTGAAGGTGAAGCTGGCCACCGCCATCATCGGCATCAGCTCCATCCACCTGCTCAAGACCTTCATCAACGCGGCCAACTACGATGAGAAAGTGCTGATGTGGCAGACCATCATCCATGTGGTCTTTCTCCTGAGCGCCATGGCGATCGCCATGACGGACCGCCTCATGGCACATCCCGCCCCCCGGGACGAACACTGAGGCTCCCCTTTCAGCGCCCGACCATCTGATCCGCACGCACCCACTGGTCGAACTGCTCGGCCGTGATGTGGCCCGATGCGATAGCCGCCTCGCGCAGGCTGCTGCCTTCCTTGTGCGCCTTCTTGGCAATGAAGGCCGCCTTGTCGTAGCCGATGTGGGGGTTGAGCGCCGTCACCAGCATGAGCGAGCGCGACACCAGCTCGGCGATGCGCTCGCGCTCGGGCTCGATGCCGACGGCGCAATGGTCGTTGAAGCTCACCATGCCGTCGGCCAGCAGACGCACGCTCTGCAGGAAGTTGTGCGCCACCATGGGCCGGAACACGTTGAGCTCGAAATTGCCGCTGGCGCCGCCGATGTTGATTGCCACGTCGTTGCCAAACACCTGGGCGCACAGCATCGTCACCGCCTCGCTCTGGGTGGGGTTCACCTTGCCCGGCATGATGGACGATCCCGGCTCGTTCTCGGGAATGCGCAGCTCGCCGATGCCGCTGCGTGGCCCGCTGGACAGCCAGCGCACGTCATTGGCAATCTTGTTCATGCTCGCCGCCAGCGTCTTGAGCGCACCATGGGCATGGACCAGCGCATCGACCGAAGCGAGTGACTCGAACTTGTTCGGTGAGGTCACGAACGGCAAGCCGGTGAGTTCGGCCAGTTCGCGCGCCACCCCTTGCGCGTAACCCTTGGGCGCGTTCAGACCCGTACCCACCGCCGTACCGCCGAGGGCAAGTTCGCACAGGTGCGGCAGCGCGTCGCGCAGATGCTTCTCGCCGTGCGCCAGTTGCGCCACCCAGCCCGACATCTCCTGCCCCAGGGTGAGCGGCGTGGCGTCCTGCAAGTGGGTGCGGCCGATCTTCACGACGTCGTCGAACTCGCGCGCCTTGGTCTCCAGCGTGCCGCGCAGGCGGGCGATGGCGGGCAGCAGCCGGTGCGTGATGGCCTCGACCGCCGCCACGTGCATCGCCGTGGGGAACACGTCGTTGCTCGACTGGCTGCGGTTCACGTCGTCGTTCGGGTGCACCAGTCGCCCTTCCCCGCGCTCGCCACCCAGCAGTTCGCTGGCCCGGTTGGCGAGCACCTCATTGACATTCATGTTGGTCTGCGTGCCTGACCCGGTCTGCCAGACCACCAGCGGGAATTCCACCTCGTGGCGTCCGGCGATCACCTCGTCGGCCGCCTCCACAATGGCCTGGGTCTTCTTCTGATCCTGCAGCCCCAGCGCGTGGTTGACCACGGCGGACGCTCGCTTGACCTGCGCCAGGGCTTTGATGATCTCGCGCGGCTGGCGCTCGCCGGAGATGTCGAAGTTCTGCAGCGAGCGCTGCGTCTGGGCACCCCAAAGGCGGTCGGCAGGCACGTCGATGGGGCCGAAGGTGTCGCGCTCGGTGCGCATGGGTCTGGTGTTCATGAGGAGTCTCCTGTCGGCGGGCCATTTTCGCCATCGATCTGCTTGCGCCGCCGCTTCCAGAGCGTGGTCCGGGATATGCCCAGCCGCCGAGCGGCTTCGGAAACCCGTCCACCCGACAGCGCCAGCGCGTGCTCGATCTGGTCGAACTCGGCCAGATCGCGCGCATCGGCAAGTGTGACGGGTGCCACCGCATCGAGGCGCTGTTCCGGAAACAGGTCGGAGGGGGTGACGCGCTCGCCCTCCACCAACGCGGCGGCGCGCTCGATGCGGTTGCGCAGTTCCCGCACATTGCCCGGCCACGGGTGAATCAGCAAGGCGGCCAGCGCCGCCTCGTCCAGGCGCAGACCCGGCATGCCGTTGCGCTCGGCCGCTTCGCGCAGAAAACGGGTGGCCAATGGCGCGATTTCGTCGCGACGCTGGCGCAGGGGTGGGATGGTGAGTTCGACGACCGCCAGCCGAAAGTAGAGATCTTCGCGGAATTCGCGCTGGGCAATGCGTGTCTGCAGATCGGCGTTGGTCGCAGCGACCAGGCGGCCTTTGAAGCGCAGATCGCCGCGGCCCCCCAGGCGTCGAAAGCCTCCGTCCTGCAGGACCCGCAACAGGGCGGTCTGCAGGCGTGCATCCAGTTCGCCGATCTCATCCAGGAACAGCGTGCCCTCCCCCACTTCCTCGAAATAGCCGGCATGGGCCGTCGTCGCTCCCGTGAAGGCGCCGCGCTCATGGCCAAAGAACTGGCTCTCCATGAGCTCGCGCGCGATGGCGCCGCAATTGACCGCCACGAAGGGTTGTGCCGCGCGCGGCGACAGGGCATGGATGTGGCGAGCTGCCACTTCCTTGCCCACCCCGGTTTCGCCGCACAGCAGCACCGCCAGATCGCGTGCGGCAAGGCGCTGCAGGTCGCGCTCCAGACCCGCGGTGGCCTGCGATGCGCCAAACACCGCCTCGGCACCCGCAGGCGCGTCATGAACCGGTGGGTCGTGGGCCAGGGCGCGCACGCGCGCGACTAGCGCATCCACATCGTAGGGCTTGGTGAGGTAGTCGTCGGCGCCCGCTCGCACCAGGCGCACGGCCTGGCCGATGTCGGCAAACGCGGTCACGAACAGGATGGGCGTGTCGCCCAGGTACGGCATGGCGCGGCGGTAGAGATCTTCGCCGGAGCCATCGGGCAGGCGGATGTCGGAGACCACGAAGCCCGGTCGGCGCAGGCGCAACGCGTCCATGGCCTGTGCACAGGTTTCGGCCCAACGCACCGCAAATCCCTCCAGGCGCAGGCGTTGCGCCAGGGCGCCGCCCAGCACGCGGTCGTCTTCAATCAGGAGGATATCGATCATTCCGTGGCGTCCATGGGCAGGTGCAGGGTGATGTGGGTGCCTCCCTGCGAGTGTGCATCCACCGACACGCGGCCACGCAACTGTCGCACCAGCCGCACGATGACCGCCACGCCCAGCCCGCCCTGGCCAGCGTTCGCTTCGCCGCGCGTCAGGCTGCGGGCCACATCGGGCGCCATGCCAGCGCCCTGGTCGATCACCTCGAGCACCAGGGTCTGGTCCTGCTGCCTCACCGCCAGTCGCACGCGGCCGCCCTGCCCGGTGGCGCGCACCGCGTTGATCAGCAGATTGAGCAGCACCTGGCGCACTTCCGTGGCCGCCAGCGGCCATTCGTCGGGCAGGCCGGGTGCGGCTTCGAATGCCACCTGCACGCCGCGCTGGGCGGCATCACCCGCCACCAGGCGCTGCACATCCTGCAGATCCTGCAGACGCAGGCGTCGCTCGCCGGCCCCGGGACGGTGGGTCTTGAGCGTCGCATCCACCACATCGCGCAAGGCGAGCACGCCACGCTCGATGAAATCCAGCGCGTCCTGTCGCGCTTCGGGCTGATCGCCGAACTTGCGCAAGGTCTGCACTGCGGTGACCATGCCGCCCAGGGGATTGCGCACCTCGTGCGCCAGCGTCGCCGCCAGCCGACCGAGTACCGCTTCCCGTTCCTGCTCGGACAACAGCGAGAGCATGGCCTCTCGCTCACGGGTGTCGTCGGCCATGCGGTTGACCGCGCGCATCAGGCGCGCGGACTCCGGATCGCTGGTCTGGATGAGCGACTCTGGCAACGCCAGCCCATGTTGAAGGTGCTGCGTGACGAGCGCCACGGGACGCTGCATCTGCCGCGCCACCAGAAAACCGAGCAAGGCACACACCACACTCACCAGCAGATCGAGCAGCAGCAGGCTGCGGCGCAGTTGCTCGCGTTCGTCGCTGAAGGCGGTCACGTCCAGGTTGGCCAGCACGCGGCGCGAGTCGTCCAGGGTGCGCCAGACCCAGATGCTCTGGTCGTCATCGGCCAGCCGTGCGCCCAGTGCCACATCAAGCACATCCTGTGGCCAGGGAATGTCACCGAGGCCCGCGCGCTCGACCCGTGCCAGTGCCTGTCCCTGGGCGTCGAGCACGGCAAGGCGCCGATCCTCCACGCCCTCGGTCACCGCCAGGGAAAACTCCAGCACACGGGTGACTGCAGCAGCATCGCCTGTGGCGAGCGCGGGCAGCAGCGCGGCCGACAGTCCGTCGAGGTACACCTGCCCGATGCTCGCCATCTGCGATTCGAACTGGCGCGAGACGGTGTGCATCGCCACCTGGGTGGTACCGATGGCCGCAGCGAAGATCATCACCGCCACCACCGCAGGCAGGCGCACGGTCAGCGGGAGTCGGCGGTACCAGGCCAGCATGGAACGGACGGTCGGCATGCACCGACCTTACCAGCGCCGTCAATCCCCCAGCAGCTTCAGCGGCACCGGCCCGCGCCAGCGCAGGCGCTGCACCACATCCACGCGCAGTTCCAGCACGCCCTGGTCGAACCAGGCCTCGGACGCCACCGCAATCACCGTGCCCGCTGCGGCCATGCCCTGGAGCAGTCGGCGCGGGCGCCCTTCCTCGAGCCGAACCGACCAGGTCAGGCCCGACTGGAGCGCCTTCTGTTCGAAGCGCTGGATCACATCGGCGGCGGTCTGGCGCGCCTGCATGAGTCGCCGATCGCGCATGCGCTGGGCGTAGGTGATGCCCCAGGCAGACACCGGTCCCACATGGGCCAGGCGCGGCGCATCGATGATGGCCACTCCGCACAGTTCGGCTCCATGCTGGCGCGCGAGTTCCACGGCTTGGTCCATCGCTCGGTCGACTTGCGGCCCTTCGGTGAGCGCCAGCACCACACGCTGAACCGGGCTGCGCTCGGCCCCGAAGCGCCCGCGCGGCAGCACCTTTGCCAGACTGTCCTGCGTCGTCCCTTTCCACAGGGGCGCCCCGCCCACATACGCGGCGCGGCCCAGCAGATGGCCGGCCACCGGCGTGGTGAGCAACAGGAAGACGATGGCCAGCCCCACCTTGATCCACGTGGAGAGGCTGCCATCGGCCACCGCCACGCCCAGCAGAACCAGGCCACTGCCGACCACGCCGGCCTTGGTGGCAGCGTGCATGCGCATGAAGAAGTCCTGCAGACGCAGCACACCGGTGGAAGCCAGCAGGCACACCAGGGCACCGCTCACCAGCAACAGGGAAGCCAGCCAGATCGTCATGGGGTGTCCTCCTCGCGGATCGAACCGCGTTCGATGAAGGCGGCAAAAGCCACCGTGGCCAGGAAGCCGATGAGTGCCACGCCCAGGGCAATGTCCACGAACGCAGGACTGTCGGCCACCAGCGCCGCCAGTGCCGCTGCCGCCACACCGAGCAGGCTGAGCATGTCCAGCGCCACCACACGGTCGGCCGCGTGCGGGCCGCGCACGATGCGCACGCCGGCCAGCAGCATCGCCGCCAGCAACAACATGGCCGTCAGGCCCAGCACCCACAGAGGAAGGCTCATGATCGCTTCTCCTCGCCCAGCGCGGCACAGACACGGGCTTCGAATCCATCCACGATCTGCGCCACCGGATCGCCTTCGAGGTTCATGACATGGGCGTACAGCGTGCGTCGGTCGGATGACACGTGCAGGCTGGTGGTACCGGGTGTGAGCGTGACCATGTTGGCCAGCATGGCAATGCCGGCGTCGCTGCGCACCGTCAACGGAATCGCCACGATGCCGCTGCGCAGGGTACGCCCGGGTCGCAGCACCGTCAGCGCCACCTGGTGCACCGAGAGAAGCAGTTCGCGCATGAACAGGCCGCCCAGTACCAGCCAGTTCCAGATCGATCGCATCATGGGGATACCTCCTGGCCGAGCACGGCCTCGATGTAACCGTGCGGCACCAGCAACTGGTCGGCCGCACGAAGTGAAAACTCGATGAAGGGTTCGGTCGCGAGGCCGATGGTCAGCGTGATGGCTGCGAGTCCCACCACCGGGAGCAACATCGCCCAGCGGGTGCGCGGCGCTGCACGCCAGGCCGCCGAGGCCTGGGCCGAATTCGCCGCGGGTGCTTTCCAGAACGCCTCGTTCCAGATCTTCACCATGGAATACAACGTGAGCACACCCACCGCCAGTGCCACGCCAGCCAGCACGGAGTGGCCTGCGTCCAGGCTGGACTTGACCACCACGAACTTGGCCCAGAAACCCGAAAGCGGTGGCACGCCAGCCAGCGACAGCGCAGGGATGGCGAACAGCAGCGCGAGCAGCGGCGTGCTGCGGTGCAGACCACCCATCGCCTTGAGGTCGAAGCCGCCGCCTGCCAGGCGCATGGCCCCGGCAATGAGGAACAGGTTGGCCTTGACCACGATGTGGTGCACCACATAGAGCACCGAGCCGGCCAGCGCGAGCGGCGTGGCCACCGCGATGCCGACCAGCATGTAGCCGATCTGACTGATGATGTGGAAGGACAGGATGCGGCGAATGTCGAAATGCGCGGCCGCGCCCAGCACACCTGTGACCATGGTGAGCACCGCCACGGCGCCGATGATGGGCCCGGTGTAACCGGCATCGCCCGTGAAGATCAGCGTGAAGCTGCGCAGGATGGCGTAAACGCCCACCTTGGTCAGCAATGCCGCGAAGATCGCCACGACCGGCGCGCTGGCCGTGTGGTACGCCGCCGGCAACCAGAAGAAGAGCGGAAACAACGCAGCCTTGGAGCCGAAGGCGAGCAGGAACATCACCGCCAGCGTGGTCACCAGCCCCTGGTTTTCCACGCCGGGCAGGGTGCGTGCGATGTCGGCCATGTTCAGCGTGCCGGTGATGCCGTAGAGAAAGCCCACCGCCATCAGGAACAGGGTGGTCGCCACGAGGTTGAGCGCCACGTACTTGACCCCGGCGTCCAGCTGGGCGCGCGTACCACCCACCACCAGCAGACCGAACGAGGCGATCAGCATGATCTCGAACCACACATACAGATTGAAGAGATCGCCGGTCAGGAAGGCGCCGCAGACGCCCATGAGCAGGCCGTGGTACAGCGGGTGGAAGAAGGCGCGCTCACGTTCGCGCGCGCCGTCCACCAGCGCATAGACCGAAATGGCCACGGCCATCACAGCGGTCACCAGCACCATGACGGCAGACAGCAGGTCGGCCACGAAGCTGATGCCGAAGGGCGCGGCCCAGGCACCGAACTGGGTGGCGAGGATGGTGCCGTCGTACACCGCCACCAGCAGCGCGACGGCGGCTGCCAGCAGAGCCACGCTGCCCGCCACGCTGATGCCGCGCTGCGTGAGCGGGTAGTCGCGCAGCAGGGCGCACACCGCGAGCGTCACCAGCGGAATCGCCACCGGGAGCATGAGCAGCAGGTGGTGGCTGATCATCTCGGCTCCGCCTCGCGCATGGCTTCGGTGTCGAGCGTGCCCAGCCGCTGGTGCGCCTGTTCGAACAGCACCACGGCGTAGGCCACCAGCGCGAACGAGATGACGATGGCGGTGAGGATGAGCGCCTGTGGCAGCGGGTTGGCGCTGACGGCAATCACCGTCTCACCCTCGGGCACCAATGGCGGCACGCGTGAGCCCAGCCGGCCAGAGATGAAGATGGACAGATTGGCCGTATTGCCCAGCAGCAGCAGGCCCAGCACGATGCGCAGCACGTTGCGCGACATCAGCAGGTAAGCCGCGATGGCGGCCATGAAGCCAAAGGCGAGCACGAAGAAGAATTCCATCGATCAGTCGTCCAGGTAATGCGAGAGGAACACCAGCACCGAACCGAGCACGGCGAGGTACACGCCGATGTCGAACAGCAGCGCGGTACCGACGACGAAGCCGCTGTCCCAGATGGCCCACTGGTGCGTGAGAAAAGGCTGGCTCAGCAGCAGGCCAGGCAGGCCCGAAGCCACCGCCAGCATGAGGCCCACCGCCGCAATGCCGCCCGGCGAGAGGCGCAGCGTGGCCAGCAGCCGCTCACGACCGCGCGGCAACGCATGGATGGCAAAGCCCGCCGCCGCCATGAGCCCGCCCACGAATCCACCACCGGGCTCGTTGTGGCCGCGCCAGAGCAGGAACAGCGAGAACGCCAGCGCCACCGGCAGGACCAGGCGGCCACACACGCGAAGGATGAGCGGGTTCATGTGGCCTCCTGGTCGTCGGCCCGGCGAGCGCGAACGCTGGCGATGACGGCCGCCGCTGCCAGCGCGGCCAGCGCCAGCACGGCGATCTCGCCCAGCGTGTCGAGCGCGCGGAAGTCCACGATGATCACGTTGACCAGGTTGCGGCCGTGCGCCTCGGGCACGCTGGCAGCCCGGAAGAAGTCCGAGAGTCGCGCGTCGAACGGCGTGGCCACCACAGCCAGCAGCACCAGCGTGGCCACCAGCCCGAAACCTGCGGCGATCAGCGCGTCGCGTCGGCGTTCACCGCGTCTGCGCATGTCCACTTCGTGAAACGGCATGCGTCCGACGATGGCCAGCAGGATGACGATGGCGAGTGCCTCGACCGAGAACTGCGTGAAGGCCAGGTCGGGCGCGCCGCGGTACAGGAAGGTCAGCGCCACGAGAAAGCCCACCATGCCGGCGGTGACGATGCCAGCCATGAAGCTGGCTGCGCGGAGCACGGCGGCACTGGCCAGCACCAGGAGCAGAGGCAGCGCCACCTCGGGGCCAACTTCATCCCAGTGCGGCCAGGCGACGGCGTAGCCACCGCGCAGCCACAGCGTGAGCAACAGGCACACCGAAGTGAAGGCGAAGAACGTGCCGAGGTAGCGCCGCAGGCTGCCGGTCTGGATGCGGCGCGTCTGCCAGGCGGCCACACGCTGCAGGCCCAGGATGGCGTGGTCATAGCCGGTGTCGGTGCCCCAGCGGTCAATGGCCGACCAGCCCGCAAGGCGGCGTCGCAACAAAGGCCAGCCCGCCAGCGCCGCACCACCCAGCACCAGTGTGAGTCCACTGAGCGCCAGCATGGGCGTGAAGCCATGCCAGAGCGAGAGCTGCAGTTCCACCGTGCGCCCGGCCACGGCGCTCGCGGCGGGCGCCAGCAAGGCCGCGGGCCAATGCGGCATCAGGCCGAACAGCAGGCCCAGCGTGGCCAGCACCAGCGGACCGACCCACATGGCCGCATCCGGATCGTGCGGCGTCGAGGGTGTGGATTGCGCAGAACCGAAGAAGCACCGCCAGGCCACCACGCCCGCCACCACCACCATGCAGACATTGGCCAGCAGTGCCACGGCCAGCGGCCACCACGCACCACCGAGTGCCACTTCGTAGATCAGCTCCTTGCCGATGAAGCCCACGAAAGGTGGCAACCCCGCCATGGAGAGCCCTGCCAGCACCACCACGAACGCGGTGAGCGGCATGGCCCGAGCCAGCCCGCCCAGGCGAGTGGCGTCACGCGTGCCGGTCGAGTGGTCCACGATGCCGGCCACCATGAAAAGGCAGGCCTTGTAGAGCGCGTGCGCCAGCAGGAAGGTGACCACGGCAGTGGCCGCCATGGGATGCGGCAGGCCGATGAGCGTGACCAGCGTGCCGAGGGACACCACGGTGGAATACGCCAGCACGCGCTTGAGGTCGCTCGCGCGCAGGGCCAGCAGCGTGCCGGTGGCCATGGTGAGCACGCCCACAGGCACCATCAAGGCACTCCACAGAGGATGCTCGCCCAGCGCGGGGTTCATGCGCGCCAGCAGGTACACGCCGAGCTTGACCATGGTGGCCGAGTGCAGAAAGGCCGACACGGGCGTGGGCGCGGCCATGGCGTTGGCCAGCCAGGCGTGCAGCGGCGCCTGGGCGGACTTCGCGAAGGCGCCCAGCGCCACGAGCACGATGATGGCCGGCGTCAGCGGATGTTCGAGCAGCATCGGCCCCTGGGCCAGGATCTCCGAGATGCGCAGCGAGCCCGCTGCCGATCCCAGCAGCACGATGCCGGCGAGCAGGCACAGCCCGCCTGCCACGGTGACCAACAACCCCTGCTGTGCCGCACGCCTCGACGCCGGCCTCTCCGGTTCGTAGCCGATCAGCAGAAACGAGGTCAGGCTGGTGAGCTCCCAGAACACCAGGAGTGCGATCAGGTCGTCGGCGAGCACCGTGCCCAGCATGGCGCCCATGAACAGCGTGAGAAAGGCAAAGAAACGCGGCAGATCCTGCGAGCCGCGCAGATAACTCGCGGCGTACAGGTAGATGCCGGTACCGATGCCGGTGATGAGCAGCGCGAACAGCAGCGATAGACCGTCGAGCCGCAACGACAGGTTCACGCCCAGGCTGGGAATCCAGGTGTGCTGCTGCAGCACCACCTGACCACCCGTGACCTCGGGCCACCACGTCGCGAAGGCGATGAACAGTCCAGCGGGCAGCGCGGCGAGGCCGTGGGCCAGGCCGCGGCGCACCAGGACCGGTGCCAGAAAACCAGCGGCGAACGTCGAAAGAACCAGGGTGGCAAGCATCACGCGGAAAAGTCTCCTTGTCCCCTGAGACATCGCAAGCACCGTGCCGGTCAACCGGGCCTCTTCAACCCTTTAAAATCAACAACTTGCGTGAGCGCCGGCCCTGCCGTGTTCAGTTTTCGCAACCGGTGTGCGCCGCCTGTTCGCCCCGCTGAACAGGGGGCCTTGGCTACACTGGTGAGCTGCCTTCCATCAACCCATCCAAGTCCTCCCCATGACGACCACGATCCAGCGCGACGACCTCGTCGAAAGCATTGCCGCCGCCCTGCAATACATCAGCTACTACCACCCGGCCGACTACATCGCCCACCTCGCCCGTGCCTACGAGCGCGAGCAGAGTGCCGCCGCCAAGGACGCCATCGCGCAGATCCTGACCAACAGCAAGATGAGCGCGACCGGCCAGCGCCCGATATGCCAGGACACCGGCATCGTCAACGTGTTCCTGAAGGTCGGCATGAACGTGCGCTGGGAAGGCTTCACCGGCAGCCTGGACGATGCCATCAACGAGGGCGTGCGTCGTGGCTACAACCACCCGGACAACACGCTGCGCGCCTCCGTCGTCGCCGATCCGCAGTTCGCGCGCAAGAACACCAAGGACAACACCCCCGCCGTGATCTTTACCGAGCTCGTGCCCGGCGACACGGTGGAAGTGACGGTGGCCGCCAAGGGCGGCGGCAGCGAGAACAAGAGCAAGATGGTCATGCTCAACCCGGGCGACTCGGTGGTCGACTGGGTGCTCAAGACCGTGCCCACCATGGGCGCTGGCTGGTGCCCGCCGGGCATGCTCGGCATCGGCATTGGCGGCACGGCCGAAAAGGCGGTGCTGATGGCCAAGGAAAGCCTGATGGACGACCTCGACATGTACGAACTGCAGGCCAAGTCCGCCAAGGGCGAAAAACTCAGCCAGGTCGATGAATTGCGCCTGGAGCTGTACGAGAAAGTCAATGCGCTGGGCATCGGCGCACAAGGCCTGGGTGGCCTCACCACCGTGCTCGACGTCAAGATCAAGACGTACCCCACGCACGCGGCCAGCAAGCCCGTGGCAATGATCCCCAACTGCGCGGCCACGCGCCACGCGCACTTCGTGATGGACGGCAGCGGCCCGGTGTACCTGGATGCCCCCAGCCTGGACCTCTGGCCCAACGTGAACTGGGTGCCCGACACCCAGAAAAGCAAGCGTGTCGACCTGAACACGCTGACGAAAGAAGAGGTTGCCAGCTGGAAACCCGGTGACACCCTGCTGCTCAACGGCAAGATGCTCACCGGCCGCGACGCCGCGCACAAGCGCATCCAGGACATGCTGGCCAAGGGCGAGAAGCTTCCTGTGGACTTCACCAACCGCGTCATCTACTACGTGGGCCCGGTCGACCCGGTGCGCGACGAAGCCGTGGGCCCCGCAGGCCCCACGACCGCCACGCGCATGGACGGCTTCACCGAGATGATGCTGGCCGAAACCGGCCTGATCGCGATGATCGGCAAGTCCGAGCGCGGCCCGGTCGCGATCGAGGCCATCAAGAAGCACAAGAGCGCCTACCTCATGGCCGTGGGCGGCGCCGCCTACCTGGTCTCCAAAGCCATCAAGACCGCGAAGGTGCTGGGCTTTGCCGACCTCGGCATGGAAGCCATCTACGAGTTCGACGTGGTCGACATGCCGGTGACGGTGGCGGTGGACGCGGGCGGCACCAGCGCGCACATCACCGGCCCGGCCGAGTGGCAGAAGCGCATTGCCACGGGCGAGTTCAAGGGCATCGAGGTCGCTGCTGCTTGAAAACTGTCGGCGTGTTCGACAGCGGTGTCGGCGGCCTGAGCGTGCTGCGCGCCCTGCTTGCCGAACTGCCGGGCACGCGCTTCGTCTACGTGGCCGACAGCGCGCATGCACCCTACGGCGAACGATCGGCCGCAGAGGTCTCCGCGCGTACCGATCGCATCACTGCTCACCTGCGCGAGGCGCATGGCATCGATGCGCTGGTGCTGGCTTGCAACACCGCCACCGCGCACGCCATCGACGAACTGCGCAAAACCCATCCCGACCTGCCGGTCGTAGGCGTGGAGCCTGCGCTCAAGCCTGCCGCCACAAGCAGCCGCAGCGGGCGCATTGGCGTGCTGGCCACACGGGGCACCTTGGGGAGTGCGCGGTTCGCGCAGTTGCTCGAACGGCAGATCCACGCCGCCACGCGCCCCCTGCATTTCAGTTGCCAGCCCTGCGATGGCCTGGCCGATGCCATTGAAAGACACGACGCACCCGCCACGCTGGCCCTGTGCGAACGCTACCTGCAAACGCTGAGCGAACAAGCGGGACCGGATATGGACACGCTGGTATTGGGTTGCACGCACTACCCGTTCGCGGCGGAGGTTCTGAGCCGCTTGTGCGGCCCTCAGGTCACGCTGGTGGACACCGGCACGCCCGTGGCGCGCCGCACGCGCCAGGTCCTGGGCACGACCGCCACGGCGGGCGGGTCGGCAACGCCTCCCCTGCTGCTGGCCAGCGCTTCGCCGGATGCGCTCGCGCAAGCCGCGCAACGCTGGCTGAACATTCAGATCCCGGCCAGTGGCCTGCCCGTCTGAGCGTCAGCGCGTGGGTGGTGCCTCGCCAAGCGCAGCGGCTCGCCCCCGTTCCATGTTCACCGGCATCAGCAGCGCCAGGCCGATCAGGAACAGCACGGCCGTGAAGCCGATCGCCAGCCGCTGGTTGCCCCCGGTCATCCAGGTGATGGCACCGTAGCTGAGCGGGCCGATGATGCTGGCGACGCGCGTGGCGAAGGTCCAAAGGCCGAAAAACTCGGCCGACTGTGCCGGCGGCGCCAGCATGCCCGCCATGGCCCGGCCCGACGACTGGCTCGACCCCATGCACACGCCGGCAATGGCCGCTGCGTACCAGAAGCCCCCCTTGGTGGTGGTGAGCGCGGCGATGATGCAGGTCGCCACCCAGCCCACCAGCGTGATCCCCAGCGCCAGCTTGTGGCCCAGGCGGTCCTGCCAGTAGCCGAAAGCCAGTGCGCCCAGTGCCGCAGCGATGTTGAGCACGAAGATCAGCACCATGGTTTCCTGCTGCACGAAACCGATCACCTGCTCCGCATAGATCGCCGCCAGCGTGATCGCCACCGCCACGCCCCCCTGGTAGGCCGCCACGCAGGCCAGCAGCCACATGAAGTCGCGGTACCGGCGCGCCTGCTGGAACGTGCGGTGGAGCTGCCGCAGCGACTCGCGCCAGCTGCCAGCGCCAGCAGCACCCGCCTGTGGTTGAGCGCGCTCCCGCAGCAGCACCAGGGTGAACAGCGCCGCCGCACCGAAAACCGCAGCGGTGATCAGCATGGTCACCGGCACGAACTGCGCCGCCTTCTGGCCCTGGGCCTGCGCCCACAGCACGTAGCCCAGGCACAAACCCAGTGCCAGCATGCCGCCGACATAGCCCAGGCTCCAGCCCCAGCCACTCACACGGCCCATGGCCTGCGGGTGAGCCAGTTCGGGCAGAAAAGAGGCCACCAGCGACTCACCCCAGGCGAAGAACACGTTGGACACCACGATGAGCACGATGCCCAGCACCACCGCGCCCGGCCCCACCAGCCCCAGCGCCGCCGTGGCCAGCACGCAGCCAACGGTGGTCATCATCAGCAGGCGCTTCTTGGCCGCATGCCGGTCGGCCCAGGCGCCCATGGCCGGAATGGTGAACATCACGATCAGGTGCGACAGGCTCAATGCCGCTGTCCATGCAAATGTGGCCCAGTCGGCACCATCGGCCACCGCGCCCACGAAATACGCCGCAAACACCGCCGTGATGACGACCGTGGTGTAGCCCGAGTTGGCGAAGTCGTACATCGCCCAGCCGAACACCTCGCGCTTGCGCACGCCGGGATTCAGGGCATCGGTGGAGAAAAAGGCCATGCGCGCTCCGGAGTGCGGGTCAGTGGGACCGTGCAGCGCCGCAGTGTGAGGCTGCGCGAAACGTCAGTGGAGATGACGGGGTTTCCTGGGGCCGCCGTGGCCGGACGATCCGCCAAAACCACGGGGCGGCTTGCCCAACTGCATGGAACTGACGAGCGCTTCGAAGCGCTGCGAGAAAAGCTTGTCGATCGAGGCCACGACCTCACCCAGCTCGGACTGGTCGAAGTGGCGTTCCATCACGTGCAGCACGTCCTGCACCAGCAGGTCGCGCTGGACCTGCATGATGGCCGCCGGCGTGGGGCCGACGAAGCACATCAGGAAATCGTCCCGCGCTTCTTCTTCCGAAGACTCGTCTTCTTCGTCGTACTCGGCGTCGTAGAACGACACTTCCAGCGGCGCGCCGGCCGAGGCGATCTCGTTCAGACCCATGCAGGCCTCTTCGACCACCTGACGAAAATCCTCATCGCCGGGCACAGTCCAGCAGATCTGCAACACATGGGCCTCCGCGTCGAAGCGGATACCGGGTTCGTCCTCGTAGCTGCTCTCGGCGGCAGCGGCAAGCGACTTGGCACCGGCGTATTGCCACAGCGGCTTGAGCGCATCCTGGATCTGTCCGAAGACCACGTCCTCACGCAACGGCACGTCGCCGTGCACATGGATCTCGAAGGGCGCGTTGTATCGGGTCATGGAAACTCACTGTACCGGCGAAACCGGAAAAAACCTAGCCTGGTGCCTCGAGGCGGACTCGAACCGCCAAGTCGCTTTCGCGACGGGGGATTTTAAGTCCCCTGTGTTTACCAGTTTCACCATCGAGGCCGAGGGGGGATTGTCGCAGGTCACCCCTGGGCGGATCGCGCACCGGCGAGGCGCCAGAGCACCGCACCGGCGCACAGCCACTGCCCGAGCACCATGGCCGTACCCACACCGTGCCAGAGGCGCAAGTTGCCACCGGTCACGCGGGCCGTGACGATGTTCTGCGCCACGGCGAATTCCTGCATCAGGGCCAGCAGCATCGCCAACAGCACAAAGCCCATGATGGTCAAGGCTTCGGGGGCGACGGCCGCACTCTCGCCCCGCCAGCGGCGAAGCAGGAGCAGCAGCGCCAGCCCCAGCACAAGGCCTGCCCAGCATTGCAGAGAGAAAATGCGCGCCGCCACCGGCCCGGCCGCCGCTGGGCTGCCCAGACTGGCGAACAACAGGGGAACGGCAAGAAAGCTCAGCGCGGTGATGCCACCCCACCAGAGCGCGGCGAGCAGGATGGAAAGCCGTCGCAGCGGCATCAGGCGTAGCGCACGGCCACGATTTCGAAGCGCTTGGTGCCACTGGGCGCCTGCACCTCGGCCACATCGCCCTCTTCCTTGCCAATCAGGGCGCGGGCAATGGGGCTGCTGATGTTGACCAGGCCCTGTTTCAGGTCGGCCTCGTCCTCGCCCACGATCTGGTAGGTGACGGCGGTGCCGCTGTCTTCATCCTCCAGGTCCACCGTGGCGCCAAACACCACCTTTCCGCCAGCGTCCAGCTGGGTGGGGTCGATGATCTGGGCGGCCGAAAGCTTGCCCTCGATCTCGGCAATGCGGCCTTCAATGAAGCCCTGGCGGTCCTTGGCGGCGTCGTACTCGGCGTTCTCGCTCAGGTCACCCTGCGCCCGCGCCTCGGCAATCGCGTTGATGATCCAGGGGCGGTCCACGGTTTTGAGCCGGTGCAGCTCTTCCTTGAGCTTCTCGGCGCCGCGCTTGGTGATCGGAATGGTGGCCATGTGTGCGTATCTCCAAAAGCAAACCGCCGGGCGTTGCCGCTCGGCGGTGTTCATGAAAACCGATTATGCCGCGAAAGATTCCGCCACCCCATCGGGGCAAACACGCGTCAGTCGCGCCCGGCTTCTTCCATTTTGCGGGCCAGCAGGGCCGGGTCGGTGAAGCACAGTTCGTGGCTGCCCGGGCAGGACACCAGCCTGTAAAGACCCAGACGCTCCGAGAGGCGGGGGTGCCAGGGCAGGCTGTGGGGCATCGCGGTGTCTTCCGTGCAGAGCAGGTAACTCTTGCCCATGGGTTTGGCCGCCAGTTCGCTCTGCAGCACCACAGGCTCGGTGAAGGTTCGATAGGGCTGGAGGTTCAGTTGCTCGTACGCGCTTTTGGCCAGGGCCGCATCGGCGTCGTTGATGAAAGCTTCGCGCCAGATCGGGTACGGCAACATGACCGCATTGCCGTTGGCGGCGGCAATTTCGTCGAACAGCGCCTTGTAGTGCGGCGGCACCATGTCGTTAAGGCACTCGCCGTTCATCGGCACAAAGGCCACCCAGTACACCAGACGGGCAATGCGATCGGGCACCCAGTCGGCCACCTGGCTGATGACCATGCCGCCGTAGCTGTGGCCGACCAGGCGGACGTTTCGCAGGTCGTTTTTCTCGAGATAGTCAACGACCGATTGCGCCGCCTCCTTCAGGCCGCTGGTGGCCCGGTCGTCGCCCGAGCGGTTGCCTGCCAGCGTGGGGCAATACACGGTGTGGCCGCGTTCGCGCAGGTGCTGCGCCACGGGTTCCATTTCGGCGCCGGTGTGCCAGGCGCCGTGCACCAGAACGTAGGTATCTGCCATGGGATGTCTCCTTTGGTGTGGATCGAGTCCTGCAGCTTAGGCAGGAATCCGGCCGTCCGATGGCTCGGGCGTGCCACGGTCGTGGCCGGTTCGCGCCAGGCGCCTTCAGCGCGGGAGCCGCTCGCGTCGCCAGCGGGCCGGCGTGGTGAGGAAATGGCGCTGGAACTCGCGCACGAAATGCGAGGCGTCGGCGAAGCCACAGCGACGCCCCAGTTCCGACACGGAAACGTTCGCCAACCGTGCCTGCGCCAGCAGCAGCGCCGCTCGCTCCAGCCGAAGGCGCCGCAGATGGAGGGCAAAACTAGTCGACTCGGCCGCGAAAGCGCGGTGCAGGGTTCGCACGGAAATGCCGAGCTGGTCGGCCACGCGCTGCGACGTCAGGCCGGACTGATCCAGTTGGTCTTGCTGGAGACGCCGGGCGCGATCGAACAGATCGCGCGACGGCGGCGAAGGCACTGGCTGCACGGGCTCGACGGCCGCAGCCAGCATGGCGCCCAACTGATCGCACAACAGGTGCGCAGGGTAGCCCGCCGCCAGCAGCGGGTCGTGCGCGAACTGCAGCGACAGACCGGAGAGCGCCCTGCCCCAGCCCTGATCGCGGCGGGCCACGCGCGGCAAAGGATCATCCACCCGGGCCAGCCATTGGCCCACCCAGGCGCGCGGCAACTGGATCGACATGACTTCCACGGACTCGGGGAAGTGCAGTTCGTACAAGCTCGCGGAATCGACCAGCACCGCATCACCCGGGCGCAACCCCACGCGATGGCCACCCTGGTGAACATGCCAGGCTGTCTGGCGCTGAGTGATCAGGTAGAACGGGTGACTGGCACTGCGCGCGATGCCGGCGCGCGTGCGGTAGACGTCCTGAGTGGAGGCTTCCACCTGATTGAAAGACAGCGAATCCACCGCCACGCTGGTGAGCCGGCCTTCGAAGGCCTGGGCCTGCCGGGAACTGCAGTCCATCTCCAGGAAGGCTTCGCAAATGGCACCCACCCAATAGTCGAGCCGGCCCGGCGTGGCCACCTGATCGGTAGACCACTGCCGGGCAAGGCCCTGTTCTTGAGCGCTGCCGACGTCCATGGCAGCAATGTAGCGCCCGGCCATGGCAGGCGCCTCGGCGCAAACCCGAAGGACGGGTCGGCCTCAGAGTTGCGCGTGCATCTCCTGGACCGAGATCACGTCCAGCTTGTCCAGGTACTTCATGCCCTCCACCGCGGCTTCCGCGCCAGCGATGGTGGTGAACGTGGTCACCCGGGCCAGCAGGGCCGAGGTGCGGATGGCGCGCGAGTCGGTGATCGCGTTGCGGCGTTCTTCCACGGTGTTGATCACCAGCACGATGTCGCCGTTCTTGATGGCGTCGACGATGTGCGGCCGGCCTTCGGTGACCTTGTTCACCGTCTGCACCGCCACGCCCGCCGCGCTGATCGCCGCCGCCGTGCCGCGCGTGGCCACCAGCTCGAAGCCCATGTCGACCAGTTGCCGTGCCACTTCCACCGCGCGCGGCTTGTCCCCGTTCTTCACCGTGAGGAACACCTTGCCCGAGGTCGGCAGCTTGGTGCCGGCGCCGAGCTGGCTCTTCACGAAGGCTTCCCCGAAAGTCTTGCCCACGCCCATCACCTCGCCGGTGGACTTCATCTCCGGACCGAGGATGGTGTCCACACCGGGGAACTTCACGAACGGGAACACGGCTTCCTTGACGCTGAAGTAAGGCGGCGTCACCTCGGTGCCGATGCCCTGCGCATCCAGCGACTGGCCCGCCATGCAGCGCGCTGCCACCTTCGCGAGCTGGATGCCGGTGGCCTTGGAGACGAAGGGCACGGTGCGCGAGGCACGCGGGTTCACTTCGAGCACGAAGATCACGTCCTTCCTGACGCCGTTCTCTTCCACTTCCTGGATCGCGAACTGCACGTTCATCAGTCCGATCACGTTCAGGCCTTCGGCCATGGCCGCGGTCTGGCGCTTGAGCTCGTCCACCGTGGCCTTGCTCAGGTAGTACGGTGGCAGCGAACAGGCGGAGTCGCCGCTGTGCACGCCGGCCTGCTCGATGTGCTCCATCACGCCGCCGATGAAGACACGGCCAGTGCTGTCGCGCACCGCATCCACGTCGCATTCGATGGCGTCGTTAAGGAAGCGGTCCAGCAACACCGGTGAATCGTTGCTCACCTTGACGGCTTCGCGCATGTAGCGCTCCAGGTCGCGCTGCTCGTGCACGATTTCCATGGCACGGCCACCGAGCACGTAGCTCGGGCGCACGACCAGCGGATAACCCAGTGCAGCCGCCTTCTCGAGCGCTTCAGGCTCGGCGCGCGCAGTGGCGTTGGGCGGCTGGCGCAGGCCCAGCGTGTGCAGCAGTTGCTGGAAGCGCTCGCGGTCTTCGGCGGCATCGATCATGTCAGGACTGGTGCCGATGATGGGCACACCCGCAGCCTCCAGGCCAAGCGCGAGCTTGAGCGGCGTCTGGCCGCCGTACTGCACGATCACACCCAGGGGCTTTTCCTTGTCCACGATTTCCAGCACGTCTTCCAGCGTGAGCGGCTCGAAATAGAGGCGGTCGCTGGTGTCGTAGTCGGTCGACACGGTTTCCGGGTTGCAGTTGACCATGATGGTCTCGTAGCCGTCTTCGCGCATGGCGAGTGCGGCGTGCACGCAGCAGTAGTCGAACTCGATGCCCTGGCCGATGCGGTTGGGACCGCCACCGAGCACCATGATCTTCTTCTTGTTGGTCGGCTCGGCTTCGCATTCGCCGTCGCCATGGCCTTCGTAGGTGGAATACAGGTAGGCGGTGTCGGTGGCGAACTCGGCCGCGCAGGTGTCCACACGCTTGTAGACCGGGCGGATGTTCTCGGCGATGCGGCGCTCGCGCACGGCCTGGTCGTTGGTCTTGAGCAGCTTGGCCAGGCGGCGATCGGAGAAGCCCTTCTTCTTCAGGCCGCGCAGCGTCTCGGCGTCGATGGCCTCCAGACTGGTTTTCTCCAGCGCCAGCTCGATCTTCACGATCTCTTCGATCTGCACCAGGAACCAGGGGTCGATCTTCGTGAACTGGTGGACTTCTTCCATGGTCCAGCCGGCCGCAAAGGCGTCACCCACGTACCAGATGCGGTCGGGTCCGGGTTCGCCCAGTTCGCGCTCCAGCGTCTCGCGATCCTGGGTCTTCTCGTTCATGCCGTCCACGCCCACCTCCAGGCCACGCAGGGCCTTCTGGAAGCTCTCCTGGAAGGTCCGGCCCATGGCCATGACCTCGCCCACGCTCTTCATCTGCGTGGTCAGACGGCTGTCGGCAGTGGGGAATTTCTCGAACGCAAAACGCGGAATCTTGGTGACCACATAGTCGATGGACGGTTCGAACGAAGCCGGCGTGGCACCGCCCGTGATCTCGTTGCGCAACTCGTCGAGCGTGTAGCCCACCGCCAGCTTGGCCGCCACCTTGGCAATCGGGAAACCGGTGGCCTTGGACGCGAGTGCCGACGAGCGCGAGACGCGCGGGTTCATCTCGATCACCACCATGCGCCCGTCCTTCGGGTTGATGGAGAACTGCACGTTCGAACCACCGGTGTCCACGCCGATCTCGCGCAGCACCGCCAGCGACGCATTGCGCAGGATCTGGTATTCCTTGTCGGTCAGCGTCTGGGCCGGCGCCACGGTGATGGAGTCGCCGGTGTGCACCCCCATCGGGTCCAGGTTCTCGATCGAGCAGACGATGATGCAGTTGTCCGCCTTGTCGCGAACCACTTCCATCTCGTACTCTTTCCAGCCGAGCAGCGATTCCTCGATCAGCAGCTCGTTGGTCGGCGAAGCTTCCAGGCCGCGCTTGCAGATGGTTTCGAACTCCTCCGGGTTGTAGGCGATGCCGCCACCCGTGCCACCCAGCGTGAAGCTGGGGCGGATCACCACAGGGAAGCCCACCGTCTTCTGCACACTCCAGGCTTCTTCCATGCTGTGTGCAATGCCCGAGCGCGCCGAGCCCAGACCGATCTTGGTCATGGCGTCCTTGAACTTCAGGCGGTCCTCGGCCTTGTCGATGGCTTCCGGCGTCGCACCGATCAGCTCCACGTCGTACTTGGCAAGCACGCCGTTGCGCCAGAGGTCAAGCGCGCAGTTCAGCGCGGTCTGCCCGCCCATGGTGGGCAGGATGGCGAAGCCGCCCTCTGCCAGCGGACGTTCCTTGGCGATGATCTTCTCCACCGTCTGCCAGGTGATGGGTTCGATGTAGGTGACGTCGGCCGTGGCCGGGTCGGTCATGATGGTGGCGGGGTTGCTGTTGATCAGCACCACGCGGTAGCCCTCTTCACGCAGCGCCTTGCAGGCCTGAACGCCGGAGTAATCGAACTCGCAGGCCTGCCCGATGATGATGGGGCCGGCGCCGATGATGAGGACGGTCTGGATGTCTGTTCTTTTGGGCATGGTTCGCGGTGGGTTGCGCCGGCTCAGGCCTGGCGCTGGGTATCCAGTGTGTTGAGCAGCGCCTGCATGCGCTCGGCCGGCACGTTCTTCTGCATCAGTTGAATCAGGCCATCGCCTTCGATGAGCGGGCGCAGCACCTCGACTTCAGCGTCGTAGAAGCGCGCGTCCCAGGCGGCCAGCTCGGTGTTGAAGGTCTCGTCGTCCCAGGTCTTGCATTTGGCGAGCAGGGTCACCAGCGGCATGGCCTTCTTGTCCAGGAAGGACTTTCGGTAGGGCTTTTGTGCCCAGCGCTGGCCGAACCACTCACGGTGCGGCGACTCCAGCGTGAGCATGCGCTTGGCAATCGCCTTCTCGACGGTGTAGACCGGGAAACTGAAGAGCTTCATGGCAGCAGGCTTCAGGCAGCGACCGGCACGCGGGCCTGCATCAGGTCGATGAACCGGTCGAACAGGTAGCCAATGTCGTGCGGACCTGGCGAGGCTTCAGGGTGGCCCTGGAAGCAGAAGGCGGGCTTGTCGGTGCGGGCCAGGCCCTGCAGGGTGCCGTCGAACAGGCTCACGTGCGTGGGGCGCAGCGTGGCCGGCAGCGTCTTCTCGTCCACCGCGAAGCCGTGGTTCTGGCTGGTGATGGAAACGCGGCCGTTGTCGAGGTCCTTCACCGGGTGGTTGGCGCCGTGGTGACCGAACTTCATCTTGAAGGTCTTCGCGCCACTGGCCAGCGCCAGGATCTGGTGGCCCAGACAGATGCCGAAGGTGGGCACACCACTCTCGATGATCTCGCGCGTGGCGGCGATGGCGTAATCGCAGGGCTCCGGATCACCCGGGCCGTTGGAGAGGAACACACCATTGGGCTTGAGCTTGAACACATCCGAAGCCGGCGTCTGCGCAGGCACCACGGTGATCTTGCAGCCACGCTGTGCCAGCATCCGCAGGATGTTGTGCTTGACGCCGAAGTCGTAGGCCACCACGTGGAAGCGCGGGGCGATCTGCTCGCCATAGCCGAAGCCCAGTTGCCATTCGGTCTGGGTCCATGGGTAGGGTGCACTGGCAGACACCACTTTGGCGAGATCGGTGCCGGCCATGTTCGGTGCAGCCTTGGCGGCGGCAAGAGCCTGCTCACGGTGGGCATCGGTGATGGACTCGCCCGCCGGGAGCGCCAAGATGCAGCCGTTCTGCGCGCCGTGGGTGCGCAGGCGGCGGGTAAGCGCGCGCGTATCGAGTTCGGCGATGGCCACGGTGCCTTCGCGGCTCAGGTACTGCGTGAGGGTCTCGGTGCTGCGGAAGTTGGAGGCCAGCAGGGGCAGGTCTTTGATGATCAGGCCGGCAGCGTGGATGCGGCTGGCTTCGACGTCTTCGGCGTTGATGCCGGTGTTGCCGATGTGCGGATACGTGAGCGTCACGATCTGCTGGCAATAGCTCGGATCGGTGAGGATTTCCTGGTAACCGGTCAGTGCGGTGTTGAACACCACCTCACCCGTGGTCTGGCCGGTGGCGCCAATGGAAATGCCTGTAAAGACCGTGCCGTCGGCGAGCGCGAGAAGGGCTTTCGGGTGGACGGGAAGCACGGAATTCTCCAGATGGTTGGCTGCAACGTCCTCGCGCCGGCGGCAGGTGCCGCGCAGGCTTCGCACCCGCCTTGCGCCAGCGTGTGCCGGGGCAGAAACGGATCAACAACCTGGGGTGAAAAGCCGGGGCGCGCAGGGTTTGCGCCGATTGCGGGTAAACCGTGGGATTATAGCCCGGCGCTGGAGAGCAAACCCCCACCAGCAACACGCCCCACCGCGCTGGCGTGCAGGCAGATCGCTGCGGCAGCGGCCACGTTGAGCGACTCTTCTCCGCCCGGTTGCGCGATGCGCACGGCGCGATCGGCCATCGTCTCGAGCACGGCGCTCACGCCCTGCCCCTCATGGCCCAGCACCCAGGCGCATGGCCACGGCAACGCACCCCGATGCAGCCATTCGCCCTGATGCGAGCTCGTCACGATCAAAGGCACGCCGAGCGCTGCCAGGTCGTCTGTCGACAGGCCTTCCACCAGCTTCAGGCCGAAGTGCGCCCCCATGCCCGCTCGAACCACCTTGGGCGACCACAAAGCGGCCGTGCCCTTGAGCGCCAGCACCTGGCCAAAACCGAAGGCCGCTGCACTGCGCAGGATGGAGCCGACATTGCCGGCGTCCTGCAAACGGTCCAGAACCACGCTCGCCATGCCTGGGTCCAGTCCACCACTGGCGGGCAAGTCCCAGACAAAACCAACGCCTGCCGGCGACTCCAGCCCGCTGATACCGGCCATGAGAGCGACGGGGACGGTCACGATGTGATCGGCCGCGTCGCGCAGGTCGTGCGGTGCTTCTGCCCAGTGGGTTTCGGTGAACACGGCGATGGCGGGTCGGTATCCGCGCGCCAGCAGGGCGCGGCAGAGATGATCGCCTTCGAGCCAGACCTGTCCCTGCTTGCGGTAGGCCGTGCTGTCCTGGGCCAGCAAGCGCAAGCGCTTGAGCAGCGGGTTGTCTCGGGATGTGATCGCAGTCGGTGTGGTCAAGGTGCGCTGCTCTCATCGGACACCGGCACCGCCAGAGCCCGAGCCACCGGCGCAAACGAACGCCGGTGCACCGCCAGCGCACCATGGGCTTGCAGGGCACGCAGGTGCTGCACCGTGCCGTAGCCCTTGTGGCGGTCGAAACCGTATTGAGGATGCTGCAGATGCAGCTCGCACAACATGCGATCGCGCGTCACCTTGGCCAGGATGGAAGCGGCTGAAATCGAAGGCACTAGCGCATCGCCCGAGACGATGGCCTCGCACAACACCTCCAGCGATGGCAGGCGGTTGCCATCCACCAGCACCTTGGCAGGCTTGAGCCGCAGGCCCAGTACCGCCCGCTGCATGGCCAGCAGGGTAGCCTGCAGGATGTTGAGTTGGTCGATTTCTTCGACCGAGGCATGCGCCACGCTGCAGCAAAGCGCCTTGGCGCGGATCTCGTCGTACAGGCGTTCGCGGCGCAGCGCGGTGAGTTGCTTTGAATCGGCCAGACCTTTGATCGGATACCGCTCATCGAGGATCACCGCGGCGGCCACCACCGGCCCGGCCAGGGGGCCTCGGCCGGCTTCGTCCACGCCGGCCAGCAGGCCGGGCACGTCCCAGGGCAACGAGGCCTGCTCAGCCTTCAAGAACTTTTTCGATCGCATCGGTGGCCAGTCGGGCGGTGTCACGAAGAAGGGTGTGGTGCAGCGTCTCGAAGCGCTGCTGCAAGGTCTGAATTCTCGCAGGTGCGTCCAGCCAGTCCAGCACCGCCCGCGACAGCGCCTGCGGTGTGGCTGCGTCCTGCAGGTATTCGGGCACCACGAACTCGCCGCTGAGGATGTTGGGCAGGCCCACCCAGGGCTGAAGCTGCTTGCGCCTCATGATCTGCCACGACAGCCAGTTCATGTTGTAGGCGATCACCATGGGGCGCTTGAACAGCGCCGCTTCCAGCGTGGCCGTGCCACTGGCGATCAACGTCACATCGCAGGCGGCCAGCGCCGTGTGCGACTGTCCGGCCAGCACCTGGAGTTCGTCGCCCAGGCCAGCCGATCGCGCCGCGGCTTCGATGCGATCGCGTAGCGCCGGCACGGCCGGCACAAGAAAACGGAGCTGCGGCCGTGCGCGCTTCATGAGCGCGGCCGCCTCGAAGAAAGTCCGGGCAAGGTACTGCACTTCCGAAGCCCGGCTGCCGGGCAGAATGGCCACGACCTCGTCGTCCGGGCGCAGGCCAAGCCTGGAGCGCGCTGCTGCCCCATCCGGTTGCAAGGGAATCACATTGGCCAGCGGATGCCCCACGTAGGTGGCTGCAATGCCATGTTGCGCGAGCAATTCGGGTTCGAACGGAAAGATGCACAACACGTGGTCGGCACTGCGGCGAATCTTTTCCACCCGCTCGGCCCGCCACGCCCAGACCGACGGGCACACGAAATGCACGGTGCGAACGCCCCGCATCTTCAGCGCAGCCTCTAGGTCGAGGTTGAAATCGGGTGCGTCCACGCCGATGAAGATGTCGGGCCTGTCGGTGGTCAGCAGACGCTGCCGGAGTCGATCGCGGATCCCCACGATTTCACGGTAGTGGCGCAACACTTCAACGTACCCTCGTACCGCCAGCTTCTCGCTGGGCCACCAGGTGTCAAAACCCTGAGCGGCCATCTGTGGCCCGCCGATGCCGAAGGATTTCAGGTCGGGCCAGCGCTCCCGCACGCCACCGAGCAGCAGGCCCGCGAGCAGATCACCCGAGGTTTCCCCCGCCACCAGCGCAAAGCGTTTCGGCGCAGGGGCATTCACCGCACGATGCCGCGCTGAGGCGAGACCTTGCCCAGAAAGTCCAGCATCATGGCCACATCCGGCTCGGCCTCGGGCGTCTTCTGGGCCAGATCGCGCACGCGCTCCACGGCCACTTCCAGCTTGAGGTCATCGCGGTACAGGGCCTTGTGCATGGCCTTCACAGCCGAGATGCGCTCGGGCGAAAACCCACGGCGGCGCAGGCCTTCGAAGTTCATGGAGCGCGCCTGTGCGGGCTGGCCCTGGCACATCACGAACGGCGGCAGGTCGGCGAACAGCAGCGAGCACATGGCGGTCATGGCATGCGCGCCCACGCGCACGAACTGGTGCACCACGGTGAAACCACCCAGGATCACCCAGTCGTCCACCACCACATGGCCTGCGAGCTGCGAGTTGTTGGCGAAGATCGTGTGGTTGCCCACCTGGCAGTCGTGCGCCAGGTGCACGTACGCCATGATCCAGTTGTCGTCTCCCACGCTGGTCACCGCACGGTCGCCTGGTGAGCCGATGTTGAAGGTGCAGAACTCGCGGATGGTGTTCCCGTTGCCAATGACCAGTTCGCAGGGCTCGCCGGCGTATTTCTTGTCCTGCGGAATGGCGCCCAGCGAGTTGAACTGGAAGATGCGGTTGTCGCGCCCGATGGTGGTATGCCCTTCGATCACGCAATGTGCACCGATGGTGGTGCCCGCACCCACCCTCACATGAGGGCCAATCACGGTGTAGGGGCCAACGCTGACCGAGCTGTCCAGCTGGGCTGCAGGGTCCACCAGAGCGGTGGCATGAATCAGAGACACGGTGCGCCCTTCTCCCACATCAGGCGATGGTTCGCATGGTGCACATCAGTTCCGCCTCACAGGCCACATCCGCACCCACACGCGTGATACCTTTGAACTTGAAGATGCCTGCCTTCATGCGGTCCAGGGTCACGTCCATCACCAACTGGTCGCCAGGCTCCACCGGGCGCTTGAAGCGCGCACCGTCGATGCCGGCGAAGTAGTAGACCGTCTTGTCATCGGGCGTGACCCCAACCGTATCGAAAGCCAGCAAGGCGGCTGCCTGGGCCATGGCTTCGAGCATGAGAACGCCAGGCATGACCGGGCGGTGCGGAAAGTGACCCACGAAGAAGGGTTCATTGATCGTGACGTTCTTCAACGCCTTGATGCGCTTGCCTTTTTCCAGCTCCAGCACCCGATCCACCAGCAGGAAAGGATAACGGTGGGGGAGCTGCTTGAGTATCTGGTGAATGTCCATCATGGCTTGGAAGAAGGTGTTCTGGCGTTTTCGATCGCCTGTTCGAGCGCCTTGATGCGTTCGCGAAGGCGGTTGAGCTGCTTGAGGGATGCAGCATTCTTTTCCCAGGCCGCATTGTCGTCTATGGGGAACATGCCGGTGTAATGCCCGGGCTTCAGCAGCGAACGCGTGACCACCGAAGCAGCGGAGACGTGCACCCCGTCGGCCAGCCGCAAATGGCCCAACACCACGGCACCGCCACCGATGGTGCAATGGGCTCCAATGTCCGCACTGCCTGCCACGCCGACACAACCGGCCATGGCGGTGTGCGCGCCGACCCGCACGTTGTGCCCGATCTGGATCAGGTTGTCGAGCTTCACGCCATCCTCAATGAGGGTATCGTCCATCGCCCCACGGTCGATGCAGGTGTTGGCACCGATCTCCACGTCGTTACCGATGCGCACGGCGCCCAGTTGCTCGATCTTGATCCATTCACCCTCATGCGGTGCGAAACCGAATCCATCGGCGCCGATGACGACACCGGGGTGAAGGATGCAACGCTCGCCCACCGAACAGGCATCGCCCAGGCTCACCCGCGCGTGCAGCACGCTGCCCGCTCCCACACGTGCACCAGCGCCCAGAACCGAATGCGCGCCGATGCGCGCGCCATCGCCAACCTCGGCTTGCGGCCCGATCACGGCGAAAGGCCCCACGGTGACATCGAGACCGATTCGGGCCGTGGGATGCACGCTGGCCAGCGGATCCACATGCGCTGGCTGAACCGGCGCATGGCGCTGTTTCCACCATTGCGTCAGGCGCGCGAAGTAGAGGTAGGGATCGTCGGTGACGATGCAGGCCCCACGTGCCTGCGCCGCCACCTGAAGGGCAGGCGGTGCAATCAGCGCACCCGCTCGCGTGGCATCCATCTGTCCGGCGTAGCGCGCGTGCGATATGAAAGAGAGGTCGCCAGCGCCCGCGCTGGCCAGGGGAGCCAGCCTCTGAACGGCCTGGCTGGGCGGACCGAGCAACGTGCCGCCGAGTGCCTGCACGATATCGCCAAGCAGCACGGCCACGTTGGCCCTTTACTTGGCGCTGTCGAGCGTGGACATGACCTTGTCGGTGATGTCCACCCGGGGATTGATGTAGTAGGCCTCGGAAACGATCAAGTCGTATTTGTCGGCTTCGGCAATCTGGCGAACGATGCGGTTGAGCTTCTCGATGACCTGTTGCAAGGCTTCATTGCGACGCAGGTTGAGTTCTTCCTGGAAATCGCGCTGACGACGCTGCAGGTCACGCTCCTGTTCGGAAAGCTGACGCTGGCGGGCGGTGCGCTGGCCTTCGGCCATCGTCGGGCCGTCTTTCTCGAATTTCTCGAGGGCCGCACGGAACGTGTCGGCCGAGCCTCGAAGCTCACGCTCTCGCTTGGAGAACTCCTGCTCGAGCTTGGCAGACACTGCCTTGGCCGTACTGGATTCGCGCAGGATCTTCTCGACATTGACTGCGCCGATCTTGGTATCTTGTGCAATCGCCGGCGAGGTGATCAACGCCGCGCCGAGCACCAGCGAAAGCAGCGTGTTTCTGGCTAGCATGAAAGTCTTCATCAAAAGGAGGTTCCGATCTGAAACTGGAATTTCTGGATTCTATCGCCTGGGAATTTGCGAATGGGGTTGGCAAAGGCGAAGCGAAGCGGGCCGATCGGCGAGATCCAGCTCACGCCGATACCCACGGAAGCACGCATGTCTTTGGCATTCGGGCGACTGTCGTTCTCTCCAAGAACGTTACCGACATCGACAAAGCCGAACATGCGCAAGGTCCGGTCATTGCCGGCCCCGGGGAACGGGGTGATGAACTCAGCGTTCAGCGCCACACTTCGGTTGCCGCCGATATTGACCTGTTGACCGGCCGAAATGCCTGAAAGGATCGGCGAGGTCGGGCCCAGGGTACCCTGGTCGAAACCGCGAACCGAGCCCAGGCCACCACCGTAGAAGTTCTTGAACAGCGGGTATGGGCGTCCGCCCAGGCCCTTGCCGTAGCCCAGCTCGGCATTCAGTGCGAGCGTGTACTGCTTGCTCAGGGCAAAGTACTGCTGCACTTGGTAATTTGCCTTCACATACCGAGTGTCACCGGCCACGCCCAACTCGGTGTTGACCTTCTGCAGACGGCCTTCGGTGGGCACCAGCGCGCTGTCACGCCCATCTCGCGACCAGCCGATCGTGAGAGGAAGTGATGTGCTGCTGTCGCCAAAAGTGTTCGAGTAGGTCTGGTAAGCCTGAGGCAAGCCAGTGCCGGGTTCGATGCGCGTCTGCTCCACGCCGATGCCGAAAAACACCGTGTCCTGTTCACTGAACGGGACGCCGAACTTCACACTCACGCCGGGAGTGACCAGACGGTAGTCACCGCCCTGCTGCGTGTACGGCGTCGTGGTCTTGTAGTAAGCGTCAAAGGCTCGGGATATACCGTCCGTCGTGAAGTAAGGGTCTACCGTGCTGACCACGATCTGGCGATTGAAACGGCTGGTGTTGACATCAATACCCAGGTAGTTGCCAGAGCCAAAAACGTTTTCCTGCCGGATGCCTGCGATCAACGAGATCTGCTCGGCTTGTGAGTAACCCGCGCCCAGCGAGATGTTGCCGGTGGGTTTCTCAGCCACGGTGATGGTCAGGTCCACCTGGTCGGGCGTACCCGGCACAGGCTGGGTGTCGATGCCGACCTCCGTGAAAAAGCCAAGGCGATCCACCCGATCGCGGGAGATGCGGATTCGGTCGCTGTCGTACCACGCAGATTCGAACTGCCTGAACTCGCGCCGCACGACTTCGTCGCGCGTGCGGTTGTTGCCTTCGACGTTGATGCGGCGCACATACACACGCCGTGCAGGCTGGGCGCGCAGCACGAATGCCACCTGCTTGTTCACGCGGTCGATGTCGGGGGTGGCCTCGACCTGGGCGAAGGCGTAGCCGAAGGTACCAAAATAATCGGTGAAGGCCTTGACCGTCGCCGACACATCCTCGGCGTTGTAGGCTTCACCCGCACGCAACGTCACCAGGGACTTGAACTCTTCCTGCTTTCCCAGGTACTCGCCTTCGAGCGCCACCGACTTCACCACGTAACGATCACCTTCGGTGATGTTGAGGGTGATGGACATGTCCTGCTTGTCCGGTGAGATCGCGACCTGGGTCGACTCGATGCGGAATTCCAGGTAGCCGCGCGTGAGGTAGTACGAACGCAGGGTCTCGATATCGGCGTTGAGCTTGGCGCGCGAATAGCGATCGGACTTGGTGTACCAGCTCAGCCAACTGCCCGTATCCAGGTCGAAAAGTCCACGCAGCGTCGACTCCGAGAACGCCTTGTTGCCAACGATGCGGATCTCGCGGATCTTGGCGACCTCGCCCTCCACCACGCTGAAGTTCAGGTTGACCCGGTTGCGCTCGCCAGGCGTCACGGTAGTGACCACCTGGGCCGCGTACATGCTCCGGTTGATGTACTGGCGCTTGAGCTCCTGCTCCGCTCGATCGGCCAGCGCCTTGTCGAACGGACGGCCTTCGGCCAGACCGATGTCGCGCAGTGCTTTCTTCAATACCTCGGCATCGAACTCCTTGATGCCGGAAAAGCCCACATCGGCCACGGTGGGCCGCTCTTCCACAATGACCACCAGCACGTCACCATTCACTTGCAGGCGAACGTCGCTGAACAGGCCCAGCCCGAACAGCGCGCGGATGGCGGTGGAGCCCTTGTCGTCGTTGTACAGGTCGCCAATGCGAAATGGCAGCGAGGCAAACACGGTGCCCGGCTCCACACGTTGCAGGCCTTCGACACGAATGTCGCGCAAGGTGAAGGGATCGACGGCCCAGGCAGGCAGGGCCGAAAGCAGGGATGCCGCGAGCGCTGAGAGCGTCAGGCCGCGAAGACCTGAGAGTTTTGTTTTCATGGAAAGGAAGCGTTCAGCCCGCCAGGCGGACCACATCATTGAACAAGGCGACGGACATGAGGGCCATGAGAACCACGACCCCCCCGCGCTGCAGGCGTTCCATCCACACTTCGGAGACGCTGCGACCGGTCACACCCTCCCAAAGATAATACATCAGGTGCCCCCCATCCAAGACCGGTAGCGGCAGCAGATTCAGCACGCCCAGGCTCACACTGATCAGCGCAAGAAACAGAAGGTAAGAGGTGACACCCAGGCTGGCAGATTTGCCCGCGTAGTCCGCAATGGTGAGCGGCCCGCTGAGGTTCTTCACCGAAGCCTCACCGATGATCATTCGCCCCATCATCTTCAGCGTGAGCCAGGAAACCTCCCAGGTTTTCACCACCCCCTGAATCAGGCTGTCCACGAGACCGTGGCTCACCGTCACCATCTCGGGTGGCGCCCCGATGTAGGCTCCCACACGACCGATCCAGGCACCGTCCTGCTGCTCAGGCACGGGCTTGACCAGCAGATTCAGCGCCTGTCCACCCCGCTCCACCGCCCAACGCTGCTCCTTCGGTTGCCCCTCGGGACCCACGCCGGCACGGATCATCGCGCGCAGACTCTGGCCATCGGGAACCGGCGAATCGTCGACCCGGCGCACCACATCACCCGTCAGCAGACCTGCTGCTGCGGCCGCGCCGCCTTCCATCACCTCGCCCACCACGGGCGCACTCCAGGGCGCGGTGATGCCGATGCGCTGGAACAGCGAGGCATCTGCCTCGCTGACGTCCAGTTCGCTCAAGGGCAAAACCACCGGGCGGGCGCCAGCACCTTCTCGCGGACTCACCCACAGCGTCACGTCTTCACTGGACAGTGCGGCCTGGGTGAGGCGCCAGCGGAGATCTTCGAAGGAGCCGACCTCGGTGGGCTGGTCGTCTGTGGCAGCGATCTGCACCACCCAGTCGCCACCCTTGATACCCGCACGTTCGGCCAGCGAACCGGCCACCGGGGCAGACAGCATCGGCTTGGGTTCTTCCACCCCCGTCCAGTTGACCAACGCGTACAGAAGGACCGCCAGCAACAGGTTCGCGGCCGGGCCAGCCGCGACAATGGCGACACGCGAGCGCAGTGGCTGAGTGTTGAAAGCCAGATGCCGCTCAGACGCCTCCACAGGCGCCTCTCGTTCGTCGAGCATGCGCACATACCCGCCCAGAGGCAGCGCGCAGACCACAAACTCGGTGGCACTGTCCTTCTTGCGCCAGCTCAGCAAAGGCTTGCCGAAGCCGATCGAGAAACGCAGCACCTTGACGCCACAGGCCACGGCCACGCGGTAGTGACCGTATTCATGCACCGCGATCAAGAGACCCAGTGCCACAACGAAAGCAACAATTGTGAGCATGGAGGGAGTGTGGTTGAAGGTATATGGGCTGCTGTCAGCCGCAGGCGGTCAGGCGGCCAGCCGTTCGACCTGGGCCTGAGCCACGCTGCGCGCTTCGGCGTCGATGGCCAGCAAGTCCGCCAGTTGCTGCGGCTTGGAGGGCACCAGTCCCTGCAAAGTTGCATCGTTGACGACGTGAATCTGATCAAAGCGCAGGCGTTGCTCGAGAAACGCGCCCACGGCCACCTCGTTGGCAGCGTTGAGCACGGCGGTGGTACCGGTGGGACCATCCAGCGCCTGCCAGGCCAGGCGCAATCCAGGAAACCGCTGGTCGTCGGGCTTTTCAAAACTGAGTGCGCCCAGCGAGGCGAAATCCAGCGCGGCGGCACCGGACTCGATGCGTTCGGGCCAGGACAGGCCATAGGCGATGGGACCGCGCATATCAGGCGTGCCCAGTTGCGCCACCACCGACCGGTCGTGGTACTGCACCATCGAATGGATCACGCTTTGTGGATGAATCACCACCTCGATCCTCGAGCCCGGCAACCCGAACAGATAACTGGCCTCAATCACTTCCAGGGCCTTGTTCATCATGGTGGCCGAGTCGACGGAGATCTTGCGGCCCATCACCCAGTTCGGGTGGGCGCAGGCCTCTTGCGGCGTTACATCGACGAGGGTCTGTGGATCGCGGGTGCGGAACGGGCCGCCGGACGCGGTGAGCACGATCTTTTCCACGCGGCGTGACCAGGTGCCCGGGTCCTCGGGCAACGACTGGAAAACGGCGGAATGCTCGCTGTCGATCGGCAACAGCGTCGCCCCGCCCTCCCTCACCGCCTGCATGAAGAGATCGCCACCCACCACCAGGGCTTCCTTGTTGGCCAGCAGCACCTTCTTGCCCGCCCGGGCGGCGGCCAGACTGGGCGCCAGCCCGGCAGCGCCGACGATGGCGGCCATCACGGCATCCACCGCAGGGTCGGTGGAGACGTCGCACAGCGACTGAGAGCCGGAAAGCACCTGCACCGGCAGGCCCTCCTCGCGCACCCGGTTTGCAAGCTGTTGCGCGTGCACAGGGCTTGCCATCACGGCGTAGCGCGGAGCAAAGCGCCTGCATTGCGCCAGCAGGGCATCGACCTGCGTGGCCGCCGTGAGCGCGAATACCGAATAGCGTTCGGGGTGCCGTGCCATCACGTCGAGCGTGCTGGTGCCGATGGAGCCCGTCGAGCCCAGGATGGTGACGGCTTGCGGACGTGTCATGGCGTCAGATTGTGATGAGCATCATGGTCAGCGGCAACACGGGCAAAAGTGCGTCGACCCGGTCTAGCACCCCGCCGTGCCCAGGCAGCAAGGCACTGGAGTCCTTGACGCCGGCACTGCGCTTGACCAACGACTCCACCAGGTCCCCCACCACGCTCATGGCACACAGGAACACCAGCGAAAGCACCGCCAGCGCCGGGCCCAGTGCCCAGAGCCTGGCGTAGAGACTGTCGCCCTGCCCGTCGGCCCAAAGCCATGCTGCGGCGAGCAGCAGCACACCCACCAGTCCACTGATCGCGCCCTCCCAGCTCTTGCCTGGGCTGATGGTCGGTGCCAGCTTGCGCCGCCCGAGCGCCTTGCCGCCAAAGTAGGCTGCGATATCGGCCATCCAGACCAGCAACAGCACCGACAGCAGAAAGCCCAGGCCCACCACGCGCGCCTGCACCAGAGCCAACCATGCGCAGGCAATCAGGACCAGCCCACCCCAAAGGCGCAGGCTGGCAGGCCAGGTGCTCCAGCCAGCGACCCCACGACCCAGCATGGCCACCGCCAGCAGCACCCAGAGGGCACCCACGGCGAGCCAGAGGGGACGCAGGGCCGTCGTGAGCCCACCAGCAAACCAGACCAACGCCATCAAGAAACCCATCCCCAGACCGACCGCGAGGGCCAATCTTGGGCCGCATCCGTTCAGACGGGCCCACTCCCAACTGGCCGCACCGATCAGCAGCAAGGTCAGCGCCGCAAACGGTTCGATCGAGGGGTAAAACAAGGCAGGGAGAAGAACGGCCAGCAGCAGGAGCGCCGTGATGACACGCTGCTTAAGCATGTTGCTGGCCCGCAGCCACTGCCATGGGCTCGACCTCGGCCCGCTGCTCAGCGGTTTGCCCGAAACGGCGCTCGCGGTTGGCAAATTCGGCCATCGCACGGTCCAGTTCGGCCGCGTCGAAATCGGGCCACAGGCACTCGGTGAACACCAGTTCGGTGTAAGCCGACTGCCACAGCAGGAAATTGCTGATGCGCAACTCGCCACCGGTGCGGATCAGCAAATCCGGATCACCCACGTGCGCCAGCGCCATGGCGCTGGACAGATTGTCTTCCGTGATCTCTCGTCCCTGCTGCACCAGACGTTGTGCGGCCTGGGTCACGTCCCAGCGGCCACCGTAGTTGAAGCACACATTGAGCACCAGCGTGCGGTTGTGAGCGGTATCGCGCTCTGCTGCCTCCAGGCCTTGAACCACGCGCGACGAGAGGGCTGAACGATCGCCTGGGAAATGCAGCCGCACGCCGTTCTCGCTCAAGCGCGGCACTTCGCGCGAGAGCGCCATGACGAGCAGATCCATGAGGCCGGACACCTCTTCCACCGGGCGATTCCAGTTCTCGGACGAGAACGCAAACACCGAGAGTACCGGCACTCCGCGCTCGATACAGGCTTCGACCACCCGCCGAAGCGCCTCGACGCCCTGCTTGTGGCCGGCCACACGCGGCAGCCATCGCTTCTGAGCCCAGCGGCCATTGCCATCCATCACGATGGCGATGTGCCCGGGCAGCGCCGCAGGTGTACGGGTCTGGGAGGCGGAGGTGTTGGACATCGGGCGCATGGAGGTCGGTAACGAGGCGAAGCTTCAGACCGCCATGATGTCCTGTTCCTTGGAAGCGACGAGGCGATCGACCTCCGCAATCATGCGGTCGGTGAGCTTCTGAATGTCTTCCTGGGAACGGCGATCGTCGTCCTCGGAGGCCAGCTTGTCTTTCACGAGACGCTTCACGGCCTCGTTGGCATCGCGACGCAGATTGCGGATCGCGATCTTGGCGGCCTCGCCATCCCCCCGCACCACCTTGGTGAGTTCCTTGCGGCGTTCTTCGGTCATGGGCGGCATCGGCACACGGATCAGATCACCCTGACTGGAGGGATTCAGCCCCAGGTCCGATTCACGGATGGCCTTTTCGATCTTGGCGCCCATGCCCTTTTCCCAGGGCGCCACACCGATGGTGCGTGCATCCAGGAGCGTCAGATTGGCGACCTGCGACAGCGGCAGCATGGAACCGTAGTACTCGACATGGACCGTATCGAGCAATGCCGGATTGGGACGGCCGGTGCGCACTTTCGACAGGCCGTTCTTCAGCGCTTCCACCGACTGGAGCATCTTGTGCTCAGCGGTCTTGCGGATCTCGTCGGTGCTCATGAATACTCCTCGATGCAGCGAAAAAGAAAGAGAGAAAAGGTCATCAGACGTGAACCAGTGTCCCCTCGTCACCGCCCAGCACCACTTTGCGCAGCGCGCCGGGCTTGAAGATCGAGAACACCTTGACGGGCAGTTTCTGGTCGCGGCACAGCGCGAACGCTGTCGCATCCATGACCTGCAGGTTCTTGCTCATGGCTTCATCAAACGAAATGGTGGTGTAGCGCGTGGCGCTCGGGTCCTTGTTGGGGTCGGCAGAGTAGACGCCATCCACCTTGGTGGCCTTGAGAACGATCTCGGCACCGATCTCGGCACCGCGCAGAGCGGCGGCGGTATCCGTGGTGAAGAACGGATTGCCGGTGCCGGCAGCAAACACCACCACCTTGCCCTCTTCCAGGTACTGCAACGCCTTGGGCCGCACGTAGGGTTCGACCACCTGCTCGATCGCGATGGCCGACATTACGCGCGCCACCAGCCCCGCCTTGTCCATGGTGTCGGCCAGGGCCAGCGAATTCATCACCGTGGCCAGCATGCCCATGTAATCGGCTGTCGCCCGATCCATGCCCACCGAGCCACCCGCCACACCGCGAAAAATGTTGCCGCCGCCGATGACGATGGCCACCTGCACACCCAGGCGGGTGACATCGGCAATTTCCTCCACCATGCGAACGATGGTGGCCCGGTTGATGCCGAAAGCGTCGTCGCCCATCAGGGCCTCTCCCGACAGTTTCAGCAGAATCCGTTTGTAGGCTGGCATGCGGCAACTTTCAGAAATCGATAGACAAAGACTCAACCGGCAAGTGTAGCGAGGACCCTGGCTCCTCCCGCTGCCTCAGGGTATAAAAAAGACCCATACGGCACAACGGGCCTTGCGGCCCGTTGTCAGAATTGCTCCGATCGAATCAGGCGCCCTTGGCGGCCGCCACCTGGGCCGCCACCTCGGCGGCAAAGTCGTCGACCTTCTTCTCGATGCCTTCGCCCACCACGTACAGCGTGAACGCCTTGACGGTGGTACCGGTGGCCTTGAGCATCTGCTCGACGGTCTGCTTGTCGTTCTTCACGAAGGGCTGGTTGAACAGCGAAACCTCCTTGAGGTACTTCTGCACCGAACCTTCGATCATCTTGGCAGCGATGTCAGCCGGCTTGCCGGACTCGGCGGCCTTGGCCGTGGCCACCGAGCGCTCTTTCTCGATCAGATCGGCGGGAACGTCGGCGCTCGTCAGCGCAACCGGCTTCATGGCAGCGATGTGCATGGCCGTGTCCTTGGCCGGGGTTTCCTGGCCATCGAACTCCACCAGCACGCCGATGCGCGTGCCGTGCAGGTAGCCGGTCACGTTGCCACCACCGCTGTAGCGCTTGAAACGGCGGAAGCTCATGTTCTCGCCGATCTTGCCGATCAGGCCCTTGCGCACGTCTTCCAGGGTGGGACCGAACCCGTCCTGGCTGTACGCCAGCGCGCCCAGGGCTTCCACATTGGCTGGGTTGTTCTGGGCCACCAGCTTGGCAGCCGCGTTGGCCAGCGACAGGAAGCTGTCGTTCTTCGTGACGAAGTCGGTTTCGCAATTGACTTCGATCAGTGCGCCGGTGGCGCCCTCGATGAAGCTGGCCACCACGCCTTCGGCGGTGACGCGGCTGGCGGCCTTGCCGGCCTTGGTGCCCAGCTTGACGCGCAGCAGCTCTTCGGCCTTGGCCATGTCGCCATCGGCCTCGGTCAGCGCCTTCTTGCATTCCATCATGGGCGCGTCGGTCTTGGCGCGCAGTTCGGCGACCATGCTTGCGGTAATTGCCATTCTTGTTTCTCCTTGCGCCGCGCATCCCGAAGGGGCGCGGACGGGTCAATGATTCAATTGTCTTGTGAAAAAGGGGCTACTCGAGCCCCTCTTTCATGGGGGAGGCAAGCTCAGGCGGAAGCGTCTTCCTTGACTTCCACGAACTCGTCGGAACCTTCAGCGGCGACAGCCTTGACAACGTCGTTCACCGCGTTGCTGCGGCCTTCGAGGATCGCGTCGGCGATGCCACGGGCGTAGAGTGCGACGGCACGGGCCGAGTCGTCGTTGCCGGGGATGACGTAGTCAATGCCCACGGGCGAGTGGTTGGTGTCGACCACGCCCACCAGAGGAATGCCCAGTTTCTGGGCTTCGAGCACAGCGATCTTGTGGAAGCCCACGTCGATGATGAAGATGGCATCGGGCAACGCGTTCATGTCTTGGATGCCGCCGATGTCCTTCTCGAGCTTCTCCATCTCGCGGGCAAACATCAGTTGCTCCTTCTTGGTCATGCTTTCCAGGCCAGCTTCCTTCTGGGCCTGCATGTCCTTGAGGCGCTTGATGGAGGTCTTGACCGTCTTGAAGTTGGTCAGCATGCCGCCGAGCCAGCGCTGGTCGACGAAAGGCACGCCGGCGCGACGGGCTTCCTGGGCCACGATGTCGCGCGACTGGCGCTTGGTGCCCACCATCAGGATGGTGCCGCGGTTGGCAGAGAGCTGGCGCACGAACTTGGCGGCCTCTTCAAACAGGGGCAGCGTCTTTTCGAGGTTGACGATGTGGATCTTGTTGCGATGGCCGAAGATGTACGGCGCCATCTTGGGGTTCCAGAAGCGGGTCTGGTGACCAAAATGGACACCGGCTTCCAGCATTTCGCGCATGGAGATGGACATGGGATAACTTTCCAGAGGTTGAGTCTAAAATCCAGCCCCGATTGCCAGCATCGTTGAACCTTTGACGGTTCATGCGCGGCGAGCAACACCCGGTTGGGCTGGTTTGCGATTACGCTTCATCCAAAGTGCCATGAACACCATGTTCATGCCGCCTTTGGCAAAGCCTGTCGATTATAGCAGCCTACCCGGACTTCACGCTCCTTTGCGCCCCGCACCATGCCCATCGTCCCGCACCGCACCGATTCCCACCTCAGCGCAGAACCCGCGCCCGACCCCCTTCCCGTTTCATCCGAATTTTCGACGCCGGTTGCCGCACGAGGCCAGCCTTGAGGCTCGCCGTGGTGGGCGCGGGTGTGGCGGGCACCACCACCGCCTACGAACTTGCGCTCGATGGACACGAGGTGACGGTGTTCGAACGCCGGAGCACCATCGCCGAAGAAGCCAGCTTCGCCACCGGTGCGCTCGTCGCTCCGGGCTGGACATCCGACTGGACCGGTTCCCAGCGGCAAGTGCGCATGCCCTGGTCCGCCCGGGGAGTCGATGGGTTGAGGCTGGCGCGACTGCCGGCATGGGGTGAATGGTCCTGGCTCTGGCAATGGTCCCAGGCTGGCAAGAGTGGTCGGCCGGCGCAACGCCATCGACACCTCCATCAGTTGCTGCGTTACAGCCAGCAAAGGCAATCATCGATCACCAACGAACGCGAGCTCCATCACGATCGCAGTCAGGGCATGCTCGTGCTGTTGCGCAACGAGCGCGATGCGGAAGCTGCACAGTCGGCGCTGGCGCTGATGCGCGAAAGTGGCGTCGCATTCAAGGTGCTGGGTGTCGAGCAGGCCCGAGCGCTCGAACCCGCCCTGAGTGGGGAAACGCCTTTGCACGGCGCGGTCGAACTTGGTGGAGAAGGCGTTGCCAACTGCCGCGAATTCGCGCTCCTGCTGCGAGCCGAAGCCCAGTCCATGGGTTGCCGATTCGAATTCGACACTCGGGTGGACGCGCTCGCCCCGCGCCCCGAAGGCCAGGTGGATGTCTCCGTTCGATCGTTTCTGGCTGGAAGAGAAGAAGCCTCCCGTTCCGAGAGGTTCGATGGAGTGATCGTGTGCGCCGGCGCCTACAGCACAGATCTGCTGAACCCCCTTGGGCTTCGCCTGCCCCTGAGAATGGTGCACGGCCACTCCCTGAGCGCAGCGGTTCGCGAGCCACTGGACGCGCCACTGTCGGCCGTGCTCGACGCCCGCAGCGGGATCTCAATTGCGCGCCTCGGGCAGCGCGTGCGAGTGGCAGGCGGACAAGAGTTCGGTGCTACAGCAGGCGAACCGTCCAAAGCCTCATTAGCCCGCCTCTACCAGGTTCTGGCCGACTGGTTTCCGGGCTCAGTGCGACTGGGCGGCCCCCGCGGCAGCATCCAGGAATGGCAGGGCGTTCAGGCCAGCCTGCCAGATGGCCTCGCCCTGATCGGGCCGACCCGAGTGCCCGGCCTGTGGCTCAACCTGGGGCATGGTGCCAGCGGCTGGTCTACAGCCTGTGGCAGCGCCCGCGCCCTGGCGGATCGTCTGCTACGCCGTGAGCCGGATGTGGATCTGGTCGGTTTTTCCCCCCAGCGCTTCGGGCTTTGAGGCGCAGGTGCCTGGAGCAAACGTGATGAAATGTCCGCAGCTTCATCCAGGCATCTCGTGACAACCCATTCGCCCTCACAGGAACCCATCTCCGGACCTGGCGGCCCACGGCCGATCGGTACGGCGCGGCGCGAGGCGCTCTACAGCGTCGAGTCCACGCGCGGCTTCGAGCGCGATGCCTTGGCGCAATTGCCCGACCATACCCTGATGTCGCGAGCAGGACTTTCCGTGGCGAGACTTGCACGTGCGCTGAAACCGCACGCCCGCGTCATCTGGGTGGCATGCGGGCCCGGCAACAACGGGGGTGACGGCCTGGTGGCCGCCACGCACCTGCACCAATGGGCACAGGCACGCGGCGGCTCGGCAAAGGTCGTGGTAACGCACTGGACCGGTGATACTGCCAATGGCAGCCGCTTGCCTGCCGACGCCCGCCTCGCGTTGGAGGCCGCGCGCCAGGCCGGCGTGGCGTTCGCCGAACAGGCACCGGAAAGCTTCGACCTGGCCATCGACGCCCTGCTTGGCATCGGTGCCACACGGCCTGCGCAAGGGCGGCTGGGCGAATGGCTTTCCATCCTTCGTTCGACGTCGAATACCGTGCTGTGCGTGGATTTGCCCAGCGGACTGGACGCCGACACCGGTGCGTTGGCGACCTCTGCCGACACACCGTTACCCCCGCCGGGCGCACCAAGGCACACACTCTCCCTACTCACCCTCAAGCCCGGCCTTTTCACCGCCCAAGGCCGGGATGCGGCCGGTCGGGTCTGGCTGGACGACCTGGGCGTGGCGCCTGCGGCCAAAACATCCGTTGCGGCCTGGCTCGCAGGTCAGGCAGATCCGGTACTTGAAAAGGCCGTCAGGGCACACGCCAGCCACAAAGGCAGCTTCGGTGACGTGCTGGTGCTGGGTGGACAGGGCATCTGCGTGGACGGTGCGGGCATGACGGGCGCCGCCTTGCTTGCCGCGCGCGCCGCTCTGCATGCCGGGGCGGGAAGGGTCTTCGTGGGGCTTCTGCATTCGCAGGGCGCGGGCGAACTGACCTGGGATCCGGTCAGTCCCGAATTGATGTTCCGCCGGCCAGAGCGGCTGCTGGAGCGTTCCATCCTGCGGCAGGGCAGTGTCGTCTGTGGATGTGGTGGCGGCGGCAGCGTGGCGGCCGTGCTGCCACAGGTACTTTCAGTGGCCACACGCCTCGTGCTCGACGCCGACGCGCTCAACGCGATCGCTGCCGATACCAGCCTGCAGGCCCTGCTGCGCCACCGCCAGGGACGCGGCTGGACGACCGTGCTCACCCCACACCCACTGGAGGCGGCCCGCCTGCTCGGCAGCGACACCGCAACTGTGATGGCCGACCGGCTAAAAGCTGCACGGACACTGGCCGACCGTTTCGGCGCGGTGTGCGTTCTCAAGGGCTCGGGCACGGTGCTGGCTGCTCCGGACGAGGTGCCCTGGATCAATCCCACAGGCAATGCGGCTCTGGCCACGGCGGGTACCGGCGATGTGCTGGCCGGCATGGTGGGCAGCACACTCGCTCGCCCCGGGAGCGCCGACGGATCAAGGGGCCTTCGACAAGTGGCCGCAGCGGTTTTCCAGCATGGCTGGCTGGCCGATCGCTGGTCTGGCGACTCAAGCCTGAGTGCCAGTGCCCTCGCAGCTAGGGTGCAACGCCTGGCCTGACGTCACTGTTCAGCCCAGAAGCATCAGCCCGACCTGCAGCAGGATGATGAGGACCAGCACCGAAAGGTCCACGCCACCGATCAAGGGCACCACACGCCGCACGGGTCGAAGAATGGGGCCGCAGAGGCGCTCCAGCGTACCCATCACTGGCGCGTGCGGCTGTACCCAGGACAGGATGGCGTAAACCAGCAGAAGCACCATGAGGCCTTGCAGCAAGGTGCGCACCAGCAGGCGAAACGCCATTTGCAGCACCGTTAACAGCGAGGCCTCCACTGAAAACGAGCGGTCCGACACCCCGGTCGCCAGCAACAGCCAGACAACCCCGTAGAGCAGCGCCAGCAGCAGCGCCGCGATGAGGCTGCCCCAGTCGACTCGGCTTTGCGCCAGGGAACGCGGAAGGATGCGTCGAACCGGGATGACCAGCCAGTCGGTCAGCGCGATCACAAAGCGACCGGGCTGTGCCGACATGTGAATGCGCAACTGGTTCATCCAGGCGCGCAGCAAGGCAGCTGCCACCAGAAAGAAAAACAGGGTTTCGAGCAGGAAGAAGACGATGCGCATGCGTTGACCTGATTCGACCAGACAGAAGCGGAGTTTAGGCCGGCGGCGGCGACTTAGTCACCCGACAGGCGCAACGGCGCCAGCGGCAACCGGGGGTCCGGCTCAAGTCCGTCCGCCAGGCGCTGCAGCGCGGCCGCCCTGGATGCTTCGAGGAAATCGAGCATGATGGGCGAACTGTCGGCCAGGGCGTCGCGGCCATGGTGGAACTCCGGGTGCCACTGCACACCACGCGCATACGAGTCGCCTGTCCAGCGGATGGCCTCCACCATGCCGTCCAGCGTGGAGACCGCCTCAACCACCATGCCCTTTCCGATCTCGGCCACAGCCTGGTGGTGGATGCTGGTCACGCGCAACTGCGAAGCATTCGGGTACAAGCGCGTGAGCGCCGTGCCCTGCAGAAACGTGACGTCGTGTTCATGCTGGTCGTACAGATCGGTTTCCACATGGGCATGCGCTGCCGGACACTGGGTCGCTATGTCCTGGTAGAGCGTGCCCCCAAAGGCGACGTTGAGCAACTGCGCACCCCGGCAAACGCCCAGCACCGGCTTTTTCTGCGCGACAAAAGTGCGCAGCAAGGCAAGCTCATACCGATCACGAACCACGTCACCCTGCCAACGGGGATCGATCGGCATCTGGCCATAGGTCTGGGGCGCCACATCGGCGCCCCCTTGCAGCACCAACGCATCCAACTCCTGAACCACATGCTCGACCTTGAGATGCCGCGCCGCGTGCTTGCTGTCGTGGGCCACGGCCGGCACCATGAACGCCACAGCCCCATGCTCCATGATCCAGTGCGCCAGCGACTGTTCGATGTACTGCAGGATCTTGTTGCGAAAGCCCAGCTCAGGAGGTACCGAGTGCAGCAAGCGGGCAGACACGCCGATGCGCAGTGGGCGTTCGGTGGGTACGACGTGCGGTTTGCGGCGGGTAGAGGTGGTTGCGCGATCGGGCATTCGGGCGACCTTGGCTTTCAGCGACGGCTCTTGCGCGATTTGCTGGCGGTACTGCGCGCAGCACCTCGATCCGTTTTCTTGCCCGCGGCTTTGCGCACCGCAGACTTCACCTCCAGCACCGGCGCAGAAGGAGCGGCCCCCTTGCGGCTGCCAGACCCGGCGTCCCGGCCCCTGCGCGACTTGTCGGAGCGACCCGAAGGCGCAGCGCCATCCCCTGGACCCGTCTGGCCAGTCTTGTCGCGCATGGCTCGCAACAGCAGTTCGTCATCGCCGCTGACCAGCCGAAAATCGATGCGCCTGCCATCCAGGTCCACGCGGCTCACCTGCACCTGAACACGGGTTCCCAGTGCGTAGCGAATGCCGGTTCGCTCGCCACGCAGTTCCTGGCGCGCTTCATCGAACCGGAAGTACTCGCCACCCAGCTCTGTGATGTGGACCAGTCCCTCGACGTACATCGCATCCAGCGTGACGAACAGACCGAAGCTGGTGACCGAACTCACCACGCCGCTGAACTCCTCACCGAGGTGCTCGCGCATGTACTTGCACTTGAGCCAGGCTTCCACGTCGCGACTGGCTTCATCGGCACGGCGCTCGTTGGCGCTGCAGTGCAGGCCAGCGGCCTGCCAGGCCAACGTGTCCAGCGAAGGCTTCTTCGACACCTCGCCCGCCGCAAGCGGTTTGGCGCGGCTGGCCAGGCGTTTGCTGAGTTTGGCGTGGGCCTCGCCTGGAGTGGGCAAGGCTGGCAACTCGTAGCGCTTGCGCGCCAGAATGGCTTTGATCACGCGGTGCACCAGCAGATCAGGGTAGCGGCGGATCGGGCTGGTGAAGTGCGTGTAAGCCTCGAAAGCCAGTCCGAAGTGGCCGCTGTTGATCGGCGTGTAGATCGCCTGCTGCATGGAGCGCAGCAGCATGGTGTGGATCTGCTGCGCCTCCGGCCGATCCTTGGTCGCGTTGGCGATCTGCTGGAAATCGGCTGGCTTGGGGTTGTCGCCAATGGTCTGCGACACGCCCATGGCCTTGAGGTAGTTGCGCAGGATCTCCTGCTTCTCAGGCGTGGGGCCCTCGTGCACGCGGTACAGACCGGTGTGCTTGCCCTCGCTGATGAAATCGGCCGAACACACATTGGCCGCGAGCATCGCTTCTTCAATCACCTTGTGCGCATCGTTGCGGGTGCGAGGAATGATCTTCTCGATGCGGCCAGACTCGTCGCACACGATCTGGGTCTCGGTGGTCTCGAAGTCCACGGCACCGCGCTCACCACGTGCCGCCAGCAAGGCGCGATAGACGTCGTGCAGGTTGAGCAGGTAGGGCACCAGGGCCTTGCGCTGCGCTGCCTCGGGGCCGCGGGTGTTCTGCAAGATGGCGGCCACCTCGGTGTAGGTGAAGCGTGCATGGCTGAACATCACCGCCGGGTAGAACTGATAGGCGTGCACCTCGCCCTTGGCGTTGATCAGCATGTCGCACACCATGCAGAGCCGCTCCACACCGGGGTTCAGCGAGCACAGGCCGTTGGACAGCTTCTCCGGCAGCATGGGGATGACGCGCCGGGGGAAATACACGGAGGTCGCGCGGTCGTACGCGTCCACGTCGATGGGCGATCCGGTCTCCACGTAGTGGCTCACGTCGGCGATCGCCACCAGCAGGCGCCAGCCTTTGCCCTTGCCCACCTTGGCGGGCTCGCAATACACCGCATCGTCGAAGTCGCGTGCGTCTTCTCCGTCGATGGTCACCAGAGGCACGTCGCGCAGGTCCACGCGGTGCTTGTGGTCGGCTGCACGCACGTGGTCCGGCAGCGCACGGGCCTGCGCCAGAGCAGCCTCCGAGAACTCATGCGGCACGCCGTACTTGCGCACAGCAATCTCGATCTCCATGCCGGGGTCGTCGATCTCACCCAGCACCTCTTTCACGCGCCCAACCGGCTGGCCGTACAGCGCTGGCGGCTCGGTGAGTTCGACCACCACCACCTGGCCAGGCTTGGCCGACCCCGTGGCCCCTTTGGGGATCAACACGTCCTGGCCATAGCGCTTGTCTTCGGGTGCGACCAGCCAGACGCCGCTCTCCTGGAGCAGACGCCCGATGATGGGTGAATCAGAGCGTTCAACGATCTCTGTCACACGGCCTTCGGGTCGACCTTTCCGGTCCAGTCGCACGATGCGCGCCTTGACGCGATCCTTGTGCAAAACCGCCCGCATTTCGTTGGACGGGAGATAGATATCGGCCTGGCCATCGTCGCGGATCACAAAACCATGTCCATCGCGATGACCGGAGACAACACCTTCGTATTCGGCCAACAGGCTGCTTTTTTCGTTCACTTTTACTCTGCTATAATTTCGGTTTTCCTGAGATGCCCAGGTGGCGGAATTGGTAGACGCACTAGTTTCAGGTACTAGCGCCGAGAGGCGTGGAGGTTCGAGTCCTCTCTTGGGCACCAATCATAAGGGCCAGCAAACGCAAGTTTGCTGGCCTTTTCCTTTTGTGACGTGCCGTCAAATCGGCACTGCCAACAGGTCATGGCCTTGCGCGGCCACGACACGTGCCTTGGTGAATTCACCGACCTTCAAGGTCTTGCTGATCTTCTCCGGCGGCAGCAGGCGCACAACGCCATCGATCTCCGGCGCATCTGCATAACTGCGGCCGACACCGCCCTTCTTGCCCATGCCGGGCGCCGAATCCACCAGCACCTGCATGGTCGCGCCCACGCGCTGCTGGAGCTTAGCGGCAGAGACAGCTTCGGCCACCGACATGAAGCGTGCACGACGCTCTTCACGCAGCGCATCGGGCACGGCATCCGGCAATTCATTCGCCGTCGCACCGGGCACGGGTGAGTACGCAAAACATCCCGCACGATCGATGCGAGCTTCGCGCAGGAAGTCCAGCAAGTGGTCGAACTCGGCTTCTGTTTCGCCAGGAAATCCAGCAATGAATGTGCTGCGCACCACGATCTCGGGACACAGCTCGCGCCATCGAGCGATGCGCTCCAGGTTCTTTTCACCACTGGCGGGTCGCTTCATGCGGCGCAACACATCGGGGTGACTGTGCTGCAAAGGCACATCCAGGTACGGCAGGCAAAGGCCTTCGGCCATGAGCGGAATGATGTCGTCCACGTGAGGGTATGGATAGACGTAGTGCAGGCGCACCCAGGCGCCGTAACCCTTTGCGATTTCGCCCAGTGAACGCACCAGATCCAACATGCGCGTCTTCACTGGTTTGCCATCCCAGAAGCCGGTGCGGTACTTCACATCGACACCATAAGCCGATGTGTCCTGGCTGACCACCAGCAATTCCTTCACCCCCGCTTCGAACAGCTTGCGTGCTTCTGTCAGCACGTCCCCGATCGGCCGGCTCACCAGATCGCCACGCATCGAAGGGATGATGCAGAAAGTGCAGCGGTGGTTGCAGCCTTCGCTGATCTTGAGGTACGCGTAATGGCGCGGCGTGAGCTTGATGCCCTGAGGAGGCACGAGGTCCACAAAGGGATCGTGCGGCTTGGGCAGGTGCTCGTGCACCGCACTCATCACCTCATGCGTGGCATGAGGGCCCGTCACCGCCAGCACGCTGGGGTGCATCTGCCGCACCAGATTGCCACCGCCCTCGCCTTCTCGCGCACCGAGGCAACCGGTGACGATGACCTTGCCATTCTCGGCCAGCGCCTCACCGATGGTGTCCAGGCTCTCGCGAACCGCATCGTCGATGAAGCCGCAGGTGTTGACGATCACCAGATCGGCACCGGCAAAGGTCTTGGAAGTTTGGTAACCCTCCGCGCTGAGTTGCGTGAGGATGAGTTCGGAATCGGTCAGCGCTTTGGGACAGCCCAGGCTGACGAAACCGACTTTGGGGACCGCAACAGGCGGCGAAGCAAGCGTTTCAGACATGGCCCGATTGTCTCAGACCCGCCCAAAAGCCGCGGATGCCAGGGGACTAGCGCTTCAACCCCAGCGCCGCCAGCATCTGCTCGCTGTTCTTCTGCATCTGCTCCTGCATCTGCGTGAAGGCGTTGCGCGACTGTTCCAGATAGGTGCCCATCATGCCCTGCATCATGGGCGATTGCACATTCATGAACTGCTTCCAGGCCTCGGGATTGACGCCGGTGGACTGCTCGGTCATCTTGTGCTGCAGGTCCATGAAGATCTGGACGTTCTTCTCCAGGTAAGACCCCATGAAATCCTGCATGGCATGGCCATAGAAACGGATGATGTTGGCCAGCACCTGCTCGGTGAAGATCGGCACGCCCGCGGTCTCTTCTTCCAGAATGATCTGCAGCAGGATGCTGCGGGTCAGGTCGTCGTTGGTCTTGGCATCGCGCACAACGAAAGGCTCGTTGTCCATGACCAGCGCCTTCACTTCAGCCAGCGTGATGTACGACGAAGTGTCGGTGTCGTAAAGACGCCGGTTCGGGTACTTCTTGATCACGCGCACGGCGGGAGCGCGCTCACCGCCGCTGTCGGCCTTGGTTTTTTGCACTGAGGACTTTCTGGAAAGAGCGGGCAGGGTCGCCCACCGTCTGCTCGGAGGATACGGCACATTCTAAAAACCCGATTGCTGCGGACCAACATGGGTTTTCCCTGTGCATCAGACAGAGAATGGGCAAAAAAAAGCCCGGCATGGCTGCCAGGCATTTTTGGAGGACTTGCCTCGTCGAGAGGGAAGAATCGGATTGGTAGGCGCGATTGGACTCGAACCAACGACCCCCACCATGTCAAGGTGGTGCTCTAACCAGCTGAGCTACGCGCCTACAAACGATTCGAAGCCTCGCAGTATAGCATCCCGCGACGGCTACTTGCGGCGAACCACGCGCACCCCGGCCACGTCGCCCACCGCCGACATGGCGCGCGCAACCTGCCTTGCGTCGGGGACTTCGATGGTGAAGGTCATCCAGGCAATACCTTTGACCGACTGGGTCTGAACGCCGATCACGTTCATCTTCTCGCGCGCGAACACATCGGAAATGTCACGCAGCAGGCCCTGCCGGTCCAGTGCCTCGATGGCCACGTCGACCGGGTAGACCGAAGGCTGCGCGTCCCGTCCACCTGTGGGCTGGCCACCCCACTGCACCTCGATCACGCGGTCGGGATTCTTGCGCTGCAGGTGGGCAAAATCGCTGCAATCGCTGCGATGGATGCTCACACCCTTTCCGCGCGTGACAAAGCCGCCGATCTCGTCCGGCGGCGCCGGTTTGCAGCACCTGGCAAGCTGCGTCATGAGCGATTCGACGCCCACCACCAGCACGCCGCCGCCGGTCTGCCCAGACGACTTGCGCGGCTTCCTCAGCCAGACCGGCACTTCAGACGGCACCTCCGGCTCGGGTGGGCGCAGGTGGGTCTCGATGGCACGCAGCGAGAGTTCGTCCTTGCCAACCTGCTCGAACAGCTCTTGCGCTGAGGCCAGGCCAAGCGCCACGGCCAGATCGTCGAATTTCAGGGCCGTCTTCCCCTCTCGCTGAAGCAGTTTTTCCACCGCCTCGCGCCCTCGCGCCACCGTTTCTTCCATGGCCTGGGCGTTGAACCAGGCGCGCACCTTGCTCTTGGCGCGGTGACTCACGAGGTAGCCCAGCTCGGCGTTGAGCCAGTCGCGCGAGGGTCCGCCCTCCTTCGCCGCGGTGATCTCCACCGTCTGACCGTTCTGCAGCGGCGTGTTGAGCGTGACCATGGCGCCATCGACGCGCGCGCCGCGGCAGCGGTGGCCCAGATCGGTATGCACGGTGTAGGCGAAGTCCACTGCGGTTGCGCCCTGGGGCAATTCCACAATGGCGGCGTCAGGGGTGAGCACGTAGATGCGGTCTTCGAACAACCCTTGAGCGGCACCGCTCAGGTCGCGCTCCCATGCCAGCAGCTGACGCAGAACCGCGATCTTGGCGTCGTACTCGGAGCTGGCCGAAACACCCGCATAGCCCTTGGTCCCCGCCTCCTTGTAAGCCCAGTGCGCCGCCACACCGTGCTCGGCATGGTCGTGCATGGCCCGGGTGCGGATCTGGATCTCGAACGCCCTTCCCTGCGCGTCACGCACCACCGTGTGCAACGACTGGTAGCCATTGGCCTTGGGTTTGGCGATGTAGTCGTCGAACTCATCGGGTAACGGTGAGAACCTGGCGTGCACGTGGGCAAGCGCGGCATAACAGTCGGCCACCTCAGGCACCACCACACGCAGGGCCCGGATATCGAACACTTGCTCGAAGTCCAGCGACTTCCCGCGCATCTTCTTGACGATGCTGTAGATATGCTTGGGTCGACCCTGCACAGAGGCATGCACCCCTTGCAGGTGCAGCTCCTCTTCCAGTTGCTGCCGCACCTGCTCCACATGGGCCTCGCGCTCGGCGCGCTTTTCGTCGAGCAGGCGCGCGACGTCCTTGTAAGTCTGAGGTTCCAGGAAGCGGAACGCCAGATCCTCCATCTCCCATTTGATCTGCCAGATGCCCAGGCGATTGGCCAGCGGGGCGAACACGTGCAGCGACTCGCTGGCCAGGGCATCGCCCGGCTCGGTCTTGCAGGCGGCGAAATAGCGCAGGGTCTGCAAGCGCGAAGCGAGCCGCAGCATGACCACGCGCAGATCGCGCGAGAACGCCAGGAGCATCTTGCGAACGTTCTCCGTCTGGCTTGCCGCCAGCTCGGAGACGAATGTCTTGCCAGCGGCGGTGACGGGCAAGTCCTGCTCCTGGGCTGCCAGACGTTCCACTTCCTTTTTGGCCTGTACCTCGGCGTGCTTGAGTCGAGCCTGGCGCTGCAACTGCACCAACTTGGTGGTCTCCACCGCCAACGCCGCGAAGTTCTCGCCAAACGCCTTGGAGATCACCTCCTGCGGTCGGTTCAGGTGCTGGCAGGCATATACAAGGTAGGCTGCGGCCTGCATCGCCTCGGAGCCTCCGATGTCGCTCAGAACGCCAGCCACCGCGTCGGCGTGCGCCAGGATGTTCTCGCCCGTATCGAGATGCTCGCTGGCGATCAAGGGTTCGGCAAAGGCGCGCGCACGTGTCAGTGCCTGCGCCTGTCTGGGCAGGCTGTCGGATGTCGCCGCCACGATGGCCGACGGTACGACCGGCGCCGCGTGTGTCTCCTGCACTTCGCCCAAGGTGGAACCCGCGGATCGCTTCATGACTTTCCCTGCGCCACTTTCATTCGGCCCACAGGAACGACCGGACGGTTTCCACCTGGTCGGAGGCCACCAGCGTGGGCGCATGCCCCACCCCGTCGAATGCGACGCACCGGGCCTTTGGGCCACGCTGCGCCATCTCATGGGCCGTGGCCTCAGTCAGCAGATCGGATTGCTGGCCACGCAACAGCAAGGTGCGCGCCGTGATGGCGTCGTACAGGGCCCAGAGTGTGGCCTCGCCATCGCGCACGATCTGATGCGCCTGCACCTGATCGGGCATGTCGATCAGGGCTTTCACGGGCAAGGCCAGCGCCGGGTCGTAGTGCAGCCACCAACGGCCTTCGCGCTCCCGCAACAGGGGAAGCGACAGCGCACGCCATTGCTCGGCGCTGTGCGGGCCAAATGTGGCGGAGATCGAGACCAGGTAGTCGATGGCGGCCTGTTCACTGTCGAAGGACGGGTTCCGCCCCAGATAGGTGCCGATGCGCTGCAAGGCTTCCCACTGCACCACCGGTCCCACATCGTTGAGCACCAATCGGCGAATGGCCAACGCCGGCTGAGCAGCCACGGCCATGCCGATCAGCCCTCCCATGCTGGTGCCGACCCAGTCGACGACGAAGTCTGGCCGGCCCGCGCGCAGCGTCATCAAAAGCGCCGCCAGATCGGCCGCATACGTGGGCACCTGGTAGGCCATGGGATCGGCCAACCAGTCGCTCTGCCCGCGCCCGGCGACATCCACCGCGATCACCCGGGCACGTTCCGTGAGCGCTCGGGCCAGGGTGTCGAAATCACGGCCCTGGCGCGCCAGGCCATGCACACAGACCACCACGTGCCCGGTGTCGCCGGACGTGCACGGCCAGTCCCAGTAAGCCAGACGGCGCGGTGCGCCTTTCTGGCCGGCGGGGGCGCCGACATCTAGATATTGCAGGGATGGTTCTTGCATGGGGGAAAGGGGGCCGAAGGCCTCCGTGATAATGCTTTCAAGCGCTTTTCAACCAATCGTAATGGAACTGGAGTACCCCCATGCTTGCCAACAAGACCGCCCTCGTCACCGGCTCCACCAGCGGCATCGGGCTGGGCATCGCCAAGGCCCTGGCGCGCCAGGGCGCCAACATCGTTTTGAACGGATTTGGTGATGCCGAAGGCCCCAAGGCCGAGATTGGCGCGCTGGGAGCGAAGGTGGCCTACCACGGCGCGGACATGAGCAAACCTGCCGAGATCGAAGCCATGATGGCGTTCGCCGCGGCCACCTTCGGCCAGGTCGACATCCTGGTCAACAACGCCGGCATCCAGCACGTGGCGCGCGTGGAAAACTTCCCCGTCGAGCGCTGGGACGCGATCATCGCGATCAACCTGACAAGCGCCTTTCTGGCCAGCCGACTCGCACTGCCCGCCATGCAGAAGGCCGACTGGGGCCGCATCATCAACGTGGCTTCGGTGCACGGCCTGGTGGGCTCGGCCGAGAAGTCGGCCTACGTGGCAGCCAAACATGGCATCCTGGGTCTGACCAAGGTCACGGCACTGGAGAACGCCACTTCGGGCGTGACGTGCAACGCCATCTGCCCCGGTTGGGTGCTCACGCCGCTGGTGCAGAAGCAGGTGGACGCCAAGGCCGCAGCACAGGGTCTGTCCAACGAAGATGCCAAGAAGCAATTGCTGGGCGAGAAGGAACCCTCAATGCAGTTCACCACGCCTGAAGAGCTGGGTGAACTCGCGGTATTTTTCTGCTCACCCGCCGCCAACAATGTGCGTGGCGTCGCCTGGAACATGGACGGCGGCTGGGCCGCGCAGTGAGCGTCAGCGCAGTTGCACCGAGCCGGACACCGTCACGTTGACGGTGGACTTGCCGGCTTCCACCGGCACCGCCGCATCCGACATCGCGGCCTTGGCCTCCATGGCCATCATGCGCGGCTGGATGGGGCGGCCCTCCTGGTCGGCCGAGCTCACGGCCACTTCGCGCAGGCTGTAGCCGGCAAAGCCGAAGCCCTTGGCGACGTCGTTCGCGCGCTGCTTGAAGCGCTCGATGGCCAGCGCCTGCACATCGGCTTCGAGCTTCTGACGCGCTTCGCGCGACAGCGAGAAGCCCATGTTGCCCATGGTGAGCGTCTGAATCTTGCCGGCCGTGGCGCTGATGAGCGCGAAATCACGGCCTTCGAGCACCAGTTCGGTGCTGCCCATCCAGCCATTGATCTTGCCGTTGCTGCCATAGCGGGGATGCAGGCTGAACTGCCCAGTCCGCACTTCCAGCTGCTGCGGCTTCGCGCTGGCACGTGCGACGGTCAGCGCCGCGTCGAGCGCCTGCTTGAGCTGGTTCTGCACGGTGACAGCGTCGGGCCCTTCACGGGTGGTGTTCAGACTCATGCTCAACCAGTCCTGCGGCACTTCCATGAAACCACTTGCGGAGATGTTCACCACGTTGGCCGGTACGGGCGCGACGCCCTGCGCGTGAGCGGGAGCGACGGCCAGAAATCCCAGGGCCATGACGGCCGGAAGGAGGACGCGTGGGAAGGAAAAAGAGGGCTTGGAAGAGAGCTTGAGCGGTCGGATCGAAGGAAGGGTCATGGCTTGAAGCGGGATTCATAAGGAGGCTGTTCACGCAGCTGCTCGCGCAAGCGCTGGCGCTCTTCCACCGATAGGCGGTAGGGCTTGCTGGTGTCGTCCATGTCGTCGAAAGGCTGGCGAAGCGCATCGCGCAGGCGCATCGGCCCGCGCACCTCGCTGGTGTCGCCCATCGAGATGGGCAAGACCGTCGGCGGCACATCCGAAGGTACCGGATGCACGCGCTGAACGTCTTGAGCCGCCACCAGTGGACTGATGACGGACAACAGGAACGCGCTTGTCAGAAAGGATTTCATGGTGCGCTCAAGTATGAACATCTGGCCGATTGTGTGATGTGGCCTCCGTGAAGTCGCTGCCAGCGCGGGCAACATCTGTAACAGCGTGTCAGGAAAATAAAAATTGAGTGCTGACAACCACTTGGCGCTGCCACAATCGAGTTTGTTACATATTTCGGAAGTTGCTCCCATGCCACAAAACAGTGTCCGCCCCAACAAGGTTCTTGTCGTCGACGACGACGTGCGCATCCGCGACCTGCTGCGCCGCTATCTGATGCAGGAAGGCTTCGAGGTCATGCTGGCCGAGGACGGCAAGGCCCTCAACCGCGTGCTGCAGCGGGATTCGGTCGACCTTATCGTGCTCGATCTGATGATGCCCGGCGAGGATGGGCTCTCCATCTGCCGCCGCTTGCGCGCCAATGGCGACCGCACACCCATCATCATGCTCACCGCGAAAAGCGAAGACGTGGATCGCATCGTCGGCCTGGAGGTCGGTGCCGACGACTACCTTGGCAAGCCTTTCAATCCGCGCGAACTGCTGGCTCGAATCCATGCCGTGCTGCGCCGCCGCCCCCCCACCGAGGTACCTGGCGCCCCGTCGCAAGATCAGGAGGTTGTGAAGTTCGGCCCGTTCGAGTTCGACCTCAGCTTGCGCACCCTGCGCAAGGACGGCGTGGACCTGCCGCTGACCACCGGTGAGTTCGCCATGCTCAAGGCCCTGGTTCGCCATCCGCGCCAGCCGCTCTCGCGCGAGAAGCTGGCCCAGCTGGCGCGCGGCCGCGAGTTCGAACCCTTCGACCGCAGCCTGGACGTTCAGGTCTCGCGCCTTCGCAAGCTCATTGAAGAGGACGCCGCCTCACCCCGCTACCTGCAGACGGTCTGGGGCGTGGGCTACGTCTTCGTGCCGGACGGCAATGCCTGATGTCCGACGAGTCACGCGTTCCGTTCGAGACCCAGCCGGCCTCGCTGGAAACAGCGCCTGCGCCGTTGGAAATGCGTCCCAACCGGGGCGTGAGCCTGTTCTGGCGCACGTTTCTGTTCCTGGCGCTGCTGCTTGTGGGCTGCATCGTCGCCTGGCTGCAGACCTTCCGGGCGCTTGAGTACGAACCGCGCGCACTCCAGAGCGCCAACCAGCTCGCCTCGCTGGTCAACCTCAGCCGGGCGGCGCTGATCCACTCGGACGCCATTGCCCGCGTTTCGCTGATCAAGACCCTCGCCAGCGAGGAAGGCCTGCGCATCGCGCCGCGTGAACCCACCGACACCTTTCGCCTCTACAACACCGATGCGTTGAGCCGCAACGTGGCCGAACGGCTCAGTGGCCGCCTCGGGCCCGACACGCTGGTGGCGCGCGAGGTGAATGGCACACCGGGCCTGTGGATCGGCTTCACCATCGATGACGACCCGTACTGGCTGCTGACCGACCCGTCCCGCATCGGGCCGGTGGCCGGCACCACCTGGCTGATCTGGCTGGGCACGGCCGCCCTGCTCTCGCTCACCGGCGCGGCGCTGATCGCGCGACTGATCAACCGCCCGCTCAAGAAGCTGTCGTTTGCCGCCAGCCGCGTGCGCGAAGGCGATTTCAACGCCAGCCAGCTCAACGAATCCGTGGCCACCAGCGAGATCCGGGAGGTCAACATCGGCTTCAACCGAATGGCGCAGCGCCTCTCCAAGATCGAGCAGGACCGCGCACTCATGCTCGCCGGCATCTCGCACGACCTGCGCACGCCGCTGGCGCGCCTGCGCCTGGAAACCGAAATGAGCGTGGACGACCCGCAGGCGCGCGAGCACATGTCGGCCGACATCGAACAGGTCAACGCCATCATCGACAAATTCCTGGACTACGCACGGCCCGACCACATCAAGCCCGAGCGCGTGAACCTCAACCAGGTGGTGGACGCGGCCATCTACTCCGTGGGCCAGGATCCGAACACCGTCGTCAGCACCAACATTCCGCTGCACACCATCGTGATGGGCGATGCGGTGGAACTCCAGCGCGTTTTCGCCAACCTGCTGGAGAACGCCATGCGCTATGGCAAGGACCCTGACACCGGTGTGACGCGGGTGGAGATCGCGGCCAAGGCCAAGGACGACTTCGTGCTGATCAAGCTGCGCGACTACGGCCAGGGCGTCAATCCCGATCAGATCGAGCAACTCACCCAGCCGTTCTTTCGGGGCGACGTGTCACGCACCGCGGCCACCGGTACTGGTCTGGGCCTGGCCATCGTGGACCGAGCCATTGCACGCATGGGTGGGCGCTTCGCGCTGGCCAACAGCAGCACCGGTGGCCTGGCGGCTCACATGAAACTGGTCAGGGCGTCTTCCTGATCAACAGCACGATGGCACGAGCCTCCATGCTGAGGCCTTGCCCTACCGGACCAATCTTCTCGGCGGTCTTGGCCTTCACGTTGACCTGATCCCGCGCCAAGCCAAGGGCACTGGCGATGCGCCCGCACATGGCGTCGATGTGCGGCGCCAGCTTTGGGGCCTGCGCGATCACGGTGCTGTCCACATTCCCGATCTCGAAACCCGCTTCGCGCACGCGACGCGCCGCCTCGGCCAGCAACACACTGGAATCGGCGCCCTTGAAACGAGCATCGGTGTCCGGAAAGTGGCGGCCGATGTCACCCAGCGCGGCCGCACCGAGCAAGGCGTCGGTGATGGCATGCAGCAGCACGTCGGCATCGGAGTGTCCGAGCAGACCATGGGTGTGCGGAACCTTCACGCCACCGATGATCAGGGGCCGGTCCGGCACGAGTGCGTGCACGTCCCAGCCCTCACCGATTCGAAAGGTGGGCAGGCTGATCGTCATGGGCGGCTCCTGATCACGGCTTCGGCGAGCGCGAAATCTTCGGGGTAGGTGATCTTGAAGTTCTGTGCGCTGCCGCGCACCAGCAAGGGATGATGCCCCGCCAGTTCCATGGCACTGGCCTCATCGGTGATCCCGGCGAAGCCACTGCCTTCGGTCGCGGCCAGTGCAGCGCGCAGCGCACCCAGGCGGAACATCTGCGGCGTCTGCGCCAGCCATTTGTGGGCACGTTCGACGGTGGTAGCCACTCGACCTTTTGTCTCGGCCTTGAGTGTGTCCGGCAAGGGCAATGCCAGCAGACCACCCACGGCATCGTTCCAGCAGGCGTCGATCAGCGCGTCCACCTGCGCCGGGGTGACAAGGCAGCGTGCCGCATCGTGCACCAGCACCCAGTCGTCCGCATGCGCGCCCTGTTCCATCAGGGCCTGCAAGCCGTTGAAGACACTCTCTGCGCGGGTCGCTCCACCACATCGCGCGAGAACAGCCCCGACGGGCTGTGATGCCCACCAGGCATCTTCCGGCGCAATGACGACCACGCAAAGTTCGATCCGCGCCACGCCACGCAGCGCAGCCAGCGTGTGCATCACCATGGGCTGGCCGGCGATGGGCTGGTATTGCTTGGGAAGTTCGGTGCCAGCCCGGGAACCCGTGCCCGCACAGGGCAGCAGGGCATGGCAACGGGGAGTGGGGTGGGAGGTCAATTCGGTCGGCGCATCGGGCATGGTGTGCCTGCATTCTAGAATCAGCCATCGCACCCCCGGCCCAACCCGCCGGGGGTGTTCGTCATGGCCGCATTGGCCTCCTGCAAGCTCAAGTCCAACCTGCCTGTCACTTCGTCCCCCATGGACTTGCCCAAACTCTCTCCCGGCAAACGCCACACCTTGCCCCTGCCCGGCGGCTCGGCCGATGCCCTGCTGCTCGCCCGGCTGGCCGCGCGCGAGAAGGCCGCTGGCCGGCTCACCGCCATCGTCACGGCAGACGCCAACGATGCACAGCGCCTGATCGACGAAATGGCGTTCTTCGCGCCCGAGTTGCGCTGTGCGCTGTTTCCTGATTGGGAAACCCTGCCCTACGACACGTTTTCGCCGCATCAGGATCTGATCAGCGAACGACTGGCCACGCTCTGGCGCATTTCGCAACGCGACAAGGACACCGGCGCAGACGTGGTGCTCGTGCCCGCCACCACCGCGCTGTACCGGCTCGCGCCACCGGCCTTCCTGGCCGGCTACACCTTTCATTTCAAGGTCAAGCAGAAGCTCGATGAAGCCAAGCTCAAGGGCCAGCTCACGCTGGCGGGCTACCAGCATGTGACGCAGGTGGTGAGCCCGGGCGAGTACGCGGTGCGTGGCGGCCTGATCGACCTCTTTCCCATGGGCAGCCTGGTGCCCTACCGCGTGGACCTCTTCGACGACGAGATCGACAGCATCCGCACCTTCGACCCGGACAGCCAGCGCAGCCTGTACCCGGTGACCGAAGTCCGGTTGCTGCCCGGGCGCGAGTTCCCCATGGACGACGCGGCGCGGGCGCGTTTTCGCAGCCGCTGGCGCGAACTGCTCGAGGGCGATCCGACCAAGAGCCGCATCTACAAGGACATCGGCAACGGCGTGGCCACCGCCGGCATCGAGTACTACCTGCCGCTGTTCTTCGACGACACCGCCACCGTGTTCGACTACCTGGGCGCCGACGCCACCGTGGTGCTGCACGGCGAGCTCGAACCCGCCTTCCAGCGCTTCTGGCAGGACACGAAGGACCGGCACCGCCTGCTGCGGGGTGACCCGGAACGGCCGGTGCTGCCGCCGGAAGCGCTGTTCCTCGATGCCGAGCAGTTCCACATCCGTGCGAACCAGCATGCGCAACTCGTGCTGCGACCGGTGCAGCAGGGCATGGAACACGGTGCCCACGTTCAGCCGTTGGGCGACTTGTCGGTGCTGCGCGGCGCCGACGACCCTCTGGCGCGGCTGCAAGCCCACCTTCGCAACACCACGCACCGCGTTCTGCTGCTCGCCGAGAGCGACGGCCGGCGTGAGAGCCTGCTCGATTTCCTGCGAGCCAGCGGCCTCAACCCACCGGTGGTCGACTCTCTGGTGGAATTCCAGGCCAGCGACGAGAAGACCGGCATGGCCACCGCCGCGCTCACGGTGGGCTTCTCGTGGCTCGATGAAGGCATCGATTTCGTCACCGAAACGGAACTCTTCGCCGCCGGCCCCACCACGCGCCGGCGCAAGAAGCAGGAACAGGTCAGCGACGTCGATGCGCTGATCAAGGACCTCTCCGAACTCAATGTGGGCGACCCGGTGGTGCACAACGCGCATGGCATTGGACGCTATCGCGGCCTGGTCCACATGGACATGGGCGAGAAGAACCCCGACGGTTCGCCCGCCTTGATGGAATTCCTGCACCTCGAGTACGCCGACAAGGCGGTGCTCTACGTGCCGGTGAGCCAGTTGCAACTGATCGGCCGTTACACCGGCGTGAGCGCCGACGAGGCCCCACTCCACCGCTTGGGCAGCGGCCAATGGGAAAAGGCCAAACGAAAGGCCGCCGAGCAGGTGCGCGATGCAGCCGCCGAACTGCTCAACATCTACGCCCGCCGCGCCGCACGCCAGGGCCACGCATTCCGCTACTCGGCGCAAGACTACGAGGTGTTCGCGAACGACTTCGGCTTCGAAGAAACCGCCGACCAGCGCGCGGCCATCCACGCCGTGATCCAGGACATGATCAGCCCACGCCCGATGGACCGGCTGGTCTGCGGCGATGTCGGCTTCGGCAAGACCGAGGTCGCGCTGCGCGCGGCCTTCGTCGCCGTGACGGGCGGGCGGCAAGTGGCTTTTCTCGCGCCCACCACACTGCTCGCCGAGCAGCATTTCCAGACCCTCTCCGACCGCTTCTCGAAGTGGCCCGTGAAGGTGGCCGAGATGAGCCGCTTCCGATCCACCAAGGAAATCAACGCCGCCGCCAAGGGCCTGGCCGATGGCTCGGTCGACATCGTGGTCGGCACGCACAAGCTGCTCAGCGAGAGCGTGAAGTTCAAGGACCTGGGGTTGCTCATCATCGACGAGGAGCACCGCTTCGGTGTGCGTCACAAGGAGCAGATGAAAGCCCTGCGCGCCGAGGTGGACGTGCTCACCCTGACCGCAACGCCGATCCCTCGCACGCTGGGCATGGCGCTCGAAGGCCTGCGCGATCTGTCGGTGATCGCCACCGCGCCGCAGCGCCGCCTGGCCATCAAGACCTTTGTGCGCAATGAAGGCAACGGCGTGATCCGTGAAGCCGTGCTGCGCGAGCTCAAGCGCGGCGGCCAGGTCTACTTTCTGCACAACGAGGTGGAGACGATCGAGAACCGCCGGCAGAAGCTGGTAGAAATCCTGCCCGAGGCGCGCATCGCCATCGCGCATGGCCAGATGCCGGAACGCGAGCTGGAGCGCGTGATGCGCGATTTCGTGGCGCAGCGCTACAACCTGCTGCTGTGCTCCACCATCATTGAAACCGGCATTGACGTGCCCACCGCCAACACCATCGTGATGAGCCGCGCCGACAAGTTCGGGCTGGCGCAGTTGCACCAGTTGCGTGGGCGCGTGGGCCGCAGCCACCACCAGGCCTATGCCTACCTCATGGTGCCCGACACCGAGGGCCTGACCAAGCAGGCCTCGCAGCGGCTGGATGCCATCCAGCAGATGGAAGAGCTCGGCAGCGGCTTCTACCTGGCCATGCACGACCTGGAGATTCGCGGCGCGGGCGAGGTGCTGGGCGAGAACCAGAGCGGCAACATGCTGGAGGTGGGCTTCCAGCTGTACAACGAGATGCTGAGCGAAGCCGTGCGATCGCTCAAGGCCGGCCGCGAGCCCGACCTGCTCTCGCCGCTCTCCGTCACCACCGACATCAACCTGCACGCGCCCGCCCTGCTGCCGAGCGACTATTGCGGCGACGTGCACCTTCGCCTGTCGTTCTACAAGAAGCTCGCCACCGCGAAGAACACCGACCAGGTGGATGCCCTGCTCGAAGAGATCGTGGACCGTTTCGGCAAACTGCCTCCCCAGGCCCAGACGCTGATCGACGTGCACCGCCTGCGCTGCATCAGTGCGCCCTATGGTGTGGTCAAGGTCGACGCTGCGCCCGGCGTGATCCAGATCACCTTCCGCTCCAACCCGCCGTTCGACTCGATGCGCATCATCGAACTCATTCAGAAGAACCGCCACATCAAACTGGCCGGCAATGAAAAGCTGCGCATCGAACGAGCCCTGCCCGAGGTGAAAGATCGGGTGCAGATGGTGCGAGACGTGCTGCGCTCGCTCGGTCAACCCTTGAAGCAATCAGAACCCGCATGACCACCACCACCGAATTCGCGCCCGGCCTCACCGTTCGTGGCTTCACGCCGCCCCTCAAACTGAGCGACTACAAGCTCATCGCCTTCGACATGGACTCCACGCTCATCAGCATCGAGTGTGTGGACGAGATTGCCGATGCGGTGGGCAAGAAGGCCGAGGTCGCCGCGATCACCGAAGCCGCCATGCGCGGCGAGATCACCGACTACAAGGACAGCCTGCGCCAGCGCGTGAAGCTGCTGCGCGGCGTCACCATCGCCGACATGGAACGCGTCTATACCGAACGCCTGCGCATCAACCCTGGCGCCGCCGAACTCATCAGCGCCTGCAAGGCCGCTGGCCTGAAAGTGCTGCTGGTTTCAGGTGGTTTCACATTTTTCAGCGAGCGCGTGCGGCAGACACTGGGCATCGACTTCACCCGAGCAAACGTGCTGGAGGTTGAGAGCGGCCCCAACTGTGGCCAGCTCACCGGGCGCATGGTCGATCAGCCATGGGGCGACATCTGCGATGGCGCGGAAAAGCGGCGCACGCTGCTGGAAGTGGCCTCCCTCCTGGGCATTGAAGCATCGGAATGCATCGCCATGGGCGACGGCGCCAACGACCTCCCCATGATGGCGGTGGCCGGGCTCTCGGTGGCCTACCACGCCAAGCCTGCGGTGCGCGCCCAGGCCATGGTGGCGATTCACGAGGGCGGGCTCAATCGGCTGCTGGAAATCCTGCGCTGACCGCCTCCATTTTCTGTGTGACGCCGCACAGACCGATGTCTGCTTGAGGCGGAAAGTGGGTTCACCTTCAACAAGGAGACCTCCATGAACACCACCTCTCGCACTTCTTACCGATGGATCGCCCTGGCCGCTACGCTCACGGTGGCCACCTCTCTTGCCGCCTGCGGCGGCATGACACGCCAGCAACAGAACACCGCCATTGGCGCAGGCGTCGGCGCCGTGGGTGGTTCGGTGCTCACGGGTGGCAGCACCCTCGGCACGCTGGGCGGTGCCGCGGTAGGCGGCATCATCGGCAATCAGGTCGAGCCCAAGAAATAACTCCTTTGGCCGAGCACGGGCGCGCGGGAGCGGTTCAACCGCCTGCGCGCTTGACGCGGTACCCGGCGGCCTGCAGTGCCGTCACAACGCGCTCCACGTGATCGCCCTGAACTTCGATCACGCCTTCCTTCACGGTGCCACCTGAACCGCAAGCAGCTTTGAGCTGTTTGCCCAGCGCGGTCAACGCTGCGGCGTCAAGCGCCAGGCCCTTGACCAGGGTGACGGCCTTGCCGCCCCGACCCTTCGTTTCACGGGATACACGCACCACGCCGTCGCCCGCAGGCGCCGGGGCGGCTTGCTTGCAACGGCATTGCGCCACCGGCTGGCGGCAGGCCGGACACATGCGACCGGCTTCTGTGGAATACACCAGCCCACCGGCTGAGAGCTTGTTCTTCATGGCCGTGGATGGTACCGGGCGCTACACTGCCCCGATCCATGCCATTCATCGCCCTGGGCCTTGCGCCCGCCCTCGCCCGCGCCGCCGCTGAACTCGGCTTCTCCACGCCCACCGCCATTCAAGTTGAAGCGATCCCGGCCATACTGGCAGGTACCGACCTGCTGGCAACGGCACAGACCGGTTCCGGCAAGACCGCCGCCTACATTCTTCCGCTGCTGCAGCGGCTCGCCGACCGCTCGCCACCCAAGGGCCCCCGACCTGTGCGGGCGCTGGTGCTGGTTCCCACGCGAGAACTCGCGGCACAGGCCGGCGAAGTGGCGCGCAGCCTGGCGCAGCACCTGCCTGTGCGGCCCAAGGTGGCCGTGGCGTTCGGTGGTGTTTCCATCAACCCCCAGATGATGGCGTTGCGCGGCGGAGCCGACCTGGTGGTGGCCACGCCCGGGCGCCTGCTCGACCTGGTGGAGCACAACGCGCTGAAGCTGCACCAGGTAGACATGCTGGTGCTCGATGAAGCCGACCGCCTGCTGGACCTGGGCTTTGCCGATGAACTGGCGAAGGTGCTCGCACTGCTGCCGGCCCGGCGTCAGAACCTGTTTTTCTCGGCCACCTTTCCAGCCACGGTGCAGGCCCTGGCCGATGGATTGCTGGTCAAACCCCGGCGCATCGACCTGCCCGCCACCACGGCGACTGCGGACGCCGTGGTTCTGCAAAGGGCCATTCTGGTCGACAGCACGCGGCGCGCCACGTTGCTGCGCCATCTCATCCAGGAACACGCATGGCAACGCGTGCTGGTGTTCGTGGCCACCCAACACGCGGCCGAGCGCCTGGCAGCCAAGCTGCACCGGGGCGACCTGTACGCCACCTCGTTCCATGGTGGCTTGAGCCAGGGTGCACGCCAGCAGGCATTGGCCGAATTCAAGGAAAAGCGCTGGGACGTGGTGGTCACCACCGACCTGGCCGCACGCGGCATCGACATCGAATCGCTGCCCGTGGTGGTGAACTTCGACCTGCCGCGATCAGCTGTCGACCACATTCACCGCATCGGACGCACCGGCCGCGCTGGTGCCGGCGGTGTCGCGGTGAGTTTCGTCAGCCCGGGCACGCTGGCGCACTGGCGCCTGATCGAAAAGCGCCAGGGGATGAGCCTTCCCCTGGAAGCGCTGCCCGGCTTTGAACCGACCGAGGCAGCGCCACCGCCATCGACAGGCCATGGCGGCATCAAGGGGCTGCGGCCCAGCAAGAAGGACAAGCTCCGCGCGGCGGCGGCAGCCACCACGCCGAAAACCGATTGAGGCCGTGGTCTAGAGACGGGCGAGCAAGCGTGGCACGTTGACCACCACCCGAACCTCGCCCGGCGGCAGACTCTCCCGCACTTCGTAGGTGGGGTCTTGCGTGTCGCGCAGGGCAGGCTCGCCCAAGGGAAGACCCTGGCGCCCGACGATGGCAAACACCAGCGGCGCGTGGGCCCTGGCGCCGCGCTTCACCACCACGGCCAGTTCACCACTGGCCAGGCGCACATAGCTCCCCGGCGGGTAGAGGCCCACGTGCTTGATGAGCAGCGCGCCGAGCGGATCGGGCTGTTGATCCGCTCCCAGATAAAGCTCGCGCGCCACCTGTTGCGCCAGCAGGCCCCCCCGGCCCTGGCGCGGGCTGAGCATGGCCACATAGGCATCCGCCATCTGCAGCAGCCGATGCGCCGTCCCCGTGACCTGCTTTCCTGTGGGGTAGCCACTGCCATCGGGCCGCTCATGGTGGTCTTCCACCAGTTGCAACCACAATTCATCTGCGACGCCCAGCCGCCTCAACGCGGCCGCGCCCTGCGCGGGATGCTCTCGCACCGCCTGGCGCTGCACCTCGGACAGCAAATCCTGGCGAGCCAAAGCATCGTGCGTGCGCGTCATGCCGATGTTCATGCACAAGGCCGCGCGAAAGAGGGAGGCCTGCTCCTTGGGCGACAGACCGGCGGCGGGAGACAACAAGGCACAAAGGCCTGCCGACAGGAGCGCATGCGTGGTGCTGTAACCCACACGCACGTCGAACAACATCTGAACCAGCACCAGCAGACTTTCGTCCGGGCTCTCAAGCCAGCACCCTTCTGCTCGCTGCGCAACGCGTTCAATGCGCTCCAGAAACTGCCCGGCACCCTCGCCCTGGTGGAGCAAAGTGGCCAATGAGGCGTGCAGGTCGGGCCAGACCTGATGCGCGCTGCGCTCGTCCCACGCCTGCGCCGCACGCACCTCCACCATGCGGGTCAGCCCGGCAATGCGGCTGAGCGATTCGTTGCTGCGCACCATGCGGTCGAGCTCGGCCGTGTAGCTGTAAGACCAGGCCTGCCAGTCGCTCTCGCGCACCATGGGCGCATGCAGCATGAGATGGCCCCGGTGCTGCTCGGAGGTGATGGGCTCACCCTTGCGCAGCAACAAAACGCCCTTCGGGTCCCACACATTGACGGGGACCGGCTGGTGCAGTGCGATCACTTCCAGGGGCAAGGGCTTGTACATCCCGACAATCTAAGCGCCTTCCAGCCCCGGATAAGCGCCGATAAGAAGCAGAAAAGCCTGCAAGTTCAGGAATCTGCAGGCTTTCTGGGTCTGGTGGGCGGTGCAGGGTTCGAACCTGCGACCCCTGCCGTGTGAAGCCAAGGGATGGCCAGCGCGTAGCCCCCTCTCCCTCTATGGCGAAACCTGCTGACAAGCCATTCCGAGGCCAGATCGCCAGCAAATTACACCGGAATTACACAGGCTGCACAATGGCTCCATGCCCATCTGCGGACCCGACACCTCACGCACCGCCCGAGCTTGCGAGCACTGCGCACACTTCGGTGGCTGGCCTGAGAGTGTGCACGGGGCGGCCTGGTGCCTCAAGAACCTGTACTGCAATTCCCTGTCCTACCACGGGTGTTGCGACTGGACGCCGCAGCCGCCGGGCTGGGTGGAGCCTCCAGACCCTGGGCCTACCCCTGGCCTTGCCGTGCACGGTGATGGCCGGCGGCCGTTCAGGAATCGCTGATCAGAAGTACCGCGCCCAGATCAGCACCGCGATGGCCAGGCCCCAGATCACCCCGAGGCTGACCACCATCTCGGTCATTTCTGGGCCTGCGCGATGATCTGGTCCTTCTGGCTGCTCGACTTCGTGGTGCCGAACCAGAAACTCATCACCATGCCCCAGGCGGTGCCGAGTGAGCCCAGCATGATGAGCAAGGCCGGCGATTCGCTGACCGTGAGGGTGTCGGTCATCATGCCCAACAGCACGCCGAAATAGCCCACGGTGACGCCGATCGACAGGAGAGCAGGCACAGGACTCTGTGTCTGGGTTTGCATCTTGCGGGCGCTGTCGCGGTCGAGCGCGTGCACTTCCTCGATCTTGATCTCGTTTTCCTTGAGGAATTTCTGGAAGTCGATCTCGGCCAGCTTCACGTTGGCGATCTGGTCGGGTGTCATACGCCCCGAATTCAGCACCTCGGAAACCGCCTCCACGGTCTTGTCCTCGATGCCGAGCTTGTCGGCCAGGAACGCAGCAGCAGCACCGCCGAGAGGGCCACCCAGTGCGGTGCCGATCATCGGCGCGATGGTCTTGAGCCAGTCCATGGTTAACCCCCCGGGTAGGTTTTGCGGTTAAGTTCGAAGTGCGGGCCGTCCTTGAACGTGATCCAGTCACCCCCCCACACGATCGGGACGTTCAGTTCGCCGGCCGCGCTCTTCATCGCCTCGGCGATCTTGTAGTAGAGGGGCCAGTCCCACCGCACCTCACCAGCCACCCATGCGCCCAGGTCGACAGCGTGGCCCGTCAGGTGCCGACTGTTCATCGTTGTGCTGGCGCCTGCCTTGTACAACTCGGACTGCCGGGCCTTGGTACGCACCCCCTCCAAAACTGTGAAGTCCACGTCCGACAGTTCAATGGCCCGCTGGACCACCCGCACAAGATCGCCGTGCACGCCAGCCAGTCGCTCTATGGAGCGTTTTCCGAGCTTGTAGCCACTCATTGCAGATCTCCGGGTTTGGTGAAATCGCCTTTGGCCCACCGCTTGAGGCGCATGCCCCACTCGGTTTCCTCCCGCCACCACTTGCGCAGCAGGTACAGGGCTTGCAGGATGAACATGGCGATGGCGATCCACTCCGCCACCGACAGGCGCGTGGCGATGGCATAGCTCGTGGTGGGCGTGGAGACGATCGCCTGGACGACGAGGTCTTTGATTTCTTGCTTCATGTCCGGTACACCACGAAAGAGACGTAGGCGCAGTCAACCAGCGAACCGCCCTCTTGCTTTGTCGTGATGACGAATGAGGATGTGGTGTTGCTCTCGTTGTTCACGATGGCGTAGGTGGCCAATGAGGTGTTGCGACAGTCGCAAACGACCACGTAGTCAGTGGAGCCAAGCGCAGCAGCCAGATTCACCGTATAGGTGCCGGTGGTGGTGCGGGTAATGCTGGTGACGTTGCCCGCGTTGTTCGGTGCGAAGGTGCCGGTGGTGCGGCCGTCGAAAATTCCAAAAGCCCGGGCACCGAAGATTGGCGCAGCGGTGGCAAGGTTCGCCATGGTGGCACTGCCGAACGCCGCGCCGGCTTGCAGCACAGGTGCCGAACTCAGTGTCTTCACCCCCGCAACGGTTTCGTTGCCGGCGAGGCCAACAGCGGCAACGAAGGCACGACCTTGCGCGCTGGTCAGTTCCTCAATCGGTCCCGTGGATGCGGTGGTGCGAGCCAGCATGCGGGCCGTGCTCATGGTCAAGCCGCTGGCGGCTACCGAGCCAGAATTCGCATAGCTGCCCGCCGCCTGCGCGCCAAGCGTTGAACGCGCTCCGGCGGCGTTCGTGTCGTCAAGCAGCGTCTCCATGAATGGAGTGACCACAACACCAGCGCCCAGCGTGTCGGCGGCGATGGCGTTGCCCGATCCATCGAAGGCGAGAAACTTTCCCGATCGCCCCCCGACCGATGGCAAAACCATCGGGGCGGCCGTGTCGCCAGGTGGAAGGCTGACGCTGAGCGCTGCGAAGTAGGCCGCGTCCTGCATGGCCTGCCACACGCGGTCGATGTCTTCGTCCAGCGTCTTCGATGGCAGGTCGCCATTCTCCTGGTAGTCGGTGCTTCGCGCCAGCGGGATGTCGCGCTGGATCTCGACCAGCACGTTGTTGCCGGGCGCCACGGAGAATGTGATGGAGCCGCCGGCCTGAACGCCCACACCGGCCACGGTGTATCCGCTCATCTGCACCACGCCATCAAGGGACACCTGCAGGTCACCCTCCTGGAGCAACTGAAAGGTGAAGCCGAACAGCGTCGTGACGCCGTTGGCGATGTGTGCGTTGTAGGGGGTCTGGACGACAACCGTCATGGGGGCCTCTTTCGGAGTGCGCCCACACAAGGTCTATTCGTCGAGCGCGTAGGTGTGCTCTTGGGCTGCTGGGCGCCAATCGTCCGCCGGACCCTCGTTCGGATTCCCGACGAACTGACCGATGCGCGCGGGCTGATCCGTGACCGCTCCCGCCCCTGCGTCCATGAGGTCGTCGGGCTGCTCTGGGATGGCCGGGTTCCAGTCTTTCATCTGGTCCCACAGGTCGCCGTTGAGCACGTCCACGTGTGCCCACAGGTGCCCGGACTGAATCAGGGGTTCCAGAGCCTCCAGGATCCGCTTGTTCTTGTTGGCCATGGCATCAACTTCCTTCACCCCGCACCGCAGCTTTCGCCGCTTGAGCGCCGCCTTGAGGAAGGCCGGGGCGAAGTGCCCTATCCCGTTCGTTTCCACCGTCACGCGCGGCACGCGGAATTTCTCGATCAGGTCGCAAAGTTGCCATACCTGCCCGCCGTTGGGCACGCCGTTGGCGTCGGTTTCCGCCACGTCCCCGGTGAGCGCGGCCGCGCGGTGCCAGTAGTGCCGGCCCTGGGCGTCCTGCATATCCAGCACCGCCGCGGACACGTCGCTCCCCGCCTTCCCACTGGACGGGTCCCAACGCAGGGACATGCCCACGATCTGGACCGCGCCCAGCCAGCAGGTGAGCACTTTGTTGCTGGTGATGAATCGAGGCTCTGCGTCGTAGGCGATGATCCGGGCCGGGTCCAGCCGGATCTCGTGCACCGGCTTGCTGTGGAGCTGGTACTGGCTGTCCCATTCGTTGATCGTGCGCGTCTCGCGGCGGCGCTTCTCGAGTTCCTTGCGGTCGAAGCGCTCGGGCCAGGCCACACCGGCGTAGCAGTCGATCAGCCCGCCGGGCGCCGAGGCGAACACCATGCGCTTGCCATGCAGCCGGTAGTCCACGCCCTCCACCATCAGCCGGGAAAGCTTGCCGATGCCGGTGAAGACGAACTCGGGCACGAAGGGCAGTTCGTAGGCCGCGCGCTTGGCGTCCTCGATGCGGTGCTCTTCCGCGAACATGCGGATGGTCAGGCAGTCTGCGCCCATGGCTTCCTGCTCGTCGTAGAGGCTGTCGTGGGTGTGAGGGGTCCCCACGTACAGCCGACGCCCACCGGGCACCAGGATGTGCACCTGCTCGCCCAGGCGGTAGCGCAGCTTCTCGCGCGCCTCGGGGGTCTGGATGTTGCGCGGCACCTCCACGTCGTCGTTCTGGCACTCGTCGGCGCGCGCGCTGGTGACGTTGGACAGAATGCCACGGGCGTACATGCTGGGATTGCGCGGGTCGGTAGCACCCTCCACCCACCACGATTCAACACCGCCGGCACGGAACATGCCTCGCGTGAGCGGATGATTGCGCAGGACGTGCTGCGTGTCCCGGCTGGTCTTGTAGGCGGTCTTGTCGGCCTCACCCTGGTGCAGGATGCGGAACGTTGGTTCAATGTAGTAGCGCCATGCGTTGTACACGGCCAGCAGAGTGGACTTGCTGAATCCGCGATGGGCACGGAGCACGGCCAGCACGCCTCGGTGCTGCAGCCAGTGGCAGGCACGCACGTGCACCGGCGGTACCTTCCATCCAAGGTGTTTGGCCCACAGCAGGTAGAAGGCCGCAAAGGAAATTTCACGGCTTGCCATGCGGTACGGCTTTCTTTTTGGCCGTTTCGATCATGCGCGCGGCTTCTTTTTCTGCTGCCTGGACGTCAGCTTCCAGATCGCCGTCATCATCGACCACCGCTCCCGGTGTCACTTCGCCACCTGATGTCTTGGCGCGCACCGCGTCCACCAGAGACACAATCCGCTGCGCGCACGCCAGCGTGGCAACCGCGTCTTTCTTGCACCAGTACCGATCACCCCGGGTGCCCTTCTCCATGTTGGCCGGCTCGATGCCAGCGCCTGGCCACTTGTCGGGGTCGCTCTCGTGGATGAACAGGTCCACCAGTTGCTCGGCGCGCTTCTGCAGGCTTTCAAACTGATCCTGCCTCATGTCAATTCCCCACCGCCGCGCCCATGTCCGGCGCGCGCATTTCGTCAAAGTACGCCCCCGGCTCCCACCAGTAAGAGCCGCCCCATTCCTTCTGATGCCGCGCGCGCTGGCGCTGCAGGTAGCCCGGGCTCATGTTCTCCTGCAGGCCGTGCAGCAGCATGTGGTCCAGGGCGGCCTTGCCGTACCAGAGGTTGATGTACGGCAGGTGTGAGCGTCCGAAGCGCACCGCCTCCGCGCCCGCGTGCGTGTCCTTGCCGGCGCGCAGCTCGTCGATGTTGCCCTTGGTCAGCTCCCAGATTTCCGCTGCGCTGCCGAACGACGGGCCCAGCAGCATGCGCCCCAGCGAGTCCAGCGGGCTGCGGTCATCGGTGGTGTCGCCCAGCACGATGTCACCCAAGAACCCAGCACCACCGCCTTGAGCAGCAGCACGTGCCCAAAACTTCGGGCTGGTCATGTCCACCGGGTCCTTGCCCTGCACCATCTGCTTCGTCTGGAAAGCGATTGCACCCAGCGCGGTGGTGGTCAGGAACAGCGCAGCGGTGTACGCGGCCTTGTTCGCCAGCATGGGGGCACCGTCCAGTCCTCGATCGCCTTCGAGCATGCGCCGCCAGTGGCGCGAGATCATGGCAATGGGGAAGCTCTTGAACTGCATGGTGAGCCGCGCCAGTTCGCCATCGAAGGTGCCGGACTGCTTTCCACCCCAGGTCTGCAGCGCGCGGGTCGCCATGTCGGGGTTGATCACCGCGTATTCGCTCTCGTCGGTGATGAAGCCCAGGATCTTGGCCACCACCTCACTCGAGCGTGGGGCGCCACTGGCCGCGATGGACTCAGGCGTCAGGAACTTTGTGCCCTGAAAGTCGGTGAGCTGGGCTTGCGTCACCACATCCCAATCGGCTTCGGTGATGCCCTTGCGCGCCAGGTGCGAGCGGTCCCACTCCGTGAGGTCCGCCCACTTCGTCTGCGAGAGCTTGGCCAGGCCCTGCATCATCGTCATGCTGAAGCCCCGACGAAGGCTGTCCGTCCAGGCGTTCATGAGCGAAAGCTTCATGGTGCTGTTCGCGAGTCGGCCCGACCAGTTGTTTTTGATGTTCTCGCCCTGCCAGCGGTTCAGGTCGTTGATCATGGAATCGGCGATCAGGCCGTGGGTGGTCAGGAACTCTCGCACCTCCGGGCTGGCCTGCTTGCCCACGTTCTTCAAGGTGTTCCAGTAGCCCAGCCTGTTGTAGCCCGTGGTCACCATCAGCGTGCCCACGTCGGTGATGCTGGACAGCAGGGCCCCGGCCAGCTTGCCGAAGGTCTGGATGTTGCGGATGTCCTGCCCGATCTGGGCCAGGCGCGCGCTCTCCGGTGCGCCGCTGGTGCCGGTGAGGATGTCCCAGTAGGCCTCTGGCTTGTTGCCGAACACCCGTTTGATGCCCTGGTCTGCACGCTCAGCAAGATCCTGCTGGAGTCGGAACTGGGCTTCCGGGTTCGGGCCGTACCGCTCCACCACCCCGATGTCCCTGGCCATGCCGCCCACGTGGCCCACCATGGCGTCGTACATCGAGCCACGGCCATATTCGGACAGGTAGGCCGTGTAGCTCTCGCCGTCTTTGAAATGGATCTGCCGGCTCTCGCTGCCACGGTTCGATCGGGCGCCGCTGCCGGTGATCTGGCCGGGCGTGCGCTTGTTCAGGCCGTCCGTGGCGATGGTGTCGTAAGCCGCGCGCAGGAAGTCCAGCACCTCCGCATCGCCCATGCGGGAACCGTCCTCCCGCACGTAGCGCGCGCGGTCGAGTTTCGGCAGAAGCTGCGTGGCCCACTTCTCCGCGCCAGCGGCGCGCACGCGTGCGTCGTCGTGTGGCTGTGGCAGGTAGCCGTACTCCAGGCGGCCCACGTCGCCACCTGCGGTGTTGAAGCGCTGGCGCATGCCCTCGATGGTCTCCAGCCACGCCTTCGCCCCTTGCTGCGCCAGCTTGTTGCCGGTGCCGCCCTTGCCCATGGCGAACACCTCGTTCACGAGGTCCATGGTCATCTGCGGGTTGGAGGCGTCGAACAGGAACATCAGCGCGCGCCGCCCTGCGCCGGCACCCTGGGAACTCGTGGCCGCCTCGATCAGATCCATCAGGCCCTTCAAGCTGTCGCGCTTGACGCCCTCGACGTAGAGCTGGGTGTTGTTGATGTCCTCGACCAGCGCCCGGCTCTGGCCCGAATCCAGGTTCTGCTTGAGGTCTGCAATCCGCTGCCCCGTGGCTACGGTCGCCAGCACCTGCCGCTGGGCGTTCTCCACCTTGCGAGCTGCTTCGGCCTGCATGTCCTGCATGGCTACCGTGGCGGCTTCCTTCACCCGGTCGGCCATGGGTTTGGCGATCCACGCCTGGGGGTCGGCCTGGGCCAGCCGGCGCATGCCGCCGCTGATGCGGTCCTCGATGCCCCGGATTTCAGCATCCGAGAGGGGGCGGCCTGCTGCCTGGTTGACAGCCTGCCGGCATTCGGGTTTCATAGCCATGTGATCACCTTCCTGAAAGCCGCCGCCGTCATCGCCTGCATGGTCGCCATCATCCCGCTGGCGGTGTGGGCGGGGTCTGGCCGCTTCTCGCACGGCTTGCACGCGCTCAAGCAGTTCCTCATTGCCATGGGGTGGCTCGTCGTGCCCGTGGTGGTGGTCGCGCTCATCGCGTCCATGCCCTGGTGAGCGGCACCGAGCGAACGAGCTTCACGGGCGACCAGCGCACCGTAGCCATGCACGCCAGCGTGTCGTCCTCATCCACGATCTCCACCTGAACCGAGCGCCCGCGCGGAGCCAGTTGCTTGGCGTGCTTGGCCATCAGCTTGCGCACCTTGGCCGTGCTCCACTTCACCGTCGCGGTGGCCTGCAGGGTGTCGTCCTCGTCGGTGACGCGCAGCACCACATCGCGGCGATCCACCGGCACGTCGATAAGCCAGTTCCTGCCACCGCTGCCGCTAGGCTGGGGAGCGGGGCCGAGGATCGCGGTGGCGTCAAGGGTGTCATGCTCATCCACCACGTCCAGCGTGACGGAGATGACGCCCTCCTGCTGAACGATGGCGGTGGCCTCCAGCGTGTCCGCCTCGTCGGTCACTGATAGGGCAACCGCCACCACCGCCCCCAACGTCGCGGTCAAGGTGTCCGCCGTATCGGTCACGCCAGCGTTCACGGTAACCGGCATCGTGCTGGTTGCTGCCAGGGAGTCCGATGCATCCGTGACCGACAGGGCCACGCCCACGGTCAGGGTCGCCGATGCACTCAATGTGTCGGCTGTGTCCGTCACCCCCAGGTTCACCTCGATGCCAGCCTCGCCCACCGTGACAGTGGATTCAAGCGTGTCGGCTTCATCCGTGACCGAGAGGTTTACAACCACCTGAACCGTGGACGTAGCTGACAGGGTGTCGCTGGCATCGGTGGCGGAGAGATTCACCGCGACTGGCAGTGTGGCGGTGGCACTCAGGGAGTCGGCTGCATCGGTCGCTGCCAGAGCCACCGCCACCAGCACGCCTGCAGTGCCTGCCAGGGTGTCGGCCGCGTCGGTGACGCTCAGGTCTACGGTGACACCGGAACTCTCTGGTGTCCAGCGTAGGTGAGCTTCGCCATCACCACCCGCGCCGCTCGTTTGCCCGTTGGCCGCCGCTTCACCGAGCGCGGCACCACCGCCGCCACCACGCACGCCAGGCTTGCCGCTTTGGGCCGGATTCGGAGGCGCGGGTCCATTGTCACCACCTTCACCGCCACCATCCGTGCCAAAGCCCCGCGTGGCACCTGACCAGAAAGCGGGAGCACCGCCGCCGCCGCCGCCGTATCCCAGCGAAGCGCCGGTAATGTCATCGGTGACGCCAGGACCACCGTCGCCCGCCTTGGTGCCGTTGGCCGCCGTGCCAGCGCCGCCAGCACCGTCTCCACCATCACCATCATCTCCGGGGCCAACAATTCCGCCTAGACCGCCAACGGCTGCCCCCGGCGCGTTGGTGCCAGCGATACTGGAATTTCCGCCTGCATTGCCCGTCGTGTTGGCTGGAGCAATGAGTGCGATACCCCCAGCGCCAACGACGACCGTGTAGGTCCCGGGGGCGAGTGTGAATGTCCCGGTCAGGACCTGGCCGCCATCGCCACCCGTAGCACCCTGATAGTCACCTCGACCACCAGAACCGCCAGCCGCGACAAGCGTGTACCTACCAGTCCCGCCGGTCGTGACGACCAGTAAATAGGTGCCAGGCGTCAGCCAACTGGCGAGCCTGTCCCCGCCGACATCGCTGAATACGGCGCCTGTACTGGCGCCTTCGTCGATGATGGGCATGGCGGTCCTCTCAGGCCGTCAAGCCTGCATCAGCCGTTGCCGCGCGTGATGCTGAACGTGGCGACGTTGACGGACTGCCCGTTGGCGATGTTGTTGTTGTCGGGCACGGCTTCCTGACCCACACCGAAGGTGCCCTGAACCTTTGCGGTGGTGCCGTCGGACGCGTAGATGCGGAAGAACGTGCCTGCCGTGCCAGACCCTGCACCAGATTGGCCGGTCAAGGTCCAGGTGCCCGCCTTGGCCTTGACGCCAGCGCTCGACGCGCCCATGAAGTCGCTGGGGAGGGTGCCTTCTGCCAACAGCGTGTTGCCCGAGAGGGCGGCGGCCACGTTCGCAGGGGCTGTGCCGTTGTACACGCGAAAGATGGGCGAGGTGCCAATGTCGGTTTCGACCGCGTTGTTCTGCGCGTCACGAATGGATACGGCGTATTGCATCAGAGGCCCCCAAGAAAGCAGTTCGCCGCAACCTGGATGAGTTCAGCTTCGGCGGCTTCCTGCTGAGACTCACGAGTGACGGATTCCAGGTACTCGCGCATGCTCACCTGTTCGGTGGCGCGGCCCTGCTCGTCGAAAGTGATGGGCATCTTCTCTTCGAGCGCGTTCGGTTTCCCGACGATCAGGGCGTCGATCCGCTCCTGCAGGGGGTTGGGCTTGGCCTTGGCTTCCCCGCCCTGGCGCATGCCATCCACCGCATCAGCGATCAGGTCTTGCACCGGCGCGCCAGCCTTGCGCGTCTCCAGTGCACGGAACGAGTCCATCAGCTCAGGCATGCGCCCGGCGAACTCGGACACCCCGATCAGCATGTTTTGCAGTTCCGGGGACACATCCATGCCCGAGGCCTTCATGCGGCCCACCACCTCACCGACTGGCCGACCGTCGTCCAGCAGCCCGCGCGCTTCGTCGGCCAGGCGTGCGATGTCGTAGCGCTGCGGCTCCGCGCGCGCCACCTCTGGCAATTCACCCCGCGCCTGCGCCGCGTCCATTTCCTCGCGCAGCCCGGCGGTTCGGGTCTCCATCTCATCCACGATCCGGGCGGCTGCGGCTTCGGGCAGCACATCGGCCACCTCTACACGCTCACCTCCTGCCATCTGATCAATGGCCCGGGACATGGCCTTGTCGTGCGCGGCGCTCGCCACCAGGTCATCGGGTGGCGTGGCACGGTTGGCCTCTACGTGCTCTCGCAGCAACTCAACGCGGGCAGCGTCCACGGTCGCCTCGTCCACGGCCTGGGCCACCGGCGTGCGCTCGCTGGGGGCATGGCCCTTTGCTCGAGCAGCGGAGCGCATAGCAAGTGCACCGAAGCCCAGCGGCACCAGGGTGGACAGGGCCAAACCTGCGGGGTCGAAGGGGTCGTACTGGTCGGCCAGCTTGTCGTAGCCGGCGTTCTCCAGAATCGCGCGCGTGGCGGCCTGCTGTCCCATGAATGAGGCAGGCCCACCGGCCACGGCCAGGCCCACGGTGCCCGCAACGGTCTTTCCCGCCACGGGCAGTCCGAAGCCCAGCGCAGTGATCGCACCAGTGACCGCGCCGGCCTTGGTCCGGGTCTCCGCGTCCACGCCCTGGCGGGCCAGCTTCTCGGCCTCGGTGAAGCCTTCCTCGGCACCAGCCACCGCAGCGCCGGCCAGCGGGCCCATGGTCACCCCGGCCAGGATCGCCTTGGCGCCCAACCGCCCGAACTCCGCCACCGCCTGCTCGGCACCATGCGCGGTCACCGGATCGGGCATGTAGCCCTCGGCCACGTTGCGGAAACTGATGCCAGCGCCCGACCGGTAGTCAACGCCCTGCTCCTGAATGGCCCTGGCCTGCTTCTCGGTCTCGGCTTTCTCGGCCTCGGTCTGCATGGAGAACATGCCGCCTGAGCGAGCGCCCGTGGCTGCACTCACCTGACCGAAGGCTCCCAGCACCTCGGCGGTGGAGGCCATGCCTTCAGCCACGCCCGCCAGCGTTCCGCGCCCACCACCGCGCACCGCGCCCCACATGCTGAATGACGGCTCCTGCGGCTTCGGAGCCCGGGGGCGCTTGGCAATGTCGTTGACCGACTGTTCCAGGGCAGCGTCGAATGCGTCGAGCAGCATCAGCGCACCTCCACGATCAGGGGCTTCCCGTCGGGACGCATCACCAGCCCGTTGCCTGCTTGCACCGCGTACCGACCATTGCCGCGCACGATCAGGGGTGCGTCGGGAATCTTGCTGATGAAGTCCTTGGCGGGGATGGTCTGACCGCCCACCACCACGGTATCGCTGCGCAGATCCTTCGGCGTCAGGGTGCGCAGGCGCTCGTCGAACTGGCTGGAGGTCATGCCCTGCGGCAGCGGAACCTTTCGCCCACCACGCTCCACGATCCCGCCACCGGTGACCAGGCGCACCGCGCGCGACAGGTCGCCCGAGCCTTCGGACTGCAGGCCGTATTCAGCGAACACCGCCGCATCGATCATGGCTTCACGCACCTCTTCGGACGGGTAGGCGTCACCGATCACCTGCGCGACACGTGCGCGGATGCCGGTCACGGCCGCGTTGTCGGCCTTCACGGCCTTGTCCTTCATGGCCTGTGCCCCGCGCAAAACTATCTCCGAGGTATGTCGCCCCTGCGTGGTCATGGAGCCGGCCATGCCCAGGGCGATGCCCAGCGCCTTGTCCTTCGGCGCGATCTGCCGTGCAAGCGCGCCGGCCTGTTCAGGCCCTGCCACCTGCGCCAATTGGGCAATCGCCGTGGCGCGCTGCTCCACCGGCAGGTTGTTGATCATCTGCCCGACCTTCTCGGCCTCTTGGTTCAGGAGGGGCGAGACCGGCGTGCCCACCTGCTGGCGGGTCATGGACGCCTGATCCACCCGGCGGGCCATGGTCGCCACGAGGTTCTGCACGCTGCTGGTGTCCACGGGCTCGATCTGCTGAATCACCCCGCGCTCCAGCGCCGCGCGCAGCGGCTCTTCCTTGTAGTCGCGCACCGCGGCGTCATGCACCTTCTGCAGGGCGCCCAGCTTTTCCTCGGCCTTGGGATTCGTGCCAGTCCGCAGCAGATCGGCCCGCGCGGCGTCCAGGGTGGCCTGCTGCACATTGAGCGGCTGCACGCCGAACGCGGTGTTCTCCGGGCCCTGACGCATGGATTCCTTGAGCGCCGCCGCGTAGGGCGTGCCCTGCACCGCCTTGGTCACGCGGTCGATGTACTCGGGGGACAGAACTTTGCCCTGCGTCACCAGCGACTGTGCAGCGTTGAACTCGGCTTCGGCCTTGCGTAGGTAGCGCTCCTGCTCAGCCTGACGGCGGCGCGCTTCGGCTTCCGCACGCTGGATGTTGGACACCTGGAAGCCCTCGATCTGCCCGAGCAGGGTGGTCTTGCGCTGCGGGTCGATGTCGGCGAACTCATCCGAATTCAGGGACGCGGCTACCTTGTCGAGCGCCTTGTTGTCGCGCTTGGCCTCGTTCACCAGCGTCTGCGCCTTGTTCAGGCGGGTGCTCTCGCGCCAGCCCTGGTGAGCCTTCTGCAGCTCGGCGGCATTGAGACCGCTGAACGGGCCCAGGGCCTCGATGGTCTCGCTCACCATCTGGTCGGCCGCAGCCGGGTCTTTCACGTACAGGCGCTGGGCGTATTCGAGCTGGGACTGGAGGCCGGAGCGCACGTCCTGCTGATCGCGCTGCAGCACCGCCTTGCCGACACTGCGGCCCAGGCGCGCGGCGCGGTTGGTGGCAGAGGATTGCGCCAGCGTGGCGTGCTCGGGGGGGATGTTGGGCATGCCCGCCGCGATGCGCTCCTGCGTGCGGCGCTTGAATTCGTCGTTGGCTGCGGTCTTGTCGATCGTGCCATCCTGGATGCCGGCGGCCACCTCGTCGCCAATGATGTCCAGGTCGGTCTCCATGTTCTGGAGTTCCACCGCCGCCTTCGTGCGGTTCGCAGCTTCTCGGGTGGCCTTGGCCTGGCGCTCAAGGATTGCAGCCTCGCGCCGCTCCTGATCGACCATCTGGGCACCCACCCCCTCAACAGACTGCGCGAGCGCACCACCATAGGCCGCCTCCGACCCGGCGGCGCCGCTCATGGTCAGATTGCCCGAGCGGGCCGTGACTTCGCCGAAACCCTCACCGCGTGGGATCTTCGCCATGGGTCAGCCCTCCCATCCGGAAAAGTCACCCGTGGTGCCGTCGTAGAAGGGCTGCGTGGTGGCGGCCTTTTTTGCGCCCTTCCAATTGCTGTAGCCCTGCGCGCCGGTGCGGAACAGGGAGGCGTTGAGCTTGTTGTCCCCGGCCTTCTTTGCCATGCGGCCCGAGCGCTCCATGGTGCCGGCACGTCGCCCACCGGTCAGGATCGTCATGGCCGCATCCTGGTTGGCCAGCGTGTCGATCTCGTGCTCAGCACCCAGGGAGAACTCGTCCAGCCGGGCGCCGCTGGCCGCCGTCGCTGCGCGTGCCGCGCCCTTCTGGGTGCGTGCTGCCCGCAGGATGCGATCGGCCTGCTGGGTGGCAGCGTCCCGCTCGTAGGCCGCATCGACCTGCGCAAGGGCGTTCTGCGTCTTGCCCTGCTCACTGCTGGCGAAGCCACCCATGGCGGTGCCGCCCATCATCAACATTTCAGCGCCAGTGCACATTCAAGCCTCCAGGATCAGCCCACAGCGGGCAAGGCCCAGGCGCTCATAGAGCCGGGCGGTTTGTTCGGTCTGTACGCCGGTGGTCACACCCACCTGCACGATGCGCGCGCCGCGCTCGCGTGCCCACTGCCGGTACTGGGCGACCAGCCGCACCGTGGACATGCCACCGCGCTGGCGCTCGTCGATGAACAGGGCAAGGTCGGTGGCCACGAGGTCATCGCTGGCCCAGTGCGGGCCGATGATCCCGGCCATGCCACCGATCACCTGCGCGTGCTCCGCCACCCACAGGAAGCCGGCAGGGCTGTCGAGCAGGCCGCGCAGCGTGTCGTGCAGCCTGGCACGTGAGAAGGTCAGGCGCGAGAAGCGCGGGCTCTCTGCGTGCATGCGCTCGCCCAGGTCCAGCAGGACCGGCAGATCAAGGGCGTTCGCCGGGCGGATCATCCGACGTTCACCGTGATGTTGCGGATGATGGCCAGCACCGTCCACGGGTAGGGATACGGCTGCTCCAGCACCATCTCGCTCTCGCCCTGCTCCCACCCAAGGTCTGACATGTCCTTGAGCCCGGTGAAGGCTTCCAGCGGCTGGTCCAGCGTCATGGGCGTGTCGAACTGGCGGAACTGGATTTCGGTCCCGTTGAGCCGCGCGCCGATGGTCTTGTGGAATCGCACCTTGGTGTTGTGCACGGAAATGGCCTGGCCCTGCGATGTGCCGGTTCCTGTGCCCACCTCGGGCGATTCCTGCACGATGCGGCCGAGGTAAGGCAGGCCGGCCGAGACCTTGGTGGCGGTGCGCGGTAGCGTGATCTCTCCGCCCGTCACCACCTGCGTGCCCATGTAGATGTCGTCGGCCAGGACGCTGACCGTCTCGCCTTCGAGGTGATCGAAGCCGGCCCAGGTGTCAGATGCTGGCCCGGTGACTTCCTTGCGGCAATCGTGGGCGTTGCGCACCTCCTGCGTGGAACGCCAGGCGCCCCAGTCCAGCAGCTCGATGTAGCGCTTCGTCTGCCCGTCGATGGTGCGCTTGACCAGCAGGTAGGTGCCGCCGGGGAGGTTGGCCACCCACTCAACCTTCCCGCCCACGTCACCAGAGCACGGCGACACCTGGTTCTGCTCGGCGTTGTAGGTCATCGCAATGAGCTTGCCGTCCATGGTGGCGATCCACAGCACAGATTCAGGCGCCTGCTCGAATGCCATGGACTTCACGCCCAGGCGGAACAGGTGTTCGGAGAAAACCGACACGTCGCGGGAGGTGAAGCCGTCCACCTCGCTGGGGGAAATGGCGCGCATCACGTTGCCGCCCTCTTCCACGAACATGAGCTCGGAGCCGATCTTCTCGGGCCGCACACGGTCACAACCCCAGCCGGTGCGCTCTTTGATGTTGGCGTTGGTCTGGGTCACAGGCTTCTCGATCCCGCCCCGGGTTTCCCACTCACCGCCCAGCGTCAGCGACACGAGGTTGTTGCCGCTGCTCATGAACTCGATCGGGTTCACCTCGTCGGAGTCCAGGGTCTTGTAGACCGCAGAGTCGTCTTCCACACCCGGGGTGAAGTCGAAGAACAGGCCCGACATGGAGCCCCATTGCGTCTGCGGGTAACGCCGCGTATTCGCCAGCCAGGTGCGTTGCTGGTAGAAGGTCACGGCCTTGGGGTAGCCGTCGTGCGGGTTCCACGCGGGTTTGCGCAGTGCCCACGCATCTGCAGGTGCACCGGTGGTGCCGCTCAGCACCTTGACGATCACGCCGCTGATCACCGTGTTGCTCGAGTAGCTGGTGACCCGAACCAGCCCGCCATTGATGTCCACCACCGAATTGACGACATCCGTCCTCCACCCGGCCGCGCCCAGGGTAAGGGTGATGGTTGCACCCAGCGGACTGGCAGCACTGGGGGTGTTTGTGGCCTGCGGCGATCCTTCGAGCACCCACACCGGTGCAGCACTGGCGGGAATAGTCGAGCCGTTCGCCACAGTCTGGCCGAATGCCGTTTCTACCGTGGCGGTGGCACTGGTGCCAGAGCCCACGGCGGTGATCAGCGCGACCCCTCCGCCCCAGGTGATGCGCCGGCCTACATCTGCGGCCAGGAAGAAGCTCGCCCCGGCGGTGAGCGTGCGACCTGCACCCACGGCCACGTTGCTGATGGTCATGGTCATGGTGCCTCGGTCGCCTACCTCCGCCACGGCGCCGGGCAGGAATGCAGCGTCTGCCAGCACCCACCGCGCGTCCCCGAAGCGGCGGATGGACTGCACCGCGTGGTCACCGTGGCATGCCAGCATGGTGTCAGCGCCCTGGCTGTAGTCCAGGTCCACCAGCTCATTGAACGCCCATGGCGTGGAGATTTCGTAGGGCGTGCCGGGCGACGACTCCACAGCCAGCCCGTTCTTCCAGACGCGCATGTACTGATTGCCCAGCTCCAGCAGGTAGGCATCGGTGCGCGAGAACACGAAGGGGACGATTCGGGCCTCTTCGGTGGAGGTCTTCACCTCACCGATGAACCGGGTTGGCGGGCGGATGGTGGCGCCACCCTGCTTGAACACCACGCAGTTGCGCAGCTCTTTGGCGCTGGCGTTGTACTTCTCGATGTCCACCCGGCCGCGCAGGCGGGGCGACTGCTCCCCGGCGGAGAAGTTCGTGGTGATCGTCTGGACCTTGGGCATCTCAGCCTCTCACCTGCAGGAAAGGCGAGTCGCCCCAGTCCTCGGGCGGGTTCTCCTGGCCGTCGATGGTCTTGGCCTGGGCCAGCACGCCGACGCCGTTGGCGTAGAACTCCTGCTTGAGCGAGTCGCGCAGGCTGGTGCTCTTCGTGATGGGGTACGCCAGGTCCATCTCCATGCGTTTGACCATGACCATGGTGAGCAGCGAATCCCACTCACCTTCGGGCACGTTGGCCACGTAGACCAGCGGCAGCACGTTGGTGTTGGCCATGATGCGGATGCCCTCGATGGCGTAGTCCAGCATCTGACCTTGGTAGCCCACCTGGATGGTGCGCAGCCAGCCATTGGGGCGGGCAAACTGGTACTTCCAGTCGAAGGCGGGCGGCGTGGACTCAGGCGACAGGATCACGCGCTTCGTGGCGCAGTTCCAGTTGTGCTTGCGAAGGATGTCGGCCTTGGCCAGCGAGTAGGTGTTGGCGCAGATGCTCGCCCGTGGCGTGCCGTCGGCAAAGGACGCGATGGGCTTGTCACCCAGCAGGAGCAGCGCACTGCTGCAGATCTCGACATCGGTTGCCATGCGTTCCTCTCAAGAAAAACGGGGGGCACGATGGCCCCCCGGTTCGGTTGCACCCAGGGCGGGCCTGGATCAGCCCGGCGGCAGATACCAGATTTCCACCCGGATCTGGATGTCGTCGGTCGGGTTCGCTGCTTCCAGCGTCAGCACGGGCTCGGTGTCCACGGTGGTCACGCTGTCCACACCGCCAGCCACCAGCACGCCGTTGTTGGCCGCGTAGGTGCCAGCGGTGGCGGAGGCGACGTTGGAGGCGATGCCGTCCAGGTCCACCTCGGCACCGGTCACGAAGTGGCGCAGGCCCAGGTCGAAGGTGACCGACGCACCCAGAGCGCCGCACGAAACCGCGCAGTTGCTCAAGATGCGCGAGCCGGCCGGGATCTTCTGACCCGCAGCGAGCGTGTCGTTCTGAGCCCAGGCAGCAGCCGCGGGGGACGTGAACACAAGGCACTTGGGAGTGCCGTTCACGCTGTTGAGCACCTTCTGACCGGCCGCGATGGCCGTCTTTTGGCGGGAGTTGATTTCAGGCATGTGTGTGCTCCTGGTGGGTTACTGGAAGGCGATCTCAACGACCTTCTTTTTGTCCTGGCGGCCGGCTCCGTAGCTGGCACCCATGGACACCTGCCAGGCGTCTTTCTTGTCGCGCCGCTGGCCCACGTTGCCTTCTTCGTAGCCCTTGCCGAAGTGGATGCCGGACTTGGCCCAGGCGATGGGGTAGCTCACGCCACCGGCACGCTCGATGCCGTTGTAGGGAATCCACTTGAAGCCCATCCACTTGCCGCTGATGTCCCCGTTCTGGAGCATCTTCACGGCCATGAAATCGGCGCTGGTCAGCGTGGTGTCGGTCAGCACGTCTTCCAGCATCAGGCTGTCGTAGGTGATGTACAGCTCTTCACCGGCGAACTCGTCGGCTTCGTTGCTGCGGAAGATCTTCTTGGCCTCGATGATCTTGGCCTTGGTGAAGCCAGTCGAGCCGTGGGCGATCTTCTGGCCGCTGGGCAGCGCTTCGGACGTGCCGTCCTTCTTGAGTTGCGAGCCGCGCGCAGCCTTGTAGATGATGTCGTCGATGCGGCGATTCTTGGCCGCCATCAGCAGGCCCATGTAGTCGCCGCCGGTCACCGGGTTCACGATCATCTTGGGGATGTCGTTGCGGTCCAGCGGGAAGGCCTTGTAGAAGTCGGCCATGTTCACGATGGGCGTCGAGTGATCCGCGAGGGACCATTCGGTGTCACCGTGGCGCACGGTGTTGGCATCCAGCAGCGAACCGTCGTCGCCAAGGAAGTTGATGGTGAAGGACTCGCCGGTGATGCTGCCACGGTCGTGAACAGCGGAGGCGAGGCGGGATTCGCGCTGTGCCGCTTCGACACGAATGGCCGTGTCCCAGGCGGTGACGAATGCTTGAGTGATCTTCGGCATTTCTGAACTCCGAGGTTGAAGATGGGTTCAGCCTTTGGTTCAGGTTGTCCGACTGCTCGGGCCTGCAAGTACGTCAGCGGTGACCGGCTATGTCTGCTGTGCGGGCGCTTGGGTTATCTGCATGCCACTGCAGGCCCCTGGGATGGGCCGCAGTGTCATTCCGCAAAGTGTTCGGTTTCCCGACGGAGTGATGTCAGCCCATCACCTCGGCATCGCCCACGCGCTTGCTGAACGCCTGCGACACCTGGGCGCTGACCTTCGCGTGGTCGGGGTGCTTTGCGTTGCGGTAGGCCTCCGAGCGCATCAGGGCTTCCACATCGGTGACGCCTTGCGATCCGCCAGCAGGGGCTGCTGGGCGGTCCTCGCCGACTTCCTTGCCGAACTGGGCGGCGAACTGCCAGAACAGCGCGTTCGTGCCGAACTCCGTGCGGATCTGTTCCTGCAGTTCGGCGGGCACTGCAGCTACGGCGCGCTCGGCGGCGGTCATGTTGCTTTGCAGCTCGGCCGGTGTGCTCCACACTTTGGACAGTTCTGCGCGTGCTTCGTCGGCAGTTGCGGCGGCCTGAGCGTTGAGCAGCGAGGGCACCAGCTTGAAGTACTCGCCCATGACGAAATCGAGTTGGGGCTGAGAGAGGCCGGCCTTGTGTGCGCCTTCACGAAAAGAGCGCGTCAGGACGGGATCGAGTGGTACGTCCTTGAACTCTTCGGGTACCGGGCTGTCGGTGTAGTCCTCGACCTTGGCAGGTGCGGGCTGACCCTTGTGCTTCTCCAGGTTGGCGTAGGACTCGGCCAGCTTTTTCGACGATGCATCGGCATCGAACTTGCCATCGGTGAGCACGCGGAATTTCTCGGGCAACCACTCGGGTGCGGCGCCCTCGGTCTTCTCAGCCGCTGGGGCTGGCGGGTCGGTGGGCTTGCTGAACAGCGTTTCCTTGGCTGCAGCTGGCGCGGGGGCTGGCGCTTCTGCGGCCGGTGCAGGCGCGGGAGCAGCGGGGGATGGTGCTGGTGCTGGTGCCTCGGCAGGTGCAGCGGCGGGGGCGGTCGCGGTGTCAGTCGTCATCGTTCTCTCCTGGTGGGTTGGGGGAATCGTCGACGCCGTTGGCACGGTTGCACGCTGCCACGATGAACTCGATCACCTCACGGTGCGCGGCGTCTTGGTAGGTTTTGAGCACCGCGTCGATACCGCCGGCCGTGTGCACCTTGGCCTTGGCTGCGAATCGTCGGTACAGGATTTCGAAGATCTCCGCGCCGCGCTTGTCGGTCTCGAAGATGTCGCGGAACAGCGCATCGACACGCCGCTGCTCGGCGATCGCCGCCAGTTCGTCGGGAGTTCTCACGCTGCTTTCGCCATGCGCTGAGCCATGGCGCCCTGCATTTCAGCCTGACCTTCAACCGCAAGGGCCTGCTGGGTGGCGGCTTTCTGCGCCTCGGCCTTCTGATCGCGGATGGCCTGCAACTGCTTGGCATCGCGGATGAGCTTCTGCGGCACGCCCAGCATGCGGGACTTCATGCGCTTGCCCTCTTCCCAGTCGTACAGGTCCATGAGGTCGGGCTTGCCGGTGTTCTGCACGGTCATGCCCAGGTCCATTTCGAAGCGATCCATGCTCGCCACCTCTTCCTCGCGCTGTGCACGGGCCAGGGGCGAGAGGTAGCGCACCGTGAAATTGCGGTCCAGCAGGGACTCGGGCGGCTTGCCGAGCAGGTCGAAGTTGCTGGCGATGTTGGCGCGCCAGGCAATGCCAAAGGTGCGCTCGACCAGGGGCTGCAGGAACTCGGCCTGGAAGCGGCCGAACATGGGGCCGAGCATCTGGCGCAGCATCGCCACGCGCACGCTCCACTCGTAGGCGGTCTTAGCCTGCCCCTCCACAGGGGGCAACTGGTCGGCCATCAGGATCTTGCGGATACCTGCCTGCAGGTTCTCGCGCGTCATCATCCCGAACTCGACTTTCGCGCCGGTGATCAGGGGCGTGAGGCTGTCGGCGGAGTTGGCCACGATGATCTTGCGCGGCCCCATCTTGATGTTGCGCGGGTTGAGCACACCGTCGTCGATGGCCAGCATGGGCGGGGCCAGGGTGGTCTCTGCACCCATCAGAGTCCACTTCGTCACCTCGTTCAGGGTGCGCACGTCCGGCAATGCATCAGACATCGGACCCAGGGCATAGGCCGAGTTCGGCAGGCGCGACCAGCGCGGCACCATGCACGGGAACTCGTGATACCCGCCCTCGCGCAGGGTCTTGTCGGTGTCGCACTCCATGTGCACGGAGCCGAACCGCATGTTCTTGCCCAGCTTGGCACCGACTGCGTACACCTCGCGCGGCTCGATGGCGTGGCGCAGGTTGACCTTCTCGTCGTATTTCTGCTCGTCCCAGAGCTTGCGGGTCTTCTCGGACACGCTGTCCAAGCCGAACTCGGTCACCACCTGGCTGACGGTGAGCGTGTATTTGCGGTAGACCGTGTCCACCGTCCCGCCGTTGCGACTGGAGCCGATGGCGCACTCGCCCACGGGCCAGGTCTCGAAGTAGTAGCCGCCGCCCTCCTCCTCGTCGCAGTACAGCACGTGCCAGCCTGCGATCCACACATCCAGCATGGCGTCGAAGGCCTCGGCGTCGAAGTTGCTGGCGTGGATGTTCTCCCACACGAACTTTGCGGCCTCGTCCAGCCACACCTGTTCAGCGTCTGTTTCCTTGCCGATGTCCAGGTAGAACCACTGGGCGTTGCTCGGCACCATGCCACCCATGATGGTGGCCACGCCCACGCGCACGGAGTCCGTGGCGGTCGAGTCGTAGATGATGGCCTTGCGCTGCTGGGCGTCGGTGGCCGTGATGATCTCGGACAGCAGGCCGTTGGCACGTGCCGGCAGGCTCAGGTCGTAGCAGTCTTTCCACACCTGCTCGTGCAGTTGCTTTGAGGCCTGCAGGTCGCTGTTGCGCCGCTTGAGCTTCTTTGGATCGGCGGCCATCAGACCCCCAAGGTTTGACGGGCTGCGGGCTCTGCACCACCGGACCCGCCGGTGAAAAGGGAGTTGCTGCGAAGCGCCTGCTTGCGCATCTGGGTGGAGGCGTAGGCGTCCTGCGTGGCTTTGGTCTCGGCGGCCTTGCGCTCGGTTTCAGCGTTGGCGGCCATGGCCTGGGCCTGCTTACGGTCCTTCTTTGCGTCGTTGGCTTGGCTGATCGTCGTCGCTGCCGTGGCCCCCGCCGCTCCTACAGCCAGCAGTTCAAGGCCGGTGCACATGGATCAAGCCTTTGCGAAAGGCGTCGGAGTGGGCTCGCTCCAGACCACGAAGCCATCCACGGACAGCACGCTGCGGTGCTTGGGATCGGCCTTCACCTTGGCAAGGGCTTCCTCTTGCGTGGGAAGTGGTGCAGCGGCTGCGGCCGCTGGAGCTGCGGTGCGCTGGGCCATCTGGCGGGCGACTTCGGCGGCCACCAGGGTGGCAATGTCAGGGGCCACGCCAGGCTCGTTGGGGCTCTCGGTGCTCAGTTCGGCAGCGGTGCCTGCGCCGGTGTCCTGCTCTTCGACTGGCTGTGCGCCGGGGGTCTGGACGTTCTGGACACGGGGGGCTTTGGACATGGCTGGCTCCTGCGAATGGGCGGTTTGAGACCGCCGCAGTGTCAGCCTGCGATGCGTTCGGTTTCCCGACGGACTGGCGGTGTCGTGCCGCCCGTCTTCTCCACCCACAACCCCAGCAGCAGCAAGGCGTCGTGGAACTTGGGCTCCGTCCCCGGGATGTTCCGAAGTGACCACGTCCAGGTCTTCCCACGCCCGCACGCCCGAGCAATCGCCACATCCGAATACCGCTCGCTCGTGCCCGCGAGCCACGTTGAGCGCTGGATGTCCATGATGACCCGCTCCCAGTCGATGCGGGCACCTTGGGCAATCTCGGGTGGAAGGGCTGGCAGCATGCTGGGGCTCAAGCCTTCATACCTCGCGTGCGTGCGCGAAACGCGCGTACGCGACCCTGCCGAGCGCCCAAACCGGGAAACAGGCTCTTGAGGCCTGCAGGTGAGCACACACGGTCGAGTGCGTCGATTTCCATTTCCAAGCGCGAGATCACGCGCTGCGCGGTGCCATCCATCACGATGTAGCCGCTCATGCCGGACTCGCACGCTTCACGCCATGCGGCGTCCATAACATCGATGGGTGGCTTGCTCATCGTGCCCCCAGTCCCGCGAACGGGTTTCTGTAGTCGGCCCAGGTCTCACCCGTCTTGATGCGGCGCACGCCTGAACGATTGATTCCGTACTGCCTGGAAATTTCCCTCAGTGGCTTGTCGCTGGCTCGGATTTCTTCGGCCTGCTGTTCGGTCAGCTTTGTCCCGCTGGCGCGCACGCCGGCTGAAATCTTGGCCCGACGGGTCAGGCTGGAAAATGCGCCCTTCTTTGCCGCTGCCTTCCCGACTTCTGACGGGCTGCTGAGCTCAAGGTGGGCGGGGTTGCAGCATCGGCGATCCCCACAGGTTGCGATCACAGGTTGGCGTGGTGCGGGCGGTCGGCCGACGAGTTCAACGACAAGCCGGCGGACCAAGGCCGGAGCTTGATGGCCTTTGAGCTTGGTGATGGGGTATCCGGTCTTGCCGATGGGGCCTTGCCACATCCAGCAGTTGCCCTCTTCGATGCATCGAGCCTTGATGTCGTTCAGTTTCATGCCATCAGCCTCTTGATCGTGATGTTCAGGGCCTGCAGTTCGTCCATCTTGCGCACGCGCCAGGCGATCTTTCCGCCGTGCCAGCCCATGGATGGGCCTCGGTGGCACTCGATGCACAGGGCCACGGCGGTGTACTGGTCGCCCTGGCGGATGTGATGGGCTTCGCTGGGGCCGGGCTGGTCGCACACTGAGCAGGGCTGGATGGCCACCAGGCGGATGTAGTCGGCCTCGGCTTTGGTGGGTGGTTTCTTGTTCGGGCTCTGCACGATCGGTGATCCTTCCGTCAGAACTTGCGCTCACGCTCCATGTGGCGCAAAGTCTGAACAGGGGTTTCGCCCCGCTGCATTTCGTAGCCGCAACCGATGCACCCACCCTTCCACGATCCGCTTCGCTCGCCCACCTCGTCGTTGAATGTCACGTTTATCGCGTTGCTCACGCGGCGGAATGGCAACCACCAACGCGTCCACAGTCGGCGCTCGTGCTTGATCGTGGCCGTGCGGCTCTGGACCTCTCCTGATCGCAGGGTGTAGGTGTACGGGTAGGTTTCTTCGTCGGTCAGCACCTCGTGCTTGCGATGCTTCCACGCCCAGGGCATGTAGATGGCCTTGTGGGGGTCGGTCTTGAATCGGCCCGTGTCCTTGCCCCAGCGAATCCACATCAGGTCTTCGTAGAACTGAAACCCGTATCGCGGCCCGGAGCACTGGCCTTCGTCTGGCACCACCTTGCTCCAGGGGAACGACACGTTGAGGCTGCCGAAGCCAAGGCCCAGCCGAATCCATCCGCGCTTCTCTTCGTGCCAGTCGGACGGAAATTCAATCTCCGCTTGCAGGCCGTGAATGCCGAGCGTGGCCCACGCCAGTTCCTTGTAGCTGTTGCTGCGCAGGTAGAACACGATCCTGCCGCGCTCGCGATCAACTTTGAACTTCATTTTTGAACTCCATGGTGTGAATGAAACTTTGGTGCAGCGGACTTCATTCGAACTCCCGCAGGAAGCTCTCGACGCACCGGTATCGGCGTTCGTCGTCGAGGTGGGGCCAGAGGGTTTCCTGGGCTCGGGTGCCCCAGAGGAAGCTGTCCACCTGCCGGTGCAGCTCGGAGAATTCCGCTTCGTCCATGCTCTCGAAGTCGAGCGAGCGAGGGATTGCGTTGGGCTTGCCGTCGAACCCGGGCACCAGGTCAAAGTAGCCCGCGCCCATCACCAGCCAGTAGCGCAACTTGTCCAGGTCGTCGAACGCCTCGGTTCGGGCCAGCAGGCTGTTCAGCTTCGCGAAGAACAGCCGGTGGTGGGCCGGGCTTCGGGGCATGCGGTAGCTGAAGCTCAGGGTCTGTCCCACGGGCAAGTCAGTGACCAGCCGGCGCCACTTGAGGTAGGCGCGCTGGCCGGCCGGGTCGATGCCCTCCAGGCGGCCCTGGTCGTTTTTGATGATCACGCACTTGCTCATCGGAACGTCTCCCGGATGCGCTCCAGCAGCGTGGGCTGGGGCTTGGGTGCCCATGGGGTCATGTTCGGCATGGGCCAGTCGCGGGTGATCACCTCGTCGTCCACATCCTTGGGCTGGGGGATGTCGGTGTGCTGGAGGTCGTAGTTGTCGGGGTTCATGCTGCGTGCCTCAGGTGCCAGTGAGCGATCAGGATCGATTCCGCCCGGTTGTGGTCCTTCACCCGCTTCAATGGGGCGTCGGGGTACAGCGCTTGCGCAACGTGACGCGCGGCGTCTTTGTCGGCGGTGAGGCCGTAGAAACCCTTCCAGACCTTGGGCGGCGCATAGACCACCACCAGGTTCAGGCACTCCAGCGTGTTCTCGACGGCTCCCAGCGTGCGCAGCAGGGAGCCCTGCGTCTGGATGCTGTTGTTCTTGCCGCCCATAACGCCCACGGCCTCCACCACCGCGAGTACGGGTTCGTTGGCAGCGCACGTGTCGAGCAGCAGGCGGCGCAACGCCCGGCCGTCCAGCTTTTTCTTCACCAGCGCCTTGTGGCCCACGTCCGGGATGGGCATGATGGGCAGATCGAACACCGCGCGCAGGCCGTTGTGGTCCAGCACGGCGCACGCGCCGCTCAATCCGGGGTCAATGCCGATGACGATCATGCTGGTACCTCCACTGGGGTGGCCCCGAACCTGAACGGCTTTCGGCGAGCGAACACCAGTTGCCGCTCGGACTCCGCCACGATGCGGTCAGCCTCCAGCGCGACGAAGGTGTAGCCGAAGAATCGCAGGCGTTCCTGCTCCCCTTCGCTGAACCACGCCTTCATCTGCTCCACAGTTCGGAAGGCGCAGCCCAGACCCTCGCCCGGCAATGCCTTGCCCACCACGCCCACGCCGAACTCGGTGAACATGGCGGGGTTTTTGATCTCGTGCAGCGGGTCAACCCAAGCGCGCGAGAACCCGGGGCGGTAGGGGCCGCGCCCCTCGTCATCCTGCCAGCGGTAGACCGTGGTCATGCGGCCTCCCATTCACGGAACACCGGCGCCGGCTCGCGGTGCGGGTAGACCTTGAAGTACATCGGCCCGGCGTGCGCGCTGCCCAGGAACTGCCCGGACTCGCGGTGCAGCCACAGCGCAATGGTCGGCTCGCCGTCGGCCATGCCCTCATGGTTGCGGTTTTTCTTGCAGTACAGAACCTGGTCGGGCTCTTCCTGGTGCTCGACCTTGTTGGCCTTGCGGGCGTCTTCCTTGGCCTTGTTGCGCCACACCAGAAACAGGTTGTCCGGCTGGTCCACGATCGCGCCGCTGCCCTTCACATCGCCCTTGTCGGGCTTGTCGGTCTCGCGTGACGGCTTTTTCAGGTGGTGGACGATGTGGATGTGGATGTCCAGATCTCGAGCGATGGCCGTGCACTCGTCCACGAATGCCTTCTGGCCGTTGTAGTCGTCCTCGTCGCGCACGCACTTCGCGAGGTTGTCGACGAAAACGTGCTTGATGCCGAGCTCCGCGCCGCAGTACTTCACCATGCCCAGCACGCGCGCCGCGTGGGTGGTGCCGAACTGGTCGTAGAGCCACAGCCGGCCGTTGGTCCAGGCCCCGAAATCGTCGTACAGGCCCTCGATCGCCGCGATGCCGCTGTCGGCTTGGTACTCCGGCGAAAACGGGTTCTTGCCGACGAACATGCGCGCCATGGCCTGCAGCGTCACCGCGGGCTTGGCCTCGAAGTTCGCGATGCACACCCGCTCGCCCTGCCCCATCAGCGACAGCGCCACCACCCGGGCGACGTGGCTTTTCCCGTGGCCGTTCTGCCCGGCCCACACCGTGACCTCGCCGCAGCGGAAGTCGAAATTGGCCTGCGTTTTCTCCCACGGCAGGTACACGAAGCGCTGCTTCTTGCGCCCGCGCAGCCGATCCTTGAGGGTCTGCACGTAATCGGCCGCTGGACGCACGCGGGCCTGGGCGTCCGTGTCGCGCATGTAGGCCTCGAAGTCGATGTCGTCGGTCAGGAACTCAGCCATGGGCTACCTCTCGGGTCCAGATGTCGGTCCAGCCGGCTTGCAGGTGCGGCTGGACTTCGGGTTGAACATGGTTCGCGGCCACCAGCGCAGCGCCAGCAGCCTTGCACCGGTCGAACAGGGCGCGCGCGCGGCGCTCATCACCGCTGCTCACGCTCACCTGCAGGCCGACCAGAAACCGCAGGTCCAGCAGCTCGATCGCATCGCCGGCAGTGCTTACGGTTGCGTGGTCGCCGTGCTCCAACCAGTCGGTTTTGCAGGGCCAGTCGTTGATGAACACCATGGCCGGACGCTGGCCGGCGCGGCGCATGCTGATGAGGCTGTCGTGGCCGCGCATCAGATGGCCCCTTCGAACATCGATGAGCCTTGCTCGCTTCGAACCCGCCCTGGTGTGTCCTGGGCCTTGGCCAACCAGCGAACGATGAACGCCTCAATGCCGCGCCGGGTTTTTCGCCGGGGCTTGTTTGCCAGCGACCACGCCCGCATCTCACGCAACTCCTGTTCAACGTCCACAGCCGGGAAGGTCAACGCCCAGTCCCGCAACGCCGACATTGGCACCACGAACTCGGTGGAGTCGTTCAAGGAAATCGTGAACGCCGAAGGCTCAGGAGGCGGCGTCGAGTCCGACAGGAGCTCGGCGCTAATCTCCTGCTCTTGTTCCTGCTCTTGTTCTTGTTCTTGGCTTCGAAGGGCCTTCGGAGGGGCTTCCCCACCCCTTCGATTTGTGAGGTGAAATGCCTCGCGGTAGCGATCAAAGAATGCACCCAGGAATGGGTTGTCCGGCAGGGCGTCGTAGTCCTTCTGGATGCCCTTGCTCCTGTTGTCGGAAGCCTTGATTTCATTGGCGATTTGGTACTTCGCCATCTCGTGGACCCAGACGAATTCCGACTCTTCATCGAAGCTGCAGAAGCCGACTTCTATACAGTGCTTAAGCCCCTTCGAAGCCCCTTCAGAGCCCAGTCCGGTCTCGTGTGCCATGTACAGCACCGGCTGGCTGAACAGCCCGAGCATGTTGGACTGCGGTGAGGTCATCAGGTACATGGCCACGATTACCCCTTCGGGCACCCTTCGAAGGGCCTTCATAGTGGCTCCGTGCCACATCTTGGGCTCGACCTTGGCGTAGTCACGCATGCGGCGCCTTCCCCAGCTCCAGCGCCTCAGGGCTCTGAAACCAGATAGCCGAGTCGATCTGCGCGTACCGCTTCGCACGGTGCTCAGACGATCGACTGTTGATGGCGTCGTACATCCTGGCCTGCCAGCGGCGGGCGTCATCGAAGTCTTGAGCTGCGTACGCGGCCGACATGCGGAACCCGCAGTCCTTGATGTGCTGCTCCAGGGCTTGCTCTTCGGGGGTGAAGGTGGTCATGCGCCGGCCCTCAGCGCGGGCAGCATCTTCACCAGCTCCCCGATCAGCTTTTCGGCGTTGGCAACCGTTCGCTGGTGCCGGGCCTTGTCGCAGTCCATGTACTTGGCGACGATGTACTCGACCACCGCAGGGGCATCGCCAGTGCTCTCCAGCCACGCCTCCAGGTCGTCCACGTTGAAGCGCTGGGTGTCACCATCGGACGGGTTCAGTTTGCGGCTGAGCGTGCTGGGCGCCAGATCCATGTCGGCGGCTTGCTGGCCCTGCTTCTTGTCCACCACCGCCGAGCGATGGGCAACGAAGGCACGCAGCGACCTGAAACGCTCAGGCAGCGCGGGCTCGAAATTCAGTGTGAGTTGGCTCATCTTTAACCTCTCGGCATGGAGATGGAAACTTCGGTTGCCGTCTGTTGCCATCTCGATTTCGGGCGAAAAAAAGAGACTGGTGGCCATGACGACCACCAGCCCCTTCTCGATTTCAGGCCCCCTGCCCTGCGGGCTCGGGTGTGACGTGTGGGTCAGGCAGTTGGACCTCGCCGCGATCGACAGCGGCGAAGTAGTCCAGCAACGGCTGCACGGTCTGAACGCGCGGGTTCTCCCGACTGCCGTAGACGAACTTGCGGATGAAGCTGGGCGTCACGTCCGTCGCGGTAGCGATAGCGTCAAACCGGCCTGGGCCAGCCTCGCGCAGCCTGCGTTTAAGGAATTCCGTGATGGGCTCGATGGTCATGTCTGAGGCCTCGTTTGTACCGATATCGGTTCATTGTGCCATACCGTTTTCGGTTTGCCAAGGCGGCAAACTTGCCTGCATGCCAAAAGCTGCCGAGGAAGTGGGAACCGGATCTGACGATGACGAGGGGATCGACCCGGGCCTAGCCGCGCGCTTTAACGACTTGATGGGGGACAGGAGCGTGGCGAAGCTCCGCAAGGACATGGCCCAGGCTGGCTACTCCATCGGAGCAAATGCCATCCAACTCGCGAAAAAGGGCTCGCTCGGTCTACGGCTTGGCACCGCTCAGAAGTTCGCCCATTTCTTCGGGATGTCGCTTTCCGATCTATTGCGTGACGAGAGCATCGAGCGACAGAAGATCAGTAACGCCCAGGCAGCACTTTCGGCGCTGACCGACACCCAACGTCGCGCCCTGCTGGCTTCAATACTCGGGAATGCCGCGTCCGACGAGACTGTGGAACAGCGCATGAAGATCACCACCGAGCTCAAAAAGAAGGATCGGCCGCAGGGGCCAGATTCAGGGTTTTCCGACCTGTAACGCTGCCGCCAAGGGGGAGTAGATGAAGGATTTTTTCAGCGGGGCACTTGGCCTCGTGATGGTGTTTGGCATGCTGGGGGTGGGCATTTTTATGCTTGCCATTGGGTGGGCTGGCATTGAGCACCAATTCGGCTTTTGGTGGGGGGTGGCCGCTGTCGCGGGCGCGCTGCTGTTCAAGTTCACGCTGCCGCTGTCGGTCGGGGCGTTTTTCTGCGCGTACAGCATCTGGGGATGGCACTGGGCTTTTGCGCTGCTGCTTGCGGCCCCCGGGCTGATATTCATGATCCCTGGGCTGGTGGCCGCGATGGCGGGGGCGTTCCGGCAACGCCGGGGATGACGACAGCGGGGGCCCTGCTCTGCCTGGTGGTGGCCATTGCCGACGGCGACACCCTCACCGCGCGCTGTGGTGAGCCTGGGGCCTATCAGCAGGTGAAGGTGCGTCTGGCGGAGATCGACGCCCCCGAGAAGGCCCAGCCCTTCGGCAACCGCAGCCGCCAGCACCTGGCCAGCCTGTGCTTCCAGCAGGTGGCCACCATTCGACCCACCACCCGCGACCGCTACGGGCGCACCGTGGCGCGCGTGGAATGCCAGGGACAGGATGCCAACCTGCTGCAGGTGCGCGCCGGCATGGCCTGGGCCTACACCAAGTACCTGACCGACCCTGAGGTGGCCCAGGCTCAGGACGCCGCCCGCGCTGCACGCGTGGGCCTCTGGACCGACCCCGAACCCATCCCGCCATGGGACTGGCGCCGTCCCCAAGCGCGCTGATAGCCGAAAACTAAAACCGCATTCGGTTCGATTTGTAAGTTTCATCGATCTGCCGTACCGTTTTCGGTTGCATTTGCATACCGATTTCGGTACAGTTCTCCCAACGGTCCTCACACCGAGGCCCCTACAGGAGAGAGCAGATGTCAGCGATTCCGGAGATCCAGAGCATTCGCGACAGCGACACGCTGAGCGGCCTGCTTGCCACGCAGGAACGACAAGACGAGGCCGAGGCCGAGACCCGCGCGAACTTCATGCGGGCGGTGGAGGTTGGCAACGCTGGGAATTTCCAGCCGTGGGCGGGTCTGGTGACGGACTACGAGGCTTGCCGCAGGCTGCACATCAACCTGAATGACCCGCTGCGCCCGAAGCGCACGCAGGCCCTGTTCGAGATCATGGCCGAGGCGCTGGACGTGGGCGATGGGCCTGGGTACAGCGACCTGATGCAGATGCTGCTGTCGGGCATGAAGTGCTCGGACCCGATGCACGCATTGCTGTGCCGCCAGCTTGCCACGCGCATGGCGACGGTCTGGGCGAGCCACTACACGCAGGGGGTGGACGAATGAAACACGCCTCCATCCTGATCCTTGCGCTGGTGCTGGGCGCGTGTTCTGCGCCGAAGCCTTGCGACCCTACCCGCCTGAACTGCGACAGCGGCACTCGCGCAACTGGCGGTGCTGTGAGCCGTCCTGCTGGCCCTTCTGAGGGCAACAACGCAGGCCCGGGTGGTGGGCAGGTTGGACCCACCAAGCCCAACACTGGCCACAGCAAGCCGAACCACGGGCCCAAGGGTCCGAAGGGCAAACCGCATGGCAAGCCCGGGAAGGGTGGCAAGAAATGAACTGCTGCGATGCCTGGGGCCGCTGCACACGTGGCCCGGACTGCCCTGCCCGGCCCTCCTGCGACGAGTTGGGTGTGTGCCAGGACGTTCGACCGCGCTGTGCTGGCTGCAAGCCTTCCGAAGGCGCTCAGACCGTCCAAACCATCTTGCGCGAGTTCGCCAAGCGCCCTCTGCAGCCGCTGGTGCCGGAGTTCAAGCGATGAAGCCCACCCGCGCCCAACTGGACCGCGAAAACCGGATCGTCATCTGGTCTTCGATCCTCGCCGCCGTCGCGCTCGCCGTCCTTGGATGCGCTGGCGTGCTCCCTTCCTGATCAACCGAGAACACCATGAACGATCTGATCGACGTGGCGGAGGCGTCTGTCTCCACGCCCACCAACCAGCACCCCACGCCCGCCCTGCTCCTGCAGATGGCGGTCCAGCAGAACGCGGACATCGAGAAGCTGGAGCGCCTGATGGCGTTGCAGGAGCGCTGGGAAGCGACTGAGGCGCGCAAGGCCTACGACCGCGCATTTGCCAACTTCAAGGCCGAGGCAGTGCGCATCATCAAGAACCGGCAGGTCAACGACGGCCCCCTGCGCGGCAAGGCCTACGCCGAGTTGTTTGCCGTGGTGAATGCCGTGACGCCCGCGCTGTCTCAGCATGGCCTGTCTTCCTCCTGGAAGATCACCCGCGACGACCCGCAGTGGATCGAGGTGACCTGTGCGTATTCCACGCGATGGCGGACACGATTCCAGGCTGATGGCGGACAGTGTTCCACCGCCATGGCGGACACCGTTCCACGGTGATGGCGGACAGCATTCCATTTTGATGGCGGACACCTGAGGGTGTTCTGAGTGACCCAAACGCGGCATACGCTGACCGGTTTTTCGACCGGAACCAGCAATGCCCACACCCAGGGTCACCATGAGCAAAATACGACACACACTGCAGCTGCTGCACGCCGGGGCATTGAGCACCCGCCAAATCGGTGCCGCTCTCGGCATCTCCAAATCCACCGTCAGCGAGATAGCCAGCTACGCACGCGTGGCTGGCGTGGACTGGGCTTTGGCCCAGACCTTGAGCGACGAAGAGCTGCAAGCGCGGCTGTACCGGCCACCGGTGGCGCGAGAGTCCCGCCACCTGGAGCCTGAGCACGCTCACATCCACCAAGAGCTGCGCCGCCCCGGTGTCACGCTGCAACTGCTGTGGGAGGAGTACCAGCATCAACACGCGGGCCAAGCCTACA
>NZ_JBIMLB010000005.1:0-278124 GCF_051860785.1 Hydrogenophaga sp.
TTCTTCTCCACGGTGGAACTGGTCAACGCCCTGGAACTGGAGAAGGCGCAGAACAAGGCCGGTCAACTGGCACACCGGCTGATGTACGTCGATCTGATGATCCTGGATGAGTTGGGCTACTTGCCGTTCACGCAGTCGGGCGGTGCCATGCTGTTCCATCTGCTCTCCAAGCTCTATGAGAGAACGAGCGTGGTGATCACCACCAACCTCACCTTCTCGGAATGGAGCAGCGTCTTTGGCGACGCCAAGATGACCACCGCCTTGCTCGACCGCCTCACGCACCACTGCCACATCGTGGAGACCGGCAACGAGAGCTGGCGCTTCAAGCATTCCAGTGCCGCCGCCGCGGCACCACCAAGGCAACGAAACAAGGCTCAGAAAGGAGATCGAAAAACAGCCGACCCGATAGACTTATCCACACCCGAGTAGCCAGAAAACCCATCAACCCAGTGGCTCAATATTCGACGTGATCACTGGCTCAGTTGTGCTGATGAATCAACAGTGAAGACCTTCATCCTCGCGCATCAGCCGGCCACCACCGGGGCCAAAGCATCGCCCCGGCCTGCCGCCAAGGCGCCGCTGCGCGCCGCGAGCAAGGCAGCACCGGTGAAGAAGCCGGCCCCGGCGAAGCGGGCCAGCACGAAAACCAAGGTTGTGGCCAAGCCGGCCGCCAAGAGCCGCAAGCCCATCAAGGCCTGAGCTCACGACGCGGCCATGGCCGCAGCGCCACCGGTATATTCGCGGGCATGAACGAACTGGCCCGGCGCATCGATGCCGCTCTGCCGCAAACGCAGTGCACCCGCTGCGGTTACCCCGACTGCGCCGGCTATGCGCAAGCCATTGCCGCGGGTGAAGCCGGCATCAACCAGTGCCCGCCGGGCGGTGCCGAAGGCATCGAACGCCTCGCAGCCCTCACCGGCCAGCCCCCTGTTTCGCTGGATCACAAGTTCGGCATCGAAGGCCCGCTGACCGTGGCGGTGATCGACGAGGCCTGGTGCATCGGCTGCACGCTGTGCATCGAGGCTTGTCCTACGGATGCCATCCTGGGTACGAACAAGCGCATGCACACCGTGGTGGAGCCCTACTGCACTGGCTGCGAGCTCTGCCTGCCGGTATGCCCGGTGGACTGCATCTCGCTGGAGGTCGTGAGTGGCGAACGCACCGGCTGGCAGGCCTGGACGCCCGAACAGGCGCGCCAGGGGCGCGAGCGCTACGCGAGCCGCCAGTTGCGCCTGGTGCGCGAAAAGCAGGAACACGAAAAGAGGCTGGAGGCCAAGGCGCGGGAGAAACTGAGCGATCTGGCCGAGCATTCGCAAATCACCGACCCGGCCCTGCTGGACAAAAAGCGCGCCGTGATCGAAGCCGCACTGACCAGGGCGCGCGCTCGGCGAACGGAGCCCTAAGCCAGGCGAGCCGCCACCGTCTTGTACACGCCGCAGCCCACGTAGAGGTCGTCGACCTTCACCACGTAGGACATCTTCCCCTGTATCGCACCAGTGACCGGGTTGGCAATGTCGTATTCCACCCAGCCTGCGGCGGCCTCGGCCTGATCCACGATGGCATTCAGCAAGGCCCCGCCATCGACACCCGGGATGTCCTGCACGCGGCTGCCCACCTTTTCAGGCTTGCCACCGAAGGCCCGGTACACGCCGTCGCGGTCGAGGGCGAACACGTACATGTCGCGATCGTGGAAGCCGCTGGTGGGCTCGGTGATTTCGCGCACGAAAGCTTCGCGGCCGCGCTGAAGGCGCAGGGCCTGCGCACGATCCACCAGCGCCATGGCTTCCTCGGCCGTGCCCTGCTGGAGCATGAAGGAGGACACCGCGCGCGAGAGGTGTGCCGCGCGCTGCTCGAGCTGATCGGCCTGCGCCACTGCCCGCTCCACCATCTGCGCGTTGCGCTGGGTGATGGCATCGAGCTGCGTCACGGCAGACGAGATTTCCTTCAGGCCCGAGCTCTGTTCCGCGCTCGACGCGGAAATGAGTGACATGTTGGCGGCCACGCCACGCACGCCGCTGACGATCTGGCCCATGCTGCTGCCCGCGGTGCGCATGCGTTCCACACTGGTTTCCACCTGTGTGCGCGAGGCCTCGATGAGTTCGCGGATTTCACGTGCCGAGGACGACGAGCGTTGCGCGAGTGTGCGGACTTCGTTGGCCACCACGGCGAAGCCACGGCCCTGCTCCCCGGCCCGCGCAGCCTCCACCGCCGCGTTCAGGGCCAGAATGTTGGTCTGGAATGCGATGCTGTCGATCACGCCGATGATCTCGTTCATCTGCTGGGCACCTTTCTGGATGCCCTCGACGGAATCCACCGCGCGGCCCATGGACTGAGCGCCGGACTCGGCCACATCGCGCACTTGCGCCGCCTGTTGGTCGGATTCGCCAGCGGTGTGGGCGTTCTGCTGGACGGTGCTGGAGAGTTGCTGCACGCTCGCAGCCGTTTGCTCCAGGTTGGCGGCCTGCTGTTCGGTGCGGTCGGCCAGATCCCGGTTGCCTGCCGCTAGGCTGCGACCGGCATGCGCCACCAGCGCCGAATTGCTGCGCACTTCCGCCACCATGGACGAAAGGTTGGTGGCAACGCGCTCGACCAGATGCCCGAGATCGGTCAGTTCATCACGCCCCAGAATCTGCACCGAGGAACGCAGGTTGCCGCCAGCGGTCTGCTCCATCGCATGCCGGACTTTGTGGAAATCGGCCATGAAACTGACGTGAAAGGCCAGCAGGAGATAGGCCAGAACCGCCAGCCCGCCCCCAGCGATCAGCATCACACCCAACCCTTGCGGGCCGACCAGCAACATCGTCTTCAGCGGCCATGCCGCTGCGACCGCCAGCACCAGCAGCTTGCTGCCCAGGCGCAGCCGGCGCATCAGCCAGATGCCGGGAAAAAGCAGGAATTGAAACGCGGACATGCGGGTCGGCTCCTCGTTGGATGGTCGCTCAGTGGACGCCAGCTATGCCGGATCGCTGGCTGACGAAATGCCGGAACAGTTCAACGGCCATGGTCCGCAAGCGGTCGTCGGCCATGTTGTGGCCGTGCGAAATCTGCTCCAGCGCGTAGCGACGGTCGCAGAGCATGAGTGCGCGGCTCACGCACATCCCCTGGCTGGCCATGCGCAGGCAGAAGTTTTCGAGCAAGGCCTCGGGCCAGGGCTCGGCCTGACCGATGCTGCGCCAGCGGGACGCAGCAGTCTGGTCGGTTGACAGTGGCTTGGCGGATGCTTCCATGGCACGCTCCTGCGGCAGGGTGGTAGAGCCCTGCGCACGGCATGGCCCTGAAGCCACAAGCGTAAGTTGCCCGAAAAAGCCGCAATGCGACAAAAAAGCCTGGAAAAGCCGCCCTGCTCCGCGCTTGCGAGATCAGGCTGGCTGGCTCTCCAGCCGGGCAAAAGCGGCCACCACCTCGGGCGGCGCCTGAACCAGCTCCACCAGGACGCCCTCACCAGCGATGGGGAATTCGTCGTTCGCCTTGGGGTGCAGGAAGCAGATGTCAAAGCCGGCGGCGCCCTTGCGGATGCCCCCTGGGGCAAAACGCACACCCTGGGCGCCCAGCCATTCCACCGCTTGGGGAAGCCGGTCGATCCACAGGCCCACGTGATTGAGCGGCGTGGTGTGCACCGCCGGCTTCTTCTCGCGATCCAGCGGCTGCATCAGGTCCACCTCGACCTTGAAGGGACCGCTGCCCATGGCGCAGATGTCTTCGTCGACGTTTTCCTTTTCGCTGCGGAAAGTACCGGTCACTTCCAGGCCCAGCATGTCCACCCAGAGTTTCCGCAGGCGTTGCTTGTCGGGTCCACCGATGGCGATCTGCTGGATGCCAAGGACTTTGAAAGGACGTTGTGAAGACTGCGTCTGGGCCATCGGTCAATGAATTCCGTTGATGATTCCCGGAGTGCGTTCCAGCGACCAGACGGTGGCCGGGGGCAGATTGGCCCAGACCGACGCCGCGCGGCGCCAGTGCCAGCCCGGGGGGATGTGGTTGAAAGGCCGCAGGTGCGGCGCCGCGTAGGTGTACTGGATCAACCTGGAGCCGGGCCGGCGCGCAATGAGCGAGAACATGGCATCGATGCACTTCTTTGCTTCGTCGCGCGGCATCGACAGCAAGGGCAGCGAGGAGACCAGGGTCACCGGTGAGAGCGCTTCAATGGGCAGGGAGCGCAGGTTGGAGGCACAGTGGTTGAGCACCTCCAGCGAGGGGAAGGCCAGCCGCAGCAGGCGGGCAAAATCGGCGTCGCGCTCGATCACCACGAACCGTTCGGGTGTGATTTGTGAGGCCGCCAGCGCCCGGGTGATGGCACCGGTGCCGGCGCCGACTTCGATCAGCACTGAGGGTTGGTCTCGCTGGACTTCATCGGCAATGGCTCGGGCCAGCGCCCTGGAAGCCGGTGCGATGGCACCCATGCGGCGCGGATCGCGCAAACACCCCAGGGCAAAAGCCAGACCATGCCGCATAGACACCCTTCGAAGCCGCAATGGATCGAAGGGTATCCCATTTCGGACACGGCGTCCGTTTCGGGATGTGCCTTGAAAACGCTTCACGCGAACTCGACAATAGGCTGATCCACCACGAGCGAGTCTCCCTTGGCGGCCAGCACCTTGGAGACCACGCCATCGGCTGCCGCAAAGAGCACGTTTTCCATCTTCATGGCCTCGATGACGGCCACGCGCTCGCCGGCCTGCACCTTCTGGCCGGGCTGCACCGCCACGTCGACCAGCAGGCCAGGCATGGGCGAGAGCACGTATTTGCTCATGTCGGCGGGCGCCTTGAACGGCATGAGCGCGTGCAACTCACCCATGCGCGTGGAGACCACCATGGTCTCGATGCGCGTGCCGTTGTGCTGCACCACCAGGGCTAGCGGGTTGCGCGGCGTGCCACGCTCGACCTGGACCGTGAAAGGCTCGGCATTGCAGATACCGGTGACACAGATGTCGTTCAGGCGCGAAGGGCTGGAGATGGCGTAACGCTTGCCGTCCACCATGACCACGGCAGAACCGAGTTGCCCGACCACCTCGTCGACGTGCACCGCGCGGTAGGCGTGCTGGCCGTTCGCATCGAGCACGATCACGCAGTAATCGTGGCCGACCTTCACTCCGTAGCCGGGCAACTGGCCTGAGAGACCCGCAGCGCGTTCGCGCGACTTGCGCCGCACGAAGGCGGCCAGTGCCACGAGGAAATCGGGGTCGCTGTGCGGCACGTCCTCCGCGCGAAAGCCCTGGGCGTAATGCTCGGCGATGAAGCCCGTGTTGAAGTCACCGGCGATGAACTTCGGATGCGCCAGCAACGCGGCCTGGAAGGGAATGTTGCTGCTGATGCCGCGGATCACGAAACCATTGAGCGCCTCGCGCATCTTGCCGATCGCCTCCGTGCGGTCCTTGCCGTGCACGATCAGCTTGGCGATCATCGAGTCGTAGAACATGGGGATCTCGCCACCATCCTGCACACCGGTGTCGACACGAACGCCGTACAGAGCCTCCGCATTGGACTGGAACATGGTCTGCGCCGGTGGCGAGAAGCGCACCAGGCGCCCCGTGCTGGGCAGGAAATTGCGGAACGGGTCTTCCGCATTGATGCGGCATTCGATGGCCCAGCCATCGCGCTTCACGTCGGCCTGCGTCAGCGGCAGCTTCTCGCCCGCCGCCACGCGAATCATCAACTCCACCAGGTCCAGGCCGGTGATGCATTCGGTCACCGGGTGTTCCACCTGCAGGCGGGTGTTCATCTCCAGGAAGTAAAAGTCCTGGTCCTTGCCGACCACGAACTCCACCGTGCCCGCGCTCTGGTATTTCACGGCCTTCGCCAGCGCCACGGCCTGCTCGCCCATGGCCTGGCGTGTGGCATCGCTGATGAAGGGCGATGGCGCTTCCTCGATCACCTTCTGGTGGCGGCGCTGGATGGAGCACTCCCGCTCGTTCAGGTAGATCACGTTGCCGTGCGAATCGCCCAGGATCTGGATCTCGATGTGGCGCGGCTCCTGCACGAACTTCTCGATGAAGATGCGGTCGTCGCCGAAGCTGTTCCTGGCTTCGTTCTGGCAAGCGGTAAAACCTTCGAGCGCCTCCTTGTCGTTGTACGCCACGCGCAGGCCCTTGCCGCCGCCGCCCGCGCTCGCCTTGATCATCACGGGGTAGCCGATGTCCTTGGCGATCTGCACCGCGCGCTCGGCGGATTCGATGGCGTCGTTCCAGCCCGGGATGGTGTTGACCTTGGCCTCGTTGGCCAGCTTCTTCGAAGCGATCTTGTCGCCCATGGCGGCGATGCTGAAGTGGCGCGGACCGATGAAGGCCATGCCTTCGTCTTCCACACGCTTGGCGAAGGCCTCGTTCTCCGACAGGAAGCCGTAGCCCGGGTGGATGGCCTGCGCGCCGGTCTTCTTCGCGGCCTCGATGATCTTGTCGGCCACCAGGTAAGACTCGCGCGACGGCGCCGGACCCAGCAGCACGGCCTCGTCGGCGAGTTGCACATGACGCGCTTCCTTGTCGGCCTCGGAATACACGGCCACGGTGGCAATGCCCATCTTCTTCGCCGTGGCGATCACGCGGCAGGCGATTTCGCCACGGTTGGCAATCAGGATCTTGGTAAACATCTTGTTGTTCTCCTCGGGCTCAGAGTGGGATGTTCCCGTGCTTGCGCCACGGGTTTTCCAGCTTCTTGTCTTTCAGCATCACCAGCGAACGGCAGATGCGCTTGCGCGTCTCGTGCGGCAGGATCACGTCGTCGATGAAGCCGCGCGCACCCGCCACGAAGGGGTTGGCGAAACGCGCCTTGTATTCGGCCTCGCGTTGGGCCAGCTTGGCAGGGTCCTTCTTCTCCTCGCGGAAGATGATCTCTACCGCGCCCTTGGCACCCATCACCGCGATCTCGGCGTTGGGCCAGGCGAAGTTCACGTCGCCGCGCAAGTGTTTGGAGCTCATCACGTCGTAGGCGCCGCCATAGGCCTTGCGCGTGATCACGGTGATCTTGGGCACGGTGCACTCCGCGTACGCGTAGAGCAACTTGGCACCGTGCTTGATGATGCCGCCGTATTCCTGAGAGGTGCCGGGCATGAAGCCGGGCACGTCGACGAAGGTGACCACGGGGATGTTGAACGCATCGCAGAAGCGCACGAAGCGCGCGGCCTTGATGGAGCTCTTGATGTCCAGGCAACCCGCCAGCACCAGCGGCTGGTTGGCCACGATGCCCACCGTTTGACCGCCCATGCGCGCAAAGCCGATCAGGATGTTCTTCGCGTACTCGGGCTGCAGTTCGAAGAAATCGCCATCGTCCACCGTCTTGACGATCAGCTCCTTCATGTCGTAGGGCTTGTTGGGGTTCTCGGGCACCAGCGTGTCCAGGCTCATCTCCATGCGGTCGATCGGATCGCCACTGGGCCGCACCGGCGCCTTCTCGCGGTTGTTCAGGGGCAGGTAGTTGTAGAGGCGACGCAGCATCAACAACGCTTCCACGTCGTTCTCGAAAGCGAGATCGGCCACACCGCTGCGCGTGGTGTGGGTGATGGCCCCGCCCAGTTCCTCAGCCGTCACCTCTTCGTGGGTCACCGTCTTCACGACTTCAGGGCCGGTCACGAACATGTAGGCCGAGTCCTTCACCATGAAGATGAAGTCGGTCATGGCCGGCGAATACACCGCGCCACCGGCCGATGGGCCCATGATCATGCTGATCTGCGGCACCACGCCGCTGGCCATCACGTTGCGCTGGAACACGTCGGCATAGCCGCCGAGCGAGGCCACGCCTTCCTGAATGCGCGCACCGCCCGAGTCGTTGAGGCCGATCACGGGCGCGCCGACCTTCATGGCCTGGTCCATCACCTTGCAGATCTTCTCGGCGTGCGCCTCTGACAGCGCACCACCGAACACCGTGAAATCCTGGCTGAAAACGAACACCAGGCGGCCATTGATCATGCCGTAGCCCGTGACCACGCCATCGCCGGGGATCTTGTTGTCCTGCATGCCGAAGTCGGTGCATCGGTGCTCGACGAACATGTCCCACTCTTCGAAGGTGCCTTCGTCCAGCAGCACCTCCAGGCGCTCGCGCGCACTCAGCTTTCCTTTGGCGTGCTGTGCGGCAATGCGCTTCTCGCCCCCGCCCAGCCGGGCGGCGGCGCGCTTCTTCTCCAGTTGTTCCAGGATGTCCTGCATGGTTGTTTGCTCCAGAAGGGAAAGGGGTTCAATCAAAAAGATCGAGCAGGCGGCGCGCGGCGGTGGAAGCGGGCAACTGCCCTGCCAGTACCTGCTGGGTGATGCCATCGAGCTCAGCGCGCACCTGCGGGTGCGCACGAAAACGTTGCTTCAAACCGGCGTCGATGCGCTCCCACATCCAGGCTCGAGCCTGCTGCTGTCGGCGTGACGTGAGCCGGCCAGCGTCGGTCTGCAGCTTTCGAAAGCGCGACACCTCGGTCCAGAATGCGTCCACGCCACGGCCCAGCAGCGCACTGAGCTGGATCACCTGCGGGTGCCAGAGCGTCTCGTTGTGGTGGGCGTGTTCAGGATGGCCCTGCAAGCCCAGCAGGCGCAGCGACGAAGTGATCTGCGCGCGAGCACGTGTGGCGGCGTCGGGATCCAGGTCGGCCTTGTTGATGACCACGAGGTCGGCCAGTTCCATCACGCCCTTCTTGATCGCCTGCAGATCGTCGCCCGCATTCGGCAACTGCATCAGCACGAACATGTCAGTCATGCCGCTCACCGCCGTTTCGCTCTGGCCCACCCCCACGGTTTCGACGATCACGATGTCGTAGCCTGCGGCCTCGCAGACCAGCATGGCTTCGCGCGTCTTCTCGGCCACGCCGCCCAGCGTGCCGCTGGAAGGGCTGGGGCGAATGTAGGCCTGCTCGTGCACCGAGAGCTTTTCCATGCGCGTCTTGTCGCCCAGGATGGAACCACCCGATACCGTGCTGGACGGGTCGACGGTGAGCACCGCCACACGGTGGCCCTTGTCGATCAGGTACAGGCCCAGCGCCTCGATGAAGGTGCTCTTGCCCACGCCCGGCACTCCGCTGATGCCCAGGCGGAACGCGTTGCCGGTGTGGGGCAGCAAGGCGGTAAGCAACCCATCGCCTTCCGCTCGGTGATCCGCTCGGGTGGACTCCAGCAGCGTGATGGCCTTGGCCATGGCGCGGCGCTGCCCGGCGGGCTCGCCGTGCAGGATGCCGTCCAGCAACTCCGAAGGAATCACCCGATCGCTTTCTTGATCTGTTCCAGCACGTCCTTGGCGCTGGCCGGAATGGGGGTGCCCGGGCCGTAGATGCCCTTCACACCAGCTTCGTAGAGCATGTCGTAGTCCTGCCGGGGAATCACGCCGCCCACGAACACGATGATGTCGTCGGCGCCCTGCTTCTTCAGCTCGGCAATGATGGCCGGTACCAACGTCTTGTGGCCAGCAGCCAGCGTGCTCACGCCCACCGCGTGCACGTCGTTCTCGATGGCCTGGCGGGCACATTCCTCGGGCGTCTGGAACAGTGGCCCCATGTCGACGTCAAAGCCCAGGTCGGCGAAGGCCGTTGCCACCACCTTGGCACCCCGGTCATGACCATCCTGGCCGAGCTTGCTGATCATCACGCGGGGCCGGCGGCCCTGGGTTTCAGCAAAGGCGTTGATCTCGGTCTTGAGGGCATCCCAGCCCTCGGCAGAATCGTAGGCAGCAGCGTACACACCAGTCACCTTTTGCGTATCGGCGCGGTGGCGCCCGTAAACCTTTTCCAGCGCATCGCTCACTTCACCCACCGTGGCGCGCAAGCGAATGGCCTGGATCGACAGATCGAGCAGATTGCCTTCGCCGCTCTCGGCGGCGGCCGTGAGCGCGTCCAGCGCAGCCTGGACCTTGGCCGTGTCGCGCGTGGCCTTGATGTTCTGCAGGCGCGCAATCTGCCCATCGCGCACGGCCACATTGTCGATGTCGCGGGCCTCGATCGGGTCTTCCTTGGCCAGCTTGTACTTGTTGACGCCGACGATCACGTCCTTGCCGGAATCGATGCGCGCCTGCTTCTCGGCGGCAGCGGCCTCGATCTTGAGCTTGGCCCAGCCGCTGTCCACGGCCTTGGTCATGCCGCCCATGGCCTCGACCTCTTCGATGATGGCCCAGGCCTTGTCGGCCATTTCCTGGGTCAGGGTCTCCATCATGTACGAGCCCGCCCACGGGTCCACCACGTTGGTGATGTGCGTCTCTTCCTGAATGATCAGTTGCGTGTTGCGCGCGATGCGGGCGCTGAACTCGGTGGGCAGTGCGATGGCTTCGTCGAACGAGTTGGTGTGCAGGCTCTGCGTGCCGCCAAACACCGCCGCCATGGCCTCGATGGCGGTGCGCACCACGTTGTTGTAGGGATCCTGTTCGGTGAGGGACCAGCCCGAAGTCTGGCAGTGCGTGCGCAGCATCAGGCTCTTGGGGTTCTTGGCGCTGAAGCCTTTCATGATGCGCGTCCACAGCAGGCGTGCCGCGCGCATCTTGGCGATCTCCAGGTAGAAGTTCATGCCGATCGCCCAGAAGAAGCTCAGGCGCCCGGCGAAGTCGTCCACATCCATGCCCTTGGCGGTCGCTGTCTTCACGTACTCCTTGCCATCGGCCAGCGTGAAAGCCAGTTCCAGCGCCTGGTTGGCGCCGGCTTCCTGCATGTGGTAGCCCGAGATCGAGATCGAGTTGAACTTCGGCATGTGCTTTGCCGTGTACTCGATGATGTCGCCGATGATCTTCATCGACGGCTCGGGCGGGAAGATGTAGGTGTTGCGGACCATGAACTCCTTGAGGATGTCGTTCTGGATGGTCCCGCTGAGCTTGTCCTGCCCCACGCCCTGCTCTTCGGCCGCCACCACGTAGCCCGCGAGCACCGGCAGCACCGCGCCGTTCATGGTCATGGACACGCTCACCTTGTCCAGTGGGATCTGGTCGAACAGGATCTTCATGTCCTCCACGCTGTCGATCGCCACACCGGCCTTGCCCACGTCCCCGGTCACGCGCGGGTGGTCGCTGTCGTAGCCGCGGTGCGTGGCCAGGTCGAACGCCACGCTCACGCCCTGCCCGCCAGCCGCCAGGGCCTTGCGGTAGAAGGCGTTGCTTTCCTCGGCGGTGGAGAAGCCGGCGTACTGGCGGATCGTCCACGGTCGCACCGCATACATGGTGGCCTGCGGGCCACGAATGAACGGCTCGAAGCCGGGCAGCGTGTCGGTGTGCGGCAGCTCGGCGGTGTCTTGCGCGGTGTAGAGCGGCTTGACGCGGATGCCGTCGGGCGTGACCCAGTCCAGCGCGCCCACATCGCCCCCCGGTGCGGACTTGCGGGCCGCCTGTGCCCAGGCGTCCAAGGTGGCGGGGGTGAATTCGGGCTGTTTCTGGCTCATGGCGGGCGGTAGGAGGGTATTCAGAACGGTGGCGATTTTACATCATTCATAATTATTGATGCAGAATATTCCGTCTGACTTACAATAAGCGCCCATGTCCGCCCTGTCGCTTTCCCCCCGCGCCCTCTATGAGGAAGTTGCCGAACTGCTGCGCCAGCGCATTTTCAGCCGCGAGCTCGAGCCGGGCAGCTGGATCGACGAACTCAAGATTGCCGAGGAATACGGCATCAGCCGCACGCCATTGCGCGAAGCATTGAAGGTCCTGGCGGCCGAAGGCCTGGTCACCATGAAGGTGCGGCGGGGGGCCTACGTGACCGAGGTGTCCGAAAAGGACCTGGCCGATGTGTACCACCTGCTCTCCCTGCTCGAATCCGATGCCGGCGGCGTGGTGGCTGAACGCGCGAGCGACGAGGAAATCGCTTCGCTGCAGGCCTTGCATGCCGAACTGGAGGCCGCGGTAAGCGAGCGCGACCGTTTCTTCGCCATCAACGAACAGTTTCACATGCGTGTGCTCGAACTCGCGCGCAACCGCTGGCGCGAACAGATGGTGGCCGACCTGCGCAAGGTGATGAAGCTGAACCGCCACAACTCGCTGCTGAAGACGGGCCGGATCGAAGAATCCCTGGCCGAACACCGCGCCATCGTGGCCGCCCTGGCCCAGCGCGACCCTGCACTGACCGTGCAGCGCATGCGCGAACACTTCCAGAACGGCCTGGAAGCCGCTGCCTGAGCGCTGGCCTCAGGCGGCAGCCACCGCCGTGTGCCCGAGCGCCACGGTGTGGGTCGAGGACTTCACCGTGTCGACGAAGTACCAGTCACCCTGGACCGCCTGCGCCGTGAAACTCATCAAGAGGAAGCCGCGCCGCTCGGTGTTGACGAAGTTCAGCATGTCGACCACGTCCGTGAAGATATCGGCCACCACGGTGGGCGACAGCGACCCCAGGTACGCCTCGAAACCTGGTGAAGTGACGCTGGGCGCGGCGAACTCCTGCCCAACCACGGTGCCGTCGGCCAGGCTCAGGTCGCTCTGCCAGGCGTTGTGCGTGTCCCCGGCCAGCGACACCAGGCGCTTGCCCAGACCTGCCGCGGAGGACAGCACCGCCTCGCGGGCGGCCGGATAGCCGTCCCACGCATCGAGGTTGTAGCCGATCTTCGGGTTCTGCACCGGGTCCACCAGCGCCAGTTGTTCGGGTGTCATCAACTGCGGCGCAGAAACCTCCAGTTCCCTGGCCAGCAGGTAATCCGCCACCGCAGCAGCGCCCGCCACGGGATCGGTCGCCGGGTCGATCGACGCCAGCACCGAAGCAGGAAACATCATCCGCGCCATCAGAACCTGTTGGCCCAGAACCTGCCAGGTCGCACTCGACGCCGTCATCTGTTGCGTGAGCCAACCGGTCTGCTCCGCGCCGAGCATCTGGCGTGTGGGCGAATTCAGCGCGGCGAGTGCACTGGCCGAGGTGGCGGGGGCCGTCAACTCGGCGATGGTCAGCGCCGGTTCACGCGCCAGCAGGCGCGTCTCCAGCATGTGCAGAGACAGGAGGCTGCCGAAGTCGAAGCTGCGGTAGGCGCGGCGCAGGTTGCTGCTGTCGGGCGTGCGGATCGGCAACCACTCGTGGTACGCCTGGGCGGCTGCCGCGGCGCGTGCGCTGAATGTTCCCTCGGCACCTTCGGTGTGGTTGATCGAGCCGCTGGCGCTGGCGTTCTCGGCGATCTCGTGGTCGTCCCAGATGGCGATCATGGGCAAGGTCGCGTGCAGCTGCTTCAAGTCCGGGTCGCTGCGGTACTGAGCGTAACGGGCGCGGTAGTCGGCGAGCGTCAGGCATTCATTGGCGGGCACGGACACGCGACCCAGCGTCACCGCGTCCTCGGAAGCGTAGCCGCCGGCCTCGTACTCGTAGATGTAGTCGCCCAGGTGCACCGCGTACTCGGCGCCCACCGACAAGGCGCCACTGTAGGCATGGAAAAAACCGGCGGGATAGTTGGCGCAGCTGAACACGGCCAGTTTCACGCTGGTCGCGCTCATGGCCGGCAACGTGCGCGTGCGGCCCACAGGCGAGATGTGCTCGCCCGCGCGGAAGCGGAAGAAGTAGCCCTGGCCAGCCTGCAAGCCTGCGGCATCCACCTTCGCGGTGTGGCCAGCATCAGGTGATGCCTGGGTCTGGCCGGTGGACACCACCTGCGCGAAGCCGGCGTCGAGGGCGACCTCCCACGTCAAGGCAACCGGGTTCGCATCACCCCGCGTGGCGTGTGTCCACAGGATCACCCGGTCCGCCAAGGGGTCGCCACTGGCGACACCGAAGTCGAACCGCGCCGGCGCCTGTGTGTCAGGAACTGCGTCATCGCCGCCTCCACCGCCGCAGGCCGAGAGCACACCGCCTGCCGACACGGCAGCGGAAACGGACACAAGGCGCACGATGAATGTGCGGCGGCTGGATGTGGTCATCGGGTTCCTTCAGGCAGATCGAGTTGCTGCCCGGGCACCGTATCCCGATGGTCCGGCTGGCGTCGGTGCGGCATCGCACCCTGGGCGGGAGCGGGCCCGGTCAGGCCGAGGTGGCTTCGGCTTCTTCCAGCGCGTGCACACGTGCCATCGCCCAGACCTCGCGCGGTGGCAGAGGCTTCAAGCGGTGATCGCTCCACACCTGGCGCCACTTGCGCGCCCCTCGCAGGCCATGGCGCAAGCCCAGCATGTGCCGCGCAATCGCGTACCAGGGGCAACCATCTTCCAGGAATGCCCGCTCCATGTAGGCCACCATCTGCTCCTCCACCGCTTCGCGTGAGGCGTTGGAGGGCGCGGCACCGAAGAACGCCTCGTCCCAGGTCGTGAGCAACCAGGGGTTGTGGTACGCCTCACGGCCCACCATCGCACCATCGACGTGCTGCAGGTGTTCCGCGATCTGCTCGTTGGTGGTGATGCCACCGTTCACCGCAATGGTGAGCGATGGGAAGTCGCGCTTGAGCTGGTAGGCAAGCGAATAGCGCAGCGGTGGAATCTCGCGGTTCTCCTTTGGCGAAAGTCCTTCCAGCCACGCATTGCGCGCATGCACCAGAAACACCGAACAACCGGCCTCGCTCACCGTGCCCACGAAGTCGCGCACGAAGTCGTAGCTCTCCACCCGGTCAATGCCGATGCGGTGCTTGATCGTGACCGGGATCGATACCGCATCCCGCATGGCCTTCACGCCATCGGCCACCGTCTGCGGCTCCGCCATGAGGCAGGCGCCAAAAGCGCCGCGTTGCACGCGCTCGCTCGGGCAACCGCAGTTGAGATTGATTTCGTCGTACCCCCACTGCTCGCCCAGGCGCGCGGCATTCGCCAGGTCGTCCGGTTCACTGCCGCCCAGTTGCAAGGCCACCGGATGCTCTTCGGCGTTGAAACGCAGGTGGCGCTGCACACTGCCGTGCATCAACGCGCCGGTGGTCACCATCTCGGTGTACAGCAGCGTGTGCCTTGACAGCAGGCGGTGCAGATATCGACAGTGGCGATCGGTCCAGTCCATCATCGGGGCGACGGACAGGCGCCAGGGTGACAGCGCGGTCGCAGACATGCTCGGAGCCTTCAGGCGGGGGCGCGCGCCACGCCGGCCGCCCGTGAGTGTTCGATCACGTAGCGCGTCATCGATTGCGCCAGCTCTTCTTCGCCGATGAAGATCTTTCCGGCGATTTCCTTCTCCAGCAGGCCGGCCTCTTCCTCGCTGTGGGTCCGGATCACGGTCTGGATCTCCGGGTTCAGGGTGCGGGCGATGCCGATCATCTGGCGCACGTCCAGGGTGTCGGGCGTGGCAATCACCAGCATGCCCGCCCGCGCGATGTGGGCCTGGATGAGCACGGCCGGGTCGGCCGCATCGCCAAAAACCGCCGGAATGCCTTGTGCGCGCAAGCGCTCCACGATGTCGCGGTTCTGCTCCGCCACCACATAAGGCAGGCGCTGTTCCTCGAGCGCGGCGGCAATGCGCCGCCCCACCCGGCCATAACCCACCAGCACCACCTGGCGCGAAAGGTACTTCTCGTGGGTGGTCACGGGCAGTTCTGCCAGCGGGTCGTCGCGAGCCTCAAGCCTGCGGGCGAACTCGGAGTTTCTGCGCAGCCACTCCTGCAAGGGATTGATCGCCTTGAACAGCACGGGATTCAAGGCGATGGAGATCAGCGCCCCAGCCAGCACCAGGCTGGTGCCTTCCGGCGGCAACAGGCCCAGCGACGCGCCAAGCCCCACCAGGATGAACGAAAACTCGCCAATCTGCGCGAGGCTTGCGGACACCGTCAATGCCGTGTTGAGCGGATAGCGCATGGCCACCACCAGCGCGGCCGCCGCCACCGACTTGCCGACGATGATGATGGCCACGACGCCGAGCACATGCAGGGGTCGCTCCACCAGGATGGACGGGTTGAACAGCATGCCCACCGAGACAAAGAACAGCACCGCGAAAGCATCGCGCAAGGGCAGCGATTCTTCCGCTGCACGGTGGCTGAACTCGGACTCGCGCAGCACCATGCCGGCAAAGAAGGCACCGAGCGCAAACGAAACACCAAACAATGCCGCAGAAGCGAAAGCGATGCTCACGGCTGCAGCCACCACGCACAGCGTGAAAAGTTCGCGCGAGCCCGTGCGTGTGACTTGCCAGAGCACCCAGGGGAACAGACGCCGCCCCACGACGAGCATCAGGGCCACGAAGCCGCCCACCTGCATCAGGGTGAAGCCCAAGGTGCGCCAGATGGAATCGAGGTCTTCATCGGCGCCCTTGCCCCCCAGGAAGCCCGCGAGCGGCGGCAGCAGCACGAGCACCAGCACCATCGCTAGGTCTTCCACCACCAGCCAGCCCACGGCGATGCGGCCCGTGAAAGAGTCCAGAATGCCCAGGCTCTCCAGCGCACGCAACAGCACCACGGTGCTGGCCACGGAGAGCGACACGCCGAAAACCAGCGCAGCGCCTGGCGTCCAGCCCCACCACAGGGCCAGCCCCATGCCCATGAGCGTGGCCACCGCCATCTGCACCACCGCACCGGGCAGGGCAATCCTGCGCACGGAGAGCAGGTCGGCCAGCGAAAAATGCAGCCCGACCCCGAACATCAGCAGCATCACCCCGATCTCGGCCAGCTGCGCAGCGATGCCTGCGTCGGCAACAAAGCCGGGCGTGTAGGGACCGATGATCACGCCGGCCAGCAGGTACCCCACCAGCGCAGGCAGGCGCACCTTCGCCGCCAGGAAACCCAGCACCAGTGCCAGGCCGAGACCGGCGGCGATGGTATTGATCAGTGAAACGCTGTGGGGCATCGGTCGAATTTACACCACGACCTTGTCCCCAGCGGTCCGACAACAAAAAACCCGCCGAAGCGGGTTGCGGGAACTCAAGGAGCTCACGCTCAACCCATGTGCAGGCCGCCATTCACCGAGAAGTCCGCGCCGGTGGCATAACCGCCTTCTTCGCTGGCCAGCCAGGCAATGATGGAAGCGATCTCGCTGGGTTCACCCAGGCGCTTGACCGGCACGGTGGCAACGATCTTCTCCAGCACATCGGGCCGGATGGCCTTGACCATGTCGGTGCCGATGTAGCCCGGGCTCACGGTGTTGACGGTCACGCCCTTGGTGGCGAGTTCCTGTGCCAGCGCCATCGAGAAACCATGCATGCCCGCCTTGGCAGCGGAGTAGTTGGTCTGCCCGGCCTGGCCCTTCTCACCGTTCACCGACGAGATGTTGACGATGCGGCCCCAGCCCTTTTCCACCATGTCGGCCACGACCTGCTTGGTCACGTTGAACATGGAGTTCAGGTTGGTCTCGATCACGGCGTCCCAGTCTTCACGCGACATCTTCAGGAACATGCGGTCCCGCGTGATGCCGGCGTTGTTCACGAGCACGTCGATGGTGCCGTGTTCCGCTTTGGTCTTGGTGAAGGCTTCCACGGTGGAATCCCAATCACCCACGTTGCCCACCGAGGCGTGGAAGTTGTAGCCCTGAGCCTTCTGCTCATCGAGCCACTTCTTGAAATCCCGCGTGGGGCCACAGCCTGCGATGACCTTGAAACCTTCCTTGTGCAGACGCTGGCAGATGGCGGTACCGATGCCGCCCATGCCGCCCGTGACGTACGCTACTTTTTGACTCATTGTGTGTGCTCCTCTGGGATGTTTTTGCGAATTGCAATGACGGGATGATTAGACCCAATATTTCAGCGTTCGACCGCGAGGGAAACCCCCATGCCGCCGCCAATGCACAGCGCGGCCAGGCCTTTCTTCGCATCGCGTCGCTGCATCTCGTGCAGCAGCGTGACCAGGATGCGGCAGCCGGATGCACCGATCGGGTGCCCGATGGCGATGGCGCCACCATTCACGTTCACGCGCGCAGGGTCGATGTCGAGCGCCTTGTTGACCGCACAGGCCTGGGCGGCAAAGGCTTCGTTGAGTTCGAACAGATCCACGTCACCCGCCTTCCAGCCCGCGCGGGCCAGGGCTTTCTGCGAGGCCGGCACCGGGCCCATGCCCATGGTCGCCGGATCCAGGCCGCTGGTGCCGAACGCGGCGATGCGCGCCAGCGGCTTCAGACCCAGCGCGGCGGCCTTTTTCGCACTCATCACCACCACGCCCGCGGCGCCGTCGTTGATGCCCGAGGCATTGCCCGCCGTGACCGAACCGGCCTTGTCGAACGCGGGCCGCAGGCCGGCCAGGGCTTCGGCGTTGGTTTTCTTGTTGATGAACTCGTCGGCATCGAACACGATGGGGTCACCCTTGCGCTGCGGAATGCTCACGCCGACAATCTCTTCCTTGAACTTGCCGGCGTCCTGCGCGGCGCTCGCCTTTTGCTGGCTGCCCAGGGCCAGAGCGTCCTGCGCTTCGCGGCTGATGCCGTGTGCCTTGGCCACGTTCTCGGCCGTGATGCCCATGTGGTACTGGTTGTAGACGTCCCACAGACCGTCCACGATCATGGTGTCGGTCATCTTCCAGTCGCCCATGCGCTGGCCGTCGCGACTGCCATTGAGCACGTGCGGCGACGCGCTCATGTTTTCCTGGCCACCGGCAATCACGATCTCGCTGTCGCCCCAGGCCACGGCCTGCGCGGCCAGCATCACGGCCTTGAGTCCGGAGCCGCACACGGCGTTGATGGTGAGCGCCGGCGTTTCCTTGGCCACGCCAGCCTTCATCATGGCCTGGCGGGCCGGGTTCTGGCCCACGCCAGCAGCCAGCACCTGGCCCATGATCACTTCACCGATCGCATCCACCGGCAAACCAGTGCGCGCGAGCAGTTCCTTGATGACGATGCTGCCCAGCTCGGTGGCGGGCGTCTTGGCAAGCGAGCCGCCGAACTTGCCCACGGCGGTGCGGGTGGCGGCGACGATGACGATGTCTTCCATGTGAGGTCTCCAGAGAGGTCAAGAAAAAAAATGGTTCAGGCTTTGGCCTTGACGTAACGACCCGGTGCAGGCTCGATCGCGGTGTAGGTCTTGCCCTTGCCATAGGCCTTGGGCGCGGTGATCTGCTTGCCAGCCTGCGGCTTGAGCCACGCGGCCCAGTCGGTCCACCAGCTGCCGGGGTGTTCGGTGGCGCTGTCGATCCATTCCTTCACGTCCTTCGGGAACTTGCCCGCAGGTCCGATCCAGTGGCTGCGCTTGTTCTTGCTGGCGGGGTTGATCACGCCCGCGATGTGGCCCGATGCGCCCATGACGAAGCGCTTCTTGCCGGGGAAGAGTTGCGTGCTGCCGTAGGCACCACCGATCGGCACGATGTGGTCTTCACGCGAACCATAGATGTAGACCGGCAACTTGACCTGGCGGAAGTCGATCTTCTCGCCGCAGACCTTGACCTTGCCCGGCTTGACGAGGTTGTTCTCCAGGTACATCTGGCGCAGGTACCACGCGTAATACGGTCCAGGCAGGTTGGTGCTGTCGGAGTTCCAGTACAGCAGGTCGAACGGCGGCGGCGTCTCGCCCTTGAGGTAGTTGCCCACCACGTAGTTCCACACCAGGTCGTTCGGGCGCAGGAAGCTGAAGGTGGTGGCCAGGTCGCGCCCGGGCATGAGGCCGCCGTCGTTGAACTGCATCTCGCGGTACTTGACGAAGTTCTCGTCGATGAACACGTCGAGGATGCCGGTGTCGGTGAAGTCCAGCAGCGTGGTGAGGAAGGTGGCGCAGTTCACGGGCTCCTCGCCGCGTGCGGCCAGCACCGCCAGCGCGGTGCCCAGCATGGTGCCGCCCACGCAGAAGCCCAAGGCGTTGATGGTCTCGGCACCGGTGATGTCCTGCGTGACACCGATGGCCTTGATCACGGCGTTTTCGATGTACTCGTCCCAGGTCTTCTTCGCCAGCGATTCGTCGGGGTTGCGCCAGCTCACCACGAACGTGCGGTGGCCTTGCTCCACGCAGTAGCGGATCAGCGAGTTCTCGGGCTGCAGGTCGAGGATGTAGAACTTGTTGATGCACGGCGGCACCAGCAGGAACGGCCGTTCGTAGACCTTGGCGGTCAGGGGCTTGTATTCGATGAGCTGGAACAGCTCGTTCTCGAACACCACGGCGCCTTCGGTGGTGGCCACGTTCTTGCCCACCTCGAACACGCTCTCGTCCGTCATCGACACGTGGCCCTGCTTCATGTCGTGCAGCAGGTTGGCCACACCTTTGGCGATGCTCTCGCCCTGCGTTTCAATGGCCTTCTTCTGCGCCTCGGCATTGAAGGCGAGGAAGTTGCTGGGCGCGCTGGCGTCGATCCACTGCTGCACCGCGAAGCGCACGCGGCTGCGGGTCTTGGCGTCGCCCTGCACTGCTTCGGCCATGGCCATGAGCGTGCGCGCGTTGAGAAGATAAAACGCCGCCGCAAAGGCCGCCACCGGGTTGCCCGCCCAGGCATCCGACGCAAAGCGCCGGTCACCGGCGGGTTTGACATTCGGACCCTGATTCCACAGGCCCGAGACGTCCTTGAGGTACTCGTTCTGGATTTCGAGCAGCCTGGCCGGATCGAAGCTCACGCCCTGTCCCGCCACCTGGGTAAACATGTCACCGATGCCGGCCACGCCTGGCACGGCGGACGGCATGCCCATGGCGCCAGGCATCGGCATGGCGAACGGATTGGATGCCCCAGCGGCGGCGCCCGGCATGGCTTGCGCCAGCTGGGTCCATTGGCTGATGAGGTTTTGCTGGAACTGCTGGGCGGACTCCAGCCAGTTGGGAGGGTTGTTCTTGCCCGATGTCATGCTGGTCTCCGTGGATGTGGCCTGCGGCCTATGATGGCCTTTTCAAACTGCGGGGACGGCCGTGTATCTGGTGGTGATCGGGTGGATGTATGTGGTGCTGATGATGTCGGTGGCCGAGGCGACCAACACCAATGGCACCGTGCTTGGGGCCATTGTGACCTTTTTTCTTTACGGTTTGCTGCCGGTCGCACTGGTGGTTTACCTGATGCGCACGCCCCAGCGGCGCAAGGCCATCAAAGCGCGCGAAGCGGCCGAACTGCGCCAGGCGCAGGCATCACTCGATCCAGACGCAGGCAGCCATGCGCCCGGTGCTGCCGAGGCGGGCGGCATCGCGCCGGTGCGAAAAGAACCTTGAGGCATCGGCCACGGTGCACCAGGCTTCGCTGCCGTCGTTGCCGTGCAGGTCGGTGACGCCTGCAGACCGAAGCATGCGCCGCGCCAGCGCGGGCAGATTGGCCAGGAACTTGCCCTCGCCGCTGGGCCAGAAGTGCGCCACAGCATCGGGGTCCACGCTCACGAAGGCATCACACACTTCGGGACCCACCTCGAACGCCTGCGGCCCGATGCAGGGTCCCAGCCAGGCCATCACCTCGCCCTCACCCGCCGTCTCGCGCAAGGCCTGGGCAGTGGCCTGGATCACCCCGGCGGCCAGGCCGCGCCATCCCGCATGCGCGGCCGCCACGGCCGTGCCCGAGGCATGTGCAAACAGCACGGGAAGGCAGTCGGCCACCATGATGGTGGCGGCCACGCCGCGCCCGTTCACCACGCAGCCATCGGCTTCGGTGCCGTCTGGCGTGTCAGGCGCCAGGCGAACCACCCGCGTGCCGTGCACCTGCTGCAGGAACACCGGGCGTGCGGGCGCGGTGAATGCGGCCAGGCGCTCGCGGTTGGCCACCACGGCCAGAGGCTCGTCGCGCACGTGATCGCCCAGGTTGAAACTGTCGAAAGGCGCCACCGACACACCGCCTGATCGGATCGTGCAGACGGAGCGCACGCCCGGCGGCGCAGGCCAGTCAGGCACGATGCCGTCGGCGGCCAGCAGCATCAGGCCTCGGCGTCGGGGCAGGCCGACGGTTGGGACTTCTGGAAGGCCTCCAGCTTCATGCAGGCTTCGAACGCCGCCATGGTGCGTGGCAGGCCACTGAAGTCGGTGTTGAAGCGCTGGCCGTTGAAGATCTGTGGCACCAGGCAACAGTCGGCCAGCGTGGGCGTATCGCCAAAGCTGTAGGTGGACGCGGGCAGTTGCGCAAGCTGGCCTTCATACGCCTGCAGCCCGGCGCGAACCCAATGGCGGTACCAGACGTTCTTCGGCTCCTCTTCCACTTTCAGTTCTCGCGTGAGGTACTTGAGGATGCGCAGGTTGTTCACCGGATGGATCTCGCAGGCCACGATCTGCGCCAGCGCCCGCACGCGCGCACGGTCGATGAGATTGGCTGGCACCAGCGACGGCGTGGGGTGCACCTCGTCGAGGTACTCGATGATCGCCATCGACTGCGTCAGCCGCGTGCCGTCGTCCAGTTCAAGCACCGGCACCAGCCCTTCGACCGAGATGTCGCCGAACGCGGGCAGCTTGTGATCGCCACGCGCGATGTGCACGGGCACGTAGTCGTAGGGCATGCCCTTGAGCGCGAGCGCGATGCGCACGCGAAAGGAAGCGGAGGAGCGGAAGTAGTTGTAGAGCTTCATGGGCACCGAGGATAAACCGGTACGTCCCGATTCACGAGGTCGCCAGCACGGGGTAGTCGGTGTAGCCCTTTTCACCACCGCCGTAGAAGGTGGCGCGATCGGGTTCGTTGAACGGGCCGCCCCGCTTCAAGCGCTGCACCAGATCGGGGTTGGCGATGAACAGCTTGCCGAAAGCCACGAGGTCGGCCCCTTCGCGCAGCGATTTCTCGGCCAGCGCCCGGTCGTAGCCGTTGTTCGCCATCCAGGCTGCGCGGCCACCGGCGGCGCGGTAAGCCTCCTGCAAGGCGGCGTAGTCGAACGGACGATCGGGAATCTCGCGCGAGCCCCCGGTGGCGCCCTCGATGAAATGCACGTAGGCCAGGTCCAGCGGGGCGAGCTGGCGCATCACGTGCTCGAACAGTGGTTGCGGGTCGGCATCGAGCGCGTCGTTGGCGGGTGTCACCGGAGACAGCCGGATGCCGGTGCGCTCGCCACCAATGGCACCCACCACCGCCTTCGTCACCTCCAGCAGAAGGCGCGCCCGGTTCTCGATGGCGCCGCCGTAGATGTCGGTCCTCTGGTTGCTGCCGGTCTTGAGGAACTGGTCGATCAGGTAGCCGTTCGCGGCGTGGATTTCCACGCCATCGAAACCGGCCTCGATCGCTGCGAGCGCGGCGCGCCGGTAGTCCTCGACGATGCCGGGCAGTTCACCCAGCGCCAGCGCGCGCGGTTCGGATGTCTCCACGAAGGTCGGCACGCCGTTCTTGATGAGCACGGTCTTGGTCCTGGCGCGAATGGCCGAGGGCGCTACCGGTGCGCCACCAGCGGGCTGCAGCTCCGTGTGCGAGACGCGGCCCACGTGCCAGAGCTGCACCACGATCTTGCCGCCGGCGTCGTGCACGGCCTGGGTGACGCGTTTCCAGCCCGCGATCTGCTCGGGTGCATACAGGCCAGGCACGTCGGCATAACCCTGGCCCTGGTGGCTGATGGCGGTGGCTTCGGTGATCAGCAGGCCGGCGCTGGCGCGTTGCCGGTAGTAGGTGGCCATCAGGGGCGTGGGCACGGCGCCGGGGGCCCGGTTGCGCGTGAGCGGCGCCATGACGATGCGGTTGGCCAGTTGCAGGCTGCCCGCGGAGGTGGGTTCGAAGAGGGTGTTCATGCCCCCATTGTGCGCAGCTCAGGGTTTACCCGTGACCAGCGAGCGCAATGTCCCCGCCACCACGGGGACGATGCTCACCGCGTTGCTCGCGTGCGCAATGCAGTCGGTGCTCCATATCTCGCGCACACCGGCCGCGCGCACAAGCTGCACAGCCCCGGGCGCAAACAGCGCATGCGTCACCGCCACATCCACCGACGCAGCGCCCGCGGCAAGCAGCTGTTGCGCGGCGCGCGCCAGCGTCTGGCCCGAGCTGGCCACATCGTCTATCAGCACCACGGCGCGGCCGCCCACCGGCAGGACCGGCAGCGAGATGTCGACGTCGCGGTCTCCATGGCGCGTCTTGCGGCACACGGCGTGATCCCAGCCTTTGCGCCGCGCTGCGAGCGCCACCCACTGCAGGGCTTCCTCGTCGGGTCCGATGAGCAATGCGTCGACGCGCTGCGAGGCGATGTGGTCGGCAAGCAGTGGTGCCCCGCTGAGCGCAATCGCGTGCTCGAGCGGAATCGCCTCGCTCAGGGTGTCGATGCGGTGCAGGTGAGGGTCCATGGTGATCACGGCGTCGAACAGGCTGGCCAGGAAGCCGCCCACGATGCGCTGGCTCACCGCCTCGCCCGGATTGAAGGCCATGTCTTGCCGCATGTAGGCCAGATAAGGCGCCACCAGCGTGAGGTGCCTGGCGCCGAGCTCGCGCGCAGCGCGGGCCGCAATCAGCAGTTCGACCAGTTTCTCGTTGGGCTGGTGCAGGCTGCGCCAGAGCACGACGCGCTCGGGCAGCAACTCCGGCAGGCGCAAGCGCCATTCGCCATCGGGAAAACGGTGGCGCTCGATCACCGCCACCGAGAGTCCAGACGCCTCGGCGGCGGCCCGGGCAATGGCCTCTTCGTCGTCAAAGCACAGCAGGATGCCCTGCCCGGTTCCGTTGTTCATGCCCGGCACGATACACCGGGCGAACGGTCACCCCACCACGAGCCGGATGGCGGGCAGCACGCGTTCGGAGTCTGCGCGGCGCTCCAGAGCCAGGCGCATGTTCATCTGCGCCACTTCGGTGTGCTCCACTGCCAGCGCTTGCGCGCGGGCGCCCTCGCCCCGCACCAGCGCATCGAAAAGCATGTGGTGCTGGCGGTGGGCATAGAGCATCCAGTCGCGATCCATGGCGAGCGTGCCCTGCATGGGCAGCATGGCGGAGGCCGGCGCAAAGGGCAGCTTGTCATTCAGGGCCACCGCACGCTGCAGGGCCCGGTTGCCGCAGGCTTCGAGCAGCAAGGCATGGAAGCGGTCATTCATCACCGAGTAGGCCGCATAGCTCTCGATGTTCAGCGGGTTGTCGGCCAGCAGGCGGTCGCCTTCTTCCAGGCAGGCCTGCAGATGACCCTGCAACTGCCGCGAGACCCCATGCTCGGCCACGAGGCGTGCCGCCATGCCTTCGAGGTGGCCCCGGACGGCGATGGCATCGCGCACCTCCTGCGCCGTGAATTGCCGTACCAGGTATTTGCCGGTGTCGTTGGCCTCGACCAGGCCTTCCTGCTCGAGCGTGACCAGCGCAGCACGCACGGGCGTGCGCGAAGCGCCCAACCGTTCGGCCAGTTGCTGCTCGGCCAGGCGCTGGCCTGGTTCGAACCCGCCGCTCAGGATCAGGTCGCGCAATTGCATCAAAACGGTTTCTTGCAAGCTCATGCCGCAAACTGTACACTGAAAATAGAAAACGGTATACCGTTTGAGATTCTCATCCCACATTGGAGCCCCGCACATGAAAGCCGAACTCAATCAACGCCTCACTCAGGTAGGCCCTGGCACCCCGGGTGGCGAAATGTTGCGCCGCTACTGGCAACCGGTCGCGCTGCTCGACGAGTTCGACCCCGCGCTGGACCCACGCATGGGGGTGCGCCCGGTCAAGGCGGTGCGTTTGCTGGGACAGCATTTCGTGCTGTTCCGCGATGCACAGGGTCAATACGGCCTGCTCGACCGCGATTGCCCGCACCGGGGCGCCGACCTCGCCTTCGGCCGCAACGAGGGCGACGGCCTGCGTTGCCCCTTCCACGGCTGGAAGTTCGACACCACCGGCCAGTGCATCGAAACGCCGGCCGAGCCTGCGGGCAGCACCCTGTGCACCCGCATCCGCCAGCGCAGTTACCCACTGCAGGTCGCCAGCGGTGTGCTGTTCGCCTGGCTCGGGCCCGAAGGCCAGACGCCGCCACCGCTCCCGGCACTGGATTGCTTCACCGCGCCAGGCTCGCACACCTTCGCTTTCAAGGGCTTGTGGCACTGCAACTGGCTGCAGTCCTTCGAAGTGGGCATCGACCCGGCGCACGCGTCCTACCTTCACCGGTTTTTCAACGATGCCTCGCTGGAAGACAGCTACGGCAAGCAGTTCCGCGGCGCCAGCGCGGGCGACGTGGGCGGCGAGCGCTGGCCCATGACACGGGTGATGCGCGAGTTCGGCCAGCCGCATATCTCGTTTGAGTCCAGACCGTATGGCCTGCAACTCACCGCGCTGCGCCCCATGACGGACGAACTCACGCACGTGCGCATCACCAACGCGGTGTTTCCACAGACCTTCGTGATCCCGTTGTCGGAGACCATGACCATCACCCAGATGCACGTGCCCGTGGACGACACGCACAACTACTGGTACGCGTTTTTCACCAGCTTCGACGGCCCGGTGGACAAGGAGGCGATGCGCAACCAGCGCCTGCCCGCCGTCACCCTGCCCGACTACATCCCGAAGTCCGGCCGCGGCAACAACTGGGGGTTCAATGCCGAGGAGCAGCAGACACGCACCTACCTGGGCATGGGCGAGGACGACATCAACGTGCACGATCAATGGGCCTGCGAGAGCATGGGCCCCATCCAGGACCGCACGCGCGAGCACCTGGGCACCACCGACCGCGTGATCATGGCCAACCGGCGCCTGCTGCAACAGGCCATCGACACGGTGGAGCAAGGTGGCACACCGCCCGGCATCGCCGACGCGGCCCTGCATGGCGCGATTCACGGCCCCGACACGGTCGACGGCATTGCGCCCGCGAAAGACTGGCAAACCTGGTGGCACGACAGCATGCGCACCAGGCGCGAGAAGGCGCCCTGGCAGGCGAAACACGACGAGACGGCGGGCGCGAAATGAAGCATTTCGCCGAACGCTGCGGCCTCCACAGCGCCGCACGCGAGGAAGCCTGCCTGCGCCTGGCCCGCGTGATCGAAGCCAGCGGCATCGAACTGGTGCGATTCGGCTGGTGCGACACGCACGGCATGCTGCGCGGCAAGACGCTCACCGCCGCCGCTGCCGTGCGTGCGCTGCGTGACGGCGTGGGCATGGTGGGCACGCTCATGCTCAAGGACACGGCCGATCGCACGGCCTGGAAAGTGTTCGAACCCGGCGCCGCCGACAACCTGCCGGGCTTCGCGGGGGCTGCCAACCTCATGCTGATGCCGGACCCGGACAGCTTCACCACCCTGCCCTGGCTGGAGAGCACCGGCTGGTTGCGTTGCCAGCCCTGGTTCGTCGATGGCACGCCCGTGCCGCTGGACACGCGGCGCGTGCTGCAGATCGCGCTGGATCGTCTGAAGCAAGCGGGCTTCGGCATGAAGACCGGGCTCGAGGTCGAATTCCACATCTACCGCATCACCGGCACCCAGCCCCAACTCGATCCCGAGCTGGCCGCCTGGCCCGGCCTGCCACCGGCCGTGGAGATGATCCACCCCGGCTACAACCTGCAGGCCGAGGCCATGGCCGATCTGGCCGACGAGCCCCTGCGCATCGTGCAGCGCACCGCGCAGGCCATGGGCCTGCCGCTGCAGTCGCTGGAAATCGAGCTCGGCCCCAGCCAGGTGGAGGCCGTGTTCGACGCCACCGATGCGCTCACCGCCGCCGACCAGATGGTGCTGTTCCGCAACGGCGTACGCCAGGCGCTGCGCCGCGCCGGCTACCACGCCACGTTCATGTGCCGACCGCCGTTCCCGAACATCATGTCCAGCGGCTGGCACCTGCACCAGTCGCTGGTGGATCTTCAAACCGGCCGCAACGCTTTCGTGCGCGACGCACCCGGCGGCGACACCACCAAGGCCGATGCCGCGCACACGCTCTCGGCCACCGGCGCGCACTGGCTCGCCGGCCTGCTGGCCCACGCGCGCGGCATGACCGTGTTGTGCACCCCCACCATCAACGGCTTCGCCCGCTTCCGTCCCAACGCGCTCGCGCCACAGGCCGTGCTGTGGGGGCAGGACAACCGGGGCGCCATGCTGCGCGTGGTGGGTGCGGCCGGCGACAGCGCCACCCGCGTCGAGAACCGCGTGGGCGAGCCAACGGCCAACCCCTACCTCTACATGGCCGCGCAGATCCACGCCGGGCTCGACGGTCTGGCGCGCGGCCTGAATCCGCCACCCGCCTGTGAAGCCCCGTATGCCGAAGGTGGGGAGAAGATTCCCACGTCTCTGGCAGAAGGCATCGCCGCGCTGCAGGCCGACGCCGCGCTGTGCGGCGACCTGGGCCATGATTTCGTGGGCTACTACAGCCGCATCAAGCAAAGCGAGGTCGACCGCCATGCACAGGCCGAGGACAAGACCGATTTCGAGCGTCGCGAATATTTCAGCCGAACCTGAACCCACACACCCATGATCACGATCCGCTTCATCCACGCCGACGAGCGCGTGCAAGACATCCAGACCGAACCCGGACAAAGCCTCATGAAGGCCGCCGTGGACGCCAACGTGGGCGGCATCGAGGCCGACTGCGGCGGTTCCCTGACCTGCGCCACCTGCCACGTGATCGTGGCGCCTGAATGGGCCGACCGGCTGCCACCCCCCGTTGCAGACGAGGTCGACATGCTGGATTTCGCCTCCAGCCCGGTGGAGCCACAAAGCCGGCTGTCCTGTCAGATCCGGTTGCTGCCCGAGTTCGATGGCCTGGTGGTGCGGCTGCCAGCCACGCAACACTGAGTACACTGAATTCCTCGTTTTCCTCGCCACACACCATGACCGACCCGACCTACGCCTTCGCCCCTCCAGCCGTCGTCAGCGTGCCCGTGCTGGGCCGCGCCGAGCGTTTCCCCGTGCACCGCATCTACTGCGTGGGCCGCAACTACGAGGATCACGCCAAAGAAATGGGCTTCACGGGCCGCGAGCCGCCCTTCTTCTTCATGAAGCCGGCCGATGCCATCGTGGTGGCCGAAACCGGGCAGACCGCAACCATCCAGTACCCCACGCTCACCGCCAACCTGCACCACGAGATCGAGCTGGTGGTCGCCATCGGCGTGGGCGGCAAAGGCATCAAGGCCGCCGATGCGGCAAAGCACATCTACGGCTACGCCGTGGGCCTGGACATGACGCGGCGCGACCTGCAGACCGACATGAAGAAACAGGGCCGCCCCTGGTGCATCGGCAAGGCCTACGACCAGTCTGCGCCCATCGGGCCCATCACGCCGGCCGCGCAGGCGGGTGAAGTGAACAACGCGGCCATCTGGATGCAGGTCAACGGCACGGATCGTCAGCGCAGCAACTTGGCCAAGCTCATCTGGAACGTGGCCGAAACCATCGAGCACCTGTCGCAGGCCTGGGAACTGAAACCCGGCGATCTCATCTACACGGGCACTCCCGAAGGCGTGGCTGCGGTGGTGCGAGGCGACACCATGACCGGTGGCGTCGACGGCCTCACACCGATCTCGGTCAAGGTCGCCTGACGATCCCTGTCGGCCCGCAATGAGGGTTAGACCTCTCAAGAAGCCGCGCCCCTCGGCGTATCCTTGCTCCACTTTTTTCACAGCACCCAGGAGACCTCCACCATGATCCAACGCAGAACCCTGCTCCAGTCCGGCGCCGCCGTGGCCCTTGGCGCACCCGCCTTCGCCGGCCTGGCGCAGCAAAGCGTCACGCTCAAGTTCCACACCTTCATGGCCCCGCAATCCAATGTGTGGCTCAACATGCACAAGGCCTGGATGGACAAGGTCGAGAAGGATTCCGGCGGCCGCATCAAGTTCGAGGGCTATCCCGCCATGCAGCTCGGTGGTTCACCGGCCCAGTTGTACGACCAGGCGCGCGATGGCGTGGTCGACATCGTCTGGACGCTGCCAGGCAACACCCCGGGCCGCTTCCCCCGCATCGAGGCGTTCGAGCTGCCGTTCATGATGAACAACGCCGAGGCCACCTCCAAGGCCTACTGGGAGTACGTGCAGACCGTCGCCAAGGACGAGTTCAAGGACACCCACCCCATCGCCCTGCAGGTGCACGGCCCCGGCATGTTCCACATGCGCAACAAACAGATCAAGACCGCCGAGGACCTGCGCGGCTCCAAGGTGCGCGGCCCGACCCGCCAGATCACCAAGATGCTGGGCTACCTGGGCGCCACGCCCGTGGGCATGCCGCTGCCGCAGATTCCCGATGCGCTGTCCAAGGGCGTGATCGACGGCTGCGTGATCCCCTGGGAGGTGGTGCCCTCGGTGAAGGTGCACGAGCTCACCAAGTTCCACAGCGAATTCGACCCCGCCGGTGGCGCGCTCTACACCACCACTTTCGTGATGGCGATGAACCGCAACAAGTACGCTTCGCTGCCCGCCGATCTCAAGGCCGTCATCGACAAGAACTCCGGCCTGGAAACCTCGGGCTGGCTGGGCAAGGTGCAGCAGGCTGGCGATGCGCCCGCCCGCGAGCAGGCTGTCAAGCAAGGCAACACCATCTACACCATCCCCGCTGCTGAGGCACAGGAATTCCGCCGCAAGGCTCGCCTGGTGGAAGTGGAGTGGGTGCAGGACATGGACAAGCGCGGCTTCAATGGCAAGGAATTGCTGGAGACCGCAAAGGCCCTGATCGCCAAACATGGCAAGAAGGCATAAGGTCTTCCGACCAGAAATGCCGGGCCGCGAGCCCGGCATTTTTTTGTGACCTAAACTGCCCCTGATGCTCCGCACACCTGCCAAACACTGCCGCAACTGCGGCACCGCTGTGCAACTCAGGCTTCCCGACGATGGTGACACCCGGCCGCGCGCCGTGTGCCCGGCCTGCCTGACCGTGCACTACGACAACCCGCTCAACGTGGTGGGCACGGTGCCAGTGTGGGGCGATTCGGGGCAGTACGTGCTGCTGTGCAAGCGCAACATCGAACCGCGCTGGGGCAAGTGGACCCTGCCCGCCGGCTTCATGGAACTGGGTGAAACCACCGCCGAAGGCGCGGCCCGCGAAACCGACGAGGAAGCCGGTGCGCAGTTCGAGCTGGGCGAGATCTTCACCCTCATGAACGTGGCCCGCGTGGGCCAGGTGCACATCTACTACCGCGCGCGCCTGCTGAGCGATCGCTTCGACCCCGGCCACGAAACGATCGAGGCACGGTTGTTCACCGAGGAAGAGGTTCCCTGGGACGAGATTGCCTTTCGCACCGTCAAGGAAACGCTGGAACACTACTTCGCGGACCGGCGCCGCGGCGCGTTCGGCTTTCACGCCTTCGACATCGGCTGAAGGCCGCAGCGACAGCGTGCCCATGAGCCATCCGCACCACTGGCCCCTTGTGCTGCGGCTGGGCAGTGCACAGACCCTGGCCTGGGCGTCCTCCTACTACTTGCCAGCGCTGCTCGCAAGGCCCATGGCGCAGGAGCTGGGCATTCCCGTCACGCAGGTCTGGACGGCATTCAGCGTCGCCTTGTTGCTATCGGCGGCATTGGGACCCTTCGCAGGCCGGGCCATCGACCGCTGGGGCGGGCGTCCCGTGCTCATGGGCACCAGCCTGATATTTGCCACCGGGCTGGCCGGCATGTCACAGGCACAAGGTACGACCAGCCTGATGCTGGCGTGGTTGCTGATGGGCGTGGCCATGGGCGGCGGTCTCTATGAGGCGGCCTTCGCCGCTCTGGTGCGCCTGCGAGGCACCGACGCACGGGCGTCCATCACCGGCATCACGCTGCTGGCCGGTTTTGCCAGCACCGTGGGCTGGCCGCTGAGTGGTTGGTGGGAAGCCGAATGGGGCTGGCGCGGCGCCTGCCTGATGTGGGCCGGCCTGCACCTGCTGGTGGGCCTGCCGCTCAATGCGAGCATCCCGCGCGCCGGTGCACTGCCCACGCCACAAGCCGTTCAGCCGGAGCGCAGCGACGCCTTTGACACACCTGCCGAACCCGCACCCAGGTACGCCGCGTGGGTGCTGGCCTACGTCTTCGCCGCGACCTGGTTCGTGAGCACCGCCATGGCCACACACCTGCCGCAACTGCTCGTGGCCAGTGGCGCCACGCTGGCCGGCGCGGTGGCCATCGGCGCACTCGTGGGCCCGGCACAGGTGGCGGGCCGTTTGCTGGAGTTCGGCTTCCTGCGCCGCCTGCACCCGCTGCTGGCCGCTCGCGCCGCCACCCTGGGCCATCCGTTGGGTGTCGCCTGCTGGATGCTGTTTGGCCCGGTGGCGGGTCCGGTGTTCGCGGTGCTGCACGGAGCGGGCAACGGCATCCTCACCATCGCCAAGGGCACCCTGCCACTGGTGCTCTTCGGGCCCAGGGGCTATGGCCAGCGGCAGGGCCTGATCACGGCACCCTCCCGCGTGGCGCAGGCGTTCGCGCCCCTGGTGTTTGGCGCCTGCATCGAACGCTGGGGGGCGGGGGCGCTGTGGATTTCCAGCGCGCTCGGCCTGAGCGCGGCGGGCGCGTTGCTGTGGTTGCGCACCGCGCCGCGCCGCTGATCAGCCGGCATCGGCCGGTGCCGGCCAGTTCAGCAACTCGGCCAGGCGTGTGATCACCCAGGTGGATTCGGCCTTCGTCACCACCGCTGGTTCCACCCGCAGGCCCTGCAGGCAACGCGCCAGCACGTCCGCTTCAGTGATGCCCAGGCTGAACTCCATCTGACGCGCAGTCTCGGTCAGCATCTGTGCCATGTCTTCACAAAGCTCGTAGCGCCCGGCCAGCTCGGCGCGCTGCAGGGAAGGCTTCTGGCGCCCCGGTGCCAGGTACAGCGCCACGAAGGACTGCGGGATATCGATCTGGGATTCGTCGGACATGCCCCCGATCATGCCTGCTGAGAGCCCAGCACCCGCACCAGCCAGTCGGGTGGCGAGGTGGCGTCTCGCCGACCACCTGTCCGCGCCTGCAGCACCCCACGAGTCGCGGCGGCTGGACCACACGGTTGCGGGGACGCGAGGTGTCGTACAGCAAGGCCAGGTCGGCCAGCAGAACGGCTTTCGATAGATTCGCCACGGTTCTGGGATAGCGGGCGAGGATGCGATCGGTGGGGACTCCATGCCCACCCTCCTGTTCGCGCTGCCGAACGCGTGTCAACAATTGCCTCGGGTCGTCCACGCACACCACCAGCAGCACCACCGTGAAAGACGCCGCCTGTGCGGCAGAGATCAGGGCCAGCTTGGAAGGGTGCGAGAACACGGTCTCGCTCACGAGAGTCGTCCCCTCATGCAAGCATTGGGTTCGCCGCTGGTCGGCCCATTGCCGCGCTTGCTCCGAACGCCTCTGGAGATCGCGCACCTGCTGCAGGTGCGTGGCCTCGTGAAGATCGGCATTGACGAACTCGGCCTGCTCTGGAATCAAACCGGCAGCGACCGCAGACGCATACAGTGTGGACTTGCCGGCCCCGTTGGGACCGGACAGCAGGTAAAAAACGGGCGGGGTCACGCCGCGCGACGAGTACCTGGCGCCTTGCTGCGCTTGTCCATCACGCTGTGTCGCACCGCTTCGGCCAGGACGCCGCTGGACTCGGCGGCAAGAAAACGGGCCTCGATCGCCTCGACCGAATCGGGGACGATCGCCTGCCGAGCGGCGGCGTCGTAGCGGGAAATGGCCTCTCTCGCTTCCTGCACCGTGAGACCCGTCTCTTCGGCAATGCGACCGAGCGTGGCCCAGTACTCGATCTGGCCGGCAACCGACCGGCGTTGTGGCTGGGCCGCCTCACGGGCTTGCTGAACCAGCCCGGCGGGCAGCTTGACCGAGGAAAATGCACTGCTGGAGGACGACATGGCAAAAACTCCTGTTTGGCGCATTTTGCGCCATTCGGGATACCATGGCAACCGGCTGGCCTTTGGCCTCATTCCTTGAAACCTTTCCGATACCGCCATGAGAAAACAGGGAACCGTGGTGCGCTGGGACCGCGAGCGTGCGTTTGGCTTCATTCGCAGCCCGGAAATTACCGCGGACGTCTTTTTCCATACCCGGGATTTCAGCGGCCACAACCCGCCTGCCGAAGGCATGGAAGTGACCTTCGAGGAAATTCATGTCGGCGGCAAGGGGCCGCGAGCCCTTTCGGTGGAGCCGGTGCGCAACGCCGTGGCATCGCCACTGGATGCAACGCCCCTGCCCTTGCCAGCCGAGGCCGAGATCCTGCCCAAGGCCAAGCCGGCCCAGCGCTCGCGCACACCGCGCGAGAAGCGCCGCGAGGAGCTGCCACTGTGGATCGGCCTGGGCCTGATCGCCTTCTGGCTGCTGCTCTGGCTGGTCGGCATCGGTTTCGGGCGCTTTCCGTGGGTGATCCTGACCGCCGTGGTCATCCTGAATCTGGCCACCTTCTACATGTACTGGCGCGACAAGGACGCTGCCATCACGGAGAGCCCGCGTGTCCCCGAAGACTGGCTGCATGGTCTGGGTGTCGCGGGTGGCTGGCCAGGCGGCTGGTTTGCCCAGCACATCCTGCGCCACAAGACCGCGAAGACCCGCTTTCAGCTGATGTACTGGGTCACGGTGGCGCTGAACTTTGCGGCGCTGCTGGCCTGGATCTGCTGGCCGCTGATTCAATGAACACCCCCGCGCCGCCTTCGGCGTCACCCCCTCAAGGGGGCGCACCCAGCGGCCCGGCAAAGCCGGTTCCGCGGGTACCCTGGTTCAGCGCGGCTTGCGCTTGCCCGCACCCACCGGCGAACCCGGTCGGGCGGCACCGGTGACACGCGGCGGCAGTCCGGTGTGCTGCGTGAGCAGGCGACCTTTCGAAGGCGCTGTTCCCACGGGCGTGCTGTTCTTGCGTCGCGCACTCTGGTAACTGCCGTCGGTGAGCGGCTGGAACGTGGGAATGAGGTGGTGCTTGCCGTTGCCGATGAGGTCAGAACGCCCCATGGTCTTGAGCGCTTCGCGCAGCAGCGGCCAGTTGTTCGGGTCGTGGTAGCGCAGGAACGCCTTGTGCAGCCGGCGGCGCTTGTCACCGCGCACGATGTCCACACGCTCAGCCCGCTCGTCGCGATGAATGCCTTTGAGCGGATTCAGGTTCGTGTGGTACATGGCCGTCGCCGTGGCCATGGGGCTGGGATAAAAGGTCTGCACCTGGTCGGCGCGGAAGCCGTTCTTCTTCAGCCAGATCGCGAGGTTCATCATGTCCTCGTCGCTGGTACCGGGGTGCGCCGCGATGAAGTACGGAATGAGGTACTGCTTCTTGCCGGCCTCTTCGCTGAACTTCTCGAACAACTGCTTGAACTTGTCGTAGCTGCCGATGCCGGGCTTCATCATCTTCGACAGTGGCCCGCCTTCGGTGTGCTCGGGCGCGATCTTCAGGTAGCCCCCCACGTGGTGCTGTACCAGTTCCTTCACGTACTCGGGGCTCTTGATCGCCAGGTCGTAGCGCAGGCCGGAGCCGATCAGGATCTTCTTGATGCCGCGCAGCTCGCGCGCCCGCTTGTAGATCTTGATGAGCGGACCATGGTCGGTGTGCAGGTTGGAGCAGATGCCGGGATACACGCAGCTCGGCTTGCGGCAGGCGGCTTCGATCTCGGGGGTCTTGCAGCCCAGGCGGTACATGTTGGCCGTGGGGCCGCCGAGATCGGAGACCACACCGGTGAAGCCTTCCACCTTGTCGCGGATGTCTTCCACCTCCTTGATGATGGATTCTTCCGAGCGGCTCTGGATGATGCGGCCCTCGTGCTCGGTGATGGAGCAGAAGGTGCAGCCACCGAAGCAGCCGCGCATGATGTTCACGCTGAAGCGGATCATTTCCCAGGCCGGGATCTTCGTGGCGCCATCGTGCTTGCCGTGTTCGTCGGCGTAGGCCGGGTGCGGGCTGCGCGCGTACGGAAGGTCGAACACGTGGTCCATCTCCGCCGTGGTCAGCGGGATGGGCGGCGGGTTGATCCACACGTCGCGCGCGGTGGTGCCTTCGCCATGCGCCTGCACGAGTGCTCTCGCATTGCCGGGGTTGGCTTCGACATGCAGCACGCGGTTGGCGTGGGCGTAGAGCACGGCGTCGCTTCTGACCTGCTCGTAGCTGGGCAGGCGGATCACGGAACGGTCGCGCGGCGGCACCTTCAGTTTTCCCTTGCCCTGCAGGGCAGGGTTCGGCATGAACTTGAGTGGCTGGATCGCCGGGTTGGTCTCCACCGCGGCGGCCGTGCCGTCCTCCTTCGAACAGCTTTGGCCTTGCGCCTGGGCCTGCTCGCTGGTGGTGAGATAGGGGTTGATGTGGCTGTCCACACGGCCGGGGGTGTCGACCTCGCTCGAGTCGATCTCGATCCAGTCCGCAGCGGTCGGATCGCCTGGGCGGCGCACGAAAGCCGTGCCGCGCACATCGGTGATCTGTTCGATGGGCTCGCGCGCCGCGATGCGGTGCGCCACCTCGACCAGCGCGCGCTCGGCATTGCCGTACAGCAGGATGTCGCACTTGCTGTCCACCACCACGCTGCGGCGCACCTTGTCGCTCCAGTAGTCGTAGTGGGCGATGCGGCGCAGGCTGCCCTCGATGCCACCGAGCACGATGGGCACCTCCTTGAAGGCCTCGCGGCAGCGCTGGCTGTAGACGATGGCCGCGCGGTCGGGCCGCTTGCCGCCCACGTCGCCTGGCGTGTAGGCGTCGTCACTGCGGATCTTGCGGTCCGCCGTATAGCGGTTGATCATAGAGTCCATGTTCCCGGCCGTCACGCCCCAGAACAGGTTGGGCTTGCCCAGGGCCTTGAAGGCCTCGGCGCTGGTCCAGTCGGGCTGGGCGATGATGCCCACGCGAAACCCCTGCGCCTCGAGCACGCGGCCCACCACCGCCATGCCGAAGCTGGGGTGGTCCACATAGGCGTCTCCAGTCACCAGGATGATGTCGCAGCTGTCCCAGCCCAGTTGCTCCATCTCGGCGCGGCTCATCGGCAGGAACGGCGCTACGCCGAACCGCCTGGCCCAGTACGGCCGGTAGCTGGTGATCGGCTTGGCGGCGCGCGCGAAGAAGGAGACGTCGAGGGGGGCGTTCATGGGGCTGGCACAGACCCGGAGCGCGGGTGGGTGGAAAACCCGTGATTTTACCGGGCTACCCCCTTTTCATGGGCCAACAGGGTCACCGCTCACCGCTGTCGCTGGATTGCGCATGGGCAATCAAGCGGTCAAAAAATGTTTCAAGCTGTCGCTGCTCGCTGACTGAAAGGCAACCAAAAATGTCGCCGTTGCGTTGCGCGATGAGGCGCATCACGCGCTTCCACAGCTGCTTGCCGCTGCGCGTGGGCGTCAGCACCACGCCGCGAGCGTCGGTGTCGCTGGGCGCCTTCTGCACCAGATCACGCTCCACCAGCATCTGCGCCGCGCGGCTGGCCTGGCCTTTGTCGAGGTTGGCGCGCGCAGCCAGGTCGTTCACCGACAGCGGGGCAAACTGCCCGATGGCTGCCAGGCAGCGCGCCTCACCCACACCCAGGCCCAACTCGGTGGCGTAGGCATCGCTGCTGTGGCGATCGGTCAGCTTGTTGAGCTTGTGCAGGCGGTAGGTCAGGAAATCCTGCAACGAGGGCAGTTCCGTGCTCATGGCTTCCCCGCATCGCTTTGCGCCAGCGCATTCGCGATCAGCGGCAGCACCTGGTCGGCCCGCTCGAAACGGCTCATGAGCGAAAGGCACAGCATCGAGAGGAACATGGGCGCTCCGGCCTCACCCACGCGCGTCAATGCCTCGCACACAGCGCTGTAGCTCTGGTCGAGATCGGTATCGGTCATTCAGACACCTCCATGTCGTTCAAGGCGGCGCGAAGCGGCGCCGGGTCCAGGCCATGCCAGCGACCCATCACATAGCCATCGGGCCGCACCAGCACCAGCGCGGGTTCGTCGGGCCTCTGCAGGCCAAAACGCTGCCAGGCCTGACCTTGCACGTCCATCGCCTGGGTGATGACCAGCACCTCCAGATCGGGCTGGTCCAGCACGAGATCGCCGCCAAAGACCAGCACCAGGAAGCGATGACCGAAGCGGCTGCTCAGGTGGAATGGGCCGTGCGACCCTTGCAACAGCGCCTCAGGCGCTGGCGCGCCCGGCGCGGCCTGCTCATGGGCCCACACACCCTGCTGCTGAGCATTCAGGGGCGATCCCACATAGGTGATGGGCGAGGACTGGCGTGGATTGATCAGCGATCGCACCTGCGCGTCGCTCACCGCCAACCGCAGCGTGGCTTCGCGCATGAGGCGGTAAGCGAAGTTGGGGGGCGCCATGAACTCGGTGCTCTTGGCACCGTAGGCGATGTTCTCTCGCGTGGCATGCACACGCTCGACGGAATAGGAGTCGAGCAGTTTCTCGGGCGATCGACCCCGGATCACGCGTGCAAGCTTCCAGGCCAGATTGCCCGCATCGTCCAGCCCGGAGTTGAGCCCGCGCACACCGAAGATGGGCACCAGATGGGCCGCATCACCGGCAAAACACACGCGGCCGTGCCGGTAACTTGGCAGCGTGAGGCACTTCGCGTTGTAGATCGAGATCCAAAGCGGCTCCCAGGGCTCGGTCTCACCGATCATGTCCAGGTGGCTTTGCACGCGCGGCAACACGTTCTCGGGCTTCACCGCTTCCAGCGGGTCCTCGTCGTCGCGGATCTGGTAGTCGATGCGCCAGACGTCGTCGGGTTGGCGGTGCATGAGGATGGTGGAGCCTGGGTTGGAAGGTGGATCGAACCACGCCAGGCGCTCCACTTCACGCCGGGTCTTCTGCACGATGTCGACGATCACGTACCGGCCTTCGTACTGCGTGCCTTCAAGTTGAAGGCCGAGCTGCTCGCGCACGGTGCTGCGCCCGCCGTCGCAGGCCACCAGCCAGTCGGCATTCAAGGTCTGCATGCCCTCAGACGTCTCCACGTCCACCGCCACGCCATCGGCGCGCGCTCGCACCGCGTGCACGCGGCTGGCCCAGGCCATTCGGGCTTCTGCCCCTCCGGCTTGAGCGGCCTGGTGGGCGAACTCCTCTACGTAGAACTGCTGGATGTTCACCATGGGCGCGAAACGCTGCGTGGGCTCGCTCGGCATCTGGAAATGCAGCACCTCGGTGTTGCGCCAATGGCTGCGGCCGCCCACCCAGCTCAAGCCTTTCTCCACCAGCGGGCGATCGGCCCCCACCCAGCCGAGAATTTCCTGCGAACGGCGCGAGATGCAGATGGCGCGGCTACCGCTGCAGTAGCCCTCGTCGGCCTCGACGACGAGGTTGGCGATGCCCTGGCTGGACAGCAACGCCGACAGCGTCAGACCCACAGGGCCACCGCCGGCGATGAGCACCGGGATGGCGGGAGGCAGTAAATTCTTCATGTCATTCCATTTGGTTGCGTGCGCAACTTTAATGAAAAATGGTTGCGTACGCAACATTAGCCTTCATACCAGATCCGACACGGGTGTCGCCAGTGTGGCGCATCAATGGCACCCGCCTCTCTATGATGAAAATTCCATTCGAGGAGACACCCATGCCCACATTCACCACCCTGCGCATCGAACAGGACACCAGCAATCCGCGCGTGGCCCGGTTGCTGCTCAACCGGCCCGAGCGGCTCAATGCCATCAACGATGACATGCCGCGCGAAATACGTGCCGCGGTGGAATGGGCCAACGCCGAGAACGAGGTGCACGTGATCGTGGTCGAAGGCGCGGGCAAGGGCTTCTGCGGTGGCTACGACCTGTCGATGTTCGGCGAGGGCGAGATCGACCACCCCTGCCAGCAGGAGCGCCATCCCTGGGATCCCATGGACGACTACGCCTTCATGAAGCGCAACACCGAGGACTTCATGGCGCTGTGGCGCAGCGCGAAGCCGACCATTGCCAAGGTGCATGGTGCGGCGGTGGCCGGGGGCAGCGACATCGCACTGTGTTGTGACCTGCTGGTGATGGCGGAGGACGCGCGCATCGGCTACATGCCCACGCGGGTCTGGGGCTGCCCCACCACCGCCATGTGGACCTACCGGCTCGGTGCCGCACGCGCCAAGCAGATGATGTTCACCGGCAACGTGATCGACGGGCGCACCGCAGCCACCTGGGGCCTGGCCAACGAGGCCGTGCCCGTGGATCAACTGGAGTCTGCAGTGATGGCCCTGGCCAACCGCATCGCCGGCGTTCCGAGTTCCCACCTGGCGATGCACAAGATGGTGGTCAACCAGGTGATGCTCACCATGGGCCTGGAGCAGGCACAGACCATGGCCACGCTTTTCGACGGCATCACGCGCCACAACCCGGAAGGCCTGTGGTTCCGACGCCATGCACAGGAGGCGGGCTTCAAGGATGCCGTGCAATGGCGCGACAGCGGTCGATCCATTCCTGAGGGCGACGAGGCGCGAGCCCTCGTACAGGAAATGGAAAAGCGCAAGAGGAATGCTGTCCAAAAATGAAACCGCATGTACGGTTCATCTCGTTACCCCTCTTACGGAACGGACCTGAATGTAAGACACACCACGCTTAGCATGACCGCTTCACTTTTAGAAGGAGCTGGCATGGCACTGCATTTTGGCAAGCGCGAAACCGAACAACCCAAGTCCCTCAACTCCGGCATGACCACGCCGCGTTACGGCCAGTCGGCCACCGGCGCATCGGGTGGCAGCCAGGCGCAGACGCCTTCCCAGCCCAGCGCCTCGACGCCCGACCTCGACCTGTCTTCGTCGGCTCCTGAAGCAACCAAGGTGCCGGAGGGTGGCAGCAAGCTCACCGTAGGACCCAACATCAAGCTCAAGGGCGTCGAGATCACCGACTGCGATACGCTGGTGGTCGAAGGCCTCGTTGAAGCCACCATGGACTCGCGCGTGATCCAGATCGCGCAACAGGGTGCGTTCAAGGGCTCGGTGGAAATCGACATCGCAGAGATCCGCGGCACCTTCGAAGGCAACCTCACCGTGCGGCAAAAGCTCGTGATCTATGCCACCGGCAAGGTCACCGGCAAGATCCGCTACGGCAAGGTCGTGATCGAGGAAGGCGGCCAGCTTTCGGGCGATATCGAGTGCACGGTCGTTTCCACGGCCAAACCGGCGAACAAGCAGCACGCCATGGCACTGGCGGCCTGATACCCGCCCCGCACGCACGAGCGGTCCCGCACGGACCCGCTCGGCGTTGCCCGCCCCAGACGGCACCGTTATGCTCTGGGGCATGTACGCCGAATTCTTCGGGTTGAAGCAGGACCCATTCTCGATCGCGCCGGACCCGCGTTACCTCTTCATGAGCGAGCGCCACCGTGAGGCCCTGGCGCACCTGCTCTACGGCATCCGGGGGGGTGGCGGCTTCGTGCTGCTCAGCGGCGAGATCGGCGCGGGCAAGACCACAATCTGCCGCTGCTTCCTGGAGCAGATCCCCGAGCGCTGCCGGGTCGCCTACATCTTCAACCCCAAGCTGACCGTCGGCGATCTGCTCAAGACCATCTGCCACGAATTCAACATCGAGGTGAAGCACGAGGGCATCGGGCCAGCCACCATCAAGGACTACCTCGACCCGTTCAACGAGTACCTGCTCAAGAGCCACGCGGCTGGCGAACGCAACGTGCTCATCATCGACGAGGCGCAGAACCTCACGCCGCATGTGCTGGAGCAACTGCGCCTGCTGACCAATCTGGAGACCAGCGAGCGCAAGCTGCTGCAGATCATCCTGATCGGCCAGCCCGAGCTGCGCACCGTGCTCGCGCGGCCCGAACTCGAACAGCTCGCCCAACGCGTGATCGCGCGCTTCCACCTCGGAGCGCTCAACGAGGCCGAGACCCGCCAGTACATCCAGCACCGCATGCAGGTGTCCGGCCTGCGCGGTCCATTGCCGTTTTCCAGCCAGGCCATTCAGCGCATCCACGAGATCGCGCGCGGCGTGCCCCGGCGCATCAACCTGCTGTGCGATCGCGCCCTGCTCGGCGCATACGCCACCAACCAGCCACGCGTGGACCGTGCGGTGGTGGACAAGGCGGCACGCGAGGTATTCGAGACCGATGCACCGGCGCCGGTGGTGCGCCGTCGCGCCGCGCGAGCTCAGGCGCGCACGGCATCCCTGGGGTTGCTGGGTGTGGGTCTGCTGGTCGGGGTGGTGCTGGCAGGCGCCGCGTTCTGGTTCTGGAACCAGAACCAGATTCGTCCTGCTGCCGTCGTACCCGTCGACACGCCCGCCGTTGCCCAGGCGGCACCTGCGGCGCCCCCAGCCAGCCAGCCGGTGGCCACGCCAGCACCTGCCGACCCGGCGACCGCGCCTCCCGCTGCCTCCCTGCCCAGCGGTCCACCACCGGTTGCTGCTCTGCACACCACCGAAGTGGCGGCGCTGCGCGAACTCGGCCCCTTGTGGGGGCAGGCGCTGGATGCAGGCGAGCCCTGTGCCACTGCGCAACGGGCCGAACTGCAGTGCTACCGCACCGATCGCCTCACGCTCAGCGGCATGCGCCAGCTCAACCGCCCCGGCATCGTGACCCTGCGCCTGCCCGAAGGGTCCGGCCTCGCGCTGGTCACGGCCCTCACGGGCGACACCGTGGTGCTGCAGTCCGGGGGCCTGCGCTGGCTGATGCCGCTGACGGCGCTGGCCGACGTCTGGCGCGGCGACTTCACCACCCTCTGGCGCACGCCACCCGGCCAGAAAGGCCGCCTGGTGGACGGGCGCACCGGTCCCGCCGGCGAATGGCTCGGCAGCCGCATCGCCGGTCTGCAAGCCATCGGCAAGGTGCCTCCCACCTCCAACAACCTGACCGCCCGCATCCAGGCCTTCCAGCGCGTCAACGGCATCGACCCCGCCGGCCTGGCCGGGCCCATCACGTTCATGCAGGTGAACCTGTCCAGCGGCGTCGACGAGCCCCGACTGTCCGCACCCGGCTCCTGACCCCACAAGCCCACCATGTCCTACATCCTCGATGCCCTCCAGCGCGCCGACGCCGAGCGCGAGCGCGGTCACGTGCCGGGCCTCAACAGCCAGCGGGTACCACCGGCCAGCCGGAAGCCTGTGCAGGCGCGGCGCCTGCGCCCCTGGCATGTGCTGCTGGCGGTGGCCATCGGCCTGTGCGTGGTGCTCGCGCTGTGGTGGTGGCAGCCACCTTCGGTCGAACCTGCGCCCGCGCCCGCTGCAGAACGCCCTGCCGCGCCCGTGAGCGAAACACCGGCTCCTGCCGAGGCAGCGATCCGAACCGAACCGGTGCTGCCGATCCTCGCGCCACCCCGCCCCGAACCCGTCGCCCCGGCCAGAACCGCTACGGCACCCGCTCCTGCCGCCAGTTCGGCAGCCTCTGTGCCGCCGGCCACGCCGGTTCCGGCCGAGACCGCTTCCACCACGGCGGTGCGCAGCTTCGCCGAACTCACACCCGAAGTGCGCGCGCAACTGCCCACCGTCAACGTGAGCGGTGCCACGTACTCGAAGGACGCGGCCGTGCGCATGCTCATCGTCAATGGCAAGGTGGTGCAGGAAGGCCAGGAAATCGCGCCCGGCCTCAAGCTGGAGACGATCGGCCAACGCAGCGCGGTGCTCAACCACCAGGGTCTGCGCTACTCGATCGGATACTGAAGTGAACGCCGATCCTGTCGATCCCGTGCTGCAGGCCAGAGGCCTGTGCTTCGGCTGGCCTGGGCGTCCCCTCTTCCGAGACCTGTCGTTCGATCTGCCTCCAGGGGTGAGCCTGGTGCGGGGCGACGACGGCTCTGGCAAGAGCACCTTGCTCGCCCTGATCGCCGGTGCGCTGGTGCCCGACGCAGGTACGCTGGCTGTTCAGGGCGTTCCCCTGCACAGCCAGCACGACGCCTACCGCCACCGTGTGTTCTGGATCGACCCGCAGACCGAGGCGCACGACGCGCTGGCCGCCAGTGGCTATCTGGAGAGCCTGAGTCGCCACTACCCGAAGTTCAGCACCGAGACCATGGATGAACTGGTGGATGGCTTCGGGCTGCGACCCCATCTGGGCAAGCCCATGTACATGCTGTCCACCGGCAGCCGACGCAAGGTCTGGCTCACCGCCGCTTTCTCCGCGGGCGCGCCACTCACCCTGATCGACCAGCCCTTCGCCGCACTGGACGCGCCATCCATTCGCTTCCTGCGTGAGCTGCTGCAGGAAGCCGAAGGCGATGCCGCGCGCGCCTGGCTGCTGGCCGATCACGAGGCGCCAGACGGTGTGGTACTGGCCAGGACCATCAAAATCTGACGGGTTTCTGTAAGAAGTTGCGACCGGGCGCGACCACTGCAAAGGTGGTCGCGACTTGCGCCACCGCAATCCTCCACAGAAAAGGTCGACACGATGAAACCCTTGCTCCTTGCTGCCGCCGCGTCTGCGGCCTTGGGCAGCTCACTCCTCGCCCCGCCCGCCCTCGCCCAGGGTTCGCCCGCCGAAGCACAGGTCAATGCGCTGGAAGGACTCGCCGGTCCACAGCCTGGCTTCCGGCGCTCCGGCGCCAAAGGCATCTGCGCCAGCGGCCATTTCGTGGGCAACGCGGCCGGGCGCGAGCTCTCTCGTGCCAGTGTGTTCAAGGGAGACAAAGTACCGGTGGTGGCGCGTTTCTCGGTGGGCGGAGGCAACCCCAAGGCGAGCGACAAAAGCAGATCCGTTCGCGGGCTGGCCCTGCAGTTCCAGTTGCCTGGCGGCGAGCAATGGCAGATGGCCAACATTTCTGCGCCGGTGTTCTTCGTGAGCAAGCCCGAGCAGTTCGCGCCGTTCGTGCAGGCGCGCACTGCTGACCCGGCCACCGGCAAGCCCGACCCGGAAAAACTCAAGGCCTTCAACGCCGCCAACCCCGATACCTTGCGACAGGGCGCCTACCTCGCGCAGGCACCGGTGCCCGCCAGCTACGGGACCGTCAACTACTGGGGCGTCAACGCGTTCGAATTCGAAGCCTCGCCCGGCAAGAGCCGCTTCGCGCGCTGGCAGTTCGTGCCCGAAGCGGGCACGCTCGGCCTCACCGAAGATCAGCTCAAGAGCATGGGCGACGAGTTCCTGGCCAGCGAATTGCGCGAACGCGTGGCGAAAGCACCCGTCAGTTTCGACTTCCGCCTGCAACTCGCGGAAGCGGGCGACAACCTGCTGGATCCCACCCTGACCTGGCCCGATGCGCGCCAGGTGGTCTCCGCCGGCAAGCTGGTGATCGACAAGGTCGCCGATGGCATGGGCGGTGCTTGCGATGCCATGACATTCAACCCGGTGGTGCTGCCGGCGGGCATCAAGCCTTCGGCCGACCCGGTGCTCAATGCGCGCGCCGCACCCTACGCTCTCTCGCTCGGCCGTCGGCTGAGCGAAGCGGCAAAGAAATAGGAAGCGCAGGGCATGGGCGGGCGCCTACCGGCTGCCCAGTCCCATGCCGCGCGAGATCACCTCCTTCATGATCTCGTTGGTGCCACCGTAGATGCGCTGCACGCGCGCGTCCGCGTAGGCCCGGGTGATGGGGTATTCCCACATGTAGCCGTAGCCGCCGTGCAGTTGCAGGCACTCGTCCATCACCTTGCACTGCAGGTCCGAGCACCAGTACTTGGCCATGCTGGCCGTGGCGGTGTCGAGCTTTTCGCCCACGATCAGTTCGCAGCATTTGTCGACGAACACCCGCGCCACCTGCACTTCGGTCTGCAGTTCGGCGAGCTTGTAGCGCGTGTTCTGGAACGCAGCCACGGTCTGGCCGAACACCTTGCGGTCTTTCGTGTATTGCACCGTCCAGTCGATCGCGGCCTGCGCCGCCGCCACCGCGCCGATGGCGATCTGCAGACGCTCCCAGGGCAGTTGCTCCATCAGGCAGATGAAGCCACGGCCTTCCATGGCCGGGCCACCGAGCAGGTGGTCGGCCGGCACCTTCACGTTGTCGAAGAACAGCTCGGAGGTGTCCTGCGCTTTCATGCCCAGTTTCTTCAGGCGCTTGCCCTTCTCGAACCCGGGCATGCCGCGCTCGACGAGGAGCAGGCTGGTGCCCTTGGCGCCGGCGGAAGGATCGGTCTTGGCGACCACGATCACCAGGTCGGCATGCCAGCCGTTCGTGATGAAGGTCTTGCTGCCGTTGAGCAGGTAGGTGCCATCCGCCTGCTTGATCGCGGTGGACTTCACGCCCTGCAGGTCGCTGCCGGCGGCGGGCTCGCTCATGGCGATGGCGCCCACCATCTCGCCGCTGGCGAGCAGAGGCAGGTACTTCTGCTTCTGCGCCTCGGTGCCATAGTGCAGGATGTAGGGCGCCACGATCTCGCTGTGCAGGCCGAAGCCGATGCCGGTGAAACCGGTGCGGGCGATTTCCTCCATCTGCACCACCGAATAGAGCTTGTCGGCGTCGGAGCCGCCATACGCCTCGGGCAGGCTCATGCAGAGGAAACCGTTTTCACCGGCCTTGCTCCATACCGCACGGTCCACATAGCCCTGCTCCTCCCAGGCCTCGTGGTGCGGAGCGATTTCCTTCTCCACAAATTTGCGGAAGCTGTCACGGAAAGCCTCGTGGTCGGCGTTGAAGAGCGTGCGGTCGATCATGGCGGTGTCACCTATCAGACTGGGTGCAGGGAATTACAGAAAGCATCTGCTTGGCAAAAGTCTATACTGGTTCGCGGCATCCGCATTCCCCCAGGAGACACCCATGAGCGAAGCTTTCGTTTTTGATGCCGTGCGCACGCCGCGCGGCAAGGGCAAGAAAGACGGCAGCCTGCACGAGGTCAAGCCGATCGACCTGCTGGCCGGCGTGCTGAACCGCCTGCAGCAGCGCAACGGCTTCGACACCGGTGCGGTGGACGATGTCGTGATGGGCGTGGTTTCGCCCATCGGCGAGCAGGGCTCGGTGATCGCCAAGGTGGCCGCGCTCAAGGCCGGCTGGGACTGGCGCTGTTCCGGCGTGCAGCTCAACCGCTTCTGCGCCTCCGGCCTGGAGGCGGTGAACATGGCCGCCATGAAGGTGAAGAGTGGCTGGGAAGACCTCGTGGTGGCCGGCGGCGTGGAGAGCATGAGCCGCGTGCCCATCGGCTCCGACGGTGGCGCCTGGGCGCAGGACCCGCAGACCAACAGCGACACCCTGTTCGTACCGCAGGGCATTGGCGCCGACCTGATCGCCACGCTCGAAGGCTTCAGCCGCGAAGACGTGGACGCGTTCGCGCTCGAATCGCAAAAGCGCGCCGCCGCCGCGCGCGCAGCCGGTCACTTCAAAGGCTCGGTGGTGCCGGTCACCGACTTCCTCGGCCAGACCATCCTGGAAGAAGACGAGTTCATCAAGCCCCACACCACCCTGGAAGGCCTGGGCTCGCTCAAGCCGGCCTTCGACCAGCTCGGCGGCATGGGCTTCGATGCGGTGGCCATGCAGCGGTACCCGCAGGTCGAACGCATCCACCACGTGCACCATGCCGGCAACTCTTCGGGCATCGTCGATGGCGCCACCGCTGTGCTGATCGGCAGCGAAGCCGCCGGCAAGACACACAACCTCACGCCGCGCGCGCGCATCGTCTCGGTGGCGCTCTCCGGTGCCGACCCCACCATCATGCTCACCGGCCCGATGCCGGCGGCACGCAAAGCCCTCGCCAAGGCGGGCCTCACCATCGACCAGATCGACCTGTTCGAGGTGAACGAAGCCTTCGCCGCCGTGCCCATGAAGTTCATGAAGGAAATGGGCGTGCCGCACGAGAAGGTGAACGTGAACGGCGGCGCCATTGCCCTGGGCCATCCGCTGGGCGCCACGGGCGCCATGATCCTGGGCACGCTGGTGGACGAACTGCACCGCCGCCAGTTGCGCTACGGCCTGGCCACTTTGTGCGTGGGTGGCGGCATGGGCATTGCCACAGTCATCGAAAGGGTCTGACGACCCACCCCCGCGCCGCGCCTTCGGCGCGTCACCCCCTGAAAGGGGGCAACACCAGCGGCCCGGCAAAGCCGGTTCCGCGGTGTTTCTGGACAGGAAGACATTTGGAAGCGACCGCATGAAAACCATCCGCTACGAACTCGCCGACGGCATCGCCACCCTCACCTTCGACGAGCCCGACTCGCCGGTGAACACCATGTGCGCGGACTGGCAGCGCGACCTGACCGAGGCCACCGCACAGGTGATGCGCGATGCCGCCGACATCAAGGGCATCATCCTGGCGTCGGCCAAGTCCACCTTCTTCGCCGGCGCCGATCTCAAAGGCGCGATGCGCCTGAAAGCGAGCGACGCGCCGCGCGTGTTCGCCGAGATCGAGCAGACCAAGAAAAACTTCCGCACGCTGGAGACGCTGGGCGTGCCGGTGGTGAGCTGCATCAACGGCGCGGCGCTGGGCGGTGGCTGGGAAGTGGCGCTCGTGGGTCACTACCGTGTGTCCGTCGACAACCCGAAGACCCAGCTCGGCCTGCCGGAGATCACGCTCGGCCTGATCCCCGGCGCCACCGGCATCACCAAGATGACGCGCCTGCTCGGCATCCTGGGCGCCCAGCCTTACATCTTGGAAAGCAAGCTCTTCAACCCTCGCGAGGCGCTCGACCTGGGGCTGGTGCACGAACTGGTGTCGGCCGAGGGCGACGTGCCCGCCGCCTTGCGCGATGCAGCGCTGGCCTGGATTGCCGCCAACCCGCGTCCACGCCACCCCTGGGACCAGAAGGACTACAAGATGCCCGGCGGCACGCCGGCCAACCCGAAGATCGCCGCCATGCTGGCCGTGGCGCCTGCCATGCTCAAACAGAAGACGCGCGGCCTGTACCCAGCACCCGAAGCCGCACTGGCGGCCATGGTCGAAGGTGCGCTGGTGGACTACGACACCGCGCTGCGCATCGAGAGCCGCTACCTGGCCCGGCTCATCGTGAGCCCGGCGGCGAAGAACATGATCAATACGTTCTTCTTCAACATGAACGCAATTCGCAGCGGGCACTCGCGCCCCAAGGGCATCCAGCGCTACATCCCCCGCCGCGTGGGCATCCTGGGCGCCGGCATGATGGGCGCGGGCATTGCCTACGTCCAGGCCAGCCGAGGCATCACCACCGTGCTGGAAGACGTCAGCCTGGAGAACGCCCAGCGAGGCAAGGCCTACAGCCTGAAGATCACCGACCCCCGCGTGGAAAAGGGCCAGATGAGCCCCTTCGAGCAGAAGGCGCTGCTGGACCGCATCACGGCCACCGAGTTTCCGGTCGATCTCAAGGGCTGCGACCTGATCATCGAAGCCGTGTTCGAAAACCGCGAGCTCAAGGCCGCCGTCACGCGCGAAGCCGAGCCCATGCTCGCCGCCGGCGGCTTTTTCGCCAGCAACACCTCCACGCTGCCGATCTCCAGCCTGGCCAAGGCCAGCACCAAGCCGCAGCGCTTCGTGGGGATTCATTTCTTCAGCCCGGTCGACAAGATGAAGCTGGTGGAGATCATCCGCGGCAAGCAGACCGACGACGAGACCGTGGCGCGCGCCTACGACTACGTGCAGGCCCTGGGCAAGCTGCCCATCGTGGTGAACGACTCGCGGGGCTTCTACACCAGCCGCACTTTCGGCACCTTCGTCATGGAGGGCGCGGCCATGCTGGGCGAGGGCATTCCCGCGCCGGTCATCGAAAACGCCGCCATGCAGGTCGGCATGCCGGTGGGACCGCTGGCCGTGCTCGACGAGACAGCCCTCTCGCTCTCGGTGCACGTGCTGGACCAGACGCGCGCCGACTTTGCACGCGAGGGCCGGACCTACGAGGCCTCGCCCGGCGAGCGGCTGGTGGAGCGCATGGTCAAGGAATTCAAACGCCCCGGCCGCACTGGTGGCGGTGGCTTCTACGACTACCCCGCCGGGCAGAAGAAGCACCTCTGGCCTGAGCTCAAGGGCCGCTTCGAAAAGCCCACGCTGGTCTGGAACCTGCAGGACATCAAGGACCGGCTGCTCTACCGCCAATCGGTGGAGACCGTGCGCTGTCTGGCAGAAGGTGTGCTCACCAGCGTGCACGACGCCAACATCGGCTCACTCTTCGGCATTGGCTTCCCCGCCTGGACAGGTGGTGCCATGCAGTTCATCTACGGCACCGGCATCGATGCTTTCGAGCAGCGCTGCGCCAGCCTGGCGGCCACGGATGGCAAAGGCTTTGAATTGACCCAGGCCGACAAGGACGCCATCCGGATGCACCAACCCGCTTATTGAGAACCACCCCCTGCGTCGCCTTCGGCGCCTCCCCCCTGGAAGGGGGGCAGCACCAGCGGCCCGGCAAAGCCGGTTCCGCGGTGCTCCTGGGTGGGGTCGCCGCAGTCACCAACAAACGATCTGGATATGAAACGACTCGAAGGAAAAGTCAGCCTCATCACCGGCGGGGCACAAGGTATCGGACTGGCCACCGCGCTGAAGTTTGCCCAGGAGGGATCGACCGTGGTGGTCTGCGACGTGAAGCAGGCCGGCGTGGACGAAGCCGTCAGGCAGTGTGAAGCCCTTGGCGTGCACGCACTGGGTTTCGTGATGGACGTGACGCAGCGTGCGATGGTGGACGACGTGGTGGCGCAGGTGCAGCAGCGCCTGGGCCGTATCGACGTGCTGGTGAACAACGCCGGCATCACGCAGGACGCACGCCTGCAGAAGATGACGCTGGAGCAGTTCGACCGCGTGATCGATGTGAACCTGCGCGGTGTGTTCCATTGCGCGCAGGCGGTGGCCGACGGCATGACCGCGCAGGGCAGCGGCGTGATCCTCAATGCCTCCTCGGTCGTCGGCATTTATGGCAATTTCGGCCAGACGAACTACGCTGCGAGCAAGTTCGGCGTGATCGGCTTCACCAAGACCTGGAGCCGTGAACTTGGACCCAAGGGCGTGCGCGTGAATGCCGTGGCACCCGGCTTCATCACCACGCCCATCCTCTCCACCATTCCCGACAAGGTGATCACCGAGATGGAGCACCGCGTGCCCCTTCGCCGCCTGGGCCGCCCGGAGGAAATCGCCAACGTGTATGCCTTCCTGGCCAGCGACGAGGCCAGCTACGTCAATGGCGCGGTGATCGAGGTGTCTGGCGGCATGTCGGTCTGACGCCCGCCGTTCCCGCCATGCCTGAACGCGAGCGGAAGAAGCGAACCGCCGCCCCCGGGCCGTCGCCGGGCAAGGTTGCAGCGCCGCGGCCATCCAGCGTCAAGTCGGCCGATCGCGTGCTGGATCTGCTTGAACTGCTGTCCGGCACCGGCCGGGCCATGAGCCATGCAGAGCTCTCGCGCCGCTCTGCCATTCCCAAAGGCAGTCTCACACCCCTGCTGCGCAATCTGGTCGCACGCGGCTACGTCGAGCATGCGGAGCCCACGCAAGACTACCGACTGGGCGAGCGCGCCTACGCGCTGGCCAGGCGCGGCGCGCACAACCGGGACCTTGTCAAGCTCAGCCAGCAGTGGCTGGACCGCCTGGTTCAGGTCACCGGCGAGTCGGCCTTGTTGAGCGTGATGCGAGACGACATGGCCGAGCGCATTGCCGCGGCGGAGACCAGCCGCGCCGTCCTCTACGCCACCCACGTCGGTGTCCTGTCACCGTTGTACGCAACCTCGGGCGGAAAGATCCTGCTGGCATGGCTCTCGCCCGCGGAGCGGGAGGCCTATTTGAGAAAGGTGCCGCTGCGCCCGAGGACGGAGAAGACGATCCGCTCGGTCAACGTGCTGCGACGTCAGTTGCAGGTCGTGCGCAATGAGGGCATTGCCTGGTCGTGGGGCGAATTCACCGCTGGCATCGTTGGCGTGGCCGTGCCCGTGCTTGACGTGCACGGCCGAGCCATCGCAGCACTTGGCGTCGCGCTGCCAGAGAGTCGGCTCGACGACGAGCGCAAGTCCGCGCTGCTGGCGGCGCTTCGGTCGACAGCCGCAGAGATTGCGGACGCGGTGAGCGCCGCCGCCTCCAAATAGCGTTCACATACGCAAACATCGTCTGGCTGGAAGTGGCTCGCCGCGGCCACACTGCGCGTCTTTATCAGCAACCTGTTGACAGGTGCTCCAGGAGACAAAGCAGATGGCACATCCAGCCACGATTCAAGAATCACTCACGACGCCAGTGGCGGGCGCGTTCGACGTGATCGTCGTCGGCGGCGGCGCCTCGGGCACCGTGGCGGCCATCGCCGCCGCGCGCTGCGGTGCACGCACCCTGATCCTGGAGCGCAGCGGTTGCCTCGGCGGCGCCGCCACCACCAACCTCGTCGCTCAATGGGTCGCGTTCTTCCACGGCGACACCCGCGTGGTCGGTGGCATCCCGTTCGAACTGGCGCAGAAGGTGCAGGAGGCGGGCGGGTCCGATGGCTTCCACACCTACGTCATGGGTGAAGCGGCCGGTACGCCCTTTCCGCTCAGGGTTCTGCCCTTCAACCCGGAGAAGGTCAAGACGGTACTGGACACGGCCGTGGCCCACGCAGGCGCGCAAGCGCTGCTGCACACGACTTTCGCGCGCGCGCTGATGAACGGAAACCGTGTCGATGGCGTCGTCGCCGAAACCATCCAGGGGCGCCAGGCCTTCCTGTCCCGGGTCGTCATCGATGCGTCGGGCGATGCGCTGGTCTGCAAGAGCGCCGACGTGCACTGCCATGGCGCCCATGAGCAGGACGCCGGTGAACGCCAGCCCTGCACCCTCTCCTTCCGCCTGTCCAATGTCGACGTCGTCCGTTTCAGGGCCGTCCCTGCCCAAGAGCGGCGCCGCCTCGTGCTGGGTGGCCTGGCGCGCGGCGAGTTGTTCTGGGAAAGCCTTTCGTTCGTCAGCACACCCGGCGGCACCGACGCGATCTGCCTCATGAGTCGCATCAATGGCATTGATGCCCTCGACGCGGCAGACGCTTCGCGGGCCGAGCAGGAAGGCCGGCGCCAGATCGAAAGCATCGTGTCCTTTCTGAACCGGGAGATCCCCGGGTTCGAACAGGCGCTGCTCGCGGGCATTGCCGAACGCGTGGGCGTGCGCGAGACGCGCCGCATTGCGGGCCGCTATACGCTGACCGAGGAAGACATCATGGGCGAAAAGGCCTTCGACGACAGCATCGCGCTGGGCGCGGGCCCGATGGATCAGCACCAGCCCGGCGGCACTGGCATCCGCTTGTACGCGCCACCCTCGCCGTTCGAGATTCCGCTGCGCTGCCTGATCCCGGAGACGGCCGAGGCGCTGCTGGTCTGCGGGCGCACCCTGGGCGCGACCCGTGAGGCAATGGCAGGCGCCCGCCACATGGCTACGTCCATGGCCATGGGCCAGGCGGTGGGCACCCTCGCAGCCCTGGCCGCTGGCAGCCAACGCATGCCCAGCGAGATCCCCGCTGCCGAACTGCAGCAACGGCTCGTCGAAGCCGGCGTGCTGCTCAGGCGCTCGCAAGTGGGCACCTGAGCAGCCATCACCCGATTTTTTCCATTCATAAAGGAGACCGACATGGCCAGACGATCGAGCCTGAATTTCTTGATGGGCGCCGCACTGTTGCTGGGTGGCACCGCCGCCGCGCAGGACTGGCCGAACAAGACCACCACGGTGATCAACCCCTTCAGCGCAGGGACGACCACCGACGCCGTGGCCCGCGTGGTCGCCGACGGACTGCAGAAGAAGTCCACCCAGAGCTTCGTCGTCGAGTCGCGCCCCGGCGCGGGCGGCATGATTGGCACCTCGATCGTGGCGCGTGGTCCAGCGGATGGCAGCTTGTTCGGCGTCAGCATTGCCGGCCCGCTGGTCAACAACACGCTGCTCTACAAGAGCATGGCCTACGACCCGGCCAAGGACCTCGTGCCTCTCACACTGGGTGTGCACCAGCCCTGCCTGATGATCGTCTCGAAGTCGCTGGGCGTCAGCACCCTGCCCCAGCTGGTCAACCTGCTGACCAGGAATCCAGGCAAATACAACTACTCCTACGTGGGCGCCGGCTCGCTCGGCCATCTCGTGATGGTCATGCTGGGCAACAAGAGCGGCACGGAGATCGTCCCGGTCATGTACCCGGGCGCCGTGCAGGCGACCACCGCGGTGATGACGGGGGAAGTTCAGATGGGCTGCCTGCCGGCGCAGGCCACGATCACGCAGGTGCGGGCCGGCAACGTCGTCCCCGTCGCGGTGTCCACCGCCCAGCGCGCCCAGCTCTTGCCCGACGTGCCATCCCTGAGCGAGTTCTACCCCGAGATCGTGGGCAGCGCCTGGATGGGCTTCGTGGCACCGGCAGGCATCTCCCCCGCGCTCGCGCAGCGCATGAGCGCGTCCATCGGCGAGGTGCTGCGACAGCCCCAGGTGGTCGAGCAGTTGCGCCAGCAATTCATGGAGCCTGCCGCAGGCACGCCCGAGGAATTCAGGGCCTTCATGAAAGACGAGCTGGCCCGCTGGAAACCGGTGATCGAACAGAACCGGATCACGGTAGACAAGTGAACGAACGGACACATGCATGAAGGAATCGATGAGCAAACCCAATCCACTGGGCACCGTGCGGCAACACATTCCCGTGACGGCGCAGGCCGACGTGGTGGTGATCGGCGCCGGGCCAGGGGGCTTTGCTGCAGCCCTGCGGGCGCGCCGGGAAGGCTGCAGCGTCGTCGTGCTGGAGCGCTTCGACATGCCGGGAGGCGTGCACACCTCAGGTCTGCAGGGTGCTGCCAACACCGGCATCGGTGGCATACACACCGAACTGATGGAGCGTTTCGCCGAAGCCGGCTGCATCTACACCGTCACCGAGCAGGACCTGCCCGATTGGGCGGGCAACCCGCTTTCGCACTACGACCACTACCTGCAGCCGGGCAGCGCGTTCCAGCGCAGTTCGTTCAATCCCGATGGCGCCGGCAACGTCATGATCGCCATGCTCGAAGAGGCGGGTGTCACGGCGATCTACGGCGCGGCCTTCACGGACGTGGAAATGGTCCAGGAGGGCGATGAACGCCGGATCACCCACGCCATCTTCGAAACGGTCGAAGGCCGCCAGGCGATCGCGGGGCGCGTGTTCGTCGACGGATCCGGAACCTCGGAAGTCGTGGCCCGGTCCGGCGCGCCGTTCGTGCGCGGCGGCGGCCGCCAGCCGGAGACCGTCGAGAAGGATCCCCAAAGCCGCCCTGTCCCGGGTGGACTGCTGTGGATCATGGGCGGCATCGACTTCGCGCGGACGGCGGCCTACCAGAAGAGGGAGAACGACCCCACCCTGCGCAAGCTGATCCAGAAGGCGCGCGAGGCCGGCGACATCCCGGATCTGCTCTACCGGCCACGCCTGGCGGAGTCGGGCGTGTACGGCGACCACTACATCGGACACCCGACGGTGGACATGAGCCCGATCCAGGGACCGGGCACCTTCATCCTCTGGCAGAACGTTCCCTACGAGTGGGCACTGCACATGGACGACGACGCCGAACACGCCACCCGCGCCAAGAAGGCATTGCGCGGCCTCATCGATTCGGAGGCGCGCTTCCTGATCAAGTACGTGCCCGGCTTCGAGAAGGCCTTCATTGCGCACGTGGGCCGCTACGTCGGCGTGCGCGACGGACGCCATCCCGTTGGCGAGTACGTCTTCTCCATCGACGACGCGCGAACCGGCCGCCACTTCGAGGATGCCGTCACCCGGCCGATGACAAAGACGTTCTTCTGGGACGCCTACCAGCGCCACACCTTCGAGATTCCCTACCGCTGCTTCCTGCCCAGGCAGGTCGACAACCTGCTGCTGACCGGCGCGTCGCTCTCGTTCACCTTCGAGACGATCTTCATGGTGATGCGCAACTTCCCATGGTGCACACAGACCGGCGAGATCGCTGGGGTGGCCGCGGCGCGCTCGATCCAGCAGGGCATCCCGCCCAAGCAGTTGCGCTGGACCGAGCCGCTCTTTTGACCCGTTGAACCCCTCTCGCCGACTTCAGAAAGGACAGGAGACATGACCGCCATCCCCTCCATCATCGAGAACATCACGACCCCGGTTCTGGCCGAGTACGACGTCGTCGTGGCAGGCGGGGGCGCCTCCGGCCTGACGGCCGCCATTGCGGCAGCACGCACGGGCGCTCGCACCGCGCTGGTGGAGCGCTCGGGCTGCCTGGGTGGTACAGCCACGTCGGGCATGGTCGCGCAGTGGGTGGGCTTCTTCAATGGAGACATCCGCTGCGTTGGCGGCATTGCCTACGAGCTCGCCATGCGCGTGCAGGCCATGGGCGGCAGCGATGGTTTCCGGCGGTACACGATGGCCGAGGCCAGCGCCAGCCCGGTGACGATCACCAACTTCCCGTTCAACCCGGAAATCGTGAAGATCGCCGCCGACGAGATGGCTCGCGAGGCGGGAGTCGACGTGCTCCTGCACTCGCGCATCGCCCGGCCGATCGTCAACGGCGCGCGCGTGGGCGGTCTGGTCATGGAAAGCGTTTCGGGCCGCCAGGCCCTGCGCGCGGGAATGCTGGTGGATGCCACCGGGGACGCCGCCCTGGCCGCTGCGGCCGGAATTCCCTGCGTGGGTGAGGAACCCGAACTGCGCCGCCAGCGACAACCCTGCACGCTGGTGTTCCGCATGTCCAACGTGGATGTCGGCACCTTCAGGGCACTGCCGCGTGAAGAGAAACGCGCCCTCGCACTCTCGGGCCTGCAGGAGGGAAAGCTGGCCTGGGAAAGTCTTTCCTTCTGCAGCACGCCTGGCGAGCGCGACGCCGTGTGCCTGATGAGCCGCATCCCGGACATCGATGCGCTCGACGTCCACGACCTGACCCGGGCCGAACAGATCGGGCGCCAGCAGATCAAATCCATCGTGCAGTTCCTCCGGGAGCGCGTGCCCGGCTTCGAGGCATCCATCCTGGGTGGCATCGCCGAACACGTGGGCGTGCGCGAGACCCGCCGCATCGTGGGCCGGCACACGCTGACCGAACAGGAAATCGTCAGCGGCACCCGCTTCAAGGACGCGGTGGCACTTGGCGCCGGCCCGATGGACCTGCACGAGCCCGGCGGCACCGGTGTGGATCTGTGGATGCCACCGGCGCCTTTCGAGATTCCCCTGTCCTGCCTGCTGCCGCAGTCCGTCGAAGGCATTGTGGTCACCGGCCGGGCCATCTCCGCCACCCGCGAAGCCAATGGTGGCGCGCGGCACATGGGCACGGCCATGTGCCTGGGCCATGCGGCCGGCGTGTACGCAGCGCTGGCATCGCGCGGTGAGGCCAGCCCGGCGCAGCCCGCAGCCGAGCGGGTGCGGGAGCTGCTGCGCAGCCAGGATGCGCTGGTTTCTTCCGATGAAGCCGTAGCGCTTGAACGCCGCAACGAACCGTTGACGACCGCGTAAGCAACCCGAAGCCGGCAGCAACGCTGCCCCCGGCCCTTCCATTTCCCATTCGGTCCCTGGACCACAGAAAGGCAACCATGTCCAAGCGTCAACGACTCCAAGCCATCTCCGCCACGTTGCTCGCGCTGTCGCTGCCAGCCCTGATGCCGCAGGCAGTGCACGCGCAGGCGGCGAGCTTTCCAAACAAACCCATCAAGCTGGTCGTTCCGTTTCCGCCCGGCGGCCCCTCCGACACCACCGCGCGCTCCATCGCCGAGGGTCTGGGCAAGGTGCTTGGACAACCCGTGGTGGTCGAAAACAAGCCCGGCGCGGGCGCCATCGTCGGCAGCGAGACCGTGCTGGCGCAGCCCTCCGATGGCCACACCCTGTTGATGGCCAGCAATGTGATCTCGACCGGCAAGTGGCTGTTCCCGCGCATGACGTTCGACCCGCTGCGCGACTTCCGGGCCGTGGCCGGTGTGTTCCGCAGCCCCCACCACGTCGTCGTGTCGCCGAGCTTTCAAGGACAGGGCATCCAGGACCTGATCACCATGGCGAAACAGCAGGAGGGGCGCATGAACTACGGCTCCGGCGGATCGGGCACCATGCCGCACCTGGGCGCCGAACGGTTCAAGCAGGTCACCGGCGTCGGACTCGTGCACATTCCGTATCGGGGTTCTGCACCGGCCAACACCGCCGTGCTCGCCAACGAAGTCCCGGTGCATTTCGACATTGGCTTTTCGGTGCAACCGCTGATGAAGGCCGGCCGTCTGCGCTCGCTCGGCGTCACCTCGCTCAAGCGCTCGCCCCAGTTTCCCGACGTGCCAACGCTTGACGAACAGGGTCTCAAGGGATTCGAGCTCTACTCCACGTTCGGCATCGTGGCCCCCACAGGCACGCCCGACGCCGTGGTCGCCAAGCTGAACCAGGCCATCAACCAGGTGATGGAAACACCAGAGTTCAAACAGCGCCTTGAGACCCTGGGCGCCGAGAAGATTGGTGGAGAGCCCGAGGTGTTCCAGCGCATGATCAACGACGACCATCAGCTCTGGGGCGAGGTCATCCGCAAGGCAAACATCCGGCTCGACTGATCTGGCGTCTGATGATTTAATTGCCGATGGCTCCTATTAAGTTGCCAAAGTCAACTTAATAGGCCAGAATTCGGGCATGACCACGCCCGACACTCTCTCGGTTGACCCGCTGCAGGTTCGCGCGCTGCGCGCCTTCAACCGCTTCTACACCCAGCGCACCGGCTTGCTCGACCCCTACCTCGGCAGCGACTTCTCGCTCACCGAGGTCCGGGTGCTCTACGAGCTGGCGCACCACGCGCCCTGCACCGCCAGCGATCTCAAGCGCCGCCTGCTGCTCGACGCGGGCTACCTCAGCCGCATCCTGCGGCGCTTCGGCTCGGCGGGCTGGGTTGCGCGCTCACGCTCCACGGTCGATGCCCGGCAACTGGCCTTGAGCCTCACACCGGAGGGTCGCGCCGTGTTCGAACCCCTGCAGCAAAGCTCACGCGAAGAAGCCGCGCGCCTGCTTGCGCCGCTGCCCGAGACCCAGCGTGAAACGCTGGTGGCAGCACTGGCGCGGGCACAGAGCCTGCTGGAATCCCAGGGCACGCCCACTTCACACACCGCCGTGCTGCGCGATCCCCGCCCGGGCGACATGGGCTGGGTGGTGCAGCAACATGGTGAGCTGTATGCGCGCGAATACGGCTGGAACAGCGAATTCGAGGCGCTGGTGGCCGAGATCGTGGCCGGCATGATCCGCCAGCACGACCCGGTGCACGAACGCGGCTGGATCGCCGAGCTCAATGGCGAGCGCGTGGGCTCCGTGTTCGTCGTGCGCAAGAGCGAGACCGAAGCGCAACTGCGCCTGCTCATCCTCACCCCCGCCGCGCGCGGCCTGGGCCTGGGCGCACGCCTCACGGACGAATGCCTGGCCTTCGCCCGCGCCAAGGGCTACCGCCGCATGGTGTTGTGGACCAACGCCAACCTGGCGGCCGCACGCGCCATCTATGCCCGGCGAGGCTTCGTGCTGGAGCACAGCGAGCCGTACCGGGGCTACGGGCACGATCTGGTGGGCGAGACCTGGGCGCTCGACCTCTGAGACAGCAGGGCCGTCGGGCCGAACCGATAATCAAGGTCACCATGCCAGAGCCCCAGCCCGCCCCCGCCCAGGAACTCCACCAACCCACCTCCAAGACCGACCTTTTCGTCTCGTTCACCTGGCTCGCGCTGCAGGGCTTCGGCGGCGTGCTGGCGGTGGTGCAACGCGAGCTGGTGGAGAAAAAACGCTGGATGACGCGCGAGCAGTTCGTGGAGGACTGGGCCGTGGCGCAGATCATGCCGGGACCGAACGTGGTCAACCTCTCCATGATGATCGGCGGGCGCTACTTCGGACTGCCGGGCGCGCTCGCCGCACTCGCCGGCATGCTGGCCGCACCCATGGTCGTGGTGCTGCTGCTGGCCGTGCTCTATGGCAACGTGGCCGACAACCCCCTTGCGCAGAACGCGCTGCGCGGCATGGGCGCTGTGGCTGCGGGCCTCATTGCCGCCACCGGCATCAAGCTCATCAGCGCGCTCGACAAGAATGCCATGGGCCTGGGCGTGTGCATCGCTCTGGCAGCCCTCACCTTCGTGGCAATTGCGCTGCTGCGCTGGCCTTTGCTGTGGGTGCTGCTCGGCATCGGGGGCTGTGCCTGCCTGTGGGCCTACCGCGTGCTGTCCGACGTGGACGCCGACCGCCAGAAAGACGCACGGCCATGATGCCACCCACCCCAGAGAACTGGCTCGACCTGTTCACCCACTTCGCCTCGCTGTCGCTGCTGGGGGTGGGCGGCGCCATCACCACGGCGCCCGACATGCACCGCTACCTCGTCTACCAGAACGGCTGGCTCAGCGAATCGCAGTTCACCTCGTCGATTGCACTCTCGCAGGCCGCGCCGGGCCCCAACGTGCTCTTCGTCGCGCTGCTGGGCTGGAACGTCGGCCTCAACGCTGGCGGTGGCCCCAGTGCCGGCTGGCTCGCATGGGCGCTGGCCTTCTTCGGTGTGCTGGTGACCATGCTGGCCATCCTGCTGCCGTCCTCGGTGCTCACCTACACCGCCACGCGCTGGGCACACCAGAACCGCGAACTGCGCGCCGTGCGCGCTTTCAAGACCGGCATGGCCCCCATCGTGATCGCCCTGCTGATTGCCACCGGCTGGCTGCTCACCGGCTCACACGATCACCCGGCGCGCGACTGGCGGCTATGGCTGCTCACCGCCGTGGCCACGGTGCTGGTGTGGCGCACGAAACTGCATTTGCTGTGGATGATCGGCGCGGGCGCCGTGCTGGGGGCGCTGGGACTGGTCTGAATCTACTGGTTGGCCTGCAGCATGGCCGCCATCTTCTGGTGGATCAGATTGATGGCCTTGAGCGGGCGGATCATCACCTTGAAGTCGACGATGCGGCCGTCATCGTTCCAGCGGATCATGTCGACACCGTTGACGGTGATGCCATCGATCTCGACTTGGAATTCCAGCACCGCGTCGCGCGGCCCCACGACCTCGCGCACGTAGCGAAAGGATGCATTGAAGAACACCTGGAAGGCCGCCGCCAGGTACTGCGTGGTCACCGCCTTCCCGGTCTGCGGCGTGTGGACCACCGGCGAATGGAACACCACGTCGTCGGCAAGCAGCTCCTGCAGGCCTCTGGCGTTGCGGGTCTGAACCAGTTCGTGCCAGAGGTCGAGCGTGGCAATGGGCATGGGTGTCTCCGTGTGGTGGGCGAGCGGCCATTGTGGCCGGACTCAATGCGCGGTGGAAGACAGGTTGACGATCACGACGCCCGCGATGATCAAGCCCATGCCGAACATCGTCGGCACGCTCAGCGTCTGCCCCATCCAGAGCCAGCCGATGAGCGAGATGAGCACGATGCCCACGCCCGACCAGATGGCGTACGCCACCCCAGTGGACATGGTGCGAAGCACCAGCGACAGAAAGTAGAAAGCGATGGCATAGCCCAGCACAGTGACAAGGCTGGGCACGAGACGACTGAAGTTCTCGGACAGTTTCAGCGCGCTGGTGGCGATGGTTTCGGCGACGATGGCAATGGCGAGGTACAGGTAGGTCATGCCCGGATTCTCCGGCATGGACCGCCCTATGCCGTCCGTCGTGCCCCAGGGCTCACGCCAGCAACGCTGGCAGGCAGACCGCTGCCGGCTCGCGCAGGCAATGTTCGGCCACCGCATCGAGCGGTGTCGGCTCGGGGTTGACGACGACCACGCGCGCGCCGCACTGGTGCGCCGTGAACGCAAGGCCTGCGGCCGGATAGACCTCGCCCGAGGTACCGACGACGAGCATGAGATCGGCATGGCGAACCGCGTCTTCGGCGCTCGCCAGCGCATCCACCGGCAGGTTTTCGCCAAACCACACCACCGCCGGGCGGCGCAGGTTGCCGCACACGCTGCAATGCGGTGGGTGGCCAGGCTCGATGTTCTCCCCTTGGCAACACGCGCGGGGTGCGTCAAGCCATTGGTCTTCGGCGATGCTGCCGTGCAGGGCCAGCGCATCGGTGTTGCCAGCGCGCTGGTGCAGGCCGTCCACGTTCTGGGTGACGAGCGTCAGGCGCCCGGGGTGTTGCTGTGCAAAGGCCGCCAGTGCCCGATGCCCGGCGTTGGGCACCACACCGGCCAGTGCCTCGCGCCGGTGGGCGTACCACTCCCAAACGCGCTGCGGGTGGGCGCGGAACGCGGCCTCGGTCGCCAGGTCTTGCGGATTGAACCTTGCCCACAGGCCGGTCTGCGCATCCCGGAAGGTGGGTACGCCGGACTCGGCGCTCATGCCCGCGCCGGTCAGCACCACGAGGTGGCGCGCATCACGGACCCAGGCGCGCACCATCTCACGCATCGTTTCAGCTGCGCTGGCGCAGCGCTTCGTAAAGGCACACGCCACTGGCCACCGACACGTTCAGGCTTTCCACCGCGCCGGCCATGGGAATGCTCACGAGTTCGTCGCAGGTCTTGCGGGTGAGCTGGCGCATGCCCGCACCTTCGGCACCCAGCACGAGCGCCACCGGGCCTTTCAGGTCGACCTGGTACAGCGTCTTCGGCGCGTCGTCGCTGGTGCCGATGACCCAGATGTTGCGTTCCTTGAGTTCCCCCAGCGTGCGCGCCAGGTTCGTCACCATGAAGTAAGGCATGGTCTCGGCCGCACCACTGGCCACCTTGGCCACGGTGGCATTGATGCCGGCCGCGTGGTCCTTGGGCGCAATCACGGCGTGCGCGCCTGCGCCATCGGCCACACGCAGGCAGGCCCCCAGGTTGTGAGGGTCGGTGATGCCGTCGAGCACCAGCAGCAGCGGCGCAGCGCCGGTGGGCTCGAGCTGTTCCAGCAGGTCGTCGAGCGAGCGCGCCTGCGCGACCGGTTCCACCCTTGCGGCCACGCCCTGGTGGCCATGGCTGCCGGCGAGCTTGGCGATGCGCAGGCCATCGGCTTCGATCAGGCGCACGTTGGCCTCGCGAACCTTGTCCAGGAACTGGCGCATGCGCGCGTCGCGTCGCGTGGGTTCGAAATAGATCTCGATGATGGATTGCGGCGCGGTCTTCAGGCGCACGCCCACGGCGTGAAAGCCGAACAGCACTTTGGGGGATGACATCCCCGGATTATCGATGCTCAGACGCCCTGTGCCAGTTCGCCCAGGCGGCGCAGAGCACCGTCGAAGCGCGCGTCGCCCGGATGTCCGACGTTCAGGCGCAAGTGGTGTGTGAATCGCCGGTCGGCAGAGAACAGCACACCCGGTGCCGTGCTGATGGCGTGTTCTCTTGCGCGGTGGTGCAAGGCAAGCGCATCCACCGGCGGGGGCAATTCCAGCCACAGGAAGTAGCCCCCGAGCGGCCGCGTGACGCGCGTGCCGGTGGGAAAATGCCGCTCGACCAAGCGCAATGCGCGCTGCTGTTGCGCGGCCAGCGCCTCGCGCAGGCCGCGCAGGTGGCGGTCGTAGCCGCCCTGCGCCAGGTACTCGGCCACCGCAAGCTGGGGAGGCAGTGCCGTGGCCAGCGAGCTCATCATCTTCAGACGCTCCACCGTCGGTGCGAAACGGCCTGCAGCCGCCCAGCCCACCCGGTAGCCCGGCGCCAGGCACTTGGAGAACGACGAGCAATGCAGCACCCAGCCATCGCGGTCGAACGCCTTGGCCGGCGGCGGGCGGCGGGCACCGGCGTGCAGCTCGCCGTAGACGTCGTCCTCGATCAGCGGCACGCGGTGATGAGCGAGCAGCTCCACCAGTGCCTGCTTGCGCGCCGGCGGCATGAGCGCACCCAGCGGGTTCTGGAAACTGGGCATGAACCAGCAAGCGGCCACCTTCTGGCGCGACAGCAGCTCACCCAGCGCATCCACATCGACACCGTCGCGCGGATCGGTTGCCACCTCCACCGCGTTCAGGTGCAGCCGCTCCAGTGCATGCAGGGCGGCGTAGAAGGTGGGCGATTCCACCACCACCAGATCGCCGGGTTTCGTCACCGCCTGCAGGCACAGGTTCAGCGCCTCCATGGCGCCGTTGGTGATGATGGGCTCGTTCTCCGCCATGGGTACGCCGTGCAGGGCGTAGCGCCGTCGCAGCGCTTGCCGCAGGCCCTCGTCGCCCGCGGTCAGCGCGCCGGTGATGCGTGTGGCAGGCAGCCTTCGCATGGCCCGCGCACCGCTGCGCGCGAGCGCATCGAAGGGAAAGAGGTGCGATGCCGGAAACGCAGACCCGAGCGGGATCACGTCGGTGTCTCGCGTGGAGTCCAGCAAGGCGTACACCAGTTCGCTCACGGCCACCGGCGTGGCTTCGTCTCGGGGTTGGGCCGCTTGCGGCACGGCGCGCGGCGCGCGTCGGCCCGCCCGCACATAGAAACCCGAGCGCGCCCGCGCCTCGACCAGCCCCCGGGATTCCAGCTGCCCATAGGCCTGGAACACCGTGGAAGGGCTCATGCCGCGCTGCACGCAGGTCTGGCGCACCGAGGGCAGGCGCTCGCCCGGTCGCAACACACCAGCCTGGATGCCTTCGGCCAGCTCTTCAGCGAGCTGCTGGTAGCGCTTGATCTGCGTGTTTTTCATATCATCTGATCCGGTAATTTTTCAATATATCTGAACATTGCGCATCAGATGGCTCTTTGCCATGATCGACGCATCATGAAATTCCGCATTCCTTCGTCCGTCTGGCAAGCACTGGCCATCGCCATGGGCTGTGCATGGACACCGCTGGCGTCCCCTGCCCCGTTCGAGGACACCATGGCGCAGCGCATGGTGGCCTGCACCGCCTGCCATGGCCCACAGGGGCGCGCTGCGCCCGACGGCTACTACCCTCGCCTGGCGGGCAAACCCGCCGGCTACCTGTACAACCAGTTGCTGAATTTCCGCGATGGTCAGCGCAACTACCGCCTCATGTCGCAGATGGTCGACCCGCTGAGCGATGCCTACCTGCTGGAAATCGCCGAACACTTCGCCGCTCAGGACGTTCCCTACCCCGCACCCTCGCCGGTGCAGGCCACACCGGCGGAGCGCGCGCGCGGTGAGCAGCTGGTGCTGCGCGGGGATGCGTCGCGCCAGTTGCCCGCCTGCGCGTCGTGCCACGGCACAGCGCTCACGGGGGTCTTGCCGGCCACACCGGGTCTGCTCGGCTTGCCGCGCGACTACCTCAATGCCCAGCTTGGCGCGTGGAGAACCGGCCTGCGCAAGGCACACGCACCAGACTGCATGGCCGAAGTCGCACGTCGCCTGGCGCCCGAGGACATTGCTGCCGTCAGCGCCTGGCTCGCCTCTCAACCCGTTCCGGCCCGGGCCCACGCCGTGCGGTTCGACGCAGCGCCATTGCCCATGCGTTGCGGCAGTGCGGTGCCCCCCGGAGCGCGCCCATGAGAAATCGCCCACGCATGTCGACCGTGGCGGTCATTGCCGGCCTGGTGTTGGCAGCGGTGGTGGCCTGGATGGCCTGGCCCGCCAAGCCCATCGTGATCGCCCCAGCCAACACCTCCGTGGCGCAGGATGCCACCACCATCGAACGCGGTCGCTACCTCGCCGTGCAAGGCAACTGCCAGGGTTGCCACACGGTGCGCGGCGGAGCCCCCTTTGCCGGCGGCCGCGCCATCGGCACGCCGTTCGGTACCGTCTTCGGCAGCAACCTCACCCCCAGCACATCGGGACTGGGCGACTGGCATGTCGACGACTTCTGGCGCGCCCTGCACCACGGCCAGTCGCGCGATGGCCGCTGGCTCAATCCGGTCTTTCCGTTCAACAACACCACCCGGATCGCCCGCGCCGACAGCGATGCGCTCTTCGCCTACCTGCGCAGCCTGCCCCCGTCCGACGCGCCGGTGCCGCCCGACGACCTGCGCTGGCCCTACAACACCCAGGGCGCGCTGAAGGTCTGGCGCGCGCTCTATTTCGTGCAGGGCGACCCGATCGCTTCCGCGAACGAGGCCAACGCGGTGGATGAAGTGCGGCGCGGCGCCTACCTCGTCAACGGCCTGGGCCATTGCAGCGCCTGCCACGTGACGCGCAACGCGCTCAGCGGCAACCCCGACATGCTCGATCTCGCGGGCGGCCTGATCCCCTTGCAGAACTGGTACGCGCCATCGCTGCTCGATCCGGCCGAGGCCGGCGTGCAGGGCTGGTCGATCGACGACATCGTGGCGTTGTTCCGCGATGGGCGTGCGGGGAATGCCACCGTGAGCGGACCCATGGCCGAGGTCGTCCAGCACAGCACGCAGCACTGGACCCCAGTGGACTTGCGCGCCATGGCCAGCTACCTGCAGCAACTGCCTCGGCTTCAGGTCGCGAGCCCGCCGCCAGCGCCGGCCCCCGACGCACGCGCGCTGCGCGTCGGCGGTGAACGCTACGAACAGCACTGCGCACAGTGCCACGGAAAACAAGGTGAAGGCGTGGCGGTCTACCCGCCCCTGGCGGGCAACCGCGCGGTGCTCATGACCTCCCCCGCCAATGCCTTGCAGACCGTGCTCAACGGCGGCTTCGGCCCGTCAACGGCCGGCCACCCGCGCCCCTTCGGCATGCCACCCTTCGTGCTGGAACTCAGCGAACAGGACATCGCCGACGTGCTGACCTACGTGCGCACCCAGTGGGGCAACCAGGCAGCACCGGTGAGCGCACTGGATGTGCGGCAACTCAGGGGCACCCTTGGACGCTGACACCTGGGCCATCGCCCTGTGCGCCGAGTGGTGCGGCACCTGCCGCGAGTGGCGCGCGGTGTTCGATCGCGCCCGTCCAGCCCATCCGCAGCTGCGATGGCGCTGGCTCGACATCGAGGACGAGGCCGAACTGCTGGACGACATGGACATCGAGACCCTGCCCTGCCTGCTGCTGGCGCGCGGCGACCAGGTCCTTTTCTTCGGCCCGATCCTGCCGCAGCCGGAGGTGCTGTCGCGTCTGGTGGAGACCTTTTCTGCGCAGGCTGAGCCGGCGTCCGCGGTCGACGGCGCCGTGGCTGCGCTGTGGCGCCGGCTGCGGAACACCGGCTGAAAGAAACCTCAGGCAATGGCCTCGGCCATCACCTGCCCCGCCTCGATGGTCACGCGGCGCTCGCAGCGCTGCGCGATGGCCCGGTCGTGCGTGACCAGCACCAGCGTGGTGCCCTGCTCGCGGTTGAGGTCGAACATCAGTTCCATGATCTTTCCGCCGGTGGCGAAGTCCAGGCTGCCCGTGGGCTCGTCGGCGAGCAGCACCGCCGGCTGCACCACGAAGGCCCGTGCCAGGGCCACGCGCTGCTGTTCACCACCCGAGAGCACCTTGGGGTAGCTGGAGAGCCGCTCGCCCAGGCCGACGCGCTGCAGCATCTGGGTGGCCGTGGCCCGCGCATCGCGCCGTCCCGCCAGTTCCAGTGGCAGCATCACGTTTTCCAGGGCGGTGAGGTTGCCCAGCAGCTGGAAACTCTGGAACACGAAACCGACCTTCTGCGACCGCAGCGCGGCGCGCTGGTCCTCGTCCATGGCGAACAGATCGACACCATCGATGTGAACCGTTCCGCTGCTGGGCGTATCCAACCCGGCAATGATCGACAGCAGGGTACTCTTGCCCGAGCCGGAGGCACCCACGATGGCGGCGGTTTCCCCTTTGTTCAGGGTGAAATCGATATCACGCAGAATCGTCAGGGAACCGGTGGAGTCGGTCACCGTCTTGAACACGTGCTGCACCGCAATCATCGAATCGGACATGGAAGGAATTCTCAAGTTGAAACGTCGTCACTTTACCGCGCTGGCCCTCGCCGGGCTGGCGGGCGCTGCGATGGCCCAGACCCAGGCACCCTTGATCCTCGTGGTGGGCGATTCCCTGAGCGCCGAGTACGGGCTCAAGCGCGGCACGGGTTGGGTGGCCCTGCTGGATGAGCGCCTGAAGAAGGAAAAAGTTCAGGCCCGTGTGGTCAACGCCAGCATCAGCGGCGACACCACTTCGGGTGGGCGATCGCGCCTCGCCGCCCTGTTGAAGCAGCACAGGCCGACGGTGGTGGTGATCGAACTCGGCGGTAACGACGCCCTGCGCGGGCTGCCGCTGAACATGACACGCGAGAACCTGGCCACCATGGCGCGCCTCTCCAGCGAGGCGGGCGCCAAGGTCTTGCTGCTGGGCATGGAAATGCCGCCCAACTACGGCGCCAGGTACGCGCAGGAGTTCCGGGACCTCTACACCACCGTGGCCAAGGCCGAGAGGACGGCGCTGGTGCCCTTCTTCCTCAAGAACGTGGCCGATACAAAAGACCCCACCGCGCTGTTCCAGTCCGACCGCATCCACCCCAACGAAAGCGCGCAGTCCCTCATGCTCGCCAACGTCTGGCCCGAGCTTCGCAAGCTGCTGCCGCGCGGATAATCGCGGCATCATGCCAGTCCACACCCTGAACGCAGAGCTGGTGCCGGACCGCCTGGCCGAGTTCGACACCGTCATCGACGCCCGGACGGAGGACGAACATGCGCTCGACCACGTGCCCGGCGCCGTCAACTGGCCCACGCTGAACAACGCTGAGCGCATTGCCATCGGCACAATGTACAAACAGGTCAGCCCCTTCGAAGCCAGGAAGCGCGGTGCGGCCATGTCGGCGCGCAACATTGCCGCACACATCGAGCGTGAAGTGCTCGACAAGCCGCGCGACTGGAAACCCCTGCTGTACTGCTGGCGCGGCGGCCACCGCAGCGGCGCCCTGGCCACCATCCTCGGCGCCATCGGTTTTCATGTCACGCTCATCGAGGGGGGCTACAAGGCGTGGCGCGCGGCGCTGGTGAATGCGCTGCCAGATGTCGCGCGAAGTCTCTCCTACCGCGTGGTGTGCGGCTCTACCGGCAGTGGCAAGACGCGCCTGCTGCACGCGCTGGCCGCGCAGGGTGCCCAGGTGCTCGACCTGGAGGCATTGGCGAGCCATCGCAGCTCGGTGCTGGGACACATTCCGGGTCGGCCGCAACCGGGCCAGAAGCGATTCGATTCGCTGATCTGGGACGCGTTGCGCGCTTTCGACCCGGCGCGCGTGGTGTACGTGGAGAGCGAAAGCCGGAAGGTGGGCAATCTGCGCGTGCCCGAATCGCTGATGAACATGATGCGCGCGAGCCCTTGCATCGACCTGCGGCTGAACGATGAAGAGCGCGTGGCCTTGTTGCTGGAGGACTACGATTTCTTCGTGAAAGAGCCCGATGCCTTTTGCGAACGCCTGCTGGCATTGACGGAACTGCGCGGGAAGGCAACGGTGTCAAGCTGGGTGGCGCAGGTGCGCAGCGGGCATTTGCCGACCGTGGTGCTCGAATTGCTGCGACAGCACTACGACCCCACGTACAGCCAGTCGATCGCACGCAACTTCAACCAGTTTGCACAAGCTCTGCCCTGCGAGCTGCGCGACCGTTCGCCGCAGGCGCTGACCGAAGCCGCCAGGGCGCTCATCGACAGCGAAACGCCCACAGCAGCACACACCTGAGGTGTGTGCACAGGACGACGATCCGGGCGGAAATCAGTCCGCGCTGCCGGTGCCCTCGCCAGCGGCGGGCGCCTCCCCGGGCACATCGGGCGAGCCAGCGTCATCCTCCTGCGGAGCATCGCTGTCATCGTGCCGACGGCCGGCGGCCTTGGCCTTGAGCTTCTCCTCTTTCTTTTTCTTCTTGGCAAGCTCGCGCTGGCGTTTTTCGTATCCGTAATTGGGAGTAGCCAAATCGATCTTTCAGGTCGGTGGTGAGGGAACGGGTCAGGCCTGCAGGACTTCCAATGCCTGCGCCAGGTCCGCGCGCAGGTCTTGCGCGGATTCCAGGCCGACGGCAAAGCGTACCAGACCCCCGGCATGGGGCCACTTGCGGCTGCGCGAGGCAGCCATGTCGTAGGGCGCACAGAGGCTGATCGGTCCGGCCCAGCTCCAGCCCAGCCGGAACAGTCGCAGGGCGTCGCAGAAGGCGTCGATGCGCGTCTGCGGGATGGCGGGATCGAACACGGCACTGAACAGGCAGGCCGCTGCGGTGGCGTCACGTTGCCAGGCATCGTGGCCGGGCGAGTTGGCCAGCGCCGGGTGCAGCACCTGCACCACGCCAGGTTGTTGCTGCATCCAGGTGGCCAGTTCGCGCGTGCTGGCGTCCTGGGCGTGGTAGCGCAGCGCGATGCTGGGCAGACCGCGCAGGACAAGCTCGACATCGTTGGCGCCCACGCCCAGGCCCAGCCGCATGCGCGTCAGCAGAATCTTGCGGTGCAAGGCCAGATCGCGGGTGATGACCGAGCCCATGAGGACATCGGCACCACCGCTGGGGTACTTGGTAAGGGCCTGCACCGACACATCCGCCCCGAGCTCGAAGGCATTGAAGGCGATACCGGCACTCCAGGTATTGTCGATCGCGGTGACGATGGCTCGTGCCGGATCCCGCGCCGCATTGGCTTCTCGCACCCGCTCGACCAGCGCAGGCAGATCCGGGAATTCCAGCGTGATCGAACCCGCCGCTTCCAGCCACACCAGCCGCGTGGCGGGCGTGATCTGACGCGCCAGGTCGTCGGGATCCATGGCGTCGTAATAGCGATGGGTGATGCCCCAGGCAGCGAGTTCGACGCCGGCGAACACCTTGCCCGGGCCGTAGGCGTTGTCGGGAATCAGAAGTTCGTCGCCGGTGCGCAGCAGAGCCATGTCCACCAGCGTCATCGCAGCCAGGCCGCTGGGTGCGAGCATGCAATGCGTTCCGCCCTCGATGGTCGCCAGCCGCTCTTCCAGCGTGAAGGTGGTGGGCGTGCCGTGCAGGCCGTAGGTGTAGCCGCTCTTGTCTTTCCAGTCGTAGGTGCGCAGGGCCTCGACGTTCGGAAACAGGACAGTGGACGCCTTGTGCACCCCCGGCGCCACGGCCTCGAAACCCTCGGGGGGCTTGTAGGGATGGTGGATCAGGCGGGTGGACAGGTCGTCGTCGTTCATGAATGTTTCGCAGCCGGGCCGCCCCAAGGCGAAAAGCGCCCCCAAGGGGGGCAGCGACCCGCGCAGCGGCGGAGCGTGGGGGCCATTTGGGCTAGAGCTTCCACTTTTCCAGCAGTTGCGCGGGCCGCATGCTGTCGTAGCCCTCGAAAGGCTGGTGGATCCAGGGATTGGTGGGCAGGAACTCCACCGAGTACTCGGGCGTGAAGGTGGAAAGCTGCTTGGTCCAGATCACGGCGCTGCGCATCTCCGTGATGGGTTTGTAGTTGTTCTTGAGCAGTTCGATCACGGCCTTGAGCGTGTGGCCGGAGTCGGCCAGGTCATCCACCAGCAGCACCTTGCCTGCGATCTCGCCCTTGGGCGTGGTGATGTAGCGCGCGATGTCCAGATTGCCCTGCTGCGTGCCGGCGGCAGCACGATAGGAACTGGTCGACATGATCGCCAGCGGCTTGTCGAAGATGCGGGAAAGGATGTCGCCGGGTCGCATGCCGCCACGTGCCAGACACAGGATGGTGTCGAACTCCCAGCCCGACTGGTAGACCTTGAGCGCGAGCTTCTCGATCAGGTTGTGGTACTCGTCGTAAGAGACGTAGAGGTGTTTGCCGTCTTCAGTCAGCATGCGGACTCCGAGTGTGGGGCGTGGGAGGGATTTTGCACGAACGCAGGGTCCACGAAGCGAGCGAAACGCTCAGCCATGGTAGGGATTGACGAGCAGGATGGTGTGGTCGCGATCGGGGCTGGTAGACACCACATGGATCGGCACGCCAGTGGTTTCCTCGATGCGCTGCAGGTAGCGTTGCGCATTCACCGGTAGATCTTCGTGGCGTGTGACGCCCACGGAAGTCTGGCTCCAGCCCGGCAGGGTTTCATAGATGGGTTCGCAGCGCGCGATGTCTTCGGCGCCCATGGGCAGGATGTCGATCACTTCGCCATCGAGCCGGTAGCCAGTGCAGAGCTTCAGTTCCTCCAGACCATCGAGCACGTCCAGCTTGGTGATGCACAGACCCGTGAGTCCATTGACCTGCGCCGAGCGCTTGAGCAACGCCGCATCGAACCAGCCGCAACGGCGGCTGCGGCCGGTGGTCACCCCCTTTTCGGCGCCCACGGTCGCCATGTGCCAGCCCGGCGTGCCTTCCTTTTCCCATTCGAGCTCGGTGGGGAAAGGGCCGCCACCAACGCGTGTGCAGTAGGCCTTGGTGATGCCCAGCACATAGTGCAGCAGGCCGGGACCCACTCCGGAACCTGCAGCGGCATTGCCAGCCACGCAGTTGCTGGAGGTGACGAAAGGGTAGGTGCCATGGTCGATGTCGAGCAGCGTTCCTTGCGCGCCTTCGAACAGCAGATTCGCACCCGCACGGTGGGCCGCGTTGAGTTCGCACGAGACATCGGCGATCATGGGCTTGAGCAGCTCGGCCTGTTGCATGGCCTCTGCGTAGACCGGTTCGAACTGGATGGCACCGTCTTTCATGTACGCTGCAATCTTCTCGTCCCAGGCCAGGTCGGCCGAATGCAGCCAGGTGGTCAACAGGTGGTTGTGCAGGTCGAGCAGTTCGCGCAGCTTGCTGGCGAAACGCTCGGGGTATTTCAGGTCCTGCACGCGCAGCGCCCGGCGGGCGATCTTGTCTTCATAGGCAGGGCCAATGCCACGGCCGGTGGTGCCGATCTTCTCGGTGCCAGCCTTGACCTTGGCGGCTTCGCGCGCGATGTCGATGGCGGCGTGAAACGGCAGGATGAGGGGGCAGCCCTCGCTGACGCGCAGGCGCGAGCGCACCTCGACCCCGGCCTTCTCTAGCCCAGTGATTTCTTCGAACAGCTTGCCCACCGAGAGCACCACGCCGTTGCCGATGTAGCACTTCACACCCGCGCGCATGATGCCGCTGGGGATGAGGTGCAGCGCGGTCTTCACGCCATTGATGACCAGCGTGTGGCCGGCGTTGTGGCCGCCCTGGAAGCGCACCACGCCCGTCGCAGATTCGGTCAGCCAGTCGACCAGCTTGCCCTTGCCCTCGTCACCCCACTGGGTACCCACCACCACCACGTTGCGCCCTGGGGTCACGGCGCTGTTGCTGTTCGTCATTTGCTGGTTTCCGTTTGAATGTGTTGCACTGTCCACTGCCCGCCCAGGCGGGCATCGGCGACCAGTTCGCGGTCGCAGTGGAATTCGTCGACTTCGTGTTCATGTCCGGGCAGCACGCACACCACCGTGTGGCCCTCGCTGCGCAGACGCGCAATGGCCTGGCGCAGACCGGCATCCATGCCCCAGGGCGCGCGGATGGCGGCCTTGAGGGGGCGCGGCGACACGGCAGCCACCAATTCCTTCAAGTCGAGACTGAAACCTACGGCGGGACGGTTGCGACCGAACACCGCACCGACTTCGTCATAGCGCCCGCCTCGGGCAAGTTCGAGCGACTGCCCTGCCCCATCCCCGGCTTCATGAGCGAACAGCGCGAAGCGCATGCCGGTGTAGTAGGCGTAGCCACGCAGATCGGCCAGGTCGATGGAGACCTGGAGACCGGCGGCGTGCGAGGCCAGCCAGCGCAGGCCTTGCAACGCGGCATGAAGCGCTTCGGAAGGTTGAAGGATGCGCTCTGCCTCGTCGAGCACAGACACGCCACCAAACAGGCGTGGCAATGCGCAGAGGTCGTGGCGCACGCGCTCGGGCAGACCGCGCGCCAGGGTTTCAAGCTCGGCCACATCCTTGGCGTTGAGTGCTGCGTGGATGCTCGCCTCCTGCGTTGCGCTGAGTGTCACTGGTGCCAGCACGGCGTCGATCACGCGCACATCGGCCATGTCGAGCTGCAGGCTCTGCACGCCCGCGCTGCGCAGGCAGGCCTGCGCCAGTTCGATCGCCTCGAGATCTGCCTCCTGCCCGGCATGGCCATAAATCTCTGCACCGAACTGCAGCGGCTCACGGCTGGCAAAAGGGCGATCGGTGCGGGTGTGCACCACCGGGCCGCAATAGCACAGGCGCGCCACACCCTGGCGGTTGAGCAGGTGGGCGTCGATGCGAGCAACCTGCGGCGTGCTGTCGGCGCGCAACCCGAGCGTGCGCCCCGAGAGCTGGTCAACCAGCTTGAAGGTCTGCAGGTCAAGGGCTTCACCGGTGCCGGTGAGCAGCGATTCCAGGTGCTCCAGCAACGGCGGCATCACCAACTCGTAGCCGTAGCCCCGTGCGGTGTCGAGCAAACTCCTGCGTAGTTCTTCGATGTGGCGTGCCTCGGAAGGCAGGACATCGGCGATGTGATCCGGGAGGACCCAGGCAGACATGGGCATTTTCAGGGGCTGTTAAAAACGCGATTTTACCGGCCCCGGTACCGGGGTCTTGCGCGGAGTCAGCCGAGCAACCACCAGAGCAACGCACCGCCGACGATGCTCATGAGACCGAAGAACCTCAGTTGTCCATCGCGCAGGCGAAGCATTTCCGTGAACATCCGGCGCCACAGACCAGGAGCCAGCAGGGGGAGCAGGCCTTCGACGATCAGCACCAGAGCCAGCACAGGCCAGAACAGTTCAGACATGAAATGCCCCGTGAAATCAAGGGTGCCGCGCAAAAGCAGCACCCAGGTACCGCCCCACCCTTAGCGGCCAGCGGGTGCGAGGTTGCTGCTGCGCAAGGCCTTGAAGAAATCGGACGAAGGGTCCACCACCAGCACGTCGCCCTTGCTGGCGAAGCTGGCCTTGTAGGCATCGAGGCTGCGATAGAACTGCGCGAAAGCAGGATCGCGGCCGAATGCATCGTTGAACGCGGAGGCTGCCTTGGCATCGCCCTCACCCTTGATGAGCTGGGCCGACCGGTAGGCTTCCGAAACGATCACTTCGCGCTGGCGATCCGCATCGGCACGAATCTTCTCGCCTTCGGCAAAACCGGTTGAGCGCAATTCGTTGGCCACGCGCTTGCGCTCTGCCTCCATGCGTTGGTATACCGATGCGGTGATGCTCTCAGCGTAGTCCACGCGGGTGATGCGCACGTCCACCACGTCCATGCCCCAGGGCTTGTCCGCACCACGCACGGCGGCCAGCACCTCGCGCTTGACGTCGGCCATGAGCTGCTCGCGCCGGGTGGAGAGCAGTTCGTTCACCGTGCGCTTGTTCACTTCCTGCTGGAAGGAGTTGCGCACCACGCGGTTGAGTTGCAGAGCGCCGGCGCGCTCGGTGATACCAACGTTGCGGATGTATTCCTGCGGCTCGCTGATGCGCCAGCGCACGTACCAGTCGATCACCACGCGCTGCTTCTCGGCGGTGAGCGTGGGCTCGGTGTCGGTGCTCTCCAGCGTCAGCAGGCGCTTGTCGATGTAGGAGACGTTCTGGAACGGTGGCGGCAGCTTGAAGTTCAGGCCCGGCTCGGTAACCACCTGCTTGATCTGGCCGAGCTGGAAAACCACACCGAACTGGCGCTGGTCGACCACAAACAGCATGGAACTGGCAATGGCCAGCGCCACGATGAGTGAAGTAAGGATGAAACCCAGTTTGTTCATATGAGTGCTCTCGGGTCGCGTGGGGCGGCTCAGCGAACGTCACGCTCACGCGAGCGTGCGGCGTTGTCGATGCTGCGGCTGGAGGACGTCGAGGCGGTTCCGGTGCTGGGCGTTGGAACGCTCGGTGCGGCCGTGGCGGCCGGGCCGGTCTGGGCCGTCATCTGCATGATCTTGTCCAGCGGCAGGTACAGCAGGTTGGAGCCCGACTTGGAGTCCACCAGCACCTTGGTCACGTTGGAGTAGATCTCCTGCATGGCGTCTGTGTACATGCGCTCTCGCGTCACCTGGGGCGCCTTCTGGTATTCCGTCAACACCGAGCGGAAGCGCTGCGAATCACCTTCAGCCTGCGCAACGATGCGAGCGCGGTAGCCTTCAGCTTCTTCGGTCAGGCGCGAGGCAGCGCCGCGAGCACGAGGCACCACGTCGTTCGCATAAGCCTGTGCCTCGTTCTTGGCCCGCTCGCGTTCCTGACCGGCCTTGAGCACGTCGTCGAACGCGGCCTGCACCTGCTCAGGGGGACGCACGCCACCCTGTTGCAGGTTGATGCCCACCACCTCAATACCGACGTTGTAACGATCGAGGATGTTCTGCATGAGTGCGCGCACGCGAGGGGCGATCTGATCCCGCTCCTCGGCCAACGCGGCATCCATCTTCATCTTGCCAACGACTTCGCGCACGGCCGTCTCGGCCACCTTGACAACCGCAGCGTCCGGGTCACGGCTCTCGAACAGGAACGCGCGCGCGTCGTTCAGGCGGTACTGCACCGCGAACTTGATCTCGACGATGTTCTCGTCCTCGGTCAGCATGGCCGATTCGCGCAGGCCGGTGGCCGGCACCACGTTGTCGCGGCCCACGTCGACCGAACGGATCTGCGTCACGAAGACGGTTTCATGGCGCTGAATGGGGTACGGCAGGCGCCAGTTGAAACCTGCGCCGACCGAGCTGTGGTACTTGCCGAACTGGGTGATGACGGCCTGCTGGCCTTCCTGCACGATGAAGAAGCCCGTGCCCAGCCAGATCAGGGCAGCCACACCAACGATCAGGCCGGCACCGATGCCGGTGGTCTTCGGACTGGGTGTAAAGCCGGGCATGCCGCCGCCCGACCCGTTACCGCCACCCATGCCCCCACCCCGGCCGCCCTTGTTGCCCAGCAGGCCACCAAGCTTGCGGTTGAAGTCACGCCAGAGTTCGTCGAGGTCGGGCGGGCCCTGGTTGGGCCCCTGGCCGCGCGGCGGACGCTGGGGAGGACGAGGGTCCTCGTCGCGCCCGGGCTCCTGCCCGTCCTTGGGCCCTTCATTCCGGGATGCGTCGTCGTCGCGGCCCCAGCGGGGATCGTTCAGGTTGAACATGCCCAGCCAGCCACGCCAGCCCCGGCGGCGGGAGGACAGCGCATTGGCCTGAGCGCCGTTTGCGGGGGATTGCAGATTCACATCCATGGGTTGCCAACTCTTTTCGGTGCAAGGAACAAAACAGTCACATTGTGCCCAATCACGAGACCGGGTTGCCTAATTCAGGTGAAGGCCCGGGGATCAGGATCCCTTGAGCCTCCTTCTGGGCCAACACGCGCTCGGCCAGCAAGGCGCGCAGGGCGGGCACGCCTTCGCTCGTGTGAGCACTGACGTGGATTCGAGGGACAGACCGACCTTCCAGTTCCATCGCATCGCTCAGAACACGCGGCACATTGGCGGGATCCACCGCATCGAGCTTGTTGAAGACCAGTATCTGCGGCACCTGATCGGCCCCGATGTCCTTGAGCACACCCATCACCGAGGCGATCTGTTCCAGGTGCGCCGGGTTGGAGGCATCGACCACGTGCAGCAGCAGATCGGCATCGGCCGCTTCCTGCAGCGTGGCGGCGAAAGCATCGACCAGGCCATGCGGCAGATCGCGAATGAATCCGACGGTGTCTGACAAGGACACCGAGCGCTCTGCCTCGCCCAGGTAAAGCTGGCGGGTGGTGGTGTCCAGCGTGGCAAAGAGTTGGTCGGCCGCATAGGCACGCGCCTTCACGAGGCTGTTGAACAGGGACGACTTGCCCGCGTTGGTGTAGCCCACGAGCGAGATGGAGAACGTGTCGCGGCGCTCGCGCTGACGACGCTGGGTGGCACGCTGCTTCTTGACCTTCTCCAGCCGATCCTTGGTTCGCTTGATGGCCTCACCGATCATGCGGCGGTCCAGTTCGATCTGTGTTTCGCCGGGCCCGCCGCGCATGCCGATGCCGCCACTCTGACGTTCCAGGTGCGACCAGCGCCGAACCAGCCGGGTGGAGAGGTACTGAAGCCGGGCGAGCTCGACCTGCAGCTTGCCTTCGTGGCTGCGAGCTCGCTGGGCGAAGATTTCCAGGATCAGCAGCGTGCGGTCGTTGACCGGCAGGCCGAGATGGCGCTCCAGGTTGCGTTGTTGTGCCGGACTCAGGGATTGGTCGAACAACACCTCGGCTGCACCGGTGGACTGGGCCAGCAACTTGATCTCGTCGGCTTTTCCCGAACCGACAAACAGCGCCGGATCGGGCGCCCGACGTTTGCAGGCCACGCGTTCGGCCACCTTGTAGCCTGCGGTTTGCGCCAGAAGCCCGAGTTCCTCGAGTCCGCCATCAAAATGTGGCACACCAAAGTCCACCCCCACCAGAATGACCGATGGCGTGGATGATGCGGATGGTACGGGCGGGTTCAAATCGTTGGGGCGGCAACGCGCAAGGCGCTGCTGATCCGGCAGCGGTACTGCACGGACTCAGGGTGACTCAGAATCCGAATCAGGGGGTGGACTCGTCCGCGCCGACTGCCGAGAACTGCACAGGGCGACCCGGGACGATGGTGGAAATGGCGTGCTTGTAGACCATCTGCGTGACCGTGTTGCGCAGAAGCACGACGTACTGGTCGAAGGATTCGATCTGACCCTGCAGCTTGATGCCATTGACCAGATAAATCGACACGGGCACATGCTCCCGGCGAAGCTGGTTCAGGAAAGGGTCTTGCAAGAGCTGGCCTTTGTTATTGCTCACGATATGCTCCGTGTTCAATGAAAGTTAATGAAGAATGGACCATACCACAGCACCGCCGGCGCACAACCGGTAACCGAAAATTCCTATTCCTTGAAGGGATTGGCTGAGGTCTTGAACTCGATCCTCAGGGGTGTACCCACCAGATCGAAGGCCTTGCGGAAACGCCCTTCGAGAAAGCGACGGTAGGCGTCGGGTACGTGTTCGAGGGAATTACCGTGAATGACGATCACCGGCGGATTCATGCCTCCCTGGTGCGCATAGCGCATCTTGGGCCGGAACATGCCACTGCGAGTGGGCGCCTGGAATGCCACGGCCTCGAGCAGCAGCCGAGTGAGCACCGGGGTGGTCATCTTTCGCATGGCCGAGGCATGCGCCTGAGCGATGGATTTCCAGACCGGCCCCAGGCCCTGGCGCTTCTTCGCTGAAATCAGGTGCATGGAAGCAAACTTGAGAAAAGCCAGCCGGGTTTCAACCTGGCGCTCGATCTGCTCACGCTGGTAGGCGTCAATCGCGTCCCATTTGTTGATGGCCAGCACCACGGCCCGGCCGCTTTCGAGAATGTAGCCAGCGATGTGCGCGTCCTGGTCGGTCACACCCTGGGTGGCGTCCAGCAGCAGAAGAACGACGTGGGCGTTCTCGATGGCCTGCAGCGTCTTGACCACTGAGAACTTCTCGATGGCTTCGAAGACCTTGCCCTTGCGGCGGATGCCGGCGGTGTCGATGAGCTCGAACTTCTGCCCACCTCGCTCGAAGGGCACGGAGATCGCATCGCGCGTGGTGCCTGGCAGGTCGAAGGCCACCAGGCGCTCCTCGCCCAGCCAGGCATTGATCAGGGTGGATTTGCCCACATTGGGGCGCCCCGCCACCGCCAGGCGGATCACGCCGGTCTCGGCTTCGGGCTCTTCCTCGTCCTCTGGCGGCAGGCCGGGGATGCGCTCGAGCGCGGTCTCCAGCATGGACCGGATGCCCTGACCGTGAGCGCTGGACGCCGGGAGCACTTCACCCAGCCCCAATTCGAAGAACTCCACCAGTTGCAGGCCCTGGGTCATGCCCTCGGCCTTGTTGGCCACCAGCACCGTGGGCTTGCCCAGGCGGCGGAGGTAGTGAGCGATGTCGTGATCCTGCGCGCTGATGCCGGCGCGCGCATCCACCACGAAAATCACCACATCGGACTCGGCCACGGCCTGGCGGGTCTGCCTGGCCATCTCCTTGTAGATGCCCTCACTGGCCTCGGGCTCGAAGCCACCGGTGTCGATGACGATGTACTCGCGACGCCCCAGCCTGCCATTGCCGTAGTGGCGATCGCGGGTGAGTCCGGCAAAGTCGGCCACGATCGCGTCGCGCGTGCCCGTCAGGCGGTTGAACAGGGTGGACTTGCCCACATTGGGCCGGCCCACCAGAGCGATGACAGGTTTCACTGGGGGCGCCAGGCGTAGACGCCGCCATTGCGCGTCTGCACCACCAGCGCATCGCCCGCCAGCACCGGGGCAGACAGAATGGGCGAGCCATCGGTCGACAGGCGAGTCATCTCGCTGCCGTCCTCGCGCGAGACCAGGTGCACCAGACCGGCACCGTCGCCCACGGCGACCACACGGCCCAGCGCCAGGGGGGCGCTCAGGTCTCGGTACTTCAGCCGGTCCACGCTCCAGGCGGGCTCGCCGGTGGCGCGCTGCCAAGCCAGGAGCTTGCCGTCGGTCTCGGTGCCGAACACCAGCCGGTCATCGCCGTGAACGCCGGTGGTCCCCTGTGCTGGCCGCGTCCAGGTCATGGTGCCCCGCGTCGTGTCGACGCACCCCACCGCTGCGGCATAAGCACGCACACAGACGCTGCCCCCGATGCGACTGGCCGGACCCACGATGTCGACCAGCCGTTCCACCTCGTTGGTACCGCGCGAGGTGGCGACCGGCGCCTCCCAGCGGACCACGCCGTTCTGCGGATTCAGGCCGACGAGCCGACCCGAGAGTCCTGCCACCAGCATGTCACCCACCGCCAGCAGCACACCGCTCTGGCTGAGCACGAGTGGCTCGGCGGGACGGGTCTGACTCCACAGGCGCGCCCCGTTCGAACCATCGAAGGCGATCACGGTGCGGTCGGCGGTGAGCACGAAGACACGTTTGCCCGCCACCAGAGGCGCGGTAAAGGCGCGCGCCGGGAGTCGCACGCGCCAGAGCTCGCGACCATCCGCGACGGCGATCAGCTCGTTTTCCCGCGTGACCACCGCAGCGGTCTGGCCATCAGAGCCCACACCCGCTGCAATGCGGGCTTTCAGGTCCAGGCGCCACACGTCCTGTCCATTGCTGGCATTGAGCGCCGCCACGGTGCCTGCTTCGCTCGCCACGAACACGCGTCCGGACACCACCTGCGGCACCAGAGACGCATGGCCGGCACCGACCTGAGCGGTCCACGCCGCACGGGTGCCCATGAGCGCGGCCACAGGCGCCAGCTCGGTCGGCTTGGGTTTATCCGGCCCCGAGGAACAGGCCGCCAGCAAGACCGTGAAGGCGAGGCCCAGCACGGCCAGCGTGCGGTGCCCATGGGGATGAGAGCGAGAGATCGGGCTGGTCTGCATGGGGTTCAAGACGCGGTAGAGGTCAGGCTGGAGACGTTCACGCCCAGAGCAGCGAGCTTCACCTCCACCAGGCGGCGGTATTCGGTGCGCTGGCCCAGTGCCTTCCAGGCATTCTGGTACTGCGTGCGGGCTTCGTCCGGCTTGCCCTGGGCCATGAAGATGTCGCCGCGGCGATCGGCCACCAGCGGTTCGAAGGACTTGGGCACCGGGGCTTCCAATGTCTTGAGCGCCTGGTCGAAGGCTTTTGCCTCCAGGTCGAGCGCAGCCAGGCGCAAGCGTGCCACTGCCTTGTAGGAAGCGTCACCCGATTTCTCCGCAGCCCAGCTCAGCGCGGCGCGCGCCTTGTCTGCCTGCCCGGCATCAAAGAGGATCTTGCTCGCCAGCAGCGCGGCCTGGCTGGCGAAGGTGGTGCTGCCAAAGTTGGCCTGCATGTCGGCCAGCGCACGCTCCATGCGCTGCGCGTCCTTGGCGACCGCAGCGCGATCGACTTCGTCGTACAGCGCAGCCGCCTTGACGGCCTGGTTGCGCTGGTACCAGTTCCAGCCGTTCCAGGCCGCGAACGAGCCGAACACCACGATCAACACCCAACTGATGAGGTTGCCGTAACGGGTCCAGAAGTGTTTGATCTGGTCGAGCTGTTCCTGCTCTTCGAGGTCGAGGTGTTTGGCCATGTTCGGTGTTGGACTGCTGGTCGTGCGCTTCTTGCGCAACAGGGGATTGTAGGCGGGCGGGTGAGCCGTCCGGTACAGGGTTCAGTGCTGGCGCAGGCCTGCGGCCCAGTCGGCCACGGAAGCCAACGGCAGCAGGCTTTGAGCCGCCTCGGGCGAAGCGCCGCCCTGCCCTTCGTTGCGCGGCCCCCGCAAAGGCTTGAGGGCCACACCGCCTTGCTGCATTTCCTGCTCGCCAAAGATGAGCGCATGTCGCGCACCGCTGGCATCGGCCTTCTTGAACTGCGACTTCATGCTGCCCATGCCGTCGGGTCCGCCAGCATGCATCTGCACGCTCACGCCCTGTCGGCGCAACTCGCGCAGAACAGGCATGACCTCGGGTATGCGGCCGGCATCGGTCACCACGGCGTACACATCGGGCACGGGTTGCGCCGGCAGCTTGTCCTGCTCCTTGAGCAACTCCAGGATGCGCTCCAGCCCCAGGGCCCAGCCCACCGCCGGCGCCGCCTTGCCGCCGATCTGCTCGAACAGGCCGTCGTAGCGCCCCCCGGCGCACACCGTGCCCTGAGAACCCAGTTGCGTGGTGACAAACTCGAACACCGAGAGGTTGTAGTAGTCCATGCCGCGCACCAGGCGCGGGTTGATGCGGTAGGCGATGCCGTGTGCGTCCAGCAGGCTGCGCAGACGGTTGAAGTGCTCCAGCGACTCGGCACCCAGGTGGTCCATGAGGCGAGGCGCTGCATTGACCAGATCCTGCATGACAGGGTTCTTGGTATCCAGGATGCGCAGCGGATTGCTGTGCAGGCGGCGCTTCGCCTCCTCGTCGAGCTGATCCGCGTGGGCTTCGAGGTAGCTGATGAGCGCCTGACGATGCGCCAGTCTCTCGGGCGGCTGGCCCAGGCTGTTGATCTCGAGCTCGATGCCCTCCAGCCCGAGTTGGGCCCAGAGGTCGCAGGCCAGCACGATGAGTTCGGCGTCCACGTCGGGACCCGCAAAACCCAGGGCTTCGGCGCCGAACTGGTGGAACTGCCGGTAGCGACCGCGCTGCGGCCGCTCATGGCGAAACATCGGGCCCATGTAGTAGAGCCGCTTGGGTCCGTCGTAGAGCATCGAATGCTCGAGAGCGGCGCGCACGACGCCGGCGGTGTTCTCGGGCCGCAGCGTGAGCTGTTCGCCGTTGAGCCGGTCTTCGAAGGAATACATCTCCTTCTCGACGATGTCGGTGACCTCACCCAGGCCCCGAACGAAAAGTGCCGTGTGCTCCACGATGGGCGTGCGCAGATTTCGGTAGCCATAGCGGCGCATGAGGCCACGCAGCGTGTCTTCGAGCCACTCCCAGTGCGCGGACGCGGGAGGGGCAATGTCGTTCATGCCTTTGACGGCGCTCAGTTTCTCTGCCATGTGCGGTGGGAACGGTTCAGGCGGGTGTGCCGAACCGCTTCTCGATGTAGTTTTCGACGATGCTCTGGAATTCCTGCGCGATGTTTGCACCGCGCAAGGTCATGGCCTTCTGGCCATCGATGAAGATCGGCGCGGCCGGGGCTTCACCGGTTCCCGGCAGGCTGATGCCGATGTCGGCGTGCTTGCTCTCGCCCGGGCCGTTGACGATGCAACCCATCACCGCCACCTTGAGGCCTTCCACGCCGGGATAGCGCGCGCGCCACACCGGCATGGACGCTCGCAGATAGTCGTCGATCTGCTTGGCCAGTTCCTGAAAGGTGGTGCTCGTGGTGCGTCCACAGCCAGGACAGGCGGTGACCGATGGCACAAAAGCGCGCATGCCCAAAGCCTGCAGGATCTCCAGGGCAATCACCACTTCCTGCGTGCGCGCCTCGCCGGGTTGCGGCGTGAGCGAGACGCGAATCGTGTCGCCAATGCCCTGCTGCAGCAGCACAGAGAGCGCAGCCGTCGAGGCCACCGCGCCTTTGGTGCCCATGCCAGCTTCGGTGAGGCCCAGATGCAAGGCGTAGTCGCAGCGCTGTGCCAGCGCCTGGTACACGGCGATGAGGTCCTGCACCGCGCTGACCTTGCAGGAAAGAAAAATGTTGTTGCCGTTCAGGCCGATGCGCTCGGCGCGTTTCGCCGAATCGACGGCCGAAGTGATCAGCGCTTCGTACATCACCTGGCGCGTGTCCCAGGGTTCGGCGCGGCCGGCGTTCTCGTCCATGAGGCGGGCAAGCAGGTCCTGGTCGAGGCTGCCCCAGTTCACGCCGATGCGAACCGCCTTGTCGTGCCGGGCGGCGATCTCCACCATCTGCGCAAACTGGCGATCGCCCTTGTCGCCACGGCCCACGTTGCCGGGGTTGATGCGGTACTTGGACAGTGTCTCGGCACAGGCCGGGTGGTCGGTCAGCAGGCGGTGGCCGTTGTAATGGAAATCGCCAACCAGGGGCACATCCACACCCATGCGGTCAAGTTGCTCGCGAATGTAGGGCACAGCCTTGGCCGCTTCATCGTTGTTCACCGTGATGCGCACCAGTTCGGAGCCTGCGAGCGCCAACTCCTTGACCTGGATTGCGGTGCCCACGGCGTCGGCCGTGTCGGTATTGGTCATGGACTGCACACGCACCGGCGCGTCGCCGCCCACCGTCACACGATGGCTGCCCCAGGCCACCACGCCCTGCCGCGTGCGTCGCGGCTGCGCGAGCGAAAGCGGAATGGGTTCGCAGGAGCTGCCGGATCGCACGACGTCGTCCATGGTCACTTCACCTCGAATCGCGCCACGTTGTTGCGAGCGATGGCGTTCACGTCGAATGGTCGACCGCGCACGGTCACCTGGGCCGACTCGGCACGGCCCAGTACCACCGTATAAGGTGGTGAACTGGAGAAGTCGACCGCATCACCGGCCTTGAGCATGCGCTGGATGACCACACTACCCGCTCCGTTCGTCACTTCCACCCACGATTCGCCCGTGGCGGCGATCGTCAGCAGGCTGCCGGTCGTCGCGGCCACGGTGGGGGCCGGCGTTGTGGCGGCATTGGGCACGGGCGATGTCGGGGCAGGCGCAGTCTCGGGTACCGGAGGTGGGGGCGTCACCAAGGACGGCACACCGGTGGTGGGCTCTGCAGCGGGTTCCACCGCCACGGTTGCCGCAACCGGCTCCTCGGCAGCCACAGGCTCTACCGGCGTGACCACGGTGTCGCCGCCTGCCGCAGCCGGGGGGTCCTGCGCGCGAGGCAGGAAAACGATGACGAGCGCGCCGAGCAACAAGACAATGGCCGCCAGCATGGCCGGGCGCGACAACCAGGACAGGGGATTGACGGGCGCGGGATCGCTGGCCGGCTTGAACGGTGCATTGATGGCGTGGCGGGAATGGCCCAACTCGGGTGCCACGCCCTGCGGAATCTGCTCCAGGATGGGTGCCGGATCGATCTTGAGGTGGCGGCAGGCGCTGGAAGCCAGTGCCCGCGCGAACGTGAGGTCAGGCAACTCGTTGTAGCGCCCTGCTTCCAGCGCCTCGAGCTTGCGCACGGGCACCTTCAGCGCCGCCGCGAGTGCGGCAATGTGGAGCCCGGCCGATTCGCGGGCAGAGCGCAGCAGCACGGGGCGGCCGGCCGTCTCGACCGCGTTCTGGACGTCACTCATCAAACGCCCCCCGCTGGTAGGAAGCCCACTCGCGCGAATCGGGGTAGCGGCGACCCAGTTGCTGCGCCAACTGGCGCATGGCTTCGGTGTTGCCGACCCTCCGTTCGACCTTGATGCCCAACCAGAGCGTCTCCGCATTGGCCAAATCCGAGTTGTTCAGGCGGCGGATGGTGAACTGCGCCTTCTCGTTCTCGCCACGCCGGAATTGCAGCGCGGCCAGGTTGTAGGCGGTGATGGGGTTGCTCGCGTCGAGTTCGTAGGAGCGCGCCAGACTGCCCTCAGCCTCGGCGAACTGGCCCGCCCGCACCTGGCACACACCTTTGGCCATCAAGGTCTTGGCCTGGCCACCATAGACGGGACTGGCCATGGCTTGCTGAAACAAATCGACAGCCTGTGCGTAGCGACCCTGCTGACAGGCGAAAAGGCCGTAGTGGTGCAACACGTCAGGGTCGCGTGGGCTGAGCTGCTGAGCACGGCGGAAACTTTCCTCGGCCAGCACAAGCTCATTCATGCGCGAATACACGAGGCCGCGAAGCATGTACGCGGATGCGTACGTTGGGTCGGCAGCCAGCGAGAGCTTGATCTCATCGAGCGCCACGTTCGTCTGCCCCTGCCCGAAGTAGCCCGCAGCGAGTTCCAGCCGAATTCGTGCCCGCTTGCGAGCCTCGGGTTCGTCGGATTCAGTGAGCGGCTCGACCGTGCGGCCCACGCTGGATCCGCCGCCGGGAGCAGCGCCCGGGTTCTGTGCGCAGCCCGCGAACAGCGCGAGCGCAGCCAGCAGGAGCAGCAGCACAAGGGGCCAGGGCTTGGAACTCGAATCAGAGATGCGGAGCGCTTGGGTCATGCCTGCCTTTCCTTGCGGACGATGCGAATCGGTCTTGCCGTGGTCTCCCGGCGCTGCGCCAGTCGACTGGCCGCGTTGGTGCGATCCAGCACGTCGCCAGCGAGCTGCCCGCAAGCGGCGTCGATGTCGTCGCCCCGGGTCTTGCGCACGGTGGTCACCACACCGCCCTCGTTGAGAATCTGCCCGAAACGCAGCACCACGGGGCGTGGCGAACAGGTCAGACCCGAATCGGGGAACGGGTTGAAGGGGATCAGGTTGATTTTGCACGGAACACCGCGCTCCCCGTGCCCTTTGAGCAGTTCCAGCAACTGCCGCGCATGTTCGGGCTGGTCATTCACGCCATCAAGCATGCAGTATTCAAAAGTGATGAAGTCGCGCGGCGCGGCGGGCAGGTAACGCAGGCAGGCGTCAAGCAACTCGGCGATGGGGTACTTTCGGTTGAGGGGCACCAGATCGTCGCGCAACGCATCGTTGGGGGCGTGCAGCGAGACCGCCAGCGCCACCGGGCAATCCAGCGCGAGGCGCTCGATCATGGGCACCACGCCAGAGGTGGACACGGTCACGCGGCGGCGTGAGAGACCGTAGCCATGGTCGTCGAGCATGACGCGCAACGCCGGGACCAGGGCACTGTAGTTCTGCAAGGGCTCACCCATGCCCATCATGACCACGTTGGTGATCACGCGTTCCCCACCCTTCTTCAGGTGGCGGCGCAGGAAATGCTCCGCGTGCCAGAGTTGCGCAACGATCTCGCCCGTGGTGAGGTTGCGCGAGAAACCCTGGTGACCGGTGGAGCAGAAGCGGCACCCCACGGCACAACCGGCCTGGGAAGAAATGCACAGCGTGCCACGGTCGTCTTCGGGTATGAACACGGTTTCCACCGCGTTGCCGTCACCGACATCGAACAGCCATTTGATGGTGCCGTCGGTGGAGTCCTGGCGGGAGAGGACAGGCAGATCGGCGATGGTGCAGACCCCGGGCAGCTTCTCGCGCAGGCTGCGGGCAAGGTCGGTCATGTCGGCGAAGTTCGCCGCGCCCTTCTGATGAATCCAGCGAAACAACTGGACCGCGCGAAAGCGCTTCTCGCCCAGCTGCTCGCAAAAGGCGGCCAAACCCTCGAGATCGAAGTCGAGCAGGTTGGCCGTCATACCATGATCAACGCGAGTAGACGTTGAGGCCGGCGAAGAAGAAGGCCACTTCGGCAGCGGCGGTCTCGGGCGCGTCGGAGCCGTGCACGGCGTTGGCGTCGATGCTGTCGGCGAAGTCGGCGCGAATGGTGCCGGCAGCCGCCTTCTTGGGGTCGGTGGCGCCCATCAGGTCGCGGTTCTTGGCGATAGCGCCTTCGCCTTCAAGCGCCTGGATCATCACCGGGCCGGAGATCATGAAGTCGACCAGATCCTTGAAGAACGGGCGCGCCTTGTGCACAGCGTAGAAAGCTTCGGCTTCGCCACGCGAGAGGTGGGCCATGCGGGCTGCCACGACCTTCAGGCCGGCGGCTTCGAAACGGGCATAAATCTGGCCGATGACGTTCTTGGCGACGGCGTCGGGCTTGATGATCGAGAGGGTGCGTTCGATGGCCATGGAAATCCTGAAGTTGTTGGGTCAATCAACCGAGGCTTTGAGACACCTCGCAAAGCCCATGATTCTACATCGTTGGGCCAATGAACCCTGCGCGGCGCAAGGGTCAACGCCCCCCGGAGCGACCACCCCCACCGCCACCTCCCCGACGTCGCCCTCCGGGAGGCGGGCCACCCCGGCCAGCGTTCTGTTCACGGCGGCGCTGCAGAGCGTCCTGGCCGATGTAGCCAAAGGAGGTTTTCATGGGATCGGGTTGGGCCTGGCCGGTTCCCGGCGCCTTGCCGCCGCCTTTGCCACCGCGCCCCTTGCCCTTGCCACCGGGGACCGAGGGTGCGCCACCCATGCCGTAGCCACCGGCACGCCGGTCATCGAAGCCGGGGCCGTCGGCCCTGCTGCCGGGCGGTTTGCCCTGGCCCCGGCCGGCCTGCCCCCGACGCATCGGCTGCTGGGTCGGATGGCGTCCGGGTGCGCGCGGTCGATTCGGTCCATTTTCGTCGCCGCCAGCCGGCATGCCGGCCGCCGCGGTCAGTCGGCCAATGTCCCGGTCGTCCAGTTCGACCCAGGCGCCGCGCTTGAGGCCGCGCGGCAGCATCATGGCGCCGTAACGGATGCGGATGAGCCGGCTGACCGCATGGCCGACAGCCTCGAACATGCGTCTCACCTCGCGGTTGCGGCCCTCGCCGATCGTGACGCGGTACCAGCAGTTGGCGCCCTCGCCCCCGCCGTCCTCGATGGAGGCGAACTGGGCCATGCCGTCATCGAGTCGCACGCCATCCAGCAGACGCTGCTTTTCCTCGTTGGACAAGGCGCCAAGCACGCGCACGGCGTATTCGCGCTGCAAACCGAAGCGAGGGTGCATCAACCGGTTCGCGAGCTCGCCCGAACTCGTGAGCAACAGCAACCCTTCGGTATTGAGGTCCAGCCTTCCAACTGATTGCCACTTGCCCTGCATGAGGCGCGGCAACCGCCGGAACACGGTGGGCCGGTTCTGGGGGTCGTCGTGCGAGACCACCTCGCCCGCCGGCTTGTGGTATGCCAGCACACGCGGCGGAGGTGGCGTCATGCGCACGCGCACCGGCTTGCCGTTGACCTTGATCGTGTCGCCGAACTGGATGCGCTGGCCGATGTGAGCCGGCTCACCATTCACCGAGATGCGCCCCTCCAGGATGAGCTGCTCCATCTCCAGACGCGACCCCATGCCGGCCTGCGCCAGCACCTTGTGCAGCTTGGGTGACTCGGGCTGGGCACTGAGCACCCGCTTGGCAGGCAGCGGAAGGTCCTGCTCCTGTTCGGCGTCGAAGGCGCCACTGACCACGTCGTCGAAGCGCAAGGCCTCGAGATCGGGGGGCTGCCGGTTGCCCCGCGCCCCGCCATCCAGTGCGACCGCATTTGGCGGCGAAGAAGCAACGGCTTCGCCGGCAGCCTCCTGCCCCGCCTTGGCGTCGGGATCAGGTGGCATTGAGGGTGGGGTCACCGGGTTCATGGGGTTCCTGTGAGGAGGTTTCCAGCGCCGGCGGGTCGCCGGCAGGAGTGAGAGCATCGGACGCGAGGTCCATCGGCTCGGGCGCGTCGGTGGATTCAGGCGGCAGACTGGCCGACAGCGAGTCGAAATCCAGGCGGTCCAGGGCGGACTCCTGCACATCGTTGCCTTCAAGGGGAGGCAATTGGTCCAGCGAGGACAAGCCAAGGTCGTCGAGAAACTGGCGGGTAGTGGCGAACAACGCCGGGCGACCCACGGTCTCGCGATGCCCGATCACTTCGATCCAGCCGCGGTCCTCGAGCTGTTTGATGATCAGGGAATTGATGGTCACGCCCCGAATATCTTCCATGTCACCCCGGGTGACGGGCTGGCGGTAGGCAATGATGGCCAGCGTTTCCATGGTTGCGCGGCTGTAGCGCGGTGGCTTCTCGGGATGCAGGCGGTCGAGGAAGGGGCGCAGTTCAGGTCGGCTCTGAAAACGCCAGCCCGTGGCCACCTTGACCAGTTCCACGCCGCGCCCGGTCCATTCGAGTTGCAGATCGGCCAGCAACGACTTGAGCGTGTCGGCGGAGACTTCGTCGTCGAACAGCGTGCCGAGTTCGCGCACCGACAGCGGCTGGGGAGCGCAGATCAAGGCCGTCTCGAGGACGCGCTTGGCATCCGTGGTGTTCATGGTGTCGGTCGGTCCTAATACCGGCTCACAGCCGGGACGGTCAGAAAGGCATCGGGCCCGCCACAACCCTGTCGGCCGCGTGGACCGTGGAAAGGCTCGAAGGGGTGCAACCGGTCGCCGTGACGGGCAACTTCAAGGGATTGGTGGGTCCAGAAAGGCGCTGGCCACACGGGCGTGATTGTAACGGAGGCCGCTTTCGGCCATGGCGGCCTGCATGTCTGCCGGCGGAGTGCTCTCGAAGTCGAGATGCTGGCCGGTGGTGGGGTGGCGAAGGCGAAGTCGGGCCGCGTGCAGGGCCTGCCGCGCCATACCCCACTGGATGCGCCCACCGTACAACGTGTCGCCCACCAGTGGGTGGCCCAACCAAGCCATGTGCACGCGAATCTGGTGTGTGCGCCCCGTGTGCAGCTTGCAGGCCACCAGGCTGGCCTGGTCTGATCCTTCGATCAAGCGCAACGTGGTCTGCGCCGATTTGCCACTGCCGCTGTCCGGGCGCACCACGGCCATGCGCAGCCGGTTGTGCACGTCGCGCCCGATCGGTTGGTCCACACCTCGTTCCATCGGGCCCTGCCAGCGACCCTGCGCCAAAGCCAGGTACTGACGGCTCACCTCGCGCGCGGCGATGGCACGCACCAGCGCCTCCATCGCCTGTCGGCTCTTGCCCACCAGCATGAGGCCCGAGGTATCCTTGTCCAGCCGGTGCACGATGCCCGCGCGCGGCAGACTGGCAGCCCCAGGGTGGTAGGCGAGGAGGCCGTTTAGCAGGGTGCCGTTCCAGTTGCCAGCTGCGGGGTGCACCACGAGGCCGGCTGGCTTGTGAATCACCAGCAGGTCGGCGTCTTCGAAAACCACATCCAGCGCCATGGGCTCGGGCACGAAAGCCTGCGCCTGCTGCGTGGGTCGCAGTTCCACCGCCAGTTGGTCGCCGGCCGCAATGCGCGCTGCCGGTTTGCGAAAAGCCATACCCCGGAGCACAACGGCGCCATCGGCCATCAGTTGCTGCAGGTACGAACGGGAGAACTCGGGAATCAACGCGGCCAGCGCGCGGTCGATGCGCCAGCCGTGCATCTCGGCAGGCACGTTGCAGATGCGGGTCTCGGCCTCGGGTGCGAGCTCGTCGACCAGCCCCGGCGTGGAACCTTCCGACACATCCCCCGTCGATATAATTTGCGATGCCAAACCCATTGTCCCGTTGTAAAGGTGCATCCTTGATGCTTAGTCTCAGATTATCGGCTGTGTCCTCCTGTGTGTTGGCAGCAGCGCTGGTGTTGACAGCCTGCAGCACCAAGCCCGTGGACGAAACGGCCGGCTGGAGCCCCAACCGCATCTACAGTGAGGCCACCGACGAGCGCTCGGCGGGAAACTTCGAGAAAGCGGTGACGCTGCTGGAAAAACTCGAAGGGCGCGCGGCGGGTACACCGCTGGCCCAGCAGGCCCAGCTCGACAAGGCATACACCCACTACAAGGCCGGTGAACAGGCTCAGGCCCTGGCTGCCATCGATCGCTTTCAGAAGCTGCACCCCGCCAGCCCGGCCATGGACTACGCGCTCTACCTCAAGGGCCTGATCAACTTCAACGACAACCTCGGCCTGTTCGGGTCGCTGGCCCGGCAGGATTTGTCCGAGCGCGACCAGAAGGCTGCCAAGGAGTCTTTCGAGGCCTTCCGGGAGCTCGTGAGCCGCTTCCCGGACTCGCGCTACAGCCCGGATGCGCGCCTGCGCATGACCTATATCGTCAATTCGCTGGCCCAGTACGAAGTGCATGTGGCGCGCTACTACCACAGCCGTGGCGCCTATGTGGCCGCCATCAACCGCGCACAGTCGGCACTGACCGATTACACCGACGCGCCCGCGCTGGAAGAAGCGCTTTTCATCATGATCCGGTCCTACGATGCGCTGGGCATGACCCAGTTGCGCGACGACGCCAGGCGCGTGATGCAGGCCAGCTACCCCCGGAGCGAATACCTGAGCAAGGGATTCAAGTCGGTGGACAGCCCCTGGTGGAAGATCTGGTAAGCACCAGCGCATCAAGTGCCTCGGCCATCTCGGCCTCGTTTTCCAGCCGACGCATGGCCGGCAAGGCCGCGAGAAGGCGGTTGCCGTAAGAACGACTGAGCAGTCGACGGTCGCCAATCACCAGCACGCCGCGATCCGACTCCGAGCGAATCAGCCGACCTGCACCTTGCTTGAGGGCCATGGCCGCCTCAGGCAGGAAACCCTCGGTGAAGGCATTCAATCCTCGTGCCTCGAATTGACGCGCACGTGCATCCATCAAGGGATCGTCAGGCGGTGGAAACGGCAGCTTGTCGATCACCAGCAATTGCAGCGTGTCACCAGGCAGGTCCACCCCTTCCCAGAAAGAGGTTGAAGCGATCAGCACCGACGCCTCGCTCGCTGCGCGAAAACGCTCCAGCAAGTTGCGCCGGGAGCCGCGCCCCTGCGCCAGCACCTGCAACGGCCTGCAGCGGTCCTGTGCCACCAGCTCGATCAGGTGCGATGCCAGGCGGTCCGCCGCGCGCAGCGTGGTGGTGAGCACGAGAGTGCGTCCACCCAGCCGAGAGGCCCAGCGCGCGACGGCTTCGGCCAGCGCAGGCGTGTGTGCCTGGTCTCCCGGATCGGGAAGGTCTTCGGGCACATACAGCGAGGCCTGTACCGCATGATCGAATGCGCTGGGCACCTGCATCGTGCGCAAGCCGGGTTGCTCGTCCAGGCCGACGCCTCGCGTGAACCAGCGCAGCGTCTCCTCGCTGCCCAGCGTGGCAGACGAAAAAATCCAGCTGCGACCGCGTGGCGCATCCGGCCCCAGCAGTGCACGGAACAGCGCCGAGCTGTCGGTTGGTGAGCGCACCACGCGCCAGGAGCGCCCCTCAATCCACTCCACCCAACGCACACCCTCACCCTCGGCCTGCCCAGTCACGAGTTCGCGCCAGAGCAGGCACATGGCCTGGACGCGCTGGAAAAGCCGCTCCAGATCGGCACTCGCTTGGGCAGTGGCGTGCAGCGCCTGCGCTGTCGCGGCGAGAGCACTCTCCAGCCCAGCCACCGCATCAGCCCATCGCGTCGCATCCACCTCATCCGGCACAGAGCCCGGCCAGCGGCTTCGTTGCAAGCCCGCACGCGGCATGGCCAGGAACGCCCTGCCCGCCTGCTCCAGACCCAGTGCAAGGTGAGCCCACGGCCGCTGCCCCCTGGCCCACTGTGGCCCCTGAACGGCCAGATCGTGTGCGAGTTCGCGCAGTGGGCCCGAACCGATGGATTGGCCCATGAAACCAATGCCCGTGTCGTTCAGCTGATGCGCTTCGTCAAGGATCACCACGCCACCGGTGGGCAGCAAGGGTGGCGCGCCCGTTTCGCGCAAGAGCTGATCGGCAAAGAACAGGTGGTGGTTGATCACCACCCAATCGGCCTCCAGGGCTTCGCCGCGTGCGCGATGGACGTGGCAAGCCGCGTGGCGCGGGCATGAGGTACCCAGACAGTTTTCGCGCGTTGAGGTGATCAGCGGTCGCAAGGGTGAACGTTCGTCCAGGCCATGGAGTTCGGCGAGATCGCCTCGCCGCGAATACCGGGCCCAACCCATCACCCGCGAGAGGCCTGCAGTCACGGCCGGGTCGCGCAGTCCTCTGGATGCAGGTCCGTGCAGGGCCTGCTCCAGTCGATGCAGACACACATAGCTGGACCGTCCCTTGAGCAGCGCGACGCGCACTGGCACACCGAGTGCACTCGCCACGGCGGGGATGTCGCGTGCAAACAGCTGGTCCTGCAAGGCCTGCGTCGCGGTGGACAGCAGTGCGCGTTGGCCGCTGAGCAGCAAGGGCACCAGGTACGCGAATGTCTTGCCCACGCCGGTGCCCGCCTCCACGGCCAGACTCTCGCCAGCCTCGATGGCGCGAGCCACGGCCAGCGCCATGTCCTGCTGGCCTGGCCGTGTGCGCAGCCCTGGCCGCGCGCGTGACAGGAGTCCGTCGGCAGAAAACGCCGCCGCGACGCCGGATTCGAGTGTGTTCAGAGTGCCTCCATCGGCGTCAGGCCTTGTCCACGGTGGACAAAGTCACAGGCGGCGCTCTGGCGCCGTCCAGCGGCGCCAGTTGCTCCGCGTTTGATGATAGGCTGGATGTGCCTTGCCCAATGCATGGCTACCATTGCATCCATCCTCACGACGCCCTCGCAAGTTTCTACGCCAACATGTCCAAAGGCTACCGCATCCAGGCATCCACCGGCATCCACCGGGGGGACCGCGACTACCAGCAAGACCAGGTCTGCCTGTTGCACCATCCTCGCCATGGCAGTTGCATGCTGGCCGTGCTGGCCGACGGGATGGGCGGGCGCAGCGGTGGGCGCAAGGCTTCGGACCAGGTGATGCTCACGGCACGGCAGTTGTTCGAACGGTACGACCCCGAGACCGACGATGCGGGCTCACTGCTGCGCCAGATCGTCGAGGAATCGCACCTGGTGATCAAGTTGACGGCGGTGTCGGCTGAGCAGGAACCGCACAGCACCATCGCGGCCTTCCTTATCAACCCGGGCGGCGACAGCCACTGGGTGCACGCAGGCGACTCGCGCATCTACCACTTCCGCAACGGCAAGATGGTCTTCCGCACGATGGACCATTCCTACGTGCAGACGCTGGTGAACCAGGGCGAGATCAGCGAGGAAGAAGCGCTGGACCACCCACACGCCAACATCCTCATGGGTTGCCTGGGCACCGAGAACGATCCACCGGTGGACATTCACGTGGTCCCCCAGTTGCACCCGGGCGATGCGCTGATGGCCTGCAGCGATGGCGTGTGGCACTACTTCACCCCGGAAGAACTCTCCAGCACGATTGCCATGCTGTCGCCGCGTGAGGCCTGCGAGTTTCTGATCCAGAAGGCGCGCACGCGCGCCAAGGGCATGGGCGACAACCTGTCGCTCACCATCGTGAAGCTGGAGCCCCTGGGCTAGGCTGTAGCCCCCACGCTCCGCCGCTGCGCGGGTCGCTGCCCCCCAAGGGGGCTGATCCGGCTTGGGGCGGCCCGGCGCCGGATCTCTCACGTCAACCCGGTGTCCACCAGCCGGTGCTCCAGCGCCAGAAACTCCGCCGACTGCATTTCGCCCAGGCGAGAAACCGTGCGCGGGAACTCGTGCGACATCGGGCCTTCCAGGTAGAGCTGTTCCGGTGGCACGGCCGCCGACATCACGAACTTGACCCGGCGGTCGTACAGCACGTCCACCAGCCAGGTGAAGCGGCGTGCCTCGGAGGCCTGGCGCACCGACATCTGCGGCACGTTGGACAGCATCAGCGTGTGGAACTGCGTGGCGATCTCCAGGTAGTCGTTCTGTGAACGCGGCCCCCCACACAAGGTACGGAAGTCGAACCAGATCACGCCACCGGCGCGGCGAAGGGCATGGATCTGGCGCGCCTCGATGTGCATCACCGGGTCCTGGTCGCCCACCTCGGCCAGTTGCGCAAAGGTGGCCTCCATGGCTGCGTCCGACTCGGGGCCCAGGGGGCAGTGGTAGAGCTGGATGTGCGTGAGGGTGCGCTGACGGTAGTCGGTTCCGTTGTCCACGCTGATGACTTCCAGCCGGTCCTTGAGCAGCGCAATCGCGGGCAGGATGCGGTCGCGGTGCAAGCCGTCGGGGTAGAGCTTGTCGGGGTGGAAGTTGGACGTCGTAACGAAGCCCACACCGGCCTTGAACAGCGCGTCCAGCAGCCGGTGCAGGATCATGGCGTCGGTCACGTCGGCGACGTGGAATTCGTCGAAGCAGATCAGCTTGTAGCGTCTGGCGATGCGCGCGCCGAGTTCGTCCAGCGGGTTCACGGTGCCCTGGAGTTCGCGCAACTCGCGGTGCACCTCGCGCATGAACTCATGAAAGTGCAGGCGCGTCTTGCGCCTGAGCGGTACCGCTTCGAAGAAACATTCCATCAGGAAGCTCTTGCCGCGTCCCACCCCGCCATGCATGTACACACCGCGCGGAATCTCCGGATTGACGAAGAGCTTCTTGAGCGAGTTGGAGCGGCGTTGCTTGTAATCCCTCCACTCGTTTGCGCAGCGTTCCAGCGCATCCACCGCGCGCTCCTGGGCCGGGTCGGACGTGTAGCCGCGCTCCTTGAGCGCGGCCTCGTAGATGCTGCGGACGCTCAAGATCGCCGGATCAGAAGTTCAGCGTGCGCTTGTCCACCGCCAGCGCGGCCTCCTTGGTGGCCTCCGAGAGCGAAGGGTGGGCATGGCAGATGCGCGCGATGTCTTCGGCGCTGGCCTTGAACTCCATGGCGACCACGGCTTCGGCGATCAGCTCGGAAGCCATGGGGCCGACGATGTGCACGCCCAGGATTTCGTCTGTGGTGGCATCGGCCAGAAACTTCACCATCCCGGTGGTGTCGCCCAGCGCGCGCGCGCGGCCATTCGCCAGAAACGGGAACGTGCCCGCCTTGTAAGCGACGCCATCGGTCTTGAGTTGCTGCTCGGTCCGGCCCACCCACGCGATCTCGGGGCTGGTGTAGATCACCCAAGGCACGGTATTGAAGTTGACGTGTCCGTGCTGGCCAGCGATGCGCTCGGCCACAGCCACGCCCTCTTCCTCGGCCTTGTGCGCCAGCATGGGGCCGCGCACCACGTCGCCTACCGCCCACACGCCCTTGAGGCTGGTGCGGCATTCCTCGTCCACCACGATGGCGCCACGTTCGTCGAGCTGCAGGCCCACCGCTTCGGCGTTGAGGCCGATGGTGTTGGGCACGCGGCCGATGGAGACGATGAGCTTGTCAGCGTCGATCGACTGTTCCTCGCCCTTGGCATTGGTGTAGGCCACGCTCACGCCCTTCTTGCCGGTCTTGACCTCGCCCACCTTCACGCCGAGCTCGATCTTCAGACCCTGCTTGTCGAACGCTTTTTTGGCTTCCTTGGCGATCTGCTGATCCACTGCGCCCAGGAACGTCGGCAGGCCTTCCAGGATGGTCACGTCCGCGCCGAGGCGCCGCCACACCGAACCCATTTCCAGGCCGATCACGCCGGAGCCGATCAACACCAGCTTCTTGGGCACGGCACCGACGCGCAGCGCACCGTCGTTAGACAACACGGTCTCTTCGTCGAACGGCACACCCGGAAGGGCCCGCGCATTGGAGCCGGTGGCCACGATGACCTGCTGACCCGTGATGAGCTCTTCGGTGGCACCTTTTACCTGGATCTCGTAGCCCGCTTCCACCGCCTTCACGAAGGAACCCCGGCCATGGAAGAACGTGACCTTGTTCTTCTTGAACAGGTAGAGGATGCCGTCGTTGTTCTGTTTGACCACCGTATCCTTGCGCGCCAGCATTTTCGCGACGTCGATCTTGACGTTGGTCGCGCTGATGCCGTGGTCGGCGAAGTGGTGGTTGGCGTGGTCGAAGTGCTCGGACGACTGCAGCAATGCCTTGCTGGGAATGCAGCCGACATTGGTGCAAGTGCCGCCCGGTGCCGGGCCGCCCGATGCGTTCTTCCACTCGTCGATGCAGGCCACCTTGAAGCCGAGCTGCGCGGCGCGGATGGCAGCGATGTAGCCGCCGGGGCCGCCACCGATGACGACGACGTCAAATGCTTGAGACATGTTGCTTTCCTGAATTCAAAGGGCCAACGCCCCTGGCGGGGCGTTGGCAAGAGAGACGACCGATCAGATGTCGAAGAGGATTCGCGCCGGGTCTTCCAGCGCTTCCTTCATGGCCACCAGACCCAGTACGGCTTCACGGCCGTCGATGATGCGGTGGTCGTAGGACATGGCCAGGTAGTTGATCGGGCGGATCACGATCTGGCCGTTTTCCACCACGGCGCGGTCTTTGGTCGCGTGCACACCCAGAATGGCGGACTGCGGCGGGTTGATGATGGGCGTGGACAGCATGGAGCCGAACGTGCCGCCGTTGGAGATGGAGAAGGTGCCACCGGTGAGGTCGTCCAGGCCGATCTTGCCGTCCTTGGCCTTCTGGCCGAATTCCGCGATCTTCTTCTCGATGTCGGCAAAGCTCATCTGGTCCGCATTGCGCAGGATGGGCACCACCAGGCCGCGCGGCGAACCCACGGCGATACCGATGTCGAAATAGCCGTGGTAGACGATGTCATTGCCATCGACCGAGGCGTTGATGATCGGGTACTTCTTGAGCGCGTGCACCGCCGCCTTGACGAAGAAGCTCATGAAGCCCAGCTTGACGCCGTGCTCCTTCTCGAACTTCTCCTGGAACTTCTTGCGCATCTCCATCACCGGGGCCATGTTCACTTCGTTGAACGTGGTCAGGATGGCGTTGGTCGATTGCGACTGCAGCAGACGCTCGGCCACGCGTGCGCGCAGGCGGGTCATGGCCACGCGTTCTTCCGGGCGATCGCCCAGGTCGGGCGCGACCACGGGCACCTGCGGCAACACCTTGGCGGGCGCACCGGTGGAAACGGCCACGGGTGCCGCCACCGGCTTGGGTGCCGGTGCGGCGGTTGCGCCACCCGCCACAGCCGAGAGCACGTCGCCCTTGGTCACACGTCCATCCTTGCCCGTGCCGGACACCGAGCCGGAGGCCAGGTTGTTGTCGGCCATGAGCTTGGCGGCCGCGGGCATGGCCACGCCGGCCTTGGACTGCGACGCTGTGGCGGCAGCTGCGGCAACCGGCGCAGCGGCGGGGGCCGCAGGCGCCGGTGCGGCAGCGCCAGGAGCGGCAACGCCCGCCACCGCCTCGGTGTCGATGCGCGCGATCAACTGCTCGGCAGCGACGGTAGCGCCGTCGGCCTGCACCAGCTCCACGAGCACGCCCGCGGCCGGTGCGGGCACTTCCAGCACCACCTTGTCGGTCTCGATCTCGATCAGGATCTCGTCGACTGCGACGGCTTCGCCGGCCTTCTTCTTCCACGTCAACAGGGTGGCCTCGGCCACCGACTCGGAGAGTTGCGGAACTTTGACTTCTACGATTGCCATTTCTTTTCCTGCGCTATGCGTTTTGCGTTGTGCGTCACTTGGTGAGGATGAAGCCCTTGAGCTTGCCGAAGGCGGCTTCGATCAATGTCTTCTGCTGCTCCTGATGCAGGTGGGCATAACCCACGGCAGGAGAGGCCGACGCCGCACGGCCGGCGTAGCCGAGCTTCTGGCCTTCGAGCATGTTCTCGTGGATGTAGTGCTGCACGAAGAACCACGCGCCCTGGTTCTGCGGCTCGTCCTGGCACCAGACCACGTCGGTGGCGTTGGGGTACTTGCGCATCTCCGCACCGAACACCTTGTGCGGGAAGGGATACAGCTGCTCCACGCGCAGGATCGCCACGTCGTCCGAGCCGCGCTCCTCGCGCTTCTTCACCAGGTCGTAGTACACCTTGCCCGAGCAGCAAATCACGCGCTTGACCTTCTCGGCCTTCTTCACGACATCGGCGTTCTGCTCCGGGATGACGGTCTGGAAACCGCCCTTGGTGAACTCGGACAGCGGTGAGGTCGCGTCCTTGTTGCGCAGCAGCGACTTGGGCGTGAAGATGATCAACGGCTTGCGCAGCCCACGGATCATCTGGCGACGCAGCACATGGAAGATCTGGCTGGCCGTGGTGGGTTGCACCACCTGCATGTTGGTGTCTGCCGCCAGCTGCATGAAGCGTTCAAGGCGAGCCGAACTGTGCTCTGGGCCTTGGCCTTCGTAACCGTGGGGCAGCATCATGGTGATGCCGTTGACGCGCCCCCACTTCACTTCGCCGGAGGCGATGAACTGGTCGATCACCACCTGCGCGCCGTTGACGAAGTCGCCGAACTGCGCTTCCCAGATCACCAGCGTGTTGGGGTCGTTCGACGCATAGCCGTATTCAAAGCCCAGCACCGCCTCCTCGGACAGGATGGAGTCGATCACCACGAACGGTGCCTGGTTGTCGGCCACGTTCTGCAGCGGCACGTACGTGCCTTCGTCGTACTTCTCGCGGTTCTGGTCATGGATCACCGCATGGCGGTGCGTGAACGTGCCACGACCGCAGTCTTCACCTGAGAGGCGCACGGGAAAACCGCTGGCCACCAGCGAGGCAAAGGCCATGTGTTCGCCCATGCCCCAGTCCACCGGGATTTCACCACGGCCCATGGCCGCGCGGTCGGCATAAACCTTCTTGACGAGCTGGTGCGGAGTGACGTTGTCGGGGATCGTGGTCAAGCGGTCCGACAGCCGCTTCCACTCCGCCATGGGGATGGCGGAATCGGCGCTGTCGGTCCATTTCTTGCCCAGATAGGGGCTCCAGTCGACCGCGAACTTGCTCTTGAAGTTGGTCAGCACCGGGTCCACCGTGTGGCGGCCGGCGTCGAGCGCAGCGCGGTAGGCCTTGACCATGTCGTCGCCCAGCGACTCACCCAGGCCCTGCGCGGCCAGCTTGTCTGCGTACAGCTTGCGGGTGCCGGGATGGGCCGCAATCTTCTTGTACATCAGCGGCTGGGTCAGGCTGGGCGTGTCCTGCTCGTTGTGACCCAGCTTGCGGAAGCACACGATGTCGACCACCACGTCCTTCTGGAAGGCCATGCGGAACTCAAGCGCCAGCTGGGTCGCGAACACCACGGCTTCGGGATCGTCACCGTTCACGTGCAGCACCGGCGCTTCGATCATCTTCACCACGTCCGAGCAGTACAGCGTGGAACGGCTGTCGCGCGGGTCGGAGGTGGTGAACCCAATCTGGTTGTTGATGACCAGATGCACCGTGCCGCCGGTGGAATAGCCACGCGTCTCGGCCAGCGCCAGGGTTTCCATCACCACACCCTGGCCGGCAAAAGCGGCATCGCCGTGCACCAGCACCGGCAGCACCTGCTTGCCCAGCGGATCGCCACGGCGGTCCATACGGGCGCGCACCGAGCCCTCCACCACCGGATTCACGATCTCGAGGTGCGAAGGATTGAACGCCAGCGAGAGATGGACCGGGCCACCGGGGGTGGTCACGTCCGAGCTGAAACCCTGGTGGTATTTCACGTCACCGGATGGCAGGTCTTCGGGCGCGGTGTGGTCGAATTCGGCAAACAGGTCCTTGGGCATCTTGCCCAGGGTGTTGACCAGCACGTTGAGGCGACCACGGTGGGCCATCCCGATCACGATTTCCTGGATACCCACCTGGCCGGCCTGGCGAATGAGCTCGTCCATCGACGCGATGAAGCTCTCTCCACCTTCAAGGGAGAAACGCTTCTGCCCCACATACTTGGTGTGCAGAAAACGCTCAAGTCCTTCGGCAGCGGTCAGGCGGTCAAGAATGTGTTTCTTCTTCTCGGCATTGAATGCCGGCTTGGTGCGGCTGGCTTCCAGACGCTCCTGCCACCAGCGTTTCTGCCCCTGATCGGTGATGTACATGTACTCGGCACCGATGGAGCCGCAGTAGGTTTCACGCAATGCATTGAGCAACTCGCGCAAGGACATGGTTTCCTTGCCGAAGAACGTGTTGCTGGTGTTGAACACGGTCTCGAGATCGGCATCGGAGAAGCCGTAGAACGACAGCTCGAGTTCGGGAATGTGGTCGCGTTCGGCGCGCTTGAGAGGATCCAGGTCGGCCCAGCGGGCACCCACGTTGCGGTACGCAGCAATGAGCTGCTGCACGGCGACCCGCTTGCGGCCCAATTCGGAATCGGCTCCCGTGGCCACCACGACTTTGGTACCACCTTGCTTGGCACGTTCCGCAAAGGCGTTGATGACGGGCTGGTGGGGCACATCGCGGGCGTCGGAGCCGTCGACTGCCGGGACGTGCTGAAGCGCGTCGAAGTAGCCGCGCCAGTTGTCGGGCACGCTGCCTGGGTTTTCGAGGTAGTTCTCGTACATCTCTTCCACGTACGGCGCATTGCCGCCGAAGAGATACGAGTTGCCCTTGTAAGCAACGTAAACGTTGCCCCCGTTCGATGGGGTATCGCTCATGAATCCGCTGACCTCCGTTTCCCTTGGGGAAACATTAGCTGGTTAAGTAAAACCTCCCGCGGCACGGCTGAACCGTTAGGCGGATGCGACAGTGACTGTGGAAGGACCTGACTGCAACCTGGGATTGTGCCACCTTGGAGCGAGTCGGTGGGCGAAGAATGCGCCTGCCGTATTTCAAATGTGCGTCAGGATGCAACGCGCGGCGACAAACGCTCGGAAGCAGGCACCGAACTGGGCTCGTCCATTTCAATGGCGATCTGGGTGCAGACCGTGCGGCAGAGGGTGACCGCCTTCTCGCTCTGCACCCGATAAATCACCTGCGTGCCGTCTTTGCGCTTGGCCAGCACGCCGGCCCGGTACAGCAGGTTCAGGTGCTGCGAGAGATTGGGCTGGGTGGTGTCGATCTCCTGCAACAGTTGCGAGACCGACTTCTCCCGATCGCACAGTGCACTCAGGATGCGCAGGCGCATGGGTGTGGCCAGCACACCGAACAGCTCGGCCGCCAGTTCGAACACACGCACCTTTTCCACCTGCCCGGGAGTCTCGATCATTTGGTCCATGGCGATCTTCGGTAGTGTCTATATAAGCATGAATCATACTTACAAAGCCCTGGAAGAGCCATCCACGGAGACCCTGCAAGCAGCCCTCAGGCCAGCAGGTCCTTGATCTGCTGCAAGGCCGCCGGGTCGTCCATGGTGGTCAGATCTCCCGGATCGCGCCCCTCGCACACCGCCTGGATCGCGCGGCGCAACAGCTTGCCGCTGCGCGTCTTGGGCAGCACGCTCACGAAACGCACGCGCGCAGGCCGGGCCACGGCACCCAGTTGCTCGTCCACCACCTTCATGATCTCGCCTTCCAGCTTGAGGCGCGCGGTATCCGTCGTCAGGGCGGCGGCGTCCTTGGCGACCACAAAGGCCATCGCCACCTGGCCCTTGAGCGGGTCGGCCACACCCACCACGGCCACTTCGGCCACGTTGGCATGGCTGGAGATGCTCTCCTCGATCTCGCGCGTGCCCAGCCGGTGGCCGGCAACGTTGATCACGTCGTCGGTGCGGCCCAGGATGTAGAAGTAACCATCCTGGTCGCGCACGCCCCAGTCGAAGGTGCTGTAGACCAGTTTGCCCGGGATGCTCTTCCAGTAGGTGTTGACGAAGCGAGCGTCGTCGCGCCAGACGGTCTGCATGAAGCCCGGAGGGGTGGGCCCCTCGATCACCACCACGCCTTTTTCGTCCGACCCGGTGAGTTCTTCGCCCGTGTTCTCGTGCAGCAACTTCACGTCGTAGCCGTACATGGCCACACCCGGGCTGCCGAACTTGCTGGGTTTGCGCTCCACGCCATTGGCGATGGTGAGGATCGGCCAGCCGCTCTCGGTCTGCCAGTAGTTGTCGATGATGGGCACGCCCAGACCGTCACTGATCCAGCGGGCCGTGGGCTCGTCCAGCGGCTCGCCGGCGAGGAAGAGCGCCTTGAGGCTGGAAAGGTCGTATTTCTTCAGGTACGCCGGGTCCTGCTTCTTCAGCACCCGCACCGCTGTGGGCGCGCTGAACATCACCGAGACCTTGTACTTCTCGATCAGGCTCCACCAGATTCCGCCGTCCGGGCGGACGGGCAGTCCCTCATACATGATGGTGGCCATGCCGGCGATGAGTGGTCCATAGACGATGTAGCTGTGGCCCACCACCCAGCCGATGTCGCTGGTGGAGAAATAGGTTTCACCGGGCTCGCCCATGAAGATGTGCTTCATGCTCGCGGCCAGCGCCACAGCGTAGCCGCCCGTGTCGCGCTGCACACCCTTGGGTTTGCCGGTGGTGCCGCTGGTGTAGATGGTGTAGCTGATGTCGGTGGCTTCAAGCCACTCGCAAGGCACTTGCACGCCGAGTCTTTGCTCACGCAGGGCAGCGTAGTCGTGGTCGCGCCCCGGTACCAGGCTCATGGCGGCCAGCCCGCGGTTCACCAGGATCACCGAAGCCGGTTTGTGGCTGGAGAGGCGGATGGCTTCGTCCAGCAGGGGCTTGTACTCCACCACCTTGCCGCCGCGCGATCCGGCGTCCGCACTGACGATGGCCACCGGCGATGCGTCTTCGATCCGGTTGGCCAGCGAGTGGCTGGCAAAGCCACCGAACACCACCGAATGGATGGCGCCCATGCGCGCGCAGGCCAGCATGGCAAAAGCCGCTTCTGGAATCATGGGCATGTAGATCAACACCCGATCGCCCCTTTTCACACCCTGATCTCGAAGCACCGCAGCCATGTGCTGCACCTCGGCATGCAGCTCCCGGAAACTGTAGGTGCGCTCGGTATCGGTCTCGGTGGAGACAAAGATCAGCGCGTTCTGGTCTGCCCGATCCTTGAGGTGCCGGTCCACCGCGTTGTGGCACAGGTTGATCAGGCCGCCCTCGAACCAGCGGGCGAAGGGCGGGTTGTCGTGGTTGCACACACGATCGAAGGGCTTCTTCCAGTCCACCAGCGCCGCCTGCTCGGTCCAGAACACGTCTCGGTCCTCTATGGAACGGCGGTAGAAGTCGGCGTACTCCTGGGGATGCTTCATAGATGTCTCCTGCTGATGAAACGAATCTGAATTCTTAATTATGAGAGTCAGTCTTTCGAGAGGCTGACGCGGCTGCACGCCGCATCTGGCGTCAAGCGTTCTTCATTTGATCAAGGCCTGTACTTCGCGAAAAGCGGGGTGTTCCGCGCTGCGAAGCCATTCGAACGCCACCATTTCGGTGGTGATCAGTTCGGCGCCCGCCCCGGCCAGGCGGTCAAAGGCCGCATCACGATTTCGTTCGGTGCGCGAGCTGCAGGCGTCGGTCACGACCCAGACATCGAACTCCTGCTCGATCAGTTCCAGGGCGGTCTGCAACAGGCAGACATGCGCCTCACAACCTGCGATCACGATCGTGGGCCGCTCGGCCGCAGGCGCGGCGGCGGGTTTCTGCAGGTGTTTGGGCAGGCTGCGCGCATTGCCCCCGCCCTGGCGAGCAGGCGGACGAAGCCAGTCGGCCAGGCCTTCGGCTGCTGCGCCGAAGCTCATCTTGGGCAAGGTCTTGCGGCAAAGTTCGCGCAACTCGGGTGGATTGAGTCCCAGCTTTTCCGGGTTCTGCTCCGTGCCGAAGGCCGGAACGTCGAGCAGTTTCGCCATGCGCGCCAGGCGCAAGGCATTGGCCACCACCTCAGGGCCCTCAAAGATGGCGGGCATCAGGCGGGCCTGGTAATCGACCAGCACCAGTTGGGATTCGGAAGCGTCCAGCAGCATCGTGTCTTTCTTTCGAGTCAGGGTTGGTGCGGCATTCTCGCAGTGCGGGCACCACCCTTCGTCGGCCATCTGAAGCCACCGGGCTGGCCGATCCCGGGGTAAATGGCCGAAATACAAGTCAAATCAAAGGCTTGCTGGAAATTCCTAACTTGACTTCGAACGCCACGCCCGCTACGCTGCGCGCCATGATCCGTTGGCTCCCCGTCCTGATCCTGAGCTGCTCGGCCGTGGCGCATGCCGCGCCGGGTGGCACCAGCTTCAATGACATCGACGGCCTGCTGGTGGAAAAGGGCCTGATGTCGCGCATGGGTGAACAGATCCAGCACACCCGCGACACGGTGAGCGAGCAGGCCTCGAGCCTGGTGATCAACGCCCTCGCCTTCCTCGACATTCCCTACCGCTACGGTGGCAACAACACCCAAACCGGTTTCGATTGCAGCGGTTTCGTGCGCGCTGTTTACGAACAATCGGTCGGCAAGGTGCTGCCCCGCCGCTCCGATGAACAGGCCGCAGCCACCCAGGAAATCGACCGCAGCGACCTCAAGCCCGGTGATCTGGTCTTCTTCAACACCATGAAGCGCGCTTTCAGCCATGTCGGTATCTACATGGGTGAAGGCAAGTTCATTCACTCGCCGCGCGCCGGCGCGCAGGTGCGGGTGGAAGACATGCGTGTGGCGTACTGGAACAAACGCTTCAACGGCGCGCGCCGCGTGCCGCTGTCGGAACAAGCGCGCTGACTCTGCGGCATCCCTGTCGCGAGAGCCCTAGTCCATCCGGATGTTCGAGTTCCTGAGCTGGCGGTTGTTGCGCCACTCGTGGGCGATGCGACGCACGAACGAAGACCGGTCTTCAAGTGCGGGCAGGTTGTCCGAAGCCAGCAGCCGCTCGCGGATCTCGGGCGCGCGCACGGCCACGTTGATCTCCGCGTTCAGCCGTTCCAGAACCGCTTCGGGCGTCCCGCTTGGCGCAAACAGACCGAACAGCGACGTGATGTTGGCGTTCGGCAGGCCGAGTTCGGTGAAGGTGGGAACCTGCCCCAGCGCATCCAGCCGATGCGGCGCACCCACCGCGAGCGGCCTGAAGCGGCCTGCCTCGATGTGACGCAACTGGGTTGGTGCGACGTTGGTCGACAGCAGCTCGAACTGCCCGCCCAGGGCGTCCGTGAGTTGCTGGCCGCCACCTTTGTAGGGAATGTGTGTCACCTCGATGCCCGCGCCGATCTGCACCTGCTCGAGCACGAGGTGCCCCGCCGTTGCCAGGCCTGAGGTGGCCCATCGCAGCGCTTTCGGCCGTGCCCGAGCCTGTGCCAGCAGGTCGGCAAAAGAGTCACCGGAGAACGCGGGGGTGCCGACCAGCAAGACCGGCGTGTACATCACGCTGGCCACTGGTTCGATGTCCCGGAACGGCTCGTAGCCGATGGCGCTCAGGTGCGGGCGCAGGGTCAGGGGGCTGACCGCAGAGAACGCCAGCGTGTGCCCGTCGGCAGTGGCCCGAGCCAGCGCCTGCATGCCAACGCTGCCACCGCCGCCGGCACGGTGCTCCACCCGCACCGGGACACCCAATTGCGCCGCGAGTCGATCGGCCAACGAGCGCGCCACACCATCGCTGAGTCCACCGGGTGGGTAAACCACGATGATGCGCAGCGGCTGCGTGGGCCAGGATGGCCCTGCCGCCATGGCACGCAGCGCGGCCCCCGCGAGCATGGCGGGAATCAACTGCCGGCGGGACAACGTCATGGTCGCGCCCGACGCGCCGTCGCGCGCGCGATCTTGAGGAAGTGCGCCACCGGCCCGGATGCGTCGCCCGCCCGGTAAACAAGCGTGAGCGGCGCATCCAGCGGCGTACCGTCGAGCAATGACAGGTACGCCACGGCATGGGGGTGCAGCCCCCTCATCGAAGCCGGCACCACCGCAACACCGGCACCGGCGGCCACCAGGTTCAGGCTGGTCACCATTCGCTCCACCTCGGCGGCGATGCGTGGGCGAAAGCCCTGGGCTTCGCACAGCGCCAGCAGGTTGGCGTAGAGCCCGGGAGCACCGGGCTGCCGCACAAGGATGAAGCCTTCCAGGCGCAAGTCAGCCAGGGTCAGCGCTCCCGGCTTGCGGCGCGCCAGCGAATGGTCGATGGGCGCGGCCACCAGCACCGGCTCGCGCAACAACACCTCGAATGTCAGCCCTTCGGGTTGGGACACCGGCACCCGGATCAACCCGCAGTGCAGGCGACCCGCCTCTACGGCCTCGGTGATACCCGCCGCGTGGTCTTCCCGAATCGAGAGTTCGATGTCCGGCCAAGCCCGCCGGCAGGCGCGCAAGGCCGCCGGGGTGAAAGCGTGTGCCGCCGCCGAACTGGTGAAACCCACGTTGAGCACACCCAGTTCGCCCCGCGCGACGCGCGCCATGCGTTGCTGCATCGCCGCGAAGTCGTCCACCAGCCGGCGCGCCTCTCGCTCGAACTGGCGGCCCGCATCCGTCAAGTCCACCCCCTTCGGATGACGCTGAAACAGCGATGTCCCCAGTTCCTTTTCCAGCGCCTTGATCTGCTGGCTCAGGGGCGGCTGCTGGATACCCAGGTGCTCCGCAGCACGCGTCATGTGACCGGCATCGGCCACGGCCAGGAAGTAACGCAGGTGGCGAAATTCCATATGCAGAAAGTATTGAAACGTGCGCTTCAGTATATTTGACACCAGGTGGTTGCGCACCTATCGTCCCCTGGCCTCGAACACAAAACCAGGAGACGACACCATGCGACCTCTTCGCTCCCTCGCGCTGCTGGCGCTGGTCGCCCTTGCCGGCACAGCCACCGCCCAGACCTCCACCGCCCCCCAACCGCGCGCATGCCCGGCCGAAGTGCCAGCCGGCGCGACTTGCCACATCGGCGAGGACGGGCTGGGCGGTTTCTACTGGATCGCCCTCCCCGCCCAATGGAAATCGCAGACCGGCGTGCTGGTGGTGCACGCGCACGGCGGCCCGGCAGACACCGGACCGGCCACGCTGGCACGCGGTGAGGAAGATCTGAAGCGCTGGGCGGTGACCGTGAAGGCCGGCTACGCGTGGGTGGGCGCCACGTACCGCCGTGGCGGTTTTGGCGTGAGCATGGCAGCCGAAGACACCGAGCGGGCACGCCGCGTCTTCGTCAAGCACTTCGGCCCGCCGCGCCGCACCATCCTTCATGGACAAAGCTACGGTGCATCGGTAGCCGCCAAAGGCGCCGAGCTGTATGCCATGGTGGATGGCCCCAACGGACCGGTCAAAGGCCCCTACGACGGCATGCTGCTCACCAGCGGCATGCTCGGCGGGGGCACACGCGCCTACGACTTCCGGATGGACCTGCGCGTGGTCTACCAATACGTGTGCAGGAACCACCCCAAACCGGACGAGCTCCAGTACCCGCTTTGGCAGGGCCTGCCCATGGACGCCAAACTCACGCGCGCCGAACTGGCCGCGCGCGTGGACGAGTGCACCGGGGTGCGAAAACCGGCCGCGCAACGCACTGAACAGCAGAAGGCCAACCTAGCCAATATCGTCAACGTGATCAAGATCCCCGAACGCTCGCTGATCGCCCACCTCAACTGGGCGACCTGGCTGTTCCGCGACCTGACGCAACTGCGCCTGGGCAACCGCAACCCTTTCAACAACGCCAGCGTGCAGTACAAGGGCTCGACCGACGACGCAGCCCTGAACGCAGGCGTGCTGCGCTACACCGCCGACCCGGTGGCCGTGGCCGAACTGGCCAGGGACAGCGACCCGCAAGGGCGGATCAACATTCCCGTGCTCTCGCTGCACGCGGTCAACGATCCCACAGCGTTCGTCGAGCTGGAGTCGGCCTACCGGGAGACGCTCGAGCGCGCAGGGAAAGGGGCGATGCTGGTGCAGACCTTCAGCGATGAGTCCGAGCACAGCTACCTGAGCGACCCCCAGTACCCCGCGCTGTTCACCGCTTTGCTCAACTGGATCGACAAGAACGACAAACCCACGCCACAGACGGTGGCCGCGCTCTGCAAGGGCTATGAAGCCGCCTATGGCGACACCTGCAAGCTGCTGCCCGACTACCGCAGCGCGCCGCTGGCGAGCCGCGTGCCCCTGCGCTGAACCGAGCGCCCATGAAAAAACCGCCAGCCCCGTAACGGCTGGCGGCTTTTTTTTCTGGCGGCCGTCGCCTTACTTGCGCTGCGGCGGCACGTCGGTGCAGGAGCCGTGCGCAATCTCCGCCGCCATGCCGATGCTCTCGCCCAGCGTCGGGTGCGGATGGATGGTCTTGCCGATGTCCACGGCGTCGGCGCCCATCTCGATGGCCAGCGCCACCTCACCGATCATGTCGCCCGCGTGCGTGCCCACCATGCCACCGCCCAGGATCTTGCCGTGGCCATGGGCTTCGGGCGAGTCGTCGAACAGCAGCTTGGTGACACCCTCGTCTCGCCCATTGGCAATGGCACGGCCAGACGCCGTCCAGGGGAACAGGCCCTTTTTCACCTTGATGCCTTGCGCCTTGGCCTGGTCCTCGGTCAGGCCCACCCATGCGACCTCGGGATCGGTATAGGCCACGCTCGGAATCACGCGGGCGTTGAATGCCGCAGACGCCAGTTCCTTGTTGCCCTGCAGCTCACCGGCAATCACCTCGGCCGCCACATGCGCCTCGTGCACCGCCTTGTGCGCCAGCATGGGCTGGCCCACGATGTCGCCGATGGCGAAGATGTGCGGCACGTTGGTGCGCATCTGGATGTCGACGTTGATGAAACCTCGGTCGGTCACTGCCACGCCGGCCTTCTCGGCGGCGATTTTCTTGCCATTCGGGCTGCGGCCCACGGCCTGGAGCACCAGGTCATAGGTCTGCGGCGCGGGCGCCGTGCCGCCTTCTTCAGCTGCCGCGAACGTCACCTCGATGCCCTCGGGCGTGGCCTTGGCCGAGACCGTCTTGGTCTTCAGCATGATGTTGTCGAAGCGCTTGGCGTTCATCTTCTGCCAGATCTTCACCAGGTCGCGGTCGGCGCCCTGCATCAGGCCATCGAGCATCTCCACCACGTCCAGGCGCGCGCCCAGCGTGCTGTAGACCGTGCCCATTTCCAGTCCGATGATGCCGCCGCCCAGGATCAGCATGCGCTTGGGCACCTCCTTGAGGGCGAGCGCGCCGGTGCTGTCGACCACGCGCGGATCGTCGGGCATGAATGGCAGGCGCACCGCCTGGCTGCCCGCCGCGATGATGGCCTTCTTGAAGGCGATCACCTGCTTCTTGCCGGTTTTTTCCTGCGCATCGCCGGTGGTTTCCTCCACCTCGAGGTGGTTGGCGCCAACGAACGAGCCATAACCACGCACCGTGGTGACCTTGCGCATCTTGGCCATGGCGGCCAGACCGCCGGTGAGCTTGCCGATGACCTTCTCCTTGTGGCCACGCAGCTTGTCGATGTCGAGCACAGGATCGCCGAAGGACACGCCGAGAGCCGACATGTGGCTGACCTCGTCCATCACGGCCGCCACGTGCAGCAAGGCCTTGGACGGGATGCAGCCCACGTTCAGGCAAACCCCGCCCAACGTGGCATAGCGTTCGACCAGCACGACCTTGAGCCCCAGGTCGGCGGCGCGGAAGGCCGCGCTGTAGCCGCCGGGGCCGCCACCGAGCACCAGCACGTCGCAGTCCAGGTCGGCGCTGCCGCCGAAGCTGGCCGCAGCGGGCACGGAGGCCTGGCTCGCATTGGCAGGCGCGGGTTGGGGTGCGGGCGCAGCCGCCGCAGGGGCGGGAGCCGCCGCCCCTGCCGCCTCCAGCGTCAACACCACACTGCCCTGCTTGACCTTGTCGCCGAGCTTGACCTTGAGTTCCTTGACCACCCCGGCTTGCGACGACGGGATCTCCATGGATGCCTTGTCGGACTCGACCGTGATGAGCGATTGCTCCGCCTTCACCGTGTCACCGGGTTTGACCAGCAATTCGATCACCGCCACTTCGTCGAAGTCGCCGATGTCGGGGACTTGAATTTCAATCAGTGCCATCGCCATTCCTTAGAGAAGAACGCGACGGAAGTCGCCGAGGATCTGGCCGAGGTACGCGTTGAAGCGCGCCGCGGCAGCCCCGTCGATCACGCGGTGGTCCCAGGTCAGCGAAAGCGGCAGCATCAGGCGCGGCTGGAACGCCTTGCCATCCCACACCGGTTCCATCTGGCTCTTGCAAACGCCCAGGATGGCCACCTCGGGCGCATTGATGATCGGTGTGAAATAGCGCCCACCGATCCCGCCCAGACTGGAGATGGTGAACGTGGCACCGCTCATTTCGGCCGGGCTCAGCTTGCCTTCCCGCGCCTTCTTGGCGAGCTCGCCCATTTCCTGGCTGATCTGCAACACACCCTTCTTGTCGGCGTCCTTGATCACCGGAACCATCAATCCGTTGGGCGTGTCGGCCGCGAAGCCAATGTGCCAGTACTGCTTGTAGATCAGCGAGTCGCCATCAATCGAGCTGTTGAACTCGGGGAATTTCTTGAGCGAGGCCACGCAGGCCTTGATCAGGAAGGCCAGCATGGTGACCTTGATACCGCTCTTCTCGTTCTCTTTGTTGGTGGAGACGCGGAAGGCTTCGAGATCGGTGATGTCGGCGTCGTCGTGGTTGGTGACCGCCGGGATCATGACCGCGTTGCGCAGCAGGTTGGCGCCGCTGATCTTCTTGATGCGGCCCATCTCCTTGCGCTCGATCGGGCCGAACTTGGCGAAGTCGACCTTCGGCCAGGGGATCAGCCCCAGGCCGGCGCCGTCACCGCCACCCGCCGGTGCCTTGGCCGCCTGGGCCCTGGTTTGCGCGGTGCCGGCCATGACGGCTTTGGTGAAGCCCTGCACATCGTCCTGTGTGATACGGCCTTTGGGGCCGCTGCCCTTGACCTCTTCCAGCGGCACGCCGAGTTCGCGTGCGAACTTGCGCACCGAAGGTGAGGCATGCGGCAGGCCGACGGGGGCCGTCGTGGGGTTGTGGGCCGGGGCGGCTACGGGCGCAGAAGCCGTCGCTGCCTGCGGCGCAGCCGCTGCAGGCGCCGCCGCAGGTGCTGCAGCAGCAGGGGCAGGCGCAGCTGCGGCCGTGCCTTCGAGCACCGCCAGCAGGTCACCGATGTTGACGGTGTCGCCGACCTTGACCTTGAGGTCCTTGAGCACGCCGGCGGCCGACGACGGAATCTCCATCGAGGCCTTGTCGGATTCCACCGTGATCAGGCTTTGCTCGACCGCAATCTTGTCGCCTGGCTTGACCAGTACCTCGATCACGGCCACATCCTTGAAGTCGCCGATGTCGGGCACGCGCACTTCGACCGGGCCGCTCGCAGCAGGCGCGGCGGCCGGAGCCGCCGGAGTGGAAGCTGCCACCGGTGCGGCGGCGGGCGCGGCAGCAGGCGCCGTCGCCGGTGCCGCCGGCGCAGCGGCTTCACCCGCCGCTTCGACCACGAGCACCACCGAGCCTTCCTTCACCTTGTCGCCCAAGGCGACCTTGAGTTCCTTCACCACGCCCGCCGTGCTCGACGGAATTTCCATCGAGGCCTTGTCGGATTCGACCGTGATCAGCGACTGCTCGGCCTTGACCGTGTCACCCACCTTCACCAGCAGCTCGATGACCGCCACCTCATCAAAATCCCCGATGTCCGGGACCTTCACTTCAATCAGTGCCATGTTCTTGTCTCCGGGTTAGGCGTAGAGCGGGTTCACTTTGTCGGCTTGAATGCCGTACTTCTTGATGGCCTCGGCCACCTTGGCCACCGGCAGCTTGCCCTCTTCGCTCAACGCCTTGAGCGCAGCCACCACGATGTAGTGGCGGTTGATCTCGAAATGCTCGCGCAGCTTGCTGCGGAAATCGCTGCGGCCGTAGCCGTCGGTGCCCAGCACCTTGTAGGTGCGATCCTTGGGGATGAAGGGACGGATCTGCTCAGCGTAGTTCTTCATGTAGTCGGTCGAGGCCACCACAGGGCCGGTGGTCGCGCTCAGCTGCTGCGCCACGAAAGGAACGCGTGGTGTCTCTGTGGGATGCAGCAGGTTCCAGCGATCGGCTTCCTGCCCATCGCGCGCCAGCTCGTTGAAGCTCGGGCAGCTCCACACGCCAGCGCTCACGCCCCAATCTTTCTCCAGCAATTCCTGCGCGGCAATGCTCTCGCGCAGGATGGTGCCGCTACCCAGCAGCTGCACGCTCGGCGCCGTCTTCTTGAGCGTGGGCGCCTGCTTGCAGTAGTACATGCCCTTGATGATCTGCTCTTCCGTGCCCGGCTGCAGGCCCGGCATCGCGTAGTTCTCGTTGAGCAGTGTGAGGTAGAAATACACGTTGTCCTGCTTCTCCACCATGCGCTTCAAGCCATGGTGCAGGATAACGCCGACCTCGTGCGCGAAGGTCGGGTCGTAGCTGATGCAGTTCGGGATGGTGCCGGCCAGGATGTGGCTGTGGCCGTCTTCGTGCTGCAAGCCTTCGCCGTTGAGCGTGGTGCGCCCTGAGGTGCCGCCGAGCAGGAAACCGCGTGCCTGCATGTCGCCCGCCGCCCAGGCCAGGTCGCCGATGCGCTGGAAACCGAACATGGAGTAGTACACATAGAACGGCACCATGATGCGGTTGCTGGTGCTGTAGCTGGTGGCCGCTGCGATCCAGCTGCTCATGCCGCCGGCTTCGTTGATGCCTTCCTGCAGGATCTGGCCGGCCTTGTCTTCCTTGTAGTACATCACCTGGTCTTTGTCGACCGGGGTGTACTGCTGGCCTGCGGGGTTGTAGATGCCGACCTGGCGGAACAGGCCTTCCATGCCGAAGGTGCGGGCCTCGTCGACCAGGATCGGCACCACGCGCGGACCCAGGGCCTGGTCACGCAGCAACTGCGTCAGAAAGCGCACGTAGGCCTGCGTGGTCGAAATCTCACGGCCTTCGGCGGTCGGCTCCAGCACCGCCTTGAAGGTGTCCAGCGACGGCACGGTGAAACTCTCATCGGCCTTCACACGGCGCTTTGGCAGGTAGCCACCCAGGGCCTGGCGGCGCTCGTGCAGGTATTTCATTTCCGGCGTGTCATCGGCCGGCTTGTAGAACGGGATCTTCGGCAACTCGCTGTCCGGAATCGGCAGGTTGAAGCGGTCGCGGAAGATCTTGATGTCCTCGTCGGTGAGTTTCTTGGTCTGGTGAACCGTGTTCTTGCCCTCGCCCGACTTGCCCATGCCGAAGCCTTTGACGGTCTTGATCAGCAGTACGGTTGGCTGGCCCTTGTGATTAACCGCCTTGTGATAGGCCGCATACACCTTCTGCGGGTCGTGGCCGCCGCGCTTGAGGTTCCAGATGTCGTTGTCACTCAGGTGGGCCACCATCTCCAGCGTCTTGGGATCGCGGCCGAAGAAATGCTTGCGCACATAGGCACCGTCGTTGGCCTTGAAAGACTGGTAGTCGCCGTCGACCGTGTCCATCATGATCTTGCGCAGCGCACCGTCCTTGTCGCGCGCCAGCAGGGGATCCCATTCGCTGCCCCACAGCAGCTTGATCACGTTCCAGCCGGAACCACGGAACTCGCCTTCGAGCTCCTGGATGATCTTGCCGTTGCCACGCACCGGACCGTCCAGGCGCTGCAGGTTGCAGTTCACCACGAAGATCAGGTTGTCGAGGTTCTCGCGCGCCGCCAGGCTGATTGCGCCCAGCGACTCCACTTCATCCATTTCGCCGTCGCCGCAGAACACCCAGACCTTGCGGTTCTCGGTGTTGGCGATGCCGCGGGCGTGCAGGTACTTCAGAAAACGGGCCTGGTAGATCGCCATCAGCGGGCCCAGGCCCATGGAAACCGTAGGGAACTGCCAGAACTCAGGCATGAGCTTCGGATGCGGGTAGCTCGACAATCCCTTGCCGTCCACTTCCTGGCGAAAGTTGAGCAGCTGCTCTTCGGTCAGGCGGCCTTCCAGATAGGCTCGGGCGTACACGCCGGGCGACACATGACCCTGAATGTAGAGACAGTCTCCACCATGGTTCTCGCTCTCCGCATGCCAGAAATGGTTGAATCCGGCGCCAAACATGTGGGCCAGCGAGGCAAAGGATCCGATGTGGCCACCGAGGTCGCCCCCGTCGTCCGGGTTGTGGCGGTTGGCCTTGACCACCATCGCCATGGCGTTCCAGCGCATGTAGGCGCGCAGGCGCTCTTCGATCTCGATGTTGCCAGGGCAACGCTCTTCCTGATTGGGTTCGATGGTGTTGACGTACCCCGTGGTCGCCGAGAACGGCAGATCGATGCTGTGCTGGCGGGCTTCCTCGAGCAGTTGCTCCAGCAGGAAGTGCGCCCGCTCCGGGCCCTCCCTCTCGATCACGGCGGCCAGGGCCTGCATCCATTCACGGGTTTCCTGGGCATCCACATCCCCGGCACCTTGGCCCTTGAGAGCGTCGTTCGCTGACATTCTTGTCTCCTGTTGGTTTCAATTGAGCTTACGGAGGTCTTTCCGCAGTGTCACGGATTTTTCCACAAAAGGTTTTCAATTTCAAGATGTGCTCAAACATTTCATATTGCAATATTTTGACCAAGATGTCGTGTGGCGTTCGAGGTGCTCTCACGTAGACTCGAACCCTCCATGATCCCGCTGCCGCCCCCGACCACTTCAACCCGGCCGCCCACGCAGGTCGCATGGTGGAAACGCTGGTGGCGTCGCCTGCCTCCCTCACGGCAAGACCGCTTCGCCACGCTCGGCCCTTTGCTGGCCGTGCTGCTGTTTCTTTCTGCCATCGTGGTTGCCATCACCTACCTGCGCTACGAGGAGCTCGAGCGCGAACAGGAAGCCGTGACCAGGGACGTGGAATACGCGCAGCAGCGGCTTCGTCTGCGTCTGCTGGAACGGCAGGAACAGCTGATGCGTCTGGCACGCGAAGTGAGCAACAGGGAAATCGAGAGCGAGGAGTTCGAATTCCAGGTCGAGTCGCTGGTCAGCCAGTTCCCCGAGATGCTCGCCATCAGCTGGGTCGACGGTCGCCGCAATGTGCAGGCCAGCTATGCCTCGCCCAGCGCGCCCATGGCGCTGACCCGCGCCGTGGGCAGCACCCTGTCCCCGGGCGAGACCGATGGCACTTTCGAGCTGGCGCGCGACCTGCGCCAACCCGTTTACTCACGGCCATTCGGGGACGACGCCCGAAATGCCACGCTGATGCTTCACGTGCCGTTGAGCGAGCAGGGCCGCTTCTCCGGCACCATCATGGGCGAGTACTCCATCGACGGCCTCATGCGCTTTGGCATCCCGCCGGAGATCATGGCGCGCTATGCCGTAGCGCTGGTGGACGACCGCGAGCGCGTGCTCGCCGGTAGTCTGCAGGCGCCTGAGTCGGTGCTGCGTCTGCTTCCCTGGTCCAACCCGCCGCTCGAGCACGAAGTGCCCGTGTCCCCGGTGGGCAACGGGCTGATCCTCAAGGCCCAGGGCTACCGCACCTCGCAGGACATCGTGGGCAGTGGCTTCTTCTGGGTGATCGGTGCCCTCAGCGCGTTGACTGTGTGGATGCTGCTCGGCACCTGGCGCCACACGCGACGGCGCGTGCAGGCTCAACAAGCCTTGATGGCCGAGACCAATTTCCGGCGCGCCATGGAAAACTCCATGCTCACCGGCATGCGCGCGCTGGACATGCAGGGCCGCATCACCTACGTGAACCCTGCCTTCTGCTCCATGACGGGGTGGACGGAAGGCGAACTGGTGGGCCGCACCGCACCATTTCCGTACTGGCCGGAAGAAGACCACGACCAACTGGCCGCGAGACTGGAAGACGAGCTTCGCGGACGCTCCACGCCCGGCGGCTTCGAAGTGCGCGTGCGCCGCCGCGACGGCAGTATCTTCGATGCGCGCATGTATGTCTCGCCGCTGATCGATCCCAAAGGTCACCAGACCGGCTGGATGACTTCCATGACCGACATCACCGAGCCCAAACGGATCCGCGAGGAACTCTCGGCGTCCTATGAGCGCTTCACCACCGTGCTGGAATCGCTGGACTCGGCCGTGTCGGTGGCACCCCTTGGCAGCGACGAAATGCTGTTTGCCAACAAGATGTACCGGCTGTGGTTCGGTACACGCGGCGTCGGCCACCGGCATCTGGTCGACCTCGCGGGCAATCAGCCATCGCCCAGCCCAGACGATGGCGACGCGGTGGACGCCTTTGCCGGCATGCCCACCGAGACACTGACCGACGCCGGGGCGGAGAACGCCGAAGTGTTCGTCGAAGAGCTCGACCGCTGGCTGGAAGTGCGCACGCGTTACCTCACCTGGGTCGACGGACGGCTGGCACAGATGGTGATCGCCAGCGACATCACGCCACGCCGCTTCGCAGAGGAACAAGCCTCGCGCCAGGCAGAACGCGCCCAGACTGCAAGCCGTCTCATCACCATGGGCGAGATGGCTTCCAGCGTGGCCCACGAGTTGAACCAGCCGCTCACCGCCATCGCCAACTACTGCAACGGCATGATCTCTCGACTGCAGGAGCAGCGCATCAGCCCCGACGAACTGCTGGGTGCACTGGAAAAGACCTCCCGCCAAGCCCAGCGCGCCGGGCAGATCATCCAGCGCATCCGCGCCTTCGTGAAGCGCAGCGAGCCCAACCCCACGCTGTCGGATGTGGCGCAGATGGTCAACAACGCCATCGAACTCGCGGACATCGAACTGCGCCGCCACCAGGTTCGCCTTTCACCCTACGTCGCAGCGCGATTGCCCAACCTCATGGTCGATCCAATCCTGATCGAACAGGTGCTGATCAACCTGCTCAAGAACGCCGGTGAAGCGATCGCGCAGGCCGGTCGTCTACCCGGCGAGCGGTACGTGGAACTTCGCGTTGGCCCCAGGCATCTGGACGATCAGGATGTGGTCGAGTTCTCGGTGCGCGATTCGGGCAACGGGGTGCCCGACGAACTGATCGAACGCATCTACGAGGCCTTCTACAGCACCAAGAGCGAAGGCATGGGCATTGGCCTCAAACTGTGCCGCAGCATCGTCGAATCGCACCATGGGAGGATGCAGGTGCAGAACATCTACAATGGTGAAGAGGTGGTGGGCTGCTGCTTCAGCTTCTGGATCCCCGTGGTCTCGCGGCTGCAGAACCACAGCGCCGCGGCTGGGCCCGCCACAGAGCCGCTGACGGACACAGAAAGAGCGAGATGAGTTTGATCCCCAAAAAAGGCAGCGTCTACGTGGTCGATGACGACGAAGCGGTGCGCGACTCACTTCAATGGCTGCTCGAGGGCAAGGATTTCCGGGTCCGATGCTTCGAATCGGCCGAAGCCTTCCTCAGCCGCTACGACGCCCGTGAGGTGGCCTGCCTGATCGCCGACATCCGCATGGGCGGCATGACCGGCATGGAGTTGCAGGACCGCCTCATCGAGCGCCAGTCCCCCCTGCCTATCGTCTTCATCACCGGCCACGGCGACGTACCCATGGCGGTGGAGTCCATGAAGAAGGGCGCGCTCGATTTCATTCAGAAACCCTTCAAGGAAGATCAGCTCGTGGCCCTGGTCGAGCGCATGCTCGAACACGCTCGCGAAGCGTTCGCCACGCATCAACAGGCCGTCAGCCGCGACGCCCTGCTCTCCAAGCTCACCAGCCGCGAAGCCCAGGTGCTGGAACGCATTGTCGCGGGTCGGCTGAACAAGCAGATCGCGGACGACCTGGGCATCAGCATCAAGACCGTGGAAGCCCATCGCGCCAACATCATGGAGAAGCTGGGCGCCAACACCGTGGCCGACCTGCTCAAGATCGCCTTGGGACAAACACCCGCCAAGGCCTGATCCGTTCACACGCTCGCTTAGCAACGCCCGCCCACTTTCCGGCGGGCGTTTCCGTTTTCAACCCTTCCTCCACTCTTCGACATGACCGCCCAACTGATCGATGGCAACGCCCTTGCAAAGAAAATCCGCGCCGACGTCGCAGGCCGAACCGCTGCGCTCAGAGCCAGGGGCATCGTGCCTGCACTGTCCATCATCCTTGTGGGAGAGGACCCGGCCAGTCAGGTCTACACGAAACACAAGGTCAACGACAGCACAGAGACGGGTTTGCAAGCCACGCTGGAGCGCTACCCAGCCAGCATGACCGAGGCCGAACTGCTCAATCGCATCGAGGCATTGAATCGCGACGCGGCCGTACACGGCATCCTCGTGCAATTGCCCCTGCCCCGGCACATGGATGCGAACAAGGTCATCGAGACCATCTCCCCGGCCAAGGATGTGGACGGTTTTCACATTTCCAGCGCTGGCGCACTGATGGTTGGCCAGCCCGGCTTCTGGCCTTGCACGCCCTATGGCTGCATGAAGATGCTCGAGGACATTGGCTACGACCTCAAGGGCAGGCACGCGGTGGTGATCGGCCGAAGCAACATCGTCGGCAAGCCCATGGCGCTGATGCTGCTGCAGAAAAATGCCACGGTGACCATCTGCCACAGCGCCACACGAGACCTCAAGGCCATGGCGCTGCAGGCCGACGTCGTGGTTGCCGCCGTGGGCAAGCGCAACGTGCTCACGGCCGACATGGTCAAGCCTGGCGCGGTGGTGATCGACGTGGGCATGAACCGCAACGACGAAGGCAGGCTTTGCGGTGACGTGGATTTCGAAGGGGTGAAAGAAGTCGCCGGCTGGATCACGCCCGTGCCCGGAGGCGTGGGGCCCATGACGCGCGCCATGCTGCTCGTCAACACCTTGCAGGCGGCGGAACGGCAATCGGCATGAGGGAGACTTTGGAGGCGCGATCCGGAGTCGAACCGGACTAACCGGATTTGCAATCAATTCGCACCCAATAATTTCCTTGCAAATCAATATGTTGCAAGTGCATTGATTTTTGCTACCCATTTTAGAGCCTGCCAGCCCTCGCTGGAGTCTGCATGAGGCATCTACGACATGGGGGAAACCGCGCCGCTTGCTCACTTCTGCAGAAATTTCCGGGAGGGTTCGGGAAAAGCCTAATATTCCTGACCAACACCAGAAAACAGGCCCGGACGCTTCTGTTTGTGCAGGTCTGTGACTACACAACAACCCTGATTTTTTCCTGACCTAAACCTAACCTTGTCAGCCTGTGAATTTCTGATCTGAAAAGTTCACAACCTCATTAGAAATCAATGACTTAGCGAATAGTCAGGGGTTGGATCTGGAGTAATCAGGTGGAGCACTGATCCCGTGAAAGCCGCTGTTTTTGCGGGGCTGTAGAGGCATTCAAGCCTCTCAAGTCAAGCATCAGGCTTTTCCCGAACCCTTCCCGGAAAGGGGTGCCGACCGGACGTGCCACCCTTGCGCTGCCATCCGCCTGAACGGGCCAGCAAATGCCGTACAAAACCGTCGGCAAATATCACCTTGCAGCGCGCCCGGAGCCCGCGCCAGTGCTGGCGTTCACAGGGGTCGGCAGTGCCGACAAAACCGCTCGATTTAGCGGTCAGGCGTGGCGGGGTGGCGACTGCGCGCCGGGGGTCGTGGGTCTGGGGGGTGCGCGAAAAAATGGAGGGGGTGCACATGGGCACCCTCCCGCTTGCACTGGACGGCCGCCAAGGCGCGCTGCGCCGGTGGGCAACGGGTCGAGGGGGCTGCTGGTCCCGCGCGCCCAGCAGGCGCAAAAAAGGCCGCCCAATGGCGGCCTGGTTCCAAGGCGGTGGATTTAGAAGTTGCTGATGATCAGCTCTCCTTTTGGCTTTCGCGCCGAGCCCACCTTACCCACCTGGTAGCTGATGTCCACGCTGCGGATCTCGAAGGCGGCAAAGGCCTGGCGCATTTCGGGGATGTCGTTCACGCTGACCACCGCTTGTCCTTTGATGGAGCCCAGCAGCTCGGCCATGACGGTGTACTGCTCGATGCCGAAGGGTGAGTCGTAGCCTTCGGTGCCCCAATACGGTGGGTCCAGGTAGAAGAGCGTGTGGGGGCGGTCGTAGCGGCGCACACACTCGGCCCAATCCATTCGCTCAATGAACACCTGGTGCAGCCGCAGGTGCACCGCGCTCAGGTCTTCTTCCAGCCGGGTGAGGTTGAGCCTAGAAGGTGTGGTGGTCGCCGTGCCGAAGGTCGGGCTTGCCACCTTGCCGCCGAAGCCTGTCTTCATCAGGTAGAAGAACCGCGCGGCGCGCTGGATCTCGGTCAGCGTCGTCGGCGGCGTGGCCCTGAACCAGCCGTAGGCTTCGCGGCTGGTGAGCATCCACCTGAACTGCCTCACCAGCTCGTCCAGGTGGTGCTGCACGACGCGGTACAGCGAGACCAGCTCGCCATGCACGTCGTTCAGCACCTCGACCTTGGCGCGGTCCTTCAGGAAGAACAGCGCCGCCGCGCCGCAGAAGGGCTCCACGTAGCAGGTATGCGCCGGGAACAGCGGCAGAATGTGCGCTGCGAGGCGGCGCTTACCGCCGATCCACGGGATCAGTGGGCGGGCCTTGGGTTGCAGGGAGAGGTCGGAGTCGTCTTTCATGGTTGGGTCCATTGCTCGACGCTCCAGGCGCTCTGGGTGGATGGGGCTCGTGGCCCTCTGTGAAGTGGTTCAGCGTGCTGCATCGCACGCACTTGATCGTCAGTCTCAAAAACACGCCCTCGGCCAGTTTCCTTTTGCACTGGCCGCATCGGATTTCATTCATGCGGCATCGCCCATAATGCCCTCGCCTAGCTAGGTGGCAGGGTCTTCGGCCAATACCGTGCTCGCTCACGGTGGAGGCGGTTGGTCCCGGTGTTGACGCACCAGAGCCAGTCGCCCTGTCTTTTTTCAACCGGCTTGCGCGCCGGTCTTCCCGCCCTCATCTTCGCCCTCGATCACATAGGCCTCAAACCGCACCACCTCTTCGCCCAACCAGTCGTTGATCGAGGAAAGGCGCTGCTGCAGCGGTCCGAGTTCATTGCGCGCGAACACCCGCGCCGCCGGCAACACTGCGCCGAAGCCACCGGTGTTGCTCGGCACGATGCCCATCAACTGCGGCGGAATGCGGTGAGCTGCCAGCACGTCATCGCGGCTCACGTTCTTGATGTTGAAGAAATCGTCCTTGGCGGCCACTTCGCTCACCGGGATCACCTGCACGCCGTCCTTCTTGCCATTCGGGCTGTAGAGGAACAGGTTGCGGAAGTTGCCCGGCCCCTTGGCGTTCTTGAGCGCCTCGCGGATGTTGTCCACGTCGGCCTGCTGCTGTTGCGCGTCGTTGATGTAGAGGATGAAGCCGGCGTGGCTCCCGTTGTTGTAATAGCGACGGCGAAACAGCGTGGCGCTTTCGTTGAGCCAGGCGCTTTGCAGCGCGCTCAGGTACTCGGGCAGGCCATACACCTCCTGATTGATGTCCGCCTCGCGCAGGTGGTGGATGCTGCCTTTGGTGAACTCGTGTTCTTCCTTCCAGCCACGCACGAAGAAGTAGGCGTCCAGGTTGTCGCCGCCGCGCCGCATGTACTTCGCCAGCGAGTGCTGCAGGCGCATCGTGCCGCCCAGCATGTTGCGCGGGCGCTCGATGTAGCCATTGCCGAACACCATGAAGTCCAGCGCCCAGGCGCCGAACGTCTCGCGGTCCATCCACTTGTGTGGAATGAAGGTGCTGGCCAGCAGGTTGCGCTTGAAGAACAGGGATGAGCTGTGGTGCGTACTCGACCGGAACGCCTTCGCCAGGCCATCCACGCTCACCGGAGGCTCGTACCACTTCCCGTTCATCCAGCACTCGATGTAGTCCATGATCTCGCGCCGGTCCATCACCGGCGTCGGATCGCCAAAGGTGAACGCCTCCCCGCGCGACGGCACTGCAGCGCCCGCAACATCTGTCATTCGTAGATCTCCATGATCGATTGATTGGTACTGGTCTGCCCCTCCAGCGGCTCATTCGCCAGCGCATGCATGCACGCCCACGCCAGATCAGCGTGTCCCGTCTCTTCATTCCTTCCGGCCGTGTACGTCACCGAATTGCCACTCGCCGTCAGCGTCTTCTTGATCGCCAGAAAGCTGCGCGCAAAGTCCACCCAGCTCGCATCGAACTGCAACCGCCCCTTGCCGATCACGCTGCGCGCCTTGAGCACCAGCGCGGTCTTCACCTCCAGCGAGTAGTGAAAGGCGCGCGCGGCCGGAAAGAACTTGCTCACGAGCTGATAGACGCCCTGGCCGATGCCGGTGGTGTCGATGCCGATGTAGGCCACGTTGAAACGCTGCGTCACCTTGCGGATCGACTCCGCCTGCGCCTCGAAGTCCATGCCCTTGAACTGGTGCCGCTCCAGCACGCGGAACGGCCCGCCCGGGTGCAAGGGCGGCGCCAGCACCACCATGCCGGCCGAGTCACCTGTGTGGCTCGGGTCGTACCCCACCCACACCGGCAGGAAGCCATACGGCCGCATCGCGAACGGTTTGACATCGTCCCAGGCCTCCCAGGTGTCCACCATGCAGCGCTGCAACTCGCCCAGCGGGAACAGGCTGTGGCTGTCATCGATGAACCCGCACATCAGCAGGTTCTCGAACTCCTCCGGGTTGTATTCCAGCCGCAACTCTTCGAGGTCGAACAGATCACACCCACCGCGCGTGGCGTCGATGATGTTGACGATGTTGCGCCAGACCTTGTCTTCACCGGTGAAGCCACCGGAGCCCAGCCGGTCGTGGCTCAGATCGATCTGGATGCGCTCATCCTTAGCACGCCGCTTGTTGAAACGGTCCCCGCTCCAGTGCGCATAGGCCTCGTGCTGGATGCTGCTCGGCGTGGAGAAGTAGGTCTTCCGCCACATCTTGTGCATCGCCATGCCGCTGGCCACCTTGTTCAACTCGGTGAAGCGGTGCGTCCAGAAGAACTCGTCGAAATAGAAGTTGCCGTGGTAGCCCTGTGCGGTGCGGGCGTTCGTGCCCAGGAAGTAGATGTGCGCCCCGTTGGACAGCACGATGGGATCGCCCGCCAGCTCGACGCCGCAGCTCTCCGCTGCGAACTGCAGGATGTACTGCTTGAAGATGTGCGCCTGGGCCTTGCTGGCCGACAGGAAAATCTGGTTGCGCCCGGTGGTGATGGCGTCGATCAGCGCCTCGCGCGCGAAGTACCAGGTCGCACCGATCTGGCGCGACTTCAGAATCATCCGCGTGCGCTCGTGCCCATTGCGGAACCAGACCCTCTGGTATTCGAAGAGCGAGTCGCGGAACGCGCTCTCCACCTTCTCCACCGCGTCTTCGTCGAAATGGTTCTTGTCCGAAGACGATGAACGCTTCGACCCCGCATTGCGCCGCTCGATCGCGGGATTGAGCTCCTTCTCCTTGCCCGTCTTTTCGTAGTTGCGCACCCGCGCGAGGCGCTCCACCTGCCGGCCCAGCAGGTCGATTTCCTTGAAGTCCCCGCCGGTCTTCTGATCCTTGGCGATCAGTTGCACCAGGCGCGATTCCAGCGCGCCTTCCACGCGCTGAATCGGCTGCGCCGCGTCCCACTTTTCCGCGACCTTCCAGCCGTGCACCGTCGATCGCGGTTCGCCGATGTGCTCCGCGATCGAAGAGATGCGCCAGCCCTGCCAGTACAGATCGCGCGCGCGCCTGCGCTTGTCCGCAGCAGCAACTTGCGCAGGGGTTTCAACGGTGGCGGACTCGGACATGGTCCGAGTATTCGCGCGCTTTCGCATCACCTGAACACCTGCCACTTGTGTGCATCTCCCGCACAAGTTCAAGTGATTGAGCGTCGCGCGACCTTCCGCCACGATGACGGCAACTCACCTCACCACGCAACCTCCACCCCCGCAACGCAGGCAACACCAATGGCAAAGATCTCCAAATTCTTCCGCGTCGCCGTCGAAGGCGCCACCACCGATGGCCGCACCATCGACCGCGCCCAGATCGAGCAGATGGGTCGCAACTACAACCGCCAGAAGTACGGCGCACGTGTGTGGCTGGAGCACTACCGAGGCGTTCACCCGGAGAGCACCTTCCGCGCCTACGGCGACGTGCTCGCCACCAAGGCCGAAGAGATCGAGATCGACGGCAAGAAGAAGCTGGCCCTCTTCGCACAGATCGAACCGCTGGAAGACCTGGTCGCCATGACCAACAAGGCCAGGCAGAAGATTTTCACCAGCATCGAGATCACGCCCAAGTTCGCCGACTCCGGCGAGGCGTACCTCACCGGCCTGGGCGTCACGGACAGCCCGGCCAGCCTCGGCACCGAGGTGCTGCAGTTCGCCCAGCAGAAACCCGACGCCAGCCCGTTCGCCTCGCGCAAGAGCAACGCCGACGCACTCTTCAGCGAGGCCGTGGAGGTGGAACTGGTGTTTGAGGATGCCGCCCCCACTGAAGACCCGGCCGTGCGGAAGTTCAGCGACCGCCTCAAGGCCATCGTGAACACGTTCACCGGCAAAGCCAAGACCGACGACGCGCGCTTCGCCCAACTGCTCGAAGGCTTCGAGGCGATGGGCGAAGCGATGCAGGAACAGGTGCAGCAGCAGGCCCGGCTCCACGCTGCCACCGAGAAGGCCAACAACACCTTGCGGACTGAGTTCGATTCGCTCAACACGCGGTTCAACGACCTCGTGAAGAAGCTCGAATGCACGCCCGGCCACCAGCACCAGCAGCGCCCCCACGCCACCGGCGCCACCGGCATCGAACTCACCGACTGCTGACCACCGCCGCCCCACACCCAACACCACCACCCGAGAGCACCCCCACCATGCGCAACGACACCCGCGTCCTCTTCAACCAGTACCTGGACCGCCAGGCACAGCTCAATGGCGTGGGCAGCGCCGTCGAGAAATTCACCGTCGAGCCCAGCGTGCAGCAGACGCTGGAAACCAAGATCCAGGAATCCAGCGAATTCCTTGGCAAGGTCAACATCATCGGCGTCGACGAACTCAAGGGCGACAAGCTCGGCCTGGGCGTCACCGGCCCCATCGCCAGCCGCACCAACACCGAAACCACCGACCGCGCCACCAAAGACGTGCTCACGCTCGACACCAAGGGCTACGAGTGCAAGAAGACCGACTACGACACCCACATCAAGTACCGCACCATCGACGTCTGGGCCAAGTTCAAAGACTTCCAGACCCGCCTGCGCAACGCCATCATCGCCCGCTGCGCGCTCGATCGCATGCTCATCGGCTTCCGTGGCACCAGCGCCGCCGCCACCACCAACATCGGCACCAACCCCCTCCTGCAGGACGTCAACATCGGCTGGCTGCAGCAGATCCGCGCCAACGCCGCCGCCCGCGTCATGGACGAAGGCGCCGAAGAAGGCGTCGTGAGCATCGGCGAAGGCGGCGACTACAAGAACCTCGACGCCCTCGTCTACGACGCCCACAAGACCCTGCTCGACCCCTGGTACCGAGACGACCCGGGCCTCGTCGCCATCGTCGGCCGCAACCTCATGCACGACAAGCTGTTCCCGCTCGTCAGCAACCCCGAGGCCCCCACCGAAATGCTCGCCGCCGACATCGTGCGCAGCCAGCGCCGCCTGGGCGGCCTGCCCGGTGCCACCGTGCCCTACTTCCCCGACAACACCATCCTCATCACCCGCTTCGACAACCTCTCCATCTACTACCAGAACGGCGCCCGCCGCCGCGCCGTCATCGACAACCCCAAGCGCGACCGCATCGAGCACTACGAGAGCAGCAACGACGCCTACGTCATCGAAGACTACGGCCTGTGCACCCTCATCGAAAACGTGCAACCCGTCGAAGCCTGACCCCCATGCGCCCCACCCCCGCCCAGAAGCACCTGCAGCGCAAGCTCGCCGGCCAGGGCTCGGCACCCGGCACCGCCCCCAGCGGCGCCGTCACCGAAGACTCCGTCCACGAGCTGCTGCAAGCCCAGCTCTACGAACACCGCCGCACCTTGAAGGCCGTGCAATCCATCGAACGCAAGATCGAGCTCAAGCGCGATTTCCTGCCCCTGTACCACCCCTGGGTCCAGGGCACGCTCGAAGCCGACCACGGCACACCCGACACCATCCTCACCACCGTCTTCGTCTGGTGCATGGACGTGGGCGATTTCGAACGCGCCCTGGCCATCGGCGCCTACATCCTGCGCCACCGCCTCCAGCTGCCCGACCAGTACAACCGCGATCCCGCCACCACCCTCATCGACGAAATCGCCGATGCCGCCCTCAAAGGCAAGGTGCCCGAATCGCTGACCGTGCTGCAGCAGGTGCACCAGCTCACCGAGTCGCACGACGTACCCGACCAGGCCCGCGCCAAGCTCTTCAAGGCCATCGCCTACGCCATCGTCGGCCGCACCGCCCAGAGCGAGGTCGACTACAAGCAGCTCCCCGTCGAGCAGGCCACCGCCGCCCTCCCCCATCTGCACCGCGCGCTGGAACTCTTCTCCGGCGTCGGCGTGAAGAAAGACATCGAGCGCCTGGAGCGCCGCGTCAAAGACGCGGAGGCCCCACCGCCCTGATCCCGAGTGCCACACGCACCCGGGCGGCTCAGACATGACCGCGCGGCCCACCAGCCACCAGGCCATGCCTGACCACCGCCCACCCCCACACCACCATGAGCTTCCTCGCCAACCAGTCCCCACCGCCGGCCGATGAAGAGCCCACCGTCGCCAACGACGGCTGGTTCCCCGATCTCAAGCCAGCCCGCATCCGCGCCCAGGCCCGGCTGGACGGCACCGTCACGCCCCTGCGCTTGCGCAGTGCCATTGCCACCGCCATGGCCGAGGTCAACGCCGAACTGGTCGCCTTCAAGGCCCGCCACCTGGCCGCCGGTGCGTGCGATCTGGAAAGCGTCCCCGGCCCCGAAGTGGCCGACGAAGTCATCTGGGCCCTGCACTACCGCAACGCCATCACCAGCCACATCCTGGCCGCGCTGTCAGAGAGCTACCGCCACGTCGACACCACCGCCGAAGGCGAACGCAAGGCCGAAGAACTCGAAGCCACCACCGCCGGCCACCGCCGCAACCTGCACTGGTCCATCGCTGCCCTGTGCGGCCGCCCGCGCACCACCGTGGAACTCATCTGAGCCCCGCCATGCAAGTGCGCACCCTTCAAGGCGACACGGTCGATCTCTTGTGCCACCGCCACCTCGGCATCACCACCGGCGGCGTGGTCGAAAGCACCCTCGCCCTCAACCCCGGCCTGGCCGATGCAGGCCCCATCCTGCCCGCCGGCCACCTGGTCACCCTCGCCGCCGCCAGCTACATCACCGCCACCAACTCCACCACCGTGAACCTATGGGACTGAGCCACCACATGACCGAACCCGTCTCCACCACCGCCGGCACCGTCGGCGGCTACAAGCTCGCCCTGCTCGGCCTGCCCGTGCTTGCCTCCCTCGTCGCCTTCTGGCTCGGCCTGCGCTATGTGCCCCTGCGCGAAGGCAACGAACGGCAAGACCTCATCAACCGCATCATGGCCTGCCTCGTCTGCAGCCTGGTGGTGGGCGTGTGCCTGCTCGTGCTCGCCATGCAGCACTCCCCGTGGATCTTCGAAGCCGGCACCCGCCTGGCGCACGCCGCCAGCCTGCCAGGCGAAGCCGGTTTCTTCGTCATCACCGCGTGCGTGTTCATCGCCTGCGGCATCCCCGGCCCGTGGATCGTCGCCGCCGTCTACCTCTGGTTCGAACGCCGACGCGGCAAAGACATCGCCGAACTCGCGCAGGACGCCGCCGCCGGCCTGCGCAACAACAAGCAACCCTGATCCCCACGGAGCCACACCATGTCCCACCATTTCGCCCACCCCGACGTGCTCGACAACGGCCCCGCCCACATCAAGGCCCGCTGCACCAGGATCGCCCTCATCTCGGCGTACACCATCGGCCACCCCTACGCCACCGTGGTCGCCAACATCCTGGCCGAAGTCACCACCGACAGCGACGACTTCACCCTCTCCGACGGCGCCGACGGCTCGCGCAAGCTCACCAGCGCCGCTGGCCTCACCGCCGCCAGCGCCGAAGCCACCGCACCCGCCAGCGCCACCAAACACTTCGCCTTCCTCAACGTCGCCGACAACAAGGTCCTCTGGGTCACGCCCGAGGCCAGCGGCCAGGCCATCACCGCCGGCAACCCCGTCCTCTTCCCCGCGCTGGAATACCACGCCTTCCAGCCCGTCGAGCTTGAAGAAGAAGAAGCCTGATCGCCATGACCCTGCTCGAGGAAATCCACGCCCGGTGCGCGCCCGAACTCATCGCCGCGCGCGAGCACGGCCAGATCGCGGCCATCGTCTCCCAGGGGCGCACGCGCCCCTCCACCCTCACCATCGGCAACGGCACCGTGCTCGAAGTGCTCGGCCTCGAAGCGGGCAACGCCTTCCTGGACGTGATCCACGCCAACCCCGCGTTCCGCCACGTCAAGCCCTTGCTCGATCAAGGCCGCCTCATCGTGGGCGCGCAGATCGTGCGCACCGCCATCCTGGGCATGGTGCCCGCAGGCGTCCTCACGCAAACCCAGGCAGACCAGCTGCTCGCGCTCGGCGTCGAGCCCGACCCCGTCAGCGTGCAGGCCGTCGTCGCCGCCATGGAAGGCCTCTGACCCATGTCCACCATCCACGCCACACCGGGCGCGCGAACCGCCCTCACCACCACCGCGCTCAACGCGCTCGCCTCCGCCGCCTACGTCAGCGCCGGCACCATCGACGTCTCCGCCCAGGAGCCGCTCGACCTCATCATCGAAGTCGAAGCCACCCCCGGCACCGTCGCCGGCAACCGGCAGCTCATGGTGTTCGCCCGCATCAGCATGGACGGCACCCACTTCAGCACCGGCCCCGTCAGCGGCTCCTCCACCAACGAAGAGCCCAACCTGCGCTTCCTCGGCGTCCTGCCCCTGCCCACCAGCGCGGTCCTGCAGCGCGCCATGTTCAGCGTGGCAGCCGCGCTGGGCTTCGTGCCCCCGCACATCCAGATCGTCATCAAGAACGATTCCGGCGCCGCCCTCGCCGCCAGCGGCCACGCCGTCCACCACACCAGCTACGTCGGCACCACCGCGTAAGGCCGCGCCATGCTCTTCCTGCCCCCGCGCCGCGTCGCGCAGCCGCAAGAGGGCACCGAGCCCGCGTGGGCCAACCCCATCGCCCGCAACCTGCAGTTCCTGTGGGTGCCTGGAACAGACCGCGACCTAGTCAAAGGCACGCGGTCGCAAACCTCCGGGGGCAGTCTCCCCTTGCGCCACAGCGCCCACGGCCTGGCCGCCCAGGGTGTCAACGACGGCCTCTACTACTTCTTCGGTCGGCAAGACATCGCCCCGGCGGGCACCAACCAGTTCTCCATGATGGTGGTGGCCAACCTGGCCGACGTCGCCAGCGCCTTCGGCCACTTCATCGGCCGCGTCTGGTCCAACTTCGTTTTCTACGCCTTCGTCGATGGCGTCTCCGACTCCCGGTTCTGGGTCGGCATGGCCGGCAACCAGACCATCTGCTACCCCGCCACCCACGTGGCAGGCCAGCTCGATCCCATCAACGGCAAAGACGTCGTCCTCATCGCCACGTGGGACGGCGCCACCGTCACCCTCACCGTGCGCGAGCTCGGTGGCCCCTGGGGCGGCACCCGGTCGGTCCCGAAGTCGGGCACCTTCCCCGCCGACGCCACCGCCTCCATCCGCGTCCTCGATCGCGGCGACGGCCACCAGAAGCTCAACAACGCGGGCGTGCTCGCCGCCAGCGCGTGGCATCGCCCCCTGCGCCCCGCCGAGGTGGAAAGCCTGGTGCAGAACCCCTGGCAGTTGTTCGCCCCACGGCAGCGCCGCGTGTGGGTTCCCCCGTCCCATTCACTGGTCGCCCGCCACAGCGCGCAGCGCGCCAGCGCCACCAGCGGTGCCGCAGGGCATGCCCATCACCTCAGCCCGGTCCACGTGGCCCAGGCCATCCATTCGCCATCGCGCGCCGCACTGCAGGTGCACCAGCTCGCCGGCCCGCCCGCTCAGCAGCGAGCCCGCAGCACCCTGCGCCCCTTCGCGCAAGCCCACACCCTGCAGGGTCAGGCAGCGGCCCAGCTCGGTGCCAGCAGCACCCGTGCCGTGCAGGTCCTGCTCGCCCTCACCCCACGCCACAGCGCGCACACGCCCGCCAGCAGCCTGGCGGCGGTGGCCCAGCGGCACACGCCCGGCCCCCGCCACACAGCCCAGCAGCCAGGCTCACGCAGCGCTGCCGTGGCTCACACGCACCTTCTTCAGGGCACCCCATCGCGCCTGCGCGCCGCCGTCAGCCGTGCCCCAGCCCAACCCTTCCACGCGCCCCGCGCACGCCGCAGCGCCACCCATCACCGCTGTCCCGTCGGCACCGTGCCCGGCTTCAGCGCCAGCCCCTCGCGCTACCTGGTGCACGTCCCCGTGCTGCCCAACCGCGTCGAAGCCCCCGACCACATCGAGATCGATTGACCACCGCCACACGCCATGACCAACGTCCTCGACACCTTCCCCCAGCACACCACCGAACGGCAGGACTACGACATCAGCTTCCAGCGCTACCTCGCCAGGCACAACGACACCATCGAAACCGCCCAGGTCACCAGCAACTGCGAAACCCTCCAGCTCGCCTACGCCTTCGCCAGCGGCGTCATCAAGGTCTTCGTGCAAGGCCCGCCCGGCAAGCACATCGTCGTCGCCCGCATCACCACCACCGGCGGCCGCACAAGGCGCGGCGCCATCGCCATCCGCATCAAAGGAGACACCCCCTGTGCCCCCGCCCCCTGACCACGCCATGCACCACCCCAACGTCCTCGCCTTCCTGCAGACCATCGCCCACGCCGAAGGCACCGCCACCGCGCCCGATCCCTACCGCATCTGTTTCGGCTACCGCCACACCATCCGGGATCTGCGCGACCACCCCGCCATCACCGGCGAATGGCGCGGCGAAAAACTCCCCGACCACCAGTGCAAGGCCGCTGGCCACAAGGCGGGCTGCGTGAGCACCGCCGCCGGCAAATACCAGAACATCCGCCCCACTTGGCTCGGCCTCAAAACCCGCCTCAAGCTGCCCGACTTCGGCCCTGCCTCGCAAGACGCCGCCGCCATCCAGCTCCTGCAAGACCGCGGGGCCTACGCGCACCTGCTGCACGGCGACCTCGTCAAGGCCGTCGCCGCTGCCCGTAAGGAATGGGCCAGCCTGCCCGGCGCTGGCTACCAGCAACCCGAGCGCAGCTTCACCTGGCTGCAGGCCATCTACACCCGCGCAGGCGGCACCTTCGCATGAAAGCCATGCGCGCCCTCCTGCCCTGGCTCGCCATCGCGCTCGCCTTCGCTGGCGTCGCCGCCGGCATCCACGCCGCGTTCACCAGCACCTACCAGCGCGGCCACGCCGCAGGCGCCGACAGCGTGCACAGGCAATGGAGCGATCACCGCGCCGCCAGCGCTTTGAAAGAGGCCGAGCTGCAGGCCTACCACCGCGCCCGCGAGCAAACGCTGGTCCTGCGACTGGACCAGCTCGACCAGTCCAACCATGAGGAACTCCAACGTGTTGAAAACGAGAAAGCTGCTTTCATTGCTGGCGTGCGCGCTGGCCGTATCCGCCTGTCAATCCCCGTTGCCCATGCCGCCGCCTGCAACGCCCACCACAGTGCAGCCAGCGCAGATCCCGCCGCTGCCGCCGAACCTGCAGAAACGCGAGCAGAACTTGCGCCAGCGGCTGCTCAATCTCTTGTCGCCATCGCCGACGACGGAGACACCGCCATCCGCGATCTCAACACCTGCATCGACCGCTACAACACCGTGCGCACCACCCTCAATCACGATGTACAAAGCCCATAGCCTGCGCCGCCACCTCGCCCAGGCCGTGCCCGAACTCGCGCGAGATCCCGACAAGGTCAGCATCCTCGTGCGCAACGGCCGCGTGCACGCCGCAGGCGAAGCCACCCTCTCGTTCGAATACGCCGCCACCGTGCAGATCATCGTGCTCGACTACGCCGGCCAGCCCGACACCATCGTCCTCCCCCTGCTCGTCTGGCTGCGCACCCACCAGCCCGAGTACTTCGACAACATCGCACAGCGCGAGCAGGCCTTCCGCTTCGAAGCCGAATACAACAACGCCACCACCATCGACCTCTCCATCGAGCTGGACTTGACGGAGCGCGTACAGGTCCAGCCGGCCGACATGAACGACCCCACCGCCCCCGGCCGCTTCAACGTCCAGCACATCGGCGAGCCACCCCACCCCGGCCACATCACCACGCAGGAACACTGGTCCTTCTGGCTGCGCGAAGAGCTGCTCGCCGAGTGGGACCACAGCCCCATGGACCACAACCACGCGCCAACACTGAGCGGCTGAAGCCATGACGGATCCGCTCCAGCAACTCGAAGACTGGGCCGGCCCCCTGCTGCGCCAGCTGGATGCAAAGGCCCAGCGAGACCTCGCCCGCCGCATCGCCCAGGAACTGCGCCGCAGCCAGGCACAACGCATCGCTCAGCAGCGCAACCCGGATGGATCCACATTCGAACCGCGCAAGAAGTCGCCAGCGCGCACCAGCAAGGCGCGGGGTCGCAATGGCAGCATCAAGGCTATGTTTGCCAAGTTGCGCACAGCCACGCACCTGAAGCTGCTGCATGAAGCACAGGGCGCGGCGATCGGGATCACGGGTCGGGCGGCGCGCATTGCGCGGGTGCATCAGTACGGGCTGCATGACCGTGTGCAGCCTGGGGGGCCGGTGGTTCAGTATGAGAGGCGGGAAGTGCTTGGTTTCACTGAGACAGAAATCCAACTCATAGGCAATCTCATCTTGTCGACTGCGACCCGTTGAGTAGGCTTGGACGATCGTCCACGGCCAGCTTCAAGCTCAGCGAAGGGCAATGCGCGGTAACGCGTAGTCGGTGCCAAGCCCAACAGGTACGCGGGTTCCATTGGGCTCCAGACGGTAGCCATCCACGAGTTCGCGGTTCTCCCATTTGCCCGTCCTGCTCAGGCCATTCGGGCTTTTCACGGTTCCGATCGTTGAGCCGGTCCAATTGCCCTTTCGAAACTGCCCTTCATAGACTTCGCCATTGCTCCAAGTGCGGCGGCGCACGTCAACCTCTGCATCGATCCAGTAGAGATACTCGTCGATCCAACCGACTTTTCCATCGCCAGATGGCTCGTAGCGAATCCAGGCGGAGACATCCTCTTTCGCATCCTTCCGATCGAAGAACACTGTGTAGCCACCGTTTTGCTCAACCTGCTTGTACGGGATACTGCAACTTACATAACGATGCCCTTCCAACACTGCGCTTGGGCAATACTGAGTAGTTCCATCTGGCCGCCTGACGGTGGCGTTCTCTACAACCTGCCGCGTGCCTTCAACTCTCCCAAATCGACCCTGGACGACCGAAGACCGATTTGGAAGGGAAAATATTCCCACCCCTCGTGGCCGCACCAGATCATCACCATCGGCCTTTTGCAGTTCACCTTCGTATCTGGCGTTGGATCGAAAGGTGATGCGACCAGTCACGATCGGCTTTTCATCGTCAAATAAGGAGTCTGGACCGTCATACTGCATAGCACCATTTTTGTCTCGGTCCTTAAAGAGAAGGGACCCTCGCACTTTGTCACCTTGCCAATCCCCCGCCATGGTGACCACCCTACCGTCCGGCGCGACGTGTTCATAGGTACCGAAACCTTCAGTGCGGCCTGAAACAAACACACCGGTGTGGGTAGCGCGTGCACCTCCCGCGAGCGACTGAGTGAAGACACCCAGTCCGTGCGGTCGACCATCTGGATCGGTTTGCCCATCGTAGCTTCCCACCGGGTCTTTAAAGTCAGCAACTCGCGCCTCTGCTACCAGTCTCCTTCCAAGCGCCGCCTTGACCGCCTCTACTCGAGGTGTGCTTCCGATGATTTTGTCCACATCACGGTCCAAATTGGACATTTGCTCGGCCACCACTCGAACCTGGTTGTTGAGCTGGTCGAACGCCATATCCTGGAAGACCTTGATCGCAGGGTGTGTGTTTAAGCGATCCCGAGCTTTGTCAAAAAGCTCCCATCCCCTCGCGTTGTTTGCTTCGATTTGCTGGGTCACATTGTTGGTCTGACCCGTACCCAGCTCCTTCTCCACGCGAGAACTGAAGAGTTTGCTGAGCAACATCCCGGCGAGTGCGCCCACTGCTTCAGCTTGCTGTTGTTGCAAACCGGAATTGTTGTGATTGGGGATCACCGTGGTGCGCTGGGGCTGCTCGATTGGCTGCACTGGAATCGATGTGATCCTTTGGCTCTGTAGCTGCTGCTGCAACGCCCTTTGGTTCTGATCGTTCTGAGCTGCAATCCGAGCATGATGCTCATCACGCGCCCTGTTTTGCTTCACCGCATTGAGGCAGGCTCGATGCACCTCTGAGATGTTAGAGGACCGCCTCCTTAAATTCTCGCCCCATTGCTCCATGCACCCCTTGTGGGCCTGGTAATTCCCGATCAATGGTCGGCAATTCGCAAGTTGAGCCTTTTCCTCGGCGCTCAGGGTGCGTCGCGCCGCGTCTTCCCAAGAAGCGCAATCTTGAACTGTCCTCGGATCGGCTGGCGGCTGTTGCGCAATGGCGGTGTCGACGGATCCAACTGAAAAGAAGACGACAAACAATGCTCGAAGCAGTACGGGCATAAGCACCTCAGCGCAGATTCCAATCTGCTCAATATCGTAAGAGGCCACCTCCGAAATGTCCATGGAGCCGAAGCCACAACTGAAGAACATTCATAAATCCATCTTTGAAGATCTGGGCTTCACTCCATCGGGCATCAAGTCAAGGCAAGATGGGCTTGCAGAACACGTAGATCCACGCCACCGCAAAGCCCAAGATAAAGATGTAGTTCAACATCGTGGCAGACCACCCGCTCGCCTGGATTTTTGGAACCAGTGGCTCGCCTGCAGTCGTGACCGACTCCGAGGGTGAGTTGTTTCCCAGCGAGTGCTGAAAAATCGCCCTGATGGCCTGATCGTCTTGGGCAAGGCGCTTGGCATCGGCAAGGTAAACGTGGTTCATTCGACGCCCGACCTTGTTGAACAGGCCCCAGATCAGCGTGAGAAACAGTCCCGCCGAAGCAATCAGAGGCCTGATCGCGTTAGCGGCCTCGGCCTTGACGTCACTGTCCAGATAGAACTTCAAGAACACGGTGCCGATGAACGCTGTGTTCGCCAGAAACATGAAGTTGTTTCGTTGCCAGAACAACTGCGCCTCGACGTGACTGCGCTCCAGCAGGAACTTCACCGCGTCATAGGCTGAAGGTGCTTCAGAGACAGGAGAACTCATGACAGTACCTTCCGCGTTGGATGGAGTTGGTCGGTGAAGAACGGCGTTCGTCCGAGACTACCCTACCGCTTCCTGACCCGATCCCGGAGGGGAACACGGGTCGACGGCGCTTTCGGTTTCTTGTTCCTCCACCACACCCAAATTCCAGCCACCGCCGGAAGCACCAGCGTTGAAGCGAACCACTGCCAGTTCTGCTGAACAAGACCCGCCCAGCCCACGGCCACATCCACTGTCTGATCGTAGTGATAGAAGTCGCGCGCTGCGTCCTTCCCGTCTACGAGCAGCACGCCGGCCAGTCGGAACTGCAGGGTCAGCACGCCCCAGCGTTCCGGTTCAACCTGGAACACCCAGGTGGTCGGCTCGGTGCTGCTCACGGCTTGAACGTAGCCATCCTTGGGGACCACTGAAAAACCTGCACCGCTGACCATTCCCGTCATCCTCGGGAGAAGCTTCACACCTTCCTTGCCCACGCTGGTCCGGTCCCCTGGCACAGCTTCTCGCAGCTTTTTCAAAACTTCATCCAGGTCAGTGGGCGCCACGCGCAAATACGCGGTGAACGCCTCGCCACGCTTCGCTGATTTTGGGACGTTGACAGCTGCGCTACCAGAGAGCGCGTTCCGTACTAAAGATTCCACGACCCAAACGGGTGGTTGGTCTGGCCCAACGGTGACCGGCGCAACGCCGCTCGGCGGAGGTGGGATCCCGCCCAGCGGAGGTGGGACCTTCCCACTATTAAGCACAATATTTCTCGGATCAATGACAAGAGAATCTTCTTCGGTGAAATTGAACCAGTACGCAAACGCCCCGGCGCCTACGACGGAGATCAGAAAGAGAAGAATCCGGCTGACCCGAGTCGCAGGCCAGGGACCCGGAGATTCAAGCTTGTCCATTTCCACCCCAAATGTGATTCCTGCCAGTCCATAGGCTGGAGTGCAGGGAAGGGCTTGAGCTAAGGCAGGCAACCATTTGACCGCGAATTGGCACTTCCCTCGCCACACATCTTGACCATCAAAACCTGGTCGAACTCCCAAACTTTTGCATCGCCTTCCGCTCCGCCAACTCATCCAGCGGATCCTCCCCATCCAGCGGATCCTCCCCGTCCAGCTCGTCGATCGCGTGGCGCGTCCACACCATCACCCACCAGGTCTGCGGATGCTGGTTGCTCGTGGATTTCGGGCTGGCACTGCGCGCAATCGTCTCCGTGCCGCGTATCACCATTCCGTGCAGTGCGATCCGGTGCACCGTGGCCTGGTGCAGGGGCGGCAGCTTGTCGCTGGCCCCGTCGGTCACCTGCGCGCGCAGCCAGGTTCTATCCCCCTGAGAAAACGTCCCCAGCACCAGCTCACCAAAGGTCGGAGAGTCCGGCCTGGGCAGCCGAACGCCGTTCTTTCTGAGTCGATAAACCGAAGCGTACATATACTGTAACTATATACAGCATCCGGCCAAGCGCGAGCGCGGCTATGCTTTTCCCATGTGCAACCTGTACACCACCCTTGACGGCGCAGACATCGTCCAGTACTTCCGGCGCGACTCACCGCAGTGGGATTTCAAGCCCACAGTGGGGCCGCTGGGCACTGCGCCCTTCATCACCGCCGAGCGTGCGCAGGCAGGCCAGTGGGGCATGATCCCGCCCGCCTCACACACCCGCACGCCCATGCTCAGCAACGGCCGGCGCATGAGCACCAACAACGCCAGGCGCGAAACGATGGCCACCGCGGCCACCTACCGAGGCGCATGGCGCGCCGGCCAGCGCTGCCTCATCCCCGCGTGGACCTACGACGAGCCCTACTGGGGCACCGGCAAGAACATCTGGTGGCGCTTCGCCCGCGCCGGCGGCACCCCCTGGGCACTCGCCGGCCTGTGGTCCGAATGGAAAGACTTCACCACCGGCGAGATCGTCCCCAACTTCACCATGATCACGCAGAACTGCGACACGCATCCCTTGCTGAAGCTCATGCACAAGCCGGACCCGAAGCTGCCTGCCGATCAGCAGGACAAGCGCGCGGTGGTGCCCATCGAGCCGGCGGATTGGGAGACCTGGTTGAAGGGGTCAGTGGAAGAGGCGGAAGCCCTGATCCGCGTGCCGGGGATGGAGGTGTTTCGGCATGGGGCTGCGGATCCGGCGAAGCTGGTGTCACTGTCCGTTCAACAGGATTGATATGACCCTCGCTCAGTGCAAATCCACCATCTCGTCACTAATTGCCGACCCCCAGAACAAAGTAGTCGCCCTCTCCGGAAATTGGGGAACAGGCAAGAGTCACCTTTGGCGTGAGGTGAGGAATGAATCGTCGGACCAGAGGATAAAGGAATCACTTCACCTGTCGCTCTTTGGTGTAGGCAGCATCCGCGATTTGAAGCTGAAACTCCTGCGTGGTCTCTTGCCTGAAGGAACCTCGAACGGTGGGTTGGCTGCTTGGCTATACAAGACTGCGCCGGGCCTTTCCAGCGTCCTCAAAGGCTTCCATCCAAGCTTTGCGGCACTGGACGACTTAGCATTTCTCGCCCTGCCCGAGTTGCTCAAGGAACGATTCATAGCGATCGACGACATAGAGCGAATGCAAGCGGGCCTTTCAATCGAGGAGCTACTGGGCTTCATAGACGACGGAGTCCAAAACCTCAACTGTCGATTCCTCCTGATTCTCAATGACGACAAGATCGCTACGGAGCCAGCCAAGGCACTCTGGCAACAGTTCCATGAGAAGGTCATTGACCATGAAGTGAGGCTGGACACCAGTTCAACAGAAGCCTTCAGCATCGCGCGCGGACCACGCTGTGATGAATGGCTAGCGCAAGTGCAAGAAGCGGTCGAAGTCTGTCAGATCTCCAACATCCGCGTAATCAGAAAAATCATCCGCTTGGTGCATCGGCTTTTGGACGGCCGAGGACAATTGCCGGCAAGTGTGCTGCAGAGAGTCATCGCGCCAACGACACTACTTGGCGCGATCCATTTTCAAGCGATTGACGATGGTCCCAGCATTGAAGACGTACTCGAAAACAAGTTAGATAGTCGCCTGAGTGAGGATGGGCCGATCAAATGGCGAGATCGAGTATGGAAGGAACGGATTGCTCGGCTCAACCTAGGAACCTCTGGCGGATTCGAGCGGGAAGCTTACAAGTACCTCAAATCCGGAATGATTGACGATTCATCCGTACAGGAACTCATTGACCGCTTTGCGAAAAACCACCGTCAGCTCACTGTGCAGGCTCAGGTTCAAAGCTTCATCCGATCCTGCGAATGGGATATTCACACTTCCGACCAGGACCGCCTTGCCACTGCCCGTACTTTCCTTCCCGATGTTGGTGTCCTGAATGTGCTCGATGCGTCGATGTTGATAGCGCAAGTCGAAGATCTGCCAGAAGGGAAAGCTCTTGCTGACGAACTTGTTGAGGATTGGCTCCTTTGGTTAAGAGGTGAACAGGATCCCTCAAAACTTTCAGGGCTTGTGTCTGACTCCCTGTGGGACGAGCGACACGCCATCCACCCGCGATTCCGCGAAGAAGCGCGCGAGATCCGGTCGCGGATTCAGTCGACAGGCACGCTACTGAACATCATCCTCAAGATGAATGAGAAAAAGGTCCTCGACGCAGACGAGACGTCATTGCTAGCGTCTGTGACTTCGCAAGAGTTTGAGAAGGCCTTCTTCTCTGCGTCTGAGAACGAACTGCGAATCCTGCTGAACAGGGGGCTCGCATTGGTTGTACAGCGTGAGAATGCCAAGGAGCCATACGCCCACGCCGCGAACTGCTTTCTCGACGCATGCAGAACAACGGTCTCAAGCAACCAGAACCCTCGCCTTACCAAACTCATTCGGGCTCTGTTTCGCAGTGCTCAGGAGCCCAAGCTACTGATGGGCGATCCGCCCAACACGTCATAGAAAGTGATGCTCGACCAAGCTCTCAAGAAAGGGCAACCGGATACCTAGATGCCAGCGCGTCAGGTGTAGGAAACTCTTCTACAAGAGCATTCACTCGCCTCGCGCGACCCCCAGCGGGACACTGCCCAACGTGTCCCAAACCCCCTCCCCCGCCACCCCCGTCGAGCTGCTCCGCCGCCTCGAAAACCTCCTGCGCCCCGGCACCATCCACGCCGTGAATCACGCCACCGCCCGCGTGCGCGTGGCGTCCGGCGGCCTGGTCACCGACTGGTTGCCGTGGTTCGAACGCCGCGCCGGCAACGTGCGCACCTGGTCGCCGCCTTCGGTGGGCGAGCAATGCCTGGTGCTGAGCCCGGGCGGTGATCCGGCCAATGGCTTTGTGCTGGTGGGAGTAGCGAGCGACGCGCACCCATCGCCCAGCGCCAGCCCGCACGTGGACCGCACGCAGTACCCGGACGGCACCACCATCGACTACGACCACGCGGCGCATGTGCTGCGCGTGGATGCGCCCTTGGTGCAGATCACCGGTGAGGCCATCATTCAAGGGCCGGTCACGGTGGCCACCGATGTCATCGCCGCTGGCATCAGCCTGGTGCACCACGTGCACGGCGGCATCGTGCCGGGTGGCAGCAACACGAGCACACCAGTATGAGCGCAGCGCAGGGCCGCCCCAAGCAAGCTCGCGCCGCAGTGCACCGCACGGAGGCTTCCAGTTGACCGGCATGAGCCGCACCACCGGCCAGCCACTGCATGGCATGGCCCACCTGCAGCAGAGCATTGCCGACATCCTGCGCACGCCCATCGGCACGCGCCTCATGCGCCGCAGCTACGGCAGCCTGCTCCCGCAGCTCATCGACCAGCCAGACAACCCCGCCACCCGCGTGCGCGTGTACGCTGCCACGGCCGGCGCCCTCATGCGGTGGGAACCACGCCTGCGCCTCTCGCGCGTGCGCTGGCAGGCCTCCACGCGGCCGGGGCAGGTGCTGCTGCAGATCGAGGGCGTCTACACGCCGCAGGGCCGTGCTGCGCAGCCGGTGAACCTGCCCATTGAACTGGGGGCCACGGCATGATCGACATGACGCTGCTGCCCGCCCCGCAGGTCATCGAGCCGCTGGACTTCGAGGCCATCTACCAGCAGCGCCTGGCGCGCATGCTGGAGCTGCACCCCGAGTTCACCGAGGTGCTCGAATCCGATCCGGCCATCAAGCTCCTGCAGGTCATGGCATTCCAGGAACTGCTCCTGCGCCAGCGCATCAACGACGCTGCCCGTGCCTGCATGCTGGCCTACGCCACCGGCACCGATCTGGACCAGCTCGCCGCCAACTTCCAGGTGCAGCGCCTGGTGCTCGACCCCGGCAACCCCACCGCCACGCCGCCAGTGCCGCCCACCTTCGAGACAGATGCACGCCTGCGCGAGCGCACGCAGGCCGCGCTTGAAGGCATCAGCACCGCCGGCAGCCGCGAGAGCTACCGCTGGCACGCCATGAGCAGCAGCGCGCAGGTGGCCGACGTGGGCGTGGACAGCCCGGACCCGGGCGTGGTGCGCCTCACCGTGCTGGCCGCCACCGAGAGCGGCATCCCCACCACCGGGCTGCTCGACACCGTGGCCGCCGCCGTCAACGCCGAGCACGTGCGCCCGCTGTGCGATGCCGTGCAGGTGCAGGCGCCCGCGATGCTGGAGACCGCCATCACCGCCACCCTGCACACACTGCCCGGCCCCGCTGGCGAAGTGGGCGCGCAGGCTGCAGAGGCCGCGCTCACCGCCTGGCTCGCGCAGCAGCGCCGCCTGGGTGCCGGCCTGCCCCGCTCGGGCATCTTCGCCGCACTGCACCAGCCCGGCGTAGCCCGCGTGGTGCTCACCGAGCCCGCCGCCGATGTGCTGGCCGATGTCACCGAATGCGTGCAGGTCACCGCCATCACACTCACCACCGAGGTGGTCTCGGATGACTGAAGGCACCGGTCACCAGTTGCTGCCGCCCCAGCGCAGCGCGCTGGAAGAGGCCCTGGCCCAGGTGGCTGAGCTGCCGCTGGACACCACCGCCCTGCGCAGCCTCTGGAGCGCGCAGCACTGCCCCGCGCCGCTGCTGCCCTGGCTGTCGTGGACGCTCTCCGTGGAGTCCTGGCACGAAGCCACCAGCGCCGACGCGCGGCGCAACCTCATCCTGGCCAGCATCGAGATCCACCGTCGCAAGGGCACACGCTGGGCCATTCGTGCCCTGCTGCGCGCGCTGGGCTTTGGCGAGGTGGTGTTCAGCGAACGCATCGGCGGCCTGCCGCGCAATGGCACCTGGCACCGCGATGGCGAATACACACGCGCCTCGCTGGAGGAAACCTGGGCCACCTACCGCATCGTGTTCTCACGGCGCATCACCAATTCGCAGGCCGACCGCATCCGCGCCCTGCTCCCCTCCGTCGCGCCCGCGCGCTGCCACCTGCTCGGCCTGGTCTACACCGCCGTGGGCCACAGCCACAACGGCGAGCTCATGCGCGACGGCTCCTACAACCGTGGCACCGCGTAGCCACGCTCACCCCCCATAGAGATCCACGCATGGCATTCCTCATTGAAACGCCCACCTGGGAAGAAGGCATTTACCAGTGGGAAGAAGACGACCCGGTGGTCGGCGGCGAAGGCGGTATCGACAACGTGCCCACCCGCCAGCTTGCCAATCGCACGAAATGGCTCAAGGCGCAGGTCGCAGCGTTGGCCGATGCCTCCCAGCCGCTGAGCCCACGGCTCTCCGCACTGGCAGCGCTCACGCTAGCCGCGAACCAGACCATCTACGCCACTGGCAGCGCGAGCTTCGCTGCCACCGCCATCACCGAGTTCGCCCGCTCGCTCATCTCGGCGGCCAGCGCGTCGTCTGCGCGCGAGCTGCTGGGCGCGGCACCGCTGCTGTCCCCCGCAATGACGGGCATCCCCACAGCGCCCACGGCCAGCGGCGGCACCAACACCACCCAGCTCGCCACCACCGCGTTCGTGCAAGCCGCCGTGTCTGCATTGGTCAACAGCTCGCCTGGCGCGCTGGACACGCTCAACGAACTGGCCGCCGCCTTGGGCAACGACCCGAACTTCGCCACCACCATCACTACGGCGCTGGCCGGCAAGGCACCGCTTGTGTCGCCGGAATTCAGCGGCACACCCACGGCGCCCACGGCCACCGCCGGGACCAGCAACACGCAAATCGCCACCACAGCGTTTGTTCAGGGGGCCGTCAGCACCAGCGGCACCGTCGGCATGCTTGGGCTCTTCCGGCGCACCACCGCGCCACCTGGGTGGCTCAAGGCCAACGGCGCCGCCGTGTCGCGCACCACCTATGCCGCACTCTTCGCCGAGATCGGGACCAGCGAGGGGCCCGGCAATGGCAGCACCACGTTCAACCTGCCAGACTGGCGTGGTCTGTTCCCGCGAGGCTGGGACGACTCTCGTGGCCTGGACTTGGGCCGCGCTTTGGGCAGTGCGCAGGAATCGCAGAACGCCGCCCACACCCACAGCGGCACCACCAGCACAGACGGTTCGCACACCCACACGCCTCCCGCCGGGCACTTCAGCATCAACTCGAACGCCTCCTACTCGTATGGCGGCGGTGGGGCATCGCTCGGCACAGCGTCCAGCACAGCAGCCGCCGGATCGCACAACCACACCTTCTCCACCAGCAGCTCAGGCGGCAGCGAGGCACGACCTGTCAACGTCGCGCTGCTCGCCTGCATCAAGTACTGAGGACACCCATGCGCACCGTTTCCCAGCTCGACCACCACGGCTACTTCATCGGACCCGTCACCGCCGACGAATCGCCACTTGAACCGGGCGTGTACCTCCTGCCAGGCGGCGCGGTGGATGTCCCCCCGCCCGAAGCGCCGCCCGGTCACAGCGCGCAATGGGTAGACGGCGCCTGGGTGTTCGCCCCAGCCGTGCACCCGGCGCCACGGATGGAGCCAGCTCCCCCCACCCCCGAGCAGCTCGAAGCCCAGGCCCTGAAGCGCATCGACCGCGACACCGACGACATCTACCGCGACGTCATCGGATTCCGCGCACCCGAATACGAAACCGCCGAGCGCGAGGCCCAGGCCTTCCAGGCCGCGAACTTCGAAGGCGAGCCACCGCCCACCGTAGCGTCATGGATGCGGGCCAGCGGCATGAACGCCCAGGACGCCACGCTCGACATCCTCGCCCAGTCCGCCACCTGGCGCAGCGCCGTGCTGCACATCCGCAGCCACCGCCTGCAGGCCAAGGCCAGCGTGCGCACCGGCCAGGCAGACGCAGCCCTGGCCACCTGGTCCAACTTCGTCACGCAGATCCGCGCTGACCTCGGCCTGGTCACAGCATGAAGCTCGCCATCATCTTCAACCGCCGCAAGTTCTCCGGCTGGCTCACCCGCCTGTTCACCGGCTGCTACGCCTACCACTGCGCCTGGGTGGACGAAGAAGCCGGCCACATGTACGACATGCACCTCATCCGCCGTCGCAGGGTGTGGCCGTACTACGACGAAGGCCAGGTCCTGCTGTTCGACGTGCCACAAGTCACTCGCGACTACCTGGAGCACCAGCTCACCACCGACACCAACACCTACGGCGTGTGGGACTACCTGCTGTTCGGCGTGCGGGGCCTGTACCACCTGATGGGGCGCAGCACGCGCAACGCTGGGGGTGTCATCTGCAGTGAGATGGTGAACATGGATCTGCACATTTGCGGGGCCGCGACGCCTTGGAGCGCAGCGGATCCCCCGCCGAGCCCTTGCGATCTATATCGTTGGCTGGGAGTGAGTCTCTAAGCGATACCATGGCATTCCGTATTCACACTTATCGAATGCCATGCAAGTTCACGCAACGGGGGATTTTCAGGGCGCCATCGTCATTGAGAGCGATTCAATGTCAAGGCTTTGGCGTTGCGTCGAAGAGTTCGCGTCAAATGCTACGGCAACTGTTTCGTGCTCCGATGGAATCGAGCGTAAGTTCGAACGCTTGGAGGACTTGCTCGCCTATGACAATCCTATTCGGGCAGCCATAAGAACCATCGAACTCTATGGCGTCGTCGCTGGCGAAGACAAGAGTATCTCCGTCACGCTGGGTGGGTTCTATGGTGCAAGGGCGAAGCTTTCAATACGGGGAGACGAGCACGAAGCCACGGTGGCAAGAACCCGGATTCTTGATTCGTTTGCGGGGATGAAGTCGTGGTACTCACCTTTCGCAAAAGTCGATCTCTGGTTTTTCTTAATACTCGCCTTCATTGTGGGCATGCTGCTCCTCTATTTCATGACACCGAGTGAGCCCCCGAGTCGTCCTGCGCGCAGCTTCCTCGAGGCCATCAGAGTGATGGGAAATGCAGTCATGTTTCTCGCACCGGTTATTGGCTTTGGCTACCTTATTCTCAGACTGAAGTCGCGGTTCTTTCCGATGGTTTGCTTCGCAATTGGTCAGGGCATCCGTCGACACAGAACTGACGAGCAGGTTCGCTGGGTGGTTATTGTTGGCGTGCTTGTGTCCCTCGTCGCATCCGCCGTTTACTCCCAGATTGGCGGCAGCTAGCACGCCCATTTTTGTTGGCACCTCGGGATACCTTGAGGAAGACAGTACAGGAGAATCACTTGTCAAAGAACGCGCTGATCGGCATTGCCGGTGTTCACCACGTGGTTTCAGAACTCTCACGCCGGGGTTTCGTCGCACTTCCTACGACCAAGAATCTGGCTGCCTTCGACATATTGGCTTCCAATCTCGATGGCACTCGACACTTCAACATCCAGGTCAAGGCTTCATTGAAGAGCGTCTCTTTTTTCCCCATGCCGCCGGCCAGCAAAGTGCGCGCTGGGAAGGACGACATCTACATCGTTGTCCGATGGATCGAGAAGGAAAAACGGTTTGAAGGTTTCCTCCTTACCGGCAAGCAGGCGAAGAAGGCGGTGGAGGATTCTTGCCAACGTCAGGCCCCCAGCATTGCGCGCGGTTCGCGTGCCAAGGAGTTTCCGACGATTCATGTGGGTCCTAGTCAACCGACCCCCGAGGCCAAGCGGTGGCAGAAAGCCTGGGAAGATTGGAAGTTAAACGTCTGAGGTATTCCTACCGGTTGGTCGCCACAGCCTTGCATCAATCCAAAGGAGAATGTTCAATGTCGTCAGGAGGCCATGCAGTCTTTCCCGCATTGAAAATGCATCAGCCAACCGCTGCCGAAGGTTTTCTCGTCGCTGCGAGAAACATGCTCGCGGGCGCTCAACATCTTGAGCATGTGCCCAAACTCTCTCCGTTTGCCATCACGCTGCTCTGTGGTCACGCTTGCGAGTCTGCATTGAAGGCTTTGCTGGCCCAAAGTGGCATTGAGGCTTCTATGCTGAGCAAGAGTCCGTATGGTCACAACCTCGAAAAGCTGTGGGAGTCTGCGAAAGTCCACGTCTCGCTGCCTAATCCGCAGCCAGCGTGGGTGGAGCAATTGAACCGTGTGTGCGACAGGCCGTTCTCACTTCGATATCCACTGGGATTCCACGGTATCGTATTGCCAAACACCACCGAGATGCTGCGAGGCACCGAGCTTCTCGTGTCGGTGGCGGAGTCGTTTGTGAATTGATTCGATTTATTCACAGGCATCCACTCCAGACTCAAACCCGACCGATGCTACCTATGACCACAACTGTTGACGTAGTCACCGCTGGCGCAGCATTTGTAAGCGCAATAGGCGGCGCGATCGCCGCGTGGGCTGCTTTCAAGTCGGCTCGATCGGCCCAAAAGTCCCAGGAATCTGGAGACGCATTGGCGCAGAAGTTTGCCTTGCGTGACGTGGCCTTGGCGGCGGGAGAAGTGCGCGTGGAATCCAATCGTGTCCTGCATAGAGCCCAGCAGCTAAAGCTCTCCTACCGCGACCTCTTCATCATGTCTGGCTCCGCGGTCCATTCATCAGAACAGCTTTGCATGGCTGAGATCGAAAAGAAGGTGCTGCGTGTATCTGCACTGGCAGCGGACGCTGCGAATTTCTCCGACGGCGCAGACAACTTGAAGCGATCCACGATAGACGACATATTTCGGGTTGAGACGAGACTGACGAGTTCGATCAAGGAGGTTCGAGCAATTCGCGAAGATCTCGACCGCGAAAACGATCAAATTGATGCTCAGTGCGCGGAGCGCCGAAAAAGGATGGAAAACCTCAGATTCGCTCGGTGAGCCCGATTCGAACTTCGACTTGACAGCCATGTCAAGGCTGTAAACACCGTCCATACAACCGCCATCGCTGGCCCTTCGCGCGAGACACGCACAAACTGCGTGCCATCTCCCGCCACAGGACCAGACCATGTCGCTCGACCAGTACCACCACGGCGTTCGCGTCGTTGAAATCACCGAGGGCACGCGCCCGATTCGCACCGTCGCCACGGCCATCATCGGGCTGATTGCCACCGCGCCCGATGCCAATGCCGACGTGTTCCCGCTCAACGTGCCGGTGCTCGTCACCAACGTCTACAGCGCGCTGGCCGCCGCTGGCGAAAACGGCACGCTCTCCCGCGCCCTCAACGCCATTGCTCAGCAGGCCCGCCCGCTGTGCGTGGTGGTGCGCGTGGACACCGGCGAGAACGAAGCAGCCACCACCAGCAACGTGATCGGCACGGTTCTGCCCTCCGGCCAGAAAACCGGCGCGCAGGCGCTGCTGGCCGCGCAGGCGAAGCTGGGGGTGAAACCGCGCATCCTGGGTGCGCCTGGCCTGGACACGCAGGCCGTGGCCACGGCGCTGGCCAGCGTGGCGCAGAAGCTGCGCGCCATGGCCTACGTGAGCGCGTGGGACTGCGACACCGTGGTGGAGGCCACCGCCTACCGCGAGAACTTCGGCGCGCGCGAGCTGATGGTGATCCACCCGGACTTCATGAGCTGGGACGTGGCCGAGGAAGCCAACGCCGTCACACCGGCCGTGGCCTACGCGCTGGGCCTGCGCGCCAGGATCGACTTCGAGACCGGCTGGCACAAGACCATCAGCAACGTGGCGGTGAACGGGGTGACGGGCATCAGCAAGGACATCTTCTGGGACTTGCAGAGCAGCGCCACGGATGCGGGTGTGCTCAACGCGGCCGGCGTGACCACGCTCATCAACGCCAGCGGCTTCAAGTTCTGGGGTTCGCGCACCTGCAGCGAGGAACCGCTGTTCTCGTTCGAGAGCGCCACGCGCACCGCGCAGGTGCTGGCCGACAGCATTGCCGATGCGCACCTGTGGGCGAGCGACAAGCCGCTGCACCCCAGCATCGTGAAGGACATCCTGGAGGGCGTGAACGCCAAGATGCGCGAGCTGAAAACCCTGGGCTACATCCTCGACGGCTCCGCCTGGTACGACGAGGAGATCAACATGGCCGAGCGGCTGAAGGAAGGCAAGCTGGTCATCGACTACGACTACACGCCCATCCCGCCACTGGAAGACCTGGCCTTCCGCCAGCGCATCACCGACCGCTACTACGCCGACTTCGCCGACCGCGTGGCTCAGGCCTGAAGCGTTCCACCACTGACCCCCGAGGCCACCCACCATGTCCCTGCCCCGCAAGCTCAAGAACTTCAACCTCTTCGTCAACGGCGTCAGCTTCGCCGGCCTGGTGCCGGAGATCACCCTGCCCAAGCTCGCCCGCAAGACCGAGGAATACCAGGCCGGCGGCATGCGCGGCCCGGTGGACTCGGCCCTCGGCCTGGAAAAGCTCGAGCTGCAATGGACGGTGGCCGGCTACCTGCGCGAAATGCTGGCGCAGTGGGGCACCACCACCAGCAGCGGCGTGCTGCTGCGATTTGCCGGTGCGCTGCAGAGCGACGACGACGCGGGCATCACCAGCCTGGAGGTGGTGGTGCGCGGCTACCACAAGGAGATCGACCCCGGCACCGCCAAGCCGGGCGAGAAGACCGAGATCAAGGTCACCAGCGCGCTGAGCTACTACCGCCTGAGCCTGAATGGCGTGGTGGTGATCGAGATCGACATGGTGAACATGATCGAGGTGATCGACGGTGTGGACCTGGCCGCCGCCGAGCGCCTGGCCATCGGCCTGTAACCCCTGCCCGGAACGCCCACCATGAACGCCGACCACACCGTCACCCTCGACCAACCCATCCAGCGCGAGGGCCAGTCCATCGCCGCCCTCACGCTGCGCAAGCCCGCCTCCGGCGAGCTGCGTGGGCTCTCGCTCATCAACCTGCTGCAGATGGATGTGGAGTCGCTCGCCACGCTGCTGCCGCGCATCAGCTCGCCGACCGTGCACCGTGCCGAGGTGCTTGCCATGGACCCGGCCGACACGCTGGCCGCTGGCATTGTGGTGGCGGGTTTTTTGCAGCAGAAGGGCGAGCGGGCCGCATTCCCGAACGCGTAGAGGACGCCATGGCCGACCTGGCCATGGTCTTCCACTGGGCACCGCGCGACATGGATGCCATGAGCATTGCCGAGCTGATGGACTGGCGCGAGCAGGCCCGCAGCCGCCACCAGGGTGAAGAACAGAGCGAGTGAGCATGGCACGCATACCCCGACCCCTATGGACTCCCGCCCCGTCCTATCATGCGGCGCATGTGGTCCGACCTCCTTGTCTACGCGCTCATCGGCCTGATGCTGCTGGTGGCGTTGGGCATGGCGCTGTTGCCGCTGGCACTGTGGTCGGGCCTGTGGGCGCACATGCAAGGCACCGAGCAACGCGCGCACGCCGCCGGCATCAAGCGGCTGCTCAACCGCCGCTGAACCACCGCCCCGCCCCGGGAGCATCCCGTGGCGAATGACCTTCGCCTCTCCGTCATCATGCAACTGGCCGACCGGGCCGGTGCACCGCTGCGCAACATCAGCAAGGGCAGCAAGGACGCCGCCCAGGCGCTGAAGGCCGCGCGCGATCAGCTCAAGCAGCTCGACGGGCAGCAGAAGGCCATTGGCCAGTTTCGCGAGGTGCGCCAGGGCCTTCAGGGCACCAGCGCGCAACTGAAGGCCGCGCAGAACCGCACACGCGCCCTGGCGCAGCAGATGCAGCAGGCCACCGCACCCAGCAAGGCACTGACCCGCGAGTTCAACGCAGCGAAGCGCGAGGCCGCCCAGTTGGGCGAGCGCCTGCAGCGCCAGAGCACGCAGGCCCAGCACCTGCGCGACCGGCTGGGCGCGGCCGGCATCAGCACGCGCACCCTGGGCACGCACGAGCGCAGCCTGCGCGCGCAGGTGGCGAGCACCACCGCTGAGGTGGCGCGCCGCACCGCCGCGCTGAAGCAGCAGGAAGCCGCCCAGCAGCGGCTGCAGCAGCTCAATGCACGGCACGCCAGGCACATGCTGCACACCGGCATGATGGGCGGCACCGGGCTGGGCGCCATGGCGGCCGGGCGCGCGGGTGCCGGGGCCATTGGCGGCTTCCTGGGCGAAGGGGTGGACTTCGAGGCCACCATGTCGCGCGTGCAGGCGCTCACGCGTCTGCAAAAGGACAGCGCGGATCTGGCGGCGCTGCGCGGCCAGGCGCGGCAGCTGGGCGCGGCCACCATGTTCAGCGCCACCGAGGCCGCGCAGGGCCAGGCGTTTCTGGCCATGGCGGGCTTCACACCCAACGCCATCCGCGCGGCCATGCCGGGCCTGCTGGACATGGCCAAGGCCGGCGACATCGATCTGGGCCGGGGCGCGGACATCTCGTCCAACATCCTGAGCGCCTTCGGCATTGACCCCAAGAACATGGGCATGGTGGCCGACGTGCTCACGAAGACCTTCACCACCAGCAACGTGAACCTGGAGATGCTGGGCGACACCATGAGCTACGTGGGGCCGGTGGCTCGCGCGGCCGGCGTGGATCTGCACACCGTGAGCGCCATGGCCGGGCTGCTGGGCAACGTGGGCATACAGGGCCAGAAAGGCGGCACCGCACTGCGGGCCATGCTGCTGCGCCTCTCGGCCCCCACGGCGCGCGCGGCCAGCACCATCGAAGAGCTGGGCGTGAAAACCGCCGACGCCCACGGCAACGTGCGCCCGGTGGTGGACCTGCTGCAGGAGATCGCCGCTGCCACCGAGAAGCTGGGGTCCGGCAAGCGGCTGGAGGTGCTCAAGGACATCTTCGGCGAGGAACCCGCCGCCGCCATGGCCGAACTCATCAGCCAGGCGGGTGCTGGCGGTATCACGAAGTACCTGGCGCAGGTGCGCGACAGCCAGGGCGCGGCGGCTCGCACCGCCGGTGTGATGGCCGACAACATGCGCGGCAACCTGGACGAACTCTCCAGCGCCTGGAGCGACGTGCGCATTGCCGTGAACGAGGCCAACAGCGGCTGGCTGCGCGCTGCGGTGGACAGCCTCACGGGTGTGACCAACGCGGTGGGCCGCTGGGCGCAGGAGAACCCGGGCCTGGTGAAGGCGCTGTCGATGGTGGCTATCGGGCTGGCTGCGGCCATGGTGGTGGGCGGTGGCCTGCTGGTGGTGGTGGCGGCCATCGCCGCCAAGTTCCTGCTGCTGCGCTTCCTGCTGTTGCAGGTGGGCATCCGCACGGGGCTCTTCAGCCTGCTGCTGCGCGGCGGTGCGGTGGCGCTGCGCCTGGTGGGCACGGTGCTGCTGTGGCTGGGGCGGGTGCTGCTCATGAACCCCATCGGCCTGGCCATCACCGGCATCGCCACGGCCGCGTTCCTCATCTACCGCTACTGGGGGCCGATCAAGGCGTTCTTCAGCGGCATGTGGAGCAGCATCGTGCTGGGCGCGCAGACGCTGTGGCAGGCCTTCACGGGCCTGGGCCGGCAGATCATGGACGGGCTCATCGGCGGCATCAGCAGCCGCCTGGCTGCGGTGCGCGACGCCATCACCGGCGTGGCGAGCGCGGCCATTGGGTGGTTCCGCGAGAAGCTGGGCATCCAGAGCCCCAGTCGCGTGTTCATGGCCGCAGGCGAGCACATCGGCCAGGGCGCGGCCATGGGCATCGGGCGCAGTTCGGCGCTGGTGCGCACCGCCGCCACGGGCCTCACAGCCGCCGCACTCACGCCGCTGGCCAGCGGCATGGCGGCCATGGACCAACGCGCGCCGCTCGGTGCCGGCGCGCGTGCGCCCATCGTGGTGCAGGGCGACACCATCACGCTGCACATCACCGCCGCGCCGGGCATGGATCCACAGCAGATCGCCCAGACCGTGCGCGCCGAACTGGACAGGCGCGAGCAGGCCAAGCTGGCCCGGGCGCGCGCCTCGCTGAGCGACATCCACTGAGGGCACCACCACCATGATGATGTGCCTGGGTCAGTTCGTGTTCTCGCTGCACACCCTTGCCTTCCAGGAACTGCAGCGGCAGACGGAATGGCGGCACGCCAGCAACGCCCGTGTGGGCGCGCGGCCCGCCAGCCAGTTCCTGGGGGTGGGGGACGACACCATGACGCTGCAGGGCGTGATCCTTCCGGAGTTTGGCGCGCGCGCCTGGCTGGACGACCTGCACGAGATGGCCGACACCGGCGCGGCCTGGCCGCTGGTGGACGGCACCGGGCGCGTGTACGGCCAGTGGGTCATCAACGCCAAGCAGGAGACTGGCACCCTCTTCACCCGCACCGGCCAGCCCACGCGCATGGACTTCACCGTGACGCTGCGCCGCGTGGACGACAACATCGTCGAGAAGATCACCGAGCGGAGCGCCTGAGGGCATGGCCACGCGCACACCCAGCTACCGCCTGGTGGTGGACGGCACCGACATCACGCCCACGGTGAACGCGCGCCTGGTGGACCTGCAGCTGGAGGAAACGCGCGGCGAAGAGGCGGACCAGCTCAGCCTGACGCTCAGCGACCACGACGGCGCGCTGCAGATCCCGCGCAAGGGCGTGAGCATTGCGCTGGCGCTGGGCTACCGCGAGAGCGGCCTGGTGGACAAGGGCACCTTCACCGTGGACGAAGCCGAGCACAGCGGCACGCCGGACGTGATCACCATCCGCGCCCGCAGCGCCGACCTGAGCCAGAGCCTGCGCAACCGCCGCGAACAGAGCTGGCACGGCACCATCCTGGGCACCCTGCTGCAGACCATGGCCCTGCGCAACGGCCTGCGCCTGCGCGTGGCCACCACGCTGGCGCAGCGCGCCGTGCCCCACATGGACCAGTCCAACGAGAGCGACCTGAACTTCCTCACGCGCCTGGGCCGTCTGCACGACGCCGTGGCCACCATCAAGGCAGGCCACCTGCTTTTCCTGCCCATCGGCCAGGCCACCAACAGCCAGGGCCAGGGCCTGCCCACCTTCACCATCACCCGCGCCGACGGCGACAGGCACCGCTACAGCCAGGCCGACCGCGACCAGTACACGGGCGTGCGCGCGTACTGGCACAGCGCCCACATGGGCAACCGCCGCAGCGTGCTGGTGGGCAGCGCCGTGAATGCCCGAGTGCTGAAAGACACCCACCCCAACGAAGCCACCGCTCTGCAGGCCGCCCAGGGCGAATGGAACCGCATCCAGCGTGGTTCAGCGACGCTGAGCCTGACGCTGGCGCACGGCGAGCCGCTGGTGACACCGGAGACGCCGGTGGTGGTGCGCGGGTTCAAGGCGCAGATCGACGGCACTGGCTGGCTGGTGAGCCGGGCGGTGCATGGGATGGATGGGTCTGGGGGGTACTTGACGGAGGTGGAGCTGGAAGTGAGTCTCGACCACTCAATAGTAAGCAACCAGTAGGTGAACGAGAGGGGATTGGCGTCGTTCTAATCTGCCTCGTTCCAACGATCAACGTCGTTGAAGATGATGCCTGATTGGACGATTTCACCCTCTGAAACCTGTCTAAGCTCAGTGTTTGGGCCAGTTGACACACAGAAACGCGTTTCCCTCTTCTTTCCAAACATGTCCTCATACAGAACTTTGCCGGCCAAGTACACACGGACAGTTCCCTCATTCAATATTTCGTTTACTGTGGCTCGATCTATCGGCGACCCGGACGCGCAAGCAACGTGCCGCCCGGCGGTTGGCGCAAGCGAAAAAGTACCCTTGATTGGGTCTTCAATCTTTCCCATGTCAAAGTCATCAGGCAGTGGAAAAGGCCAGACCTGTATCTTGGCGAAGCAACGGACGTTTGACGCTGGCGTTTGCCCGTGATTCTTCACTTCAAAAACGATCTCGACCTTTTCGTCTGGAGAGAACCGCGACAGGGCCGTAACGGTGGCCGCCACATAGGCGCGGAGCTGGATCTCCGAGCTGATACGAGTGGCCCGCAAAGTGCGATACAGGAGCCAAGCTGCAAACACGCTCGCGATAGCGCCGGCTCCGGAAGACCAAAACATCCACTCGGCCCAGTACGCCATTTCCTGCTGAGCGGCGAGATCGAGCGCTTCTCGCTCCAACTTGGTTGTATCTGCATCTTCCCTTTGCAGCGTCGCACTCTGTCCAACAGAAGTTTGCCCAACCACTAACTGGGGAGCTTGAGATCGTTTCGTTCCATCAGATTGATCTTGCCGTTTGCCAGCCTGAAGTGCAGGGCTAACTGAACTCGAGGCAGGGCTTTGCTGGCCCATGGAAGTGATGGGGGAAAGAGCGAGGGCCAGGACGAAAAGCAGTCTGTTCAATTGCGCCTCTCAGAGTCGGTCCCACCAGTGGTGAGCGCCATTTAACAAATGCATTTCTGGCTAGAGGAGCAGTTCCTACGCCTCGCGCTCGACTGAGTGCTTTTCGTTCGAGTCTTCCGCCATCATGACCCGCGGTGGCATCCTACGCACTGGGCTGAAAGGTCCCGCCGCTTCTCCTCCCTAGCGGCGCACCGCAAGGTGTTGGCCCCGCCTTGTGGCGGGGTCTCTTTTCTCGAGGCAACCTCCTATGCTTCGCTGGTATCAACTCCCGAAGTGTCTTCGAGAATTTTTTTCGCGCTGGCTACGTACGAAGCTCGCGTATTTTTCTTCCTGTTCCAGATACTGGTCAAAGTCCTTATATTCCCATCGGCATCTTCACCCAAGTCCTTGGCCAACTTCTCCTTGTCCAACAGTTTGTTGAGTGCTTGAATCTGGATGTCTTCGGCTGCAATCAGGACGGTGTAGGCGTTCAATGCAACCAATTGCTGTGAGCTACGTGCTTGGGCGGCAAGTGTTTGCCGAGTTTCGAACAGCTCTTCACGCGTGGCGTCCAAAGTAGCCTTCTGGATGTGAATTGACCACGCGAGCAGGGCTAGGGCAGCAAGCGCCACGACCGGATTAAGCAGACCGCCAAAATAGTCGCCGAAGGTCCCCCACGCATTCGCGTCAGCTGCCAGGCAACTACCCGGCGCCCCCCACCCAACTTTGGCAGCGTACAGCACCCCTACAAACACCATGATCGCGAACACGCAGGCCACCACCACCGCCGGGCCATAGGTGGCATTGGATTTCGACTTGGTCTGATCCATGATCAACAAGCTCCTGCGCAAATGGGACTGAAGCCAATGGCGGCAGCAAACACGCCGGCTACAAACGCCAAAAGAGCGCCCCAGCCGAGCACCCAAGGCACTCGCTTCCAACGGGCGACCAACGCCACATCTCTATCGATCAGCGCTGACCACTTCATCTTGTTTTGATAGTAGAGATCGGTTCCCTCAACCCAACTGTCGGTCAGTCTCTGGACCTTGTGCGCAAGAAACGCATGGGCAACACCTACAAGAATCAGACCGAGAACGAAAACCCCGAGCACTACATAGGGCCACGGCTTGACTGCCAAGTCTGGCTTCGCTCCTATGAATGCGAGCATGCCAGCAGCAGCCCCGCCGTTTACCGCCAGGAGGTACGACCAAACCGACCCCGTAACGGTATTGAGCAGCGTGTTCAGTTGGTCGAAGCGGTCGTCCAAGTGTTTGGCGCGGATCGGCGACAGCCACTGCGGTTCATCCCTGCGAAGTTCACTCAATGCTCGTCTCCTTGAAGAGGCTGCACGTTAACCGCCGACGACGGCAAGCCATTTGCGCTCGGTGATGATTCCAAGAGGATGGCCCCCATCGCGCATCTCCGCTGCCTTTTGCAGCTTGCGCCCGAACGATGTGTGGATCCAGTTCGGTGACACCTGGCTGCCCACCACGAGGTACGCGGTGCGTCCGGTCACAGCGCTCTGGGGCAGGCCACCAGCGAGCTCAGTGAGTCGCTCGCACGCCGCACGCGTCCCGTAGAGAAACACGCCCGTGTGACAAACGCCGGCATCCCTGATTCGCACATCGATGTGGTCTGTGACGGGGAGCGCGGTTACCTCAGGAGATGATGAACCCGTCTCGGCAAAGTTGGTGGTTGCCAGGGACAGCAGCACTGACTGGAGGTGGTCCCGCTCTGCCTCTGTGATCACGCCATCGGTCATCACTTCTTTCACCTTGCGCGCGATGACAGATGCGGGCCACCGGTCGATGAGAGCGGCGTTTTCCTCCAGCCAGGTGCTCAGCAGCTTGATCTCAAGATCATGCAGGTGCGCGTCTGCGACCATCGCAGTCACCATGCCCATGAGCATTTCCATGGACCGGTTCAACTGACGCTGGCGGACAGCCGCAATCGCTGCTGCGTTGGTGTCGTCGATCATGTTTTCCTCCTGACCATTGTTGTGAGCGGAATGTATGAGGGCGAGCTGGGGCCCGCAATGCAGGAATCCCTGCCTTCTCCCGATGAGGTGACAAATTTCATGGGCATATGCCCGCATCTGTCCTCGACTGGCAACGCTCAGGCGAGATGGAGGAGCAGGAAGCCAACGGCTGCAGGCCACGGAGGCAGCAGCCATGCGGCGAGAGCAAACATCCACCGCGGGGCGGCATCGGCCTGTGCGCCATTGCTGAATGCCTGAGGGCGAAGCATGCCCACCATCCCTGTGATGAAGATGGCGCCCGCCAGGATGATGAGAAGCCACCCGGCAAACTGAAGCATCACGCCGCCCTCCGCTGAATCCCCAACACCCGCGCCGGCACCCGCTGCCCACACCGCGGCCGCAGGGTCACCGTGAGGTTCACGGTGAGCTGGCCGATGGCGATGGAATTGATGCTGCCTTCTACGGTGGCCTGGATGGATTGAATGAGGCGGTTGGCCGCCCTCGACTGACTGTTGCTGTCTCTCTCTTCTGTGCGCACTGTGCGCCCTCCTTCGGGATTGAAAAATCAGTCGCCCTTCTTCTTGTTGACGACGCTGCCCACCGCCACGCTGGCGATGGATTTGCTGACCCTGGCTTTGGTGACAGTCGTGGCCGGAGTCGATGCGCTGGGTGATGGGGATGCCGGCGACAGGCCGGCGGCGAGGAGTGCCATGTACTGAACGGCTTCCACCTGCCGTTGTGGCGAGCAGCGGTCGAAGTTGTCGAGCACGGCGCGGCGCATCGGGTCGAGCGCGACGGTCTCGGAGAGCCGTTGGCCGGTGAGCAGGTAAAGCACGTCCACGCCCACGTCCTTCATGGCGACGAGCTGATCGGCATCCGGGCTGCGTTCGTTGCGCTCGTAGTTGCCGATGGCGCGCTTGGACATGCCTGTGGCGCTGGCGAGCCCGTCCTGACTCAAACCAAGCCGGACGCGCTCTTGGGACAGTCGCTCACCAAAACTACTACTTTGTGCCACAGAAGCATTGACAGTGGCACGTTTGTGCCACATAATGACCTAAGTTGTGTATTTTCCTGTTACTCAATCCTAACCGAGTGATGGGCTTTTGTGATCGACCATGTCCACGTCCACTGCAAATCAGCCTCGCAAGCGCGTCCCAAATGGCGTGGACAGCGCCCGACCCATTGCTCTGCGGCTGAAGCCTTCCGAGCTCGAGCTGGTGAAGCAGCGGGCGCAGAAGGAACACCGGTCGATGGCTAGCGTGTGCCGCCTGGCGGTGCTGCGTGGCCTGGGCAACGACGAGGCCACGCCATGAGGTTCCCCTGCCCCCATTGCAACGCCTGGGGCCGCGTGCGCACGTCCGAGCGCATGTCGCCCACTGTCTCCTGGCTGTACCTGCAGTGCACGGACCTGGAGTGCGGCCATTCGTGGCGTGTGGATGCGGAGGCCACGGTGACGCTCTCGCCTTCGGCCAAGCCTTGCAGCACGGTGACCATGCCGCTTTCGCCGCATGTGCGGCGCGGCGTGCTCGCGCGCATGCTGGACCTGCTGCCCAACGGCAACCACACGAGCCCGCAGCCGCGCAACGCGGATCTGTTTGACGACGACGCCACCGCAGGCGTGCCGCGCCCGAGCGGATAACGCGCCCCGGCGGCCCTGCACCGGCCGCTGAACCCCAACCCCCAAGCAACCCGCCACAGAGCCCCAACCGGGCGCTGAGGGCATTGCCACGCCTTTTTTCAACCCGACTGGAGGATCTGCATGACCGACACCACCCAACCCGCGCAGCCCCGGCTGCACTTCGACGCCGCCGGCAACCACCTGCAGGAGCACGGTACGCCGGTGCACCCGGACTACCTGAGCGTGGCGCGCAAGCTGGGCGCGCCGCCCTGCCTGCAGGTGCTGACGCGCCTGGTGGCGCGCCGCGCGGATCCGCCGGTGGTGGTGCTCTACAGCTGCGACCTGCCCTTTATGCTGGACTGGCGGCTTTCTTCCGCCACGGCGCGGGATCTGGCAGCGAGCCTGCTGGCGGCAGCGGACACCTGCGACCGCCTTGCGCAGAAGCGCAAGAGCTTGCCGACGGACCTGCACGACATGAAGGCATGACCGCCTGGCGCACCACCCACGTGGACGCGCAGCGCCAGCGCCACGTGCTCCACCACGTGGCGCCCAGCGCGCAAGCCGCGCAGGAACAGGCCGAGGCGCTCTATGGCCTGGCCCTGTACTGCGCCTGCATCTGCATCGGCCGCTGCGCCGCTGCCTGACCCCTTCGCTCGCCCTCCTCCGGTTCTTCATGTCAGACCTCCTGCACGACATCGCCGCGCGCCTGCAAGCCGACTACGCCCTCAAGCCCAAGGGCAAGCACCTGCGCCACGGCGTGTGCCCCAGTTGCCACCAGAAGTGCCTGTGGACGTGGGCGGAAACGCCCTGGGTGGTGAAGTGCGAGCGGTTGAACAACTGCGGCTACGAGGCGCACGCGAAGGAGCTGTTTCCCGAGCTGTTCGAGAGCTGGACCGAGCGCTTTCAGAAGCCGGAAGCGGCCAAGCCCGAGGGGCAGCGCAACCCGAACGCCGCAGCCGATGCCTACCTGCGCCTGGCGCGAGGTTTTCGCCTGGAGCTGATCGCCGGGACCTACACGCAGGAGCACTACTTCGACCAGGACGCCGACGGCGGGCGCGGTGCCGGAACGTCTACCGTGCGGTTCCCATGGGCGAACACCTGGTGGGAGCGGCTGATTGACCGGCCGGCGCGCTTTGGCAAGAAGAAGGCGCGCTTCAAGTGGGATGCCACTTACCAGGGGCTGTGGTGGACGCTGCCGGGCCTTTCGTTTGTGGACGCTGGTGCCGATGCACCTGCGGATGCACCGAAGCCGCCCCGAGAGTTGTGGCTGGTGGAGGGCATCTTTGATGCGATCGCGCTGGCGCACCACGGCGTGGCGGCTGCGGCGCTGCTGAGCTGCAACAACTACCCGGAACACGCCCTGGCCGAACTGCGCGAGCAGCTCAAGCGCCAGGGCGGCACGGTGCCCGAGCCGGTGCTGGTGTGGGCGCTGGACGCGGACAAGGCGGGCCGGGACTTCACGCGCAAACACGTGCGGCGGGCGCGCGAAGACGGCTGGGTGTGCAAGGCCGCGCAGATTCCGCAGCGCGGCAAGGGCAAGGTGGACTGGAACGACCTGCACCAGCGCGACCTGCTGCAGGCGCAGCACCTGAAGGACTACCTGTACCACGGCGCGCTGCTGATTGCGGCGACCGCGCAGGACAAGGCGCTGCTGATCTACAACCACACGGGCCGCGCTGACTTCGACCTGGACCACGGCAACAAGCTCTACTGGTTCAAGCTGGACATGGAGCGCTACCGCAAGGTGGTGCTGCAGCTCGAAGAGGACATTGCCGACGGCCACAAGCCGCACATGACGGAGGAAGAGAAGCGCACGACCGCGCTCATCGAGAGCGGCACGCTGCAGCCCATTGCGAACTGCAAGCCGCAAGCGCTGTACTACCAGCGCAACGAAGTAACGCAGGAGGCCTGGTACTACTTCCGCGTGTCGTTCCCGCACGATGGCGGGGATGTGAAGGGCACCTTCACGGCCGGGCAGCTGACGGCGGCGAGCGAGTTCAAGAAGCAGCTGCTGCACATGGCGCCGGGGGCGATGTTCAGCGGATCCAGCCACCAGCTGGAGCGGATCATGCAGCGGCAGCTCGAGAACCCGAAGATCGTGCAGACGGTCGACTTCATCGGGTACAGCGCGCCGCACCACACGTACATCCTGGGCAAGGTGGCGGTGCACAAGGGGGCCATCCACGAGGCGAACGCCGAGGACTACTTCGACATCGAGCGGCTGTCGATCAAGACGCTGCAGAAGTCGATACGGCTGGACGTGAACACCAACCGGGACGAACACGACCGGAGCTGGGTGCAGCACCTGTGGCACGCCTTCGGGGCCAAGGGCGTGGTGGCGCTGGCGTACTGGTTTGGCAGCCTGTTTGCTGAGCAGATCCGCGCGGACCAGCAGAGCTACCCGTTCCTGGAGATCGTGGGCGAGCCGGGTGCGGGCAAGACCACGCTGATTCAGTTTCTGTGGAAGCTGCTGGGGCGGGACTATGAGGGTTTCGACCCGAGCAAGTCCACCGCGGCCGGGCGGCTGCGCACGTTCACGCAGGTGAGCAACATGCCGATCGTGCTGATCGAGAGCGATCGGGAGACGAAGACCGGCAACCAGGCGCACGTGAAGAGCTTCGACTGGGATGAGCTGAAGGACGCCTACAACGGCAACAGCATCCGCACCACGGGTGTGAAGACGGGCGGCAACGAAACCTACGACCCGCCGTTTCGCGCCTCGATCGTGATCAGCCAGAACAACCAGGTGCAGGCCTCGCAGGCCATCATGGAGCGCATCTGCCACATGACCTTCGACACGAAGGGCTTCACGCCAGCCAGCTACGAGAGCGCCAAGGCGCTGGAGAAGGTGGACATTCCGCAGGTGAGCGGCTTCCTGCTGGCTGCGCTCAAGCGCGAGGCCGAGGCACTGGCCACCATCACCACCGAGACGGACGGCCTCATCCACTGGCTGCTGGGGCAGGACGGGATCCACAAGCCGCGCATTGCGAAGAACCACGCGCAGATCCTGGCGTGTGCGATGGCGCTGCGCCGGGTGGTGCGCTTGAGCGATGAGCAGTTCGACCAGGTGCGCGCGCAGATCGTGACCATGGCCCGCGAGCGGCAGCAGGCCATCAACGCCGACCACCCGCTGGTGCAGGAGTTCTGGGAAGCGTTCGACTACCTGGACAGCCTGGGCACGCACACGGCGAGCGGACTGGATGCACGGCCGACGCTGAACCACAGCCGCGACAACGAGCTGCTGGCGGTGAACCTGAACGAGTTCGTGGAGAAGGCCGCGCTGCACCGCCAGCAGGTGCCGCTGCTGGCCGAGCTGAAGAAGGTGCTGCGCACCAGCAAGACCCGGCGCTTCGTGGACATCAAGTCCGTGAACAGCGCCATCAAGACCCGCATGGACGCCGGCATCGAGGCCGCGAAGACCGTCCATTGCTGGGTGTTCGAACGGCCGGCCGCGCGCCGCGCCAGGCACTGACCCCAGGAGGAAACCATGCCCATCAAACGCACCGAGCCCACCTTGGGCCTGCAGCACCCGAACTTCCGGTACCGGCCGGCGGCGGAGAGCGACATCCGCAAGACCTTCGCCCGAATCAAGCGGGAGCAAAAGGTGGCCAGCCAGGCGGACGACAGCGGCCAGCAGACCCTGGACCTGACCTCCGTGGTGCCGCTGCCGGCCAGGGCGGTGCGGAGCGCGGCGTGACCTCGCCCGACGCGACCGTTTTGCGCGAGGCGTGGGAGGCCATGCGCAGCCGCCACTGCCTGCACCACTGGCCGCAGGACTTCGATGCCGTGATGGCCGACCCGGTGCGCAGCCGCCTGGTGCGCATGGAGGCCTGCGCACGCGCCAGGCCGCGCGTTCAACCGAAGCCGCACCCAGCGCCCTGCCCCCGACCCGAAACGCGCCCACGGCCCGTTCTGGCGGGCCAGGCGGCGCTGTTCGACCGCAAGCGCGCCGCTGCCGGCGAGCGCCTCGACGACTGATTCAACCCAACCCACTCACCACAGGAAGGACCTTCGAGTGCCCCGCAACTTCACCATCGCCCTCACGGGCCTGCCCGACGTGGGCAAGGACACCGTGGCCAGCCTCATCTCGCCCCAGCTCGGCTTTGCCCGCGTCGCCTTCGCCGACGCCCTGCGCCGCGAGGTGAGCGAAGCCTGGCGCATCGACCAGCGCATGCTGACCAACCGCGAAATCAAGGAACTGCCAATCCCGGCACTGGCCGCCGGCATGTGCAGTGCAACCGGCTTCCTGAGGTGGATCGCCGACGGTGGCGAGAGCCTGGTGGATCCACGCAGCCCGCGCTGGATCCTGCAGCAGTGGGCCACCTACCAGCGCCGCTACGACGACGGCCACTACACCGCCATCGCCAAACGCACGATCGGCCGCCTGACAGGCACCGGCTGGAACCGCGTGGTGGTGACCGACCTGCGTCACCCCGTGGAGGCCGACATGCTGCGCAAGCTGGGCGCCAAGGTGGTGCGCGTGCAGCGCCCGGACGCGCGGCCGCTGCCGGCGGAGACAGCCAGCCACAGCAGTGAGAAGCACCACAACATCAAGGCCGATGCGGTGATCGTGAACGACGGGTCGCTGCAGGCGCTGGCGGAGGTGACGGTGCAGTGTCTGGCGGATCTTGGCGTCAACCATGCGTGACGCGTTCGCCTACTACAACGAGATCGATCCGCATGCAGCTCAGTGGCTCAGAAAGCTCATCCGCGCAGGCCATATCGCACCTGGGTACGTCGACGAGCGAAGCATCGAGGACGTGTGCCCCAGTGACCTTGACGGCTTCACGCAGTGCCATTTTTTCTCGGGCATCGGTGTGTGGAGCCTTGCCCTTCGGCGGGCGGGCTGGCGCGACGACCGACCTGTTTGGACCGGTTCCTGCCCCTGCCAACCTTTCTCCTCGGCAGGCAAAGGCGCTGGGTTTGATGACCAGCGGCACCTGTGGCCAGCCTTCCACCACCTCATCGAGAAGCGCCACCCTCCAGTCGTCCTTGGAGAGCAGGTTGCAAGCAAGGACGCGGACCCTTGGATCGACCTTGTATGCGCTGACCTGGAAGCCCTGGGTTACGCCTTCGGGGCGGTCCCGTTCCCGTCTGCGGGCATCGGTGCGCCGCACATCCGAGACCGCGTGTATTGGGTGGCCTACACCTCAGGCGCGCGATCACAAAGGCGCGGACACGGCCGGAGTGCACGATCGTGGCGGCAAGGGGGCGCCACTGAACGAGGTGGCTCGCTTGGCGGGCTGGGGCACTCCAACGGCATCAGAGCCGGGTGGAACAGGAGATCAGTACGTGGCACGCTCGATCGCGTCCACGGGCAACTCGGCTCCGACCATGCTGACGCACCAGGTGGCGCTATGCGAATGGCCGACTGCAACGCTGAACGGTCCGGCCCGGTTAACGGCTTGTGGCGAGATGCTGACTGGCTGCTGTGCAGGGATGGCCACTGGCGGCCAGTTGAACCCGGCACATTCCCGCTGGCTCATGGGGCTCCCGCCCGAGTGGGACGCCTGCGCGCCTACGGCAACGCGATCAACGCCGAAGCGGCGCGCGCGTTCGTTGAATGCGTGATGCAAATCAAGGAAAACCCATGACTCTCAAAGACACCACAGAGCCTGCCAGTGGTGCGACTACCGCATGCCGCACGTGTTTCACGTATGACTGACACCCCACCCATTCTCAACGCCGCCCAGTTAGCCACCCTGCTCCGGTGCAGCGAGCGCACTGTGGAGGACTATGCACGCACCGGCAGAATTCCCGGCACCAAATTCGGTGACAGCTGGGTGTTCGTCTATGAGCTGGTGATCGAGGCCGTGAAGCGCATCAGCCTGGAAGAGGCTGCCAAGCGGAGCACGCCGTCGAAGCCCGACGCGCCTGCGGCAGTGATCGTCTCGCCGAAGTCACGCAAGCGGCGCGAGCCGCCAGGCCTTCGGCTGTTACCCCAGCATGCGGTCAGCCAGATCCTCACCCCGCAGTGAGGCATAGCGAAGGAACATTTTGGGATCGCTCCATCCCATGATTTTGCAGACCTCGATCTCGCTCCACATCCAGCGGCCGGACTTATCGCGCATCGTGATCCACCGGCACGTCGCTTCGTGGCGCAGGTCGTGTTCGGTGAATCCATCGACCTTGGCATAGGCGAATAGCACGGCGAAGCGTGCAGACAGCCGGTTGGATGCCCGCTTGATGTCATCCTCGGCGCCGGACCAGAACGGGAACACCAGGCCCACGCGGTCCTTGCACCACTGCGCCAGGATCAACCGCAGTGCCGGCACCAGGGGCACCACCCTCGGCTTGATCCGCCCACGCTCCCCCTTGGAGCCTTCCACGCGCAGCACGCCCCGCGCATGGTCAACCTGATCCACCCGCAGCTTGAACGCTTCCGACAGCCGCAGGCCCGTGTTCACCACCAGGTCGAACAGCAGCACGAAGGCATCATCGACTTGCAGCCCACGCTCTCTGTCGTCGCGCTTCACGCCGGCCAACGCAGCCCTGATGCGGGCCTCTTCATCGGCATCAAGACGCCTGTCTCGCGCGTTGTCGTTCTTGGGCCGCTTGTTGACCTTGGCCAGCTCCGCAGCCTCGGCTGGGGTGTACTGGCTATAGCCGCGCGGCATCATGCGCAAAGGATTGGCGGGCTGCAAGTCGCCGTCCTTCAAGGTAGCGCGTATGTGCCAGTCCATCACCCTTGCCAGCGCGCCCACACGCTTGCGCACCGTGCCAGGAGCAAGGTGCTGCCTGACCTTCATGGTGCGCACCCATTCATCCGCCCAGCGCGCACTGATGTTGGACGTGCGAGACGCGCCGACTTCACGCTCAAGCAGCGCCAGGGTCTCGTGATCTGAGGGAGCCACAGACACGCTCTTTCGATAGGCGTCGACCAGGTCATCCAGACGCCTGCCAATGCGACGCCGTGAGTCTTCGAGCAGCTCGGCCGGCACGATGCCACGATCGAGCAGCTGCTCGATGTGGTCTGCATATGTAGTGGCCGCAGCCTCGCTATCGAGCGTCACAAACAGCGGCTTTGGCAGCAGCTTGTGTTTGATGCGAACCTGGTACTTGTCCCCGCGCTTTTGAATGGATGCCATGCGCGAATGCTAACTTGACTCGTCGGACAAATGAGTCCGGACAACGGTAGCAATGCTACGAATTTTGGTAGCACAAACACGCTTCCTGGCGCAGTCCCAGCGCAGCCAGAAACAAAAAAGCCGCGGTGTTCGCGGCTAAGTGTTTGAAGTACCTAGAAATTTTTGGAGGCGCGATCCGGAGTCGAACCGGACTAACCGGATTTGCAATCCGGGGCATAACCGCTTTGCTATCGCGCCATCAGAATCAGTGCCCAAAACACCAATCTGAAACCCTGACAAAAAAGGGAAGCAGAGCTTCCCTTTTTGAATCTGGAGCGGGAAACGAGACTCGAACTCGCGACCTCAACCTTGGCAAGGTTGCGCTCTACCAACTGAGCTATTCCCGCATGTTTTCATGCTTGCGCAGAATCAATTCTGTGCTCGCCGAAAACCAAAATTATAGCGCAAAAAAAACCGGCTCTTTCAAGCCGGTTTCATTTTTTGATCAGTGCTTCACGGCGTCCGGTGGCGGAGCTGGCGTGCGCACTGAAGCGGCCGCGATCTGCGCCGCCACCTCTTCATCGGTCAGGGGAACGGGTTGGCGCTCCAACGCAATCGAGAGCACCTTGTCGATCCATTTCACCGGCACGATCTCCAGGCCCTGCTTCACGTTGTCGGGGATATCAGCCAGGTCTTTGACGTTCTCTTCAGGAATGATCACGGTCTTGATGCCGCCGCGCAGAGCCGCCAGCATCTTCTCCTTCAACCCCCCGATGGCCGTGACCTCTCCACGCAACGTGATCTCGCCCGTCATGGCCACGTCGGCGCGCACGGGAATGCCGGTAATGGCCGACACCAGAGCGGTGGTCATGGCTGCGCCAGCACTTGGGCCATCCTTGGGCGTGGCGCCGTCCGGCACGTGGATGTGGATGTCGCGCTTGTCGAACTGCTCGTCCTTGATACCCAGCATGTGCGCACGACTGCGAACCACGGTGCGGGCCGCCTCCACCGATTCCTTCATCACATCGCCCAGCGAGCCGGTGCGCGTGATGACACCCTTGCCCGGCATCGTGGCAACCTCGATGGTCAGCAGGTCGCCGCCCACTTCGGTCCAGGCCAGGCCAACCACCTGACCCACCTGGTTCTGCGCCTCGGCGCGTCCGTAGTTGTACTTGCGCACACCCAGGAACTCGCTGAGGTTGTCGGCCGTCACCACCACGGTGGGGGTGTACTTCTTGAGCAACAGGCCCTTGACGACCTTGCGGCAGATCTTGGAGAGATCGCGTTCCAGCGAACGGACGCCGGCCTCACGCGTGTAATAACGAACGATGTCGCGCACGGCTTCCTCGCGCACCTCGAGCTCGCCCTCTTTCAGGCCGTTGTTCTTGAGCTGCTTGGGCAGCAGATAACGCATGGCGATGTTGACCTTCTCGTCCTCGGTGTACCCCGAGAGGCGGATCACTTCCATGCGGTCCAGCAACGCTGGCGGAATGTTCATCGAGTTCGAGGTCGCAACGAACATCACATCGGAGAGGTCGAAGTCGACCTCGACGTAGTGATCGCCGAAGGTGTGGTTCTGTTCCGGGTCCAGCACCTCGAGCAGCGCGCTCGAAGGATCACCCCGGAAGTCGGTGCCGAGCTTGTCGATTTCGTCGAGCAGGAACAGCGGGTTGCGGGTGCCGACCTTGGACAGGCTCTGCAGGACCTTGCCAGGCATCGCGCCGATGTAGGTGCGGCGGTGCCCGCGGATCTCTGCCTCGTCTCGCATGCCCCCCAGCGCCATGCGCACGTACTTGCGCCCCGTGGCCTTGGCCACCGACTGACCCAGCGAGGTCTTGCCCACACCAGGCGGGCCGACCAGGCACAGGATCGGCGCCTTGACCTTGTCCACGCGCTGCTGGACCGCGAGGTATTCCAGGATGCGGTCCTTCACCTTTTCCAGGCCGTAGTGGTCTTCGTTCAGCACCGCCTCGGCATGCGCCAGGTCGTGCTTGATCTTGGTCTTCTTGCTCCAGGGCAGCGCCACGAGTGCGTCGATGTAGTTGCGCACCACGGTGGCCTCGGCCGACATGGGCGACATCAGCTTGAGCTTCTTGAATTCGGCATCGGCCTTCTTGCGCGCCTCGGCGGGCATCTTGGCGGCCTTGATCTTCTTTTCGATCTCTTCGATGTCGGCACCCTCTTCGCCTTCACCCAGTTCCTTCTGGATGGCCTTGACCTGCTCGTTGAGGTAGAAGTCGCGCTGGTTCTTTTCCATCTGGCGCTTCACGCGCCCGCGGATCTTCTTGTCGACGTTGAGGATGTCGACCTCGCGCTCGAGTTGTTCGAACAGGTTCTCCAGCCGCTTGTTCACCGGGTCGAGATCGAGCACGACCTGCTTGGACTCGAGCTTGAGGGGCAGATGGGCGGCGATCGTGTCGGCCAGACGACCCGGATCGTCGATGCTGGAGATGGACGTGAGGATCTCGGAGGGGATCTTCTTGTTGAGCTTGACGTACTGGTCGAACTGCTGCATCACGGCGCGACGCAGGGCTTCGAGCTCGTTGGACGGGGTGTCGGCCTTTTCGACGCCCGGATCGACCGGGCTGACGCTGGCGACGAAATGGGTCTCACCGTCGCGGATATCGAGCACCTTGGCGCGCTGCACGCCCTCGACCAGCACTTTCACCGTGCCGTCGGGCAGCTTGAGCATCTGCAGGATGGTGGCCACGCAGCCCATCTCGAACATGTCGTCGGTGGACGGTTCGTCCTTGGCGGCGGCCTTCTGCGCCACCAGCATGATGCGGCGCTCGGATTCCATCGCGGCTTCAAGCGCCTTGATGCTCTTGGGGCGACCCACGAACAGTGGGATCACCATGTGCGGGAACACGACCACGTCGCGCAAAGGCAGCAACGGGAGTTCAACCGGCGAACTGGGTAAAGGAGTTTGTCCGGACATGTCAACCTCGACTAAAACGGGTAAATGGGGTTGGTGCGGGCGATCTCAACCGGACGCATCGACCGCTTCGACGCCCGCAATGCGTGCGCCGGTGGACCATCAGGCCTGCCTGGCCGCTTCGCGGTACACCAGCAGGGGCGGCTTGTTCTCATCGATGGTGGACTCGTCGACCACCACCTTCTCCACATTGCTCATGCCCGGCAGATCGAACATGGTGTCGATCAGCGCGTTTTCCAGGATCGAACGCAGACCGCGAGCGCCGGTCTTGCGCGCCAGTGCCTTGCGAGCGATGGCCTTGAGCGCCGTAGGGCGCACTTCCAGTTCGGCGCCTTCCATGGACAGCAGCCGGGAAAACTGTTTGACGACCGCATTCTTCGGCTCGGTCAGGATTTCGACCAATGCATCCTCGCTGAGTTCCGAGAGTGCTGCGATCACAGGCACACGGCCGACAAGCTCCGGGATCAAGCCGAACTTGATCAGGTCTTCCGGCTCGATCTCCTTGAACGCCTCGGTCACGCTGCGCTGCTGCTTGCTCTTGACGGTGGCGCCAAACCCGATCCCCGACGCCTCGGTGCGGTTGTCGATGATCTTCTCCAGCCCGGCAAACGCGCCACCGCAGATGAACAGGATGTTGGTGGTGTCCACCTGCAGGAAATCCTGGTTCGGATGCTTGCGGCCGCCCTGAGGCGGCACGGAGGCCATGGTGCCCTCGATGAGCTTGAGCAGAGCCTGCTGAACGCCTTCGCCCGACACGTCTCGGGTGATCGAGGGGTTGTCGGACTTGCGGGTGATCTTGTCGATCTCATCGATGTAGACGATGCCCTGCTGGGCGCGTTCGACGTCGTAGTTGCAGCTCTGGAGCAGCTTGGCCACGATGTTCTCCACGTCCTCACCCACGTAGCCGGCTTCGGTCAGCGTGGTGGCATCGGCCATGACGAAAGGCACGTTGAGCATGCGCGCCATGGTCTGGGCCAGCAACGTCTTGCCCGAACCGGTGGGACCGATGAGCAGGATGTTGCTCTTGGCCAGTTCCACATCGTCCTTGCGAGCCGCCTGCTTGTGACGCAGACGCTTGTAGTGGTTGTAGACCGCCACGGCCAGCGCGCGCTTGGCGGGCTGCTGACCGATGACGTAGTTGTCCAGGTTCGCCTTGATCTGGGCGGGCGTGGGGACATCATCGCCCGACGCTTTGACCGACTCGAGACCGGGCAACTCATCGCGAATGATGTCGTTGCACAGGTCGATGCACTCGTCGCAGATGAACACCGAAGGACCGGCGATCAGCTTCTTGACCTCGTGCTGGCTCTTGCCGCAAAACGAGCAGTAGAGTGCTTTTTCACTAGAGGCGGCTTTTTTGTCGGCCATAGGTTGGAGGGCTCGGGTGAAGCGATGTCAACAATGATAGTTCAAGGGCGAAGGGGGACAAACGGGGGAAAAGCGCCGGAATTGGCACCATGTCCACCATTTATCGCCCCTCAACGGCCGGTCGGCCTGCAATAGCGCCTCAAGTCGTGCCGGGCCGCTTTTCGATGACCTTGTCGATCAGGCCATATTCGTGGGCTTCGCCGGCCGTGAGGAAGTAGTCGCGCTCGGTGTCCTGCTTGATCTTTTCCAGCGGCTGGCCCGTGCGTTCGGCCAGGATGCGGTTCATCTGGTCCTTGGTGCGCAGGATGTCGCGGGCATGGATCTCGATGTCGGTGGCCTGGCCTCGTGCGCCGCCCAGCACCTGGTGAATCATGATCTTGGAGTTGGGCAGTGAGAAACGCTTGCCCTTGGCGCCTGCGGCCAGCAGGAAGGCGCCCATGCTGGCGGCAAAGCCGCAGCACAGCGTGGACACGTCGGGCTTGATGAAATTCATCGTGTCGTAGATCGCCATGCCGGCGGTCACGCTGCCGCCGGGCGAGTTGATGTAGAACGAAATGTCCTTGTCGGGGTTCTCGCTCTCCAGGAACAGCAACTGCGCCACCACGAGGTTGGCGGTCTGGTCGTTCACCTCGCCCACCAGGAAGATCACGCGTTCCTTGAGCAGGCGCGAGTAGATGTCGTAGGAGCGTTCGCCGCGGCCCGACTGCTCGATGACCATGGGCACCATGCCCAAACCTTGAATGTCCATTGCGCTCATGCGTTTCTCCATGTGTTGATGCTTGCCATGCCACTACTGTAACCAACCCGCCGAGGCCGCCATCCGCCCTGGCGCAAGACCGGAACGACCGCAGGGCCGCGGAGATACTGGCAGATGGGGGACGAACCGGAAAAAGAAAGGGCGGATCGCTCCGCCCTGTTTCGTTGACCTGGAATCCCGATCAGGACTGGGCCATCAGTTCATCGAAGCTGACGGATTTTTCCGTGACCTGAGCCTTGGACAGCACGAATTCCGTGACGTTGTTCTCGATCACGATGGCTTCGACTTCGGCCATGCGGCGGTTGTCGCTCTGGTACCAGCGCACCACATCGGCCGGCTTCTCGTAGGAAGCCGACAGTTCCTCGATGTGGGCCTTGATCTGCTCGGGCTTGGCGTGCAGTTCGTTGGCGCGCACCAGCTCAGCCACCACCAGGCCCAGACGCACACGACGTTCGGCCTGCGGGCGGAACAGTTCCTCAGGGATCGGCGCCTTGTCGGCGTCCTTCACGCCACGCTGCTTCAGGTCGGCGCGGGCACCTTCCACGAGGCGGTCGAGTTCGGACTGCACCACCGACTTGGGCAGATCCAGTTCGGCCTTGGCGATCAGCGCGTCCATCACGGCCTGCTTGTTGCGGGCCTGCAGGCGGAACTTGACTTCGCGCTCCAGGTTCTTGCGGATGTCGGCGCGCAGGCCTTCCACGGTGCCTTCGGCGATGCCGAGCGACTTGGCCAGGGCTTCATCCACCTCCGGCAGGTGGGCGGCTTCGAGCTTGTTGACCGTGACCAGGAAGTCGGCGGTCTTGCCGGCCACGTCCTTGCCGTGGTAATCGGCCGGGAAAGCCAGTGGGAAGGTCTTGGATTCGCCAATCTTCATGCCGCGCACGGCGTCTTCGAATTCCTTGAGCATCTGGCCATCGCCCACGATGAACTGGAAGGCCTCGGCCTTGCCGCCCTCAAAAGGCTCGCCGTCGATCTTGCCGCTGAAGTCGATGGTGGCGCGGTCGCCGTCCTGGGCGGCCTGGTCCTGCGCGCGCTGCGCGAAGGTGCGGCGCTGCTTGCGCAGGATGTCGAGCGTGCGGTCGATGGCGGCGTCGTCGACTTCGGCGGCCACTTTCTCGACCGTGGCGGTGGACAGATCGGCGATCTTCACTTCGGGATAGACCTCGAAAACAGCGTCGAAGGTCAACTGGCCTTCAGGCGCGCCTTCCTTCTCGGTGATCTTCGGCTGCCCGGCCACGCGCAATTGCGCTTCGTTGGCGGCGCTGGCAAAGGCCTCACCCACCTTGTCGTTCATGACCTCGTAGTGCACCGAGTAGCCGTAGCGCTGGGCCACGACGTTCATGGGCACCTTGCCGGGACGGAATCCGTCCATTTTCACGTCGCGGGCAATGCGCTTGAGGCGGCTGGACACTTCGTTCTGGATCACATCGGCCGGCAGCGTCAGCGTGATCTTGCGCTCCAGCTTCTCCAGGGTTTCAACGGTCACGGTCATGGTTCTCTCCAAAAGGGTGTCGGTCAACCAGCCTGTCTGGCCGACCCGGGGAAATGCTTTGTCTGTGGTGTGGTGCGCGGGGGGGGACTCGAACCCCCACACCATTGCTGGCGTCAGGACCTAAACCTGGTGCGTCTACCAATTTCGCCACCCGCGCGCCTCGTAGGGGGTTTCCGACGCAGCGCAAAGGGTTCGCTGGGCGGCCGGTTGTCCACTTCACGGCAACCTTAGATTGTAGCCGCTGCGCTTTCCTTCGCCTTGCCCATTCAGACTCCCAGGCGCTGGCGCAATACGCGCACGGCGCTGCCGGGGGTGGTGAGCACGGGCAGGCCCGTGGCCTTGTGCACGGGCCGCTGGGCACGCGCCATGCTGAATTGCGCAAGAGCGATCAGATCGCAGCCCTGGCCCGCCAGCCAGTGAGCGGCCTCCACCACGCGCTCGTCGTGGCCGGCGTCGTCTCCGCGGTTCAGCGCGTCCATGGCGCCCTCTGCGAGGCAGGTGACCAGTTCGGTGCCGGACGGAAACTCAGGCGGCATGGAAAGCAACGTGGGCGCAAACGATGCCACCAATCCGATGCGACCTCCACGCGCCACCGCCTCGGCCACCATGGCCTCGTTGGGTTTGAGCACCGGCATGTGCGGTCGGCGTGCGGCCACGGCTTCGATGCAGGACCCAAAGGCCGAGCAAGTGAACAGGATGGCCTGCGCCCCGGTGCCCTCGGCATAGGCTGCCAGGGTCTCGAAGCGCTGGTGCATGGTTTCATCCAGTCCACTGCCGCTTCGCGCGAGGTCGGCCGAAAGGCTGTCGTCCAGCAGGTTCATGCGCACCGCCTCGGGCCAGGCACGCTCGAGCTCGTCGTTGATGGGCGCAACCGAGTGCGACAGCGCATGAATGAGGGCGACGCGCGTCATGCCGGCTGAGCCACTGGCGTAGGTCGCATGCGACGGCCCTGGTTCCACCAGACCAGCAGCACCAGCAACAGTGCAGGCAGATAGAACCAGTGCGATGTCGGCCGGTCGGTCGGCACCTGAACGCCTGTCACATCCCAACCCTGTTCAAAACCGGACTTGGCCGCACGCGTGCCGAATTTCACCTGCCCGATCTGCACGGTGTCACCGAGCGGCATCAACTGGAGTCCGGCATCAGAAAGTCGCTTGCGACCATCCGGGCCCTGGTCGCCGAGTTGAAGCGCGACGGTCTTGACCACTTCGTCGCCTTCGATGGTGAGGCCCTGGATGACCATCACCACCCTGTCATCGGTGGGCACATCGCGCGCCACGTCGTACACCTGAGCGGCGGGGACCAGGCGGTATTCAGGTTCGATGCGGTCCATGAAGAAGTCGGGGCGGAACAGCAGCACCACCGCCACGCTGAGCAGCACGGTCTCCCACCAGCGGCTCTTCACGCGGAACCAGTTCATGGTGACGGCAGCGAACAGAAGCGTGGCCAGCGTGCAGGCCAGCACCAGGCGAATGAGTTCGCCCCAACCATGCACGTTGATCAGCAGCAACTGCGGATTGAAGATCCAGATGAAAGGCAGGATCACCGTGCGCAGCGCATACACCGCACCCTGGATGCCGGTCTCGATGGCATCCTCGCCGGAAATGGCCGCCGCTGCAAAAGTCGCCAGCCCCACGGGCGGGGTGATGTCGCCCATGATCCCGTAATAGAAGACAAACAGGTGGACGGCAATCAGCGGGATGATCAGCCCGGACTGGGCACCCAGTTCGACCACCACCGGCGCCATCAGTGTGGCGACCAGAACGTAGTTGGCCGTGGTCGGCACGCCCAGGCCCAGCACCAGACAGACGAAGGCGATGAACAGCAGCATCACCATCACGTTGCCCTGCGCCACGAACTCGACGAACTCCGTCATGCGCAGCCCAAGGCCGGTGAGCGTGATGGCGCCGACGATGATGCCTGCCGTGGCGGTGGCCACGCCGATGCCGATCATGTTGCGCGAGCCGTCGTTGAAACCGCCCACCACCGAATTCCAGCCCGCCAGCCACGTGCCTGCCGTGCTGGCGCGGCGGAACAGCGCGATGAGCGGACGCTGGGTGAGCATGAGCACGACAAGCGTGGTCACGGCCCAGAACGCCGAGAGCGAAGGCGACATTTCTTCCACCATCAGGCACCAGATCAACATGGCGATCGGCATCAGGTAGTGCAGACCGGCGCGCACCGTGGGCCAGGTCTCGAGCGCTTTGGGATTGTCGATGTCGATGTCGTCCGGCAGATCTGGGCAGCCGGCTGCCTGCTTCACGGAGAACAGGTACAGCGCCAGCACCACGGCCGACACGGCATAGGGTGCAGCCGCACCCATCACCGTCTTGATCACCTGCAACAGGTAGTAGATGGCGCACACCACGGCGATGGTCCCGGCCAAGCCGATGGCATTGCGCAGCACGCGAATGCGCCAGGGCTTGGGCGTGGTCTTGATGATCGGTTGCATGCCCATCTTCAGCGCTTCAAGGTGCACGATGTACAGCAGGCCGATGTAGGAGAGCGTGGCCGGCAGGAACGCGTGCTTGACGATGTCGGCGTAGGGGATACCCACGTACTCCACCATCAGGAAGGCCGCCGCTCCCATCACCGGCGGCATGATCTGCCCGTTGACCGATGCCATGGTTTCGATGGCACCGGCCTTCACGCCGCCATAACCCGCCTTCTTCATGAGCGGGATGGTAAAGATGCCGCCAGAAACCACGTTGGAGACCGACGAGCCGGAGATCATGCCGTTGAGCGCTGACGACACAACGGCCACTTTGGCCGGTCCACCACGCAGATGGCCCAGCGCCGCAAAGCTGACCTGCATCATGTAGTTGCCGCCGCCCGCGCGGTCCAGCAGAGCGCCGAACAGCACGTAGACAAAGATGGTGCCGGCCGAGACCCCGAGAGCGATGCCGTACACGCCTTCGGTGGTGAGCCACATGTGCGAAATCAGGCGGTTGACCGAAGCACCCTTGTGCGAGAGCACCTCGGGCAGATGAGGACCAAGCAGACAGTAGGCGAGGAAGACGATCGCCAGGGCCGCCATGGGCCATCCCACGGCACGGCGCGTGGCTTCGAGCAGCAGCAGCACACCGGCGGTGCCAACCACGATGTCCATGGTGTTGGGTTGGCCCGGTCGCGTGGCGAGCTCGGCGTAGAACAGCATGATGTAGGCGCCGCAGAAGGCGGCCACCAGCGCCAGCAGCCAGTCGACCACGGGCACCCGGTTGCGCGGCGAGCGCTTGAAGGCGGGCCAGGCCAGGAAGGCGAGGAACAGGGCAAATCCCAGGTGGATGGCGCGAGCCTCGGTGTCGTTGAGGATGCCGAAGCCGAGTGCAAAGGGCAGCGGCGAGGCATACCAGTACTGGAACAGGGCCCATAACATGGCGACGGCAAACACCACGCCGGCCGTGATGCCTGTTGGTTTTCGTCCGCCGGTGTCGCTGTCGGCGACGAGTTGCTGCAAGGCTTCCGGCGCTTTTTCGAGATCTGTGGTCATGGCGTCAGGTCCGCTGGAGAAGGCTAAAAAAAATGGCGAAGATCACTTCGCCATGGGAGTCACGCCGGGCCTGCCCGCAGGCCCGTGGGGATCACTTGATCCAGCCCTTTTCCTTGTAGTACTTCACCGCACCTTCGTGCAGCGGTGCGCTCAGGCCGTCCTTGACCATGTTCTCCGGGTTCAGGTTGGCCAGCGCCGGGTGCAGCTTCTTGAACTCGTCGAAGTTGTCGAACACCGACTTCACCACCGCATACACGGTATCGGTCGGGGTCTTGCTCGAAGCCACCACGGTGGCGATCACGCCGTAGGTGTTGGTCGGCTGCGGGTTGTTGGGGTACAGGCCACCAGGCAGCGTGACCTTGGCGTAGTACGGCTTCTCGGCCACCAGCTTGTCGATGGCAGGGCCAGTGATGGAAACCAGCTTGGCGCCGCAGGATGTGGTCGGATCCTGGATGTTGGCGCTGGGGTGGCCAACAGCGTAGTAGAAGCCGTCGATCTTGCCGTCGCACAGCGCAGGGCCGTGCTCATCGGCCTTGAGTTCGGAGGCCAGGGAGAAGTCGCTCAACTTCCAGCCCATGGCGCCCAGCATTTCTTCCATCGACGAGCGCGTGCCCGAGCCGGGGTTGCCGACGTTGAAGCGCTTGCCCTTGAAGTCTTCGAACTTGGTCACGCCGGCTTCCTTGCGGGCCAGCACGGTGAAGGGCTCGGGGTGCACGGCGAACACGGCGCGCAGGTCACCATAGGCACCAGCGTCCTTGAATTGCCCCACGCCCTTGAGCGAGTTGAACTGCACGTCGGACTGGGTGAAGCCCAGGTCGAGTTCACCAGCCTTGATGGTGTTCACGTTGAACACCGAGCCACCGGTGGATTCCACCGAACAGCGAATGCCGTGCTTGGCACGGTCCTTGTTGACCAGGCGGCAGATGGCGCCACCAGCGGCGTAGTACACGCCAGTGACACCACCGGTGCCGATGGTCATGAACTTCTGCTGGGCCTGGGCGGGAGCCGTGGGAGCCATCAGGGCAGCGGCCGCGGCCATGGCGCTGAGACAAAGTTGGAATTTTTTCATGGTGGTAGCTCCTGCAGTTTTCTGCTTTGGTTGAACAATCGCGGTGCCCCCGAGAGGCGCCTCTTCCTCGATGCTTCGAATCCTAAGGCAAGCATCGTGCCGACCTTGGGCTCCGGGCATGGTATTTACCCCAAGGGGGTATGCAAATGCGTCATGAAACCAGCTGCGCGTCCGCCTGCGCGATGGCCAGATCGATGGCGCCCGCCAGCCGCTCCACGATCTGCGCCAGCTCGCCGGGCGTGCTGATGAAAGGCGGGGCGAGCAGCACATGGTCGCCACTGCGGCCATCCACCGTCCCACCCATCGGATACACCAGCACGCCGTTGGCCATGGCTTTGCTCTTGATGCTGGCGTGCAGCTTGTGCTTCGGGTCGAACCATTGCTTGCTGGCGCGATCGGCCACCAGTTCGATGCCCCAGAACAGCCCCCGACCGCGGATGTCGCCCACATGCGGGTGGTCGCCGAAGGCCTGCTGCAGCAAACCGTGCAGCTGTGCACCACGCTCGCGCACCTGGGCCAGGAGACCATCGCGCTCGATGACGCGCTGCACCGCCAGCGCCGCGGCGCAGGCCACGGCGTGGCCCAGGTAAGTGTGGCCGTGCTGAAAGAGCCCACTGCCGCGCCGGAAAGCCTCCACCAGCTTGCCCTGCGCCAGCACGGCGCCAATGGGCTGGTAGCCGCCCCCCAGGCCCTTGGCGATGGTGAGCAGGTCGGGCACCACCCCGTCCTGCTCGCAGGCATGCAGGGTGCCGGTGCGGCCCATGCCGCACATCACTTCGTCCAGGATCAGCAGGATGCCGTGGCGGTCGCAGAGCTCGCGCACGCCTTTAAAGTAGCCCGGAACGGGCACCAGCACGCCGGCGGTGGCGCCGCCCACGGTCTCGGCCACGAAGGCCATCACCGATTCGGGTCCGAGCCGCTCAATGGTTGATTCGAGCTCGGCGACCAGGCGCTGGCCATACTGCTCGGGCGTTTCATCCTCGCGCCGTTCGCGGTATTCGTAGCAGGGGGAGACGTGCGCCACGTCGATCAGCAGCGGCTTGAACTGCTCGCGCCGCCAGGCGTTGCCGCCCACGGCCAGTGCGCCCAGCGTGTTGCCGTGGTAGCTCTGCCGCCGCGCAATGAAATGGCGCCGCTGCGGCTGACCGATCTCCACGAAATACTGGCGCGCCATCTTGAGCGCGGCCTCCACCGCCTCCGACCCGCCGCTGACGAAATACGCGTGGCTCATGCCAGCCGGGGCGTTGTCGATCAGCACACTGGCCAGTTCCTCGGCCACTTCGGTGGTGAAGAAGCTGGTGTGGGCGTAGGCCAGCTGGTCGATCTGCGCGTGCATGGCGGCCAGCACATCCGGATGGCCATGGCCAAGGCAGGAAACCGCGGCACCGCCCGAAGCGTCAAGGTAGGTCTTGCCCTGGGCGTCGGTCAGTGTGATGCCCTGCCCGCTCACGGCCACAGGCAGGTCGTGGCGCAACTGTCGGTGAAAGACTCGCGTGGGATTCATTCGGGTGCGCAGGGAGATGATGGGGAAGGACGCAGTGTAAGGAGAGGGTTCACAGCCGGTGGATGCTTTTTTGTCGCCCATCCATGCCCAGGATTTATGGGCCTGCGACGGCGGCGGCCATGACTTCACGACATGGGCGATGGTGCGAACGGCATTTTGCAGATCACCGGCGCGTGCCTACAGTCGCAGTCCATGAGCACCCATTCCACCCCATCCCGCCACATCTGCGTGCTCGGCGCTGGCATCGTCGGCCTGGCCACGGCATGGCAACTGCTGCGCGACGGGTACCAGGTCACGGTGGTCGACAGTGCGCAGACCGGCGCGGGCGCCAGTGGCGCGAATGGCGCCCAACTCAGCTACTCGTACGTGCAGCCGCTGGCCGACCCCTCGCTCTGGCTGCAATTGCCCAAGCTGCTGCTTTCGCCCGATTCCCCGCTTAAATTCCGCCTGCAGTTCGACCCCCACCAGTGGGCGTGGGGACTGCGTTTCCTGGCAGCTTGCCGCGCCAGCGTCTCGCGCAGCACCACCGCCAGCCTGCTGGCGCTGGCCGCCGAGAGCCGAGCCGGTTTCGAACAACTGATGGAACACGAAGCGATCGACTGCGACTTCTCGGCCACGGGCAAGCTGGTGCTCTACCCCGATGCACCGTCGTTCGCAGCGGCACGCCGGCAGATGGAACTGCAGCGCAACCTGGGCACGGTGCAACACGCGCTCTCCCCGACGGAGGCCGTGGCGATCGAGCCCGCTCTGGCCCACCATGCGCAGCGCTTCGCCGGCGCCATCCACACCCCCAGCGAGTGCGCAGCCGACTGCTTCAAGGTGTGCCAGGCGTTGCAGCAATTGCTGGCCGTGCGCGGCGTGCGCTTCCGGTTCCAGACCGAAGTCACGGGCCTGGTCCGCCAGGGCGACCGCATCGTGGCAGCTGAAACAAGGCAAGGCCGCATCGAGGCAGATGCCTTCGTGGTGTCGCTCGGCACAGGTTCGCGCCGCCTGGCCACGCCATTGGGACTGGACGTGCCGGTCTATCCCATCAAGGGCTACAGCATCACCGTGCAGGCCAGCAAGGCGACCGGTGCAGCACCCACGGTGAACGTGACCGATGCCGCGCGCAAGGTGGTGTTCGCGCGAATCGGGGATCGGTTGCGCGTGGCGGGCATGGCCGAACTGGTGGGACACGATCGCACGATTCCGGCCGATCGCATCCAGTCGCTGGTGACCAGCACGCGCGAGGTGTTTCCAGGCGCGGGTGACTTCGAGGATGTGAAACCATGGACGGGCCTGCGCCCGGCCACACCGACGGGCTTGCCCGTGCTGGGCCGTTTGCGTGGCTCGCCGGACAATCTGCTGTTCAACACGGGGCACGGCGCCCTGGGCTTCACGCTCGCTTTCGGCAGCGCACAACGTGTGGCACGTGTCCTGAATGAGGGCGTCAGGCCAGTTGCTGCAGGGCTTGTTGCATGCAACGCGTGAAGGCCCGGGTGATGAGGGAGTTGGGCCGGGCCAACGGACGCAGCATGCGCACGGTCGTCGCCAGCTCGGGTTCGAGCGCGAGCACATCGACGCGCTCAAGATCTGCAGAGGCCGCCGTGCAGCCCTCCACCATGGCCACGCCCACGCCATGGTGCGCCAGCGCCAGCGCGACGTGGTAGGTCTGCACGGTCATCACTTCCTGCAGTCCGGCCCCGCTGTCACGCACGGCGTGGGCCAGCAGGGTGCCCAGCGGGTCCTGTCCATCCAGGGCGATCACGGGAAGTTTGGCGAGCTGGGCCAGGGTGATGGTGCCGGCCTTGACCTGCTTCGCGGGCAGCAGTCCCTTGGGCACGACGCAGACCACGCGCCGCACGGCCAGTTGCTCCTGCGCGAGCGCGGGGTGCGAAACGGCGCTGAACACATAACCGACGTCGGCCTCCTGCAGCACGAGCGACGAGACGATCTGCGGTGAGTGCAGTGCTTCGTGGTGCACGATCACCGAAGGATGCTTCTCACGAAAGAGGCGCATGGCGCGCGGGAACACTTCATAGCTCAAGGCGAGCACGGTGTGCACGCGCAGTTCGCCTTTGCCGCGCCCGGCCTTGAGGCTGGCCGAGAGGCGTTGCACTTCATCGAGCTGGGCGAAGAGGCGTTCAATGTGCGGGTAGAGGGTCTGCGCCTCGACGGTGGGCTTGAGACGGCCTCCGACGCGCTGGAAGAGCTGGAACCCGAGTTGCAGCTCCGCGTGTTGCAGCGTGCGACTGACGGCAGGCTGCGTGACATTGATCATGCGTGCGGCGGCACTCACGCTGCCGGTGAGCATGACGGCGTTGAAGACTTCGATGTGGCGTAGGCGCATGCCTTGTATTGTTTCCTTTTTTCTTCGGTGTGTAGCGGTCATCGGTGACCACGGGGCACGCGAACGGTGGAGTGCCTGCATGGTTGCAGGCTCGTGGACCTCAGGTGTTCTGTGGAGCGAAATAAAGGAGGAGGACCGGCAAAGCCGGTCCGGGGGACATTCGCGGAACAGAGCGCCTGAGGTCCGCGAGCCCGCGAGGTGTCACGCCTGCAAGGTCACAGGCTCCCGCTTCACCCGGAACCAGGCCGCATACATGGCAGGCAACGCCAGCAAGGTCAACACCGTGGCCACCACCAGCCCGCCCATGATCGCCACCGCCATCGGCCCCCAGAACACACTGCGCGACAGCGGGATCATCGCCAGCACCGCCGCCGCCGCCGTCAGCACGATGGGTCGCATCCGTCGCACCGCCGCTTCCACGATCGCGTCCCAGGCCGGCACGCCGCGCGTGCGGTCCTGCTCGATCTGGTCGATCAGGATCACCGAGTTGCGCTGAATCATGCCCATGAGGGCAATCACGCCGAGCAGCGCCACGAAACCGAACGGCCGGTTCAGCAACAGCAAGGCACCGGCCACGCCCGCCATGCCCAGCGGCCCGGTCAGGAACACCAGCATCGAACGGCTGAAGCTCTGCAACTGCAGCATCAGCAGCGTGAACACGATGAAAAGCATCAACGGAACGCCGGCAACGATCGAGGCCGAGCCCTTGCTGCTTTCCTCCACCGCGCCCGCCACCTCGATGCGGTACGCGTTGAGCCCGCGCTCGGCCCAGCCATCGCTGATCTTCTTCAGCGCCGGTTGCAGCTCGGCCGTCACCGTCGCACCCTGCAAGCCCTCCACCACATCGCTCTGCACCGTGATCGCGTACTCGCGGTTCTCGCGCCACATCACGCCGGGCTCCCAGTCGAACACCGGCGTCGCAATCTGCAACAGGGGAATGGCCTGACCGCTCGCCGTGGGCAGATAGGCGTTCGCCAGGCTGCTGATGGCATCGCGCTCTTCCAGCGGCTGGCGCAGCACGATGTCGATCAGCTTGTCGCCTTCGCGGTACTGGCCCACCGTGCTGCCGCTGAGCAGCGTGCGCGAAGCCTGCGCGATCGACTGGCTGGAGACGCCGAGCGCGCGCGCCTTGGCCTGGTCCACCTCCAGCCGCAGCCGCTTCACCGACTCGTTCCAGTTGTCGTTCACGCCGCGCGTGTTCGGGCTCGCGCGCAGGGCCTGCGTCACCTCGTCGGCCAGGCCCCGCAGCACCGCCGGGTCGGTGCCCACCACGCGGAACTGCACGGGATACGGCACCGGCGGCCCGTTGGGCAGCAGCTTCACGCGGCCACGCACCTCGGGGAACTCGGTGGCCAGCAAGGCGGGCAGCGCCTTGCGCATCTGCTCGCGCGTTTTCAGGTCCTTGGGCAACACGATCATCTGCGACACGTTGGTCTGCGGAAAGATCTGGTCCAGCGGCAGATAGAAACGCGGCACGCCCGTGCCCACCCAGGTGCTCACGCTGCGCACACCGGGCTCGGCGGCCAGGCGCTTTTCCACGCGCCGCGTCACCTCGTCCATGGCCTGCATGCTGCTGCCCTCAGGCAGCCACACGTCCACCAGGATTTCGGGTCGGCTGGAATCGGGAAAGAACTGCTGCTGCACCGAACCCATGCCCACAATGCCCAGCACGAAGGTGAGGACGGTCGCGCCGATGGTGATCCAGCGATGGTGCACGCACCAGTCCACCACGGCGCGAAAGCGCACGTAGAACGGGCCGTCGAACACCTCGTGCACCTCGCCCACGTGCGGTTTCACCTTGAGCAGCTTCACGCCCAGGTAAGGCACGAACATCACCGCCACCACCCACGAGATCACCAGTGCCAGCACGGTGACGGCGAAGATGGCAAAGGTGTATTCGCCGGTGGTGGAATTGGCCAGGCCGATGGGCAGGAAACCGGCTGCGGTGATCAGCGTGCCGGTGAGCATGGGCATGGCCGTGGCTTCCCAGGTGAAGGTGGCCGCGCGCACCATGCTGTAGCCCTCCTCCAGCTTGCGCACCATCATCTCCACCGCAATGATGGCGTCGTCCACCAGCAGGCCGAGCGCGATGATGAGCGAGCCCAGCGAGATCTTGTGCAGGCCGATGCCCCAGTAGTTCATGGCCAGGAAGGTGATGGCCAGCACCAGCGGAATGGTGATGAACACCACCAGGCCAGGTCGGATGTCGAGCGTGTAGCGGCGCAGGCCCTTGCCGCCCTCGCGCCGGTGCAAGCCCAGCGCCAGGAAGCTCACCGCCAGCACGATCACCACCGCCTCGATCAGCACCTTCACGAATTCATTGACCGAACTCGTCACGGCCGAGGGCTGGTCCTGCACCTGCGCCAGCGTCATGCCGGCGGGCAGGCGGGCCTCGATGCCGGCCACCGTGGTCTTGAGCGCCTTGCCCAATGAAATGATGTCGCCGCCCTTGGCCATGGAGATGCCCAGGGCGATGCTGTCCTGCCCGTTGTGGCGCACCAGCACGGCCGGCGGGTCCACGTAGCCCAAGCCGATGTTGGCGATGTCGCCCAGGCGGATCTGCGTCCCGTTGGCCGCGCGGATGGGCATGGCGCGCAGCTGCTCCACCGAGTTGAAGGCGCCGGCCACGCGCACCTGCACCACGTCCTGCGGCGACTGCACCGCACCAGCCGACGCCACCGCGTTCTGCTGACCCAGCGCGTCGAGCACCTGCTGCAGGTTCAGGCCCAGCACCGCCAGGCGCTTCTGCGAGATCTCGATGTAGAGCTTCTCGTCCTGCACACCGAAGAGTTCGACCTTGCTCACGTCGCGCACGCGCAGCAGTTGCTGGCGCACATCGTCGGCCACCGTCTTGCGTTCGGCCGGCGAGAAGCCATCGCCCTGCAGGGCGTAGATCACTCCGTACACATCACCGAATTCGTCGTTGAAGAAGGGGCCCACCACGCCTTGCGGCAGCGTGCCGCGCATGTCGCCCACCTTCTTGCGCGCCGTGTACCAGACCTGTGGCACCTCGCCCGGTGGCGCCGAGTCCTTGAGCTGGAAGATGATGAGCGCCTCGCCCGGCTTGGCGTAGCTGCGGATCTTGTCCGCGTAGGGCACTTCCTGCAGCGTTTTCTCGATGCGGTCCGACACCTGTTCGGCCACCTGTTCGGCGGTGGCGCCGGGCCAGTACACGCTGACCACCATGGCGCGGAAGGTGAAAGGCGGGTCCTCGTCCTGACCGAGCTGGAAGTACGCCGCCACGCCGAGCAGCATGAGCACGATCATGAGGTAGCGGGTGAAGGCCTGGTGGTCCAGCGCCCACTGCGAGAGGTTGAAGCGCGAGACCCAGGAACTGGCCTGCGCGGTCGGGTTGGCGGCGTCGCTCATTCGACGCTCACTGCGTGGAGGTGGTGACGAAGCGCGTGACCTTCTGGCCCGGTGCCAGCACATGCACACCAGCGGCCACCACCTCGTCGCCGGGCTTGAGGCCGGCCGCAATCACCATGTCGTTGCCATCGACACCGGCCACCACCACCGGACGTGGCTGCACCGTACCCGCAGCGGGGTCGAACACCCACACCGCCGTGCCCGAACGGTCGCCTTCGGTGGAGCGCATCAGCGCGCTGGTGGGCAGCTTGATCACCGGGCCGGCCGCGACCTGGCTGGCCGAAGGCGCCAGCGTCACGTAGGCAGTAGCACCCAGGGGTGCGGTGGCGTCGTCGGGCAGCGCGAGCTTGACCTGGTAGGTGCGCGTGGCCGCATCGGCGCTGGCCGCCACCTCGCGCACCAACGCATTCAGCGGTGCCGGCGCCATGCCAGCACCACCTGCCCCGGCCCAGAGCCTCACCTGCGCGGCAACGCCCGGCTTCACCTGGCCCACGCGGTCTTCGGGCACGGCAATCACCACGTCGCGTGCACCATCGCGCGCCAGCCGAACCACCGGTGTTCCGGCAGCCACGACCTGCCCTACCTCCGCCTCCACCGCCAGCACCACGCCTGCGCCATCGGCCAGCAGCCGCGTGTAGCCTGCCTGATTGCCCTGCACCGCGCTCTGGGCTTTCGCCTGGCGCAAAGTGGCTTCGGCCGACTGCAGCGTGGCCTGCCGACGCTCGATCTCGGCACCGCTCACGAAGCCACGGGACAACAGGTCCTGGTAGCGTTTGAGGTCGGCCGCCGCCAGGTCGCGCTGCGTCTGCGCTGCGCTCACCTGGGCCTGAGCGGCCTGGCTGGACAGGGCCAGGTCCTGTGCGTCGAGCTGTGCCAGCAACTGGCCGGGCTTCACACGCTGGCCCACTTCGGCCGGCCGCTGCACCAGCTTGCCACCCACCCGGAAACCCAGACGGGACTCGGTGCGCGCCCGCACCTCGCCGGCGTATTCGGCTCGGGCATGGATGCCGCCCTCGCCCACGGTGAGCAGCTTCACGGAGCGGATCGGTTCCTGTGGAGCCTCCGGCCGGGAACAGGCGGCCAGCACCATGGCAACAGCGGCGGCGACAAGAAATGGCGGTGTTCTCATGACGGTGCGGGCTTGCGCCGAAAGGGAGTTGTGAGATCGGTCAGCATTAATGACTGACCGGTTAGTAATCAAAATTGTAGTGTAAATTCGACCCCCTTCTCCTGAATTTCTGCCATGCCCCCCATCCCCGGACACGCCTCCCCCACTGCCGACGCTTCCGCCTCGCGCGCAGCGCCGCTGGGCGGTTCGATCGGGCACTACGAAAACTTCCCCGTGGCCTCCTGGCTGTGCCCGGCCCACTTGCGGCCGGCCGTGGCCGCCATCTACCACTTCGCGCGCACGGCCGACGACATCGCCGACGAAGGCGACGCCACGGCTGCCGAGCGCCTGAACGAGCTCGCGGCCTACCGGGCCGAACTGGCGCAATGCCTGCCGGGCGTCGTCACCGCCGAGGTGCCCGCGTCGCGCTGGCCCCGGGTGTTCGGCCCGCTGGCCCAGGCGGTGCGGCGGCACGCCATTCCCCCCGAGCATCTGCACGACCTCATCAGCGCCTTCGAGCAGGACGTGCGACACACCGAGAACGCGCACCCCTATGCCGACATGGCCGAGCTGCTGGCCTATTGCCGCCTCTCGGCCAACCCGGTGGGGCGCCTGTTGCTGCACCTGTACGGCGTGCGCGACGAAGCTTCGCTGCAGCAGAGCGACCAGATCTGCAGCGCGCTGCAACTCATCAACTTCTGGCAAGACCTGAGCGTGGACCTGCCCCGGCACCGTTGTTATCTGCCTGCAGACGTGTTGCAGCGCCACGGCGCCACCGTGGCGGACTTCATGCCCATTGCACAGGCCGAGCCCGGCGCGTTGATCGTGCGCCAGCAGGCCGTGGTCGCCGAACTGTGCGGCTTTGCGCGTGGGCTCATGCAGCAGGGATCACCGCTGGTGCACCGCGTGCCGGGTCGCGCGGGCTGGGAATTGCGCCTGGTGGTGCAAGGCGGCCTCGCGGTGCTCGGCAGGATCGCGGGGATCGAGCACCGAAGCTGGCAGACCCGTGTGAAGCTCCACCGAGGCGATGTGCCGGGTCTGGCCTGGCGAGCGTTGTGGATGTAGCGCTTCGACCCGCTCGCCGTCCCTGTCCAGACGCCTCCCCCTGGGGTATCGGCATAATCCTCGATCCGCCCGGGGTGCAAGGCCCCGTTCTTCTGCAACCAAGACATCTACCTATTTAGGAGACAGTTTCCATGGATCGTCGTTCCGTCATCAAGAACGCTGGCATCGCCGGTGTCCTGACCGCTGGCATCGCCCCCGCCGTGCATGCCCAGGCCGCTGTGCGCTGGCGCCTGGCCAGCAGCTTTCCCAAATCGCTGCCCACCATCTTCGGCTCCGCGGAGAAATTCTCCGAGACCGTCAAGGCTCTGTCGGGCGGCAAGTTCGAAGTCTCGGTGCATGCCGCTGGTGACCTGGTCCCCGCGTTCGGCGTGGTTGACGCCATTCAGGACAGCACCATCGAAATGGCGCAGAGCGCCCCGTACTACTTCACCGGCAAGGACCCCATCTTCGCCTTCGGCTGCGCCGTGCCTTTCGGCCTGACCGCGCGCCACATGGACGCCTGGATGGAACACGGCAACGGCCGCAAGTACATGGACGAGTTCTACGGCAAATTCAACATCGTCTCGATGAGCTCGGGCAACACCGGCACCCAGATGGGTGGCTGGTACCGCAAGGAAATCAAGACCGTGGCCGACCTCAAGGGCCTGAAGATGCGCCTGGGTGGCGGCCTGTTCGGCGAGACCATGGCCAAGCTCGGTGTGGTGGCGCAGAACATGCCCGCTGGCGAGGTGTACCAGGCGCTGGAAAAAGGTTCACTGGACGCCACCGAGTTCGTGGGCCCGTTCGACGACGAGCGCCTGGGCTTCCAGAAGGTCGCCCCGTTCTACTACTACCCCGGCTGGTGGGAAGGCGGCGCCGAACTCGAGTTCTTCATCAACAAGAAAGCCTTCGACGCGCTGTCGGCCGAGAACAAGGCCATCGTGCGCGCCGCTGGCGCCGTGGCCGCCCGTGACATGACCGCCAAGTACGACGCCCAGAACCCGGCCGCGCTCAAGCGCCTGGTGGCCGGTGGCACCAAGCTCATGCCCTTCTCCAAGGCCATCATGGACGCCGGCTTCAAGGCCTCGCAGGAAGTGTTTGCCGCACACGAAGCCAAGTCGCCCGAATTCAAGAAGATCCACCAGGACATGCGCGCCTTCCAGCGCGACCAGATCCTGTGGAGCCGCTTCTCCGAATGGCGCTACGACAGCTACATCACCGGCGCGAAGATCTGACGCTTCGCGACATGTCTCGATGAGCAGAGAGCCCGCCACGAAAGTGACGGGCTCTTTTTTCTGGAGTTGCCACCATGACCACGACCCAGTTTCAGATCCGGAAAAACCAGCTGGACAGCACCCGAGTGGTGACCCTGCCCGATGCACCCCTGGCCGATGGCGAGGTTCGGGTTCGCGTGGAACAGTTCGCCTACACCGCCAACAACATCACCTATGCGGCCTTCGGCGAGTCCATGAACTACTGGCAGTTCTTTCCTGTTTCCGACGATGAGAAAAGCGTCTGGGGCATCGTGCCGGTGTGGGGCTTCGGCGTGGTGGAAGCATCGCGCTGCATCGGTGTTGCGGTGGGCGAAAGGCTGTATGGCTATTGGCCCATGGCCTCGCACGCCGTGCTGCAGCCGGTGCGCGTTTCGCCCGAGAGTTTTCTGGACGGCGCATCACATCGCGCCGCGCTGCACACCATCTACAACCAGTACCTGCGGTGCGCCGCCGATCCGCTGCACGACCCCGCCACCGAAGCCCTGCAGGCGCTGCTGCGGCCCCTGTTCCTCACCGCCTGGCTGATCGACGACTTCCTGGCCGACAACCATTTCTTCGGTACTTGCGAAGGCGGCCAGCGCGGCGTGATGCCGCTCTCATCGGCCAGCAGCAAGACCGCTTTTGCCACCGCCGCGCAACTCGCGCGCCGGCCCGAGGTGGAGGTGGTGGGCCTGACCTCTGCCGCCAACGTGGCGTTCTGCGAAAGCCTGGGCGTGTACCGCCGCGTGCTCACCTACGACCAGCTCGACACGCTCGCGCAGGACACACCTTGTGTGTACGTGGACTTCGCAGGCAACGGCGAGCTCCGCAAAAACATCCACACCCGCTTCGAAAGGCTGGCCTACAGCTGCTCCATCGGCGGCACCCACGTGGACCAGTTGTCGGGCGCGCGCGACCTACCCGGACCGCGACCGGTGCTGTTCTTTGCGCCCGCGCAAGCGAAGAAGCGCCATGGTGACTGGGGGGCTACCGGGTTCAACGAGCGCATGGCGCGCGCCTGGCACGGCTTCATTGAACAGGTGAGCCAGCCTGCTGCGCCCTGGGTGAAGGTGCAAGAACACCATGGGCCTGGAGCTGTTCAGGCCGCACACATATTGGTGCTGGGCGGCCGCGCGGATCCGCGTCTGGGTCACGTGCTGTCGCTGCAGGACATCTAGGGCCTGTTCAGTCTTGACAAGGGGCGCATACGTCCCATGCGCATCAAAGCAACACTGCAAGTGGTGCGACGCATGGGTCTTCCGGTCTACTGTTCAGCAATGGCGAAAGAGAAGTCCGTCATTCTTCCCACTCTCTCCTTGGCAAACACCACCGAAACTCGCGTTCCCGGCTTGATGGCTTCCATGGCAACTTCCATGTTCACCATGTCGACGCCGTCGATGTAGTTGGCGACTGCGGAGTCGACTCCATCAAGCCGGACATAGGCGATGGCGACGGGCGCGGGTCTCTTGCCCTCAAAGCCGCGCACCACGATGGTCGATGCCTCGATCACCCCATGCAACCCTGCCTCCACCCATTCATCACAACGCTCAAAGCTTCGCTCGCAATACGAGCGAGGCGGCAGGTAGGTAAGCCCGGAAGTTGAGCAGCGTGTCGCCAGAATTTTTCCTTCCTGCAGACCGGCCATGAATTTCCCTGCCACCTCTCCAAGAGAATAGCGGTAACGCAGCGTGATCTCGTCAACGATGTAATTGCTGTCTGCTTGTTGAGTGGTCATATGGAGCTCCATTCAGTGGATGACGGGTTCGGAACCGAAAACGGTGCAGTTGCAGAACTGCGCGATGCCGCCGATGGCGGTCGATACCGCTGCCTTGACGTCGGGCCGTTGCATCTCCCCCGCACGTCCCATGACCTGGTTGGCAGCATCGATGGCTCGAACAAGCCCTGTGATGGCGATAGGATTCGTGCACAAGGTACCTCCCGATGGATTGACGGCGACAGCACCGTTCTCCCAGCTCCAGTGACCCTGGCGCTCAAGACGCAACGCAGTACCCGGACTGCAGAATCCAAGCTGCTCGAGCGTCATCGCACCGATCGTGCTGTAGGGGTCGTACAGCTCGGTCACCTGTATCTGACGCAAGGGATCGCGAATGCCTGCCTGCGCAAAACACCTCTGCGCCATCACTCGCATCAACTCCAGATTGGCGTAACCGTGGCGTGAAGTGGGGCCAAGCCGATCACCCAGCCAGTAGGTCTCGGTGATGCTGGCAATGCCATTGATGAAGGCGGGTCGTTCACAGTGGCGCTCAGCCACCGCCTGGCTCGCCACCACCATGGCTGCGCCACCTGAGGAGCGGGGACAGATGTCGAAGAGCTTGAGCGGATATGCAATGACCGGTGATTGCATGACCTCATCGACGGTAATTTCACCCTTGAGGTGCGCACTCGGGTTGCGCATGGCATTGCGCCGCGCACGAACCACCACACGCGCCAGATCTTCCTGGTGAAGATCGAACTCCTTCATGTAGCGGCTGGCCTGCAATGCGACTGAGGTGTTGGTGGACAGCGGCATGTCGCGTTCATAGAACGCGTCGAAGATGAGGTTGAGAACCTTCTGTGCATCGGGCGTTTCGGCGATGCGCTCAGCGCCAACGATGAGCACGCGATCCGCAAGCCCGGCTCGCACAAGGCTATAGGCCGCATGCACCGCAGAACCTCCGGTAGCTCCGCCCGTGTGAACCCGAAAGATCGGTTTGCCTGCACCAAAGATGTGATCGATGGCCCATCGGTCGGCGTCAGCAACGCCAAGGAAGCTGGTGGGCGCCAAAGAGAACACGATGGCGTCGATGTCTTCAGGCGACATGGCCGCCGCCCGCAACGCACCAACGGCTGCCTCCTGCGCTTGTTCCACATAGGTCAAGTCCGGGTGATGGGTCTGGAACTTGGACTGGTAGGTTCCAATGACAGCAACTTCGCGATTCACTCGGTGATCCCTTCAAATATGACGAACACATTTCCCTGCTGCGCGTAGCCGTGACAGCCGTGCGCGGCAGCGCGATGTACACCTTTGCGTTGCACAGGTCCTGCACGGTTCGATACCTGCAGGACGGCCTCCATCGCGTTGACAAGCCCGGTGCAGAAAACCGGGTTCTGTGCAAACGACGCCCCCGATGGGCTGACCTGCGAATCCGAGAGCTTCAGCGCATCGCGGTAGGCGATTTCGTGGAAGATGGTGGGTGTATCCAGCTCCACCAGATCCAGCTCTTGCCCCGATGCCAGACCAGCGCCTGACAGAGCCTGAAGCCAGGCATTGCGCGCCGACTGCATGGCGCCCAGTCGCTGTGCATCCAGTCGGTAGCTGTCAGAGTTCCAGCCCACACCGGCGACCCGACAAAGGGGACGCAGTTGAGGCCGGGTCCGCAAGTAGCGATCAGAGGCAAGCACCATGGCCACCGCCCCATCGCTTGGCGATGCCATGTGTGCCGAGCGCAGCGGTGTCGCCTCAAAAGGGCTGTTTCGAATGTCTTCGGGAGAAGGTGGTTCGCGGCGCAAGCCTCTTGGATTCATGCTGGCACGTTGATGCGCATCACACACCGCACGCGCAATCTGCTCGTCCGTCAGATCAAGTTTCGATACCACCGATTGAGCGAAGAGCGCATCGGCGATCCGTCCGTCCATGCCCATCGGTCTGACGTAGAAAGGGTCGCCTCGCATCCGCATCACCGCGTCGAGGTCGGTCTTGGAGCTCTTGCACCAACTGACGACCAAGCCCACGTCGAAGTCACCTGAAGCAATGCGCGCGTGACCGAGTACCAGGCCCATCGAGCTGCTGTCGGTGACCTTGATCTCATCCGTCAGATAGCCGCCTGAAGGAGCGGTCATCAGCATGCTGGAAATGGGCCGACCATCCATCTCGTCGCAAGCCGCGAGCGTCACGTGGTCGAGTTCACCTCTCGACACCCCGGCATCGCGCAAAGCTGCCGAGCAGGCCTGATAGGCGAACTCCTCCAGGCGGAGGTCGGATTGAAAGGATGGCGTCGCTTGTCCGACACCCAGTACGTTGACGTTCATCGATGGAGGCTCCTGTGGCCCGCCGCTTCGAGGGCAGGTTTGACGCTTTCAAGAGAGCCACCCCCATCACAAGGAATGATGGCTCCAGATATGTAGCTGGCATGCTCGGAACCGAGAAACAGCGCCAGCTCGGCGATGTCCTCCGTCCGACCGAACCGGCGCAAAGGCACCTGAGACAAAGCGAAGTCCCGTGCAGCTTCGTCGGGCGCCATCAGTCGCGAGAACCCCTCTGTGTTCTCAATGGGTCCAGGACTGATGGCGTTGACCCGTATGCCGAATGCCCCCCATTCCAGGGCCAGAACACGGGTCATTTGGTCAACGCCAGCCTTGGCGGCGGCTGCGTGCACCTGGAAACGCATCGGCACGCTGGACTGGGGTGCTGTGACATGAATCAAACTGGCACCCGGCTTTCGCACGTGCGGAAAAACCGCATGCATCACATTGAAGGAGCCATTCAGATCGATATCGACGACCGTTCGGAATCCATTGGGCGAGAGCGAGTCGGCCGCGCAAAGGAAGTTGCCCGCCGCGCCTGAATACACGACATCGAACGGACCCTGGAGCCCGGCGAGAGCAGATGCCGCGCTCGCCAGTCCAGCACTGTCTCGCACGTCGACCGCAAGCCCTTGAGCTTTCCCACCCACTGCGCGCAGCATGTCCACGGCGCGCTGAACCTTGCCCTCATCCCTGCTGATGACACTGACCCGCGCGCCAGCGCCCGCAAAGGCCTTTGCCACGGCCAGATTGATGCCACTGGTACCACCCGCCACGAAGACGTGACGATCACTGTAGTCAATTCTCAGCATTTGGAATCCTCAGCGGCAGGCTTGACCGGTTCGGCAACCGTGTGCGGAAAAAGCGAGAAACGCGGCGCCGCGCGCGCCTGGAGGACACCATCCACCGCAGTGAATACACCCCTGGCCTGGTTGTGAGGGTGCGTCGCGGCTTGCTGCGGAGACAGCACGGGCGCGAAGCAGGCGTCTGTCCCCTCCAGCAAAGCGATCCAATGCATCACGTCCCTGGTTGCGAACAATTGCACCAGCGTCTCCCGCATCGCGGGCCACACGGTCTGGTCGAACTGGCTGCTGGATGAGAAGCGGTCCGAGAGACCCAATCGCTGCATGAGCTCCTGGAAAAACTGAGGCTCCAATGCACCGATGGACACCTGTGCACCGTCCAGGCATCGATAAGTTCCATACCATGGAGCCCCGTCGATCCAGCTCTTGCCGCGCTCTGCGGGGAGTTGCCCGACCGTCGCCAATGAATGAAGGAGCGTTTGCATGTGGGCTACGCCGTCGATGACCGCGGCATCCACCACCTGGCCCTTCCCCGTCGTGCGGGCATGCAGAACACCTGCAAGCATGCCAACCGCCAGATACAGCGCACCGCCACCAATGTCCCCCACCAGCGTGGGTGGAGGGAGCGCCGGCGTCTGTGGGGCGCCCGCATACCATGCTGCTCCGGCCAGTGACACGTAGTTGATGTCATGCCCAGCGCTCTGAGCCAGAGGGCCGTCCTGTCCCCAGCCTGTCATGCGCCCGTAGACAAGACGCGGGTTTCGGCGAAGGCATTCCTCCGGTCCCAAGCCCAGGCGCTCCATCTTGCCCGGCCTCATGCCTTCGAGAAGTCCATCGGCATCCGCCACGAGTGCAAGGAGTTGCTCGCGTCCCGGCCGGCTCTTGAGATCCAGGCTGAGACGGTGCTTGCCTCGAAGAAAGATGCTGCCGAACGCGGCGCCACTGCCGGCGCGTTCGACCAGCGTCACCTCGGCGCCAAGGTCTGCCAACAACATCCCGCAGAACGGCGCAGGCCCAAGCGCCTCAATCTCGACGATGCGCACGCCGTTCAAAGGTCCGGGAGTGCTCATGCTGGATCCGTGAACACGGGCTTGCGCCTTTCCTGGAACGCGCGAAGTCCCTCGACAGGATCCTTGCCATGCAGGCGTGCGCTGGTGATTTCCAGTTCGCACCGTGCAGCAGCTGCCCATTCCAGATTCTCTTCAATGGCCACCATCTTCTTCATGCAGGCAAGCCCTGCGGGACTGCGCTCGCAAAGGCGCTGCGCAAGCTCTTGCGCCTGCCCATTCAGTTTCGATGCCGGCACGACGCGGCTCACAATGCCTGCGATGAGCATGTCCTGAGCGCTGTACTCGTCCCCGGTGAAAAGCATCTCACGGGCCTTGAATGAACCGACGCTGCGCAGCAACCCATGAACACCGCCTGCCGCCGGGAGCAAGCCGTGCCGTGCGTGCGCGTCGGAAAATCGCGCCGTGTCGGCAGCCAGAATCAGGTCACAGCACAGCACCATTTCCAGTCCGCCCGCAAAGCACGCACCATTGACCGCTGCGATCACTGGCAAGCGAAGATTTCGCAGCGAGGTGAGCATGGTCTGCAAGGGAACCAGAAAGCGCTCGGTCACTGCAGTGGGGCCGATCTCCATGAGACTGGACACCATCTTCAGGTCGGCACCCGCACAGAATGCGGTGCCCGTGCCCGTGATCACCAGTACCCGGGAACCATCCGAGCCTGCGGTGTGCAGCGCCTCGCCCATTTCCATGATAAGCAGTTCGTCGAGCGCATTGCGCGAGGCCTCGCGCGTCAGCACGATGGAGGCCACCGAGCCCGTCGTCTGGTAACTGAGGGTTTTCATCTCGCGTTCTTGCCCGTGCCGCCGCCAGGAATCACAGCCATCTTCACCTTGGCGCCTGCCTGGGGTCTCGTCGCCGTCTTCAGCCCGTTCATGAAGAGGTCCAGGAATGCCTCTCCAATCTCCCTTGAAGATCGATGCGTGCGATCGGGATCAAACCAGGTGGCAATCCAGTTCAGCGAACCCAGAATGGCCGCCGATGCCAGCGCAGGATGGACATCCCGGATGGACCCATCCGCCAGACCCCGTGAAACGATCTGCTGCAAAGCCGAGTCGATGAGTTGACGTTCTGTCGCGAGGTGCGTCAAAGCCTCCTCGTCCAGCACATCCCATTGACACCGGACAAGACAGCGCGCGAAGTCGCTGGCTGTCCACTCGGCAAGGTTCAGGATGAAATCACCCAGCTGCTCCATTCCCGTGCGGCTCGGATCGTTGGCCTGCGGAATCGTGAGCTTCAAATGCTCCAGAGCGGTGTGCTGGCACTTGAAGAGAATTTCTTCCTTGCTGCCCACGTAATAGCACAGCGTGGGCTTTGAAATTCCAAGCCGGTTCGCGATGTGCTGGAGGGACGTGTTGTGAAACCCGGCCTGCACAAATGCCTTTGCGGCCGCCAGAAGAATGGCGTGGCTCTTTCGAGCATGTTCGGACTCCTTGTCGAATGGTCCGCCGCGCTCGCCCGCGTCCGATCCTGACTTGTTGGAGGCGGGTCGCCCTACCTTGCTTGCGTTCATATTGGTACCTTTTTTCAGAAGAATCAACCCAGCCAGCGCTTGCGGCGTCGGTAGTGCTTGACGTCCCGGAATGACTTTCTCACGCCCCCTGCATCCACACCCAGATAGAACTCCCGCACATCGTCGTTGCTGGAGAGCTCACTGGACACACCCTCCAGCACAATCCGGCCACCCTCCATCACATAGCCATAGTCCACCAGTTGCAGAACGGCCGTTGCGTTCTGCTCGACGATCAACATGGAAGTGCCTTCGGCCCTGCACCGCCTGAGAAGTGCATAGATGCTCTCCACCATTTGCGGCGCAAGACCCAGCGACGGTTCGTCAATCAGCATGAGGCGCGGCTCCGCCATCAAGGCACGGGAGATCAACAGCATCTGCTGCTCGCCGCCCGACAGGTAGCCGCTGGTTCTGTGGCGCAAGTCCTTCAGCTGAGGCACCAGCTCATAGATCCATTCCTTTCGGCGAAGCATCGCAGTGCGACTCGACAGTCGATGGCCTCCCACGGTGATGTTCTGGTCCACCGTCATGTGCCTCAGCACACGTCTGCCTTCCATCACGTGCGTCACGCCTGTGGCCACCACTTCATCCGGCGACATGCCGACGAGAGACTGCCCGTCGAAATCCACCGACCCCGCAGTGACCTTGCCGTACTGCCCGTGAATCAGGCCAGAAATCGCCTTGAGCGTGGTGCTTTTTCCGGCGCCATTCGCACCCAGCAGAGCGACACTTTGACCATGCCCCACCTGCAGGGATACGCCACGCACCGACAGCACGACGTCTGAATACACCACTTCGACGTTGTTGAGACTCAGCATGGCGTTTTCTGGCAATCCGTGGTCACCACTTGCTCACGGCCGGCACTGCGACCCCTTGCGCAACGCCCACGAACTTCCCGTCCTTCACGGTGCCGATGTTCACCGTTGCGCTGGTGGTGGGAAAGGGTGCCTGGCTGGTGAATTCCAGGTCAGGGGCAAGACCGAAAAGTTCGGACGATTTGAACGTACCGCCCAGAAGAGCAGCGCGCACATCGGCGCCCGTGATGGTGGCGGTTCCCGCCTTTTTCTGCGCTCGTTCGATCGCCCTGACCGTGTAGACCGTCTGAGCCAGACCCATGATGGTGAATCCATTCCAGGCCGCCTTGAGGCCATGGTTCTTCTGCAGCATTTCGTAGAACTTGCGAGCATCGGTGGCGTCGGCGGTGGCCAGCGCTGTGGCGTGGGCTTCGTAGTCTCCCTCCACTGCAGCCATGCCTCCGAGCACTGGGCCCAACGTGGCAAGTCCATTGTGTGAGGAAACCAGAACGGGAATCTTCCGGTTGAGGGTCTGAAGCGCTCGTTTCGTGGCGATCACCTGGCCCATGGTGCCGAGCACGACGATCACATCCGGATTCGCGGCCGTCACGCGACGCATCTGAAGCGTGAGGTCTGACGGCTGCAACTCGGTGAACACCGTTTCGAGAAGCTGCGCCTTGGTGGGATTTTCCTTGGCATACATGGCAATGCCCTTGCTCATGTCGGCAAACGCTGCGCTGGCTTCCGAAGACACCGTCACGAACTTGACGGGCCGACCCAGTTGGCCGCTCATCCAGTTGATGAAGGCACCGGTCTCATGGCCGTAGGTGGGTCGAGACAGAAACGCCCATGGGTCGGCCTTCCAGGCAAAGCCGTAAGCGCCGTTCGCCGCAGTCAACGGGACCTTGTCATCGGGCAGGCGACTCTGCAAGGCGGCGAAGTCCGTGCCTCCCAGCCCAAGGATGGCGATAGGCTGGAGTTCGGACTTGATGCCAGGCCACAGCGAGGCTGTTTGCGCCACGTCGTAGCGTGTGTCATAGGTCTTCATGCGGAGCTCGACCTGATTCTTCGAGCCAACCTCTTTGTTCCACCACTCAATGACAGCACGGCGCGCATCTTCCACGGGCGGATAGATGCTTGAAAACGGACCCGTGTAGTCGCCCAGCGAGGCGATGTTGTAGACCTTGGGCGATTGCGCCTGAACGTGGCCCGCAGTGAGTGCGACCATGGCCGAGATTCCGATCGCGAGAAGCTTTCTGATTTTGAGCATGAGTGTCTCCAGTTACAGGTGGGAAAAGGTGGCGCCTTGCAAGCAATTGGTCAGCGCGGAAAAGGCCATCGCCGGTACTGCGCCTTGAGGATGTTCCAACGGCGCATCAGACCATCCGGCTCGTAAATCAGGAAGGCAACGATCACGCCGCCCAGGAACACGTTCATGGCGGCAAACACCACGGAGTTCCCGAGCATCGGCAGCAGCGTCGCCAGGGTCGGCCCCACCGTGGACAAAAGCTCCTGGGCGCCGCGGATCGTGACTGCGCCGACGATGCCACCGACGATGGAGCCCATGCCGCCAACGATGACCATGGCGATGTACCAGATCGACTGGAACAGCGTGAACCCTTCCGTGTTGATCAGACGCAGCTGGTAGGCGATGAGGCTTCCGCCCACGCCCGCGTAGAAGGCGCCGACAAAAAAGGCCAGCGCCTTCGTTCGCGCAACCGCGATGCCCGTCATGCCGGCCGCCAACTCGTCGTCGCGAACCGCCATGAACGCTCTTCCGTAGCGGCCCCGCACGATGCCAAACGCGCCTGCCACCATGAGCATGCCCACCACCAATGCCATCAGGAACAGATCGCGCTCTGAGGTGAGTCGCCAGCTTCCCAACGACGCCGGTGGCACTGTCAGTCCGGAAGATCCGCCCAACCAGCTGGATGGGAGATTCAAGATCAAAAAGGGAAACAGTGCTTGCGCAGCAATGGTGGTGAGAGCGAGATAGAAGCCCCGGATGCGCACCGCAGCCATGCCGAAAACCCAGCCGAACGCCGCAGCGGCAAGGCCGGAAAGCGGCAACGCCACGTAGAAGGGAACCGACCAACGCTGTGCCAGGTAAGCCGTGCAGTAGGCACCCACCCCCGCGAAGGCCGCTTGCCCGAGGTTGACCTGGCCGGCGTAGCCGGTGGTGATCTGCAATCCGACGGCAATGATGGCGGCGGTGACGATGGAAGTCACCACGGAAAGCATGCGGGGAGATCCGATGAATGCGAATGCGATCAACAGGACAACGATCACGCCGAGTGAAACCCACTGGCGTTTCGTTCTGATGAGCGCAACGTCTTGCGGATAACTGGTGGAGAAGCGGCCAGCCGGATCCATGCTCATACCCTTTCAATGATCTTCCAGCCGAACATGCCGGTGGGCCGTATCAGCAGCACGGCCAGCATGAACAGGTACGGCACGATGGCTGAAGCCTGTCCACCAAAGACCGGATCGATGTAGGCCGATGTGAGGCCTTGAATCAGTCCGATGATGGCGCCGCCCAGGAGCAGGCCACGAATCGATTCCAGTCCAGCCAGCAGCGCAATGGGCAGCGCCGCAAAGCCGATTTCGGCCGCGTTGTAAGTCAGAGTCTTACCGCTCAGGTAGGTCATGGCTCCCACGATCGACAGAGCAACACCCATGGCCCAGGCAAGCGCCATCGAGCGGCGAACCGAGATGCCCACGGACTGTGCGACTTCGTGGTCTTCCGACACAGCCGCCAGTGCCAGGCCCGCGCGACTGTGATTGAAGAAATGGTGCAACACCAAGGCGGCGGTCACTGAAAGAACGCCACTGGCCAGCAAAGGTGTGGGGATGAACAGCTCCCACAGGATCACAGGTTCCAACGGAAATATCGCGGGAAACTGGCGCTCGTGAGCGCCCCAGGCCATGAGCATCACACCGCGCAGCAAGATGATCATTCCAATGGTGACCATCACCATGGCGAACACGCTGCGACCCACCAGCTTTCGAAAGAATGCGCGCTCGATCACGATGCCGACGATCGCACCGGCGGCGACGGACAACACCACACCCAGCCAAGTGTTCAGCTTGAATACCGAGAGAAAGGTCCAGACGATGAATCCGCCCAGCACGATCAGTTCACCCTGTGCAAAATTGAACACGCGGCTGGCGCGGTAGATGACGACAAAACCCATGGCAACGATGGCGTAGAGCTGCCCGGTAAGAATCCCCAACACCGCGTAGTTCAGAAAGTCGATCAATTCGTCATCTCCACTGGTGTTAGAAGTGCATTGCGGGGGCTTTCCGGTGCTTCTGCGTCGCGCAACTGCACATTCCATCTGAAGACGCCCTTGCGCCCATCCTGAAGCGTCACGCCCACCTCCAACGCGTGAGAGCTTTCATGGGCATAGAGCGCGCTGACCATGCCGGCATACCGGTCCAGCACCACTTCCCTCCGAAGCTTGCGTGTGCGTGTGAGCTCGCCCTCGTCCGGATCCAGTTCCTTGGGGAAGTTCGCAAATCGACGGATCCGAGCCTGTACAGGCAGCAATCGATTGACCTTCTGAATCTCGGACCCGATAAGCTCAAGTACCTGGGGATGCTGGGTCAGATCGGCGTAGCCGCCGAACGAAATGCTCCGGGACTCGGCCCATTGCCCCAGCGCCGCACCATCGATATTGATCAGCGCCACCACGAACGGACGTGACTCGTCTCCTACCACCAGAACGTCCTTCAGATAGGGCGAAAACCGTAGGCGAACTTCGAGGAACTGCGGCGAGAAGCTGGAGCCATCAGACAGCTTTCGCATGTCCTGCACACGATCGATGTAGACAAAGTCACCGTCGACACCCTGCACCACATCCCCGGTCTGAAACCATCCGTCTCGCCACTTCTCGGAGGTCTTTTCTGGGGCGTTCCAGTAACCACGAAAGCCCGAGCCACCACGCAACTCCAGTTCTCCGTTGTCAGCGATCCTGGCCTCCAGCGGCGCGCCGAAGTGGTCCTGCACCGGCAGCAAAGCACCGATGGACTCCACACGCACCTCGTGACCAACATGCCCCATCACCACCCCGAACTCTGAACACCCATAAGCGTTTCGAAGCGGCACGCGCAAGGCATGAAAGAACTCGAATGCCTCGGGCGCCATGGCAGAACCGCCCAGAAGCGCCGTTCTGACCCGCGTGAGACCCAGTTGATCCCGGACACCATGAAGAGCCAGCACATCCACCAACTTCCGCAGAAGCCCATCGAACAACTGAGGCCGTCCGTCGCGCCGCCGTGCCTCTACCCGCTGAGCCAGGTCCAGGACATGGTCGAAGACATGCCTGCGCCAGGGGCTGGCATCCAGCATGCGCGTGCGCACCTGGCTGGCCAGTGCCTCCCATTGGCGGGAGCCGAAAACCAGAAAGTGCGGAGCCACCTCGCGAATGGCCTCTGGCACCTGGTCAGGGCGCTCCGGGAAGTGAACCACCAGTGGCAGCGCCACGGCCAACGCCACGCCCAGATACTGCTCAGTCGCCCATGCAAACGGCGTGTACGACAGATACGAATCGCCAGGCTGCAACTGCACGGCCGCTTGCAAGCGCGCTGCGTTGTCCAGCAAGTACCTGTGCGAACAGATCACACCTTTGGGTTTGCTGGTGGTGCCAGACGTATACGCCAGACAAGCAATATCGTCCGGGGAACCCGCAGAGATGAGGCGCCGCACCTCATCGGTGCCCGTGTCATCGGCCAGAAGCTCGGCCAGATTCTGCAGGCGCTGGTCCGTGTAAGACCACATGCCGTCCTGTTTCCAGTACAGCATCTTCCGGATCGGTACCGCGCCGGTGCACTCGATCAGTTTGTCAATCTGCTCCTGCCCCTGAGCGACAGCAAAGAATGCCCCACTGTCCATGGCCACGTGTTCCAGCTCGGGGGCCGAGATGTCCGGATACAACGAAACAGCGCGGGCGCCGGCCGCCTGAACGGCCAGTTCGACCCAGACGTGTTCTGGTTCGTTTTCGCCCACGATCAACACGGTGTCGTCGGGACCGAGGCCGAAGCGGCGCAAGCCGGCGGCAATTCTCAGCACACGGCTCGCCACGTCTGCCCAGGTGTATTCCACCCAGATCCCCCGCCTCTTCTGACGGTAAGCCACCTCGGATGGGCGCTGATCTGCATTGACCAGCAGCAATTGGGGGAGTGTTGCCAAGGGGGTCATGCCTGAACTCCCAGGTACGCCGCAATGACGTTGGCGTCGCCCTGCACCTGCTCAGGCGTACCGTCGGCGATCTTTTTTCCGTACTGCAAGACCACGACGCGATCGGCCAGATCCATCACAACGCCCATGTCGTGCTCGATCAACAACATGGCGGTGCCTCGGGTTTCTCTGATGTCCACAATGAAGCGCGCCAGATCTTCTTTCTCTTCAAGGTTCATGCCCGCCATGGGCTCGTCAAGCATCAGAAGCTTGGGTTCGAGGGCGAGTGCGCGCCCGAGATCGACTCGCTTGCGAAGTCCGTAGGCCAGCGTCCCGACCTTGTGGTGCCGGTAGGGCTCGATCTGCAGAAATTCAATAATTTGTTCCACCGCCTCTCGCTCACGCGTTTCCTCCTTGCGGCAGCGCGAAGACCAGACGAATGCAGACGTCAATCCGTATGAAAAGCGCTGTTCGCGCGCCACCATCAAGCTTTCCACCACCGTCAGCGAACCAAACAATTGGGTGCCCTGGAACGTGCGCACTGCCCCACGGCGCGCGATTTCATGAACGGACAAGCCCGCGAGACGTTCACCCGCGTAAACCACGCCACCACTGGTGGGCTTGTAGAACCCGCTGATGCAGTTCACCAGCGAACTCTTGCCGGCGCCATTGGGGCCGATCAAGGCGAGCAGCTCGCCAGGCTCGATATGCATGGAGACATCTTGCAGCGCCGCGATTCCACCGAAGCGCAGGCCGACAGATTCCACCTTGAGAAGAGGATCGAGGTTTTTCGTCACCAGATTCACACGCGCCTCCATTCGCCATCCCAATAGGGCGCTTTCAAACGAGGCTTGTCGATGGCGCCGCGAGCGTCCCTTGGAAATTCACCCGCATGAATGACCCCGATGGACTTGGGCGCCTTCACGCTGCCTAGACCTTGCTTGCACCAGGCGATCAGCGCGTCCTCGTCAAAAGAAGATCCCGGTCGAAGCGCCACCACCGCGTGAACCGCTTCACCCCAGCGGCCGTGAGGAACACCGATGACGGCGCACTCCGAGACCGTCTCGTGACTGCTCAACCGTTCCTCCACTTCACCCGGGAATACGTTGAACGATCCGCTGACGATCATTTCCCGCTTGCGATCCACGATGGTGATGTAGCCAGCGGCATCCGCCACGCCGATGTCACCGGTCAAATGCCACCCTCCCCGTCTGCCACGGGCGGTCAGTTCGGGCTTGCGGTGGTAGCCCTCCATCAACATCGACGAGCGGATCGCGATCTCACCCCGTTCGCCAACCGGCGACTGCGCGCCACTGTCATCGAGCAAGGTGACATGGGCAAACCGCACCGGTCGGCCGGCAGACCGCGCGATCTCTGGCAAATACTGGCCGTTGCGCATGTAGTCACTGGGGCGCTTCACCAGTGCCAGCAAGGTTTCGGTCTGCCCGAATACCTCGTACAGCACCGGGCCGAACACCGCCACCGCCTGCTCGAACCGTTCCGGCGATACCGGGGCGCCGGCCACAACGATGCAACGCAGCGCGGGGAAAGATCGGCCCGTGCCCACGTGGTCGAGCAGTGCATAGAGCGCCGTGGGCGGAAGGAACAGGTGGCTGATCCCTTCGCTCTCCAGTGCCGCCTGAACATCGTCTTCGATGAACTGATCATGGATGACGTTGGTGGCGCCCACCGAAGCAAAGGCCAGGGCAAAGATGCCGGCGGCGTGGGTGAGAGGCGCTACAACGAGGTGTCGTGATTCACTGTTCGCGTCGAGCGAATCCACCACATTGGCCAAGCCGATTTCGATGGCGGCACGTGAATGAATAGTGCCATGGCAGGCTCCACCTGGACCTCCTGTGTGCTGCAACCAGGCGGGCGTGGTGAGCGCGGGCTCTGCAAACGCATGCTCGCGCGTGCCTTGCAACCGCCAAGTCTCGAGGGACGGCCCCAGTGTCGAAGTGGCATCCATGCAAACCACGGTCTTGATGCCAGGCACCGAATCGAGTGCCATCCGAGCCTTGCCTTCGTACCTTTGTTGGAAGAACACGCACTCGGCATCCAGGTAGCTGAGCACTTCGGCCGTGGTGGCTTCGGTGATCGAAGAATGGATCGAAGTCCAAGCGAGACCAGCGAGGTTGATCGCCAACTGCAGAACACAGACATCGGGACAGTTGTCGGCCAGGATGGCCACCGTCGCGCCGCTCGAGAGCTCCAGCCGGTCCAGGGCCGCGCCCACCTCATGCACCCGAACCGCCAGCGCGTCGAAAGAAAGCGTTTTGCCATCTCCGATCAGCGCGGGATGTGCTGGCTTCAGCAATGCCGCTCGTTCGATGTAGTCGATCAAATGCACGTGCAATTTCCTTATTGGTAATGTAATCTACCCACGGGTATATTGATCTACCAGCGGGGAAACCCTTACTAAGGAGACAGCATGGACTTCGCTCTGACAGCCGAACAATCAGCCATCCAGGACGCCGTGGCGAGTTGGACATCCCGGGAACTGGCCCCGGGCGCAGCGCAACGCGACAAGCTCGCCTGCTTCGATCCCGGGCTGTATCTGCAGTGCGCACGCGACCTCGCCATCACCCGCCTGCCGTTCGCACCACATCACGGAGGCCTGGGCGCAGGCATGCTCGAAACGAGCCTTGCCATCGAAGAGGTCGCTCGGCATGACCAGTCGCTGGCGGTGACACTGATGGTCTCCATGGCCGCGGGGCTCATGCTGGCGGAGCATGGTTCTGCGGACCAGATCGCCTCATATCTCCCAGATCTCGTGGCGGGAACAGCCATTGGCGCCGTGGCAGGCACGGAGCCCCAGGCAGGATCCTGGACGGCGGGCTACCGCACGCGGGCTCGCGCCGTGTCCGAAGGATGGCAGCTCGATGGAGAGAAGGCATTCATCACAAACGCTGGAACCCCCATCACCTCCGTGGTGCTTGTCTGCGCATTGACGGGCGAAGCTGACACAGGTTCCCAGATGACGATGTTCGCGGTGCCGTCCGATGCCCAGGGAATGCAGTACGGAGCGCCCTACGACAAACTCGGCTGGAGGTCTTCAGAGACGCGCCCGATATTTCTCGATGGCGTCCGTCTTCCGGGCGACGCCGTGGTCGGCGTGATCGGTCACGGGCGTCATCTTGTTCACAGCGCCTTCAAAGTGGGCCGAATCCTGATCTCGGCCATGGCAGTGGGCATGGCGCAGGCCTGCCTGGACCACGCGTTGCGGTATGCGCGTGAACGGATGGCCTTCGACCAACCCATCGGCAAGATGCAGTTGGTGCAGAAGGCTGTTGCCGACATCGCAGTCCGCGTTGAAACCTCCAGGTTGATGGTGCGCCGGGCGGCCTGGATGCGCGATGCAGGCAAGCTGGACGATGGATTTCTGTCGATGACCAAATACCATTGCACGGAGATCGCGTCCGAATGCGCTGACATGGCGATTCAAGTGCATGGCGGTCTGGGGTACCTGAACGAATGTCCGCCCGCACGGCATTGGAGGGATGGGCGTGTGCTGCGCATCGGGGATGGCACCAGTGAAGTTCAGATCGGATTGATAGCGCGTTCACTCGGGCTCTAGCTGTGATGTTTCAGCACGCGATGTAGGCGTGTACCGACACGGACATCCGCACACGTCCGACAGTCAGAAGCAAGCTTTGGTGGCACCTTCTACGCATGCCGTCTTCTCTCAGTCCCCCGTGAGCCACGCCTTGAATGAAGTGCTCGACAAACTGGGTCGCTCCATGATCTTCCCCTTGATCGCGGTCTCGCCTACCAGCGCCATCCCCGGCGTCACGGCGGTAGTGGCGGTCATCGTCTTCCTGTTGGTGGGGCAGATTCATGGAGTTCGTACCGCCCTCGGGCTCCATCGCCTCGACCATCATTGCGCTCTTTGCCGCTGGGCTGTTGACGCGGGATGGCGGCGTGGTTTTGGTCTCGCTGCTCCTGCTGTCCGTGTTGCCGCTGCTGTTCTGGCAAGCGGCGTCCCGCGTCTGAAAACCGCAGACGATTTCACTTCTCATCCCTTCTCTTCACTTGACTTCTCTTCTTGAAAGGAAACCCTCATGTCCGACAAACCCGGCCGCGACGTGGAACGCGTCTACACCAACCAGGAATTCGTGGCCAAACTCAGGCGCCTCGCCGACGCCATCGAGAAAGGTGAACGGTTCGAGATTCAGGTGGCCGGCGAGCGCATCTACGTGCCGGTAAGCGCCGTGTTCTCGGTGGAGCACGAGCGCTCGGAAGAAGACGAGGAAATCGAGTTTCAGGTGAAGTGGACGCTGGCAGCGAAGTAGCCGCCATCCAGCGCCGCAGGACCCCCTCAGGCGGGGGGAGATGCTCGACCCCGACGGATCGGACCCTTCAACGGCTTGTCGAGCGGCACAACGTACCCCCCTGCCGAACGTCCAGCGCACCTTCCTTTGCCATGGCCAACACCACGGCGCGCACCACCTAGGTCTGGTGCTCTTCGCTCATCAAGGCCTGCATCTCCTCCAGCGTCTGCATCAAGGCACCGAGCTGCCGTGCCAGTTCGTCGTTGAATGTGTGCACCAGTTCCGCAAAGTGCGGTCGCACCGGAATCCAGCAAGGGTGTTCGGGATGCTGCTCGCGCTGCGGCAGGATCATCTGGTCCAGCTTGTTGTGCGTTTTCAGCGTGAGCGAAAGGCAATAGGCCTGGTCCGCTGCCTGCATGGCGATTTTCTGGGCTGGGGTTCGGGTCGGAGAAGTGACCATGGTGGATCTCCCTGAAGCTTCCGTTTTCACCAACCGCCGCCACCAAGATCATCGGTGGCGGCGGCCCGAACGGATTAGCCTTACCGGGAACCTCCTGCGAGAACCGGCGAGCCCAAGGGCTCTCCGCCCGAGCCGCCAAAAAATGGAGGCGCAAGCGAAAAGCCGCAGGGTCTGCGGTTAGGAGATCCTGCGGCTTTCGCCACAGGAGGTTCATCGGCAGGAGGCTAATCCTGATCAAGTTTTTTGTGACTTGACCGAGGCAGTATAGCGGGGCGGGTTGATCGGATTCGGGCTGTTGCAGGCATCGGCTGAATCAGCTTGAAGAGGCCTGGACCACCCTCAAGGCCCGACCTGGCGAGGGTAGGCTCAGCCCGCACCAAGAACCTTCGCAAGCAATTCGGTCTGTCTGGAGCAGCCTGTCTTGGCCAGGATCGACGCTACGTGGGTGCGTGCAGTCGCATAGCCGAGCCTGAGCACATCAGCAATAGTGGGTACATCCAGACCTTGGATCAGCAAGGCCAGAACCGCAGACTCCTTCCTGGTCAGCCCTTTGCTGGCACAGAACTGCTGGAGTCGTTGCTGCACATCCCAGGCAACATCCACCTGGTCAATGGTGATCAACGCGCAGCTGTTTGGCCAGTGCAAGGCGAGTGCAGGATCTGCAACAACGGGGACAAAGTTCAGGTGCAAACGCACCGCCGAACCATCGCCCTTGGCCACTGTTGCAGCTCGACCATAGGACAGCCCTCTGGTGCATTGGTGGAGTGCCCCTTTGAACTCTGCCTGCGGGATGCCTGGGAGCGCGCTGATCAAGCGCCCACCCGAGCCGCGTTCTCCCAAGCTTCGCAGGATTGAAGCGCCTGCAGGGTTGGCGTAATCAAGCTTCCCGTCCAGCCTTACAACAAAGACGGCACTTGGGATCTGTTCAAGAAGACCGGGTGCGATTTCATAGGCTCTTGCCTTTTCCAGCCTCCAGTAAGTTTGTACTGCGCGTTGTATGTGAGGCCAAAGATCCAGAAGAAAGCGCCTGGTGGTGTCGTCAAAGAAACCTTCCTCTTTGCTTCGATGAAACGAAAGGTAGGTCGGCAAGGCGATTGAATCGCTGGCGTCGCAGATGTTCAGACTGACGATGTCATAGCCACCCCAACGCCTGCAAAAGTCGTTGTAAAAATCGGTGCGCAGAAGCTCCTTTTCAGGCAGCACCTCATTTCCACTCAGGACTGCGCCAGCGAATCGAAATTTGCCACTGTCTGCGGCAGCCTTCATCCAGGCGTCTCTTTGAATCCAATGCGCGGCGTATTCAGAGACAACCTCCCTTGGGGCCCCGAGGAAGCCGTTGATTTGACGGGCTTTCCAGCTTTCCCCTGGCGAGAACATAAGACCCATCTGCGATTTCACCCCCTTCCCTGTAGCCGCGACAGCCTCATCCCAAGTGCCCGAGCCAATCGCTGCCATCGCCCACGCTCGGGAGGCATCTTCGAGAAGCTGGCCTGGGTTTTTCGACTTCACGTGAGCACTCTATTCCTAACAGAGCTTCCTGGGTACACCATGAGGACTCCGCATTTCAGACCCCATGTAAAGCCTTGCTTGTCTTGCTCATGACCACCCACCCAGAAACTTGAGCTTCTTCAACACCAGGGTTGTTTCGAAGGGTTTTTTATAGACATTTACAAGCAGATATCTCCATCAATTGGTGGATCACGCGATCTCCAAATTTTGATACTGTCTATTCTGCGATACATGGATTTTTGCTGTGAATAACTTTGCAAAAATTCTTCGAAACTTCAACTATAAGCAAGCAATTGAACCCAAAATTTTAACGAATGAGAGGCAAGTCATGAATATCTACAGGTCATCATTACGGTGCGCTGCTCTTCTGTTCGTTGAAAGCATCATATCGGCACCTGCCTTTGCCAGTCCGCCTGCCAGCGAAGCGTTAGGATTTTTGCAATCACAATATCAATCCTGCCACCAAGCATTTCGCACGACGAATTCAAGAGGAATAGTAATCGACACCTTCAACCTAGTAAAAATATTTACATTCAGCAAAACGGGAGATGGGGTTATCGAATACAGCACCGAGGCAGCTTTATCAAACGGGCAAAGGGAAAAAGAAAATACTCGATTTGAATTCAAATTTAAGGATCTGACCGCACCTACCGGCCGAATATTTGCGGAAAACACACCAACATCAATCAAGGCAGAATGCAGTCGTAGCGAGTGCGCTGAAATCACCTTCTTCGATGGGAGAAAAGTGAGATCACAAAAAGCTTCCTTTGTGATCTTTCCTATTTGCGCCAGTGCAGGTGCAGATCGCATGCAGCGAGCAATCAACGATGCAATTTCTTCCTCTGGTGGGAAGACATCAAAATACTAGTTGTTACAAGAAGCGCCGGGGCACTGTCTTGGGAGAGTACGTCATTCGGCGAGTTCAAATCTGACTTCGCATCGCCACAATGTGGTGTTGTAGGTCACGGGGACTTTGCGACATTCGCAGTCTTCCATTGAGATTTCATAGCTCCGTCTTGTCGACCTATAAAGATTTCGCTGATAAAGCTGCGCAATATTCTGTGCATCGGTTGTTGCATCGCGACAAGCCTTCTCCTCACTCCTCTGGTCCATGCCTTTGCCTCGACCTTGAGTGTATTGAGCGACTGCCAAACTCGACAAACCAAGTAGAAAAATGGCAATCATGCCTTTGGATGACTTCATCTCTTTCTCCATTTCAAAATGATGACAAAAATAACAAGCACGAAAGTTGATGATTGATAGCAGACAATGTTTTGTTTCAGATCCAGTAAAAATATTCGTTCAAATTGACTTCTCATGGTGGCGGGTCAGTGTCTTAGCAGCGTAAAGAATCTGCATCCACCATTTGGATTAGTTTTCACGTGTCCAGTGACACCATGCACTTAACGGTTCGCGCTCGTCCAAGTACATTGGCCCACCGGCGGACCATTTCAGTTTGAACGTCGCCATACCCCAACATTGCTATACCCTGGAACAGCATTGATCCGAATACCTCTATCTGAGTAGCGAACCTCATTCTGTCTAACACTCTCAGTAAAAACACCTAGCAAATTTCTGAGGTACGTACCTCAGAATGCCGCCATGGATCCCCGAAACCCCCTCAAGGCCCGTGCCACGCTGGAAGACGTGGCGCTGGATGCGCAGGTCAGCCTGGCCACTGCCGATCGGGTGGTGAACAAGCGGCCCGGGGTGCGTGAAGCCACGGTGGCGCGGGTGAATGCAGCGGTGCGGCGTCTGGGTTACCGGCCCGATCCTTCGGCGGCCAAGCTGGCTCGTTCGCGCCTGCGCCGGGTGGCGTTTCTGCTGCCGGCGGGCAACAACCGGTTTGTGGATCTGCTGGGCGAGCAGATCGAGGCCAATGCCGAATGGATGCGGGACCAGCGCATCGATTCCGAGGTGCTGTCGGTCAACGTGTTCAACCCCGGCGAGCTGGCCAAGGCGCTGCTCGCGCAGGAGGGCCAGCGCGATGCCGTGGTGGTGATGGCACTCGATCACCCGGTGGTGCGCTCGGCCATCGACCAGCTCACGCAGGCAGGCACGGTGGTGATCACGCTGGTGTCCGACGTGCCCTCTTCCACGCGCCAGCACTACGTGGGCATCGACAACACGGCCGCCGGCCGCACCGCGGCCACGCTCATTGGCCGTTTCGTGGGCGCGCGCAAGGCCCAGGTGGCCATCATCCTGGGCAGCCTTTCGCTGCGCGACCACGCCGAGCGCTATTTCGGTTTCAACCAGGTGATGGCGCAGGAGCACCCGCACCTCACGGTGTTGCCGCCGCTCGAAGGGCAGGACGACGCGGGGCGCAACCAGTCGCTCGCCGTGCAGTTGCTGGCCGATCACCCGGAGCTGGCCGCCATCTACAGCGTGGGCGCGGGCAATGCCGGCATCTGCCAGGCGCTGCGCGGCGCGGGGCGCGACCAGAACACCGTGTTCGTGGGCCACGAGCTCACCAACGTGTCGCGCGCAGAACTGCTCAACGGCACGATGGACGCGGTGATCAACCAGGACGCCGGCCACGAGATCCGTTCGGCCCTGCGCGTGGCGCTGGCCCAGTGGTCGCAAGAGCCGGTGCTGGCCGACCAGGAACGCATCCGCATCGACATCTACCTGAAGGACAACCTGCCGTGATCACGCTGGGCCTGGACCTCGGTACCTCGGGCGTGAAGGCCCTGCTGCTCGACGGCGATGCCACGCTGGCCACCGCCACAGCGCCGCTGAGCGTGCAGCGGCCCCAGCCGGGATGGTCTGAGCAAGACCCTGAAGACTGGTGGCGCGCCACCGAGCGTTGCCTGGACGAACTCGCGGCCACGCACCCGCGCGCACTCGCGGCCGTGAGGGGCATTGGCTTGTCCGGCCAGATGCACGGCGCCACGCTGCTCGATGCCGGCCATGCCGTGCTGCGCCCGTGCATCCTGTGGAACGACGCGCGCAGCGGCGCGCAGTGCGCCGAGCTGGAAGCACCCACCCTGAACCTGCGCCGCCTCACGGGCAACCCGGCCATGGCCGGGTTCACCGCGCCGAAGCTGCTGTGGGTGCGCGAGCACGAGCCCGAGGTGTTCTCGCGCATTGCGCGTGTTCTGCTGCCCAAGGCCTGGCTGCGCTGGAAGCTCAGCGGTGAGTTCGTGGAAGACATGTCCGACGCCTCGGGCACGCTCTGGCTCGACGTGGCCGAGCGACGCTGGTCGCCCTTGTTGCTCGCGGCGTGCGGCCTGTCTGAAGCGCAGATGCCGCGCCTGGTGGAAGGCACCGAGCCCACCGGCCAGTTGCGTGCCGAATGGGTGCAGCGCTGGGGCTTTGACCAGGCCCCGGTGATGGCCGGCGGCGCCGGCGACAACGCGGCCGGTGCCGTGGGTGTGGGCGCAGTGCACGCGGGCGATGCGTTCGTGTCGCTCGGCACATCGGGCGTGTTGTGGGCCACCACCGCCGGCTTTGCGCCCGCCGCCAGCCACGGCGTGCACGCGTTCTGCCATGCCCTGCCCGGCCTGTGGCACCAGATGGGCGTGCAGCTCTCAGCCGCCGCTTCGCTGGCCTGGTGGGCGCGCACGACCGGGGTGAACGAGGCCCGCCTGCTCGACGAACTCGACCACGCCGACCCCGGCCCCGCACCCTGCTGGTTCCTGCCCTATTTGAATGGCGACCGCACACCGCACAACGACAGCGCCGTGCGCGGCGGCTTCCTGCAACTCTCAGCCGACACCGAGCGCACCGACATGACACAGGCCGTGCTCGAAGGCGTGGCCTTTGCCTTTCGGGATGCGCGCGATGCGCTGGCCACCGCCGGCACCGAGCTCCATGAGGCTGACCTGCTGGGCGGTGGCGCACGTTCGGCGCGATGGAGTCAGGTGCTGGCCGACGTGCTGGGCCTGCCGCTGCACCAGATCGAAGGCGGCGAACACGGCTGCGCGCTGGGCGCGGCACGTCTCGCACGCGCGGCGGCCGGTGGCGGCAGCACCTTTGACAAGCCGCGACGGCTGCGCAGCTTCGAACCGGGGCGCGAGCGCGCTGCGCTCTACGACGAGGCCCACGGCCGCTGGCAGGCGCTGTATGGCATGGCTCGGCAAGTGGCCACGCCCCTGCAGACCATTCCCTCGGCCATGCCCGCATGAGCCCTTCCCTCCAACACACCAGACGCCTTTCACCATGACACAGACCCTCGCACCCGAACCCAAGGCCTCCGCCCAGCAGAAAGGCTACTTCAGCTTCCGCCAGCCCATTGCGTTCCGCGGCGAGGGCTTCAAGCCCACCGCATCGGAACCACTGGCCTACCAGTACTACGACAAGAACCGCCTGGTGCTGGGCAAGCGCATGGAGGATCAGCTGCGCTTTGCCACCTGCTACTGGCACAGCTTCGGCTGGGGCGGCACCGATCCCTTCGGCGAGCCCACCTTCCAGCGGCCCTGGCACGGTGCGGGCGACCCGATGGCGCAGGCGATCCACAAGGCCGACGTGGCCTTCGACCTGTTCCGCCTGATCGACTCGCCCTTCTTCACCTTCCACGACCGCGATGTGGCGCCCGAAGGCGCCACGCTGCGCGAATCGAACGAGCACCTCAAGCGCATCGAAGGCGTGTTCGAACGCAAGATGGACGAGACCGGCGTGAAGCTGCTCTGGGGCACGGCCAACCTGTTCAGCAACCGCCGCTACCTGGCCGGTGCCGCCACCAACCCCGACCCGGACGTGTTCGCCTACGCCGCCGCGCAGGTGAAGAACGTGATGGAAATGACGCACCGCCTCAAGGGCCAGAACTACGTGCTCTGGGGTGGTCGTGAAGGCTACGAGACGCTGCTCAACACCGACCTCAAGCGCGAGCTGGCCCAGCTCGGCCGCTTCCTGAACCTGGTGGTCGAGCACAAACACAAGATCGGCTTCACCGGTCAGATCCTCATCGAGCCCAAGCCGGCGGAGCCGACCAAGCACCAGTACGACTACGACGTGGGCACGGTGTACGGTTTCCTGAAGGCTCACGGGCTGGAGAACGAGGTGAAGGTGAACCTGGAGCAGAACCACGCGCTGCTGGCCGGCCACACCTTCGAACACGAGATTGCGCTGGCCGGCGCTTTGGGCATCTTCGGCTCGCTTGACATGAACCGCGGCGACGAGATGCTGGGCTGGGACACCGACCAGTTCCCCAACAACCTGCCGCAGGTGGCGATGACGATGTACGAGGTGCTGCGCGCCGGCGGCATCGGCCAGGGCGGCCTGAACTTCGACGCCAAGCTGCGCCGCCAGTCGATCGACGCCGACGACCTGGTGTGGGCCCACGCCACCGCCATGGACCTGTGCGCACGCGCCCTGCTGGTGGCCGAAAAGATGATGCAGGACGGCGCCCTGCAGCGCCACGTGCAGACGCGCTACCAGGGCTGGGACTCGCCACGCGGGCGGGCCATCCTGAACGGCGAACGTTCGCTGGACGCGCTGGCGCGCGAGGTGGAGGCCGATGGCCTGGAACCGCAGCCGCGCTCGGCGCAGCAGGAGCGGCTGGAGCACCTGGTCAACAGTTACCTCTGAACACCGTCACACACCAAGACACCGAAAGACAAGGAGACAACACACATGGCCACCAACATCAAAGGCCCCGGCATCTACCTCGCGCAGTTCGCCAGCGACACGGCGCCGTTCGATTCGTGGGCGTCGATCACGAAATGGGCCGGCGGCCTGGGCTTCAAGGGCGTGCAGATCCCGTCGTGGGACAAGCGCATCTTCGACATGGACAAGGCCGCTGAATCGCAGACCTATTGCGATGAGATCGCTGGCGTGGCGCGCGAGAACGGCGTGGCCATCACCGAACTCGGCACCCACCTGCAGGGCCAGCTGGTGGCCGTGCACCCGGCCTACGACGAAGCCTTCGACGGCTTTGCGCCGGAGGCGTTCCGCAAGAACCCCAAGGCCCGCCAGGCCTGGGCGGTGGAACAGATGAAGCTTTCGGCCAAGGCCTCGCAACGCCTGGGCCTGAAGAGCAACGTGAGTTTTCCCGGCGCGCTGGCCTGGCCGTTTCTGTATCCGTGGCCGCAACGCCCGGCCGGTTTGATCGACGCCGCATTCGACGAACTCGCCAAGCGCTGGAAGCCGATCTTCGACGCCTTCGAAGACGCAGACTGCAACGTCTGCTTCGAGCTGCACCCCGGCGAAGACCTGTTCGACGGCACCACCTTCGAGATGTTCCTGGAGCGCGTCAACAACCACCCGCGCTGCTGCATCAACTACGACCCTTCGCACTTTCTGCTGCAACAACTCGACTACCTGGAATTCATCGACATCTACCACGAGCGCATCAAGGCGCTGCACATCAAGGACGCCGAGTTCCGCCCCACCGGCCGCCAGGGCGTGTATTCCGGCTACCAGCCGTGGGTGGAGCGCGCCGGGCGCTTCCGCTCGCTGGGCGACGGGCAGGTGGACTTTGGCGCCATCTTCTCCAAGATGGCGCAGTACAACTACGACAGCTGGGCCGTGCTCGAATGGGAGTGCTGCCTGAAGCACCCCGAAGCCGGTGCGGCCGAAGGCGCGGAGTTCATCCGCAAGCACATCATCCGCGTGACGGAAAAAGCCTTTGACGATTTCGCCGGTGGCGACACCGACCCTGCGCAACTGCGCCGCATGCTCGGCCTGCAGGAGGCCGGCCAATGACGATCGAAGCCGGTTCCACAACGGAAGGCGCAGGCCGCCGCATCCGTCTGGGCATGGTCGGCGGTGGCGAAGGCGCCTTCATCGGCGCGGTCCACCGCATCGCCGCGCGCCTGGACGACCACTACGAGCTGGTGGCCGGGGCGCTCTCCTCCACGTCCGAGAAAGCCCTGCGCTCGGCCAAGGCGCTGGGCCTGGCCCGCGCCTACCCGGACTTCCGCACCATGGCGCGCGAGGAAGCGGCGCGCGGTGCCGACGGCATCGAGGCCGTGGCCATCGTCACGCCCAACGACCAGCACGCACCGGCCGCCGAAGCCTTTCTGGAGGCCGGCATTCACGTCATCTGCGACAAGCCGGTGACGACCACGCTGGCCGAGGCGCAGCGCCTGCGCGAACTCGCCAAGGCCAAAGGCCGCCTGCTCGCCGTGACCTACAACTACACCGGCTACCCCATGGTGCGGCACGCGCGCAAGCTGGTGCGCGATGGCGCGCTCGGCAAGATCCGCGTGGTGCAGGTGGAGTACGTACAAGACTGGTTGACCGAGCCGCTCGAATCCAGCGGACAGAAGCAGGCCGCGTGGCGCACCGACCCGGCGCGTGCCGGTGCGGGCGGCTGCATCGGCGACATCGGCACGCACGCCTACCAGTTGGCCGCGTTCGTGAGCGGGCTGCAGACGCAATCGCTCTGCGCAGAGCTCAGCGCCTTCGTGCCCGGTCGCGCACTGGACGACAACGTGCAGGTGATGCTGCGCTTTGCCGGTGGCGCGCGCGGTTCGCTCTGGGCCAGCCAGGTCGCCCCGGGCAATGAGAACGGCCTGCGCCTGCGCGTCTACGGCGACAAGGGCGGCCTCGAATGGTTCCAGGAGCAACCCAACCAGTTGCGCTGGTCGCCGTTTGGCCAGTCCACCCAGATCGTCTCGCGCGGCACGGGTGCGGCCAACGCCGATGCGGCGCGCGTCTCCCGCCTGCCGTCTGGCCACCCAGAGGGTTACCTCGAAGGCTTCGCCACGGTTTATGCCGAGATTGCGCAGGCCCTGCGCGCCACGCGCGACGGATCGGCACTCTCGCCCGACGTGGTGTTCCCCACCATCGAAGACGGCGTGCACGGCATGGCGTTCATCGAAGCCGCGGTGCGCTCGTCGTCGCAGGGTGGGCAGTGGGTGGAGGTTTCCGAGTGAGCCTGCGAGTGCGCTTCAATGAAGTCGTGAAAGACTTCGGGCCGGTGCGCGTGCTGCACGGCGTGAGCTTTGAGCTCGCGCCCGGGCGCATGGTGGGCCTGCTCGGCGAAAACGGTGCGGGCAAATCGACGCTGATGAAGATTCTTTCGGGCTATGAGCCGCTCTCCGGCGGCAGCCTGGAAGTCGATGGCACGGTGCGGCATTTCGCCAGCTCGCGCGAGGCCGAAGAAGCCGGCATCGTGCTGATCCACCAGGAGTTCAACCTTGCCGACGACCTGACCGTAGCCCAGAACATCTTCCTGGGCCGCGAGCGACGCAAGGGCTGGCTGCTCGACGAATCCGGGATGCGCAGCGCAGCGCGCGAGGTGCTGCAGCAGGTGGGGCTGGACATCGACCCCGACACCCGCGCACGCGATCTCATCGTGGCCGAGAAGCAGCTGGTGGAAATTGCCAAGGCGCTCTCGCGCCATGCGCGCCTGCTGGTGATGGACGAGCCCACGGCCACGCTCACACCGTCGGAAACACAACGCCTGTTCGCGCTCATTGGGCAGTTGCGCGCCCAGGGTGTGACGGTGGTCTACATCTCGCACAAGCTCGACGAGGTGGAGCGCGTGACGGACGAGATCGTGGTGATGCGCGACGGCCGCTTCGTCGCGCGCGGCCCCACCGCCGACCACACGCGCCACCAGATGGCCAACCTGATGGTGGGCCGCGAGCTCTCCGACATGTTTCCGCCGCGCGTGGCGCCACCTTCGGCTGAGCCGTTGCTGTCGGTGAAGAACGTGACCGTGCCGGGCTGGGCCAGGAACGTGAGCTTCGACGTGAGGCCCGGCGAGATCCTGGGCTTTGCCGGCCTGGTCGGCGCCGGCCGCACCGAACTCTTCGAAGGCTTGCTGGGCCTACGGCCCGTGAGCGGCGGCGAGATGCAGCTGGCCGGCCGCGCGGTGCGTTTCCGCAATCCGCGCGAGGCCGCACACGAAGGCCTGACCTACCTCAGCGAAGACCGCAAGGGCTGCGGTCTGCATATCCGCATGTCGCTGCAGGAAAACCTGACGCTGATGGACCTGGACCGGCACGCAAAGCCCATGCTCGACCCCGGTTCCGAGCGCCGCGCGCTGGAGAAGGCCGTGTCCGACTTCGGCATCCGCACCGGCTCGCTGGACGCACCGGCCGGCTCGCTCTCGGGCGGCAACCAGCAGAAGCTGGCCATGGCCAAGGTGCTCCAGCCCGACCCGCGCGTGGTGGTGCTCGACGAACCCACGCGCGGCGTGGACGTTGGCGCCAAGCGCGACATCTATTTCCTGGTCCAGCGCCTGGCGGCCGAAGGTCGCGGCGTGGTCGTCATCTCCTCCGAACTGATGGAGCTGATCGGCCTGTGCCACCGCGTGGTCGTGATGCGCGCAGGCACGGTGCAGACCACGCTGGACGCCGACCACCTGACCGAAGAGGCGCTGATCGCCCATGCCACCGGAACGCATTGAAATGACCCAGAACACCGTTCGAGCCGAGCCCGCCGAAACCGCGCCCAGCCAGGGCCGCCAACCCCTGCGCCAGATCCTGCGCAATGCCGGTCCCATCGTCGGCCTGGTGCTGCTGTGCATCGCCGGCACGCTGCTCAACCCCGACTTCGCGACCTGGGACAACGCGATGAACGTGCTCACCCGAACCGCCTTCATCGGCATCATTGCGGTGGGCATGTGCTTCGTCATCATCTCCGGCGGCATCGACCTTTCGGTCGGCTCCATGGCCGCGCTCATTGCCGGCTGCATGATCATGGTGATGAACTGGGTGGCGCCGCTCGTGGGCAGCCCGGTGGCCGCCGTGCTGGTGGGCATGGCGATCGCGCTGATCCTGGGCGCGGCCTTCGGTCTGGCGCATGGCGTGCTCATCACCAAGGGCCGCATCGAGCCCTTCATCGTCACGCTGGGCACGCTGGGCATCTTCCGCGCCTACCTCACCTACTTCTCCAACGGCGGCGCGCTCACGCTGAGCAACGAACTTGGCGACACCTACGGGCCTGTCTACTACGGCGCCTTCCTGGGCATTCCCATCCCGATCTGGGTGTTCCTGGGCGTGGCACTGGCCGGCGCGTTGCTGCTGAACCGCACGCGCTACGGCCGCTACGTGCAGGCCATCGGCTCCAACGAACAGGTGGCGCGCTACGCTGCAGTGGCGGTGGACCGCATCAAGATCCTCACCTATGTGCTGCTCGGCGTGTGCGTGGGCATCGCCACCCTGCTCTACGTGCCGCGCCTGGGCTCGGCCTCGCCGTCCACCGGCCTGCTCTGGGAGCTCGAAGCCATCGCCGCGGTCATCGTCGGCGGCACGGCGCTCAAGGGCGGCCAGGGCCGCATCGTGGGCACCGTGGTCGGTGCCATCCTGCTGTCCGTCATCGGCAACATCCTCAACCTCACCAGCATCATCAGCGTCTACCTGAACGCGGCGGTGCAGGGTTTCGTGATCATCGTCGTGGCCTTCCTCCAAAGAGGGCGACGATGAATTCCCCGGCGGCGCAGCCCTTCGGCCGGCGAGCCATTTCAGCCTCGAGAACCTACCCAGGAGACATCATGAACAGACGCCTTTTTTCTGCCATTTCACTGGCCATCGCCACCCTCGTCACCGCACCCTCGGCCTTCGCCCAGAACAAGCTCGTGATGGGCGTGTCCATCCCGGCCGCCACCCACGGCTGGACCGGCGGCGTGGTCTATTGGGCCAACCGCACCAAGGCCGAACTCGAGAAGCAGTACCCCGGCTCTTCCGTCATCGTGAAGACCGCCGGCTCTGCCGCCGAGCAGGCCAACCAGGTGCAGGATCTGCAGACCGTCAACAAGATCGACACGCTGGTGATCCTGCCGTTCGAATCCGCACCGCTGACCAAGCCCGTGGGCCAGGTCAAGAGCAAGGGCGTGTTCGTGACGGTGGTCGACCGCGGTCTCACCGACCCCACCGCGCAGAACGCCTACGTGGCCGGTGACAACCCCGGCTTCGGCAAGGTGGCTGGCGAATACATGGCCAAGGCCATGGGTGGCAAGGGCAACGTGGTGGTGCTGCGCGGCATTCCCACCGTGATCGACAACCAGCGCGTCGACGCCTTCAACGCCGTGATGAAGAACCACCCCAACATCAAGGTGCTGGACGCCAAGCACGGCAACTGGAACCGCGACGACGCGTTCAAGGTGATGCAGGACTACCTGACCCGCTTCAAGCAGATCGATGCCGTGTGGGCCTCGGACGACGACATGGCGGTGGGTGTGCAGAAGGCGATTGAACAGGCCAAGCGCACCGACGTGAAGCTGGTGCTGGGCGGCGCAGGCTCCAAGGACTACATCAAGAAGGTGATGGATGGCGACAAGGTCGTCACCGCCGACGTGACCTACTCGCCGAGCATGATCGCCGACGCCATGAAGCTCACCGCCGAGTCGCGCGTGAAGGGCACCGCCATGCCCGCCACCACCACGATTCCTTCGGTGCTGATCACCAAGGAAAACGCGGCGAAGTACTACTTCCCGGACTCGCCGTTCTAAGCAGGCCCTGACCCCGCCACCCGCATCGCGAGTTGCCAAAGCGCAACCCGGTGCGCGGCGGCCAGGGCGTCGGGCGTTGCGTCGCTCAGGTCTACCCGGAAGTCGGCAGAACCCAACGCCGGTGCAGCGGCCGTGGCCCCCACGCCGGTCAACCACCAGCGCGCCTGAATGCGCAGCGTGCGCTGAGCGGCATCGGCCATCAGCGTCACAATTTCCACCCGCAGCCGGCGGCCCACCATCACGCCGCCCGGTGCCGGTGCGCGCCACACCAGACCCTCACCGCGCAGCAGCGCGAGATCGGACACCAGCAGGCGCGGAATGCTGTCGCGCAATGGCTCGGCCCAGCGGTGACCCGTGAGCGACTGCAGGCCCGCAGCACCACTGGCCACCATCAGTGTGTCGCGGTCCAGCGAACCGGGCATGTCCACCGCGCTGGCCACTTCCCACACCGCACCGTCGCCAGGGCGGGCTGCCGGCCGCGGACCGGGCGGTTCGCTGCGCAGTTCGTACCAGCGGGTGGAAGGAGCTGGGTTGCCAGCACAGGCTGCGAGCAGAACGGTCGACGCGCAAACGCCCCCAAGGATCAGTCGTCGTTTCATTCTGGGACCCTCCGGCCACGCAACAAGGAGTCAGGTTGTTGTTCGAGCGCTTCGGCCAGATCGCGCAGGGCCCGCGCGGCGCGCGAGAGATCGCCCAGCGCCTGGTCGGCACCGGTCATGAGGCGCGAGTCGCCCGAGGTGGCTTCGCGCAGCGCGGTGGCGGTGCGCGCCACCTCGTCGGCCGCGCGTTGCAGATTGGTCACCAGCGGCGCGTTGGGCGCCAGCAGCTCCGACACCTGGCTGGACGTCCTGCCCAGGCCTTCGGCGGTGCTGTTCACCGATTGCGCTGCCTGCCCCATGCCGTCCATGGCCTTGCGGGTGGACGCCAGCGAACGCTGCAACTCGTCGGCCAGGGGGTCGATGCGTTTGTCGAGCCGCTGGGAGATGCGGTTGAAGGTCGCGGTGATCTGTGCCAGGTCGTCCATCGCCTGCTTGAGCTGAGGGCCGCCCACCACCGCACGCGCGGAAGACGCGATGGCAGAAATGTCTTCAGCGATGCGGCGGAAATCCATGCCGTCGAACTGCTCGCGCAGGTTCTGGATGGCGGTGGCGGTGGTGGGTATCTCGATCTCCGTGCGGCGCGTGCTGCCACGCAACTTGCCATCGAGCTTGGGCCGCAGGTCCAGGTCCACATACAGCAGGCCGGTGAGCAGGCTCTGCATGGAGAGCTGAGCGCTCAGGCCACGCTCCACCAGTGCAGGCAGTGCGGGCTCCGAGCCGCGCTTGCCGTCCAGGCCGCTCACCGCGTTGCTGTCGAGCACGGCCACCACGGGAATGGCGTAGTTGTCGTTCTGGCGGTCGTAGAAGATGTCGATCGATTCCACGCTGCCCACGCGAACGCCCCGGAACACCACCGGGGCACCCACCTGCAGGCCGTACACCGACCCGCTGAAGTACATGACGGTGCGCTCCTTGCGGGTGAAGAGGTTGTTGCCCGCGAGGGCGATGATGGCGATGGCAATCAAAGCGATGCCCGCCACCACGAAGGTGCCGATCAGCGTGGCGCTGGCCTTGCGTTTCATGAAGTGGTCTCCCGGGAAGTCGTGGCGCCGCGGCGCAGAAAGGTCTGAACGCCTTCAGGGCCGCTGCGCCGCAGTTCTTTCGGTGGGCCGAGCGCGGTCATGGTCTTGCTCTGGGCATCCAGGAACAGCAGGCGGTCTGCCACGGTGAAGATGCTCTCGAGCTCGTGGCTCACCATCACCACGGTGGTGTGCAGGTCGTTGCGCAGGTGCAGGATCAGCTCGTCGAGGTTGGCCGAGGCCAGCGGGTCAAGGCCGGCGGAAGGCTCGTCGAGAAACACCAGCGGCGGATTGAGCGCGAGTGCACGGGCGATGGCGGCCCGCTTCTTCATGCCACCGCTCAGCGTGGCGGGCTCGGCGTCGAAACTGCCGCCCAGCCCCACCAGCGCGAGCTTGAAGCGCGCCTCGTGTTCGCACTGCGCGGCGTCCATCTCGGTGAAGAGCTGCATGGGCAGCATCACGTTTTCGCCCACCGTCATGCTGCTCCACAAGGCGCCGGCCTGGAAGGTGACGCCAAAGGTCTGCATGAGCTGGCGCTGCTCTGCCGCATCGGCCGCGTACAGGTCCCGATCGCCATACAGCACCTGCCCGGCCGCAGGCGCCTGCAGGCCGATGAGGTGGCGCAACAGCGTGCTCTTGCCGCAGCCGCTGCCACCCGCAATCGCCAGCACTTCGCCTGACAGGATGTCGAAATCCAGGTCGCGCTGGATCACCCTGGCGCCAAACGCCATGGTGAGCTTTCGCACGCTCACCAGCGGTTCTGCCGGCAAGGGGGCTGAAGCGGCGGCGACCTGGGGATCCTGAACAGTTTCCATCTAGAAGTCGAGCCTTTGAAACACGACCGTGAGCGCCGAAGCCGCCACCACGATCCAGACGATGGCTTGTACCACCGACGCGGTGGTGGCATCGCCCACGGCCTGCGCGCTGCGTCCCGCCGACAGGCCTTGCAGGCAACCAGCCAGTGCCACCAGCATCGAATACACCGTGCCCTTGATCAACCCCACCAGCACGTGGGGCAAGGTGAGGGCCTGAAAGCTGGAATACACGTACTCCAGCGGCGTCACGCCATAGATACCCACCGCCACCAGCCAGCCCACCGCCATGCCCACCAGCGCACCGAATGCCGTGAGCATGGGGCCGACGATGAGCAATGCCAGCACGCGCGGCAGCACCAGGAAATCGACCGGGTTCACGCCCATGGTGGCCAGTGCGTCCACTTCCTCGTTGGCGCGCATGCTGCCGATCTGCGCTGCAAAAGCCGCTCCCACACGCCCCGCCAGCACGATGCCCACCAGCAGCGCCGCCACTTCGCGCACCACACCCACGGTGACGAGGTCGGCAATGTAGGTCTGCGCGCCGAAGCGCTGCAATTGCGCCGCCCCCATGTAGGCCACGATGAGGCCGACCAGAAAACTTACCAGGGCGACGATAGGCAGGCTGCGTGGCCCCGTCTGTTCGATCTGCCACAGAAGATCGGAAGCACGCATGTCGCTCCTGCCGCGCATCCACCGTCCAACGGACAGCAACACCTCACCAAAGAAGGTCAGCGCCTTGCGCTTTTCCACCCACCAGGCGGCGGTGCGCGCACCCAGCCGCGCGACGCGGCCCCGCGGGTTGGCCGCTGGCGCAGCGGCCAGCGGTGGTGTGCCGTTCAGCGCAAGCGAAACGATCTCCCGCAGACCTTCTGGGAGCCCCTGCAGATCCACCGGCACTTCGCGCTGTGCAAGGGGTTGAAGTTGCGACCAGAGGCGCGAAGCGAGCGTGGCATCCCAGGCGCCGAGCGCGGTCGCGTCGACGCGCACGGAAGCCGCATCGGTCTCGGGGCGTTCGGGAAAGGTACCAGATGAGCCGAGCCAGTCGCCAGACAGACGCAGGACCCAGGCATCGCCCTGTGCATCCCAATGGGCCTCGGGGTTCTGCGCTGCGTCACGCGCCTCCATGGTGGCTGGCGAGGCATTTCCAACGGGGGCATGGGGCACGGAGGGATCCATTCATGCTCGGAGTGTGGATTCTATCGAGGGGTCCGTCTGTAGGACATCGCGCACAAGGAACCCGGCCTGCGCCTACGCGGGCCGGGTCGCTTCGCAGATAACCTGAAGGCCATGAAACCCGCCCTCAAAATCCGGCACGTCGTGATCGGGGTGGCGGCCGTGCTGGTGGCCGGCGTGGTGGCGATGGAATTGGCCGGCTGGCCCTTCCTTCGCCAACCGGTCGAGCGTGCCATCACACGCGCCACGTCGGCACCGACGACGTTGGAGGCTCCGTTCAGGCTGCACCTGTTGTGGCGCCCGAGGCTCGAGGTCGCTCATCTGAACATCGCGTCCGATCCGCGCTACGAAGTGCCTCATCTGCTCGACGCCCGAGACGTGGTGCTGGCCTGGCAATGGGGCGACGTGTGGCGCTGGAGAAAAGGCGAACCGTTGCGCGTGCAGACATTGCAGGCTCAAACGCTCGACGCGAAGCTGTTGCGCAAGCCCGATGGCCAGGCCAGCTGGCAGCTGGGCGACCCCGCGGAGCAGAAGGACCCCAAAGATGCGGATGACGATCCGCTGGGTAGCCTGCCGCGCTTTGGCACCCTGCTCGTGGGACGCGGTGACATCGACTGGCGCGACGCCGTGCAGGACGTGGACCTGAAGATCGGGGTGCGCGGCAGCGAAGGCGAGGCGGTGAGCCAGGACGGTGCGGGCTACGAAGCGCAGATCAACGGCCGCTACCGTGCCCTGCCCATGAAGCTGAAGGTGACCGCTGGCGGCACCCTGCCCCTGCTGCGCGACGCCAGCGCGGAGGCGCCCTGGGTTCCCGTGCGCGTGGAAGGCAGCGTGGCATCGTCTCGCCTGCTGTTCGACGGCGAAGCCGCCGCGCTGATCGGTACGCCGCGCCTGCGCGGGGCGCTGGAATTCCAGGGACCATCGCTCGCGGCCGTGGGTGAACCTCTGGGCATCACGCTGCCCGCGACACCGCCCTTCGATCTTCGCGGTCGCCTGGAGCACCAGGCCGGCCAATGGCGCTTGCAGGCCACCCGCGCCACCATCGGCACCAGCCGCCTGGCGGGCGAACTGCTGTACGACCAGCAGGTGAGCCCACCGCGCCTCAGCGGCGAACTGCATGGGCCGAGGCTGGCATTCGCCGACCTGGGTCCGGCCATCGGCGCCGACACCGGCGCCAGAACGCCACCCACAGAACGCCCTGCCGATGGCCGCGTGCTGCCGCAACGCCGTTTCGACCTGCCCTCGCTCAAGGTTATGGACGCCAACGTGCTGATGAAGTTCGATGAGCTGGACTTCGGTACGACGGCCATGGCGCCGCTGCGGCAATTGCAGACGCGCGTGCGGCTGGACGCGGGCGTTCTGCGCCTGGAACCGCTGCAGACGGTGGTGGCGGGCGGCTCGCTCAAAGGCACCACCCAGCTCGACTCGAACGCCAGCCCCGCGAAATGGGAAGCCGACATGGAATTCGCCAACATCGACGTGGCCGGGTGGTTGCGCGGCGTGCAGAAGGGCGACGCCGCCGAAGCGGGGCCGCCGCCCACCGCCACCGCCGCGTTGAAGCGTGAGCGCCAGCAGGCCCGCCAGGGTGGCGACCAGCCCGCGCAGTCCTACCTCACCGGGGCACTCTCGGGCCATGTGAAGGTGCGAGGTGCGGGCAACTCCACCGCCGCCATATTGGGCAGCCTGAACGGTCCCATGCAGATCCACCTGCGCGATGGCACCGTGTCCTACCTCATCACCGAAGCCCTGGGGCTGGACGTGGCGCAGGCGGTGGGTGTGGTGATCACCGGCGATAAACCGCTGCCCTTGCGTTGCGCCCGCTTCGACCTGCAGGCCAACAACGGCGTGATCGAACCCCGGCTGGCGGTGGCCGACAACCGGGACAGCACCATCTGGATCACCGGTCCCATCGATCTGAAGAGCGAGTCGCTGGACCTGCGTGTGGTCACGCGGCCCAAGGACTGGTCTCCCCTGTCGCTTCGCACGCCCATCACCGTGGGTGGCACGCTGGGCGACCCCGATGTGGGCATCGAAGCCAGGGGCCTGGTGGGGCGCGTGATCGGTGCGCTGGCGCTGGGTACCACCGCGGGCCCACTGGCCGCGCTGATTCCCCTCATCGAGCTGGGCACCAAGGAAGGGGCCGACCCCTGCAACCCGGCGCTGGCCGCCGCGCCCACCAGAAAACCGTGAATCAGTGCACCGCTTCGATCGCCGCGTGGCGGTTGCGACGCCAGGTGGCGGGCGGCACGCCGTACTCGCGGCGGAAGGCCCGGATGAACGCGGTGTCGGTCTGGTAGCCCACGTCCTGCGCAATGCGCGCAAGCGGTGCCCGGCTGCCGCACAGCAGGTTGGCGGCCAGCATCATGCGCCACTGCGTCAGGTACTGCATGGGCGAACTGCCCACCAGCAACTGGAAGCGCTCGGCCAGCACAGAACGCGATGTGCCCGCCTCGCGCGCCAGTTCGTCCAGCGTCCACGCATGCGCAGGGCGGCGGTGCAATGCGTTGAGAGCGCCGCCCACGATGCGGTCGCCCAGCCCTGCCAGCCAGCCTGTGCGGCCCGCGCTCTGTTCGTGGATGTAGAGCCTGAGCACCTCGATGAACAGCACTTCGGCCAGCTTGGCCAGCACACCCGCGCCACCGGGGCGCGGCGACCGGGCCTCGGCCAGGGCGTAACGCACCGACGCTTCGAGCCAGACACCCGCGTTCGACCCGCGCACGTTGACGCGCATGAGCGGGGGCAGGCCGGCCAGCAGCAGCCGGGCCAGCCGCGCATCGCAGGCGAGGTAGCCGCAAAGCAGGCGCGTGGTCGCACCACCGCCCCCGTGGTTCAACTGGCGCGGTCGGCGCTGCAACAGGTCTTTCAGCGGTGTACCGGGCGCCGGCACCAGGCCAGGCGCCGAAGCCATGCGGTGGGCGTCGCCCTGCGAGAACACGATCACGTCGCCTGCCGACAGCCGCATCGGCGCCTGCCCTTCCAGCTCGACGCAACACTCGCCTTCGGTGATCAAGTGAAAGATCACCACGCGCTCGGCGCCAGGTTCGAGCAGCGGTGCGGCCGCGTCGGCGGGTGGTGACTGGTAGCACCAGGGTGCGGTGAAGCGCCCCTGAAGAAAAATCGCGCCCGCCAGTTGCACCACGCGCAGCGTTTCAGACAAGGCGTCCATGGCGGCTCAGGCGTTCTCGATGTGCAGCGCCAGCGGCGTGACCGAGCGCACCGCTGCGGGAATGGGAGAACAGCTCAGGCCGCGCTCCACCAGCTCGCGCAGCCGTTCGGGCGCCTCGCCCCTGGCCTGGATGCGCACGCTCAAACTCACATCGCCCGGCCCGGCGTGCACGGTCTTGCCGTCGGCACCCTTCATGCCGAGCAGCCCCCGCGTGTCGGACCGGCTGCTCGCCTTCACCTCCAGCAGCGTGAGTTCGATACCCTCGGCCGCCGCTGCCATGGTGATGGACGTGGCCGCGCAAGATGCCAGGCCCGCGCGAAACAGCCAGCCCGGCGTGACCTGATCGCCCGTGCCCCCCAGCTCGGTGGGCATGTCGGTCGGCACCACCGTGCCATTCGCATGGCTGGCCAGCATGCGCGTGCCACCAGTCCAGCGCACGGAAGCCGGCGCGTCGTCGTGCAGGCCGGTTTCAGGCCGGCGTTCCAGCACGGCTTGAACACGTTTGAGGGCATGGGCGAGGTGATCGTTGAACACGGTGCTGCTCCTGGTGCGACGCCTGGGGCGGATTATGGGCGGGTGCCGCCTTGCGTGGAACATGGCCGGACGCAGGGTCAACTTTCCCGGACGCCGCGTCAGGCAAGGCGCCGACGCCGATCGGGCGCGGACGATGGGTCAGGTGCGGAATCCGTTCGGGCAGGACAGCAAGGAGTTGCGCGCGTTCCACTGGGTTCCGGGCAGGCCAAGGCGAAAGTGGCACCCGAAAACCCCGAGCAACCCATCAGGAGAGAACACCATGAATGCATCCAACGACCTCGTGGCCATCAAGGCCCGCCAGCAGACCGCCTGGGCCAGCGGCGACTACGCCGTGATCGGCACCACCCTGCAGATCGTCGGCGAATCGCTGGCCGAGGCCTGCGACCTGCGCTGGGACGAGCGCGTGCTCGACGTGGCCGCCGGCAACGGCAATGCCACACTGGCTGCCGCGCGCCGCGGTGGCCAGGTCACGTCCACCGACTACGTGGGCAGCCTGCTCGAACGCGGTGCCGAGCGCGCACGCGCCGAACGCTTCGACGTGAAGTTCCAGGAAGCCGACGTGGAAGAGCTGCCGTTCAAGGACAGCAGCTTCGACGTGGTGCTCTCCACCTTCGGTGTGATGTTCGCGCCCGACCACGCGCGCTCGGCGGCCGAAATGCTGCGCGTGTGCCGCTCGGGTGGTCGCATCGGCATGGCCAACTGGACACCCGAAGGCTTCATCGGCCAGCTCTTCAAGACGCTGGGGCGACACCTGCCACCCCCCGCCGGCCTGCAGCCGCCATCGCTCTGGGGCGTGGAGTCGCACCTGCGTGAACTGTTCGGCCAGGGTGCCGCGAAGATCGACGTCACGCCACGCATCTTCAACTTCCGTTACCGCTCGGCCGCGCATTTCATCGACGTGTTCCGCACCTGGTATGGCCCGGTGCACAAGGCCTTTGCCGCCTTGCCCGCCGACAAGGCTCAGGCGCTGGAAGCCGATCTGACCGCGCTGCTCTTGCGGCTTCACCAGGGTGGCCCGGGCTCGCTGGTGGTGCCCAGCGAATACCTGGAAATCGTGATCACCCGGAGCTGAATCGCGATGGAACCCCGCCTGCAACGCCGCGTGCAGCGCTATGGATGGGACCTGGCGGCCGACGACTACGAGCCTTTGTGGCAGGCGCAGCTTGCTCCCGCACAGGCTGAGTTGCTGGCGCAGGTGTCACTGGCGCCGGGTGAGCGCGTGCTCGACCTGGCTTGCGGCACCGGCCTTATCACCCTGCCGGCCGCTCGCGCGGTGGGGCCCGGCGGCACGGTGATGGGCGTGGACATCTCCGAGCGCATGGTGCAGGCCGTTCAGCGCAGCGCGCGGGCGCAGCAACTGCACCACGTGAGCGCCGCCCGCATGGACGCCGAACAACTGAATCTGCCCGACGCGGGCTTCGACGTGGCGTTGTGCGCCTTCGGCCTGATGTACCTGCCCGAGCCCGAGCAGGCCTTGCGTGAACTGAGGCGCGTGCTGCGCCCGGGCGGCCGCCTGGGCCTGGCCGTCTGGGGGGAACGCGCGCGTTGCGGCTGGTCGGCGCTGTTCCCCATCGTCGATGCCGAGGTGTCCAGCGAGGTCTGCCCGCTGTTCTTCCGCCTCGGTCAGGCGGACACGCTGGCGCGCCTGTGCGCCGATGCGGGCTTTGGCGAGGTGCTTTCACACCGCATGGCCCGCACGCTCGACTATGCGAGCGGCGAGCAAGCCTGCAACGCCGCCTTTGCCGGTGGGCCGGTGGCGCTGGCCTGGTCCCGCATGGATGCGGCGGCCCGTGAGCGCGCTGGGAAACGCTACCTGCAGGCCATCGAACCCTGGCGCAGTGGCCATCGCTACGCTGTGCCGGCGGAGTTCGTCACGGTGACTGCAACCGCGCCACCCTGAGTGTGGACTACAGTCGATCCCAACAGGACTCGGGATCGAACGCATGAAAACACGCATCGTGATCGTTGGCGGCGGCGCAGGCGGCCTGGAACTGGCCTGCAAGCTGGGACGCCAGTTGGGCGCAGAACAGGTGACGCTGGTCGACCAGCAGTTGTTCCACATCTGGAAACCCTCCCTGCACGAAGTGGCGGCCGGCACGCTGGACATCCACCAGGAGGGCCTTTCGTACGAGATGCTCGCGCACGACAACCGCTTCACCTTCTGCTTCGGTGCCATGACCGGCCTGGACCTGGCGGCCCAGGCCGTGCAGGTCGCGCCCGTGCTCGACGAACACGGGGAGGAACTGGTGCCAGCGCGCGCCCTGCCCTACGACCAGCTCGTCATTGCCGTGGGCAGCACCGCCAACCATTTCAATGTGCCTGGTGCGGCCGAACACACGCTGTCGTTGAACCGCCCGGCCGACGCCGAGCAATTTCGCCTGCGCATGCTCAAGCTGCTCACGGCCGCCGAACTGCGCAAGAGCGCGGGCAACGAAGGCCAGGTGCGCATCGTGATCATCGGCGGCGGCGCCACCGGCGTGGAACTGGCCGCCGAGCTGCGCGAAGCCAGCGTGGTTCACTCGCGCTACGGCTTCCGCCGACTCGACCCGCAGCGCGATGTGCAATTGACCCTGCTCGAAGGCGCCGACCGCATTCTGGCCCCGCTGCCCGAAAAGGTGTCCAGCGCCGCCGCGAAGCTCCTCAAGGAGCGCCACGTCACCATCGAGACGAAGTGCCGCGTGGCGAGCATCACACCCACGGAGGTGGCCGACAACACCGGTCGCCTGTTCCAGGCCGACCTGGTGGTGTGGGCCGCCGGCATCAAGGCGCCCGACGTGCTGGGCACGCTCGGCCTGCCCACCAACCGGTCGGGGCAACTGGAGGTGGACGACCATCTGCGGGTCAATGGCCACGCCAACATCCATGCCCTCGGCGACTGCGCGGCCTGCCCCACCGCCGAAGGCGGCTGGGTGCCCCCACGCGCGCAAGCCGCGCACCAGCAGGCCAGCTACCTGCACGACGCGCTGCTGCGCCGCGCCATGAACAAGTCCGCACCGAAGCGCCCCTATGTCTACAAGGACCACGGCTCGCTGGTCTCGCTGGGCACACAGACCTCGGTGGGCAGCCTCATGGGCAACCTGTTCAAGTCCACCTGGTACGTGCAGGGGCTGCTGGCCCGCACCATGTATGTGAGCCTGCACCTGATGCACCACCAGGCGGTGCTGGGCACGCTGCGCACCGGTGTGCTGGCGGTGGCGCGCTTCCTGGTGAAGCGGGCGACGCCGCTGGTGAAATTGCATTGACGGCATGCAAGAAGACCCAAGGAGATCCCGATGACGCAATACTGGCTGATGAAATCCGAGCCCGAAGAGTGCTCGATCGACGACGCAATCAACGCGCCCGACGCCACTGTGCCCTGGACCGGCGTGCGCAACTACCAGGCCCGCAACTTCATGCGCGACGGCATGAAGGTGGGCGACGGCGTGCTGTTCTACCACTCCAGTTGCCCCGAGCCTGGCATCGTCGGCATCGCCAAGGTGGCGTCCGGCACCCGGCCAGATCCCACGCAGTTCGACAAGAAGTCTCCCTACTTCGATCCCGCCTCCAAGCGCGAGGAGCCCCGCTGGCTGCTGCTGGATGTGAAGGCCGTGAAGAAGACGCGCCTGATGGGCCTGCCCGAACTGCGCGACACCCCCGAACTGGCCGACATGGTGGTGCTCAAGCGGGGGAACCGGCTGTCGATCACGCCGGTGAGCGAGGCGCATTGGAACTTCATCAAACGAAAGCTGGTTGGTGGCTGACCCAGCCATGAACACTTACTCGACATCCCTACGGATTCTCGCGACGCCCGAGCGCATCTGGCCAATCGTTGCCGACGTCGTGCACTGGCCCGAATGGTTGCCCACCATGACCTCGGTGGAAGGCCTTTCCGGGAGTGCATTGGCCATCGGAAACCAGTACCACGTGGTTCAGCCCGGGTTCCGGCCCACGCTCTGGACGGTGATCGAGCTGGAGCCCCCGCGTTGCTTCGCCTGGGAAGCGCGCTGGCCGGGTGCGCGCGCTCTCGCCAGGCATACCGTGCGTGCCGCCCCAGACGGTCAGTCCTCAGACGTGGAATTGCAGGTTCTCTTCTCCGGCCCTTTGGGGTTTCTCGCCAGCGCAATTGCCGGACGTCGCATTCAGGCGTATCTGGCGCGTGAGGTTGAGTCACTCAAGCAGAAGGTGGAACAGCAGGCGTAAAAAAGCCCCGACGCATCGGGGCTTTCTTTGTTCTTGATGCGCTGCGTTCAGGGTGGGCAGGCAGGCGCGATCGGGCGGAACGAGGCCGCGGCGCTGCCAGTGTCGTCCGGGCCGAGCGCGCTGTCGGTGAACGTGCAGCCATACGCCGCGTTCGCCACGGTGGCCGGCGTCATCACGTCATCGCCAGCGGGTTTCACGCCGGTCTGCTCCCAGACCACCATGTCCTCGAAAGCCCGGACCTGCTCGGCCACGGTGAAGTCGCAATGGCTCGCGCCGCGGATCGCGCGCTGCACCAGCCAGCCGGCGTTGCCCTTTGCTGCGGCGCGTTGCTGGTACACCTGCTGCATGCTGAAGGGCACGAACAGATCGCCCAGCGTGTGGATGGACACCACCGGGATCTTGAACTCGCCGTTGATGGCGGGAACCCAGCGCAGACCGTCCCTTCGCAGGCGGTTGGCGTCCGGCGCGGCGGTGAGCTTCTGCACGGCGGTGTTGAGCGCCGTCGAGCCCGGCACGTCGCCAGCGATCAGGTAGGTGAAGGCGTTGGTGTCCAGGATGTTGCGGTTCAGGATGCCGGTGACGGTGCCATCGCTGCCGAAGGTGCCGTAGGCCGACTGGAAGCTGCGACCGTACAGCACGCCTTCGTCGAACATCGGACGCTCGCCACCGGTGAGGTTCTCCACCACCGACAGGTACTTGACCCCTTGCGCCGTGGGCACGATGCTGGTGGCAGTAAAGGTCGAGAACAGCGTGCCGGTGACCAGCCCCGCGATCTCCGACCATTTATCGGTCGGGTAGCTCGGCACACCGGCCAGGGCCTGGGCCGTCACCTGCATGCCGGCGAACCGGTTGAACAGTTCTGCATCGCCCATCACACCGCACATGGGCACGGCACCGTGGTAGCTCACCTTGTTCTTCGCGGTGGCAGCGGCCTCCTGCTCGATCGCCGCACCTGTGACGTGACCGCCCATGGAATGCCCGGTGATGTAGATGCGATCGGGCGCAGCGAGCGCACGACCATTGGTCGCGGCGATTCGGGTGAAGGCCAGCGCCAGTGCGTTGGTGTCTTCCACACCGGCCCGCACATCGTAGAAGTTGGTGGAATAGCTCGAAGCCGCCCAGGCGTAGCCGTTCTCGATGAGGTAGCGGCGGATGCTCGGGTTGGACACCGTGAGCACGGAGCCTTCGCCACGGTAGCCGTGGGCGTACATCACCAGCTTGCCGTTCCACCCGGATGAGGGCACCTCGACGCGGTAGGCCGCGCCGTTGAGCACACCAGCCCAACGCTCGGTGCCGACCATCACGCCCGACATGGCGGCGAAGGTGGTGGCGCTGGGGTCCTGCGGCGTGAAGGTGCGGCTGTCTTGAGCGCGCGTTTCCTCAGGCACCGGTGGCGGTGGTGGAGGGGCCGGGGGGTCGTCTCCGCCCCCACCACACGCGGCGAGCAACGCCGCACCTGCCAGAGCCGCCAGGCGAAATCTGTTTGCTGTTTTCACGTTTGTCTCCAGGTCGTTGTAGGTCTGCACAATGGTTGAACGCGCCAGCGGCGCGTTCAACAGACCCGTTATGCGGCGACGGAAAACACGCAAGGAGCGGGAATACCCGATAGCAGTCGCGGAGGCGACGCGCCAGCTTGCCAGCCAGATATTGGGCATGTCGTTTGCCCTTGCCACGAACGTCGACGGCGCAACGGCAGGCCAACGCGAATCGGGTCGCTGAGGGCAGAATCGGGCAGACGAGGAGACACCTGCAACCATGATGGAAAACCCCCTGCCCGGCCTGCGCCTTCGCCCGTTTGCGGGTGACGGCGACTTCCCCGCCATGGCCGAAGTCGCCAACGCCGTGTTTGCCGCCGACGCGATGGGCTGGGTGCGCACGCCCGAACACATTCGGCGCGACTACGCCGGCTTCACGCATTTCGACGCGGCCAAGGACGTCGTCATGGCGGAGCAGGATGGCCGCTTGGTGGGTTATGTGCGCACCACGCAGTGGATCGACGAGAAGGGCATCCTGGTGCAGGGACAGATCGGTTTCGTGCACCCGGCGTTCAGACGCCGGGGCGTGGGCCGCGAACTGCTGCGCTGGGTGGAGGCGCGACAACGCGAAGTGGCGCACGCGCAAGACGCTGCCGCGTCGGTGCACCATGTGTACGTGACCGAGGGCGAGACCAGCCGTGCAGCGTTCTTGCAGCGCGCAGGCTATGCGCCCGCACGCCACTTCCTGCGCATGGAGCGGGCCACACTGGACGACATCCCCGACTTCCCGCTGCCGCAAGGCTTCGAGCTGCGCAGCGTGCAGCCCGAGCACCTGCGACCGATCTTTGACGCGCACATGGAAGCGCTGGAAGATCACTGGGGCGTCGCCCCCGCCAGACCGGGTGACTTCGAGCGCTGGCAGACGATGCCCACTTTCCAGCCCCACCTCTGGCAAGTGGCGTGGCACATCGAGAGCGACCGCGTTGCTGGGCAGGTGAAGCCCTTCATCAACGAAGAACAGAACCTGACCCAGAACCGCAGGCGCGGCGAGACCGAGTTCATCAGCGTAGGCGTGCCCTGGCGGCGTCGAGGTCTGGCGCGCGCGCTCATCGTGCGTGCACTGCGGGCGCAGCGCGACGCGGGCATGAACGAATCGGTTCTGGGCGTGGATGCCGACAACGCGCACGAGGCTGCGAAGCTCTACGAACGCTGCGGGTTTCGCGTCACGCAGCGCAACGTGGTGCTGCGCAAAACAATGGACTGCGCCGGCGAGCCCCAGGCGCGTCCTTGAGAATCCCTTCTTTGGTCCGACTCAACGAGCAGCACACCATGCAAGTCCGCATCACCGTCATCACCCTCGGCGTCGACAACCTGGAACGCGCCGTGGCGTTCTACCGCGACGGGCTCGGCCTGCCCACCCAAGGCATCATCGGCAGCGAATTCGAGAACGGCGCCGTCGCCTTCTTCGACCTGCAGGACCGACTCAAGCTCGCCGTCTGGCCTCGCACCAGCATCGCAGCCGACACAGGCCTTGCGCTCGGCGCACGCGGGTCGCTGGAGTTCACGATCGGCCACAACGTGTCCAGCAAGGAAGAAGTCGATGCGCTGCTCCGACAAGCCATCGCGGCCGGGGCCACCCAGGTCAAGGCGCCAGCCGACACCTTCTGGGGTGGCTACGCCGCGTACTTCATGGACCCGGACGGGCACCTCTGGGAAGCCGTCTACAACCCGCAGATGCTGCCGTAGTGCGCACGACCGATTCCATCCACGCCCAGCTTTCAGCGGTGAGCGCCGTTCTGCGCGCGCACCTGGGCCCGCATCTCCGCGCCATCCACCTCTATGGCTCGGCGGTGACGGATGGCTTGAAGCCGCACAGCGACATCGACCTGATGGTGGCAGTGGCCACGCCATTGCCGGAACCCATGAGGCAAGGGCTCATGCAGGAGCTGCTGGCTCACTCGGCCTGGCCCGGCAGTTCCGACGTGCTCAGGGCACTGGAAGTGACGGTGGTCGCCCTCAGCGAAGTGGTGCCGTGGCGGTACCCACCCCGGCGCGAGATGCAGTTTGGCGAATGGCTCCGGACCGACCTGCAGGCCGGACGCTTCGAGCCACCCATGCCCGACCCCGACCTGGCCATCCTGCTGACCAAGTTGCGACAGCACAGCTCCTCGCTTTTCGGTCCTTCAGCCGATGAGCTGTTCGAGCCCGTGCCAGCTTCCGATCTCAGGAAAGCCCTTACCGACACCATTGCCCAATGGAACTCGCCAGCGGAATGGCAAGGCGATGAGAGAAACATCATCCTCGCCTTGACGCGCATCTGGTTCACCGCTTGTACCGGCGAGATCGCGGGCAAAGACCGCGCTGCGACCTGGGCCGCTGAACGCCTGCCGGCGTCGCACCGTGCCATCGTGGAGCGGGCGCTGAGGTCCTATCTGCGGGGAGAGCCTGATGGGCTGGCATTGATGCCGCAGCCGCTTGCTGACACGATCCACTTCATGAAGCGCGCAGTCGAGGAAGAACTAAAGAAAGAAGATCCCTCCAATGATCAGGGTGCCCGATGAAAACCATTGATGAGAATCGTCTGTACGCGGCGCTCTACGTTGAAACGCAGCAAGCGTGGCGCCATCTCAAGAACAAGCACCAAGACGAGAACTTTTACGCCTTCGGGCTGTACACGACGGATGCGGCCTCCTACCTGACCATCACAGCAAGCACTGAACAAGGCTTGATGACAGTGGTAGAAGACTATGTGGCCAGTTCCGCAAAGAGCCAGGAATCGCAGTTGCTCGCGTTGCGCTGGTCACCATGCGATTCGCCGCTGCACGAAGAGGGAGATGGCCTCCTCAGCGAATCCCAGGCTGTGCGTGACCTGGGGCCAGAACCTTACGAATGCACCGAAGAGGAAAGTGACGCTGCAGTCGAAGCCGTGTTTCGCGCGTTCACTGCCGTAATTCAGAAGCTGGACAGCGAGGGGGAGTTTGGCGTGGGTGAGCAGCGCGAAAAACTGATCCTGGGAATCTGGTGGGGCGATCAATCTGATGAAGACCGACTGGCGCTGGCTTGCCCCATGAACTCAGCCGCCGCGATCGAACGCTTCGCGCGGGAGATGTCAGCTGCCTGGAGGCAGGTATGAAGTTTTTTTAGAGCGGGTTGATGGCTGCGCCTTGAGTGCTTGACAAGAAAAGAGGGCCGACACGCGGCCCTCTTTTCACGAGATCGATCTGGGACGAGTCACCTGCTACCGTTGTCGTGGCCCGTTCCGTATGCACGATTGTCCTCGTGCACCTCCTCAAAACTCCTGTGGTAAACGCCGCAAAACGCAGCGAACTCATCTCCCGCGCTGTGGGGCGGATCGAGGTTGTCGTTCGCGCCGTCCCCTTGCCCGTCGTTGTTGTGATCCGTTTTACTCTTGCTCATACTTTCTCCTTGAGGTAGTGAACTGAAGGACACCCCAGATACATGGGGCGAAAGTACTTTGTCATCCTGCCGACCAAAGCACCACGGCATGAACTCTGCATAGGCGTGAAGCCGGCATGAAATCGGTGTTGCCAAGTTGGATGCCACTCTATGGCTTGCCTTCACCAAGAGTCGAAGGGAATCGTTTGAGGTACGGGCCTGCAATCTTCGGGCGTTTGCTGAAATGGCCCTGTAAAGCAACTTGACGTCCAGTCGCGTGGAATATCTCGGCCAGCTCGCCAGCTCGCGCCGCCGTATGCCTACCGATGAAGGTCATCCCAAAGTCGTTGCACAGAGTCACCCCTTGAGGTGTGAAGGCGACCGCGACAAACTCCGAGATGAACCACCCATTGGTTGTGAAATTTTCGATCTCTTTTACGAATGACTGGATCAATCTCATGTTAGGTCCGGGGCGTTGGTGAGAACCATGAACACCAATCATGATGATGTACATCCTGTAGTTCCGAGACATATCTACAAGCGAAGGGTACTCAAGCATCGAGGGATCAATCTCGGAATCCCGGAGTTTTCCTTGTTTCACCAGCTCAAAATATTCGTCCTTCAGGAATACGAACTGCCAGTAGCCTACGATTTGATCTCCCCAAGTCAACAGTTTCCAAGTAAAGGGGCTTGCTTGAAAAATGGGTGCCCATTGCGCCACAGAACCTTCATCTTGGTGGGTCAGACGGGGGATCAAAGCCACATCGATTTCGATGAGCTTTTCAAGGAGCTTTTCCTCGTCAATGCCCGTCGCCCCCAGGTACCCGAAATCTCTCACCCAGTACTGCTGGTCTGAGCCCAGATTTTGTAGTGCCCATTCGGAGAACCAGTCATCGAGTTCTTTCTGGCTGATCGAGTATTCACGCCTTAGCGCCTCAAGCAGCGCAATGCCAGTAGGACGATTTTTCCCGCGCTCCCACCGAGAGATTGTGTCTTTGTCGACGGAAAAGAGTTCCGCAGCTTGTTCTTGGCTGAGGCCCCGAGCCTCGCGACGCGTCTTCAGATGCAATGCCAGTAACTGAGCCATGATCACCTCTTCGGAATATGGAAGAAGTATTCAGTCTCTCATGCAGAAAGTACGGGAGCAATGTCGAGTTAGTGTCGAGTTAGTGTCGAGCGAATGCGGCGCCGGCCGTTGCTGCCAGCTCCGGCGGTATGCTCGCCCGTCACTCTTCAGGATCTTTTTCATGAAACCCCTCTGGCACCGAATCCCTTGTGCACTGATGGCCGCCTGCTTGGCTACCGGCATGGCCCTGGCGCAGCAGCCACCTGCCTCGGTAGAGATCTCGCACCGCATGACGCCGGATTCGGACTTCGTGACCGACACCGTCAGCGAGGGGATGAACACCATTCACGTGGTGGAAGACCGGGGCATCGTCGCCAAGACCGCGGAGCGCGGGGGGCGTTTTCCCGTGCACCTCAACACCGTCAACCGCCAGTCCATCCGCTTCACCAGCACGCCTCGCGTCGCCGACGGTAGCTTTGGCATCTCGATGGCGTTCCTGGCACAGTCGGACGCGATGCGCAATGACGCCGGTGAAGAGACACCGCTTCCCCGCAAGGCTTCGCTGGCCGGCGGCAAGGTCAGCGCCCAGGCGGGGCCGGACGGCCGCGTGAAGACCGAGTCGCTGGCGTTCTCCGGCATGACACCCGAGCAGTTGCAGATCATGCAGACCACCTTGACGGCCATCCTGCAGCAGGTGAACCAAGTGGACTCGATCCATGTGGTGGCCGGGAAGAGCACCGAGCAGGTGATCGAACTGAACGTGCCGGTTGCCACGATCACCACCATGGCGCTCAAGATGACCGCGTCTTACCGGCTGCTCGAGGTGAAGGACAACGTCGCTTTCCTGGACATCACGTACGTCATGGATTTCGGCTCCCCGGCGCAGGCATTCAAGGTCCAGGCCAACGGCTCCGGCGCGGGAACCATGGAGTACGACACGGCGCTGCAACGCGTGGTGTCGAGCACGACGCATTCGGGCATGGAGTTCGAATTCAGCGTGCCCGATGGCACGCTGAGACTGCAGTCGTTGAGCAAGCAAACGCAGACGATGCGGGCACCTGCCACTGGGGATTGAGGAATATCCCGGTTCAGTGCTGGTCCGGCGTGTCCGCCGGCCACAGCCGAGCGAAGTCAAACGAAAGCTGGCGGTGATGACGGATGGACAGCAGGTACACGGTGGCTTTGGTCTTGGACCTGGGATCAGCATCCACCACCGTGTAAAGCACCAGGTAGTCGCCATGCAGGTATTCGCGCAGGGCGCCCGGTGCGCCGGTCGGCAGCGCAGCCAGTTGTGCCAGCGCTTCGGCTGACTGGGGCGGGTTCGCCAGATAGCGCCGGCCGATGCGCGGGAAGCGCTTCAGATTGGGAATGACGGTGCTTCGGAGCTTGGCCAGAAGGTCATCGAAAGCAAAGCCAGCGTCCGCTTCCAGCAGGAAAGCCTCGACGGCGTCCAGGCGCTCCAGGAAACTCGCGGTCAGTTCGACCCGGCACAGCGGGTCAACCACGCTTTTTGTTCGCCTTGGTGGTGGCTTTGCGACGCTGCTGCAGCTGGGCGATAGCTCCGTCCGCCTCAACGGTGCGGCCGGCTGCAATGTCGGCGAGGCCGCGCGTTGCATCGTCGATCAACAGCAGGTGGATGCGCTCCCGCTCCAGCCGATGGTAGTAATCCAGCCTGTCACTGTCGATCAATGCAACATAGCTTTCGCCGTTCTTGGTGATGATCTTTTCTGCACCCGCTTTGGCCTGGTCGGCCAGTTCGGACAGGTTGGAACGCGCTTGGGTGAAGGGCACCACGTCGCTGGCGGCAAATCCCATGGTTGACTCCTTGAAGGTAGATGACAGAATTCTGTGCATTCTAAATGGTCTTCAATGGAAATCTCGGCTCACCGTCGACAGCCCGTTCAGCATCGGCGTGAGGTCTTCCAGGTGACCGGCGATGAGGTTGGTCACTTCGCCTTCGCGTTGCCATTGGCCGTAAACCGCCAGCAGGCGTGAGTTGGCCAGCACGCTGCGCTGGCGTTCGCGCAGGTGGCGCCACACGATGACCTGCACCACACCGGTTTCGTCTTCCAGGGTGACGAACACCACGCCCGATGAGGTGCCGGGTTGCTGGCGCAGGGTGACGATGCCGCAGTGGCGCACCAGGCGGCCATCAGGGGCATCCTTGAGTTGTGCGGCGCTCATCAGCTTGCGCTTGGCGAGTTCGGCGCGCAGCAGCGCGAGCGGATGCCGGCGCAGTGTGAGGCCGGTGCTGGCGTAGTCCCACACGATGGCCTCGCCTTCGGGGGCTTCGGGCAGAGCCAGCGGGGCTTCTTCGATGGGTGCGCCCTTCAGCAGCGCTGGCGGGGTCTGGAGCGCGGCGGCGTCCCACACCTGCTGGCGGCGGTGGCCGCTCAGGCTCGTGAGGGCATCGGCGGCGGCGAGTGCTTTCATCTGTGGCTGGTCCAGGCCGGCGCGACGGGCCAGGTCCTGGGCGCTTCGCAAGGCTTGTCGGGCGCGTGCGGCCGTGATGCGCTCGGCGGCGTCTTTCCGGATGCCGCTGACGAGGTGCAGGCCCAGGCGAACGTGGCCACCAGGCTCGATCGTGCTGTCCCATTCGCTGGAGCACACATCCACCGGCCGCACGCTCACGCCGTGACGCTTGGCGTCCTGCACCAGTTGGCTCGGCGTGTAGAAGCCCATGGGCTGGCTGTTGAGCAGGGCCACCAGGAACTCGGCCGGGTGGTGGCATTTGATCCAGGCGCTCACGTAGACCAGCAGCGCGAAGCTGGCGGCGTGGCTTTCGGGAAAACCGTAGCTGGAGAAGCCTTTGATCTGTTCGAAGATGCTCTTGGCGAATTCAAGTTCGTAGCCGCGATCGGTCATGCCTTTCACCAGCCGCTCTTCGTATTTCTGCACGTTGCCATGTCTTTTCCAGGCGGCCATGGCGCGGCGCAGTTGATCGGACTCATCGGGCGTGAAACCCGCGGCGAGCACGGCAATCTGCATGCATTGCTCCTGGAAGATGGGCACGCCCATCGTGCGGCCCAGCGCTTTCCTCAAGGCTTTTCCACCGTCAGGGCCGGGGAAGATCACCGGCACTTTTCCCTGCCGGCGGTTCAGGTAAGGGTGCACAGCGCCGCCCTGTATGGGCCCGGGCCGCACCAGCGCCACCTCGATCACGAGGTCGTAGTACTCGCGCGGCCGCAGGCGCGGCAGCATGCTCATCTGCGCGCGGCTCTCGATCTGGAACACGCCAACGGTGTCGGCGGCGCAGATCATGTCATAAGTGGCCTGGTCTTTCTGTGTCGCGTCTTCCATGCCGAAGGGGCGACCTTCTTTCTGGCCGATCAGGGTCATGGCCTTGCGCAAGGCGGTAAGCATGCCCAGCGCGAGCACGTCCACCTTGAGCAGGCCGAGCGCGTCGAGGTCGTCCTTGTCCCATTCGATGACGGTGCGGTCTTCCATGGCCGCGTTCTCAATCGGCACCAGGCGCGAGAGCGGCAACTGCGTGAGCACGAAGCCGCCGGTGTGTTGAGAAAGATGGCGTGGGAAACCCATCAGCGTGGAGGTGTGTTCCAGCAATTGCCGCACCTGCAGACTCTCGGGATCGAGCCCCGCCTCCATCAGCCGCTCCACTGCGATGCCATGACCGTCCCACCAGCGGGACTGCTTGGCCAGCACGTTGAGCGAGCCTTCCTCGAAACCCAGCGCCTTGCCCACGTCGCGCAGCGCGCTGCGCGGGCGATAGCTGATGACAGTGGCGGTGAGTGCGGCGCGTTCGCGTCCGTATTTTTCGTAGAGGTACTGGATGACCTCTTCGCGCCGTTCGTGCTCGAAGTCGACGTCGATGTCCGGCGGCTCGTCGCGCTCGCGAGAAATGAAGCGCTCGAACAGCAAGTCAGTCAGCTCTGGGTTCACAGCCGTGATGCCCAGGCAATAGCACACCACGCTGTTAGCTGCTGAACCACGGCCTTGGCAAAGAATTTTTTCCCGGTTGGCGAAAGCGACGATGTCGTACACCGTCAGGAAGTAATGCTCGTATTTCTTGTAGGCAATCAATTCGAGTTCATGGTCGATCTTCTCTGCCCACTTTTCGGGTATGCCCTGCGGCCACTTCTTCCAGGCGCCCTCCTCCGTGAGCCGACGCAAATAGCTCTGCGGCGTCTCTCCCTCGGGGATCACTTCGCTCGGATACTGATAGCGCAACATGTCGAGCGAGAACTGGCAGCGCGCGACCACCGCGAGCGTTTCCGCCAACAGGTCGGCGGGATAGAGGTTGCCCAACGTCGAGCGCAGGCGCAGGCGCTGTTCAGCGTTGGGCTGCAGCGCAAAGCCGCATTCGGTGAGCGGCTTGCCGATGCGGATGGCGGTGAGCACGTCGTGCAGGGGCTTGCGCGATCGCACGTGCATCTGCACGTCGCCCACGGCCACCAGCGGCACGGCGGTGAGTTCGCTGCTCTGGCGCAGGCGATGCAGGCGCATCTCGTCGTCGAACTGGCACAACTGCTCCACGCCCAACCAGCAACGGCCCCGGAAGTGCCACAGCAGCCAGCGGGCGATGGTGTCCATCTGATCTTGATCGCAGGCGAGATCTGGCACGGCGATGACCACGCAGTCGGCCAGGGCGTCGGCGTCGATATCGTCGATCGTCAGCCGGTAGGTGCCTTTCTTTGGCGAAGCGCGGCGCAGGCGGGTGATGAACTCACACAGGTTGCCGTAACCATCCAGGTGGCAAGCGATCACGATCAGGGTGAAAGGCGCATCGCAATGCACCTGGAACTGGCTACCGATGAGCAGAGGCAGCTTGTGCTTCTTGGCAGCCACGTGCGCACGCACCACCCCGGCCAGGGAGCACTCGTCCACCATCGCCAGCGCGCTGTAGCCCAGTTCCTTCGCGCGTTCGACCAGTTCTTCCGGGTGGCTCGCACCGCGCAGGAAGCTGAAGTTGGAGAGGCAGCGCAGCTCGGCGTAGTCGGGCAAGGTGGGTGGGTTCATCGCAGCGCCTCAAGCAAAGTGCCCATGCAGAAACCATGAAGCCTTTTCTTCCAGCCGCGTCTGGAACACCCACACCACACCCGCCTCCGGTGACAGCGCCACCCAGTAGTCGCGCACCACATTGCGCATGCGGTCTTCATCGCCAACGCGATCCCACCAGCCGCCTTCCACGCGCTGCGGCCCGAGCAGCAGCACCAGTTCGCCCTGGTAGAGCGGCCGGTGATCGCGCACGAGCAAGCGCAGCGGCACGGGCAGCACGAAGCCGGGCTGCGGCAACCCGGTGCCGGGTGCAACCTGGCGCGGCAGGGGCAGCGCTGCGGGCTGCCAGCGGCACATCCATTCGGGGCGGTGGTCTTCGCACAGCACCGGGCGCAGCACGCGCTGCGGCCCCAGGCGGGCCGACAGGCGCTCCAGCACCAGGCCCAGCTTCTCGCCCTGTCGCACGGCATCGGGCAGCAGCGATGCGCTCACCTCGTGCAGGGGCTGCACTTCGGTGGCCACCAGCACCAGGTCGCCCACGGGGGCGAGCAGTTGCACGCGCGCCAGGTGCTCGGCCAGCAGGCGGCAGAGGTGTTCGATGTCGCGCGTGGGCTCGGCCGTGCCGATGGTGATCTCGCCGCCCTCGCCCGCCGCGCGCGCGCGCATGGCGTCGTGCGCCCACTTCAGCGTGAAGGCGGTAACGCCCGCGCGCCGCGCCGCCAGCCAGCCACTGAGCACCAGCAGCAGGCGCCGCGCCCCGAACAACAGGGCCGGCGCCTGTTCCACGCGCGCCATGAGTTCCAGCCGTTCTTCGAAATGCTCGGGCAGCGCCACCCATTCGTGCACCTCGGGCGCGTGGCCATACGCCTGGTCGAGCGCCTGGAGCAGGTGCTGGTCGAAACGCCGGCCGATGCCACCACGCGGCAGCGCACGCACGTCGCCCAGGGTGCGGCAGCCAATGTGTTCGAGCGTGAGCCGGTGCGGGTGCGTGGCGCTCAGCGTGGCCATGGGCAGGGTGTCCAGCAGCTGATCCAGCGTGCGCTTGAAGCCGTTCTCGATGCCGGCCCGCGCCAGCGCCAGCGCAGCCAGGCCGTTGGGTGCCCAGGCGAGTTGCGTCACGCCCACTTCGCGCCCCTCGCCCCACACCCGGTTGCGCAGGGCGCGCTTGCCGCCAAACAAGCGCACGCTGGCTTCCACCTCCATGAGCACGGCTTCGTCCACCAGCGCCACGCGGGGCGTGAACTGCAGGGCCCAGGTGGCCAGCGCGCGCTGCGCGGCTTCAGTGCGCGGGGCTGTGGCGCCGGCTGGGCTGGGCAGGAGTGCGGACCACAACATGGTCGACCTCTTCTTCACGGAGCATCCACCGGCTGGGCTGGCACAACCGGGGGGTAATGAAAGCCTGCAGGCCACCAGGCACCGAGGTCAGGCGCAGGGTGTCTTCCAGCGGCGGGCCCTTGCGCTTGGCGATGCGCACGTGCAGTTCCCAGTCGATCCCCACCCGCACCTGCAGCCGCAGCGGCGCGGCCGACGATTCGCGCAGGGCGTGGCCGGGCCGGCACAAGAACACCGGCGATTCGAAGCTGGCGGCCAGCACCTGCAGCCGGCGGATCTGCGCGGCTCGCGCCTGCGGCAGCCACACCAGAAGCGCGCCGCAGGCCTGGGCCTTGATGAGCTGTTCGGCCGACCACAGGCGCTCGGCCACCGAATCGGCCTGCACCCAGACCAGCCGCCGCTCGTCGATGCCTTCAAAGCGCAGGCCCGGCAGGTGCGGCGCCAGCGGCGGGCCGACCACCACCACCGGTTGCCCGGCGGCACACACCTGGCGCAGCGCCGGCCCCAGCAGGCGCCATTCCAGCGTGCCGCTGTGCGGCGCGAGGATCTCGGTCAGCCCATGGCCAGGCCAGCCACCGCCCGGCAACTGCGCGTCCAGCGCGGCGAAGCCGCTGGGCCACACGGCAGACACCGGCGTGCCGAGCTGGTCACCACGCCACAGGGCCGCCGCCACGGCGGCCGACCACCCGCCAGCGGGATGCACCGGGCGGGAAGGCGGAGAAACGACAAGAGCGGATGACATGACCAACCCAGAAAACTGTATGAAAGCACAGTATCTTAAAGCGGCCTGTGTGTCCATCACCAGGGTTTTATTGCGTCTTCGATGTAATGATTTAAATATGCTTTTTACTTTTTTAGATAGTTAACTTAACTTGACTATCAATAAAAAGAAAAACAAAATATCTTTTATCTGAAGAAAATATTTTTAATATTTATGAAAACACTTCAGTCTCTCGCCGCGGAACTGGAAACCGCCCGCCTTGCACGGGGGCTGAACTACAAGACCCTGGCCGAGCGCACAGGGCTGAGCACGCTGGCCGTGCGCCAGGCCCTGCAAGGCCGCACCGCCCTGCGCGCCACCAACCTCATGGCCCTGGCCGATGAACTCGGGCTTGAACTCGCCCTGGTGCCCAAGGAAATGGCGGCATCGCTGCGCAGCGCCAGCGCAGAACAGGCCACCACCCCGCGCGTGCTCAGCGACGTGGAACGGCTGCTGGCGCGCAGCGCAGGCACACAGGAACGAACCCGATGAGGTTCCGCAGCCTGGACATCTTCATCGGCACGCGCCTGGTGGGCGTGCTGTTCCAGTACGGCCAGGGCGCGGATGCCATCACGCGGTTGCAGCCCGAACCGGCCTACTGGCTCGACGCCCACGCACCGGTGCTCTCATGGGCCACCCACTTCAACGAACCCGCGGACCGCGCCGCCTTTGTGGCCCAGTACACCGTGCAGCCGTTCTTCAATGGCGTGGGCGAACGCTTGCCCCATTTCTTCCAGAACCTCCTGCCCGAAGGGCCCTTGCGCAAACACCTGGAGCGGTTGCGTGGTTGCGCGCCCGACGACCACTTCGATCTGCTGGCCATGTGCGGCGACGACCTGCCTGGTGCGGTGCGTGCCACGCCTTCGGCGCAGAGCCGCACGGCCACGGCCGCCATCGTCACGCAACACCAGGACGCGCTCGAACCCAGCGTGGTGGACGACCCGGTGGCCGGCGCGGTATCGCTCTCGGGCATCCAGCCCAAGCTGGGTCTGGTGGAAAAAGGCGGGCGCTACGTGGCCCGCACACGCGCGCGCTCCGACGGCCTGCACATCATCGCCAAGCTGCCCGCGGTGGACTACGCGCTGCTGCCCGAGGTGGAGCACCTGTCGCTGCAACTCGCGAGCGCAGCGGGCGTGCACGTGTGCCAGGCCAGCCTGCGCCCGGTGAGCGACATCGACCTGGAGGACCAGCCCTTCGTGCTCAACGCCGGGGCGAACTTCCTCGCCGTAGAACGCTTCGACCGCGATGGCGCGCGCCACATCCACTGCGAGGACTTTGCGCAGGTGCTCGGCCTGGACCCGCTGGACAAATACAAGGACCCGCAGCAGCGCGCCAACTACGCCGCGCTGCTGCTCACGCTGCGCGAATCCATGGGCCTGGGCGACGAGGCCGCACACGAGCTGCTGCGCCGGCTCATGGTCAACGAGATGCTGGGCAACTACGACGCCCACGTGAAGAACTTCGGCGTGATCTATGCCGATGGCCGCACCCCCGCGCTGAGCCCGGCCTACGACGTGGTGGCCTACGCCGCCTACCTCGGCGGGCGCGGCCACGCGCTGAAGTTCTTCCCCGGGGCGCCCGACCGCGCCCTGCTCACGCCCGCGCTGGTGCGCCAGCTCTGCAACGCCAGCGGCCTGCTGGAGACGCGCGTGCGCGCCGTGCTGCGCGACACCGTGGGCCGAGCGCTGGCCACCTGGCCGGCGCTCATCGAAGCCAGTGCCCTGCTACCCGAACAGAAGAAGCGCCTGCTGGCGCACTTTCAAGCAGTGCCGGCGGTGCAGGCCCTGGCCAGTCGCAAAGCGCGCTCAGCAACCTGAGCCGGAGCGCCAGTCTCCCGCCAGAGACACCGCCGGGCCGGCTTCGCCGGACGGCAAGTGTCGCCCCCTTGAGGGGGTAGCGCGAAGCGCTGCAGGGGTGCTTCCGCTTCAACGCTCCCAGTCGCGCTCGGGCTTCGCGCCGCGTGCCTTGACGGCGGTGAGGTATTGCGTGAGCAGTGCCTTGGCCTGTGTGCCGCGCGCTTCGTTGTTCTTCACCCACTCCTGCGACAGCGCTGGCAACTGGTCGATCCACTTGCGGCGATCGGCTTCGGACAGCGGCGTCACGGTCACGGGCGGGTTCTGCGTCTTGCCCACTTCGACCATGCGGGCAATGGCGCTCTCGTGGCGCTGCACCAGGTCTTCGCCATGGCGGCGCGAATATTCGGCACCGGCCTCACGCATGGCCACCTGCACTTCGGGCGGCAGCTTGGCCCAGGTGTCCTTGTTGATGGCCAGGCCACCGGAGAACACCACGCCCATGTTCACCTTGGTGATGTAGGGCGCGACTTCGTAGATCTTGGTCGGCAGGATGCCGGTGGCCAGCGAGACCACGCCATCGGACACGCCGGTCTGGATGTCGGTGTAGAAGGTGGTGAGTGCGCCGTCGACCGGCGTGGCACCCACGCCGCGCAGCCACTGGCCCAGGATGCCGGGCGCCGAGATCTTCTTGCCGCGCAGGTCCTCCACCGATTTCACCGGGAACTTGGTGAAGATGTCGTAGGTGTCGGAACCGGTGGCGCCGAGGAAGACCAGGTTGTACTTGTCCCACTCGTTCTTGAAAGCGGGGTTCTTCTCGATCAGTTCGTTCATGGCGCCGAGCACGATGCGCGTGTCGCTGGTGACGAAGGGCGTGTGCACGCTGAGCTGGCTGATCGGCATCTTGGCCGGCTCCAGGTAGCTGAACACCCAGCCAATGTCGGTGATGCCCTGCTCCACCGAGGTGAGCGTGGCGTTCGCCTTGTAGAGCTGACCGCCAAAGGCTTCCTTCCACTGGATCTTGTACTTGCCGCCGGCGGCCAGGCGCTTGTCCACCTCGGGCATGAACACCTGCGGGATGAAGCCCACCCACGGAATCGTGGTGGGGTGGCTGGAGGCCACGGTGAGGTTGATCACCTGCTGGGCCGAGGCGGCCATGGGCAGGCTCATCGCGACGGCGGCTGAAGCCGCCAGGCGAACAAAGGTCGAACGTTTCATGCTTGTCTCCTTTTATGGGTCTGTGTTGCGAACGCGGAAAAACTCAATCGACCTGTGCGCCGGACTGGCGAACCAGTGCGGCCCATTTGGTCACCTCGCTGCGGCCGAATTCGGCCATGGCATCGGGTCCGAGCGGACGCTGTTCCACGCCCTGCGCCGCCAGCTTGGGCGCCACTTCAGGACTGGCGAGCGCCGTGGCGGCGGCCTGGCGCAGGCGCGCCAGCACGGGCGCTGGCGTGGCAGCAGGTGCGTACAACATGAACCACGCCACGAGGTCGAAGTCCGCATTGATCTGTTCGGCAATGGTGGGCACCTCTTTCGCAGCGGCGCTGCGCTGCACACTGGAAGCCCCCAGCGCGCGCAGGCGCCCGCCCTGGATGTGCGGCAACACCGCGGCCGGGTGGTAGAACATGAAATCGGCGCGGCCCCCCATGACGTCGTTCATGGCCATGCCGCCTTCCTTGTAGGGCACATGCAGCATCTGGCCGCCCAGGCGCGCCTTGAGCAGTTCTCCGGCCAGATGGCCCGAGGTGCCGTTGCCGGCCGATGCAAAGCTCACGCCCGCGCCCTGCGCCGCACGCGCCTTGAGATCCGCCAGGGTCTTGATCGGGCCCTGGGCAGAGACCACCAGCAGCGTGGGTGTGTAGCCCACCAGCGCGATGGGCGCAAAGTCTTTCAGCGGGTCGTACGGCAGGCTGCGGAACAGCGTGGCGTTGATGGCGTGCGTGCCCACGGTGCCCATGACGATCTGGTAGCCGTCGGCCGCACCGCGCGCCACCTGCTGCGAGCCCACCGAGCCGCCCGCTCCGGCGCGGTTCTCCACCACCAGGGGCTGGCCGAGCTCTCGCCCCATGCCCTCGCCCACCACGCGCGAAATGATGTCGGTGGTGGTGCCGGCGCCAAATGGCACGATCAGGCGCACCGGCTTGTCGGGGTAGGCTTGCGCAAAGGCACTCAGTGGCAACGTCAGGCCTGCGGCCGTGGCGCCGAGGCCGATCAGGGCTTCGCGTCGGCTGGGCTGGCGTGGGAATCGGGTCATGCGGTCTCCTTCTTGTGACGAATGTCGGTGGTGCTGGCGGGCCAGCCGTGCGCATACAGCGCGTTGTGCTCGCCCAGGGTGGGCGGCGGAACCACGTCCAGACTGCGCTGGCCGTCGAAACTCAGGGGCGAGCGCACCGTGCGCGAGGCGCCCATCACGGGGTGGTACGTGTCCACGAAGAGCTGCAGGTGCCTGGCCTGGGCATCTTCAGGTACTTCGTCGGTGCGGTACATGGGCGCATGCGGCACGTCCTGCGCCACCAGGCGAGCGCACCAGTCGTCGCGTGTGCGGGCCTTGAAGATGCCGCCCAGCAAATCGATGAGCGCGTCCTGATTGGCAATGCGCCCGGGCCGGCTGGCAAAGCGTTCGTCCTCGAAGATGTCGGGCCGCTCCATGGCGTTGGCCAGGCCCTGCCAGAATTTTTCGGGCGAAGACATGTGCAGCGCGATCCAGCCGCCGCACGCGCATTCGAGCACGTAGGACTGCGACACGCTGGGCCGGCTGTAAGGACCCATGACCTCGCCCACCGAGAACAGGTGCGTGAAGGCGTCGAGGTTGAAATGCGCCATGGCCTCGAACATCGAGACCTCCACCTTGCGGCCCTGCCCCGTGCTCTGGCGCTCGAACAGCGCACCCAGGATGCCGAAGGCGGCGTAGTAGCCGGTCATGGCGTCGGCAATGGCCGGGCCCACCACGCGCGGGTTGGCCGGGTTGACCAGCAGGCGCAGGTAGCCGCTGGCAGCCTGCGCCACCGTGTCGTAGCTCGGTCGGCTGGCGGCCGGGCCGTCCTGGCCAAAGCCGCTGATGGCGCAGTAGATCAGCCGCTCGTTGAGCGCGCGCAAGCGGCCCTCGCCGGCATGGATCTGTTCGGCAAAGCCCGGACGGAAGTTCTGGATGTAGACATCGGCGCCCTCGATGAGACGGTCGAAGGTTTCCAGGTCGGCGGGCTTGCGCGTGTCCAGCGCCACACTGTGCTTGTTGCGGTTGTAGGTCTGGTAGTGCGGGCTGTAGAGCCCGCCCTTGAAGGCGCGGAACGGGTCACCGCTGCCGGGCAGTTCCACCTTCACGACGTCCGCGCCCATGTCTGCCAGCATCATCGAGGCCGCCGGCCCGGTGATGAAGGTGCCGTGTTCCACCACGCGAAGGCCTTTGAGTACCTGGGTCATGTCAAATGCCTCACAGCTTTTGGTCGGGCACGAAGCCCTCGGGCACGGCACCGGTGTAGCGCGACTCGCGCGTGGCCTGGTACGACAGCGCGAAGCCAATGGGCGTTTCCACCTCCTCGCTCATGTGGGCGATCAGCCCCGCACAGCGCGCCAGCATGGGCACGCCCTTGAGCGCATTGAGCGGAAAGCCCACGCCCAGCAGCACGGCCGGAATGGCAGCCGACACGTTGAGCTTGAGCTCCTTGCCGATCACTTCGGGCAGCACGGCTTCCACCGCTTCAGCGATCTGCATGAAGCGCTGGCCACCGCCGGCCTGCTTCGAAACGCGGAACAGGGCGTCCACGCGCGGATCACGCGCCTTGTGCAGCGGGTGGCCGTAGCCGGGCACGGCCTGCTTGCGCGCGCGCCATTCGCCCACCACGGCGCGCGCCGCCGCGGTCAGGTCGCCACCGTGTGCGGGCGCGGCCCGGTCGATCTCGTCGAACAGGCGCCCGGCGGTTTCGGAAGCACCGAGGATCACCGAACCACAGCCCAGGATGCCGGCGGCTACCGCGCCCTGCAGCGCATCGGGTGCGGCCGCCAGCGTCATGCGCGCGGCCTGCACGCTGGGCACCAGGCCGTGCTCGGCAATCGCCACCAGCGTGGCATTGAGCACCGCACTCGCTGGCGCGTCGGGCCGGCGTCCGGTGAGCAGCAGGTAGAAGTAGTCGGCAAAGTTCACCTGGCCGATCAGGTCCTGGCACAGGTCTTCGCCACGCACCACGATGGTGTCGGGATTGGAGGCACAGATGGCCGACTCAGGGACCGTGGCTTTGCCGATTTTCAAAAGGGATCTCCAGTGAGGTGAAAGCAGAGGGCCGCTGGTGTGCTCAGGCGGTAGGCACCAGGCGGAAGTCGTAGGTGGCGCTGTGGTAGGGCACGTTCATGCTGCGGCCATCGGGCGCCGTGCCGGGCGGGTGCTGGTCGAACGGCACGATGAGGCTGTTGCGCACACCGAACACGGCGTCCGAGTCGAGGTAGGGGCTGTCGGCCACGAAGAGGTGGGTGGTCACCGTCTGGTGGCCCGGCGCGTACACCTTCATGTGGATGTGGCCTGGCCGGTTGGGATGGCGGCCCATGCGGCGCAGCATGGCGCCCACCGGTCCGTCGTCGGGCACCGGGTAGAACGAAGGCTTGATGGACCAGAAGCGGTAGTGGCCTTTCGCATCGGTGCGAAAGCGCGCGCGCAGGCGCATGCCGGCGTCATCGCCCATCTGCATGTCGTACACGCCGTCGCCGTCGCCCGACCACACGTCCAGGCAACACCCTGCGATGGGCTTTCCCTGGGTGTCGGTCACGGTGCCGTGGTAATAGGCCGGCTCGCCGGGCATCTGCTCGCCGATGTCGCTGCCCAGTTCGAGTTCGGGCGAACCTTCCCAGTAGAACGGACCCTGCACCGTGGCCTCGGTGGGTGTGCTCTTGCCACCGCCGGCCTGCTGGAAGGCGCGCGCCGCCTTGAGCTGGTTGATGGCCACCACCAGCATCGAGATGCCCAGCGTGTCGGAGAGCAGGATGAATTCCTGGCGCTTGTCGTCGCAGGTCTTGCCGGTTTCAGTGAGGAAGCCAATGGCCGAGATCCACTCTTCCTCGCTCAGCTCGACTTCGCGCACGAAGGCGTGGGCATGGCGCACCAGTGCGCTCATGACCTGTTTGAAACGGGGATCGTTGCAGTCGGCGAGGCGATCAATGACGGCCTGCGTGATGTCGCCGGCTTCGAGTTGGGCCATGTTTTGTCTCCTTTTATGACGTGAGTCTAGGGGTGGGTTGATGACGATGGAAGTGATGATTTTCGACCGCTATCATCGACAGCATCAATACATACTGAACAGGAGCTGGCCATGGAACTCAGGCACCTGCGCTACTTCGACGCCGTGGCCGAAACACAGAATTTCACGCGCGCGGCCGAGCGCCTGCACGTGACACAGTCGACCCTGTCGCACCAGATCCGGCAACTGGAAGAAGAACTCGGACTCGTGCTCTTCGACCGGGGGCACAAGCGCGTCGCGCTGACCGAAGCGGGCGAGATGCTGCGCAGCCACCTCATGCCGGCGCTGCAGCAGATCGACCGGGGTCTGCAATCGCTCAAACACGCACCCGAATCGCTGGCGGGCGAGCTTCGCATCGGTGCCACGCACAGTTTCAATACCCGGCTGGTACCCCTGTGCGTGTCGGCCTTTCTCGGCCACCACCCGGGCATCAAGGTGAGCGTGGAAGAGCTCTCGGCCGAGCAGATCGCCCGACGCCTGGTCAGCGGCCACCTGGACCTGGGTGTGTCGTACCGGCCCGACGACCGCACCGAGCTCTGGTTCGAGCCGCTCTACAACGAGGAGCTCCGGCTGGTGGTGGCTGCATCGCACCCGCTGGCGCGTCGGCGGCGGGTGCGCATGGTGGAGCTGCATCACTGCCGCATGGTGCTGCTTCCGGCGCAGTTCTCCACCCGAAAACTGCTGGACGATTGCTTCGAAGCCGCAGGCGCGCAGCCGCTGGTGATCGCAGAGCTGAACTCGATCGCGCCCATGATCGAACTGATCCGGCAGACCGACCTGGCCGGCATCATTGCCGAGACCGCCGTGACGCCGGCTGCGGACTTGCGCGTGGTGCCGATCGAAGACCCGACGCCGATCCGCACGCCAGGCCTGCTGTGGAAGAAGGGTGCCAACCGATCTCCCACCGTCAAGCACATGGCCTCCGTCATCCGCAGGGCGGCTGGATAAGCCCCCACGCTCCGCCGCTGCGTGGGTCGCTGCCCCCCGCGGGGGCTGATCCGGCTTGGGGCGGCCTGGCGCCGGATCGACCACGACTCACTTACAGCACCTGGCAGGCCTGCTCGAAGCTCAGGCGCGGGTTGCGGTCGAACAGCTTGCTGTCGTCGCCCTGGCCGAGGTTGATGAGGAAGTTGGCGCGCCAGCGACCGTCGGGGAAGAACTCGGCGTTCACCTTGTTCAGGTCCACGCCACTCATGGGCCCGCAGTCCAGGCCGAGGGCGCGCGCGGCGATGATGAAGTAGGCACCACCCAGCGTGCCGTTGCGCGTGGCCGTGGCCTCGCTCAGCGCCGGATTGCTCTCGAAGTTTTCCTTCGCGCCTTCGCGGTGCCACACCTGCGGCATGAACTCGAAGAACTTCGTGTCGGTGGCCACGATCACCGTGACCGGTGCGTCGCGGGTCTTGTCGAGGTTGCCAGGCGTGAGCGCGGGCAGCAGGCGTGCACGCGACTCGGGTGAGTTCAGGAACACGTAGCGCGTGGGCTGGGTGTTCATGGAGGTCGGCCCCATGCGGGCGATGTCATACACCTGCCGCAGCAGCGACTCGGGCACCGGTTCGCTGGTGAAGCCGTTGGCGGTGCGGGCCTTCAGAAAGATCAGGTCCAGGGCTTGGGCGTCAAGGGTCATGAGAAGGGTCTGGTTGGGGGTTGAATGTCAGGAAACTTCGAAATCGACCTGGTGGCGCGCGATGCGCAAGCCTTCAAGCTCGCGGCGCACGCGCAGGTGCTCGGGGTGGTCGGTGTAAGCGGCCAGCGCCTGGCGCGACTCGAACTCGGAGTAAAGCACCACGTCGCAGGCGTAGTCGACCCGGCTCTCGTCGATGCCGATCTCCAGCCGCAACAGGCCGGGAATGCGTTCGCGCATGCCTTCGAACGCGGCCTTGAGACGGCTCACGTTGCCGGCCTTCTCATCCGCAGTGCTGCCCAGGATGTTCCACATGACGATGTGTTTGATCATGCTCGTGGGCATCAGGTGGAGGGGAAGCCCGTCTTCTGGGGCCAGAGGTTGGCAAAGGCGTGCACCGAGCTGCCCGCGTACACCCCGGCCTTCGTGAAAGGTTCCTCGGCCAGCCAGGCCCGCGCAGCCTCCCGGTCCGCGAAATCGATGGCGAGCAGGCTGCCCACCATGGTCTGGCCGTCGTCGGCCAGCAAGGGACCTGCAAACGCAATGCGATCGGCCACCGCGCCCAGGTAGTCCTTGTGCTGCGGGCGAATGCGTTGCCGCAGTTCTCCGGCGCCGGGTTTGTCGAGCAGATGAAAGATGAAGATCATCGCGTGGCTTTCATTGCATGCGCGCCAGCCAGGTGGACAGGCCTGGGAAGATCGCGAGGACCACCAGCACGGCGATCATCGCCAGCACAAAAGGGAATGCACCGGCAAAGATGTCGCGGATGGTGATGCGCGGATCGTTGAGTGCGGATTTCACCGTGTACACGGACACCCCGAACGGCGGCGTGAGCAGGCCGACTTCCACCGCCACCACGGTCAGCACGCCGAACCAGATGAGGTCCATGTTGAAGGCCGTGGCAATGGGCAGCACGATGGGCAGCATGATCAGCATGATGGACACCGAGTCGATGATGCAACCCAGCGCGATCACGATGGCCAGGTACGCGATCAGGAACCCCCAGGGGCCGAGGCCCATGTCGGTGATGGCGCTGGTGATGCCGCCAGGCATGCCGGTGAGCGCCAGCATGCGGCTGTAGAGCGAGGCCGCGATGATGAGGAACAGCACCGACACCGAGACGTAGCCCGTCTCGGTGAGCACGTTCCACAGCTTGCGCCAGGTCAGGCGACGCCGCACCAGGGCGATCACGAAGGCACCCGCGGCGCCCACCGCACCCGCTTCGGTGGGTGTGAAGAAGCCGCTGTACAGACCACCCAGCACCAGCACCACCAGTGCCAGGATGGGGAAGAATTTCACGGCGGCACTCGCCCAGGTCTCGGTGTCGGCCTGCTCGGCTGTCTGCGGTGCGCCGCTGGCGTAGATCTTGTGGGGCAGGAAGTAGGCCATTGCCAGGATCAGCCCGGCAAATGCACCCGCCATGATCAGACCGGGCAGGATGCCCGCCAGAAACATGCGCCCGATCGATTCCTCGGCCAGCACGCCGTAGATGATCATCAGCAGCGAAGGCGGGATGAGCATGCCCAGCACCGAGGAACCCGCCACCACGCCCACGGCAAAGCGTGGCGTGTAGCCGTGCCGGATCATTTCCGGCGTGGCCACCTTGGTGAAGACCGAGGCCGAGGCGATGGAGATGCCGGTGATGGCGGCGAACACCGCGTTGGCCCCCACGGTGGCCAGGCCCAGCCCGCCGCGCAGGCGCCGCAGCAGCCACTGGAACACATCGAAGGTGTCGCGCCCGACCCCGGAGACGCTCACGAACATGCCCATGAGCACGAACAGCGGCACCACGCCGAAGAGATAGTCGCGAATCGAATCGTTCGCCGCCGCCCCCACGAAACGCGCCGCGATCTCGGGCGACTTGAGCAGCCACACGCTGATGAACGACGTGACGATGAGCGCCACGCCGATGTGCATGCCGACCACGATGGCCACCAGCATCAGGCCGATGGCCAGAAAGCCGATCATCAGTTCACTCATGGCGCTTACCTCCCTGGACCGGAGCAGCGCCGCTGTCGCGCAGGTCGTGCCAGGCCAGCAGTGCGTACTGCAACGCAGCCAGGGCCGCTCCCACGGTCACCACCAGAGCCATGGGCCAGGTGGGAAAGGTGAACACACCCTCGAGGCCGATGAACTCATCGTTGTTCCAGGCTTTCACCAGCAAGGGCCGCGTGGCGTACGCAATGACGCCGCACGCAAAGATGCCGAAGAGCGAAAACAGCGCCCGCAAGCGCAGGCCAGCGCGCGGCCGCTTGACGAGGAAGGGATCGATGAACAGGTCGGCCCGGCTCATGCGGCCATGCCGCAGCGTGCTGGGCAACTGCAGAAACACGATGACGATGATGGACGCCGCCACCAGCTCGGCCACGCCGTCAATGGGCTTGTTGAACGCGTTGCGCATGAACACGTCGGCGCACATCAGCACCATGACCATGCCGATCACGATGGACCCCAGGCCATTGAGCCCGTCGACCAGATGGCCGAACGGGCTGCTGGGCGCCGACGGCGCAGGCGCGTCGTCCAGATTGGTGTTGGCTTCGTAGCTCATGGCTGATCAGAGGCCCTTGTCCCAATCGCGCAGTGGCTTCGCACCGCGCTTGCGGAGTTCTTCCATGTAGGTTTTCACGATCAATGCAGAAGGACCTCTGTTGGCGTTCGCCTTCACCCAGTCGGCGGCGATGTTGGGCATGGTGGTGGCCCACTTCTCGCGCTCGCCAGGGGCCATGGGCGCCACCTTCACCGGCACGCTCTGCGTGGCGCCCTGCGTCTGGATGGACTTGAGCGCTGCCTCATAGCGCTGCATCAGCGTGTTGCCCAGCGTCTTCGAATACTCGAGGCCCACGTCCTTGATGATCTTCTGCACCTCAGGCGGCATCTTGTTGAAGCTGTCCTTGTTCATGGCCATGCCGCCGTTGTAGAGCGCTCCGATGTCCACCGTGGTCACATACGGCGCCACTTCATAGATCTTGTTGGGCAGGATGCCGGTGGAGATGGAGATGGTGCCTTCGCTCACGCCGGTCTGGATGTCGGTGTAGTAGCTGGTAAGCGAGCCGTCCACCGCCACCGCGCCCGAGCCACGCAGCCAGGTGCCCACCGCGCCCGGCGCCGAGATTTTCTTGCCGCTGAGGTCGGCGTAGGTGTTGATCGGCATCTTGGTGAACAGGTGGTAGGTGTCCACGCCCGAAGCGCCGAGGAACACCAGGTTGTTGCGGTCCCACTCTGCCTTGAGTGCCGGCACCTTCTCGTTCATCTCATTGGCCACTTCCAGCAGCATGCGCACGTCGCCAGTGGCGAACGGGGTCACGGTGGCGTACTGCGTGAGCGGCATCTTGGCCGACTCAAGGTTCGCGAACACCCAGCCGACATCGGCAATGCCTTCGCCCACGCTGGAGAGCGTGGCGTTCATCTTGTAGAGCTGGCCACCATAGGCCTCTTTCCATTCGATCTTGTAGCCCTTGCCCAGTGCTTCCACGCGCTTGTTGACCTCGGGCACGAAAAGTGTGCTCATCAGCCCGACCCATGGCAGCGTCGTCGGGTGGCTGGAGGCGATGGTGAGCTTGAAGGTCTGCTGCGCCTGGGCGAGTGGCAGCCCGGTGGACATCAGTGTGGTGCCGATGGCGGCGGCCAGGGCGGTGCGGTGGAAGGCACGCTTGTTCAGTTTCAACATGATTTTTTGTCTCCTGCAGGTTGGCTTATGTTTTCAAAGGGTTGAGCACGAAATCGAAATCCAGGGTGGTCGAGCCATCGGGCTGCCTCACCCACTCGGCCACCAGCGACTGCCGCACACCGAAGACGGCATCCGAGTCGAGGTAAGGGTCGCCGGCACGGAACACATGGGTCACCAGCGTCTCGTAACCGGGCGCACGGATCATGAAATGCAGGTGGGCGGGACGCCAGGGATGGCGTTTGGTGGCACGAAGCATGTCGCCCACCGGCCCGTCGTCGGGAATCGGGTACGGTTCCGCCACAACGCTCTGGAAATGGAAGCGCCCATCGGTCCCGCTGTGCAGAACCGCCCTGCCCTGCGCCTGGGCCAGGCCCTCGCGCTGCACGTCGTAGAGCCCATCGGCATCGGCCTGCCAGACGTCGATCTCGGCATCGGCCACCGCTCCCCCGCCGAGACCGCGCACGCTGCCGCGCACCAGGCAGGGCTCTCCCGGAGCCCCGTTGGCCACGTCTGCGCCGTGTTCCACCCGGGGAGCGCCCTCCACATGGAAGGGGCCGAACACCGTGGCTTCGGTGCAGCCGGCGGGTTTGTCGTTGTTCATGGCCACGGTGAGCATGGACAGGCCCAGGGTGTCCGACAGCAGGATGAACTCCTGCCGCTGGTCGTCGCACTTCTGTCCGGTGGCGGTCAGGAACTGAATGCCCTGCATCCACTCTGCCTCGGTGAGCTTGACCTCGCGCGCAAAGGCGTGCAGGTGCTGCACCAGGCTGGTCATGATCTCCTTCAGACGCGCGTCGGGCGTCTGCGACAGGCGAGCGAGCACGGCCTGGGTGATGTTGTACTGATCGAGGTTTCTCAAGCGTTTGTCTCCAGCTTGCCGGCGGTTGGCCCGCAGTGCCGTCACAATGTAGAGCGTTGGGGGAGACAGACCAATGCCTGAGGCAAAAATGACTTTTTCTTCAGGCGCAACAAAGAGCAGACCATGGACCGCTGGACCGAGATCGAATTGTTCGTGCAGGTGGCCGAAACCGGCAGCCTGAGCAAGGCCGCCGAGTCGCTGGACCTATCCAACGCCAGCGCCAGCCGCCACCTGGCCGCCCTGGAAGAGCGCCTGGGCGTGCGCCTCGTGGAACGCAACACCCGTCGCCTGTACCTGACGGACACCGGGCAGGAGTTCTTCCAGCGCGCCCGCACCATCCTGTCCGATCTGCGCGACGCCGAATCCACCGTCAATGCCGCTGCACTCAACCCCACCGGCGTGCTGCGGGTCACGGCGTCGCTGTCGTTTTCCATGCACCACATCGCGCCGCTGTTGCGCGAATACACCGATCGCTACCCCAACGTCACGGTGCATGTGGAGGCGGCCAACCGCTACCTGGACATCATCGACAACAACATCGACGTGGCCATCCGCAACCGCGAGTACGAGCCCGACTCCAACATCACCATCCGCCGCCTGGCCGAGACACGGCGCATTCTGGTGGCCTCACCCGGCTACCTGGCGCGCCATGGCGTGCCGCACGATCTGGACGATCTACAGCGCCACAAACTGCTGATCTACATTCACGCCAACAACCCGTACGAACTGCGTTTCTCACGCGGCGACGAACAACGCACGGTGAGCGTGAAGGGGCTGCTGGAAAGCAACGACGGCCAGATCCTGCGCGCCGCCGCGCTCGACGGCATGGGCATCCTGATCCAGCCCAGCTACATCGTCTACGACGACGTGGTGGCAGGGCGCCTGGTGCCCATGCTCGACGACTGGGACCTGCCCCACCTCACCATCAACCTCGCCTACCCCAGCCGCAAGCATCTCAGCGCGAAGGTGCGCACCTTCATCGATTTCATGGCCGCGCACTTCAAGAAGATGGACTACGAGCGCAAGTGGACCGGGCAGTTCACGGTTTACTGACCTTGCCGGCGTCAAAGCCCAGCTGGCGCATGGCCGGCGCCAGCGACACGGCGGCCTTGTCGTAGCCGTCCCAGGGGGCATTGCCTTTGCGCAGGCGCTGACCCACCGTGTGCACACTCCAGTGCGCGCCGCCCGTGAGGCTCGCGAGTTCGGACCAGGCCACCGGCACCGAAATGCCCATGCCCGGCCGCGCGCGCGCCGACCACGCGCTCACGGTGGTGGCGCCACGCCCGTTGCGCAAGTAGTCGGCAAAGATCTTGCCCACGCGGTTGCGCGGGCCGCTCTTGGCCACGAAGCGCTCGGGAATGGTCTGCGCGAGGTGCTGCACCACCGCCTGCGAAAACCCCTTCACGGCATCCCAGCCGTGCAGGCGCTTGATGGGAACCACCACGTGCAATCCCTTGCCGCCGCTGGTCTTCAGGAAAGCCGGCAGGCCCAGTTCCTTCAGCAGCACATGCACCAGCTCCGCCGCTTCCTGCACCTGTTCCCAGGCCACGCCTTCGCCCGGGTCCAGATCGAAAGTCATGCGGTCGGGGCGCTCGATGCGGTCCTTGCGCGCGTTCCAGGTGTGGAACTCGATGACGTTCATCTGGGCGGCCGAAAGCAGCCCATTGGGCCTGGCCACTTCGATCAGGGGATCGTGCCCTTCATCCAGCGCGGGGTCGAGCAGCATCACCCCTTCCATGCGGGTCTTGTCCAGGTGCTTCTGGAAGAACAGCTCGCCTTCAATGCCGTCGGGGGCACGAACCAGCGCCACGGGGCGGCCCTTGAGGTGTTCCATCATGAACGGGGCGACCGTTTCATAGAAACGCACCAGGTCGAGCTTGGTGAGCCCGCTGTCGGCGTCAATGACGCGTTCGGGGTTGGAGATTTTCATGGAGTTCACCGCCTTGGGCTCTTCACGGGAAATGGCCGCAGCCGGCTTGTCGCCGCGCAGCCCCAGGAACACGCCGTGGCGCAGGCGCCCTTCCTGCGTCCAGCCAGCAAAGGAGACTTCGGCCAGCAGGCTGGGCTGCACCCAGTGCGGTCGGCCTTCGATCCTCGTTGAGCCAGCGAAAGGTCGCTTGCCGACGGCGAGCTTCTTCAACGCGACGTGGAGGGACTGCAAGGTGCGTTCGTCGAAGCCGGATCCCACGTGTCCGACGAACTGCAATGCGCCTTCTTCGTCGTGCAGTCCGAGCAGCAGCGCGCCGATGCCGGTTCGAGAACCCTTGGGATCCGTGTAGCCGCCGATCACGAACTCCTGCCGCTGGCCACACTTGAGCTTGATCCAGTCGGTGTTGCGGCGCGACGTGTAGGGTGCCGTCTTGCGTTTGCCGATCAGTCCCTCGAAACCCAGCTGGCACGCCGAGGCGAGCAGGTCGGCCGATGGTGCGTCGAAGCTTTCGCTGAAGCGCAACAGATCGCTGGCGTGGCCATCCATCAGCGCGCGCAACCGCTCGCGGCGTTCTTCCACGGGCAGCGCTCGCAGATCCAGCCCGTCGGCAAACGGCATGTCGAACAGCACGTACACCAGATGATCGGCCTCGGCGGCGTCGAACGCGTTCTGCAGGGCCTGGAAGTTCGGCATGCCCTCCTCGTCCACCACCATCACCTCACCGTCGAGCCAGCCGGAGCGCAGCGGCAGCCTGGCCAGTTCCCGGGCCAGCGCCGGCATGCGGGCCGTCCAGTCGTGGCCATTGCGGGTGAACAGGCGCACGTGCCTGCCCTGCTTGCGCGCCAGCAGGCGATAGCCGTCAAACTTCAACTCCCACAACCAGTCAGCCACCTCGGTGGGAGCGGCCCTGGCGAGCGTGGCGAGCTGCGGGGACAGCGTGTTGGGCAGGGTGGCTTTGGCGGGCCTGGTGTTCCTGGGTGCGGCCGCCTGCAGACCGCTCACACTGTCGGGCTGTTCCTCGACGACGTTGAACTCATCGGCCGGGCGTTCGTGTTCGTCGTGCTCCTTGATGAGCAGCCACGGCGGCACCTTGCCACCGGCATCGGCGCGCATGCGCACCAGCGTCCAGCGGCCCTTCAGCTTGTGGCCGTGCAACTCGAACTTGAGCTTCCCGTCGCGATAGCCTTTCGCAGTATCCCCGATGGGTGTCCAGTGCCCCTTGTCCCACACGATCACCTTGCCCGCGCCGTACTGCCCCGGCGGTATCTGCCCTTCGAAAGTGTTGTAGGCGATGGGATGGTCTTCCACCTGCACCGCCATGCGCTTGTCCTTCGGGTCGAAGCTCGGTCCTTTGGGCACGGCCCAGCTTTTCATGGCGCCGTCGAGCTCCAGCCGAAGGTCGTAGTGCAGGTGACTGGCCCAGTGTTTCTGTATCACGTAGCGAAGGGCACCGGTACTGGCCTCACCGCCCTCGGCGGGCTCAGGCGTGCGGGCGAAGTTGCGCTTCTTGCGGTACAGCGCCAGCGCATCGGCCACGCCTGCGCTCCTAGGCCGCGCGGCGCGCGGGCTTCTTCACCGGCGGCCTGGCAGCGGGCGCGGTCTTCTTCGCCGCGGGCTTCTTCTTGGCCACCGCCTTGCGCGCAGGTGCTTTCGCGGTGGGCAGCTTTGTCACCGAGGCGGGCTTTTCCTTGGGCGTGCGCGCAGCGCCCAGGCTGCGCTTGAGCAGCGCGGTGAGATCGAGCACATTGGCGCCGCTCGGTGCCCCTTCGGTTTTCTCGACCTTCGCCACCTCCGCCAGCTCGCCCTTGGTGGCCTTGGTCTCCACCAGCTTGTTGATTTCATCCGCAAACGAATTGCGAAACTCGTCGGCCTTCCAGGGCTGGGTCATGTCGTCGATGAGCTGCATCGCCATGGTCAACTCGGCGTCCTTGATGCCTGCGGCTTTCACACCCAGCGGCGGCAGATCGAGCTGTTCGAACGAACGGATTTCCCCGCCCCAGCGCAACAGGTTCAGGATGAGCGCACGCCCACAGGGAATGAGCACCGCCAGGTGCTGCTTGGTCTGGATCACCACCTTGGCCAGGCCCACCTTGTTGCTCTTGGCGAGCGCCTCTCGCAACAGCGCATACACCTTCTCGCCGCGCTTGAGCGGCGCCGTGTAGTAAGGCCGTTCCAGGTAGACGAAGGGAATCTCGTCCGCATCGACGAAGGTCTCGATCTCGATGGTCTGCGTGACCTTGGGGAAGGCCGCCGCGATTTCCTCGGGCGAGAGCAGCACATAGCGACCATCTTCGTACTCCACGCCCTTGACGATGTCGGCGCTGGCCACTTCCTTGCCGGTCACCTTGTTGATGCGCTTGTAGCCCACCGGGTCCATCGAGCGCCGGTCCAGCCAGTCGAAGTCGATGCCCGAACTCATCGTGGCCGAATACAGGCCCACGGGGATGTGCACCAGCCCGAAGCTGATGGCACCCTTCCAGATGGTTCGGGTGGAGGTAGGCGCCTGGCCTTCGTCTGACGCCTCCGCCCGGGGTGTTTTTCTGCTGCGTTCACTCATGGCGGATCTCCTTTCCAGGGGTCTGTGGAAAGGTAGCACCGACCGCGCTGATTCCCTGTAGGACAGCGCCCCTTCGACACCAGATTTCAGGCTGGCCGCACGCCCTCGAACGCGTCCTGCAACAACGCCCGGATCGCCCCACGCTCCAGCGGCCTGGGGTTCGGGTACTGGTTGCTCATGGCGATGTCGCAGGCCTTGTCCAGATCTTGCGCCTTCATGCCGATGTCCTTGAGCGCCACCGGGGCGCCATTGGCGTGGGCCAGGTCGTACACCGCCTGTGCCGCACTGGCGCCGCCGAGTGCGCGCCGAATGCGCTCCATGGCTTTGGGAGCGGCACCCGCGTTGTACGCCAGCGCGTGCGGCAGCACGATGGTGTGCGTCTCGGCATGCGGCAGGTTGAAACTGCCACCCAGTGTGTGGCAGAGCTTGTGGTGCAGGGCCATGCCCACGGTCCCGAGCACGATGCCGCAGAGCCACGCGCCGTAAAGCGCATCGGAGCGCGCCTCGGGGTCGCTGGCGTGGGCGCGAATGCGCGGCAGCGCGCGGCCGAGAGCCGTGATGCCTTCTTCGGCCATCAGGTCGATCACCGGGTTGCCTTCCACCGAATACAGGCCTTCGGCGGCGTGGGCAATGGCGTTGATGCCGCTGGTCACGCTCAGGCCCACGGGCAGCGTCATGGAGAGTTCGGGGTCGTAGATCACGGTGCGCGGCAGCACGCGGATGTCCTTGCCGGTTTTCTTCAGGCCCGCTTCGGTGATGCCGTAGATGGGCGTCATCTCCGAACCGGCGTAGGTGGTGGGAATGGCGAGGATGGGCAGGCCGGAATCGAGGGCGATCGCCTTGCCCAGGCCGGTGGTGGAGCCGCCGCCGATGGCCACGGCGCAATCCGCACCCAGGCGGCCAGCTTCTTCCCGGGCCTCGCGGGCGGTCTCGATCGGCACGTGCATCACGGCGCGGTCGAAGATGCCGGCGGCGCGCGAGCCCAGCAGGGCGGCAACGCGTTCACCTGAATCGCGCTGCTCAGGCGTGCACAGCACCAGCGCGCGCTGTGCCTTGAGCGCATCCATCTCCACCGGCAGCGAGGCGAGCGAGCCGGCGCCGAACACCACACGCGAAGGCAGGCCCTGGTAGACGAAGTTTTTCATCGCGTCAGCCCAGCGCTGCGTTCGAGCACGCGGATGATGGCCGCGTAATCCAGGTCGGCGTCGCCCTGCGCCTGCGCAGCGGCCATGAGTTGCCGCGTGGCGGCGGTCTGCGGCACCGGGGCCTCGCAGGCGGCGGCTTCGGCGAGGATGAGGTCGAGGTCCTTGTTCATCTGGGTCACGGTGAAGGTGGGCGCGTAGTCGCGCTTCGAAAGCTGGGCCGATTTGGCCTTGAGGATGGGCGAGGCCACGGCGCTGGCGCCGAGCACGGCCCACATGTCGGCCCAGTCCAGTCCGCCTTTCTGCCCGAGTGTGAGGCCTTCGGCCAGCATGGCACTGGTCTGCGCGATCAGCAGGTTCACCACCAGCTTCATGAGACGGGCCTGCTCGCCCTCGCCCAGGTAGAAGTGGTTCGGTCCCCAGCAGCGCAGCAGGGGCAGCAGGCGCTCGTGCACGGCCTTCGGGCCAGAGGCCATCACCGTGAGCTGGGCGGCTTCGGCCATGTGGTTGTTGCCGGAGACCGTGGTGCGCAGGTATTCCACACCTGAACGGGCACAGGCTTCGGCCACCTCGGCAGAAACGCGCTGCGAGACGGTGCTGGTGTCGAGATACACCGCGCCCTGTGGCAGCGCGGCTGCCACGGCCATGCCCACGCTGCGCAGGGCCTGGTCGTGCGGTAGCGAAGACATCACCACCTCCGCGCGAGCCAGCTCATCCATGGTGCCCGAGGCGAGGCCGCACTCGGCCGCCAGCGCCAGGCGAGAGAGGTCCGGGTCGCTCACGGTGACCTGGTTGCCGGCGGCCAGCAGGTGGCGGGCCATGGGCAGGCCCATCTTGCCCACGCCGATGAAATGCACACGGAACATGTTCATTGACCCTTGAGGTTGGCCGCCTTGGCGATGCGCGCTGCGGCGTCCATCTCGGTGCGGATGAAGGCGTTGAACGCCTCGGGCTGCATGGGGTAGGGTTCGGCGCCCAGGCGCGTGAGGCGCTCCTTCACCTCCGGGTCGGCCAGGGCTTTCAAGGCTTCGGCATGCAACCGCTGCTGAATGGCGGTCGGCGTCTGGGCATGGACGATCATGCCGACCCAGAAGACGAAGTCCGAACCCGGCACGCCGGCCTCCACCGTGGTGGGCACCTGGGGCAGCGCGCTGGTGCGTTGCGATGTGCTCACGGCCAGGGCCACCACCTTGTTCTCCCGGATCAGCGGCAAGGCAGAAGACAACGGTGAGAAATACCAATCGGTGCGCTCGCCCATCACGTCGGCCAGCGCTTCAGGCGTGCCCTTGAAAGGAATGTGCTGTGCGTCGAAGCCCGCCTGCAGCTTGAACTTCTCGGCATTGAGGTGCGTGGCGCTGCCCACGCCGGCCGAGGCATAGTTGAGCTGGCCGGGCCTGGCTCGCGCGGCGGCCAGCACATCGGCCACGGTCTTCCAGCCCCGCGCGGGCGAGACCACCATCACGTTGGGCAGCGCAGCCAGCGGCGTGATGCCGGTGAGATCGCGCACGGTGTCGTAGGTGAGGTTGCTGTAGATCGCCGGGTTCACCGCGTGGCTGGACGAGGGAATGAGCACGGTGTAGCCATCGGCCTCGCCCCGCGCCACCTGCGCGGTCGCCAGCGAGCCCCCTGCGCCGGGGCGGTTCTCCACCACGATGGGCTGGCCCATGCTGCGCGACATCGCATCGCCCACGGTGCGCGCGATCAGGTCGGTGCCGCTGCCCGCGGTGAAGGGCACGAGGAAACGGATGGGCTTGCTCGGGTAGGCCTGTGCCTGAGCGGTGCCCGTGAGCACCGGCATGGCCAGCACCACGGCACCCGTCCAGCGGGTCACCGCATGGATCCATGTTCTTCTCTTCATGCTTGTCTCCTCGTTGCAGGGAAAAGGATGGGGCCACCACCCGCCGGTCTCAGAGGCCCATGGCCTGTGTGATCTTTCGGCCCGACTGCTGCAGGCTCTCCAGCAGCGAGGCGATGTCGGCATCCAGCACGCGGCCATCGCGCTTGCGCCACTGCCCGGCAATCATCACGCTCTCGATGTTGGCCAGCGAGGCCTGCATCACCACGGCACTCACCGCGTCGTGCACGGGCTGCATGTTGAGGGTGTCGGCGCGGATCACCACCAGGTCGGCCTGCTTGCCGGGTGCCAGGCTGCCGATGCGGTCCTGCTGGCCCAGCATGCGCGCGCCCTCCACGGTGACCCAGGCCAGCGCCTCGCGCGTGGTGATGGTGGACGTGGGCGGGATGCTGCCGTGCGCTTCCCGGTAGGCGAAGTTGTCCAGGCTGCGCTGGATGCCCAGGGCAATGCGCGCCTGGCTCAGCATGTCGCCACTCATCACGCTCTCCAGATCCACGCCCAGCGAAGGTGCGCGGCCCAGCGCACGCAGCCGGCCGGTGAGCGGGTGGCCATGACCTTGCGACATCTCGCTCTCAGCCGCCGCCGAGAAGCTCATGCCGAGTTCACAAAAGCGCGCCAGCTGGGCGTCGCTCAGCGCATGACCATGCACGATGTTGATGTGCGGCCCGAGCAGTCCGGCTTCCTCCAGACGCTCCCAGCCATCGGGCGTGCGAGCCGGTCCGCCGCCCTGGTGCAGGGAGGCGATCAGGCCGAGTTCCTTGGCCATGCGGAAATCGTGCATCGCCACATCGAGGGTGGAGTAATGCGGCCCGAGCACGGCGGCATGGATGCTCAGCAAAGGTTCGTCCGCATGCGCCCTGAGCAGGCGTTCGACCTCGGCGCGCGGGTGCGGCTGCTCCCAGAACGGCGTTTCGCCGGGCTTGGGATCGGGCTTGGGCGTGCCATGGAAGAAGGCGGCGCGAATCCCCGACTGCAGCAGCGCGGCCACGGCAGCGTCGTTGTGCGCGAGCGTGGGGTTGTTGTGGCACCAGTCCACCAGCGTGGTGGTGCCGCAGTTGATCTGGTTGAGTGCACCCACCAGCGTGGCGATGTGCAGGTCGCCCGGCGTGAACACCGTGGCCAGGCCGGCGTGCATGTTCTTGAAGTACTGCAGCAGTGTCCAGTTGGCAGCCACGCCGCGCAGCGCCGTCTGCCAGGTGTGCATGTGGGCGTTGACCAGGCCCGGGATGACGATGCATCCGGTGGCGTCGACCACCTGCGCGTCGTCGGCGGCGATCGCAGGCTCGATGGCCGTGATGGTGTCACCGGTGATGAGGACATCACCTCGCGCCAGGTCGCCCTGCGCGTCCATGGTGATGACGGTGCCTCCGCGAAGCAGGGTGCGGGCTGCAGCCATGGCCCGGCGCCTCAGCTGCTCAGACCGTCGCTGACGTCGACGTCCAGCGGCTGGATCTGAAGCCCGGCATCGGCCGCCGTCTCGCGCAGCAGCACGGCGAAGTCGATGTCTTCATAGCCCCGGCCCACCATGCGCGCAATGCTCTCGCGCGTGGCCGCCGCAGCAGGCATGGCCACGCCGTGGGCCTTGGCCGCACCCAGGCCCAGGTCCATGTCTTTCAGCAGCAGCTTGGGCGTGAAGGTGACCTGCTCGAAGTTGAGTTTGGTGAGCACCGGTGTCTTGTAGCGCGTGTACATGGAGCCCAGCACCGAGTCGTTGATGCTCTCCAGGAACACATCGCGCGGAATGCCCGCCTTCTCGGCCAGCACGGTGATCTCGCAGAGGTTCTGGATGATCACGCCGAACATGGTGTTGTGCGCGATCTTCCACACTCGGGCCAATTCGCCCTCGCCCACCCACATGGCCTTGCGCGACATGGCAACCAGGTAAGGCTCGGCTTCGTCGTAGATGGATTTCGCACCCGACGCCACCACCAGCAGCTTGCCGGCCTTGGCCACCTTGGCGTTGCCAGAGACCGGGGCACACAGGTAGGCGATGCCCAGGGCTTCGAGCTTCGTGCGGATCTCGGCCGACCCTTCCTGCGAGATGGAAGAACTGTCGATCACCACGCGCGGGCGCTTCGCACCGGCCACCAGTCCGCCCTCGCCAAAGAGCACTTCCTTGAGGTCGTTTGTCGTGGAGACCATGGTGAACACCGTGTCGCAAGTGGACAGGTCCTGCTTGCTGTTCACCACCACCGCGCCGTATTCGGCCAGGGGTTCGGCCTTGCTGCGGGTGCGGTTCCACACCTCCACCGTGTGGCCGGCCTGGGTCAGCCGCTTCACCATGGCTTCGCCCATGCGGCCGAGGCCGATCCATCCAATTCGCTTGCTCACGCTTGTCTCCAGGTCTTTGTGGTCGATGGCCGCTGAGTGTGTCGCCCTGCCCCTTCCCATGCAACGGATCCACTGAAAATCAGTTTTCCGGCTTGGGAAAAGCCCATGCGCCCCGAGCCCGTCAAAGCGGATGAAAATCCCGTCACCCCAAAGTACCCAGCAGGAGACATCGTTTTGATCAACAAGATCGCCGCCTCGGTCGCCGAGGCGCTCACCGGTATCGCCGACGGTGCCACCGTGCTCATCGGCGGCTTCGGCACCGCCGGCATTCCCGGCGAGCTCATCGACGGCCTGATCGAACAGGGGGCGAGGGAACTCACCGTGGTGAACAACAACGCCGGCAATGGCGACACGGGGCTGGCCGCGCTGCTCAAGACCGGGCGCGTGCGCAAGGTGATCTGCAGCTTCCCGCGCCAGGCAGACAGCCATGTGTTCGACGCGCTCTACCGGAGCGGAAAACTGGAACTGGAACTGGTCCCGCAGGGCAACCTGGCCGAGCGCCTGCGCGCCGCCGGTGCCGGCATCGGCGCGTTCTTCACGCCCACGGGCTTCGGTACCGAGCTGGCGAAGAACGCCGACGGCACAGCGAAGGAAACGCGCGTCCTCAACGGCAAACCGTATGTGCTGGAGTACCCCATCTTCGGCGACGTGGCGCTCATCAAGGCCGAGCGCGGCGACCGTTGGGGCAACCTCACCTACCGCAAGGCCGCGCGCAACTTCGGCCCGGTGATGGCCACGGCTGCGAAGCGCACCATTGCCAGCGTGTACGAGATTGCCGAGCTCGGCAGCTTCGACCCCGAGGCCGTGGTCACCCCCGGCATCCACGTGAGCGCCATCGTTCAGATTCCCCGCGTGGCCACGCAGGCTGGCGGCTTCAAGGACGCAACATGACCTACACAAGAAGAACCAAAGACGAACTCGCGCGCCGCGTGGCACGGGACATCCACGACGGCGCGTACGTGAACCTGGGCATCGGCCAGCCCACGCTGGTGGCCAACCATTTGCCTCCGGGCATCGAGGTGGTGCTGCACAGCGAGAACGGCATCCTGGGCATGGGCCCCGCGCCCGCACCCGGCGAGGAAGACTACGACCTCATCAACGCCGGCAAGCAGCCGGTGACGCTGCTGCCCGGCGGCGTGTACTTCCACCACGCCGACAGCTTCGCCATGATGCGCGGCGGCCACCTCGACATCTGCGTGCTCGGCGCCTTCCAGGTTTCGGCCACCGGCGACCTGGCCAACTGGAGCACCGGCGAGCCCGGCTCCATTCCCGCCGTGGGCGGCGCGATGGACCTGGCCATCGGTGCCAAGCAGACCTGGGTGATGATGGACCTGCTGACCAAGCAAGGCGCGAGCAAGGTGGTGGCGCAGTGCAGCTACCCGCTCACCGGCATCGGCTGCGTCAAGCGCATCTACAGCGACCTGGCCACGCTGGCCTGCACGCCGCAGGGCTTGCAGCTGATCGATGCGGTCGACGGGCTCGAACACGCGGAGCTGGAAAAGCTGGTGGGCCTGCCGATCGCGGCCTGAAGCGCCCGGTGCGTCGGGGCCTCAGGCGTTGCGCCGGTACAGCGCGAGCGAACCGGCCAGCGCAAGCAGCACGCCGCCACAGCAACGGTCCAGCCACAGCACGCCGTTGGCCTTGAGCACGCGGAGGGCCTGCACACCGGCCACGGCATAAACCAGCATCACCATGAAGTCGATCACCGCAAAGGTGATGGCCAGTGTCGCGTACTGCGCGAACTGCGGCTCGGTGGGCACGATGAACTGCGGCAGGAATGCCGTGAACATCAGGTACCCCTTCGGGTTCGACACCGCCACGAAGAAGCTGCGCATGAAGATCGATCGCCCCGAAGGAGGCAGCGCACCGGGATCGTCGCCAGGCACCGCCAGCGTGCCCGTGGACATGAGCATGCGCACGCCCAGGTAGGCCAGGTAAGCCACACCGACCCACTTCACCACGGAGAAGGCGAACTCGGAAGCCGCCAGCAAGGCGCCCAAGCCCAGCGCCACAGCGGCAATGAGCACGAAATCGGACACCACGGCACCCGCCATGCCAGGCAACGAAGCGCGCACGCCATAGCGCGATCCATTGGACAGCGCCAGCAGCACGGTGGGGCCGGGCGTGGCAATGCCGACCAGGGAAACCAGGGCGAAGATGAGCAGGGTCTGGGTCATGGTCAGGAATCTTTGAAAGGAAACCGGATCGACTTTAGTGGATTGCGCCGGGTAGCATCGGTTTCATCACCATTCAAGGAAGAGACGGCAGTGGGATTGCAGGACAGAGACCGGGACGGAAACGGACAACGCAGCACCGCATCGACCGCGAGAAGAGGCGCCTTCTGGATGCTGGTCTTCTGGGTGGGCCTGGGCGCTGCGCTGTACACCGGCTTCTCGCACTTCGAGGGTCAGCGCGCCGCCAGGCAGGCGCCCTACACCACCAGCGAACAAGGCGAGATCGTGATCACCCGCAGCCGGGACGGCCACTTCCGCCTGCCCGGCACCGTGAACGGCAGACCGGTCGAGTTCCTCGTGGACACCGGCGCCAGCCTCGTCACCGTCAGCGCCGCGTTCGCGCAGCAAGCCGGTCTTGAAGGCGGGCAGAGCGTCACCTTCAGCACCGCCAACGGACCCATGCCGGGGCGCGTGCTGCGCGATGTACCGGTGACGGCCGGCTCATTTGCCGTGGGCGGCACGGCGGTGGGCATCGGCCTGCAGACGGGCCGCGATGCCGTGGCCTTGCTGGGGCAGAGTTTTCTATCCCGGTTCGACATCGAGCTCAAGGCCAACCAGATGGTGATCCGCCTTCGAGAGGTATAGATGTTTCCGTCATAAGCAACCAAATATTCATTCGTTCCTTATCCGTGGCTTTGACGGGATCATCCGGCATCCCTTCAACAAAGTCCCCCGAGGAACACCATGACCACCCGCCGCCAGCTCATCCAGGCCCTTGCCGCCACCGCCCTCTCCGCCAGCGCCCTTTCGGCCTACGCCCAGACCGGCCCGGTGACGCTGCTCAACGTGTCGTACGACCCGACGCGCGAGCTCTATGTGGAATACAACGCCGCCTTCACCAAGTACTGGAAGGCCAAGACCGGCCAGGACGTGACCATCAAGCAGAGCCATGGCGGCTCGGGCAAGCAGGCTCGCTCCATCATCGACGGCCTGGACGCCGACGTGGCCACGCTGGCCCTGGCCGGTGACACCGACGCCCTGCACAGCAACGGCAACTGGATCCCCAAGGACTGGCAGAAGCGCCTGCCGCTCAACAGCTCGCCCTACACCTCCACCATCGTGCTGGTGACGCGCGCGGGCAACCCCAAGAACATCAAGGACTGGGACGACCTGATCCGCCCGGACGTGAAGGTCATCACCCCCAACCCCAAGACCTCGGGCGGCGCCCGCTGGAACTACCTGGCCGCCTGGGAATTCGCCAAGCGCAAGTACGGCAGCCCAAATGGTGATGACAGCAAGGCCAAGGAGTTTGTGGCGAAGCTCTACGCCAACGTGCCCGTGCTCGACACCGGTGCGCGCGGCTCGTCCATCACCTTCGCGCAGCGCAACCAGGGCGACGTGTTCATCTCCTGGGAAAACGAGGCCTACCTGCTGGAAAAGGAATTCGGCAACAAGGTCGACTTCGTCTACCCCTCGCTGTCCATCCTGGCCGAGCCGGCTGTGACGGTGGTCGACAAGAACGTGGACAAGAAGGGCACCCGTGCCGTGGCAGAGGAATACCTGAAGTTCCTCTACACCGAAGAAGCGCAGGACATCATCGGCAAGCATTTCTACCGCCCGACCTCGGCCAAGGCCCAGGCCAAGTACGCCAAGCAGTTGCCCAAGCTCAACCTGTTCAAGATCGAAGACGCCTTTGGCGGCTGGGAACAGGCAGCCAAGGTGCACTTCAGCGACAACGGCACCTTTGACCAGATCTATACCAAGAAGTAACCAGCTCAGGGAAAGTGCACCGTGTCCATTCTCCTGATCGCCGGCAGCCCATCCGAGCATTCCCGCTCGGCCGCGCTGCTCGACGCGGTGTACCAACGCCTCGGTCTGCGCCACGCTCTGATTGAACGCCTGCACATCCGGGACCTGTCTCCACAGGCCCTGCTGCTGGCGGATGTGGGCCACAAGTCCATTCGCGCAGCGCTCTCCCAGGTGGAAACGGCGCGGGCCATCGTGGTGGCCACGCCGGTCTACAAGGCGGCCTACAGCGGCGTGCTCAAGGTCTTCCTGGACCTGCTGCCGCAGTCGGCCTTCAAGGGCAAGGCGGTGCTGCCGCTGGCCACCGGGGGCAGCCCCCACCACATGCTCGCGCTCGACTATGCGCTGCGGCCCGTGCTGCAGTCGCTGGCGGCGCGCCACATCCTGCCCGGTGTCTATGCCACCGACGCGCAGATCCCGAAGGACGAGGACGACGGGTACCGCGTCGGTGACGAACTCGGTACCCGACTCGACGACGCCGTGAACAACCTGCTTCACGAAGGCCTGCGAATGCCGCTCACGGCCGGGTTCGCCCCCGTGCCGTTTGCCCAGGTGCGATGTAGCGTCTGACCCGCTGCGAGCCGGGACCACCCGGCCGATCTCCCGCACCCCCCAATTCCCGCATTTTCAAAGCCACCGCGCGGGTGGCCTGGACGGCTGTCGCCTGCGCTTCGTCAAAAAGGAATCTGTCATGAGTGAATCCATCAAGCACCTCGCCGATGCCGAGGCGGGCGCGTCCGCCACGCCGGGCTTCTCGAAACTCAGGCGCTGGGGTCTGGCGCTGCTGGCCGCCATCGTCATCGGCGTGGGCCTGGCCCTGTTGTTGCTGCCGGTGCCGAGCGCCCATGCGCAGACGCGCGGCGAGTTGCGCATCGGCTACCAGAAATCGGCCAGCCTGTTCGTGTTGCAGAAGGCGCAGGGCACGCTGGAGAAAAAGCTCGCTCCTCTGGGCTTCGGCGTGAAGTGGGTGGAATTCCCCGCCGGCCCGCAACTGCTCGAAGGCCTGAACGTCGGCGCGGTCGACGTGGGTTACGTGGGCGAAGCACCGCCCATCTTTGCGCAGGCCGCAGGCGCGCAGTTCGTCTACTTCGGCTTCGACCCCGCCGCACCGCGCGCCGAGGCCATCCTCGTCACCAAGGACTCGCCGATCAAGTCGGTGGCCGAGCTCAAGGGCAGGAAGGTTGCGCTGAACAAGGGCAGCAACGTGCACTACCTGCTGGTCAAGCAGCTGGAAAAGCACGGCCTGAAGATCACCGACATCGAACCCGTCTACCTGGCACCGGCCGATGGCCGTGCCGCCTTCGAGAGCAAGCGCGTGGACGCCTGGGTCATCTGGGATCCGTTCCAGGCCGCTGCTGAAAAAGCCACGGGCGCCCGCGTGCTGGCCGATGGCACGGGTGGCGTGGTCAACAACTACCAGTACTACCTGGGCGCACGCAACTTCGTGACGAAGAACCCCAAGGTGATCGAAGCCCTGTTCGCGGACTCGGTGGAACAAGGCATCTGGCTGAAGAAGAACCTGCGCCAGGCCGCCGAACTCATCGCGCCGCTGCAGGGCCTGCCGGTGGAGGTGGTGGAACTCGCGCTGCAGCGCTACGAGTTCAACGTCAAGCCCATCACCGCCGCCGTGGCCGCCGACCAGCAGAAGATCGCCGACACCTTCTTCGACCTGAAGCTGATTCCCAAGGCCATCAAGGTGAGCGAAGCGGTGGTGGTGTCGCAACCCTGACGCCATCCACCCCAAGCGGAGCCCGCCATGTCCACGCCCTTCGATGCGGCCGACCTGCGCCGCCACATTGCCAGGCTGCTCACCACCACCGCCGCCGCCTGGAGCATCGCCGCCGCGAAAGCGCGCAGCGCCCTTTCACCTCTTTCAAAGACTCAGATGACACTCGATTTCTCCAACCGCCGCCGCTTCGTCCTCTCGGGCGTGGGTGCGGCCGCCCTGGCCACCCTGCCGCAACTGCGCGCACAGGCCCAGACCCCCACCGCCAACCGCGTGCTGCGCGTTGGGCACCAGAAAGGTTTCCTCAGCCTGCTCAAGGGCCGTGGCACGCTGGAACAGCGCCTGGCGCCCCTGGGCGTGAAGCTGACCTGGACCGAATTCACCGCCGGCCCGGTCCAGCTCGAGGCGCTCAACGTCGGCTCCATCGACTTTGGCGACGTGGGCGAAGCCCCGCCGATCTTCGCCCAGGCCGCCGGTGCCCCGCTGGCCTACGTGGCCGCCACGGTGCCGCGCCCCGCCACCGAAGCGGTGATCGTGCCCAAGGACTCGCCCATCAGGTCGGTGGCCGATCTCAAGGGCAGGAAGGTGGCCTACAACAAAGGCTCCAACGTGCACTACTTCCTGGTGAAGCTGCTGGAGAAGAACGGCCTGAAGTACGACGACGTGCAGTCCGTCTTCCTGCCACCTTCCGATGCGCGCGCGGCCTTCGAGCGCGGCGCCATCGACGCCTGGGTGATCTGGGATCCGTTCCTCGCTGCCGCCGAAGTGGGCCTGGGTGGCCGCATCCTGGCCGACGCCACCGGCGTGGTGAACAACCGCGCGTACTACTTCTCCACGCTGGACTACGCGGCGAAGAACGCCGACGTGGTCAGGATCGTGATCGAGGAGATCAACAAGCTCGACCAGTGGGGCAGCGCCCACCGCGATGCGCTCGCCGCCGAGTTCGCGCCGCTGTGGGGCCTGCCCAAGCCGGTGGTGGACCGCTCCGTAGGCCGCGCCGTGTACGGCACCGGCCCGATCACCAAGGCCATCCTGCAGGAACAGCAGGTCATCGCCGACACCTTCTTCAACCTCAAGCTGATCCCGAAAAAGATCAACCTGCTTGAAGCGGCCGTAAATGCTGGTTGACCACCCCCGCCGCGCTTCGCGCGACCCCCTCAAGGGGGCGGCACCAGAGGCCCGGCAAAGCCGGTTCCTCGGTGCCACTTGAACAAACCCCTTCGTTCGGAACGCTATGTCACTCAACATCTTCTGGTTCATCCCCACCCACGGCGACAGCCGCTACCTCGGCACCGCCGAGGGCGCGCGCCAGCTCAGCCACGACTACCTGAAGCAGGTGGCCCAGGCCGCGGACAGCCTGGGCTATGAAGGCGTGCTGATTCCCACCGGCCGCTCCTGCGAAGACCCCTGGGTCGTGGCGGCGAGCCTGCTGCCGGTGACGCAGCGGCTCAAGTTCCTGGTGGCCGTGCGCCCGGGCCTGCACCAGCCGGCGCTGGCCGCGCGCATGGCCGCCAGCTTCGACCGCCTCTCGGGCGGGCGCCTGCTCATCAACCTCGTCACCGGTGGCGACCGTGCCGAACTGGAAGGCGACGGCGTGTTCCTGGACCACGCCGAGCGCTACGAACAATCGGCCGAGTTCATCCGCATCTGGCGCGAGATCCTGGCACGCAGTCACGAAGGCGAAACCTTCGACTACGACGGCAAGCACCTGCAGGTGAAAGGCGCCAAGCTGTTCTTCCCGCCGCTGCAGCAGCCCTATCCCCCGGTGTATTTCGGTGGTTCGTCCGAGGCGGCGCACGAGCTCGCTGCCGAGCAGGTCGACACCTACCTCACCTGGGGCGAAGCGCCAGCCGATGTGGAGAAGAAGGTGGCCGATGTGCGTGCGCGAGCCGCGAAGCGTGGACGGACCGTGAAGTTCGGCATCCGCCTGCACGTGATCGTGCGCGAGACCGACACCGAAGCCTGGGCCGCCGCCGACTCGCTCATCAGCCGGCTCGACGACGACACCGTGATCCGCGCGCAAGCCGCGTTTTCGAAGATGGATTCCGAAGGCCAGCGCCGCATGGCCGCGCTGCACGCCGGTGGCAAGAAGCGCACGCGCGCCGACCTGGAGATCAGCCCCAATCTGTGGGCCGGCGTGGGCCTGGTGCGCGGCGGGGCCGGCACCGCGCTGGTGGGCGATCCGAAGACCGTGGCCGCGCGCATCCAGGAATACGCCGAGCTCGGCCTGGAGAACTTCATCTTCTCCGGCTACCCGCACCTGGAAGAGGCCTACCGCTTTGCCGAACTCGTGTTCCCGCTGCTGCCCCGCCAGTTGCGCGAGAAGCTGCCCGGCCCCGCGCTGAACGGCCCGTTCGGCGAGACCGTGGCCAACGTGTTCGTGCCGCGCGCATCCCAGAGCTGAACAGGAACAAGCTTCATGACCACGATCCAGACGTTTCGCGAGGCGCCGGTGACCCCGGTGCCCGACACCATCGACGCTCCCGGCTGGGGCTTCACCCCGGGCCGTGACCTCGGCCCGTTCGTGGGCCGCTTCCTGCGGTCGGCCTGGCAGCGCTTCCTGCCCTGGCTGGTGCCCACGCTGCTCGTGGTGGTGTGGCAGTTGTCATCTTCGTTCGGCTGGTTGTCCACCCGAGTGCTGCCCGCCCCGCTCTCCGTGGTTACTGCGTTCTGGACGCTGGCCGTGTCGGGCGAACTCTGGACGCACGTGCAGGTGAGCGCCGGCCGCGCCCTGATCGGGCTGGCCATCGGCGGCGGCCTGGGCCTGCTGCTGGGCCTGCTCACTGGCTCGGTGCGCTTCTTCGAAACGCTGCTGGACTCCAGCGTGCAGATGGTGCGCAACATCCCCGCGCTGGCGCTGATCCCATTGGTCATCCTCTGGTTCGGCATCGACGAAGCCGCCAAGCTGTTCCTCATCTCGGTGGCCGTGTTCTTCCCCATCTACCTCAACACCTTCCACGGCATTCGCAACGTCGACCCGGGCCTGATCGAGATGGGCCGCACCTACGGCCTTTCGCGCTGGGGCCTGTACACGCAGATCATCCTGCCCGGCGCGTTGTCCTCCATCCTGGTCGGCCTGCGTTTCTCGCTCGGCCTGATGTGGGTGATTCTGATCGTGGCCGAGACCATCTCCGCACAGGCCGGCATCGGCTACCTGACGATGAATGCCCGCGAATTCCTGCAGACCGACATCGTGCTCGTCGGCATCCTGCTCTACGCCGCCCTCGGCAAGCTGGCCGACGTGTTTGCAAGAAGCCTCGAGACGTACTGGCTCCGCTGGCACCCCGGCTACCAGAACCCCTGAACCACCCCAACGAGAACGACCATGACGCATCCCCTCTTCAACCGCCGCGCCGCCCTGGGCGCCATCGGGTCCCTCGCCGCCGGCGCCGCACTGGCGCAAGGCAGCGCGCCGCGCACGGTGCGCCTGGGCTACCAGAAATCGTCCACGCTGATCGCCGTGCTGCGCCTGCAGGGCACGCTGGAACAGCGCCTCGCGCCGCTGGGCGCCACGCTGAGCTGGCACGAGTTCACCAGCGGCCTGCCGCTCCTGGAAGCACTCAACCTCGACAACCTCGATTTCAGCGCCGACGTGGCCGACACCGTGCCGGTGTTCGCACAGGCCGCGGGTGCGCAGCTCACCTTCGTGGCGCAGGAAGCGCCCTCGCCCACCGCGCAGGCCATCCTGGAGCGCAGCGACTCGCCGCTGAAAAGCGTGAGCGAACTCAAAGGCAAGCGCGTGGGTTTCGCCAAGGCCGCCGGTGCGCACTACCTGCTGATCGCCGCGCTCGAGAAGGCCGGCCTGTCGTTCGTCGACATCGAGCCCGCCTACCTCACGCCCGCCGATGGCCGCGCCGCTTTCGAGCGTGGCGCCATCGACGCCTGGGTGGTCTGGGACCCGTTCCTCTCGGCAGCGCAGAAGCAGGCCAACGCCCGCGTGCTGGCCGACGGCACGGGCCTGGCCTCGTATCAGCGCTACTACCTGGCCAGCACGCGCTTCGCGCAGGCGCGGCCCGACGTGCTCGGCGTGATCTACGCCGAACTGGAGAAGACCGGTCGCTGGGTCAAGGCACAACCGAAAGAAGCGGCCGCGCTGCTCGCGCCCTTCTGGGGCCTGGACGCCGGCATCGTGGAACAGGCCAACGGCCGCCGCAGCTACGCGGTGCGCCCGGTGACCGCGCAGAACATCGTCGAGCAGCAGAAGATCGCCGACACCTTCCTGGCGGAAAAGCTGCTGCCCCGGCGCATCAACGCGGTCGACGTGCCGCTGTTCAAACCGCAGGTGTGACGCGCATCATGGCCAACCCGACCGAAAAATCCACACCCGGCGTGCGCGTGCAGCTGCGCCACCTGAGCAAGCGCTATGGCGCGCGCGAGGTGCTGCGCGACAACCAGCTCACCATCGAACCCGGCGAGTTCGTCGCCATCGTCGGTCGCAGCGGTTGCGGCAAGAGCACGCTGCTGCGCCTGGTGGCGGGCCTGGAGGCTGCCAGCGGCGGTGAACTGCTGCTCGATGGCAAGAACGTCGACGGCCTGCACGACGACACCCGCATCATGTTCCAGGACGCACGCCTGCTGCCGTGGAAACGCGTGGTGGACAACGTGGCCCTGGGCCTGCCGAAGGAGAACCGCAAGGACGCCGAGGCCGTGCTCGGACAAGTTGGCCTGGGCGACCGCCTGGGTGACTGGCCGGCCAAGCTCTCGGGCGGTCAGCGCCAGCGCGTCTCGCTCGCCCGCGCGCTGGTGCACCGCCCGCAACTGCTGCTGCTCGACGAGCCGCTGGGTGCGCTGGACGCGCTCACCCGCATCGAGATGCACGAGCTCATCGAAGGCCTGTGGAAACGCCATGGCTTCACCGCCCTGCTCGTTACGCACGACGTGCAGGAAGCCGTGGCCCTGGCCGACCGCGTGATCCTGATCGAGGACGGCGCCATCGCGCTGGACGAGCGCGTGCCCCTGGCGCGCCCGCGCTCGCGCGGCGATGCCACCTTCGCCGCCATCGAGAAACGCATCCTCGACCGCGTGCTGCAGGTACCTGAAACCGAAGCACCCTCGAACGATCCGCCCTGGCCACCCGCTCCAGCCCACGCCCTTCGCTGGGCCGTCTAGATGAACACCCCCCGCATCGCCTTCGGCGCTACCCCCCAGGTGGCAACGCCAGTGGCCCGGCAAAGCCGGTTCCACGGCGTTTCTTGACCGAGACACCTCCATTCACCGCGTCTTTCACAACCAAAGGAAAACCACACATGTCCATTCAAGCCATCAACGTCCGCAACCAGTTCAAAGGCAAGGTCAAGGAAATCATCAAGGGCGACGTCGTCTCCGAAGTCGATGTCGAGACGCCCTGGGGCATCGTCACCTCGGTCATCACCACCCGCTCCGTGAACGACCTGGGCCTGCAGGTCGGTTCTGAGGTCGTGGCGCTGGTGAAGTCCACCGAAGTCTCGATCGCCAAGCTCTGAATCGGAAGGCGCACGATGAAAAGAACACTCGGCATCGCCGCGCTGTTGTTGCTGGGTAGCACAGCACACGCCCAGACCACCGACTTCCAGGCCCGCGCCTGGGCCGCCTCCTGCGCGGCCTGCCACGGCACCGGCGGCAAGAGCAACAGTGCCATCCCGTCCATCAATGGGCAGGACAAGCAGGTGCTGCTGACCAAGCTGCTGGCCTACAAGCGCGACCAGTTGCCCGCGACCGTGATGCACCAGCACGCCAAGGGCTACAGCGACGCCGAGCTGGAACGCCTGGCCGACCACTTTTCACGCCAACCGAAATAACGCGCAGGAGACACGGACATGACCCAGATGATCAACCGCAGACACCTGCTCGCCGCCGCCGGCGGCACCGCCGTGGCGCTGGCCCTGCCCGGCTGTGCCACCACCACCGCCACCGCCCCCAAGGCCCGCGTGGTCGTGATCGGGGGCGGATTCGGCGGCGCCACTGCCGCCAAGTACATCCGCCAGTGGGCGCCCGAGATCGAGGTGGTGCTGGTCGAGCGTGAGGCTGCCTTCGTCTCCTGCCCGCTGAGCAACCTGGTGCTCGGCGGCAGCGAGAAGATCGAGAACCTCACCACGGGTTACGACACGCTGCAACGCAAACACGGTGTGCGCGTGGTGCGCGACGAAGCCACCGCCATCGACGCCGAGAAGCGCGAAGTGCGCCTGGCGCGCGGCGAGACCTTGAAGTACGACCGCCTGGTGCTCTCGCCCGGCGTGGACTTTCTCTACGACCTGGTGCCCGGCCTGCAGACTGCTGAAGCACAGGCCCGCGTGCTGCACGCCTGGAAAGCCGGCCCGCAAACCGTGGCGCTGCGCCAGCAGCTCGAAGCCCTGCCTGATGGCGGCGTGTATGCCCTGCACATTCCCAAGGGTCCCTACCGCTGCCCGCCCGGCCCCTACGAACGCGCCGCCCAGGTGGCTTCGTACTTCAAGCAGCACAAGCCACGTTCCAAGGTGCTGGTGCTCGACGCCAACCCGGACATCGTTTCCAAGAAGGCCCTGTTCGTCAAAGCCTGGACCGAGCGCTACCCCGGCATCGTGGACTACCGGCCCAACAGCGAACTGGTGCGCGTGGACGCTGCCACGCTGAGCATCGAGACCAGCTTCGAGACCATCAAGGCCGGTGTGCTGAACGTGGTGCCACCGCAGCAAGCGGGCCGCATTGCGCGCACCGCCGGCCTGGTGCAACCCACCGCGCGCTGGGTGGGTGTGAACTTCCAGAGCTTCGAGTCGCTGGCCGTCCAGGGCATCCACGTGCTGGGCGATGCCACCGCCTCCGCACCGGGCATGCCCAAGTCCGGCTTCATGGCCAACAACCACGGCAAGGTCGCGGCCGATGCGGTGATCGCGCTCATCCAGGGCCGCCCCATCAACCCCGACCCCATCATCGCCAACACCTGCTACAGCTTCGTGAGCGAGACCGACGTGGTGCACGTGGCCTCGGTCCACAAGTGGAACGCCGAGCAGAAGACGCTGGTGCCGGTACCGGGCTCGGGCGGCCTCACGCCCACGGCCAATGCACTCGAAGGCCAGTACGCCCGATCCTGGGCGAAGAACATCTGGGCCGACGCCCTGCTATGAACCACCCCCGCCGCGCTTCGCGCGACCCCCTCAAGGGGGCGGTATCTGCGGCCTGGCAAAGCCAGTTCCGCGATACCTCTCGACGAGTCTACGGCGCGCGCAGCACCCGGTATTGAAGGCACGTTCATGAACTTCCAACAGCTCCGATCCGTCCGGGAGACCGTGCGCTGCGGCTTCAACCTTACTGAAGTCGCCGCCATGCTCTACACATCCCAACCCGGCGTGAGCCGGCAGATTCGCGAGCTGGAGGAAGAGCTGGGTGTCACCATCTTCGAGCGTGCAGGCAAGCGGCTGACCGGTCTCACGCCACCCGGCCGCACGCTCCTGCCCATCGTGGAACGCCTGCTGCAGGAAGCCGGCAACCTGCGCCAGGCCGGCAAGGAATTCGTCTCGCGCATGGAGGGTGGCCTGTCGATTGCGGCCACGCACTCGCAGGCCCGCTACGCCCTGCCCCACGCCGTGCGCGATTTCCGCAGCCTGTTCCCGCAGGTCACGCTCAACCTGCACCAGGGTTCACCCAAGCAGGTGGCCGAAATGCTGCTCACCGGTGAAGCCGACATCGGCATCGCCACCGAGGCGCTGGCCCACTACCCGCAACTGGTCACGCTGCCCTGCTACCGCTGGACCCACAGCATCGTGGTGCCACCCAACCACCCGCTGCTGCACACCGCCGGGCCCCTCACGCTGCAAGAGCTCGCCGAGCATCCCATCATCACCTACGACCGGGGCTACACCGGCCGCTCGCACATCGACGACGCCTTTGCCAAGGAAGGCTTGAGCCCGAACGTGGTGATCACCGCCATGGACGCCGACGTGATCAAGACCTACGTCGAACTCGGCATGGGCGTGGGCATCATCGCCTCCATCGCCATCGATGGCGACCGGGACAACAACCTGCGCGCACTCGAGGCGCGCCACCTGTTCGAAATCAACGTCACCCGCCTGGCAGTGCGGCGCGGCAACTGTAAGCGCGCGGCCATCCCACCCTTGAAGGGATTGGTCTAAGCGGCAACGATGGTGTCCACCAAGCAAATTAGGTGGACACCATGGATGAAGCCAGGAAGAAGACCCGCCGGCGGTACGGCGCCGAGCTCAAGCAGCAGATCATTGCCGAGTGCGCCGAGCCAGGTGCATCGGTAGCCAGCATTGCCCTGTCACACGGCATCAACGCCAACGTCGTGCACAAGTGGCGCCGCCAAGCGGGTGGCGCGCTGCCTGCACTGCAGCCCCCCTCATTCGTTCCTGTGCCACTGCCGCCAGCGGCGTGTGCACCTGCGCCGGACATCCGCATCGAGCTGCGCCGTGGCGCCACCAGCGTCTCGGTGACCTGGCCCTTGGACGCAGCCGAACAGTGCGCCGTGTGGATGCGAGAGCTGCTCAAGTGATCCGGGTGGATGCCCTGTGGCTGGCCACCGAGCCGCTGGACATGCGAGCGGGCACCGAGACGGCGCTGGCGCGTGTGGTGTCGGTCTTTGGCGCTGCGCGCCCGCAC
>NZ_JBIMLB010000006.1:0-230517 GCF_051860785.1 Hydrogenophaga sp.
GTCAGGTTTTTTCCGAGAACCAGATCTCAATGTTTTCAAGCACTTAACGAAGTGGGGCACTATGAACAAGCCATTGCCGGGTCAGGCTCAGCATGCTGCGGGCGATGTCGGTGATGCGCCGTCGCCTGCCGCTGAGGGGGACGAGGGCGTCAGGAGAAAGTGGCGCATGCGCCAGCGCAACCTCACGATCTTTCCCAATCTGCAGATCATCGATATCCAGTCGATGAAGCTGTCACTTCAGCTGCGCACTTGGCAGCCGCTTGCGGCTGACAAGACGCGAATGAGCTCGCATTGCCTCGCTCCGGTCGGCGAGGCTCGCGGCGAGCGACGGTCGCGCATCCGCGCGTACGAGGACTTCTTCAACCCCAGTGGGCTCGCGACTTCCGATGACAATGTCATGTACGAGTTTTGCCAGAGCGGGTTCAGGGCCATCGCGGCGGGCCCGACGCAGGGCTATCTGCGCGGTTTGGGCGAGTTGCAGACCAATGGCATGGAGCACGCCGCGGAGCTGAATATCGACGACTGTGAATCGGCGTTTGGATCGATGACGTTTGGCAATGAAACCTGTTTTCATGCAGGTTATCGGGAATGGCAACGCCTGCTGCTCGCCGAGGACTCCAGGAGTTCCGTCATCGTCCACAGCCCGCGCGCTGCCGGCCAAGCGACGGCGGTTGAGCGACCCGTCGTTGACGACGCCGTCGCGACGGGTTTGAGGAGGTCGCCATGATGAATCACGAGGCCACGGCAGTCGCCACGGAGATCTTGTTCCGGGAGGGGATGTATCTGGACCGGCGCAGATGGAAGGAGTGGGTTGGTTTGTATGCGCCCGATGCGGTGTATTGGGTTCCGGCCTGGCGCAACGAGTACGACGAGATCGACGATCCGGATACCGAGATCTCTCTCATCTATCACGATTCGCGCATCGGCCTTGAGGAGAGAATCAGTCGAATTCAATCGCGAAAATCGGTTACCGCCATGCCACTGCCGCGCACGACGCATTTTGTGAGCAATGTCATGGCGAGCCCGGCCGGGGCAGAGACGATCGAGGCCCAGTCGAGCTGGATGGTGCGCGTCTACGATGCCCGGACCGCCAAGCAGCACGTTCATTTTGGCTGGTACGAACTACAGATGAAACATAAGGACGGGCAGTGGTTGATTGCGCGCAAGAAGATTCATTTGCAGAACGACCTGGTTCCCGCGGCGATGGATTTCTATGCGCTCTGACCCGCTGCGCCGGCTGTCACGGGCAGTGCTGGTTTCTCCTCTGGCGGGAGGAAGGTTTGCAGAGCGTCGCCATGCTGTGCAGCGAGCGGTCAAGTCGAAGGCTGCTCGTGGGAAAGTGCTTACGTTGTGCTGCCCATCCCCGATCTGATGAACGACCCCATGGTGCGCGAGGCCTATCTCGGGCTCGGCGTCGAAGCAACGGAGACTGCCGCATGAGTCTGTGGCTGGATCTGCTGGGCGCCACCGTGCGCCACGTCGACACCCCAAGCTTCGGCAACATCCGCATCGTCGAGACTGGCGTGGGCAAGCCCGAAGCGCTGCTCCTGATGCACGGCATCGGCGGCCACCTGGAGGCCTATGCGAAGAAAGTGCTGGCTTATCGGCCGGCCCGACTATCACGTCTTCGCTTTCGACATCGTCGGCCGCGGTATTGCCGACCATTCGATGATCCTGAACGCCATCGTGACCGCCAGCTCGCTGGCTGCCGGGCGCGCCTTCCCGACCCTGCACTGACATGTCAGCAGCCCTTGCCCAACGAGAGGACCGCTGCATGAGCGACTCCAAGACGATGACATTCATCGCCCGCATCGACGATGTCGAGGCCGGCTACGCCCTTCAGGTGCCTGTCGAAGGCCGCGAGCCGGTGGCGCTGGTGCGCCTAGACGAAGGCTATTTCGTCATCGACGACACTTGCACCCATGGTGCGGCGTCGATGTCCGAGGGCGACATCGTTGGCTGCGAGATCGAGTGCCCGTTCCACAGCGGCCGGTTCGACATCCGCACCGGCGCCGCCACCGCGTTTCCGTGCGTCAAGGCACTGATGATCTACCCGGTCAAGGTCGAAGGCGACGAGGTCTACGCCGCACTGGACGCGGGCACGCGTGCCGACGAATCCACTTCCTGAAGGAGCCTCACATGGACGCTGCACCCCAAACTCTGCTCGACGACGACGTTCACCACGAAGACGGGCAGCGCGCCGTCGATCGGCGCATCTTCGTCGACCCCGATCTGTTCGAACTCGAGCAACGCCAGATCTCGAAAAGGTCTGGGTCTATGTTGCACATGAGAGTCAGCTGCCCAAGCCCAAGGACTACCTCACCGGCTGGATCGGCCGCGCGCCCATCGTTGCGAACCGCGACAAGGCTGCCTGCCATGCTCAAGAAAAAGAAGGGCGTGATCGTCAACGTATCGTCGGTCGCCACGCGCAGTGTCAATCGGGTGCCTTAAAACATGTCCCTGTTTGATTCCCGCCCCAAGTTCGCAGTGCACGTGGCCCCGACGGACGAGACCTTTCCCTGCGCCGGCAATGAAAGCCTGCTCACCGGCATGGTCCGCCTGGGCCGCAAGGGCATCCCGGTGGGTTGCGTCAACGGCGGCTGCGGGGTCTGCAAGGTCCGCATCGTCGAGGGACAGATCAAGGCCCTGGGGCCGATCAGCCGTGCACACGTGACGCTCGACGAAGAGAACCAGGGCTACACGCTGGCATGCCGCGTGGCGCCCCAGACGCCGGTGAACCTCGAAGTGGCCGGCAAGTTGAGCAAACCGTTTTCCAAGGGGCGCGCAGAGTCTGCGACTGCCAGCCCTTCGATTCAGCAGCAGTAATCAACCACCAGGAGACACAACATGGGTGTGATGCGCATCGGGCACGCGAGCCTGAAAGTGATGGACATGGACGCCGCCGTCCGGCACTACGAGAACGTGCTGGGCATGAAGACCACCATGAAGGACAAGGCGGGCAACGTCTACCTCAAGTGCTGGGACGAATGGGACAAGTACTCGGTCATCCTGACCCCGTCGGACCAGGCCGGCATGAACCACCTGGCCTACAAGGTCGAAAAGGAAGCCGACCTTGAAGCGCTGCAGCAGAAGATCGAGGCCTGGGGTGTGAAGACCACCATGCTCGACGAAGGCACCTTGCCCTCGACCGGCCGCATGCTGCAGTTCAAACTGCCCAGCGGGCACGAAATGCGCCTGTATGCCAGCAAGGAGTTTGTCGGCACCGACGTGGGCAACATCAATCCCGACCCCTGGCCCGACGGCCTCAAGGGCGCGGGCGCCCACTGGCTGGACCACTGCCTGCTGATGTGCGAGATGAATCCCGAGGCCGGCATCAACACCGTGGCCGACAACACCCGCTTCATGACCGAGGCGCTGGACTTCTTCCTGACCGAGCAGGTGCTGGTCGGCCCCGAAGGCAACATGCAGGCGGCGACCTGGATGGCCCGCACCACCACGCCGCACGACATCGCCTTCGTCGGTGGGCCGCGCAGCGGCCTGCACCACATTGCCTTCTTCCTGGACTCGTGGCACGACGTGCTCAAGTCCGCCGACGTGATGGCCAAGACCAAGACGCGCATCGACGTGGCCCCCACCCGCCACGGCATCACGCGCGGCGAGACGATCTACTTCTTCGACCCGAGCGGCAATCGCAACGAGACCTTCGCCGGCCTGGGCTATCTGGCCCAGCGCGACCGGCCGGTGACGACCTGGACCGAAGACCAACTGGGCAGCGGGATCTTCTATCACACGGGCTATCTGGTGCCGTCTTTCACCGAGGTGTACACGTGATCACCCCCCTGCGCCACTGACGCGGCTTCCCCCCTCTCTGGCGCGCCTTCGGCACTTGGAGGAGGGACGGCACCTGAGGCCCGGCGGAGCCGGTTCCTCGGTGCCCCTCGAACTGGAGTCACCTTTCTCTCGCCGCTTCTTCTTATGACATCCGCTCTCTCTGTTCCCTCTTCCGTCATCTCCGCATCTGCGGCTTCGCTGGCCTGCCAGGCGGCGGTGGCGCATGCGGAGGCATCGGGCATTCGCATCAACGTGGCCGTCACCGATGCCTCGGGCACGCTGGCCGCTTTTCTGCGCATGCCCCATGCGTTTCTGCATTCGATCGACATCGCGATCGACAAGGCCTACACGGCCGCGAGCTTTGGCTTTCCCACCTCGCAATGGGGTGGCGTGATCGGCGACGACGAGTTGCTGCGCATCGGCCTGAACCAGCGCCAGCGCCTGGTGCTGTTCGGCGGCGGCCTGCCGGTCGTGACCGACGGCCAGCGCATCGGCGGCATCGGTGTCTCCGGCGGCTCGGCCGAGCAAGACGAGGCCTGCGCCCGCGCCGGCCTGAAAGCCCTGGGCCTCGACTGATTTTTCATCTCACTCACGCACCATGAAACAGTTTCTGAACTTCATCAACGGCGAATTTGTCGCCACCGCCAAGACCTTCGAGAAGCGCGCGCCCGCCACCAACGCGGTGATCGGCCAGGTGCACGAGGCCGGTCAGGCCGAGGTCGACGACGCCGTGGCCGCGGGCCGTGCCGCGCTCAAGGGCGAGTGGGGCCGGATGAGCGTGGTCAAGCGCGCCGAGCTCCTGCACGCGGTGGCCGACGAGATCAACCGCCGCTTCGACGACTTCCTGGCCGCCGAACTGGCCGACACCGGCAAGCCGCGCTCGCTGGCCTCGCACATCGACATCCCGCGCGGCGCGGCCAACTTCAAGATCTTCGCGGACATCGTCAAGAACGTGCCGACCGAGAGCTTCCAGATGACCACGCCCGACGGCGGTACGGCCATCAGCTACGGCCTGCGCACGCCCTTGGGCGTGGTCGGCGTCATCTGCCCCTGGAACCTGCCGCTGCTGCTGATGACCTGGAAGGTCGGCCCGGCGCTGGCCTGTGGCAACACCGTGATCGTCAAGCCCTCCGAAGAAACCCCCGCCACCGCCACCCTGCTGGGCGAGGTGATGAACGCGGTCGGGATTCCCAAGGGTGTGTACCAGGTGCTGCACGGCTTCGGCCCCGGCTCGGCGGGCGAGTTCATCACCAAGCACCCCGGCGTCAACGGCATCACCTTCACCGGCGAGACCCGCACCGGCGAGGCCATCATGGCCGCCGCCGCCAAGGGCGTGCGCCCGGTCTCGTTCGAACTCGGCGGCAAGAACGCCGGCATCGTGTTCGCCGACGCCGACTTCGACAAGGCCATTGCCGGCATCACGCGCAGCGCCTTCGAGAACTGCGGCCAGGTCTGCCTGGGCACCGAGCGCGTGTACGTGCAGCGCCCGATCTTCGACAAGTTCGTCGCGGCCCTGAAAGCCAAAGCGGAAGGCCTGAAGATCGGCGGCCCCGACATGCCGGGCGTGGGCATCGGCCCGCTGATCTCGGCGGAGCACAAGCAGAAGGTCATGGGCTACTACGCCAAGGCCAAGGCCGAGGGCGCGACCGTCGTCACCGGCGGCGGCGAACCGGCCATGACGGGCGAGTACGCCAACGGCCACTTCGTGCAGCCCACCATCTGGACCGGCCTGCCCGAAAGCGCCAGCGTGATTCGCGAGGAGATCTTCGGCCCCTGCTGCCACATCGCGCCCTTCGACACCGAAGAGGAAGCGATTGCGCTGGCCAACGCCACCGACTACGGCCTGGCCACCACCGTGTGGACGCAGGACCTGGGCAAGGCCCACCGCATGGCCGCGGCCATCGAGGTCGGCCTGTGCTGGATCAACAGCTGGTTCCTGCGCGACCTGCGCACCGCCTTCGGCGGCAGCAAGGCCAGCGGCATCGGCCGCGAGGGCGGCGTCCACTCCCTGGAGTTCTACACCGAGCTCCGCAACGTCATGGTGAAACTGTGAACGCACCGCACAACCCCGAAATCGCCCGCAGTGTCCGCACGCGCGCGTTCAACACCAACGTGCACGACCTGGGCAGCGCCAAGCCGGGCCAGCCGCCGGTGCTGTTCATCCACGGCTCCGGCCCCGGGGTCAGCGCCTGGGCCAACTGGCGCCTGGCGATGCCGGTCATCGCCAAGGACCGCCGCGTGATCGCGCCCGACATGGTCGGCTTCGGCTACTCCGACCGCCCGGCCGGCATCACCTACAACATGGACACCTGGGTGCAGCAGGCGCTGGACCTGCTGGACGCGATGGGAGTCGAGCAGGCCGACGTGGTCGGCAACAGCTTCGGCGGCGCGCTTTCGCTGGCACTGGCCGTTCGCGCCCCGCAGCGCGTGCGCCGCCTGGTGCTCATGGGGTCCGTGGGTGTGCCCTTCCCGATCACGCCGGGCCTGGACGCGGTCTGGGGCTACGAGGCGTCGCTGGACAACATGAAGCGGATCATGGACGTGTTCGCCCACGATCGCTCCCTGGTCACCGACGAGCTGGCCGAGCTGCGCTACCAGGCCAGCATCCGCCCCGGCTTCCAGGAATCCTTCTCGGCCATGTTCCCGGCCCCGCGCCAGCGCTGGGTCGACGCCATGGCCAGCCCCGAATCGGCGATCCGCGCGCTGCCGCACGAGACGCTCATCGTGCACGGCCGCGAGGACCAGGTGATTCCGCTGCAGACCTCGCTCACGCTGAGCCAGTGGATTCCCAACAGCCAGCTGCACGTGTTCGGCCACTGCGGCCACTGGACGCAGATCGAACACGCCGCGCGCTTCGTCCAGCTGGTGTCGAACTTCCTCGCCGAAGCCGACGCGCAGGGCGCCGCGCCCGCCTGACCTCTTTTCCCACACAGAACACCATGGACAACTCCAAGATCCAGCACTACGGCGACGAGCTCTACCAGTCGCTGCTCGACCGCCAACCCGTCGCTCCACTGACCGACCGCGAAGCGGACATCACCATCGAGGACGCCTACCAGATCCAGCTGCGCATGATCCAGCGCCGCCTGGACGCCGGTGAACATGTGGTCGGCAAGAAGATCGGCGTGACCAGCAAGGTCGTGATGGACATGCTCAAGGTCAACCAGCCCGACTTCGGCCACCTGCTCTCGGGCATGGTCTACAACGAAGGCCAGCCGATCCCGGTGAGCAACATGATCGCGCCCAAGGCCGAGGCCGAGGTCGCCTTCATCCTCGCGCGCGACCTCGAAGGCCCCGGCGTCACCGCGGCCGACGTGCTGCGTGCCACCGACTGCGTGATGCCGTGCTTCGAGATCGTCGACTCGCGCATCAAGGACTGGAAGATCAAGATCCAGGACACCGTGGCCGACAACGCCTCCTGCGGGGTGCTCACGCTCGGCGGCCTGCGCAAGAGCCCGCGCGACCTCGACCTCGCGCTGGCCGGCATGGTGCTGGAAAAGAACGGCGAAATCATCAGCACGTCCTGCGGCGCATCGGTGCAGGGCTCGCCGGTCAACGCGGTGGCCTGGCTGGCCAACACGCTCGGCCGCCTGGGCATCGGCCTGAAGGCTGGCGACATCATCCTCTCGGGCTCGCAGTCGCCGCTGGTGCCGGTGGTCGCGGGCGACAGCCTGTATTGCAGCGTCGGCGGCCTGGGCGGCACGTCGGTGCGTTTCGTCGCCTGAGCGGGAAGGAAACAACCACATGAAACTCGACAAGAACACCCTCGCCCAGCTGGCCGAGCATCTGGAAAACGCCGAGCTGAAGGCGCACGACGTCACCAAGATCACCGACGACCACCCGGACATGGACTGGGACGACGCCTACGCGATCCAGGACATCATCCGCGCGCGCAAGGAAGGCCGCGGCAACAAGACCGTGGGCCTCAAGTGCGGCCTGACCTCCTACGCCAAGATGAAGCAGATGGGCGTGGACACGCCGGTCTTCGGCTTCGTCAGCGACTACATGGCCTGCGCCGAAGGCAGCGACATCAAGACCTCCGAACTCATCCATCCCAAGGTCGAGGCCGAGATCTGCGTCGTCACCAAGGCGCCGCTCAAGGGCCCGGGTTGTCATGTCGGCGCCGTGATGGCCGCGATCGACTTCGTGATCCCCGGCGTGGAGATCATCGACAGCCGCTACCGCGACTTCAAGTTCGACCTCAAGAGCGTGATCGCCGACAACACCTCGGCCTCGCGCTTCGTGATCGGCGGCCGTGCCCGCCGGGTGGAAGCGCTGGACCTGCGCACGCTGGGCGTGGTGCTGGAGAAGAACGGCCAGATCGTGGCCATGGCCGCGGGTGCGGCCGTGATGGGCCACCCCGCCGCCGCCATCGCCGCCCTGGCCAACCACCCGGGCGCGCGCGGCCATGAGATCCCGGCGGGCAGCTTCATCATGACCGGTGGCGTGACCGAAGCCATCGCGGTGCAGGCCGGTGACAGCGTGAACGTGCGCTTCCAGGACCTGGGCACGGTGGGCATGCGCTTCGTCTGAGCGCCGCCCTGCGAAGCCTGCGCCCATGAACGCACCCGCCACCCCGTCGCGCGCCGTGACCGTGCTGGTCACGCGCCGGGTCGCACCCCAAGGCGTGGCCGGCTTCGAGACGGCCATGGCCGGCATGATCGAGGCGGCAACGCACCTTCCCGGCCACCTGGGCGGCCAGCTGGTGCGCCCCGGCGAGGCCGGCAGCGGCGACGAGCCCCTGCTCTACCACGTGGTCTTCGCCTTCGACAACGACGCGCACCTGGCCGCCTGGCAGGACTCGCCCGAGCGCTCGCACTGGCTCGCGCAAATCGCCCCGCACACCATCGGCGCGCAGGAAATGCGCCGGGTCAGCGGGCTGGACTACTGGTTCGCGCCGACCGGCAGCACCACCAAGGCGCCGCCGCCGCGCTGGAAGGTGGCGGTCGTGACCTGGCTGGGCATCTTCCCGACCGTGCTGCTGCTGTTCCTCACCGTGGCGCCGCTGCTGGCCGACTGGCCGCTGGTGCCGCGCACCATGGTCATCACCATGCTGGTGGTGGTCCTCATGACCTGGGTGGTGGCGCCGCGCCTGACCCGCTGGCTGGCCGGCTGGCTGCACGCCCAACCGCCCGCAGGAGAGCGCCCATGAGTCAGGCACCACGCCCCCTGGCGGGACAGACCGCCTTCGTCTCGGGCTCGACCGCCGGTATCGGTCTGGCCATCGCCCAGGCCCTGCTGGCCGACGGTGCCCACGTGATCATCAACGGCCGCAGCGAAGCATCGGTGCTGCGCGCGCTGCACACCCTGCGCGAACAGCGCCCGCAGGCCGAGGTGTCCGGCATCGCCGCCGACCTGGGCATCGCCGCCGGCTGCGAGCAGGTGGCGACCAGGCTGGCCCAGGTGGACATCCTGGTCAACAACCTCGGCATCTTCGAGCCCAAGCCCTTTGAGCAGATCGCCGACGCCGACTGGCAGCACCTGTTCGAGGTCAACGTGATGAGCGGCGTGCGCCTCGCCCGCGCCGCGCTGCCCGGCATGCTGGCGCGCAACCGCGGCCGCATCGTCTTCATCTCCAGCGAGTCGGGCATCTGTCCGCCGGCCGAAATGGTGCACTACGGCATGAGCAAGTCGGCCCAGCTGTCGGTGGCGCGAGGCCTGGCCGAGTGCTGCGCCGGCACCGCCGTCACGGTCAACAGCGTGCTGCCCGGCCCCACGCTGACCGAAGGCGCACGCGCTTTTTTCGACACGCTCGCCACACAGCATGGCCTGAGCTTCGACGAAGCCGCGGCCCGCTTCTTCCGCGACGCGCGCCCCACCTCGCTGCTGCGCCGCTTCATCCGCCCCGACGAAGTCGCCGCGATGGTGGCCTACGTCTGCAGCCCGCAAGCCAGCGCCACCACCGGCGCCGCGCTGCGGGTGGACGGTGGCGTGGTGCGCACGCTCACCTGAACCTTTTTTCTTCTTCCCCCAGGAGTCAACCCATGAGCAAAAAAATCAAGTGCGCCCTCATCGGGCCCGGCAACATCGGCACCGACCTGCTGGCCAAGCTGCAGCGCAGCCCCGTGCTCGAACCCGTGTGGATGGTGGGCATCGATCCCAACTCCGACGGCCTCAAGCGCGCCAAGGAGATGGGCATCAAGACCACCGCCGAGGGTGTGGACGGCCTGATTCCGCACATGAAGGCCGACGGCGTGCAGATCGTGTTCGACGCCACCAGCGCCTACGTGCACGCCGAGAACTCGCGCAAGGTCAACGAACAGGGCGCGATGATGATCGACCTCACGCCCGCGGCCATCGGCCCCTACTGCGTGCCGCCGGTCAACCTCAAGCAGCACGTCGGTCAGCGCGAGATGAATGTGAACATGGTCACCTGCGGCGGCCAGGCCACCATCCCCATGGTCTACGCGGTCAGCCGCGTGCAGCCGGTGAGCTACGGCGAGATCGTCGCCACCGTGTCCAGCAAATCGGTCGGACCCGGCACGCGCAAGAACATCGACGAGTTCACCCGCACCACGGCCGGCGCGGTCGAGAAGGTGGGCGGCGCGAAGAAGGGCAAGGCCATCATCGTGATCAACCCGGCCGAGCCGCCGCTGATCATGCGCGACACGGTGCACTGCCTGGTCGAAGGCACGCCCGACGAGGCCGCGATCACGAAGTCGGTGCACGACATGATCCGGGAAGTGCAGAAGTACGTGCCGGGCTACAAGCTGGTCAACGGCCCCGTCTTCGACGGCAACCGCGTCTCGGTTTTCATGGAGGTCGAGGGCCTGGGCGACTACCTGCCCAAGTACGCCGGCAACCTGGACATCATGACCGCCGCCGCCGCGCGCACCGCCGAGATGTTTGCCGAAGAAATTCTGAAGGGCGAGCTCGTGCTCGAACCAAGCATGGCCTGACCCCCGCGCCGCTTCGCGTCACCCCCTTCCAGGGGGCGCAGCCTGCAGCCCGGCAAAGCCGGTTCTGCGGCAGCCCTCGAAAAGACATCTGAAAGAGACTCACATGAGCACCAAGATCACCCTGCACGACATGACCCTGCGCGACGGGATGCACCCCAAGCGCCACCTGATGACGCTCGACCAGATGAAGAGCATCGCCGGCGGCCTCGACGCCGCCGGCGTGCCGCTGATTGAGGTCACCCACGGCGACGGCCTGGGCGGCTCCAGCGTCAACTACGGCTTCCCGGCCCACTCCGACGAGGAGTACCTGGGCACCGTGATCCCGCTGATGAAGCAGGCCAAGGTCTCGGCCCTGCTGCTGCCCGGCATCGGCACCGTGGACCACTTGAAGATGGCGCACGGCCTGGGTGTGCACACCATCCGCGTGGCCACGCACTGCACCGAAGCCGACGTGAGCGAGCAGCACATCACCTACGCGCGCCAGCTCGACATGGACACCGTGGGCTTCCTGATGATGGCCCACATGAACAGCCCCGAAGGTCTGGTGAAACAGGCCAAGCTGATGGAGGGCTACGGCGCCAACTGCATCTACATCACCGACTCGGCCGGCTACATGCTGCCCGCCGATGTGAAGGCCCGCCTGCAGGCGGTGCGCGACGCGCTCAAGCCCGAGACCGAGCTGGGCTTCCACGGCCACCACAACCTGGCCATGGGCGTCGCCAACTCGGTCGCCGCGATTGAATGTGGCGCCGCCCGCATCGACGCCGCCGCTGCCGGCCTGGGCGCGGGCGCGGGGAACACCCCCATGGAAGTGCTGGTCGCCGTGCTCGACCGCATGGGCGTGCAGACCGGGGTGGACGTCTGGAAGATCCAGGACGTGGCCGAAGACCTGGTCACCCCCATCATGGACTTCCCGATCCGCATCGACCGCGACGCGCTCACCCTGGGCTACGCCGGCGTGTACGGCAGTTTCCTGCTGTTCGCCAAGCGCGCCGCCGTCAAATACGGCCTGTCGGCGCGCGACATCCTGGTCGAACTGGGCCGCAAGAAGATGGTCGGCGGCCAGGAAGACATGATCGAAGACACCGCCATGACCATGGCCCGCGAGCGCGACGCCCGCCAACAGAAAAAAGCCGCCTGAGGAACACAGCCCATGCAACGCAGAGATTTCATCGCCTCCGTGGGGGCCGGCCTGGCCCTGGCACCCACGGCAGGCTGGTCGCAGGACGCCTACCCCGCCCGCCCCGTCAAGCTCATCGTGCCCTTCCCGCCGGGTGGCCCCACCGACATCATGGGCCGCACCGCGGCCAAGGCCATGGGCGACGCCCTGGGCCAGTCCTTCGTGGTCGAGAACAAGGCCGGCGCGGGCGGCAACATCGGCACCGACGCGGTGGCCAAGGCCGCGCCGGACGGCTACACCATTGGGCTGTCGGCCATCAGCAGCCTGGCCATCGCACCCTACCTCTACGACAAGCTGCCGTTCCAGGTGGAAAAGGACTTCGCCCCGATCTCGCTGGTGGGCACCACGCCCTGCGTGATCGTCGTGCACCCGAGCGCACCGTTCGCCGACCTCAAGGGCCTGGTGGCCTACGCCAAGGCCAACCCGGGCAAGCTCGGCTACGCCACGTCCGGCATCGGCACCAGCAACCACCTGGCGGCCGAGCTGCTGCAGTCGGTGGCCGGCATCGAACTCACCAACATCCCCTACAAGGGCTCGAGCCAGATCGTGCCGGACCTGCTCTCGGGCACGGTGATCATGAGCATGGAAAGCTCGCTGGCCACCACCTTGCAGCACATCCGAAGCGGCAAGCTCAAGGCGCTGGCCGTCACCTCGCCCACGCGCGCCAAGGCCCTGCCGGACGTACCGACGGTGGCCGAGTCCGGCTACCCCGGCTTCGCGGTGGAGACCTGGTTCGGCCTGGTCGCCCCCGCCGCCACCCCGGCCGCCGTCGTGCAGAAGCTGCACGACGCCTGGGCCAAGGGCGCCAAGACCGCCGAGGCCCAGGCCGCGTTCGACAACATCTCCGGCAACCTGCGCGTCACCACGCCCCAGGAGTTCGGCGCCTTCATCAAGGCCGAGAACAACCGCTGGGGCTCCCTGATCCGCAAGCTGGACATCAAAGCCAACTGACCCGGGAGACCACCACCATGCCGTTCGCACAGATCTACATACTCGAAGGCCGAACCCCCGAGCAGAAGAAGGCCGTGATCGAGAAGGTCACCCAGGCGCTGCACGAGGCCATCGGCGCGAAGAAGGAAACCATCCGCGTCTGGATCCACGAAATGCCCAAGGAGAACTGGGGCATCGCGGGCGTCAGCGCCAAAGACCTCGGCCGCTGACCAGGACCGGAATCGCCGCCCAGCGCTACCAGGGGGGCGTGATCGTCGTGACCGGCGCCGCGCAGGGCATCGGCCGGGCCTGCGCGCTGCGCATGGCGGCCGAGGGCGCGCGCGTGGTGCTGGTGGACCGCGCCGCCGGCCCCTGCGAGGCGGTGCGCGACTAGATCACCGCTGCAGGCGGCGAGGGCCTGCTGGTGGCCGCCGACCTGGAGCAGCACGAAGGCGCGCAGGCCGTGGTGCAGGCGGCCCTGCAGGCCTGTCGGCGCCGATTGAATCTTGACCACCCGTTCCGACCGATTCTTGACCAGGGGGCGGAAGCCGGTTTTTCAGTGCCCGGCTGTGCATAAGTTTAGTGTTTGAGTCCTCCTCGATGTTGTGATCGCGCGCGGGGGAAGCCGCGAAGGGCGTAGCCCGTAGCGGATTTCCCCGCGCGGCCGCTTGCGGCTCAGTCGCCAGTTGCCGCCGGCGGCTGCGGATATGCCTTGCGGGCCTGTTCCCTCGCCTTGATCCGCTTCTTCGCCGTGGCGCTGCTGTGCAGGAAGCGGTGGCTCTCATTGCCCGTCTCCACGATGTGGCAGTGATGCGTGAGTCGGTCAAGCAAGGCGGTGGTCATCTTCGCGTCGCAGAACACCGTGGACCACTCGGCGAAGTCCAGGTTGGTGGTGATCACCACGCTGGTGTGCTCGTATAACTTGGACAGCAGATGGAACAGCAGCGCGCCACCGGCCTGACTGAACGGCAGGTAGCCCAGTTCATCCAGGATCACCAGGTCCATGCGCAGCAGCGCACTGGCGATGCGCCCGGCCTTGCCCTGGGCCTTCTCCTGCTCCAGTGCATTGACCAGATCGACCGTCGAGAAGAACCTCACGCGTTTGCCATGACGCGTGATGCCGGAGACACCCAGAGCCGTGGCCAGATGGGTCTTGCCCGTGCCCGGCCCGCCGACCAGCACGGCGTTGTGCGCGGCGTCGGTGAACTCCAGTGTCGCCAGTTGTTCGATCAGCTTGCGATCCACCACCGAGGCATCGAAGTCGAAGCCCGCGAGGTCCCGGTGCACAGGGAAGCGCGCCGACGTCATCTGGTACTGCACCGAGCGCATCGCGCGGTCCGTGGTCTCGGCCTGCAGCAGGTGTTCGACCAGCCAGCGTGAGCTATCCAGACCCGAGGCCGGGCCCTGCTCCTGCAGATCGCACCAGGCACCAGCCATGCCGTGCAGGCGCAATGCCTTGAGTTCAACCGTCACATCACGCATGGTCCACCTCCTGGCCGCGCAGGCTGTCGTAGCGCGCCGTGTTGGCCAGCGGCGGTGTTGCGACCTGCAGCGCCGTCTCGGCGCCGAGGGGCACTGCCGGCGCGTTGAGCCGGCCGAGCACGTTGATGACGTGCTCTACGCTGACACGTCCAGACGGCGGGCGGCTCTCCATCGCCAACTCCACCGCCACGATCACGGCATCCAGGCCGGCCGCCGGCACGATGGCCAGCACCTGGGCCATCACGCGGTCGCCGCCGGCCTGGCGCAGCAAGCCGCGACGCAACTGTTGCAGCGCCTCGGGCATGTCCGCGAAGGGCGCCCCGTTCCTGAGGGCCCCCGGCTTGCGCTGCACCAGCGGGATGTAGTGCTGCCAGTCGTAGCGCGTGCCGCCGGAGTCGCTCAGGCGCTCGTGGCGAGCCACGACGACGTCATCGGCGACGACCGCGACGCTGCTCGGATACAGTCGTGTGCTGATCATCTGCCCGGCCCACTCGCACGGCACCGAATAGCGGTTGCGCGCCACCGACACCAGGCAGGTGCTCGACACCCGAGCGGGCTTCTCCACGTAGCCGTCGAAGGGCTCGGGCATGGGCATCAGGTGGGGCCGCTCGTGCTCAAGCATCTCGGCCACGCTGAACTGGCTGTGCTCGGGATGGCGCACCTCGCTCCACAGCGCCCGGCAGCGCTCGCCCAACCACGCGTTGAGCTCGGCGAAGGAGCTGAAGCGTCGTCGGGCGGCCTCGATCCAGATGCGCCGACGGCTGTCCTGCACGTTCTTCTCCACGCGGCCCTTCTCCCAGCCCGAGGCCACGTTGCAGAAGTCGGGGTCGTACAGGTAGTGCGCGCACATCACCGCGAAGCGTGCGTTGACGGTACGGCCCTTGCCCTTGTGGACCTTGTCGACGGCGGTGCGCATGTTGTCGTAGATCCCGCGGCGCGCCACGCCGCCCAGCGCAGCGAACGATCGAGTGTGGGCGTCGAACAGCATCTCGTGGCCCTGACTCGGGTAGGCCACCAACCAGAACGCGCGGCTCGCGCACAGCTTCGTGTGCGCCACCTGCACCCGGTAGTAGATGCCGCCGACCACCAGGCCTTCCTCGCTCCAGTCGAATTGGAAGGCCTCGCCGAGTTCGAAGTTCAGCGGGACGTAGGCCGTGACGTTGACCGCCTGCCCCTCGCCCTCGCGCCAGGCTCGAATGAAGTCGGTCAGCCGGCTGTAGCCGCCTTCATAGCCCAGGGCCTTGAGTTCGGTGTGCAGCGCCCTGGCCGTGCGCCGCTCATGCTTGGCTCGCCGCGCATCGGCGCGCAGCATCTGCACCAGCGCCTCCTCGAATGCACTCAGCTTGCCAGCTACAGCCTTGCGTCGATAGCGCGGTTCGACCTCTGCGGGCGCCTTCACCCACTTCTTGACCGTGTTGCGCGACAAGCCCGTGCGTCGGGCGATGTCGCTGAATGAGAGTCGGTCGCGGAAATGCATCCGCTTGACCTTGCCAATCATGTCCATGGTGATCACCTGTTCGCCCTGCTGAAAAAATCAGCAGAGCAGTGGAACACCCTGGTAAATTTTCGATCGGTAGACCTCGCTTTAGATGGTCAGTTTTCGGTCGGCGCCAACACAGTCATTCGCTCGGTACAAATCGATCCAGGTTTCGGCCAGCGGCTGTTGACAGTCGAGAATCTGACCACGTTCAACGAAATGGCCGGACAACGGCCGGACGATGCCATCGTCATCTACACGGGCGGCATGCCGAGTCCATCGTGGAAGCGAGCCTATGCAGTGTTTCTGAAGGCGCTTGCGCCGACCGCGACCCTCCATCACTGGGGCGACATCGACTTGGGCGGATTCCGCATTGCGTCGCACATCGCTAAGTGCTGCGAACAAGAAGGGCGTTCGCTCCGTTTGCATGGCATGCGCGCTGATGCCGTGCTACCCGGCACCGTTACCCGGCGTGAATTGGCACCCTCTGCACGGCGCGAGATTCTCAGGGTCTGTGAGCGCTGGGGGTGGGGTGAAGAAGCCGCAGCACTCGGAGCGCTCGCGGTCGAGCAGGAAGCGATGGAGCCATGCTGGCCCGAGTGATCACGGCAGCGGCGCAAGTACCTGTCGATCTATTGAGCAACTGTCCGAAGGTTTGCAGCTAGCGTGCGTGGGGCCCTGCCACTCCGACACGCTCATGACCGTGGCCGTTGGCAACAACCCGTCAACCATGAACGTCTCAGATCAGCCCCAGAAACGGTCATGAAGCCGGTGAGCCCGAAAGGTTGCTCCTGGCCGTTGGAGCGGAAGTTGATAGCCTTGGCTGCGTGCCATCACCGGACAAACAGAAGCCCGCTTGAGCGGGCTTCTGTTGCTCATCTGCTACGCACTGCGCAGCGGATCAGTGCTTTTGGTGTCCGACTGGCGTCCGCCATCATAAGTTGTTGATTTTGTTTGTATTAATTCGATCTTGTAGCCATCGGGGTCGGTCACGAAGGCAATCACCGTCGTGCCGCCCTTCACCGGACCCGCCTCGCGCGTCACGTTGCCGCCAGCGGCCTTGATCTTCTCGCAGGCGGCATAGGCATCGGGCACGCCCAGGGCGATGTGGCCGTAGGCGGTGCCCAGGTCGTAGCTCTCGGTGCCCCAGTTGTAGGTAAGCTCGATCTCGGCCTGTGCGGGGTTGCCTTCGTAGCCCACAAAGGCCAGCGAGTACTTGTACTCGGGGTTCTCCGAGGTGCGCAGCACCTGCATGCCGAGCACCTGGGTGTAGAAGTCGATCGAGCGCTGGAGGTTGCCCACGCGCAGCATGGTGTGAAGGATTCGCATGCGCTCTATTTTGCGGGCATCTCGAAAACCAGGCAGGTTGTCGTGGCATGGGCGTAGAGCTTGCCGTCTGCCCCGACGATGCGGCCCTCGGCGGTGGCGAGCTGGCGGCCTGCATGCACCACGGTGCCGATGGCGCGCAGTGGCCCGCTCTTCAAAGATGCAGCACGCACGATGTTCACACTCAGTTCGGCCGTGGTGTAGCCGCGTCCTGCCGGCATCACGGTGTGCACGGCGCAACCCACGGCCGAATCGAGCAGGGTGGCGTACCAGCCACCGTGCACCGAGCCCAGTGGGTTGTAGTGCTTGAGTTGCGGCGTGCCCTGGAACACGGCGCGGCCCTCGCCGATTTCCACCAGGGAGAAATCCATGGTGTCGGCGATGTGTGGATAGGGCGCCTTGCCATCCAGCATGGCCTGCATCTGCTGCATGCCGTTCAGCCCGGCAAAGGCCTCGCGGCTGGCCAGACCCGGGCCGGCGCCGGCCCGCATGCGCTGAATGGTGGCCTCGTACTCGCGGTTCCAGAGTGCCAGGGTTTCTTCGGTCGTCATGATGCGTGTCCTTCTGTTTGCAGATGCAATCATTGTAGATACAATTATTGAATGAACTCCGACGCCCAGGTGACAATGCCGACCCCCATCGGCTGCACCAACTTCAAGTTGCGCCAGCTCACCCGACGGGTGACACAGCACTACGACCAGCACCTCTCGGCAGCCGGTCTGAAGATCACCCAGTATTCGCTGCTGACCCATGTGGACCGGCTCGGCCCGCTCGCCCCGGGCGAACTCGCGCGGCGCATGGACATGAGCGCTTCCACGCTGACGCGCAACCTGCAGCCCATGGTGGCCGCGGGCTGGCTGGAAATGGGCGTCGGGCACGACGCGCGCAGCCGCCTCGTTCACATCACCGAAGCCGGACTCGAGATGCGCCGGCAGGCGCAGCGCCGCTGGAAGGCCGCGCAACTCTCTCTCAACGACAAGCTGGGTCCCGCCACCGTGGCCGCCCTGCACGTGCTGCTGGACCAGGGTCTGGCCGCATTCCACGAGGACGACACGCATGAAGACTGACACCGTCTCCCCCAACCGGCCGATGGTCTGGTGGCTCGTGCTGCTGGCCGCCGCCGGTGCCTTCGCGCTCACCATGGGCACGCGGCAGACCATGGGCTTTTTCCTCTCGCCGCTGAACACCGCTACCGGCCTGGGCGTGGGCAGCATCAGCCTGGCGTTTGCCTTCGGGCAACTGTGGTGGGGGCTCACGCAACCGTTTGCGGGCGCGGTGGCCGATCGCATCGGTGCCGGGCGCGTGCTGCTGGTGGGCATCGTGCTGGTGGCACTGGGCACCTTCATCACACCGTTCATGACCACCACCTGGGGCTTGATCCTCGCCATTGGTGTGCTTGCGGCGGGCGGTGCCGGCATGGCGGGGCCGTCGGTGCTGATGGCGGCCACAACGCGCCTGATACCACCAGAGCGCCGTGGCATGGCCACGGGCATCGTGAACGCGGGCGGATCGTTCGGTCAGTTCCTCATGGCTCCGCTGGCCGCCGCGCTCATGCTCGCTCTGGGCTGGGCCAACGCGCTGCAGGTGCTCGGGCTCATCGTGCTGCTGGCGCTGCCGGCGGCCTGGGTGTTGCGGGGTCCCGGCCTCGCCGCCAGGGCCGGCGCCGCACCCGTTGCTGTGGCGTTGCCGGCGCGCGAAGCGATCGCCGGGGCCTTGCGCAACCCGAGCTACCTGCTGCTGTCGGCGGGCTTTTTCGTCTGCGGTTTTCATGTGGCCTTCCTCGCCACGCACCTGCCCGGCGTGGTGGCCGCTTGCGGCCTGCCCGCGCCGGTGGGTGCCTGGGCGCTGGGCATCATCGGCCTCTTCAACATCATCGGCAGCCTGGCCATGGGCTGGGCAGTGGGGCGCTGGCGCATGAAGTCGCTGCTCTCGCTGGTGTACGCCACGCGCGCGCTCGCTGTGCTGGTGTTCCTGCTCGCGCCCAAGACCGAAGCCGTGATGCTGATCTTCGCGGCGGTGATGGGCCTGACCTTCCTGTCCACCGTGCCACCCACGGTGGGCCTGGTGGCCAAGTTCTTCGGCACCGGCAACATGGCCATGCTCTTCGGCATCGTGATGCTGGTGCACCAGATCGGTGGTTTCCTCGGCGCCTGGCTGGGTGGCCAGGTGTTCGAGGCCACGGGCAGCTACGACTGGATCTGGTACATCGACATCGTGCTCGCCGTGGGTGCCGCGCTCATCCACCTGCCGATCCGTGAAGCGCGGGTGGTGCGGGCGCAGCCGGCCTGAGGCCAGGCGTTCCTACACCGGCACGGTGTAGTTCAGCGTCATGCGGCCACCATCGACGGTGACGATCTCGCCGGTCACGTAGCTGGCGGCATCGCTGGCGAGCCATGCCACCACGTCGGCAATCTCGGCGGGTTCGCCCAGGCGCTTCATGGGGGTGCGGCTGAGGATGCGGTTACTGGCCTCTTCGCTGGTGAGCACGGCCTTGGCGGCCAGCTCCGTGGCAATGGTGCCCGGTGCCACCGCGTTGACGCGGATGCCCTGGTCGGCCAGGGCAAGCGCCATCACGCGCGTGAGCTGGTTGATGCCCCCCTTGCTCACGTTGTAGCTGGCGATGCTGGGGATGGCGAGCACGCCATTGACCGAACTCATGTTCACGATGCTGCCGCCGCCGGTGCCCACCATGGCGCGCGCCACCGCCTGGCCCATGAGGAAGGCTCCCCTTGAGGTTGACGCGCAGCACCGCGTCGAAGTCGGCCTCGGTGATGTCCAGAAAGTCCGCCGCCTTGAAGATGCCGGCGTTGTTGACCAGCACGTCGATGCGGCCGTGCGCCTGCAGGACTTGCGCCACGGCGGCGTCCACGTCCGGCTTGTGGCCCACGTCGCCATGCACGTAGAGGGCTTGCAGTTCGGTGGCCAATGCCTGTCCGCGCGCATCGGCCACATCGACCAGCACCACCTTGGCGTCCTCGCGAGCGAAGCGGCGTGCGCAGGCTTCACCGATGCCTTGCGCACCACCCGTGACGAGGACCACACGGCCCTGGTGGCCGAATTGCACGGGGGAAGGTGTCGGTGTGTTCATGTGCCGCATGGTAGCGGCGCTTTATCGTGGCGCGGCGCTGGCGGCTTCCAGCATGGAGAGCACCGCGGCATGACCGGCTTCGCGCGCCAGATCGGCGGCGCTTCGACCCTCCCTGTCGCGGCGCCTTGGGTCAGCACCCGCTTCCAGCAGGTGGCGCACCCGGTCGGCGTCGCCCTGCACGGCGGCGCGCATGAGCGCGGTGCGACCTTGCGGATCGATCGCGTTGACGTCGACCTCGCGCGCCAGCGCGCCCTGGGCTTCCGGTCGAGTCTGCGATCGGGCAGCCGGCGCGCTTTCACTCATGGCGTCGGCAGCGCTGTCCTGCGCCCTGGCGGGCGCCGGGGCCGGGGCCGGGGCACTTGGCGCGCGCAGGACGGGGGAGGCTGGAGCTGGCGCGGGTGCTACCGACTCGGCGGACCGCGTGCGCGCCTCGGGTGGCGGTGCTGCAGGTTGCGCGACAACGGGCGGTGCGGGCCGGGGTGGCGGTGTGGCCGACACCGGTGGAGTTGCGGGTGCGGGCGTGGTGGTTGGGGCGGGCGACGGCGCAGCGGAAGGCGCAGGAGCCGGCACGGTGGCGCGGGGTGCTGTCGGCGCCAGCACCGCGTCTCTTTCCTCCGGGGTGCCGCGATCGAACTGCAGCACCACCAGCGTGGCCAGCCCCAGCACCGCCAGGCCGCCGAGCGCTCGCCAGCGCCAGAAAGCGTCGTTGGCCGCCGCCGCCGGGCGGGCCTCGCCAGTGGGTGCTCCAGCGATGGCACGCGCACGCGCCAAAACCTCTTCGCGCAGGGCGGGCGAAGGCCGCGCAGGATCCAGCGCGTTGGCCTCCCGGTAACGTTCGAGCAAGGAATCGTCGGGTGTCATGCCAGGGTCTCCAGCGTTTGGCGCAGGCGCTCGCGCGCGTAGCGCAGGCGGCTCTTCGCGGTTTCGTGGGTGACGCCCGTGGCCTCTGCGATGTCGGCCACGCTCAAGCCCCCTTCAGCCTGCAGCAGGAAGGCCTCGCGCTGTGCAGCCGGCAACCCGGCGAGCGCATCGAGCAGGGCCTGCGCCTGTTCGCGCGATTGCAGCTGGCTCACCGGACCAAAGCCCGAATCCGCCGCCAGCGAGTCGGCCAGCGCCGCGCCCTCTTCGGTGTCGGCGTCCAGGCTGATGTGCGGCTTGTGGGTGCGCCAGTGGTCCACCATGCGGTGGTGTGCCAGCGTGAAAAGCCAGGTGCGAAACCTTGCACGCGGCTGGTAGTTGGGTGCATGGCGCAGCAACGAAAACCACACGTCCTGCACCAGGTCGTCCGCCAGTGCGTTGTCTCGCACGCTGCGCTGCACGAAGCGCCACACCGGCAGGGCGTGGCGGTCGTACAGCGTTTCGAAGGCGCGCGCATCGCCCGCGGCGAAGCCCAGCATCAGGGTTTCGTCGGCGGGCTCGGTCATGCCTCTGGATTATGGAGAGTCTCGACGGAGAGCGATCCGGCGCCGGGCCGCCCCAAGCCGGATCAGCCCCCTCGGGGGGCAGCGACCCGCAAAGCGGCGGAGCGTGGGGGTCGCGCTTCAGCTCGGATCGGGTGCGTAGCCGGGAGACACACCTCCCGGGAAAGGATTCGGCCTGGGCGGCATGGGCAGCGTCGGGATGATGCCCATGGCCACCAGGTTCTCGCGGCTGTCGTAGCGGATGCGGATGAGCTCGTCGGGGCGCTGGCTGCGGCGCTCGAAGGTGGTGTGGCTGACCACCGAGGTCTCGCGCTCGCCGTGGCCGGTGCCCAGGCGCGGGCGGGCTGCTGCCATGTCGGCAGCGCTGGAGGGGGCGGATGAGCGGCTCTCCTGTGCAGCGCCCTGCTCGCGCAGCATGGGCGATGGCGCCACGGCGGGGGGTGGCGGAGGCTCCGGCTTTTCACGGAACACGGCCACGCCGACCACGCCCAAGTGCGCCGGCCGGCCGGTGCGCTCGGCATACGAATCGCTGGATGCGGTGAAGTGGAACGCCGCCACCTCGGTGTCGCTCTTGCGCCAGCCGTTGATGGCGTGCTGTTGCCAGGGCGAGAGCACGTAGCCGGTCTGCCGCCAGTGGGCGGTTTCGCCCGAGATCACGTTCACGCCGTCGACCGACACCACGCTCAACACGCGGCCGGGGGTGGCGTTGCGCACCGAGACCGCGTAACGCGCGCCGGGGCGCCCGGCCACCCAGTGTTCTCCCTGATGGCGGTAGACCGTGAGGGTTTCGCCGCTGTCACGGTCGATCACCTGCACGTCGGCGATGCCACCCACGGCATGGGCGGGCAGGGTGGTCAGTGAGGCGAGGGCGGCCACCAGTGCAAGGGTGGTACGAACGGTGGGCAGGGGTTTCATGCGGGCTCCGTGTGAAGTGGATGGAGCCTGTTGAAACGAACCAAGGCGCGCGACGGGGTTGACTGCGCCAAGCCAAGTTGTAACGGCCTGTGCGAGCCCGTGTTCAGCAGCTTTCGCACGTGGCCAGTGCGCTGACCACCCGCATGCGCGTCTGCTCGGTGAGGTAGTCCAGGAACACCTGGGTGCGCCGTGGCATGAACTTGCGGCTGGGCAGGGCGGCGTACATCGTGAGACGGCCGGTGATCCAGGGGTTGAGCACGCGCACCAGGTCGCCGTTCTGCAGCAAGGGGGCTGCGAGCTCGACGGTTGAGGACGTGATGCCTGCGCCATCGAGTGCCGCGTGCATCAGCGTGTCGTTGTGGTTGGCCCAGAGTACGGGCTGAACGTCGACGTCGATGTGCCGGTCCACATCAAGCGCGTGCAGCAGGCGCCAGGCGCGGGTGCGCCCGGTCGGGGGCTTGAGGCGCAGGCAGTCGTGCTGGCCCAGTTCTTCTGGCGATCGCGGCACGCCCTTGCGCTTGAGGTAGTCGGGCGAGGCCAGCAGGATGGCTTCGGTGGAGATCACCTTGCGCGCAATCACGTTGGCATCGAAGCCGTCGCTTGCGCCCATGAGCGTGATGTCGTAGTCCTCGATCGGTGGCTCGCGGTGCGACTCGACATCAATGTCGAGCAGGATCTTGGGGTAGGCCTGCCGAAAGCCGCTGACCAGTGGCGCGAGCACATGCGTGGCCAGCACCGGCGGTGCCAGCAGGTGAAGAACCCCGGCCAGTTCGCTGGTGTGGGAGCTCACGAGCGCGTGGGCCTCGTCCAGCTCCAGCAGGATCAGGCGAACGCGGTCCAGGTAGGCATCACCTGCCTCGGTGAGCGAGACGCGCCGCGTGGTGCGGTGAAGCAGGCGCGTGCCCAGGTGCTCCTCGAGATCGGCCACCAGGCGTGTCACGACCGCAGGCGACATGTCCAGCGCCCTGGCGGCCGCCGCAAAGCCGCCCTCGTCAATCACTTTCTGAAAGGCGCGCATCGAAGCAAGGCGGTCCATGGGGCTCTCGGGTGGTTTCGGATCGGGTGATTGTTGCTGAAAGAGAAACGTGGCAATGGCAATAGGGTTGTTTTTCTTCGAAATCAGAAACTTTAAAGTGCACCCATCGATGCAAGCCAACCCGGTTCACAGGCATCGAAGCCGGGCAGGTCACCACAAGTGACCGCCCGGCATGTTCAACCTACCCAAGGAAAAATGTCATGAAAAACACCCGTCTCTCCGTTGTGGCCATCGCTCTCTCCACCCTCGTTGCAGGTCACGCCCTGGCCGCCGATCTCACCGTGGGCAAGACCCGCGAGCAGGTGCGTGCCGAACTGGCCCTGGCCCAGCGCAACGGCGACCTGATCGCCAACGGCGAATCCGGCCTGCGTTTCAACCAGCTCTACCCGCAGCAATATGCACAGCCGGTGGTGGTCTCCAAGAGTCGCTCGCAAGTGCAGGGCGAACTCGAAGAAGCCCGCGACGGCGGCACCCTGATTGCCGACGGCCAGTCCGGCGCCACCGCCCGCGAACTGGCGCCCCAGCGCTATGTGGCGCAGCGCAAGACCCGCGAGGAAGTGCGTGCCGAAGTGCGCGAAGCCCTGCGCAACGGCAGCCTGCATCCTGTCGGCAACGACTACCCGGTGAACTGATCGGCCTGACCGGGCGCGGTGCGATGCGCCGGCAGGTGCACCGACACCGACAGACCGCCCCCCGGGCGGTCGCGAAGTTCGATGCCGCCCCCGTTGTGTTCGGCGATCTGCGTCACGATCGCCAGCCCGAGACCGCTGCCGGTGGTGTCGTGGGGGTTGAGTCGAACGAAGCGCTGCAGTGCGCGCGCTCTTTCGGCCTGGGCAATGCCCGGGCCGTTGTCGTTGACGGTGAGCATGACGCGTTCGCCCACTTGCTGCACCTGGATGTCGACCTGGCTGCCCAAGGGCGTGTGTCGCAACGCGTTGTCCACGAGGTTGTTGAGCAGCACGCGGAAGTCTTCCGGGTCCATGCACACGGTGGCAGCGTCGCTGGGCTCCAGCCCCAGATCGATGCGGCGTGCGTCGGCCCGTGCGGAAAACGCCCCCACCACCTCGGCCGCCATCTGGTCGCAGCGCAGCGGCACGGGATGGCGCTGGTGCATATCGCGCTCCAGCCGGGCCATCTGCAGCAGTTGCGCCACCAGGTGCGTGCTGCGTTCGATCCCTTTGTCGAGTTCGTCCAGCGCCGCTTCGCGGTCGACATCGTTCGAGCGGCGGGCCAGTTGGGCCTGCAGCTTGACCGCCGCCAGCGGCGTGTTGAGTTCGTGCGCCGCATCGGCCAGCACCTGGCGCTGGCGTGTCAACAGGCCATCCACCCGCCTCAGCAACTGATTCAGTGCCTCGGCGAGCGGCGTCAGTTCCTGGGGAAGATCACGCGTCGGCAGAGGGTTGAGGTCTTTTTCATCGCGACGGTGGATGTCGCGACCCAGCTGGTTCAATGGCAGGAGCGCGCGGGTCACGGCCGCATGGATCAAGGTGCTGAGCACCAGCACGAGCAGACCGGTGGGCACCAGCAGCCAGGGCGCCAGCTGGCCAAAGCTCGTGGCGCGGTCGCTCGACGTCTTGGCCACCTGCACGATCTGCTGCGGATCGACCAGCGTATAGACATGCCAGGACTCGCCCGACCACGCCACTTCATGAAAGCCAGCGGGCTGCAATGGGGGGCCGGTGCCTGGGACCGAGCTGTAGAGGATCTCGCCGCCGGGGGACCAGATCTGGCTGATGAAACGTCCCAGGTCGTTGGCCGTGGCAGGCGCCGCCGGCGGATTCGTGGCCCAGGAGCCAGGCCGCACGCCATGGCGTACCACCGAGTGCGCGATCTGCTCCATGGCGAAATCCCGCTCCCGGTTGAACGCCTGCCAGGCCAACTGGTAGGTGAGAGCGCTGACGAGAACGCATGTGATCACCAGGGCGGTGATCTGCCAGAACAGCAGGCGCTGCCGGATCGAGTTCATCCGGCCTCGACCAGCTTGTAGCCCACCCCGCGCACGTTCTTGATCCAGGCGCTGCCCAGCTTGCGCCGCAGGTGGTGCACGTGCACCTCGATGGCGTTGCTGGCCAGTTCGTCGTGGTCGCCGTAGAGCCGGCTCTCCAGTTGCTCGCGCGAAAGCACGTTGCCTGGGCGCTCCATCAAGACGAGCAACAGGTCGTATTCGCGCGTGGAGAGGCTCAAGGGCTGGTTGTCGAGCAGGGTCTCACGCCGCAGCGGCCGCATGATCAGCCGCCCCAGTTGCAATTCCGAGGGCGCGCGGCCCACCACGCGCCGCGCCAGCGCATGCATGCGGGCGACCAGTTCGTCGAGGTCAAATGGCTTGGTGAGGTAGTCGTCGGCGCCCAGGTTCAGGCCGGCCACGCGATCGCCTACCGCATCGCGGGCCGACACCACCAGCACAGGAATGGGCAGGTGCTCCGTACGAAGCCAATGGAGCAACTGCAGTCCATCCAGGCCGGGAAGGCCGATGTCAAGCAGCAACAGGTCGTAGGACTGCGCCCGCAGCGCCGCCTGGGCTTGCACGCCGTCGCGCACCCACTCGACGGCAAAGCCCGCCATGCGCAGTCCCCGGTCCATGCTGGCGCCCAGCATGGTGTCGTCTTCGGCCAGCAAAACTTTCATGGAACGTAGTGTGAGCGAAAAATCCCGCGCCTCTGGTACAACGGCAGACCGTTTCCTGGAGATTTCCTTGAACACATTCAATCAGGTGATCCTCTATACCGATGTCAGCGGCCTGGCCCGATTCCGCGAGTCCCCGATCGCGTTGAGCGAGGGTTCGCCAGCCGCCCGGCTGTCGGCCCTGTTGCCGGCCACGGCATGTCAACTGCGCGAGAGCCCCGTGGGCTTTCGCAGCGAATTCCATTGCACGCCAGCGCCGCAGTGGCTGTTCGTGCTGCAGGGCTTCATGGAGATCGGCCTGCAAGATGGCAGCTGGCGCGCCTTCGGGCCTGGCCAGCATTTCTACTCGGCCGACACGTTGCCGGAAGGCGCCACGTTTGACCCCACCGTGCACGGTCATCGCAGCCGGCAGGTGGGCGACGAGCCACTCGTGACCCTCTTCGTGCGCGGCTGAAAGCGCCGTCAGAGAAACCGGTCGAGAAGTCGGCGCGAATGCGCGTCGAGCGCGAACCGGTCGCGCACCGCGAAGCTCACACCGTGGCTGGCCTGGATCAGCAGGGCCTGGCCTTCGAGCCGGCGAATGTCGTCCTCGCTGCGCAGCACGAAGCTGGTGGTGCCGCGGTCGGTGGCCACCTGCCAGGTGCTGGGCGTGGAGAACGTGGACACCGACTCGATGCGCTGGATCACGGGTGTGAATTCGCGTTGCGCCAGTTCCTCTTCGATCAGGCTGCGCGTGTCTGGCGGCAGTGTCGAGAGGCGATCCACCCAGGCCAGTTCATGGCCATCGCTGCCCAGCAGTGAAAGGCCCTCATCGGGCGCGCCGATGGGGAAGGCGCGCACGGGCACCACGCCGACGTGGTCTTCGCCGCCGGCTTCCGTGAGGACCAGGCGACCGAAGGGGTTGCGCGTCAGGCGCCAGGAAGGTGTGGAGGTGGACGCGTTCATGGCGTGTCCTCCGGCGCATCCACATCGAGCAAGGCAGCGGCTTCCTGCTCCTTGCGCGCCTGCGCCTCGTAAAGGCGCCAGTAGTGGCCGCGCAAGGCCATGAGCTCGTCGTGCGGGCCGATCTCCACCACCTGGCCGCGGTCCATCACCACCAGGCGGTCGGCGCGGCGCAATGTGGAGAGGCGGTGCGCGATGGCAATGGTGGTGCGGCCCTGCACCAGGTTGTCGAGCGCCTTCTGGATTTCCTTCTCGGTCTCGGTGTCGACCGAAGAGGTGGCTTCATCCAGAATCAGGATGCGCGGGTCGATGAGCAGTGCGCGTGCGATGCTGATGCGCTGACGCTCGCCACCCGAGAGGCCCTGGCCCCGCTCGCCCACCAGCGAGTCGTAGCCCTGGGGCAGGCGCAGGATGAATTCGTGCGCATGCGCCGCGCGGGCAGCGGCCACGATCTCGGCCCGCGTGGCGCCGGGTTTGCCATAGGCGATGTTCTCGGCGATGGTGCCGAAGAACAGAAATGGTTCCTGCAGCACCAGACCAATGTGGCGCCGGAAGTCGGCCACGGCCACGCGGCGGATGTCCACGCCGTCGACGCGGATGGCCCCTTCGCTCACGTCGTAGAAGCGGCACAGCAGATTGACCAGGGTGCTCTTGCCCGATCCACTGTGTCCCACCAGGCCGATCATTTCGCCTGGCTGGATCTGCAGGCTCAGGTTGCGGATCACCGTGCGACTGCCATAGCGAAAACTCACGTCCTGCATCTCCAGCCCGCCCTTCACCTGGGTCAGCGGCACCGGCTGCGCGGGGTCCGGTACGTTGGAGACGTGGTCCAGGATGTCGAAGATGCGCTTGGCGCCGGAGGCCGCTTTCTGCGTGACCGAGACGATGCGGCTCATGGAGTCGAGCCGGCCGTAGAAACGCCCGATGTAGGCGATGAAGGCGGTGAGCACGCCCACGGTGATCTGGCTCCGGCTGACCAGCCAGATGCCGAAGGCCCACACCACCAGCAGGCCGATTTCCGTGAGCAGGGTGACGGTCGGCGTGAACAGCGACCAGGTCTTGTTGATGCGGTCGTTGACGGCGAGGTTGTGCTCGTTGGCGCGTTTGAAGCGGCGCGCTTCGCGGGCTTCCTGCGCGAACGCCTTCACCACCCGGATGCCAGGGATGGTGTCGGCCAGCACGTTGGTGACTTCACCCCAGACGCGGTCGATCTTCTCGAAGCCGGTGCGCAGGCGATCGCGAACGAGGTGGATCATCCAGCCGATGAAGGGCAGTGGCAGCAGCGTGACCAGCGCCAGCCAGGGGTTGATGGAGAACAGGATCACCGCCGTCATGCTGATCATCAGCACGTCGGTGACGAAATCGAGCGCGTGCAGCGAGAGAAAAACGCTGATGCGGTCGGTCTCGCTGCCGATGCGCGCCATGAGGTCACCAGTGCGCTTGCTGCCGAAATAGTCGAGCGAAAGCGCGAGCAGGTGGTCGAACGTGGTGGTTCGCAGGTCGGAGCTGATGCGCTCGGACACCACCGCAAGCAGCCAGGTGCGCGCCCAGCCCAGGCCCCAGGCCAACAGGGCTGACCCCAGCAGGCCCGAGAGCAGCAGCAGCACCAGGCCGGTGTCGATGTCCTGGCCGTTCTGGAACGGGATCAGCACCCGGTCCATCAAGGGGATGGTGAGGTAGGGTGGTACCAGCGTGGCGGCGGTGGAGGCGAGCGTCAGCGCGAACCCGGAAAACAGGGTCCAGCGATAGGGACGGGCGAAACGCCAGAGGCGCAGCAATACCCATGTCGAAGGAGGGGCTTGTGGCGCGTCCTGCGCGCAGTCGGAGCACTCGTCGCTGTCGGGCGGCAGGCTGGCCTGGCACTGGGGGCAGGTGCGGACCGCCTCGTCCAGCGCCACGCCGCTGGTTTCGTCGAGCTGGGCAATCACGCGCTGGAACTGCTCCACCAGGCGCGCCGCCCGGGGCTGGGCAGCCAGTGTGAAGCGCCACACGGCGAGTCGGCCCTGGGCATCCATCAACTCCAGCACGCCAACGCCAGCGTGGTCGCCGAGACGCAGCTCCATGTCCGGGGTCAGCACCCAGGCCTGGTCTTCCAGCACCAGGCGTTGGCGGCTTAACAACAGCGTCCTTGTGCGGAAATGTAAATGCTCGTCCAGGTCAAGCGCCAAAGTGGCGACGGCGCTATCATCGCCCCCCAGCCGGGTTGATGCGGGCCGCAAGGCGTCCCGTGCAGGGTCGGCTTTTGAAGCTGATGATTCAGCTGGAAAGTGTGAAAGCATGGTGAAGAAGGCTGCGTGGCGTCGACCGCGAGTACCGGCATGCTCCCACGGGAGAGCATGGCATTTTCACCGATGTCGGGTTCATGATCAGTGAAAGTATTGAACTTCCTGTGACCCTCAGACCGGTACAACACCCGGTTGCCAGAAACACGAGTCCCGCTGGAGACATGAGCTCTCGACACGACATCACGCTGCTGCGCATCAATTACCTGCGCGGCCCCAACATCTGGACGTACCGCTCGGTGCTGGAGGTCTGGCTCGACCTTGGCGACCTGGAGGATCTGCCGTCCAACAAACTTCCTGGTCTCACCGATCGCCTGCTCGAATGGCTCCCCGCGCTGGAGGAGCACCACTGCGGCGTGGGCGAACGTGGTGGCTTCATTGAAAGACTGCGCGAAGGCACCTGGGCCGGCCACATCCTCGAACACGTCGTCATCGAGTTGCTCAATCTGGCCGGGATGCCCACGGGTTTTGGCCAGACCCGCGAGACCACCCGGCGCGGCGTCTACCGCATGGTGTTCAGGGCGCGCGACGAAGCGGTGGCGCGCGCCGCGCTGGCCGAGGCGCATGCCTTGCTGCTGGCTGCCATCCGCCACAAGGACGGTTCGACCAGCTTCGATGTGACGGGCGCCGTGGCGCGCATCGTGGAGCAGATCGACCGCAGCTACCTCGGCCCCAGCACCGCCGCCATCGTGGCCGCCGCCACCGATCGCGGCATCCCGCACCTGCGCCTGAACGACGGCAACCTCGTGCAGCTCGGCCATGGGAAGCGCCAGCGCCGCATCTGGACCGCCGAGACCGACCACACCAGCGCCATCGCGGGCAACATTGCGCACGACAAAGACCTCACGAAGAGCCTGCTGGCTTCCTGCGGTGTGCCGGTGCCCGAAGGGCAGGTGGTGGACAGCCCGGCCGCCGCCTGGGAGGCCGCGCAGGACATCGGCCTGCCGGTGGTCGTCAAGCCTTCTGACGCCAACCATGGTCGCGGCGTGAGCCTGGACCTGTCCGATCGCAGTGACGTCGAGAAGGCCTTTTCCGTGGCCGATGCCGAAGGCAGCGAGGTCATGGTCGAGCGCTATGTGCGCGGTGACGAGCACCGCCTGCTGGTCGTGGGTGGCCGCGTGGTCGCGGCAGCGCGCGGGGAAAGTCTGTCGGTGGTCGGCGACGGTCGCTCCACGGTGGCCCAGCTCATCGACAGCCAGCTCAACAACGACCCGCGTCGAGGCGAGGCCGAAGAGTTTCCGCTGGAGACCATCCGCCTGGAGCGCGAGCCCGTGATGCGCCTGCTGCTGGAGCGCCAGGGCCTGTTCGGCGAGGCGGTTCCGGTGGCTGGGCGCCGCGTGCTGGTGCAGCGCAACGGCAATGTGGCGATCGATTGCACCGACGAAGTTCACCCCGAGGTGGCGCATGCGGTGTCGCTGGCCGCCCGGGTGGTCGGGCTGGACGTTGCGGGTGTCGACGTGGTCGCGCAGGACATCGGACGTCCCTTGCAGGAGCAGGGTGGCGCGGTGGTGGAAGTGAACGCCGGCCCCGGGTTGCTGATGCACCTCAAACCCGCCACCGGCATGTCGCGTCCCGTGGGGCGCGCCATTGTGGACCACCTGTTCGATGACGGGGGCAATGGCCGCGTGCCGATCGTGGGTGTGGCTGGCTCCCGGCACGGAGGGGCCATCGCCCGCCTGGTGGCCTGGCTGTTGCATCTCAGTGGACATCAGGTGGGCCTGGCCTGCCGTGATGGCCTGTTCCTTGGCACCCGCAAGGTCGATGCCCGGCCCAGTGCCCACTGGGATGCGGGCCAGCGCCTGCTGATGAACCGCGAAGTGGATGCCGTTGTGCTCGAGAACGACGCTGCGGCCATCCTGGAAGACGGCCTGGCGTACGACCGGTGCGCCGTCGGCGTGGTGACCGATCTTGACGATGTCGCGGGGCTGGAACGCTACGACGTGCGCGATGTTGACCAGCTCTACCGCGTGCTGCGCACCCAGGTCGATGTGGTGCTGCCCGATGGCGTGGCCGTTCTCAACGCGGATGACGCACGTGTGGCGCAGATGGCCAGCCTGTGCGATGGCGACGTGATCTTCTACGGGCTTGACGGTGCGTCCTCCCTGCTGGAGAAACACCGTGCCCTCGGCCTGCGAACGGTGTCGGTGTCCGATGGCGCACTGGTGCTGGCCGAAGGCACGCGCAAGGCACATCGGGTGAAGCTTGACGCGCCGATCGTGCAAGGCCTCGGCGAGGAACTGGGCCTGCACACGCTGTTGGCGGTGGCCGCGGCCGCCTGGGCACTCGCGGTTTCACCCGAACTGATCGCTGCCGGCATGGAGACCTGCGGTTTTGGTGCGGCCACCACGCCCGAGCCCGCCGATGCCGCCGCCCCTGTTCCCGTGTCCTGAGCCGCTCAACCGTTCAACCCATTCATTCGCCGTCATGGACGTTTCCCGTATCCGGACCCTGCGTGGTCCCAATCTCTGGAGCCGCCACACCTGCATTGAGGCCATCGTGGCTTGCGAAGCGGACGAGCTCGATCTCGATGCGCTCCCCGGCTTCGAGCGGCGGCTGCGCGAACTCTTCCCTGCGGTCGGTGCGTTGCAGCCGAGCAATCCGCAGGAGCACCTTTCGCTCGCCCATGTGCTCGCCGATGTGGCGCTGGCCTTGCAGGCCCAGGCCGGTTGCCCGGTGACTTTTCGCCGTGTCGCAGCCACCCTGGAAACCGGGGTGTTCCAGGTGGTGGCGCAGTACAGCGAGGAAGTGGTGGGACGGCTGGCTTTTGACCTGGCGCGCGAGCTCCTCGATGCGGTGCGCGCCGGTGAGCCGCAGGGCTTCGATGTGGAGGCCGCCATCACCCGGCTGCGTGTGCTCGACGAAGACGTTCGCCTGGGCCCGAGCACCGGCTGCATCGTGGATGCCGCTGTGGCGCGAAACATTCCCTACCGGCGCCTGACGTCGGGCAGTCTGGTGCAACTGGGCTGGGGCTCGCGGCAGCGGCGCATCTGGGCCGCCGAGGTCGACAGCACCAGTGCGGTGTCCGAATCGATCGCGCAGGACAAGGACCTTAGCAAGAAGCTGCTGGCCGCAGCCGGCGTGCCGGTGCCCGAAGGCCGCCCGGTGAGCGACGAGAGCGATGCGTGGGCAGCGGCGCAGGAAATCGGCCTGCCGGTGGTCGTCAAGCCGCAGGACGGCAACCAGGGCAAGGGCGTGACGGTGAACATTGTGTCGCGCGATCACCTGGAAGTGGCGTTTCGCGCCGCCGCCGAGCACGGCGAGGTGATGGTCGAGAAGTACCTGCCCGGCAGCGATTTCCGCATGCTCGTCGTGGGGGACCGCGTGGTCGCCGCATCGCGCCGCGATCCGCCGCACGTCATTGGCGATGGCGAACACACGGTGAGCGAACTGGTTGACCTCGTCAACGCCGATCCTCGTCGGGGCGAAGGCCACGCCACGTCGCTCACCAAGATCCGGTTCGACGACATCGCACGTGCTCGCCTGGGCGTGCAGGGCCTCACACCCGAATCGGTGCCCGAGATGGGGCGGCGCGTCGTGCTGCGCAACAACGCCAACCTGAGCACGGGCGGCACGGCCACCGACGTGACCGACGACCTGCATCCTGACGTGGCCGCCCGGTCGGTCGCCGCCGCTCAGACCGTGGGGCTGGACATCTGCGGTGTCGACGTGGTTTGCGAGAGCGTGCACGTGCCACTGGAGAAGCAGAGTGGAGGCGTGGTCGAGGTAAACGCCGCACCCGGCCTGCGCATGCACCTCTCACCCTCGTACGGCAAAGGCCGGCCGGTGGGTGAAGCGGTGGTGGCGCACATGTTCGAACCGGGTGACGACGGCCGCATTCCCGTGATCGCGGTCACCGGCACGAACGGCAAGACCACCACGACGCGCCTGATCGCGCACCTCATGGCCACCAGCGGCAAGCGCGTGGGCATGACCAACACCGATGGCGTGTACGTCGACGGCCGCCAGATCGACAGCGGCGATTGTTCCGGTCCCAAGAGCGCGCGCAACGTGCTGCTGCACCCTGACGTGGACGCGGCCGTGCTCGAAACCGCACGTGGCGGCATGCTGCGCGAAGGCCTGGGTTTTGATCAGTGCAGCGTGGCGGTGGTGACCAACGTCGGTGCAGGCGACCACCTCGGCCTGAACTACATCACCACGGTCGAGGACCTCGCGGTGCTCAAGCGCGTGATCGTGATGAACGTGGCACCTACCGGCTATGCCGTGCTCAACGCGGCAGATCCCATCGTGGCAGCGATGGCGGCCAAGTGCACGGGTGGGGTGGTGTTTTTTGCCCAGGAACACGATCACCCCGTGCTGGCGGCACACCGAGTCCAGGGGCGTCGCACCATCTGCATCGAGGGTGACCGAATCGTCGTCGCCGAAGGAAGCTGGCGGGTGCAGATTCCGCTGCAGGGCGTGCCGATCACGCGCGGCGGCACCATCGGTTTCCAGAAGGACAACGTCATGGCCGCCATTGGCGCTGCCTGGTGCACAGGGCTCGATTGGGACACCATCGCGCGAGGCCTGGCCACCTTCTCCAACGACGCCGACAACGCGCCCGGTCGTTTCAACGTGATGGACTACCGAGGCGCCACCGTGATCGCCGATTACGGCCACAACCCGGATGCCATGCGGGCGCTGGTCGAGGCGGTGAAGGCCATGCCGGCGCGCCGCCGCAGCGTGGTCATCAGTGGCGCAGGCGACCGGCGCGACGAAGACATCCGCGAACAGACCGCGATTCTGGGCACCGCCTTCGACGAGGTGCTGCTGTTCCAGGACGCCTGCCAGCGCGGGCGAGAAGACGGCGAAGTGCTCACCCTGCTGCGCCAGGGCCTCCAGGGCGCCAGCCGCACGCGCGAGGTGCTGGAGATCCGCGGCGAGTTCATCGCCATCGACACGGCGCTGGAGCGCTTGCGCCCCGGCGACCTGTGCCTGATCCTGGTCGACCAGGTCGAAGAGGCGCTGGCCCATCTGGCCTCGCGCATTCGCGAAGGCGAGGCGCAGCCCGTCGCTTCAGACCACTGAAGCCGCGGCGTCGGGCAGGCGGATGCGCAGCAGGGCGCGCACGAAGCCGTGGTCGCTGCGGCTGCGGTCCCGGCCCTCGAAGAGGTGATCGTTGAACACCTCCACACGTCGCACATCGCCCAGGGTGCGGCGACTCGTCGCCACAAACTCCTCGCTCACCAGCACCTGGTCCAGCACCTCGGGATAGCCCTGGTGGATGTGCGAGTAAGCCACGTCACGACGCAACGCGGCTTCACCCTGCACATCCCAGGCGCTGAACAGCGCGTGATCGTTCGCGCCCTTGTCGTAAGCCACCTGCGATGTGGCGGCAATGAGCTGGGTGGTCACACTGTGCGGGCTGTCGTTGAGGTCGCCCATGAGCACCAGTGGGGTGCGCGTCTGGTGCAGCAGTTCCACCACTTTCAGGCGCAAGGCCAGCGCTTCACCGGCACGCATGATGAGTGATCGCAGCGATGCCAGCGCCTGCACGGCCGGGTCTGCCGTGTCCTCATTGATCTTTCCTTCTGAATCTTCGAGAAACTTCGGCCGTTTGCTCTTGAGGTGAGCCGTGATCACACACAACGGCTGGCCATGCCTGAGGCGCAGGTGGGCAATCAGCGGAGCGCGCTCGAAGCGTGTGTGAAGCCCGAGGCCCGGCACCTGAACCACAGCGGCCACTGGAAAGTCGGCCATCGACTGCAGGGACTCCACCTTGAGCCGCGTGACGATGCCCACGCGCGGCGTGCCTTGCGCGCCATGCTGGCCAGGCCCGTTTTCCGCACCGGGCACGGCGACCACGCCGTATTGCAGACCGCTGCGCGCCACTGCGGCGCGCAGGGCCAGTTCGTCCCAGACTTCCTGCACCGCGATCACGTCGGCATTGAGCGCCTTGAAGCGGTCACCCAGCCAGTCCACCTTGCGGTCGAACTCGTTCTGGGTATAGGGCTCCTGCCCGTCGTAGAAATGGCGGCCGGGTTGTGCCAGGTTGAGCACGTTGCAGGTAGCCACCATGAGGGTGGCCCAACGCGGCAACGCCCCATGGCCTGCGGGGGCCAGCGGGGCGCTGGAAGGAAGCGGTGTGAGGTCAGGCTGCATGACCTCACTGTAGTTCAGCGAATCCTGCCGTAGTTGGTGCGCAGCGGGTCGGCAGGGCCACCGCCGTTGCCACGTTGACCACCGCCGCCCTTGCCTTTGCCACCACGGTTGCCGGTGCGCATGGCATCGATGCTGGTGCGCAGCGGGTCGGGCTGGCCGCCCGGGTTGGCCGCACGGGGACGCGGTTCCTTGATGCGCAGGCTGCCCAGGTGGGCGTTGGGGCCCGGCTGGCGCTCGGCGCCGGGTTCACGGTCCTCGCGCGGGCCGCGGTCTTCACGGGGACCACGGTCTTCGCGCGGCGGACGGTCGGCATGCTGACGCGGCGGGCGCTGGCCTTGCGGGCCATTTCGGTTGCCACCATGGCGCTGCTGGCCACCACCGTTGCCGCCTCCGTTGCCACGGCGGCCTTCGCCGCGTGGGCCGTCGGCCTGGGCGCTGTCACCACTGGCAGGGCGGTGGCGCTGGCCACCGCCATTACCGCGTCCCTGGCTCGGATCACTGGCCTTCTTTTCACGCACGCGCTGCAGCATCTCGGTGCGCGCGGCCTTGGCGGCAGCGGCCATCACCTCGCGGCTCGGTGGCTTGCCGGCACCGCCCCAGATGGTCTGGCGTCCCATGGCGATGGGTTCGGCCTTCTCGCCGGGTTCGGGCATGAATTCGGGGAACATCTGCACCGGAATCTGCTGCTTGGTGAAGCGCTCGATATCCATCATGAAGCCTTCTTCGTCCAGGCTCACGAGGTTGACGGCTTCGCCACTGTTGCCGGCGCGGCCCGTGCGGCCGATGCGGTGCACGTAGTCTTCGCAGACGTTGGGGATCTCGTAGTTCACCACGTGCGGCAGTTCGTCGATGTCGATGCCGCGCGCCGCAATGTCGGTGGCCACCAGGGCGCGGATTTCGCCGCTCTTGAAGCCAGCCAGCGCCTGGGTGCGGGCACCCTGGCTCTTGTTGCCGTGCAGCGCCATGGCGTGGATGCCGTTCTTGGTGAGGTACTCGGCGACGTTGTTGGCGCCGAACTTGGTGCGCGTGAACACCAGCACCTGGCTCCAGTTGTGCTGGTTGATGATGTGTGCCAGCAGGGCCTTCTTCTTGCCGCGACCCACGGGGTGAATCACCTGGGTGATGCGCTGCACCGTGGTGTTGCGCGGGGTCACCTGGATGTGCAGCGGATCCTTGAGCAGGGCGCTGGCGAGGTCACGGATCTCGTCGCTGAAGGTGGCGGAGAACAGCAGGCTCTGCTTGTCCCGTGGCACCAGCGCCAGGATCTTCTTCACATCGTGGATGAAGCCCATGTCGAGCATGCGGTCGGCCTCGTCGAGCACGAGCATCTGCACGGTGGACAGGTCCAGGAAGCCTTGCTGCTGCAGGTCGAGCAGGCGGCCGGGCGTCGCCACCAGGATGTCGACGCCGCGCTTCATCGCGTTGATCTGCGGGTTCATGCCGACGCCACCGAAGACGACGGTGGAGGTCAGCGAGAGGTGCTTGCCATAGACCCGCACCGATTCTTCGACCTGTGCCGCGAGTTCGCGCGTAGGGGTGAGCACCAGTGCGCGGATGCCGATGCCGCCAAAGCGGCTCTTGGCACGCTCGGAGGCGGCCAGTCGATGCAGCATGGGCAGCGTGAAGGCAGCGGTCTTGCCGGTGCCAGTCTGGGCGCCGCCGAGGAGGTCGCGCCCGGCCAGGATGGCCGGAATGGCCTCGACCTGGATGGGGGTGGGTGTTTCGTAACCGTGTTCGCGCACTGCTTGCACGATGGCCGGGGCCAGGTTCAGATCGTCAAAGGTCATGTTGTGATGAGGCGCCCGTCCAGGGCGCTGGGGGCATCGGCCACTCCGGTTGCCATTGCCAGGTTGGCAGCGGCGCCCGGTCAGTCTGGGGCAGATGGATTCAGGAAGTTGGTGGCCGCAAGCGTTTTGCGCACACCCCAGCCAAGCGCTGGTGCCGGACCAACTGAAGTGCCCGACAGGCCGTATTGTCGCATGCGCGGATAATCATGGGTTTGGCGCCGGTTCCCGGCGCAGATTTCAGGCAAAAAATCCCATGGCTCAATACGTCTTTTCCATGAACCGGGTCGGCAAGATCGTGCCGCCCAAGCGCCAGATCCTCAAGGACATCTCGCTCTCGTTCTTCCCCGGTGCCAAGATCGGTGTGCTCGGCACCAACGGCTCGGGCAAGTCCACGCTGCTCAAGATCATGGCCGGCATCGACAAGGAGATCGAGGGCGAAGCGATCCCGATGCCGGGCATTCGCATCGGCTACCTGCCGCAGGAACCGCAGCTCGACCCCGAGCAGAACGTGCGCGAGGCCGTCGAGGCCAGCATGAGCGGCGTGCGCGCCGCCCAGAAGCGGCTGGACGAGGTGTACGCGGCCTATGCCGAGGAAGACGCCGACTTCGATGCGCTGGCCGCCGAACAGGCCCAGCTCGAAGCCATCATCGCCACCTCGGGCACCGACGGTGAGCACCAGCTGGAAATCGCCGCCGACGCGCTGCGCCTCCCGCCCTGGGACGCCAAGGTGGGCGTGCTTTCCGGCGGTGAGAAGCGCCGCGTGGCGCTGTGCTGCCTGTTGCTGTCCAAACCCGACATGCTGCTGCTCGACGAACCGACCAACCATTTGGACGCCGAATCCGTGGACTGGCTGGAGCAGTTCCTTGCGCGCTTCCCTGGCACCGTGGTGGCCATCACCCACGATCGCTACTTCCTGGACAACGCGGCCGAGTGGATTCTCGAACTCGACCGGGGCCATGGCATTCCGTACAAGGGCAACTACTCCACCTGGCTGGAGCAGAAGGAAGCCCGCCTGGAGCAGGAGCAGCGCACCGAGGACGCCCGCACCAAGGCCATGAAGAAGGAACTCGAGTGGGTGCGCCAGAACCCCAAGGGCCGCCAGGCCAAGAGCAAGGCGCGTCTGGCCCGCTTCGAAGAGTTGAGCGACGTCGAATACCAGAAGCGCAACGAAACCAACGAAATCTTCATTCCCGTGGCCGAGCGCCTGGGCAACGAGGTGTTCGAGTTCAAGAACGTCAGCAAGTCGTTCGGCGACCGCCTGCTGATCGACAACCTGAGCTTCCAGATTCCGGCCGGTGCCATCGTCGGCATCATCGGTCCGAACGGCGCGGGCAAGTCCACGCTGTTCAAGCTCATCAGTGGCAAGGAACAGCCGGACACCGGTGAGGTGAAGATCGGCCAGACCGTGAAGATGGCCTTTGTCGACCAGAGCCGCGAAGGCCTGGACGGCGACAAGACCGTGTGGGAAGACATCTCGGGTGGCCTGGACATGATCACCGTGGGCAAGTTCCAGATGCCCAGCCGCGCCTACTGCGGCCGTTTCAACTTCTCGGGCGGCGACCAGCAGAAGCGCGTGGGCAGCCTTTCCGGTGGTGAACGCGGACGCCTGCACCTGGCCAAGACCCTGGCCGAAGGCGGCAACGTGCTGCTGCTGGACGAACCTTCGAACGACCTGGACGTGGAAACCCTGCGCGCGCTTGAAGACGCGCTGCTCGAGTTCGCCGGTTGCGCGCTGGTCATCAGCCACGATCGCTGGTTCCTCGATCGCATCGCCACCCACATCCTGGCCGCAGAGGGCGACAGCCAGTGGGTGTTCTTCAACGGCAACTATCAGGAATACGAGGCCGACAAGAAGAAGCGCCTGGGCGAAGAGGGCGCCAAACCCAAGCGCATGCGCTTCAAAGCCTTGAAGTGATGTCCGAGATCGAAGCCGCGACGCGCGAGTGGATCGAGAAGGCCGTCATCGGCCTGAACCTCTGCCCTTTCGCGCGGGCGGTGTACGTGAAGAACCAGGTGCGCATCGTGGTGAGTACAGCGCGCCACCTCGATGCCTTCCTCGACGACCTCGATCGTGAGCTCGACCTGCTGGTGAACACGCCGGCCGAAGAGATCGACACCACGCTGCTGGTGCATCCCTCGCTGTTCCCCGAGTTCGAGGTGTTCAACGACTTCCTCAACGTGGTGGACGACGTGGTGACCGAGCACGAACTCGACGGCGTGATCCAGGTGGCACCGTTCCACCCATTGTTCCAGTTCGAGGGCACTGAGCCCGACGACGTCACCAACTGCACCAACCGATCGCCGTTTCCCACATTGCATCTGTTGCGTGAAGAGAGCGTGGAGCGGGCCGTTGCCACGGAGGGCGGGGACGCCGAGGCCATCGTTGATCGCAACCTGACCACCTTGCGTCAGCTCGGCTTGTCCGGCTGGCAGGCGCTGTGGTCTAAAACCTGAACTGTCAGGTTTTACAGGTTTCTTTTCCCGGTTTGCCGTTGTAACCTGTTGGGCACAATGAGTGGCAAGACCCGTTCCCTTGATTGAAAGACCCCGTCTGCATGGACGCCCGCGATACACAGGCCTTTGACGATTGCCTGAAAGAAGCCTTGACACTCACCCGCGAGTGGATGCCGCGTTGGCTCACGCAATTGCAGACCGCGCTCAAGGACAAGGAGTCCTCCACCAGCCAGATGAGCGAGAAGCAGGGCCTGATCCAGGCCCGCAGCGCGCTGGAATCCCACCGTGATCGCATCGCCACCGATTTCCTTGCCTCGGCGGCCGAGGCGGTCGAGCAGGCGCTCCCACGGTCGGGCGGTGGCCCGCGCCGTGCCCGCTCGGTGAGCTTCGACGAGCTCGAGCTGATGGGCGACGACCAGGTCCAGGAAACGGTGGAACTGGCGCGCGTGCAGCAGGTGGTGCAGATGTCGGTGGACGAGGAGCAGCTCGCACTCACGGCGCTGCTGTCCACGGCGCAAGGATACGAACTCGTCAACGCCGATGCCAACCCGCTGCGTGCGGAAATCGTGGTGGCTGCCTTGATGAAGACGCTCAAGGGCCTGCCGGTTGAACCTGCTGTTCGTGCACGCTGGCTGCAGGCAGGCGCACTGGCCCTGGGCAGCGAACTGAGGAACATGTACCTTCAACTGGGCATGTTGCTGAGCCAGGCGGGCATCGAGCCGGCGGCCTATGCGGTGATCCAGGCCCCTGAGAGCCGCCCCGTCCCGAACCCGAATGCGAAGCCCGGTTCGAACACCGGCGCGGCCCAGGCCCGTGCGGATGCCGACACGGAGCACGAGGTGCTGGGCAGCGACGCGCTGCTCACGCTCGACCACCTTCACCAGTTGCTGGTGGGCAATCTGGACCAGAGCGGCGATGCGCCAAGCGACCAGGGCGCATCGGGCTCGGGCAACGCCATGGTGCGCACCCTGGCCAGCGAGGTCGTCTCGCTCATGCTCAAGCGCATCGCTTCCGACGAACGACTGCTGCCACCGGTTCGCGAGATGCTGCAGGAGATGAAGCCCGCGCTCTTGCAACTGGCGCGCGCGGAACCCCGCTTCTTTGCCGACCGCCAGAACCCCGCGCGGCGCATGCTCGATGCCATCACGGAGCGCAGCCTGGCCTTCACCAGCGAGCAGGATCGGGGCTATGGCCCCTTCTCTGGCCAGGTGCGCAACATCCTGAAGGCCCTGAAGACACCAGGGCCTGACATTTCCGAACGCCTGGAGCAATTGCTCGAGGACTTGAACCGCTCGCAGGCCGAGGCGGTGGCACCGGCGCAGGTGCAGGCGCGCGGCCTGGCCGTGCAGACGCTGGTGCGCGTGGAGCAGCGCAATCTGCTGGCAGAGCGGGTGGCAGCCGAGATCCGCAGCCGCAACGATTTCGAGAAATCTCCCGGCGTGGTGCGCCGTTTTCTCACCAGCGCGTGGTCGCAGGTGATCGCACAGGCGCGGCTGGAGGTGTCGGAGACGCCCTCGATCAAGCCGGCGGATTCACCCGCCTTTCGCTACACCGAACTGTTGCCCGACCTGCTGTGGTCGAGCCAGCTGGCCCTGGCCAGCCTGAACCGGCCCCGGTTGGTGAAGATCATCCCCACGGTGCTGCGCACCCTGCGCGAAGGCCTGGATTCGATCGAATACCCGCGCGAGCAGACCGAGGCTTTCTTCCAGGCCCTGATGGGGTTGCACGAGGCGGCTTACAAGACGCAGCGCAATGAGCCGCCGGTGGAGGACGACCCACCGAGTGTTCAACCGGAGATGGACGACGAGCCCTGGATGCAGCGCACCGAAGCCCGCAATTCCTGCCTGATGGAAGACGTGTTCCTGGATTCGCCTCTGACCTCCACGCAGCCCGCTTTCCTCGAGACCCGGCCGATGCAGCGAGACTGGGCCGACCTCAAGGTCGAGCTGGCGGGCCAGCAGGCGTCCAACCTGCCGGTGGGCACCTGGGTCGACATTGCGCAGGATGGCCATGCGGTGCGCTGGCAGATCACCTGGGCCAGCCCGCACGGCACGCTCTTCCTGTTCACGGGCGCCAATGGCCGCTCGCTGTCGATGACCAAGCGCGGTCTCGATCGGCTGCAGGAGCAGAACCGCCTGCGCGTGGTGGCCGACCACGGCGTGGTGGACGAGGCGCTTGACGAGGTAGCCCGTCAGGCCTGGCTCAACTCCGCCAAAACGGATGGCCTCTAGGCCTTTCTCAGCAGTTTCTTGCGCACCAGGTGGATGTTGTTGCGCAACGCGTAGAGCTCATCGGTGTACGACAGGGGCACCACGATCTTCTCCACCTTTCCTTCCATGGCATCGAGCTGTTCCAGCAGGTCGGGCGCACTGGCGCTGCCGCTTTCGTGGCGCTGCTCCACGTCCCGCAGCTCGGCGTACCAGCGGAACACGCGTGAGCGGATGCGAAAGGCGTAGAGCGGGGGCACGATGCGAGAGAGCGGCAGAGCCAGCACGATGATCAGGCCCATGGCCAGCCACACGCGTTCGATCAGGTTGGCCAGCCAGAACGGCAGGTAGCGTTGCAGGAAAGGCGGGCCGTTCTTGATGGCGCGTTGCGCTTCGGACGAAATGGGTACCTCGCTGTGTTCCAGATTGGGGTACTCGCGCGCCCGGCTGAACCAACTGGCACCGCCATGCAGCTGGGTGGCGGTCTGCGCGAAGAGTTGCAGGATGGCCGGATGCGTGTGGCTTCGAGCGAGCAGGCTGGTGGTGGAGGCCACCAGTCGCACGTTGCGTGCCGGAATGTTGTTGGCCAGGTCCACCACGCCCTGTGGCATCAGCACCGGTGTGAGGTAGCCGAAACGGCGTGAGTAGGCTTCGCTCTGCGCAAAGTCCAGCAGCCTGATGCCCGGGGTCTGCAGCAGCATCTGCACCATCAGCGATTCGGGTGCCGAGGCGAACACCACGGCGTCCAGCTCACCGTTGAGGAAGGCCACGGTGGCCGGCGTCTGCTCGAGCCGGCTCAACTGCAGCTGGCCGGGCTCGATGCGATTGACGTCGAGCAGGGTGTTGAACAGGCGTGGCACGCCGCTGCCCGGGGTGCCGACGTTGACGCGCCAGCCCTTGAGTTCGGAGAGGCTCCGGACCACCGGTTCCTTGCGCAGCCGCCGAGCGGCATCTTCACGGTAGAACAGCCACAGCGGCTCCACGAACAGGCTGCCGAGGGAGGTCAGCGTGTCTTCTTCGTCGTAGCCGATGTCGGCGGTACCGCCTTGCACGAAGCCGAGATCGGCTTCGCCGGTGCGCAGCTTCTCCAGGTTGTCCGAAGAGCCTTCGGTGGTCAGCAATTCGACCTGGATGCCGTAGCGCGCCAGCGACTCGGCATAGCGCTTGCCGAATTCCTCATAGGCACTCTGGGCCGGGCCGGTGGCCAGCACCACGCGCTCGGGTGGGTTGGGGTTGAGCCACCAGTAGGTCAGGACCAGCAGGGCGATGGTGAGCAGTGCGAAGGGCCCGGCGGACAACAGCATCTCTCGCAGGGACAGCAGGGTGTAGCGCAGGGTCTTGGGCATGGCGCGACATTAGCATGCCGTCCAGCGAAAACACCCGCCCAGCGCGGTGGCGAGGCGAGGCCGGATGTTTCAGACTGTGTCGGTCCTCAAGGCGCCGGAGCGATGCTCATCACCGTGTAGGCACCCTGTATCTTGTCGGCGGTGAAGTGCACCTTGTCACCCGTTTTCACCCCGCTGAGCAGGGCCGGATCGCTCACCTGAAACACCATGGTCATGGGTGGCATGTCCAGGTTCGGGATGTCGCGGTGCTTGAGTGTGATCTTGCCCGCGCGCACGTCGACCTTGCGGACTTCGGCCTCGACGGCGGGCAGGCCGCGTGCATCACCCGACGTCGGCTTGAAACCACTGCTGGCGTTGCCTGGGTAGTGTTGGTAGACATGCGCACTGCCATCGCGCAACACCATCACCACGTCGTAGGTGTCGCGCCGGTCACCATAGATGGGTCCGTCCATACCGGGGCTGCCCACTGGCATGCCGGGCACCGCCAGGCCAATGGCTTGAGGCTTCTCAGCCAGCAGACGGCGGATTTCGCGCGTGCTCACATGCCCTTCGATCACATAGCCGGCGATCAGGCCGGTGTGGCAGGAGCCGTACTTGTCAGGCAGGCCCAGACGCTTGCGCACCGCGGTGTTGCCGGTGTCGAACACCTGGACCACAAAGCCATCCTTCCTGAGGAGATCCACCCAGTCGTTGCAGCAACCGCAGTTGGGGTCTTTCCAGACTTGCAGCGCAGGAAGAGCGGGCGGGGCGGATCGGGCCAGCACCGCCGGGTCGGAGAGCAGCAGGCCGAGTGCGAGGGTGAGAAGGTTTCGTCTTTGCATGGTGGTGTGCTCCGGGTTCAGGGTCGGGCTTTGACGCGGATGGTGCCGCGCATGCCGGCCTCGAAGTGGCCGGCGATCAGGCAGGCGAACTCGAACTCGCCGGCCCGGTTGAAGGTCCAGACGATATCGCCACGGCGCCCCGGCGGCACATGGGCCATGTAGGGTTCGTCGTGTTCCATGCCCGGGTGTTTCTTCATCATCTCCGCATGCGCCTTCAGCTCTTCGCTGGTGCCGAGCACGATCTCGTGCATGAGCCTGCCCTGGTTCACCGCGCGCAGGCGCAGCGTCTCGCCCTCGCGAACTTCCAGGTGGTTGGGCGAGAGCTTCATGTCATCGGTCATGCGGATCTCCACCGTGCGCGTGGCTTCACGCGGCTCGGCGGCAATGCCCCAGGGTTTTTGCTCCTTCACCACCGTGGTGCTGGGGGAGCCATGCCGTTCACCATGGGCGCGGGCGGCGTGGGCGGCCAGCGTCCATGGCAAAGCGAGCAGGGCGAGCTGGAAATGGCGGCGGGATGTGTTCGGGGTTTTCATGAGCGTGTCCATGTCAGTGAGCGTGACCTGATGGGGATGAAGGTTTGCGTGCGCTGCCGCTGGCGGGCTGCGTGGGGGTCGATGATCTTGCGGGTTCGGGTGCGATCCCGTTTTCCACCTGCCGGGCCTGCGTGCCCGGCGGCATGGCGTACCAGCCCGGATCGGTGTAGTCGCCGGCCTTCAGTCCGGCGCGTACCTTGAGCAGGGTGAACATGCCGCCCATCTCGATCGGGCCATAGGGACCGGTGCCGGTCATCATGGGATGGGTGTTGGCCGGTAGCTCCATCTGCATTTCGCCCATGTCGGCCATGCCGCGCTCGCCCATCACCATGTAGTCGGGAGCGGCGCGCTGCAAGGGTTTCACCAGGCCCCGGTGATCCACGCCGATCATGGTGGGCACACCGTGGCCCATCGCGCCCATGGTGTGGTGGCTCTTGTGGCAGTGCATGGCCCAGTCGCCCGGTTCGTCGGCAATGAACTCGATCTGCCGCATCTGCCCGACGGCGATGTCGGTGGTCACCTCGGGCCAGCGAGAGCCCTTGGGGGTGGGGCCGCCGTCGGTGCCGGTCACTTCGAATTCGATGCCGTGGATGTGCACCGGGTGGTTGGTCATGGTGAGGTTGCCGACCCGCACGCGCACGCGCTCACCCAGTCGCGCCACCAGCGGCGAGATGGCCGGGAACACGCGGCTGTTGAAGCTCCAGATGTTGTGTTCCAGCATGGTGTTGACTTGTGGCGTCATGCTGCCGGGCTCGACGTCGAAGGCGTTGATGAGGAAAGCGTAGTCGCGCTGCACGTCCTCGATCAGGGGGTGCTTCTGCTTAGGGTGTGTGATCCAAAGGCCCATCATGCCCATGGCCATCTGCACCATTTCGTCGGCATGCGGGTGGTACATGAAGGTGCCGGGGCGGCGCGCCACGAATTCGTAGACGAAGGTCTTGCCGGATGGAATCTGGGGTTGGTTCAGTCCGCCCACGCCGTCCATGCCGTTGGGCAGGCGCTGGCCGTGCCAGTGGATCGTGGTGTGTTCGGGCAGGCGGTTGGTGACGAAGAGGCGCACCCGGTCGCCTTCCACCACTTCAATGGTGGGTCCCGGGCTTTGCCCGTTGTAGCCCCACATGTTGACCAGGAAGCCTGGCGCCATCTCGCGCACCACCGGTTCTGCCACCAGGTGGAATTCCTTGGCGCCGTCCTTCATGCGCCAGGGGGCGGTCCAGCCGTTCAACGTGACCACCGGGTTGTAGGGGCGCCCGGCACCGGTCACACCCGGTGGCGTCCAGGGGCCTGCGGTGTCGGCCGAGTTCTGTTGCACGGCCTCGGGAATGGCCGCGAGCGCCACGCGGTTCACGCTGGTGGCGGCCACCGCCGTGGCCGCGGCACCCGCGAAGAAGTGTCTTCGGTTCATGGAGGGGTTCATGTCAGTGTCCTGCGGGGGCGCTGGTGGCGGCGCCGGAAGTGGAGGGGTTGTCGGCACGGCGGTAATCGGCGCCGGACAGGAGGGCTTGCCAGTCGGCCTGCGCGAGCCAGAAATCGCGCCGGGCCTGCAGGGCTTCGTCGAGTGCGCGCAGGCGTTCACGCGCGCTGGCCAGCAACTCCCAGGTGCTTTGCAGCATGCCGTTGTAGCGCAGCAGGCTGTCCTGAGCCAGGCTGCCCTGGAGTGCGACCACCACGTCCTGCGCGTGGGTGGTGGCGGCGTGGCGCAGTTGCAGTTGGGCCCAGGCTTCGCGCGCCATGGATCGGCGCTCGGTGGCCTGCCGCAGCAGGTCGGATTCGACCTGTGCGGCGCGCACCAGAGGGTGGTCGCGCAGCAGGCTCAGGTCTTCGATGCGGGGTGGCTGGAGCGTGCCGGCAGAGCCCGCGTCGGGCATGGTTCGCAGCGCGCCGTTCACGGCGCGCTGCCAGGCTTGCCGGCGTTCCCGATTCATGGCGTCGAACTGGCGCTGCGCCAGCTGTCGATCGCGCGCCAGCGTGGGGTGGCTGCGCAGCACCGCCGTCTCCAGGGTGGTGGCATCCAGGCCAGGGCCAGGCGAGAGCTGCTTCGGCGGGGCTGGCAGGTCCACGTCGAGGCCTTCCCCGAGCCTTGTCACGTCGTCGGCCTGCCATTGGCCCAGCAGGCGCGCAAGCCGTTCGCGTGCGCTCAGCTCCCGGGCCTGGGATTCCAGCACCGCCGACCACGCGCTGGCCTGCAGCAGGCGCTCGCGGGTCAGGCGCGCCTGGCTCCAGTTGCCGGCGTTCACCATGCGCTGGCCCAGTTCGCTGCCCGTGCGCGCGGCGTCATGCACCTCCGTCATCAGGCGCAGTCGCTGGCGCGCCGCCGCCGCGTCGATCCAGGCGCGTTGCAGCTCGCGCACGTGGTTGGCGAAACGCACGCGGACCTCGGCCTGCTCAGGCGCGTTCATGCCGGCATGCACGAACAGATCGGGACGCAATGACAGGGAGCGTTGCAGCGCGGCGGCAAAGCTCAGGGGCGTATCGCCCGTCGTTGCCGGCGTGGCGTCGCCCGCGCCGGGTTGTCGCGCTTCCCATTGCAGCAGGTCCACATGGCCGCGCGGGAATTCGGCCACGCGCTGGTTGGCGCGCTGCCAGACCGCGCGCGCCTGGTCGATATCGGCTGGCAATTCCATCACGGTGGTGTCGCCCATGGGCGGCCACTGCAAGGGCGGCACAGACGAAGGGTGTCGGGGGTCGGCCGCTTGCAGCGCTTGCGGCGTGGGCTCGGCCGCATGGGCGGCGGTCATGGCGAGTGCGGCCAGCCATGCCGCAGGCCATCTTGAAAAAGGCATGTCAATCTCCTGAAGAACACGGTCACGCTTCCGTGTTGCAACCCGATCGGGTCGACGACGGACGCACCTGTGGTGTGGACTTCAGAAAATGGGTGGCTTGATGCCCGGCTGCGGCACCGAACTGGTGAACCGCTCGGTGGGAGGGGCAAGCACGCCGTGCACCGCCTGGGGTGACGGCGCCAGCTGCACAGCCAGTGGCATGGCCGGCCCATGGCACACCTTGCAGCTGTTGTGCTGGTGGTCCATGGGGGCGTTGGATTCGCCCATGGCGTGGTCAGGGCAGGGAGCGGCTTCTGCGGGGGAAGCGGACACCACCTCCTGGGTGGGAACCGGCATCTGCATGGTGATCGCCATGGCGTCTCCCACCCAGGCCCGCAAGGGCAACAAGGCGATGACGAGGGCGATCAACAGGTGGCGCATGGTCAGGAATGATACGGCTGGGCCGCATAGGTTCCCTGGGCGCCTCAGCGCAGGTCGGGCGCCACACCGAAAGGCACACGCGCAGGCGCGGCAGCACTCGGTTCTCCCTGGTTCCCGGCGGGTGGCAGTGCGATCCTGGGTGGCAGCGCCATGCCGCGCCGTTCCATCACGGTGCGCAAGCGATCAGGGTAGTCGGTGATGATGCCGTCCACGCCCCAGTCGATGAGGCGGGCCATGTCCTGAAGCTCGTTGACGGTCCACGGCACCACGCGCAGTTCCAGCTCGCGGGCGCGTTGCAGTTGCTGCTGATCGAGGTCGCCGAAGTGAGGTGACCACAGCTTGCCGCCGGATGCGGCCACCATGGCAGGCGCGTCCGTGAAATCGGCCAATCGAAGCCCGGCTGTCCATTCACCACTTGCGAGGGTGTTGAAGCGGGGCAGCTGCGCTGAAAGGTAGGACAGTGGCATGCCGGGGGCGAGCTGGCGGGCCACTTTCTGGATGCGCCAGTCAAAGCTCTGCAGGCTCACCCGCTGGGTCATCCCGTGGGCGGCAATCACGTCGAGCACCGCGCGCACGAAGGTCTGTGGATCGGGAGATTCTGCCGGCCGACCGGGATTGAGCTTGAGTTCGATGTTGAAGCGCACATGGCGAGCGCCGAGCTGACGGACGCGATCAAAAAGGGCCGCCAGCGTGGGAATGCCCTGGCCGTCCCGCGCCACTTGTTGGGGGAAATCGCGCGCGTAGCGGCTGGCCGGATTGATGCGACCCACATCCCAGGTGGCGATCTCGGCGAGTGGGAGGCGATGGAACGGCTGGCCGCGCGCCTTCAGCCACTGTCCCTGGGCGTCTCGGGTGAGGTCGGGGTTGGCGGTGGTGTCGTGCGAGATCACCGGTACGCCGTCGGCGCTGAGCACCACGTCGAGCTCGAGCGTGCTGACCCCGATGGTGAGCGCGCGCTCGAAGCCGGCAATGGTGTTTTCCGGTGCGAGGCCGCGCGCACCGCGGTGGCCCTGCACGTCAAAGGCCAGCGCTGCTCCCGCGCACCACAGCGACAGGCCCAGTGCGGTGGTGCAACTCCAGCGGATCCAGGTCAGGCGCTGCACGCCTGGTGGAGAGGTATCGGTCATGGGGCGCAGTGTGACAGCGCGTCATGACCGATGCAAGACAGCTCAATGTCCGAGGATTTTGGAGAGGAAATCCCGGCTGCGTTCGTTCTGCGGGTTGTTGAAGAACTCCATGGGCGTGTTCTGCTCTACGATCTGGCCCTGGTCCATGAAGATCACGCGGTCGGCTACCGCCTTGGCAAACCCCATTTCGTGTGTCACGCAGATCATGGTGATGCCCTGGTTGGCCAGTTCGATCATCACATCCAGCACTTCCTTGATCATCTCGGGGTCAAGTGCCGAGGTGGGCTCATCGAACAGCATGATCTTGGGCGTGAGACACAGCGCACGGGCGATGGCCACGCGCTGCTGCTGGCCGCCCGAGAGCTGCAGCGGGTACTTGCCGGCCTGCTCGGCAATGCGCACCCGTTTGAGCTGCGCCATGGCTCTTTCCTCGGCCTCTTTCTTGGGCAGCTTGCCCACCCACATGGGCGAGAGCGTGAGGTTCTCCAGCACCGTGAGGTGGGGGAACAGGTTGAACTGCTGGAACACCATGCCCACTTCCTTGCGGACGCGGTCGATGGCCTTGATGTCGTCGGTCAGTTCGATGCCGTCGACGATCAGGTGGCCCTGCTGGTGTTCTTCAAGGCGGTTGATGCATCGGATCAGCGTCGACTTGCCGGAGCCCGAAGGGCCGCAGACCACGATGCGCTCGCCCTTGGCGACGTCCAGGTCGATGTCGCGCAGGACATGGAAGTCGTTGCCATACCACTTGTTGACTTTGTCGAATCGGATGATGGGATCGGACATGCTGGTTTCCTTCAACGCGCCTTGCTGGCGCTGAGTTGTTTTTCGACCCACAGGCTGTAGCGCGACATCGAGAAACAGAATGTGAAGTACACGAGGGTGATGAAGATGTAGGCCTCGATCTTGAAGGGCCTCCAGTTCACATCGGAATTCAAGGCCAGCGCGAGCGCACCGGTGAGCTCGTAGAGGGAGACGATGGTGACCAGCGAGGTGTCCTTGAAGATGGAGATGAAGTTGTTCATCATGCTGGGCACCACCATCGCCAGGGCCTGCGGCAGCACGATCTTGCGCTGCGTCTGCCAGTACGAGAGCCCCAGCGTATCGGCCGCCTCAAGCTGCCCCTTTGGAATCGCCTGCAGGCCACCCCGGATGATCTCGGCCATGTAGGCGGCGGCAAACAGCGTGATCCCCACGATGACCCGCACCAGCACATCCAGCGTGACGCCCTGCGGCACGAACAGCGGGAACATGAACGATGCCATGAAGAGCACCGAGATCAGCGGTACCCCGCGGATGAGTTCGATGTAGACGATGCAGGCCGAGCGGATGGCCGGCAGCCGGCTGCGCCTGCCCAGCGCCACCACGATGGCCAGCGGAAAGGCCATGAAGATGGACAGCGTGGCGAGCATCACCGTGAGCGGCAGGCCGCCCCAGAGGTCGGTGCGAACCGGGCTCAGCCCGAGCACGCCGCCACGCATGAGCAGGAAGAAAATCGCCAGCACACCGATCCACATCAGCACCAGCCAGGGCTTCCAGAAGAAACGGATGCAACTGAGCACCAGGCCGGCGATCATGACGGAGGTGGCAATCAACGGACGCCATTGTTCGTCATAGGGGTAACGACCGAACAGGATGATGCGGTACTTCTCGGTGACGACTCCCCAACAGGCGCCCATGCCGCGTGCGGCCTGGCAGGCATCGGCGTCCGCGCGGAAGACCGACTGGAGGACGGCCCAGTTGAAGAGGCCGGGAATGGCATAGACCAGAAGGCCGCCGACGAACAGCGTCGTGATGGTGCTGCGCCAGTCGGCAAAGAGGTTCTGCCGCGCCCAGGGCACGAAGCCCGTGGTCTTGATGGGAGAGGGGCGCGGAGGAATGGGGACGAATGTGTCAGACATGGTCATCGCTCCTTGATGGCCATGCGCTGGTTGTACCAGTTCATGAAGGCCGAAGTGGACAGCGAGGTGGTGAGGTACACCAGCATGATGATGGCGATGCACTCGACGGCGCGTCCGCTCTGGTTGATGGTGGTATTGGCGATCGAGACCACGTCCGGATAGCCCACCGCCACCGCCAGCGACGAGTTCTTGGTGAGGTTGAGGTACTGGTTGGTCAGCGGCGGGATGATCACGCGCATGGCTTGCGGCAGGATGACCTGGTTCATCTTCTGCTTCGGATTCAGGCCGAGGGCCGCGGCCGCTTCGTCCTGGCCACGGCTCACCGACTGGATGCCACCACGCACCACTTCGGCAATGAAGGCCGCGGTGTAGATCGTGAGGCCGATGAGGATGGCCATGAACTCGGGCGTGGCGCTCACGCCGCCGTCCACCATGAAGGCCAGTTGCTCGGGCACGTTCCACTTCGTGGGCATGCCGGCCACCGCCCAGCCCACGAGCGCGAATACCACGATGAGGGCGATCGGCCCCCACACGCGGTCGCCGTCGTGGCCGGTGAGCTCGAACTTCTTCTGCGCGCGCCGACGCCAGAACCAGGAGCCGATCAAGCCCGCGCCGATGCCGGCGAGCACATGGCCCACGCCGAGAGCGGGGAACGGGAAGGAGAATCCGCCCTTGCTCAGGTAGAACAGATCGGCCACGTTCCAGGCCTCGTTGGACGGGGGCAGCACCTCGATGAAGATGAGGTACCACATCAGCAACTGCAGCAGGATGGGCACGTTGCGGAAGGTTTCCACATAGCCGTAGCAAAGACCGCGCACCAGCGCGTTGCGCGAGAAGCGGCCAACACCGATCAGCACGCCCAGGATGGTGGTGAGGACGATGCCGATCACGGCGACCTTGAGCGTGTTGAGCACGCCAACCCAGATGGCCTTGCCGTAGCTTTCGCTGGGGTCGTAGGGGATCAGTGTTTCGCCGATATCGAAGCCAGCGGCGGCGCCAAGGAAATCAAAGCCGCTCTGGATGCCGCGGATCCGCATGTTTTCCTGCGTGTTGTGTGCAAGAAACCAGATGCCGGCGGCGATGAGAATCAGGGCGATGGCCTGGAAAATCAATCCGCGCGTGGCGCGGCTGTTGATCGACCAGTTTCGTTTTTTGGGGGGGAGTTGCGGTTTCAATGCGGCCTCGCAATCCTGTCATGGGAAAAGCTTTTGCGCCACAGGCCCTGGGTTTTCTGGACCCAGGGCCTGTGGAACGGGGAAAGTCAGGGCCGCCGGCCGATGACGGCACGGCGGCAGGACAGGGCGGAGATCAGCGCACGGGCGGGGCGTACATCAGGCCGCCTTTGGTCCAGAGGTTGTTGCTGCCACGGGGCAGGCCGATGGGCGTCTTGGGACCCACATGGCGCTCGAACTGTTCACCGTAGTTGCCCACGGCCTTGATGGCGCGCAATGCCCATTCCTTGTCCAGGCCGAGCAGCTTGCCGGTGTCTTCCGTGCCCGCGCCCACCAGACGCATGACGTTGGGGTTGGTGCTGGTCTTCATGGAATCGGCATTGGCTTGCGTGACGCCATATTCCTCGGCTTCGATCAGTGCGTAGCCCACCCACTTCACGATGCCGAAGAACTCGTCGTCGCCACGGCGCACGGCCGGGCCGAGAGGTTCCTTGGAAATCAGTTCGGGCAGGATCACGTGTTCTTCGGGCTTGGGCGTTTCCTTGGCACGGATCGAGGCGAGACCCGAAGCGTCCGTGGTGTAGGCCTGGCAGCGGCCGGCCACGTAGGCGGCGGTGGCGGCTTCCACCTTCTCGAACACCACCGGCTTGAGCGCCAGGTTGTTGGCGCGGGAGAAGTCGGTCAGGTTCAGCTCGGTCGTGGTGCCGGATTGCACGCACACCGTGGCGCCCTTGAGGGACTTGGCGCTCTTTACATTGAGCTTGGTGGGCACCATGAAGGCCTGGCCGTCATAGAAGTTCACACCGACGAAGTGCAGGCCCAGCGAGGTGTCGCGGGTCAGCGTCCAGGTGGTGTTGCGCGCCAGCATGTCGATCTCGCCAGACTGCAGGGCGGTGAAGCGCTGCTGGGCGGTCAGGGGCACGTAGCGCACCTTGTCGGGGTTGGACAGGACCGCAGCGGCCACAGCGCGGCACACGTCGACGTCCATGCCGCTCCACTTGCCCTGGCTGTCGGCGGCGGAAAAGCCCGCCAGGCCGGTATTGACGCCGCAGATCAGCTCGCCGCGCTTCTTGATCGCATCGAGGTCCTTGCCAGCATGGGCGGGCAGGGCCACCAGGGTGGCCGCCGCCGCGCTCAGGCCCAGGGCCGCCAGTTTCAGGGAAGTCATCTTCATCGGTTTACTCCGTGTTGTGGTTGGAAAGAATTCGCCGGGCTGGAACTGCACCGTTTGGGTGCGGCTCCGGGACCGCAACTGAATGTATCGCTGCCCATTTGCGCAGGGGATCGGGGTTTACGTGGGAAAGCCATGCAATATTCTTATGACGCCATGGTGAAACCCCCTGGCAGGGCATCGAGCCTGGCAACTCGCAGGTTCCGTGCCACCGTCGACGATGGTGAGGTCCCTCGCGCGACAAACCGGTTTCCACTTCAGGGATGCCGCCCGTATGCTGTGCCGCACAACATTGGAGACAAGCGATGAGCAGCAGCATCCGCGCCGAGGACGCACCGACCGCGTCTGGTCATTTTCCGCACCACCGTTTCTGGCCGACGCGCCTGCCGCATCGCATCACGCCTCCCGCCACCTCGCTCTGGCACAACCTGGCCGTCAGCGCCCTGCGTTTCCCTGACAAGACGGCGCTGGTGTTCTTCGACCGCACGGTGACTTATGGTGAACTGCACGAACAGGTGGAGCGTCTGGCCGCGCACCTGCGGCAGCAGGGCGTGGAAGACGGTGACCGTGTGATCCTGTTCATGCAGAACTGCCCTCAGTGGGTGGTGGCGCACTTCGCCATCCTGCGGGCCAACGCGGTGGTGGTGCCCGTCAACCCCATGAACCGCGCCGACGAGCTGGTGCACTACATCACCGACCCCGACGCACGCGTGGCCATCTGCGCCGCCGACCTGGCGGCCGACCTGCACAAGGCCGACGAGGCGGTGCCTGAGGGCGCGCGCCTGCGCCATGTGGTCGTCTCGCACTACAGCGACGCGTTTGGCCCGGAGGCTGAAATTCCACCGGCCTGGTCGCCATGGCTGGGCTCGCGCCACGCCGCCCCTGCGTTCAGCCACGCCACGGTGAGCGATTGGGTGGCAGCCCTTGCCTGCCCCGGCACCGCGCCCGCCCACAACCGCGGTCCGGACGACCTCGCCGTTCTGCCCTATACCAGCGGCACCACCGGGCTTCCGAAGGGCTGCATGCACCCGCACCGCACCATCATGCACAACGCGGTCGCGGTGGGTCTGTGGACCAACAGCACGGCAGAGAACATCGGCCTGCTCGTGGTGCCGATGTTCCACATCACCGGCCTCGCGGCGGGCCTGAACGCCGGGGTGTACATGGGCGCCACCATGGTGCTCATGCCGCGCTGGGACCGCGAGCTGGCGGGCCGGCTCATCTCGCGCTGGCGCGTGACGCACTGGACCAACATCCCCACCATGGTCATCGACCTGCTGGCCAGCCCCAGCTTCGAGCAGTACGACCTCTCCAGCCTGGTGCTGGTGGGTGGTGGTGGTGCGGCCATGCCGCAGGCCGTGGCCCAGCGCCTGCTGGACCAGTTCGGCCTTCGGTACTCGGAAGGCTACGGCCTCACCGAAACCGCCGCGCCTTCGCACAACAACCCGCCCGACCACCCCAAGCAGCAGTGCCTGGGCATTCCCTTTCTCAGCACCGAGGCGCGCGTGGTCGATCCCCTCACGCTGCAGGAGATGCCACAGGGCGAGACGGGCGAGATCGTCATCCATGGCCCCGAGGTGTTCGATGGCTACTGGAAGCGGCCAGAGGCGACCGAGGCCGCCTTCATCACACTGGACGGCAAGCGCTTCTTTCGGTCTGGCGACCTCGGGCGCGTCGATGAAGACGGCTATTACTTCATCACCGATCGCCTGAAACGCATGATCAACGCCAGCGGCTTCAAGGTGTGGCCGGCCGAAGTGGAGGCGTTGATGTTCAAGCACCCGGCGATTGCCGAGGCCTGCGTGATCGCGACACGGGATGCCTACCGTGGCGAGAGCGTGAAGGCGGTGGTGGTGCTGCGCGATTCGGCCCGCGGCACCACGAGCGAGCAGGACATCGTGGACTGGTGCCGCGAGCACATGGCCGTCTACAAATGCCCGCGCTCGGTCGAGTTCGTCACCGCCTTGCCCAAGAGCGGCAGCGGCAAGGTGATGTGGCGGCTGCTGCAAGAGCAGGAAGAGGCGCGCACGAACACGGCGTCACAATGACGCCATGCCATCCATCCAGGAATCCGTTCGTCGCCTCTGGCAACCCCGTAAAGGCCTGTTCTGGCTCGCGCTCGGGTTCAATGCCCTCTCGTCCTTCATGGTCGGGTTCATCCACGTCAACGATCCGCCCGATGGCATTCGCCTGGTGGTGAGCCTGCTTGCGCTCACCAACTCCCTCATCGGCTGGTGGTTGACGGTGCGCCTCTGGCGCGACGGTGACCCCAAGCCATCGCCCTAGGAGACGACCCATGTTCAACGCCCTCGTGATCACCAAGCCGGAGTCCGGCTACCGCTGCGAGCTGTCCGCCATCGACGAAGCACAACTGCCGGCTGCTGGCGACGTGACGGTGCGCGTGGCCTGGTCCACGATCAATTACAAGGATGGCCTGGCCATCACCGGCAAGTCGCCGGTGGTGCGCAGCTTCCCCATGGTGCCCGGGATCGATTTCGCCGGCACGGTGTCGCACAGCGACCACCCGCGATGGAAGACCGGCGACCGCGTGCTGCTGAACGGCTACGGCGTGGGTGAATCGCACTGGGGCGGCCTGGCGCAGATGGCGCGCGTCAAGGGCGACTGGCTGGTGGCACTGCCCGAATCCCTGAGCGAGCGCGAGGCCATGGCCATTGGCACCGCGGGCTACACCGCCATGCTGTGCGTGCAGGCCCTGCAGAGGCACTGGGCCGATGCGGGCGTGCAGCCCGGCAGTGGCGAGGTGCTGGTGACCGGCGCCAATGGCGGCGTGGGCAGTGTCGCCATTTCGTTGCTGGCTGGCCTGGGCCACACGGTGGTGGCGTCCACCGGCCGGTTGCAGGAGGCCGACTACTTGAAATCGCTGGGTGCGGCCAGCGTGATCGACCGCAGTGAACTGGGCGCGCCCGGCAAGCCGCTGCAGAAGGAGCGCTGGATCGGTGTGGTCGATTCCGTGGGCAGCCACACGCTGGCCAACGCCTGCGCCAGCACGCGCTACGGCGGCGCCGTGACGGCCTGTGGGCTCGCGCAGGGCATGGACCTGCCGGCCAGTGTGGCTCCGTTCATCCTGCGCGGTGTCACGCTCTATGGCATCGACAGCGTCATGGCACCCATGCCGCGCCGCGTGGCGGCGTGGGAGGCGCTGGCGAACACGCTGGACCGTCAGCGACTGGCCGCCATCACGAAGGAAATCGGTCTGAAGGATGCGGTCGGTGCGGCCAGTGACATTCTGGCCGGACGAGTGCGCGGCCGGCTGGTGGTGGACGTGAACGCCTGACGCCTCAGGCGGAGGTCGGCACGATCTGCCTGTAGGCATGCCAGGTGGCATGACCCAGCACGGGACCGATGGCCAGCAAGCCCAGGAACCAGGGCAACATTGCCAGCACGATCATCACGGTGATCAGCGCCCCCCACCCAAGCATCACCCCCGGGTTCTCCAGGCACGCCCGGATGCTGGTGAGCCCTGCAGAGATCGCATCGGCCTCGCGGTCCAGGATCATGGGGATGGAAATCGCGCTGGTGACGAAGATGAGCCCGGCGAACAAGCCACCCACCACCGTGTAGGTGATGAGGAATTCGAGGTTGCCCGCATTGAACAGTTGTGTCAGCAGTTTCTCGGTCGACGGCATGGTGTTGAAGCTGATCGCGAAAACCACCAGCGACGCGCGTCCCCACAGCATTTCCAGAATCAGCAGCAGCCCTGCAAAGATGGCCATGGTGCGAAGCGTGGGCCGCCAGGCCACCAGCGAACGGCGCAGTGATGGGCGCAGCCCCAACTCCAGCGCGCGGCTGGCGTCGTACAGCCCAAGGCAGAGGAACGGGCCCATCAACAGGAAGCCAGCGCTCAATGCCAGCACATAGGCCGGCGCGGCCTGGAACACCGCCAGCAGGGCGTGCCCCATCGTGAAGAAGCACAGGCCGTAGAACAGGCCGATGCGCGGGCAGCGCACGAAGTCGGCCCAGCCCAGGCGCAGCCATCGCAGGGGATCGCGGACGTGCAGAGTGGCCAGTCTCATGGCTTTACCGATAAACCTATCAGCTCGGCGCGGCGCAGGTGCAGTGCCGGCGCGGCCTGGGCCCTGGCCAGCAGTTCTGCAGACGCCTGGTGGGCAATGTCCATGGGCTCGAAGCCCAACAGGAGCGCAGGGCTCCATCTCGCTCTCTCCATGGTGGGTCCTCCGTGTTCAGGTTCACAGCTTCGCAGCGGTGGGTGCGTCTGAATTTGATCCAGCGCAGGAAAGCGGCGGATGAACGCTGGCATGTGGCTAAACTGCCCGACCATGACCAGCGAATTCCAGCCTCCTTACGTCCCACTGCCTGCCCTGCGCGAGTCCCTGAACGCCTCGGGCTTTGCCCTGTTGAGCGCCACCGATGTGTCCCGGTGGCTGGACGCCACCCCGGGTGACTTGCAGACCCTGCACCAGGGTTGGGACGCGCTGCCGCCCGACGCCTACCTGAAGGATGGCGGGCGCTACCGCAGTCGCCGCCACAGCTGCTTCGTGGTGGAAGGAGCGCAGGTCCAGCAGGTGCCGCACCGCGCGCACTGGCAGCCGCTGGAATACAACGCGCTGCACGGTGGCATGCAGCGCTGGTTCGAGCCCATGGCAACCGACTCCGTGGCCCTGCCGGTCTGGGGCCGCCTGCTGCAGCGCCTGGGCGAAGCGGCCAGTGCCCTGCGGGGCCCGCAACCCTGGTACACCGAGGCGCACCTGTTCCGCATCGACACCACCGACGGCATCGGCCGGCCCACGCCCGAAGGCGCGCACCGCGACGGTGTCGACCTTGTCGCCGTGTTCATGGTTCAGCGCCACGGCATCAAGGGCGGCGAGAGCCGCGTCTTCGAAGCCAACGGCCCTGCTGGCCAGCGTTTCACCCTGTGTGAGCCCTGGTCGCTGCTGCTGCTGGACGATTCGCGCGTGATCCACGAAAGCACGCCGATCCAGCCACTGGAAGGCGATGAACTGGGCTGGCGCGACACGCTGGTGGTGACGTGCCGGCGGGGCGGGTTTCAGGGCGATTGAGCGTTCGCCCAGTCGCGATCGTCAGAAGCCCTTTCCGGGCATCACCTTCAGCCAGTTGAACTGGGGCTTGCCGTTCTGCATGCGCGTGTAAGTGCCGTCGACGTTCTTCTGAATCTGGGCGCAGCTGTCTTCTCTGCCCACGGTCACGCATTGATCACCGTTGTCCAGGACGCGCCACTTGCCTTCGGTGACGATTCCCTTCTCCCATCTGATCCAGATGCCACTCGGCTCGTAGTAGGCAAGAAAGCGCGACCCATTGGATCGCTGCGCTTCTGCCGTGTTGCCGGTGATGGTGGTCCTGACTTCATCTGCTGTGAGCATGGCCTGCGCGGACACTGCCGGTGAATGCCCCGCCGCCAGGGCCAACACAAGGTGTCCCGTCAACCGCATGGCTTCTCTTTGATATCCCATGGCGTTTCTCCATGAATGCGGGCAAGTTGGTCGGAGGGATTGAGGCTGAGAAGTCCGGAAAAGTCAATCTGCCCGCGCGACTTCAGCTGGATCGAGCGCTATCCGCGGACTGAATCCGCGTGCGCGCGCTCACGCGCCTGATCGCCTCGGCAAACGCCGGCACCACGGGCGGCGGGCCCTCGGCGGCGCGTCGGGTGTAAAGGCCGAGCGAGGGCAGGGCCACGGTGGGCGTGATGCGCAGGCGGGTCACGCCGCCCCGTGCGAGTTCGTCACGGGCTTGCTCGAAACGCACCGCGCCAAGCAGGGTCTTGTCCAGGCGCAGCACGCTGCCCACCGTCACCGATGACAGTACCTCGATCGCGGGCTCCGGCGGTTCCAGTCCAGCGTTGAGGAAGGCGGTCATCAAGGCCTGGCGCACCAGCGTGTCCTTTGGGGGTGCGACCCAGGGCTGTGCGTGGAGATCGTCCCAGCTCAGTCGACGGCTGCGTGACAGGACATGCCCTTCGGCGCAGAGCACGCAGAGCTCGTCCTTGAGCAGCACTTCGGGTTGCAGCAGCGAGAGCTGGTCGCTGGTCAGCAGCTCAGGTGTGACGGCGCCGAACACGCAGTCGAGCTCACCGTCCAGCAGTCGCTGGATCATCTCCCGCACGCGACCTTCCTGCACCTGAACGCGGGCGCCTGGCAGGCGACGTCGCAGTTGCACGACTGCCTGCGGCACGGTCGCCGTCACCGACAGCGTGCCCAGGCGCAACAGGCCGACGGCACCCGTTCGAAGCGCGTCCACTTCGTCCTTGCCGCGCGAGAGTTCGCCCAGGATGACCCGTGCCCGGTAAACCGCTGCGTGGCCTGCCGCGTTGGCCACCAGCCCCTGCGGTGAGCGTTCGAACAGGCGCGCATCGAAGCCGGCTTCGATCTCGCCCAGCATCTTGCTCAGAGCGGGCTGGCTCAGGTTCAGCCGGTTAGCGGCGGCCCGCATGGTGCCGGCATCGGTCAGGGCGACCAGCAGTTCGAGGTGCCGCAGGCGCAGTCGTCGGACAAGGTAGTCGGGAGAGGAGGGCATCGGTCGCTCCGGGACAGAGGCAAAGGATGAAGGTGATCACCAGGAGTGATCAGGTCATCAGGATTATGGATTTTTCAGGAATCAATATCGCGCCTATCGTCGCGACCCATGTCTTCAGCTTCATCGCGCAGTTCTCGCTCGGCGGCCACCCCGCTGGCCGGCGTCAAGGTCATCGATCTCGGCCAGTACATCGCCGGCCCGGGCGCGGCCATGGCACTCGCCGAACTCGGGGCCACGGTGATCAAGGTGGAGCCCTTGGCCGGCGACCAGGCCCGCCATGTGGGACGCTATGGCGAATCGATGGTGCGGGCCTACAACCGGGGCAAGCGGTCCATCGCCCTCGACCTCAAGAGCGAAGCCGGCCGCGACATCGCCTGGCGCCTCATTGCCGGCTGCGACGTGGTGATCCAGAACCTGCGGCCGGGTGCGGTGGAGAAGCTCGGTCTTGGGCCGGTCGACGTGCGGGCCCGGCATCCGCGCGTGATCTACCTGTCGATATCGGGCTTTGGCGGTGCCGGGCCGTCCAGCGAACGCCCCGGCTACGACATTGCGGCACAAGCCGAAAGCGGGTTGATGGCCGTCACGGGCGAAGCCGATCGACCGCCCCAGAAGGTGGGCGTGCCCATCGTCGATGCGGCTGCGGCGGACCTGGGTGCGCAAGCCATCCTTGCGGCGTTGTACGGTCGCGAGCGCAGCGGGCAAGGCGAGACCCTGGAGGTGTCGTTGCTGGAGACCGCTCTGCACCTGCAGGCCGCCACCTGGTGCGAATACCTGGGCGGTGGCCCGGAGCCCACCCGCATCGGCCACGGACAACCTCACAACGCGCCCGCCGCCGAGGTGGTGACCACGCTCGATGGCCACATCGTGCTCTCGGCCTATGCCGAAGACCACTGGAAGCGCTTCTGCCTGGCGATCGGTCGCGAGGAACTGGCGGCCGACCCGCGCTTTGCCAGCAACGAACAGCGCGTTGTGCACCGCGCCGAACTGCGCGAGGTGCTGGATCAATGCCTGTCGGGCTTTACCAGCGAGGCCTGCGTGGCGCTGCTGAGCCAGCACCAGATCGTGGTGGGCGCGGTGCGCCGCTACCGCGATGTCCTGACCAGTGCCGACGTCATCGCCAGTGGAATCCTGGTGGACGCCGCGTCTGTCGATGGAAGTCCTTACCGCGCGCTCGGGCTGCCCTACCGCATCGGCGACGGGCCGAGACCCGCGCCCGCTGCCGCGCCCGCCTGTGGTGCGGATGGCGCCGAACTGCTGGAAGAGTTTGGCTACTCGGCACATGACATTGCGGCCCTGCGCGAAGCGCGCGTGCTGCTCTGACCATGGGCACCGCCATGTCCATGCGCGCCGCCGTGATCCGGACCTTGCCGCTGTTCGAGATGATGCGCATGCGCGCCGCCACCACGGCCCGGCGCCATCCCATGCTGGGCTTTGCCAGCGACGACCGCACGTCTCGCCTGCGCTGGGTGAACCAGTTCACGCACACCCACCGCCGGATCGGACCGGACGACCGCGAGGTGGTCAGCCCGAACAACGACACGGTGTTCAGCAACGCGTGGCTGGACCTTTCCGAAGGCCCGGTGCTGATCGACACGCCCGACATGGGCGAGCGCTACTGGACCCTGGGCCTGCTCGACGCATGGACCAACCCGTTTGCCTACGTGGGGCGCCGCACCACCGGCAATCGGCAGCAGCGAACCCTGGTGCATGGCCCGGCGTGGACTGGAGACGTGCCCTTGGACGTGGACAACGTGATCGCGTCGCCGGGGGACGATGTGTGGGTCATCGGCCGCATCCTGGTGGACGACAGCCCAGGCAACCTGGAACAGGCCGCGGCGCTGCAACGCGGCATTTCAACGCATCGGCTGGACGGCAGCGACGCGGCGATGCGTGTGGACACGCGGATGGATGGCCGCTCGGTGGACACGCCCACGGCGGCGCTCTACCACGCCACGGTCGACCAGGCCCTGGCGCGCAATCCGGTGCCGCAAGGCGAGTCCTTGCAATGGCCTGTGGAACGCAGCGCGCTGGCGGCTGCATTGCCCGCGGTGTTCGAGGAACTGCGTCAGAAAGCGCAGCCGCATGCGCTTGGAGGCGGCTGGGCGTTGCCGGTATCGGTGCGAACCCACTGGGGCGCCGACCTGGACATGCGCGCCCGCGTGGCGCGCAATTTCATCGGCGCGCTCGGCATCGAGGAAGCCATGTACCCCACCGCGGAGGTGGACGCCGAAGGTGAAAACCTGAACGGTTCGCACGCCTACGAACTTCGATTCCCGCCCGAGGCCAAGCCCGAGGTGGATGCCTTCTGGTCGCTCACGCTGTACCGGCGCAGCGATTGCCTGCTGGTGGCCAACCCCATCCATCGCTACTCGGTAGGCGATCGCCTGCCGGGCCTGCTGACGGACGCTGATGGGGGCCTGTCGATCCGCGTGCAGGCCTCGGATCCGGGTCCGGCCCACAACTGGCTGCCGGCGCCGCCGGGCGAAGACTTCTACCTGGTGCTGAGGCTCTATCAGCCCCGGCGCAGGCACCTGGACTTTCAGTTTCCGTATCCCCCCTTGCGCCGCAGGTGAATCCGGGCGCGCCTCAGCGACACTTCCCATCAGGAGACAGACATGAGCTTGCACCGCCGACCTTCGCCGACCATCCGCCCGACCGGGCTTCAACGCCGCACCGTGCTCGTCACGCTGGCGGCGGGTGTTGCCTCCGGCTCGGGGCTCCTGGCTCACGCGCAGGCCGACTGGCCTTCGCGGCCGGTGAAACTGATCTCGCCCTACGGCGCCGGAGGTGCGAGCGACCTTTCGGCCCGGGTGCTGGGTGAATTCCTTGCCAAGGAACTGGGCCAGCAGATCGTGGTGGAAAACAAGCCGGGCGCTGGCACCCGGGTGGCCATCGAAATGGTGGCGCGCGCACCGGCCGATGGCTACACCGTGCTCTACGTCGCCGCGCCCTACGCCACGGCCGAGGCGTTTTACGGCAAGGGCCTGAGCTACCAGCGCGACCAGCTTCGGCCCGTCGCCATGGCCATGCATGCACCCTTGTTCCTGATCGTCAATGCGCAAAGCCCGGTGAAGACCGTGCGCGACCTCGTGGCGTATTCGAAGACGCGTCCCGGCGGCCTCAATTTCGGCTCGCCCGGAGCCGGTTCGCAGCCGCACCTGGCGGCCGAACTGCTGTTGCGGGACGCGGGCATGCAGGGGCTCAACGTGCACATGCGGGGCGATGCCATGGCGTATTCCGAGTTGCTGGGCGGGCGCATCGATGCGACGTTGACCGCGATCAGTTCGGCACTGCCGCACATCGAGGCCGGCAAGCTGCGCGTGATCGGCGTGGCGTCCGAAGCGCGCAGTCCGCTGTACCCATCGGCGCCCACCATCCGCGAACAGGGGTTCCCCAGCGTGGTCGCTTCCGGGTGGTACGGTTTCATGGTGCCCGCTGCCACACCGCCCGAAGTGGTGGCACGCCTGCAGCCGGCCCTGCTGCGCGCGCTCGAAGACCCTGCCATCAAGCAGAAGCTGCTCGACATCGGCCTGGAAGCCAGCGGCGCGCCGGGCCCCGAGTTCGCCCGGTTCATCGACGGCGAAACCCGCAAGTGGACCGACGTGATCCGCAAGGCCAACATCCAGATCGAGTAGGTCCGCCATGAAGACCGCTGCCACCCGCCTTGCCCTCTTCATCGGCGCGCTGCTGATGCTCAACGCCTGCACACACGCGCCCGCCGAGCGCACCGGCCTGCAGCGCCAGACCACGTTCGGCCCGGTGATCGGCGCCGACGACTCGGCCGCCAATGGCACCCATGCCTGGAAGGGCGTACCGTTCGCCGCCGCGCCAGTGGGCGAGCGCCGGTGGCAGGCGCCGGTGGACCCACCGGCGTGGACGTCACCTCGATCGGCCACGGCGTTTGCGCCCGCCTGCGTGCAGACCGGGCGCTTGTACGGACCGGGTCTGAACAACCGCCACGACGCCACGATCGGCAGCACCCTGGGCCAGACGCTGGGTTCGGAGGACTGTCTCTACCTCAACATCTGGGCGCCGGCGGTGCCGTCGACCACCCCGAGGCCGGTCATCGTCTGGGTACATGGCGGCAGCAACATCACCGGTTACACCGCCGATCCGGTGTACGACGGCGCCGCACTGGCCAAGGCCACGGGCTCGGTCGTGGTGTCGGTGGCCTATCGGCTGGGCATCTTCGGTTTCCTCGATCTGGCCCCGCTGAAAACCGGGGCTGCCGCGTCCGACTCGGGCAACTTCGCGTTGCTCGACATCGTGAAGTCGCTGGAATTCGTGCAGGGCAACATCGCGCGCTTTGGCGGTGACCCAGGCCGGGTCACGCTGATGGGCGAGTCCGCCGGAGCGGTCAACGTGTATGCGCTCCTCACCTCACCCATGGTGGTGGCCAGGCCGGCGCCATTGTTCCAGCGGCTGGTCGCGCTCAGCGGCGGCATTTCGTCGGCCGCCACGCTGCCGCCTGGTTCGTTTGCCACCATCCTGCCCCGCAGCGTGTGGATCACGCGTGGCAATGCCTTGCTGATCCATTCTCTCGTGGCGGACGGCACGGTGGCCGATCGCGCAGCGGCCGAATCCGTTGTTGCCTCGAGCACGCCGCAGGAACTCGCCACCTACCTGCGTGGCAAGACGGCCGATGCGCTGCTGACCACGGTGCGAACGCGCCTGGCTCCGCTTGGCCTCGCGGCTTCCAATCCGATTCCCGATGGGCACGTGGTGCCGGCCGATCCGATCGCCGCCATCCGCGCAGGACAGTACGTGAAGGTGCCGGTGCTGTCGGGCAACACGCGCGATGAGAGCAAGCTGTTTCCCAGCCTGCTGGCGCTGCGACCTGCGCTGGGAGGCAGCAGCGGCCGTTTGCTGGACGACGCGGCGGTGTTCCAGCTGGCCTACGCCTACCAGCCGGACGCGCCGCCGGCCAGCCGCATCGAGCAATGGATTCCGCCGCAGTACCTGCCTGTGGACGCGCCCACCACCGGGTTGAACGCCCGCATTGCGGAACTCGACCGCATCTGGTTCTTCGCCTTCCGCGACGACGTGATGAACGCTCTCAAGGCCCGCCAGCCCGAGGTGTGGCACTACCGCTTCGACTGGGACGAACTTCCGCCCCCGTTTGACGTGGTGTATGGCGCGGCACACAGTTTCGATCTGCCGTTCATCTTCGGCAACTTCGGGCCTTCGCTCTACGCCAACATTTCATTCAGTCGCGCGAACGAGCAGGGCCGCCTGGCGTTGTCGCAACGCATGATGCAAAGCCTCGGCGCTTTCGCTCGCGAAGGCGACCCCAACACCGCCGTTCTGGGGACACGCTGGCCGGCCTGGCCGGGACGCCTGGTGTTTGACGCCGACCGGCAGGCCGCCAGGCTGGTGGTGGAGTGAAAAGCCACTTCAACCTGCTGGACTACGCGACCCGCGTGGCCGTTCGTAGCCGCGGCTGGCTGTCGAACCTCCCATCGGATTTGTGCGATGCACTTCTGCGCGAGACCGTGGTCATCCGCCTGCAGGCCGGTCACCGGCTTTTCGCTTCTGGCGACCGGGCAGAAGGTATCTGGCTGTGTGCCAGTGGCTTCGTTCGCCTGAGCAGAGAGTCCAGTGGTCGGCGGCGAACGCTGGCTTACGCTTATCAGGGCGATGCCGTGGGCGCGTCAGGGTTCTTTCTGGGCACTCAGGAATGCGATGCCGACGTGCACAGCCACGCCACGCTGTTGTTCCTTGGTCGAACGGATCTGCAGCGCAGGCTGAACGAGTGGCCGCAGCTTTCGCAGGCGATGCTGACGGTGCTGGCCCACCAGGTGAAGTGCCTGGGAGAAGAAGTCTGCGACGCCAGGTACCTTCCGCTGGACGCCCTGATGGCCAAACGCCTGGCGGACTTGTGGTCTCAACACGGACAGCCGTTGCATCCCGGTGGGCCTGCCAACCGCATCAAGCTCGCCATGGCGCAGTCCGAACTCGGCGAGCTGATCGGCTACTCACGCCAGCACGTGAATGCCTCGCTGAAACGTCTGGAGCGCAGAGGCCTGATTGCGGTCACCGCATGCGGCATCGTCGTTCACGACCCGGAAGGTTTGCGCGCATAGCTCACCGTGAGCATTTCCCACTGGTGCCCGTCGGGCTCGTTCCAGTAAACCATGCGCCCGCCGAAATCGGTGCCGATCCGTCTGTCCTGGGGGCCCCGCACGCTGCTGCGGTAGGCGATCTCGGCAGCCTTCAAGCGGTCGAGGATGGTGTCGAACTCGGCTTCGCTCACGCGAAAGCAGAAGTGGTAGACCGGGAAGTCCTCATCGGTGCCCATGAAATCCAGCGTGAGCCCGCCGTTGACGAACACCGGAGAAAACGGCCCGAGGCTGCTGGTGGCCCATGGCACGCCGAGCAACTCGGCCAGTTGTCGAGCCGATTCCACCGGTGTTCGCGATGGAACGATGGTGTGGTCGAGCTCGATGGTCATGGTGCTCTCCGCTCTGGTTCGATCAGACCCGCTCGAAGATCGCCGCAATGCCCTGGCCGCCGCCGATGCACATGGTGACCAGTGCGTACTTGCCGCCGATGCGGTTCAGTTCGTGGATCGCCTTCACCGTGATGAGTGCGCCGGTGGCGCCAATGGGATGGCCGAGCGAGATGCCTGAGCCATTGGGATTGACCTTGGCCGGGTCGAGGCCGAGGTCTCGGGTGACGGCGCAGGCCTGGGCGGCGAAGGCTTCGTTGGCCTCGATCACGTCCAGGTCGTTCACCGTGAGGCCGGCTTTCTGCAAGGCGATCTTCGTGGCAGGCACCGGGCCGATGCCCATGTACTTCGGATCGACGCCGGCGTGGGCGTAGGCCACCAGCCGCGCCAGCGGCTTCGCGCCGCGCGCTTTCGCGGCACCGGCTTCCATCAGCACCACGGCAGCAGCAGCGTCGTTGATGCCTGAGGCGTTGCCTGCGGTCACGGTGCCGTTCTCCTTCAGGAACACAGGCTTGAGTTTGCTCAGGTCTTCCAGGGTGGCGTTGGGGCGGAAGTGCTCGTCGGTGGCGTAGGTCACGTCGCCCTTCTTGCTCTTGAGCATCACCGGCACGATCTGGTCCTTGAAGACACCGGCCTCGGTGGCGCGCTGGGCGCGGTTGTGGCTCTCCACGGCCAGCTTGTCCTGGTCTTCGCGGCTGATGCCCCACTTGGCGGCAATGTTCTCGGCCGTCACGCCCATGTGGATGGTGTGGAACGGGTCGTGCAGCGCACCCGTCATCATGTCCACCATCTTCGTGTCGCCCATGCGCGCACCCCAGCGCATGTTCAGGCTGGCGAAGGGCGCGCGGCTCATGTTCTCGGCGCCTGCCCCAATGGCGATGTCGGTGTCGCCCAGCAGGATGCTCTGCGAGGCCGAGACGATGGCCTGCAGGCCTGAACCGCAGAGGCGGTTCACGTTGAAAGCGGGCGTGCCTTCCGCGCAGCCGCCGTTGATGGCCGCCACGCGAGAAAGGTACATGTCCCTGGGTTCGGTGTTGACGACATGGCCAAAGACCACGTGGCCCACGTCCTTGCCATCCACGCCGCCGCGTGCCAGCGATTCGCGCACCACGAGTGCGCCGAGTTCGGTGGGGGGCTGGTCCTTCAGGCTGCCGCCGAAGGTGCCGATGGCGGTGCGCACGGCGCTGACGACCACGACTTCTCTGCTCATGAGGTGCTCTCCTGTTGTTGAATGGGTTTGGCAGACATCCTAACGCTGGTGGCTTGCACCGCGTTGACCTGCGTCAGAACGTCTGGCGGGCCAGCAGGCGCAGGCGCCCGCTTTCTGGGCGCGTCACGAACACCTCGCCCATGGCGAGGAACTCGCCGGTGAGGGCGGTGATGTTGACCTGGTGCGTCACCAGCATCAGGTTGCGAGGTGGCGACCATGCCTGTGCGGCGGCCAGCACTTCTCGGGTCTGGCTATCGCGCCCCTCGCTGCCGAAGAAGGAATTGATCGGCGGCCAGACGGTGTTCTGCTTGAAGGCCAGCATGGCGGTATCCACGCAGCGGCACCAGGCGCTGGAGCGCACCTGGTCGAGCTTGATGCGTTCGCGCACAAAGGCAGCGCCGACGCGGCGCGCCTGTTCGCGGCCGGCCTCGCTCAGGTTGCGCTGGGTGCTGCATTCGCCGAGCTTGAAATTCGGCGGGTCGCCCACGCCGGGCTCGGTCTGCGCATGGCGCATGAGCACCACGCAGCCCCCTTCGCGAAGCAAGGTCCAGAAGCCTTCTCCCCCGGTCTGCGCTGGAGCAAGACCACTGGAGAGTGCCAGCGCCGCGCCGGCGGTGAACTGGCGGCGGGTGAACAGTTTGGGGGTCATGGCGGTGTTCCTTCAGTCCCGGACGTCGGCCACGGGTTTGTCGCCGAAGTCCTTTCTCTGGAGCCATGCCAGCAGGCGCGCCGCGGCGTCTTCCGGTGACGTGAGCTGTCCCTGGCGCTGGAGCTCGACAAAGCGGCTGCGGTCCGGAAAGGCGGCCGGGTCCCCCGCGCGCAATTGCGACTGCATGTCGGTGTCGATCACGCCCGGCGCCAGCGAGACCAGGCGCGCGCCGTGTTCGCGGTGCGCTTCGTCGAGCGCGCTGCAGCGGGTGAAATGGTCCATGCCGGCCTTGGCGGCGCAGTAGGGCGCCTGCGCGGCCATGGCGTTGCGGCCAAGACCCGAGGAAATGTTGAGCACCTTGCGCGGCCCGCGCCAGCCCGCTTCCACCCAGCCGCCAGTGGCTCGCAGGAAGGCGGCCGTGAGCTGCATCGGCGCTTCCAGGCCCACGCGCAAGGCGTTGGCCAGATCCTCGGGAGGGCATTGGTCCAGCGGGCCGATGCGCGGGATCACACCGGCGTTGTTGATCAGCGTGGCGCTTTTCAGTGCGCTGGTGTCCAGGCCTTCGAGCCAGATCTGCAGGCGCTCGCGAGATCCAGTGGTGTCGGCGAGGTCCTGCGTCCATTGTGTGAGCGGCGCGCCTTTCTGGCGGGCCTGTTCGGCGAGCCCGTCGTTGGCGCGGCGCGAAATGCACAGCAGGTGCCGGGAAGGATCGAGCAATTGCACGGCCATGGCCAGGCCCATGCCGCGCGAGGCGCCGGTGAGGATCGTGAGGTGTCGGGTCGTTGTCATGGGTGGTTCAAAAGGGACAAGGGCTGTGGAATTCGATGAGTTGACCATCGAGCGGGTGTGGCAACTGCAGCCAGTGCGCGTGCAGCAGCAGGCGATCGGCCAGGGCTTGCTGCTGCGTGTTCGCGTACAGCGCATCACCCAGGATGGGGTGGCCGATGGCCTGCAGGTGCACGCGCAGCTGGTGTGTGCGCCCGGTGACCGGCTCCAGTTCTAACCGGGTTGTGATTTCTGCGTGCACGGCCGGTCTTTGCGTGGTCTCCAGCCGCCAGCGCGTGAGGCTGGGCTTTCCCAGCGTGTGGCTGACGACGCTGCGAGGCCGGTTGGGCCAGTCCACGGTGAGCGGCAGGTCGATGAGGTTCCAGCCGTTGTCGGGCTGGTGGTTGCCCATGGCTCCAGCCACCACGGCGGTGTAGCGCTTGTGCACCTGGCGCGTCTCGAACGCGCGCGAAAGGGTGCGCTGGTGCGCCAGCCCGCGCGCCATCACCACCAGGCCCGAGGTGGCCATGTCCAGCCGGTGCACCACCAGCGCGTCGGGCCAGCGCGCCTGGGCGCGTGCGCTCAGGCAGTCCTGCTTGTCGGGGCCGCGTCCGGGCACGGCCAGCAGGCCGGCGGGCTTGTCCAGCACGATAAGAGCGTCGTCGGCGTGGACGACCTGCAAGGTCACGAAGGCGGCCCGAGCGCGCGGACCACCTCATCGGCTTCCAGGCTGCGTGCGGCACCGAATCCGGCCACCTGGCGCGCGCCGAGCGGGGTAAGGGCGACGAAGCTGAAGTCACCCAGCGTGGTCATGTGCGTGGCTTCGGGAAAACGGAGCAGGTAAGCGGCGCAGGCGCTCTTTTCGGCTTCGCCCCCCGCTTCCAGCGTCTGGGCCTGCATGACCAGCATGACGCGAGGCAGCGCATGCACCGGCTCACCCACCACCTCGGCTTGCGCCACGAGCAGTGAAGCGCGGGGCTCGCGCCGTAGGTTGGCGCTGTGTGAGGCGAGTGCGCTGACGTGGATCACGATCACCCGCAGGCTGGTGTCCACCGCGAAAGGCACCAGCGAAACCCATGGCGCGCCGTCCATGCCGAGGGTGCCAAGCGACCCCACCCGCTGGCGCGCCAGCAGTTCACGCAGGGCCTGGGTCAGGCGGGATTGATGGGGCATGGAACGGCCATGGTAGCGCGGCCCGGACCGGCTGTGGAGGCACGGCGTGGTGAAATACCCGCATGTTGTTGCTTGCGCCCATGGAAGGTTTGCTGGATGCGACCCTGCGCGATGTTCTTACGCGCACGGGCGGGGTCGACCGCTGTGTGAGCGAATTCATCCGTGTCACCAACACCTTGTTACCCGAGCGCGCATTTGTGCGCGTGGTGCCCGAGCTTCTGAATGGTGGTTGCACCCGCGCTGGTGTGCCGGTGCGCCCGCAACTGCTGGGTTCGGACCCGGTCTGCCTGGCCGAGAACGCGGCCCGCCTGGCGGGACTGAATCCCCCTGGAATCGATCTCAACTTCGGCTGCCCCGCCAAGACGGTGAACCAGAGCCGTGGCGGTGCGGTGCTGCTGGACGAACCCGAGCTGGTGGGCCGCATCGTGGCGGCGGTGCGTCGCGCCGTGCCCGCCCACGTGCCGGTGTCGGCCAAGATGCGCCTGGGTTTCAACGACGACGCCGTGGCCGAGGCCTGCGCCCAGGCCATCGCCGAGGCCGGCGCCGACGAACTGGTGGTGCACGCCCGCACCAAGGCGCACGGCTACCGCCCGCCGGCCTACTGGGAGCGCATTGCGCAGGTGCGAGAGGCGCTGCCCGCCGCGCACCGCATCCCGGTCATTGCCAACGGCGAGATCTGGAGCGTGGCCGATGCGGCGCGTTGCCGCGAAGTCAGTGGCTGCGACTCGCTCATGATCGGTCGCGGCATGGTGAGCGATCCCGGCCTGGCGCTGGCCATCCGCGGGCAGGGCGGCGTGCACTGGTGGCAGATCGAACCGCTGCTCACGGTGTTCTGGGAGCGGGTGAGTGTGCGGGTGGAGCGCCGCCACCGCGCCGGGCGTCTCAAGCAGTGGCTCAACCTGCTCCGGCGCCGTCATCCCGAGGCGCAGGCCGCCTTCGACGAACTGCGCCTGGTGAACGATCCAGCGGCCGTCGACGCCTGGCTGCTGCGCTCCCGCGCCGATGCGCCCACTACCACAGAGCCGATCCCGGCGTCGCCAGCAGAATTGGGCCAGCCGTGTTAACTTCCGGCCCCGGACCCGATTCAAGACGCCTGTATGACCCCTTTCCAACAACGGCTGGACACGCTCACGCCTGAGCAATTGCGTGGCATGCGGCGCGGCCTTGAAAAGGAGAGCCTGCGTGCCCAGCCCGATGGCCGTCTGGCCCTCACGCCGCACCCTTCCGCTCTGGGCAGTGCGCTCACCCACCCGCACATCACCACCGACTACAGCGAGTCGCAGCTCGAACTCATCACCGGCGTGCACGCCAGTGTCGAGTCGTGCCTGAACGAGCTCACCGAGGTTCACCAGTTCACCGTGCGCAGCCTGCACACGGCCGGCGACGAAATGCTCTGGGCTTCCAGCATGCCCTGCGGCCTGCCCACCGACGAGACCATTCCGCTCGGCCGCTACGGCTCGTCCAACGTGGGCCGCGCCAAGAGCGTCTACCGCATGGGCCTGGGCCACCGCTATGGCCGTCGCATGCAGACCATTTCGGGCATCCACTACAACTGGTCGCTGCCCGGCGTGGGCAACGATGGTTACTTCTCTCTCATCCGAAATTTCCGCCGCCACGCCTTCCTGCTGCTCACGCTGTTCGGTGCCTCGCCCGCAGTGTGTTCCAGCTTTGTCGAAGGCCGCCAGCACGAACTGCAGAAGCTGGGCAATGGTGGCACGCTCTACATGCCGCACGGCACCTCGCTGCGCATGGGCAGGCTGGGTTACCAGAGCGAAGCGCAGGCCACGCTCGCCGTGAGCTACAACGGCCTCGAAGGCTATGCGGCCTCGCTGCACGATGCGCTCACGCGGCCCTGGCCGGCCTACGAGTCGGTGGGTATCCGCAACCCGGGGGGCGACTACAACCAGCTCGCCACCACGCTGCTGCAGATCGAGAACGAGTTCTACGGCACCATCCGCCCCAAGCGCGTGATCTATCCCGGCGAGCGCCCGCTGCACGCGTTGCGCGAGCGCGGTGTGGAATACATCGAAGTGCGCTTGATGGACCTCAATCCCTTCGAGCCCATCGGCATTGGCGCGCCCACACTGCGCTTCCTCGACGTGTTCCTGCTGCACTGCCTGCTCTCGGACAGTCCGCCGGACACGCCAGCCGAGATCCGCGAGCTCGCGCACAACCAGCACCTCACCGCCGCGCGTGGCCGCGAGCCCGGGCTCGACCTTCTGCGCGAGGGCCGGGCGGTGCCGCTGGTGCAGTGGGGGCTGGAGATCATCGACCAGCTTGTGCCCATCGCCGCAGCGCTGGATCTCGCCCAGGGCGGCGTGGAACATGCCGAGGCGGTGGCGCAGGCACGCGCTGCCCTGCAGGACCCGCAGCGGCTGCCCTCGGCCCGCGTGCTGCACGCCATGCACCAGGACCATGGCGATGCTTTCATCGCATTCGCCCGGGCGCAGTCGCTGGCCACGCACCAGCACCTGCTGGCTCTGGACTGGAGCGCCAAGCAACAGGCCCGCTTCGAAGCCATGGCCGCCAAATCGGTGGAAGACCAGCGCGCCATCGAGGCCGCCGACTCCATGCCGTTCGAGATCTACCGACAGGAATACACCTCGTCAGCGCGCCTGGGTCGACCTCAGGTCGCGCCGGAGGCAACGGTTGCGCCAGAAGCCCTCACGGTTTCACGGTAAATCGGAGCGGCCTGGCGCCTGCCACTATCCTGCGGCTTTTTGCTGGAGACTCCCATGGGCCGACTCACCGCCGCCGATTTCGACCAGGAACTGCTGATCCTCTTCGACGCCTATGTGCACGGCGACATCGACCGCCGGGCGTTCCTGGATCGGGCCTCGAAGTTTGCCGTGGGCGGCATGACCGCCGCAGGCCTGCTGGCCGCGCTCAGCCCGAACTTTGCCGCTGCCCAGGTGGTGGCGCCCACCGACGCGCGCGTGAAGACCGAGACTGTCAATGTGGCGTCTCCTCAGGGCTACGGCACCATCAAGGTCTATGTGGCGCAACCGGCCGTGCCACGGCCGGGTGGGCGTTTGCCGGGCGTGCTGGTGGTGCACGAGAACCGCGGCCTGAACCCGCACATCGAAGACATCGCGCGCCGCCTGGCGCTGGACGGTTACCTGGCGTTTGCGCCTGACGCGCTGACGTCGCTGGGAGGCTACCCCGGGGACGAAGAGAAGGCGCGCGCGCTGTTCGCCCAGCTCGATCAGGCCAAGACCCGGCAAGACTTTCTGGCCAGCGCGGCCGCGCTCAAGGCCCGACCCGATGGCACCGGACGCATCGGCGTGGTGGGGTTCTGCTACGGCGGTGGCATTGCGCACATGCTGGCGACCGAATTGCCCGACCTGGCTGCTGCGGTGTCCTACTACGGCAACCACCCACCGGCGGAGGCGGCCGCCCGGGTGAAGGCGCCGCTGCTGATCCATTTTGCTGCGGTCGATGAACGCATCAACGCCGCGTGGCCTGCCTATGAAACAGCGCTCAAGGCGGCCAGTGTGCGCTACATGGCCCACCAGTACCCAGGCACACAGCACGGCTTCAACAACGACACCACGCCGCGTTTCGACGCCGCCGCAGCCAGGCTTTCCTGGGACCGGACGCTGGCGTTCTTCAAGCAGAACCTGGCGTCCTGAACCAGAAGCACACCGCGCCCACCTCAGCCCTGCAGTTCGACTCTGGGCCGTTCGCCGCCGGCTGGCGCGGCCTTCGTGAACGCATTGCCGCCCAGGGCCCGCGCCGTGGCGATATGGGACGTTGCGGCTTGTCCGTTCACATCGAGCAGGAACTCCGAGGTAACGACCTGCGCGCCGCAGAAATCGAAGATGCCGTGGTCGATCTGGGTGCGCATCGCCTTGTCGTAGCCGTGCCGTGAATAGGTGCCTCCGTCCGCGCCGCCGATGCCGATGAGGTGGACGGCGAGGCGGCCGAGCCTTTTCCCCAGCGTGCCGTCTGGCGCCTCGTCGTAGGCCCATCCATTGGAGAACACGCGATCTACCCAGCCTTTGAGCTGGCCCGGGAACGACCACCAGTAGACAGGATAGACGAGCACGAGTGCGTCGGCCCGGTCGATGCGCTCCTGCTCGCGCAGAATGTCCGATGGCAAGGGCTTCTGGAGCAGATAGGCGGAGCGGTCGGCCCGGTTGAACGCCGGATCGAAGCCTTCTGCGGCGATGTCGGCGATCTCGGCGGTGTGTTTGCTCGATGCTGCAACGCCTTCGGCGAACGAGCGCGCGATGGCGTGCGTGAGGGATTGGGGATCGGGATGGCTGACGACGATGAGGGCGTGCATGGTGGGTCCTTTGGATGTGGGTGTAAACTACGGTTGGTAATCTACTGATGGTAGGTTACCTTTGGTAGGTTAAAAATGTCAAGCAAGCAAACGAAACCGGCTATGGAAGTCACGGCGAAGAAGCGCCTCACCAAGGAGGATCGCAACCGCCAGCTCATGGATGTCGCGTGGTCCATCGTGCGCAGCGAAGGAACCGACGCACTGACGCTGGGCTACCTGGCGGAGCGGGCAGGGGTGACGAAGCCCGTGGTGTACGACCATTTCGGCACGCGCACCGGTCTGCTCGGTGTCCTGTACGAGGAGTACGACAACCGGCAGCACGCCTTGATGGACGAGGCCCTGGAGGCGTCGGGCAAGTCGCTCCCCGCCGTGGCCAGGGTGATTGCTGCCACCTACGTCAACTGCGTCATGGAGATGGGCTGCGAGATGCCCGGTGTCAGCGCCGCGCTGGCAGGCTCACCCGAACTCGACGCCTTGAAGAAGAAACTCGAAGCGGCTTTCCTGGCGAAGTGCCAGGCTGCGCTGCAGCCGTTTGCAAAGCGGCCTATCGGGCCCGCCGGCATGCGCGCGATGCTGGGGACGGCAGAGGCGGTGTCGTTTGCGGCGGCTGCCGGCGAGCTCGATCCGGCGGATGCAGAAAACGAGATTTACGACGCCATCGTGCGCATCGCGCGCAGGATGTAAACGGCGTCAGGCCTCGCCGCCAAATCGCTTGATGAGGTTGGCGATGTACTTCTCGACGAGTTTCTCGAACTCGCCTTCCACCACCGGCGCCACCACCATCTTCATGAGGCCGGGCAGCGGCACCTCGATCTCGCCCTGAATCGCCAGGGTGAGGCCGGTGGACTTCTTGTTGTCCACGATCTTCCAGTTGCCACCGACCTGGGCATTGCCCACGCCCTTGACCGGCGTCCATTTCACCGTGCCGCGTGCCTTGTCGCTCACGTATTTGCTGGCGTAGACCGTCTGGATGTTGACCTGCGCGGTGCCGACCTTTTCCATTTCCCACTGGTAGACGCCGCCGCCGAGGTCGGTGAGCTTTTCCACCTTCGGGAAATGGCTGACCGAATCGGGCACATCGGAAAGCACTTCGAACACCTCGGCCGCCTTGGCCTTGACGTCGAACTCGTAGCCCAGGTCGATCTTGACGGTGATGCTCATGAAGCGCCTCTGCGGGGTGTTGAAGTGGAAGCGATTGTAGGGACGGCCACGGCGCCCGGACCCGGGAGTTACACCAAGGCACAATCGCCGCCATGAGCATCCAGTGGTTTCCCGGACACATGCACCTGACGCGCAAGGCCATCACCGAGCGCGTGAAGGACATCGACGTCGTCATCGAAATGCTCGACGCACGCCTGCCCGGTTCCAGCGCCAACCCCTTGCTCGCCGAGCTCACCAGCGGCAAGCCCACCCTGAAGGTGGTGAACAAGCAGGACATGGCCGATCCGCAGCGCACCGAGCTCTGGCTGGCGCACTACAACGCACAACCCCACACCCGTGCCATTGCGCTGGATGCCAGCGTGACCGCACCGGCGCGCGCCATCATCGATGCCTGCTTCAAGCTGGCGCCCCTGCGCGGCGGCATGGTCAAACCCATGCGGGTGCTGATCTGCGGCATTCCCAACGTTGGCAAGTCCACGCTCATCAACACCCTCATGGGCAAGCGCGCCGCAAAAACCGGCGACGAGGCCGGAATCACCCGCAATGAGCAGCGCATCGCCCTGGCCGACGATTTCTACCTTTTCGACACGCCCGGCATGCTCTGGCCGCGCATCGTGGTGCCCGAGAGCGGTTTCAATCTGGCCGCCAGCGGCGCCGTGGGCCGAAACGCCTACGACGATCAGGAAGTGGCGCTGGAGCTGTTGAACAAGCTCAAGCAAGCGTATGCCCCTTTGCTGGAGGCTCGGTACCGACTTGGTCTGAGCAGGGAAGCCATCGCCGCCCTGCACCACGACGAGCTGCTCGAGGCCATCGGCCGCAAGCGCGGGGCCCTGGCCGGCGGCGGTGCGGTGAACTGGCAAAAGGCGGCGGAACTGGTCATTGCCGATTTCCGCAGCGGTGCGCTGGGCCACATCACGCTGGAAACGCCCGAAGAATTCACCCGCTGGCTGAGCGCGGGCCTGGCGGCCGATGCCGATCGGCAGGGCCGCAAGAAAGAGCGCGGATCGAAGGCGCGCAAGCCCGACCGGCGCTGATGGCTCAGGCCGCGACTTTCACGCCCTTCCAGAATGCCACTCGCCCGCGCACCATCTCGGCTTCGGGCTTGGGCTCCGGGTAGTACCAGGCGGCGTCGGCATTGAGTTCGCCGTTGACCAGCAACGAGTAGTAGCTGGCCTGGCCTTTCCAGGGGCAACTGGTGCGGTGGTTGCTGAAGGTGACGTACTCGCGATTGAGCGCACTCTCAGGGAAGTAGTGATTGCCCTCCACCACCACCGTGTCGTCGCTCTCGGCGACCACCACGCCATTCCAGATGGCCTTCATGCGGTGCTGCTCACTTGTTCTTGTCCTTGCCGCGCGGCAGGACGGCCGTGACCGGTGGCACCGGGCGGTCGGAACTGACCGGACCCTTGGGCGTCGAGGTGTCCTTCTTGGGTTTCTTGCTCATCTTTTCGTTGCGCTGTTCCTTGCCCATAGGGCCTCCATTGACAGCCGCGACGCGCGGCTTGATCCGGCGATGGTAAGCGACAAAACGGGCGTTTCAACCGCGCCGGGCGAGCCTCACTGGGCCATGCCCAGGAACTGCGCCAGGGCCTGCGTTCCCATGGATCCGGCCTGCGTCACCACCTGCCCGCTGCCCTGATGTTTTGCCACGATGAAGGGCACCGAGGTGGCGCCCAGCCGATCGAGCAGCGCAGTGTTGTTCTTGATGGTGGCTTCCACTTCGGGCGCGATGCTGGCAGAGGCCGAGATGCCGCCGCTGTTGGCGAGCAACTCGCGTTCGTGGGTGTTCATGGTCTCGGCCGGGTTGGCTGCGGTCATGATGGCCGCGCCCTGGGGCAGGCTCTTGGCATTCAGGAGCGCTACGGGCAGCCAGGTGAATTTCACTTTGCCCTGCAAAGGGATCGAGGCTTGCCAGAGGTGCGCACAGTGGGGGCACTGCGGATCGAACAGCACATACACCGTGTGGGCGCTCATGAGTGCGCCGACGGTGAAGCCCTTGCCTTCCCTGGCCAGTGTGTCCAGGGCCTGGCCAGGTGCGATGGGCGCTGCCGCTGGCGCTGCCGGGCTGGCACTTTCCTGCTTCGAACAGGCACTCAGCGCGACGCTGAGGGAGGCGAGGAGGGCGAGGGAAACATGGCGGCGTTGCATGGTGGGCAGGGACAGGGAGTTGCGCTGAGCGAGATCATCGCAGAGAAGCCCTGCCCCCGGCCATCGTCAACGGTTCAGGATCAGGTGGGCGATGAGGCCCGTGGCGATGGCCACCAGCACGTAGTCGCCACCCACTTGCACCCACTGCTGGCCGCGCGGGGGCGCGTAGAGACGGTGCGAACGGTAGTCCGTGACCACGTATTGACGGCCCCGGTATTCACGCGGGATGTAGTGCCCACGACGGAATTCCGGGCCGCGCGCGTTGTAGTAGCGCGTGTGCTGCGAGTGGCGGAAATCGCGCCGGTCGTCCCTGCGCTCTGCCCGGAAGTCCCGGCGGTCGTCGCGGCGGTCCTGCCGGAAGTCGCGTCGATCATCGCGCCGATCGTCGACCTTGATGATTCTGGGGGCCTCGTGACGCGGACCCTGCGCGAACGACATGGTGCTCATGCCGAGCGTGGCGGCTGCAACAGCAATGACAACAAGGTTTCGGGATTTCATGGAGGTAACTCCTGGGGGTTGGTGAGCCTCCATCGTGTTCCCCGCCTGTATCGCCTTCGTAAACGCAACGCACGCGCTGCGCAAAGTTGCGTAGCAGTGTGTGGCGCCCGGATCAGGCCGCGTCGGTGCGCTGTTTCACGGTGTCCTGCGCATGCAGCTTGGCCGCGATGTACTCGCCGTGCGTCACGTGCAGCAAGCCCGCCACCTTGCTGATCACATGGTGCTCGTTGGCGTCGAGGTGATGGTCGGCAAAGGCCACTTCCCACATGGCCTCGACCACGCGAATCTTCTGGTCCTGCGAGAAGCGCTCATTCAGGCTGCGGGTGAAGCGCTGGTAGTCGTAGGCGGTGCGCGCGGTCTCGTGCGCCAGTTCAAGCAGGCGTTGCAGCTCGTCGTCGGCGAGGTCGAACTTGTTTCGAAGTGCGAGGATGACGGCATCGCGCTCGGCATCCTGCATGGTCGGCTCCGCGCGCATCACCTCCACCAGCAGCACGGCGGTGGCCAGTTGCAACGAATGATCGAGCTCGGCCGGGGGTTGCGCGCCCGGCGGCGCGCTCAGGCTGGTGGCGAGGTTGTCGAACAGGTCCTTGAGACTTCTGAGCATGGGGTGGGTCCGCAAACGTGACAGGTGGATGGGAGCCCTGACTGCATGCCCGAGTTCCCGCGGAGCCTGACTCAGCTCAGCTGCATTGGTACGGTCTCTATGTCGTTTTCCATCAGGCGGCTGGGCATCAGCACCTTGGCCAGGGCATGGCGCTCGGCGTCGTTGAGCACGTCCATCGGGTTCACGCCTTCCGGATCCAGCGTGACCACGCCCAGGCCGAGGCGAGGCCGGAACAACTGACGCGACTTCTTTTCATCCATCACGGTCAGCGGGTGCGACACCGCACTCCGCAGGTGCGTCAGCATCTCGGCCACCGGGGTCTGGTGCTTGTCTGCCGTGGTGACCACCACGAAACAACGCGGGTGGTACAGACCCACCACGCAGCGGAAACCAGCGGCACGGCGGATGCGCGCAGCCAGTGTGACGAGGATCTGGCCTTCCACACCGGGGCCGGCGGTTTCGGCCAGCTCGTAAAGGTTGCTGATGTACAGGCACATCACGGTGCATTCGCCATGGCGGCGCGCTGTGCGCCAGAAGGCATGCTCCACCTGCGCCAGCAGGGCCGAGCCCGTGGGCAGCCCGGTGGAGGGGTCGGTGCTCTGCTGCAGGCGCGAAAGGCGCGTGAGTTCGCGGTTGTGCCGGTTGCGAAGCAGGCCCAGCACCGAGGCCATGAGGAAATACACCAGCGTGACGGCGGCTGTGATCATCCAGGCACCGAGGCCCAGGCCAGGCACTTCCAGACCACGCAGGTACAACCCGATCGTCATTGCTGCCAGGCAGCCAATCGCCAGCAACATCCAGCGCGCCAGCGGGTCACCCAGTTTGGTCGCGCGGATCACCGCGAAGAAGGCCAGCAGCACCGGTACCAGGTTGACCACTGCCGCCGCTGCCAGCAGCGTCCGGAACTGCTCCAGCGGCGCCTGTGTGGCCACCGCAGCCAGACTGAGGGAGGCCAGCAGCACAACGGCGGAGCCCCAGGTGGTGAGCCGGTGCATCAGCGAGTCTTCGCGCACGCCGCCGAGCCAGTTGCCCAGGAAATGCAGCGCCATCGCACCAGCGGTCGGTCCCAGGCTGGCCTTGAGCACCATCATCAGGCGTTCAGGAAGGGCAGGGAAGAACACTTCCGGCAGACCCGTGATGACCACGCAGCTCGCGCCGGTGAGCAGCACGAACAACAGGTTGCGCACGGAGCCGTGGGTGCGGCTGTCCAGCACGTCGGCAAGCGCCAGCGCCGCAAGGGTCAGCAGCCCCCCCAGCATGGCCGACCAGACGGCGATCTCGGAAATGGACATTCGCGGATTATGGTGGTCGCAGTCAGGGGTCCCTCGGACCTATTGCACACTTTGACAGGGTAAGTGGGCGGGCTCCATGGAGCCCGCCCGCGGGGTGTGGAAACGTTCGCGCTGACGAGCGTCCCGGGACTCAGCTTCTGCTGGCAAGGGACCTGCGGGAAGACGACCGGTGACGGTTCTCTTCCTTGCCCCGAGGCTTGAGCCGGGGCATGGGTTCCAGGAAGGTGGAGTGCTGGCGCAGCAGCATGTTGGCCTCGGCCTGGGTGCGGCGTTTTTCCAGCATGTGCAGCACCAGCAAGGCAATGCCGATGCCGATGGCCATCCAGGCGGGTGCCAGCAGGGCCTTGGACGCGAGAGCGGGCACGCCTCGCGCTTCCAGCACCAGTGACAGCAGCCACAGTGCCATGCCGGCGGCGGTGGCCCCCACACCATTGGCCAGCAGCGGCGGCGTTCTGCGTCGGCTGGACCGGCGGCGTGCCGGCGTCTTTGTCTTGCTCATGTCGCGCAAAAATCGGTCTTGTGATGTCTGAATGGCAGGGATCATGCGGCAGGCTCGACGAGTGGCGCCGTTCAGACCGACGAAGCGGGCGATTGGCCGGCTGACCGCAACCCGGGGTGATGCCTTGGTGTGATCGGGGTCAGAGGAAGTAAGTAAAAGGCGTGCGCAAAGCGCCTACATTTGCGACATGCATCTCTCGCCTTCCACCTCACCTGAACACGCCGTCTCGCGGCTGCGCACCGCGCGCCTGGCCGCAAGTGCCAAACCTTACCTGGCGCGCGGCTCGGGCCTGGTTCGGTGTGCGGGCTGCCGGCTGGTCGCAAGCCATTGCATGTGTGTCTCGCGCCCCCAGGCCGTCACGCGCGCCGGCGTGTGCCTCGTCATGGGCGACATCGAAGCCCTCAAGCCCAGCAACACCGGCTGGCTGGTGGCCGATGTGGTGACCGACACCTGGGCCTTCGGCTGGTCTCGAACGGCAGTGGACCCCGGCCTGCTCGCGTTGCTGGCCGATCCGCAATGGCAACCCTACGTGGTGTTCCCCCGTGAGTTCGTTCGGCCCGAGCGGGTGGTGACGGCATTGCTGCCGGCGACCGACACACCGGTGATGCAGGGCACTTCACGCAAGCCCTTGTTCGTGCTGCTCGACGGCACCTGGTCGGAAGCGCGCAAGATGTTCCGCAAGAGTCCCTACCTGGACCATCTGCCGGTGCTCAGTCTGCATCCCGAGCACATGGTGTCGAACTACCGGTTGCGGCGCTCCGCGCGCGAGACGCACTTCTGCACCGCCGAAGTGGCCGCGCTGTGCCTGTCGCTTGCGGGTGAAGACCATGCAGGCAACACGCTGGCGGCATGGTTTGACGTGTTCAGCGAGCACTACCTCAGCCTGCGTCTGAGTGCACCACTGAACCGCGAGAGCGAGGCGCATCAGCGCCTGCTTGACCTCACTCGGCCGGAATCTCGGCCGACACCAGCAGCGTGAGCAACTGCAGCGATTCCTGCCAGCCGAGGTAACAGGCCTCGACAGGTATCACCGCCGGAATGCCAGTCTGCTCCACATGCAGTTCGGTGCCGACCGACACCGCCTTGAAGGTGAGGGTCACGCGCATCTCGCCTGGCAGGTTGGGGTCGTCGAACTTGTCGGTGTGCACGATGCGCTCGTTGGGCACGAGCTCCAGGTATTCACCGCCGAAGGCGTGCGACTGGCCGTTGCTGAAGTTGGTGAACTGCATGCGGTAGCTGCCGCCCACGCGCGCGTCCATCTGCAGCACGCGCCCGGTGAAGCCGTGCGGCGGCAGCCACTTGGGCATGGCGTCGGGGTCGAGGAAGGCGCGGTAGACGCGCTCGGGTGGGGCGGGCAGGACGCGGTGGAGGGTGACGGTACCGGTGGTCATGGCGAATCCTTTCTGGGGAGTTTTCCGTTCGATGGCGGTGCGGACATTCTGACTGCCCACCCTTGCACGACGGACGACAACCCCGGATTCGACAAGTGCCTGGATTCAATCGCCGGTCTTGCCCCGCGCGAAGAGCTCGTCGAGCTTTTCCTCGTACCGGTGGTAGTCGATGGCTTCGTACAACTCGGCACGGGTCTGCATGCTGGAGACCACATCGCGTTGCGTGCCGTCCCTGCGGATGGCCTGGTACACCTGCTCGGCGGCTTTGTTCATGGCGCGGAAAGCCGACAGCGGGTACAGGACGAGCCGCACACCGGCAGCGCGCAGTTCGTCCGCGGTGAACAACGGGGTCTGGCCGAACTCCGTGATGTTGGCCAGTACCGGCACGCGCAGGGGACCGGTGAAGGCGCGGTACATGTCCAGTGTCGTCACCGCTTCGGGGAACACCATGTCGGCACCGGCTTCCACACAGGCCTGTGCCCGCTCCAGTGCGGCCTGCAGGCCGTCCACGGCCAGCGCGTCGGTGCGGGCCATGATCACGAAGTCCGCATCGGTGCGTGCGTCCACGGCCGCCCTGATGCGATCGACCATTTCCTGCAGGCCCACGATCTCCTTGTTGGGCCGGTGGCCACAGCGCTTGGCGCCCACCTGGTCTTCGATGTGGATGGCGGCCGCGCCGGCCTTCTGCATCGCGCGCACCGTGCGGGCCACGTTGAAGGCGGAAGAGCCGAAGCCCGTGTCCACGTCCACCAGCAGCGGCAAGGAGCACACATCCGTGATGCGCCGCACGTCGGTCAGCACGTCGTCCAGGTTGGAGATGCCCAGGTCGGGCAAGCCGAGCGAACCGGCCGCCACGCCCCCGCCAGACAGGTAGATCGCGCGGTAGCCGGCACGCTGGGCCAGCAGGGCGTGGTTGGCGTTGATCGTGCCAACCACCTGCAGGGGCGTCTCTTCCCCCACGGCAAGTCGGAAGGCGCGTCCCGGGCTGAGAAAGGGCATGGATGGGGTCCTTGTCGGGGAATGAAGTGTCAGGTGTCCAGCAGGCCAGGCACGCGGCAGTGGCTCAGGCGTTCGTTCAGCGGTTTCATCGATGGTGCATCGAACACGCCGCTGGCCAGGGCCAAAACGGCAGTGGCCGATTCCGGTCCCACCGCCGCACCTGCCAGTGAAAGGAACTTGCGCTCGATTTCGTCCATGGACATGGGATTCTCCGGCATGCCGCGCGAGTATTCGACGTGGCGTTCCCGCCGCGTGCCATCGTGCAGCGTCAGGATGACGCGCCCGCCGTAGATCTCGGGATAGGCGCGGTCCACGTCGTCGTGGATCTCGATTTCCAGCCGGCGCGCCAATGCCACGACATCGGGGTCGACGATGCGATCGGGCGTGAACTGCTCCAGATAGGCCTGACCATCGTGCATGGCGATGGCCACGTTGTAGCGAAGGCTCATCTGCGCGTTCAGCACCGAATCGGCCTCGTAGTCGAAACCGGTCTGCGTGTTGACCACGCGTGGTATGCCGGCCACCACCCGCGCCACGTCGTCGATGCGCAGCCCGTGCTCGCGCATGAGATCGAGCACCGCGTCCACGCAGGCGTGGTTGCTGCCGCAGCAGGCGTGGGGCTTGAAGCAGGTGAAATCGCTGTGCCACACCTCGCCCAGGCCTTCGGTCACGCGGCCCGGGCGCGGTGCGTCGGACATCGCGAACAGCAGCCCGCCGTCTTCGGCTTCCAGGATGTGGCGCGGCCCTTCGAAACCGCGCTGTGCGAGCAACGCGGCATTCACGCCGTCCTGCGCGGCCTTGCCGGGGTGGATGCGCTTGCTCATGGAGCCGTCGCTGGTGAAGGCCCACAGCCCGGCCGACTGGGTGCCCGCCAGGCCGAGGGCGCTGGCGGTGGTGTGGGCGTCCAGCCCCAGCAGCACGCTGGCGGTGGCCGCTGCAGCCAGCGTGCCGCAGGTGCCCGTGAGGTGCCAGCCGCGCATGCGGGCTCGGCCTGGGTTGGCGCCCTGGCTCACGCGGTTCATGGTTTCGTAGCCAGCGGCCACGGCCGCCAGCACGCGTGCGCCGTTCGCTCCCACCTGTTCACCCAGCGCCAGCGCCACCGGGACCACGATCGCACCCGGGTGGATCTTGGCGCGGCTGTGATCGTCGAAATCGAAGCTGTGCACGGCGGTCGCTGCGGCCAGCACGCTGTGGCCTGCGCTCACGCGCGCGCCACTGGCCCACAGGCTCGCTTGTGGCGGGCCGCCCTGCTCGGTCGCGAAGGCGTGGATGATGCGACCCCACGGCGTGGTCAGACCATACAGGCCACACCCAATGGCGTCCACCACCGCCTTGCCCAGGATGGCGCGGGTGGCGGCGGGGATGGGCCGCTCGGGCATGCTGGCCACGAAATCGGCCAGTGTCTGCGTGATGCCGCGGTGTTCGCGCGCCAGTCTCTTCCAGGAGTCGAGGTCGTCCATGGGGGCTGGATTCAATCCGCGCGAGCGCCCGAGGCCCGGGCCACCACGCCCCAGCGCTGCAGTTCCTCGCGCATGAAGGCATTGAAGGCGTCTGGCGTGCTGGAGCCCATGGGATCGATGCCGTTGGACACCAGGGCCTCGCGCACCTGTGGCGTGCGGATGGTCTCGTTCAGTGCCTTGTGCAGGCGCTCGACGATGGGCCGAGGCAAGCCCGCCGGACCCATGACGGCGAACCAGTTGAACGCCAGCAGTGAGGGGATGCCTTGTTCGACCGAGGTGGGTGTCTGTGGCAGGGCGGGCGAGCGTTCCTGGTTGGTGATGGCCAGCGGTCGCAGCTTGCCTTCCTTCACCATGCCCAGCAGCGCGGGCAGGTCCATGATGACGCCGTTCACGTGTCCACCAGCGGTGTCCGTGACAGCCGGGCCCGCCCCACGGTAAGGCACGTGCATGAAGCGGCCCGACGTGGCCGTGCGCAGCAGCTCGATGGCCAGATGCGGCAGCCCACCATTGCCGGAGGACGAGAGCGTGACTTCGCGGGTGCGCGAGAGGGCCACGAGTTCCTGCAGCGTGTTCGCCGGGACCGAAGGGTGGACCGCGATCAGTTCCGGGGTGGCCGCCACGCTGGTGATGCCAGTCAGGTCCTTCACGGGATCGAACGGCATCTTCGAATAGGTGTTCGGGCTGATCACCAGCGGGCTCGCGCTGGCCAGCGTGATGGTGTAGCCGTCCGGCGCCGAACGCGCCACGAAGTCGGTGCCGATCAGCGCGTTGCTGCCGGGCTTGTTCACCACCACCACCGGCACCCCCAGCAGCTCGCCCAGGCGAGGCGCAAGAATGCGCGCCACGATATCGTTGGAGCCACCCGGCGGGAAGCCCACCACCAGGTTGATGGCGCGCGAAGGGAAGTCCTGCGCCTGCGCCTGCGCACCGATGCCCAGACTGGCGGCACCCGCGACGAGGGCAACGGCGCTGATCAGGGCACGGCGGCGCAGCCGCCGCTGCCCGTTGGCGGAGGGAGTTGGGGTGGTCTCTGGATGGTGCATGTGTGTCTCCGGTTGTTGTGGCGTCGAGAATTCGCTTCAGGTCGTGGTCACGGGTGCGCGGTCCAGCCGCACGGCGATGCCTTGCAGTTCCGGCGTGGGTGCTTCGTAGCGCTGCATCACCAGCGGGTCGTGGCCGGGCACGATGTGCTCGGGCGATTCCGCGAGCTCGCGCAGCCGGTCGAACCCGGCCACCATGTCGCCGACGTGGTGCACCAGCGGAAAGCAGCGTCGCTGCTCGAAGTGCTCGTAGTAATGGCTGGCATCGGACGCCAGCACCACCCAGCCGCGCGCGGTGTGCACGCGCACGCATTGCAGCCCGGCGGTGTGGCCGCCGATCAGGTGCACGCTGATGCCGGGCGCGAGTTCTGCGTCGCCATCGTGGAAGCTCACGCGGTCCTTGTAGACCAGGCGAACGAAGCCTGTGACGTGATCAGGCTCGTAGGGGCGTGCGAAGCGGTCGCAGCACATGTAGCGGCCGGTGGCGTAGTCCATCTCCTTGTCCTGCAGATGGAACCTGGCGTTCGGGTACTCATTGAACGTACCCGCGTGGTCGTTGTGCAGGTGGGTGATGACGATGTCGCGCACATCGGCGCAGTGGATGCCCAGCAGACCCAGCGCCTGCGCGGGGCGGCGCAGCAAGGTGCGGTGGCGCTTGATGGCCATGTCCTCGTTGAAGCCGGTGTCCACCAGCCACAGGCGCTGCGCGTCGCGCACCACCCACAGGTAGTAGTCCATGGGTGCGGGCTGGTCATGGGGATCTCCGCCGATGAAGTGGTCGGGCCGCGCACCGGCGCGTGTGGCGTATCGCAAGGCGATCACCTCGTACTGCGGCAGATCCCCAGCCATGCTCAGCGCGCCACCGGTTGCGTCAGGCGCATGAGCTCACCGATGTTTCGGCAGTCTTCAACGGCGAGGATCGCGGCCGCCAGCTCGGCGCTGCGGGACGCTCCAAGCACCGGCAGGGCGAGGCTGTCGAACTTCGCGCGCAGTTCGCTGTCGTCCATCGGGTTCTGGATCGACCCCTTGGGGTAGTCGACCTGCGAGACGTGGCGCGTGCCGTCGTCCATTTCCATGACCAACCTGCACGATACGCCGCGCGGCAGCGAGGCATCGACGGTGATGCGCAACATGTCGGAGAGCCTGAGGAGTTCGGGCTCGCTCAGGCGCTGGTCGTTGTACTGCTCGAACAGCGCCTGGCCGTCGGCAAGGGCCACCGCCACCGAGTAGGGCACGCTCACCTGCGCCTCGTGGTAGGTGCTCGGGCGCGCGTTCTGGTGGTACAGCGCCCAGTCGGGGTGGCGCGCCATTTCCATCGAGACGATGCGCGACACATCAACCTTGTGCTTGCGCCGGATGTCCAGTGCGCAGTCGATCGCGTTGTGGATCGGGCGAGCGCACGAATAAGGTTTGAATTCGATCTCGAGCGGGTACGGCTGGTCCAGGTTTTCCACCAGGCGTTCGGGCTGGTTCTGGTCGGTGAAGGCGGCGAGGAAACCGCGCTCGCCCTCGAAGATGGTGGCCGCGCCAGTGAAGCCCAGTCCTGCCATGGTGGCCGCGGTCACACCGTTGCGCGCAGCGGGTGCGGGGTTGAAGCGCTTCTGCATGGAGGGGCCGTACATCTCCATCAGGCCACTGGCGCTGGCGCCCGCCATGCCGAGTGCGGAAACGGTCTGCGTGGATGAGAGCCCTTGCAGCTTGGCCGCGGCAATGGTGGCGCCGAACACGCCACAGGTGGGCGTGGTGTGGTAGCCGCGGTTGCGCAACGACCAGTTGGCCGCGTTGCTCAGGCGTTCCATCATTTCGCAACCCGCCGCCAGTGCGACCAGCAGCTGCTCGCCGCTGGCGCCGAGCTGTTCACCCACGGCCAGCGCGGCCGAGTAGACCGGTGGGCTGAAGTGGAACAGCGCCAGCACGTCGATGTCGTCCAGCTCCACGCTGTGCGAGGAGATGGCATTGGCGAACGCTGCCTGCATGGCGGGGACGCGACCCTGGCCCCCGATCAGCGTGGACTCTTCGTGGCCACCGGTGATGGCGGCGAACTGACGGGCCACGCTGCCACTTTCGGTCTGGCTGCCGGCCACGGCCACGCCGATGTAGTCCAGCAGCAGGCGCTTGACGGCGCGGCGAGTCTCGCTGGTGAGACTGGCGGCGTCCTGGCGGTTGAAGTGTTCACCCAGGCGTTCGGCAAGGGTGGGGGCGTCGGTGCTGTGAGGTTCGGCGTGTTTCATGGAAATGAGTCGATGTGGTCAAGAAAAAGGAGGAAGGCTCCAGGCCTGCGCGCGCGGCGCGACGACCAAAGCCATGAGCTCGTGCAGGTTGTCCAGGTGTTCCAGCCGCGCGACGAGGGAGACCACGCGGTCGATGTCGGCAGCGCGCAGGCACGAGGCCACCACGTGGCGAAACTTGTATTCGACGTCGGCCGCCGACAGCGGGTTTTCCGGGCTGCCACGGCGGTGCAGGATCTCGTGCGCGAGTTCTCGGCCGTCGCGCAGCGTGAGCTGCATCCGTGCGGCGTGGCGGAACGGCGCGCCCATGGCCTCGATCTCCGGGTCCACCCGCGCCTCGATGCGCCGGATGAAGTCCATCACGCGAGGTTCGGCCAGGCGGTCTTCGCTGTATTGCGCCACGAAGGCCATGCCGTCGTAAGCCATGACGGCCAGGCCGTAGTACAGGTTCATCTGCGCCGCCGTCACACCCTGCGCCTTGTATTCCCAGGCGCAATGCGTGTAGGTCATGGGGCTCAGGCCCACCTCGATGCGGGCGATGTCGTCTGGCTGGATGCCATGTGTGGTCATGAGATGCGCCAGCGCGTCCAGCGCGGCATGGATGCTGGTCACGCAGGCGTGGGGCTTGTAGCCGACCTTGCCCGCTTCCCACACACTGCCCAGACCGTCGGTCAGTCGCGCAGCGTTGGGCTTGCCGGAATAGGTGCTGAGGTAACCGCCGTAGCCGGCTTCCAGCACGTCCGTGATGCCCGTGAAGCCGCGCTGCGCCAGCTGCGCGGCGTAGACGCCGCTCTGGGCGGCGCGCCCGCAGTGCAGGCGTTTGACCATGGCGCCTTCCTGCGCGGCCATCAGTCCCCCGGCCTGCGAGCCCACGATGCCCAGAGCGTGCAGGGTCTGGCCGGCGTCCAGGCCGAGCATGTGCGCGGCCGAGGCGGCGGCGACGAACACGCCCGAGGTGCCCTGGGGATGAAAGCCGCGGAAGAACAGGTCCATGGTGGCGGCATTGCCCACGCGCGTGCCGATCTCGTAGCCCGCGGCCATCGCCGCCAGCAGCGTGCGGCCGCTGGTGCTGACCTGCTGTTCGCCCAGGGCCAGCGTCACGGGAACGGCAATCGATCCCGCGTGAACGATGGATTCCTTGTGGATGTCGTCCAGCTCGAACGCATGGCCCGCCGTGGCGTTGACCAGCACCGCGCCCGCCACCGATGTGCGCGCACCCCGACCCATGATGGAGGCCACGGGCATGGCTCCCTCGGCCTCCACCATGGCCTGCACATGCTGCGTCCAGGGCAGGGTGGCCCCCCACAGGCAGCATCCCAGGCTGTCAAGCACGCTGGTCTTCATGCGCTCGATGACCTCGGCCGGGATGTCCGGGTAGCGGATGGCCGAGGAGAATTCGGCCAGTGTGCGGCTGGCTCCCTCCAGAAGCGGAGGCACGTTGCTGCTCATTCGCGATGTCCCTGTTTCACTCGAGGATGGTTCCGGAGGCCTTGATGCGTTCGGCCCATTTCTGATGCTCGGACTTGAGGAAGGCTGTGGCCTGTTCGGCGTTGCCGTTCATCACCGTCATGCCGGTGGCTTTGAGCTTTTCCTGCAGGTCCGGCGAATCGACGGCGCGTGCGATGGCCTTCTGCAGGAAGTCCACCGTCTCCTTTGACATGCCCGCCGGGCCCAGCACCATGTACCAGGTGGTGGACGAGTAGTCCTTGATGCCGGTCTCTTCGATGGTGGGCATGTCCAGGGCGATCGGCGAGCGCTTGGTGCCGGTCTGTCCCAGGGAGCGCAGGCGACCGTCGCGCACGAAGGGCATGCTCTCGGCGATCGGCAGCATGGTCACGTCCACGCGGCCGGCCATCACGTCGAGCATGGCGGGGCCGCCGCCGCGGTACGGGATGTGGGAGTACTGCATGCCGGTCTGGGCGCGCAACACGTCCATGGCCAGGTGGGAGGAACTGCCGTTGCCCGAACTGGCAAAGCGAATGGCGTCGGGCTTGGCCTTGGAAGCTTCCACCAGTTCGGTCACGCTCTTGATGGGCAGCGCCGGGTTGATGAGCAGCACCAGCGGTGCCTCGCCCACCAGCGCGATGGGCGTGAAGTCCTCCAGCTTGTAGTTGACCTTGCGGTACAGGCTGGGGTTGATGGCGATGCCCGGCGTGCTGAAGAGCAGCGAGTAGCCGTCGTTCTTGCTGGTGGCGATGTGGGCGAACGCGATGTTGCCCCCAGCACCGGTGCGGTTCTCCACCACGAACTGCTGTCCGACCTGTTCGCTGAGCTTCTGCGCCACATGTCTTCCCACGATGTCGGCGCTGCCGCCGGCGGGGAAGGCCACCGTCATCTGGACGGGTCGGCTCGGGTAGTTCTGTGCCAGGGCCGCGGTGGCGGCCAGGGTGAGCGCGGTGGCGCAGGCAAGTGTGGTGGCAAGTTTCATGGATGTCTCCTGTCGGTGTTGTGGTGGGACTGGCGCACGGGGGAAATGCGGATCAGGGGTGGGTCTCCGCGATGGGGGGCTCGTGCAGGCTCACGGCGATGCCGGCCAGTGCCGCAGCGGGCGCGCGGTAGCGGCGCATCACCAGCGGGTCGTGGCCGGGCACCACGTGATCGGGGGTCTCGGCCAGGCGCAGCAGTGTCTGGTAGCCATCCACAGCCTCGCCGACGTTGAACATGGTGGTGAACACGCGCCGCTGCTCGAAGTGCTCGTAGTAGTGGCTGGCGTCGGACGCAAGCACCACCCAGCCGCGCGCGGTGTGCACACGCACGCACTGCAGGCCATGGGTGTGGCCACCGATGCGGTGCACGCTCAGGCCCGGGGCGAGTTCGGCTTCACCCCGGTGGAAGGCCACGCGGTCCTTGTAGACCATGCGCACCATGCCGACCACTTCGTCCACCTCGTAGCCGTGGTTGAACTGGCGGTGCCGCATGTGGCGTCCCGTGGCATAGGCCATCTCGTCGTCCTGCAGGTGGAAGCGTGCCTGCGCGAAGTCGTCGAAGGTGCCCACGTGGTCGTAGTGCAGGTGGGTGATGACCACGTCCTGCACGTTGCCGGCTTCCACGCCCATCAGCGCCAGCGCCTCGGCGGGATGGCGCAGCAGCGTTCGACCGCGCTTCACGGCCACCTCGGCGCCGAACCCGGTATCGACCACGACGGTCCGGCCCTCGCCACGGATCAGCCACACGTAGTAGTCCATGGGCATGGGCGCATCGTGCGGATCGCCACCCAGGAAATGGTTCTTGCGACGCCCGTCGCGCGTGGCGTAGCGCAGGGCGTGGACTTCGTAGCAGGGCAATGGCCTGTTCATGGAATGCTCGCTGGCTGACGGTGGCCTTGCACGGGCGCAGCGGCGTGGGAAAGGGCCTCGGCGTCCAGCGCCAGCGCGGCCATCCAGCCGTCGCGGATGGCGGCCAGGAAATCGCCCGGTGCCTGGGCGTCGCCTACCCGGGTTAAGGGCACACCGGCCTGGTTCACCGCATCCAGCGCATCCAGCTGAGGCTGCGGGCCGGTGGCGAACACCAGCCAGTCGCCCACCGGCAGTTCGCTGGCCGGCGCATCGCCGATGCGCACGTGCAGCCGGTCGCCCACCACGGCGTCCATGCGGCAGCGCGTGACCAGGCGGACACCGTCGGCGACCAGGCGCTCCAGCAGCTCCATGCGGTTGTTGCGCGCCATGCCCAGGCAGGCTGCGTCCTGCATCTCCAGGATCTGGATGTCGCAGCCGCGCCCGCGCAGCAGGTCGGCCAGTTCGGCGCCGACCATGCCGCCACCCACGATCGTCAACCGCGTCTGCGGGCCAAAGCGCTCGGCCTGTTCGAACAGGTCCCACGCGTGGCACACCTGCACGGCCGGCGAGAGCCGCTCCAGGGACAGGGGCGGCTTGCGCGGGTGCGAACCGGTGGCCACGATCACGTGGTCCGGCCCGAAAGCGCGGATCATGGCCTCGTCGGCCTGGACGCCGGTGCGCACCGGCACCGCCAGGCGTTCGATCTCCTGCCAGCGGTCGGTCCACACCGGCCATACCTCGGTCTTGTCCGGTGCGGCCACTGCCAGGTGGATCTGTCCACCGGGCCGCGCAGCGCGCTCCCAGATCTCCACATCGTGTCCCCGCTCGGCCAGCACGCGCGAGGCCTCGACACCGGCCACGCCAGCGCCCAGCACCAGCACACGCCTGCGCGGTGCGCTGGCGCGGGGCGCCGGCGGCAGCACGTGCTCCATGGCCTCGAACTCGGTGCCCACCATCGGGTTCTGCACGCAGCTCACGTCCTTCTCCAGCGTCAACCGCTCGAAGCACACGTTGCAGGCAATGCAGCGGCGGATGGGCGCGGCCATCTCGCCAAAAGCCTTCAGGCACCAGTGCGGGTCGGCGTACAGCGCGCGGCCGAGCGACACGAAGTCGGCGCTGCCCGAGGTGAGCAGCGCTTCGGCGTCCTGCGGTTCCACCACACGCCCGGCCACCATCACCGGGATCGACACAGCCTGCTTGATCGGCCTGGCCACGGGCCCGAGGCAGCCGCGCGGAAAGGAAGGTGGCTGGATGCAGTACTTCGAGAGCTGGGGACTCTCGTTGCTGCCACCGGAAAGATCGATGGCTGCCGCGCCCGCCTGCTCCACGGCGCGCGCCAGTTCGATGATTTCTTCCTGCGTGTAGCCCGCCGGTGTGTATTCGCTGGCGCTCAGGCGCACGATGAGCCGCAGGTCGGGCAACGCCTGGCGGATGCGGTCCATGGTCTCCAGCAGCAGGCGCATGCGGTTCTGGATGGCGCCGCCGTATTCGTCGGTGCGCTGGTTGATGCGCCGCGTGAAGAACTGCTGGAACAGGTACCCGTTGGCGGCGTGGATTTCCACGCCGTCATATCCGGCGCGCCACAGACGCCGCGCGGCGTCCACAAACAGGCGCTGGATGTCGTGGATCTCGCTCACGCGCAGTGCACGAACCGCGTCGCCGGTGTTTGGATTGACCCAGTCCGAAGGCCCCACCGGCTCCATGTTCAGCACCGAGCGGCGCAGCAGCGCCCCGCGGTGGTTGAGTTGCGCAAAAGCGCGGCAGTCGTGCGCCTTGATCGCTTCGACGATGCTGGCCAGGCCCGGGATGAAGCGGTCGTGGTAGCAGCACAGCGAGTTGTGGTGCGGGCGCGCCTGCTGCGTGACCACCATCGCCTCCGTCATGATCGCGCCCACCCCGCCCCGGGCGCGCTCGGCGTAGTACGCCACATCCCGTGCGGTCGACAGGCCGTCGGTGGTGCTGTAGTTGGTGCCCATCGGCGCCATCACCACGCGGTTTTTCAATGTGAGCCCGCCCAGGCTTCCGGGTTGTTTCAAGTGCATCGGGGCATCTTATCCATGCGTTATGGATCGATAAAGTACGTAAAATTCCATTCAGTATTGAAATGAATTCATAAATAAAGCCATGGACAATCTCAACGCGATCACTGTCTTCGTGCGGGTCGCCGAAGCCCGCAGCTTCACGGCCGCCGCCGAGCGCCTGGGGCTGACCCCCTCGGCCGTGAGCAAGGCCATCACACGGCTGGAGAAGGAGTTGGGGGTGCGGCTCCTTCACCGCTCCACGCGGCTGGTCAACCTCACCAACGACGGGGTGGGCTTCTTCGAGCACTGCCGCGAGATCCTGGCCTCGGTGGAAGACGCCGAGCGCGCCGTGACGCTGGCCAAGGCCTCGCCACATGGCCGCTTGCGCATCCAGATGCCGGTGGGCTTCGGGCGCCGCGTGGTCATGCCCGCGCTGCGCCAGCTTTCACAGCGCCACCCCGCGCTGATGGTGGACGCCGAACTGAGCGACCGCGTGGCCGACCTGGCGTACGAAGGATTCGACGCCGCCATCCAGATCGGGCAGGTCGGTGGCGACCTGCTCGTCGCGCACGAGATCTGCCGCCTTCGCTTCACCGCACTGGCCTCGCCGGAGTACCTCGCGCAACACGGCGAACCGCGCACGCCGGACGACCTCGACCAGCACAGCTGCCTGGCTTACGTGTCTCCGCTAACCGGGGGTTACCGGCCCTGGGAGTTTTCGCGCGACGGGCAGACCTTCTCGCGCCGCGTATCGGGTCGGCTCAACGTGAACCACGCCGACTCGCTGGTGGAGGCCGCCATCGCGGGTATGGGCATCGTCATGATCAGCAATTTCATCGCCGCCGACGCCATCAAGCGCGGCCTGCTCAAGCCCATCCTCAGCGACTTCGTGGCCCCCGGACCCAAGGTCCATCTGGTGCATCTGCCCAGCCGGGTGGTCTCGCTCAAACTGCGCGCGCTCATGGAGTCGCTGGACGAAGCCGTGGCCGCGTTCGATCAGGTGCTGGAACCCAGTGGCGCAACTCAGGCAAGCGGACAGGCCCCACGCCCTGAAAACCCGGCGGTGTAGCATGGGAAGGCCCTGACCAACCCCAAAGGTGAAGAGGCCATGAACGAGCGCCATGCAGCATCGCGGCTCCCCGCACTCATCACGTTCCTGATCGTGCTGGCCGTGGCCGGCTATTTTGGCTGGCGGTATTTCCACCAGCCGGTGGTTCCGCCGCAGGATGTTCCGGTGGTGTCCCAGCCCGCCGGACCCGTTGCACCGGCCGCGTCCGCACCCACGGCCGCGCCCACCATCCAGCATCCGGTGGATCCCCCCGGCACCGAAACGGCGGTGGCACCCACGCCGCTGCCCGCGCTGGCCAATGCCGATGCCCTGGTGCGCGAGCTGGTCACCGGTCTGATCACCAGCAAGGACGTGGTGACCTTCCTGCAAATGGACGGCTTCATCCGGCGCGTGGTGGCCACGGTGGACAACCTCCCACGTGAACAGGCGCCGCTGATGAGGTGGCCCGTGTATCCCACGCCCCAGCGCTTCACCACGCAGCGCAGCGACACCGGCGTGGACACCATCCACCCGGACAACAGCCGGCGCTACGTGCCCCTGGTGCAACTCATCGAATCGGTGGACAGCGCCAAGGCGGTTGCGGTGTACCGGCGCCTTTACCCCCTGTTTCAGCAGGCGTACGAAGAACTGGGTTTTCCGGGCCGCTACTTCAACGACCGACTGGTGCAGGTGCTCGACCACCTCATCGCCACGCCGGTGCAGACCGGCCCGCTGGCCGTGACGCTGGTGGAGGTGAAAGGCGAGGTGCCGTCCACCCGGCCCTGGGTGCGCTACGAATTCGCCGACCCCGCGCTGCAATCGATGTCGGCAGGGCAGAAGATGCTGGTGCGCACCGGCGCAGAGAACCACCAGCGCCTGCGCGCCAAGCTCGTCGACATCCGTTCTCGCGTGGCTCGGCGATGACACACCCCAATCCATGAACAAAGTTCTGCTCACCGGGTTCGAGCCCTTCGGCGGCGAAACCATCAACCCGAGCTGGCTCGCGGTGAAGGCGCTGCACGGGCGCAAGATGCTCGGCCGCACGGTGGTGGCTGCGCAGTTGCCCACCGTGTTCGACGATTCGCTGCGCGTGCTGAACAAACTGCTGCTGGAACACCAACCCGAGCTGGTGGTGTGCGTGGGCCAGGCCGGCGGGCGCCACGCCATGTCCCTGGAACGCGTGGCCATCAATGTGAACGACGCGCCCATTGCCGACAACGCAGGTGCCCAGCCCATCGACACCCCGGTGGTGCGCCGCGCACCGGTGGCCTACTTCACCACCCTGCCCATCAAGGCCATGCTCGCTGCGCTGCACCGTGAAAACATCCGCGCCGAAGTCTCCCAGACCGCCGGCACCTTCGTCTGCAACCACGTGTTCTACGGGCTCATGCGCATGCTGGCCACGAACCACGCCTTGCGGCACACACGCGGCGGCTTTGTGCACGTGCCCTGGCTGCCGGAGCAGGGCGCACCCCACATGTCGCTCGACGACCTTGTGCGCGGGTTGAGGGCGGCAGTGCGGTGCGCGCTGAGGGTGCAGGAGGATCGGGTGATGGGGGCGGGGGCGACGGATTGAGCACAGGCGACTCAAGCCTGCCACACCCCAAACCCCGCCGATCGCAGATCGATCCCCACCTCGATCTCCTTGTCCACCGCGTCCTCGTAGCGCATCGGGTTGAAGCCCTCGTACAGGTCCGGCAGCAGGCGCAAACCGTACTTGAAGACGTACGCGTTGGCCTGGATGCCCGCCTTGTGCTTGTCGAAGCGCACGTCCGGGTCCAGGCCGGTCATGCCCACGTACACGCAGGGCTTGCCGTCCACGTAGTCCGGGTTGCACTGGCGGAACTTGTGCTCGAGCAGCACGTCCCTGTGCAGCTCGATGACGTAGACGTGGTGGTGGGGGCGACGGCTCATGGCTTCATCCGGGGCGGCACCATTATGGGTTGCTCCCTATAATCGCGCCCTTTTTTCTCGACGGAGCCCGGCCATGCATCTGGAGATTGCGCAGTCCACCCCCACGGCCGCCGCCATGGCGCGTGTGGTGCAGGCCCACTACCCGCTGGGCGATGTGGTGGACGCTGAATTCCTGCGGCGCAGCTTCAACCAGGTGTACCGGCTCACCCTGGCCGATGGCCGCCGCGTGGTGGCGCGGCTGTGCGCCGAGCGCCCGCGTGGCGAGCCCCGCCTGCAGTTCGAGGCCGACGTGCTGCAACACCTGCGCGCACGCGGCTGTCCCGTGGCCGCCAGTCTGCCTACCACCACGGGCGATGTGGCGGTGCGCATCACGCTGCCCGAAGGCGAGCGCGAAGTCATGCTGTTCGAACACCTGGACGGCGAAGCCACCACCGACCTGCCCGCCAACATCGAGGCCTTCGGGCGCGGCCTGGCGCAACTGCACACGGCGGGTGAGGGATTGCAGAGCGACGCGCCCCACTACACGCTGGATCTGGACCACCTGCTGCTGCGCCCGCTGCAACACCTGCTGCGCGCCCCCACCATGACGGCCGAGCTCCGCCCGCAGTTCGAAGCCCTCGGCCTGCGGCTGCGAGACCGCATTGCCGCGCTGGGTGAACTTACCCAGGTGCTCTGCCACGGCGACGCGCACAGCGACAACAACTTCATCACCGTGAACGAGAGCGAGGGCGACGAAAGTGAACGCCAGGCTGTGTTCTTCGACTTCGACGACACAGGCCCGGGCACCCTCGCCTACGAACTCGCCGTGTACCCGTGGTGGCTGCACCCGCGCAACGTGGATGGCGTGTGGAGCGAGAAGGCGCTGGCACGGTGGAACCACTTCATCTCCGCCTACCAGGCCGTGCGCCCCTTGAGCGAAGCCGATGTGGCCGCCCTGCCCATGTTCGTGGCGGTGCGCCAGTTCTGGCTGCTGGGCGAATACGCAGGGCGCGTGCCCGTGTGGGGCTCACAGGCCATGCCGCTGGACTATTTGCAGCGGCAGGTGAAGGTGTTGACGCAGTGGGAGACGTTGGAGCTGGCGGTGCGTGAGTTCCCGGCTGCGGGCGCGTCAGGCTGAAGGCTTGCCAAGGCGGCGCAAAGCCCGCACTTTTTGCCACAGCAGCGCCTTTGGCATCTGCATGTCCATCGCCTGCATGCAGCGCTCCAGCCAGCCTTTGCGATTCTGCAAGCGGTCGATCGCTTTCTCCAGATCGCGCGTGATCGCCGGGCCATAGGCCTGCTCAGCCTTGGCGCTTGCGGCGCGCAGTGAGCGCAGCGGCAAGGCCATCATGGCCAAGTCGATCACGTCGCGGTTGAACACGCCATCGTCCGCCTGCCGGTCTGAGTTGGCGAGCAGCTTGGAGGCCGCCAGATCCAGAGTCGTAAGGGTGCTCACGCCGCATATGTTGTCGCTCATCTGCGGTGGCTCGAGTTCGATGCGCGCCTCCCGCACGATCTCGAACTTGATGGCATGCCCGTCCATCTGAACCTGCGTCCGAATGCCGTACTGGTCCGCCCGAATCTCGCGCACCACAACCAGGGGTTGCGCGCCCACCCGTGTGATCGCACCCAATCCCGTGGGGCCAGTGAGCAACTGCCGCAGCTCGCGGTAGCCCACTGTGTCCGATACGAGAAAGTCGATGTCCACCGATTCGCGGTATTCGCCATGCCGCAAGGCGATGCAGGTCCCACCGCCAAACAGGCAGGCATGCTGGCGCAGCGTGTCGCCGTCGAGTGCGGCCAGCACATGCGCAATGCGCTGGTGATGAGGCCGCTCAAACTCCATCGGGTGTTTCCTTTGCTGGGTGCTTGTCTTGCAACCCGAGTCGAAGCGCGTCGAGCAAGTCTTGCTCGTCGGCCGACATGGCCTGCGCGTCCAGGTGGCGCGCATTGCGCTCGTAAATGCCCAGGGCCTCCATCGGCGTGAGCGTCTCGGTGCCGTGCACCTGCCAGGCCAGCGAGCGAAGCTGCGGGTAGTCGTGGAGGTGCACGCGTGCGGGAATCCAGCCCTTGCGGTCTTGGCGCTCCGACGCCACATCCGCCAACTGCCCGGCAGAGTGCGCCTGCCACACCATGCCCAGCGCCGCCAGCACGTTGCCCCAGGCCCCCGCAGCCACCGAAGGCTCGCCCTTCTCTACGCGGTGCAACGTCACGCGCGATATTCCGGCCGCCTCTGCAGCGGCCGTGGCACTCACGCCCAGCGCTTTGCGCCGAATCCGAATCTGCACGCCCAACGACTTGAGCTGAGCGGCGCTGGCTTCGGTGACGGGTGGGGTGGTGGTTGGCATTTGCTTCTCATTTTGATCAAAATTGGCATTTTGTCAATTATGAGAAACATAAAATTACAGCCAAACCCGCCCATCCCCAGGCCCGGTGTCAATCGTGAACTCCGGCGACCCACCCAGCACGAAGGCGCCCAGCACGAAGCTGAGCACGGCAATGAACAGGCTGGCCCAGAACGCTGTCCAGAACCCATCCACCTTGAAGCCCTCCACGATCTTGGCCACCAGCAACAGCATCAGCGCGTTGATGACCAGCAGGAACAGGCCGAAGGTGATCACGGTCAAGGGCAGTGTGAGGAAAACCAGCAGCGGCCGCACGATCGCATTGGCGAGGCCCAGGAGCAGGGCCGACACCACCAGCGCCGAGGTGCTCCCGAACCGGATGCCCTTGAACAGATGGCTCGCCACCCAGAGGGAGAGGGCGGTGATGGCCCAGTGGAGGAGGAAGGGGGTCAGGTTGGTGAGCATGGGGTGTTCCCGAACGATTACTTGCCCCAGGAGTCCTTCAACCCCGTCACCCGATTGAATACCGGCTCCCCCGTCACATGATCCACCCGATCCGCCACAAAGTACCCATGCCGCTCGAACTGGAACTTCTCATCCGGCTTGGCGGCGGCCAATGAAGGCTCCACGTAAGCGGTGACGACCTTGAGGCTGTCGGGGTTCAGGGCTTCGATGAAATCCTTCCCACCCGCATCCGGGTGCGCATCGCTGAACAGGCGGTCGTAGAGACGCACTTCGGCTTGCACGCCGTCGGCCACGCTCACCCAGGTGATGGCGGCCTTGGCTTTCACGCTGTCGGCGCCTGGGGTGCCGCTCTTCGTGTCGGGGATCACCTTGGCGTGCACTTCGGTCACTTGGCCGTTTGCGTCCTTGGCGCCGACGCCGGAGCATTCGATGACGTAGCCGCCTTTCAAGCGCACCACGTTGCCGGGGAACAGGCGCTTGTAGCCTTTGGGGGGCACTTCTTCGAAGTCTTCGCGTTCGATCCAGACTTCCTTGCCGATCTTGAACACGCGCGGCGCCGGCTCGGGCTGGCCTTCGGGAATGGCGCTGTGGGGCAGGGCGGGCTGGGTGCAGTCTTCGGTGTGGTCGTCGGAGCCGAACACCTCGCCCCAGTTGGTGAGCACCAACTTGACGGGGTCGAGCACGGCCATGCCCCGGTGGGCCTTGTTCTCCAGGTCTTCGCGCAGGCAGCCTTCTAGCGTGCTGTAGTCGATCCAGGAATCGCTCTTGGTCACGCCGATGCGTTCGGCAAACAGTTGAATGCTCTCTGGCGTGTACCCGCGCCGGCGCAGGCCGACGATGGTGGGCATGCGCGGGTCGTCCCAGCCGCTGACCTTGTGGTCGTACACCAGTTGCGCCAGCTTGCGCTTGCTGGTGATGACGTACGTGAGGTTCAACCGTGCAAATTCGTATTGCCGTGGCGGCGGGGTTTTCAGCAGGCCGCCTTCGCACAGGCGTTCCAGTAGCCAGTCGTAGAACGGGCGCTGGTCTTCGAATTCGAGTGTGCAGAAGGAGTGGGTGATCTGTTCCAGCGCGTCCTCGATGGGGTGTGCGTAGGTGTACATGGGGTAGATGCACCAGGTGTCACCCGTGCTGTGGTGCGTGGCGCGGCGGATGCGGTAGATGGCCGGGTCGCGCAGGTTGATGTTGGGGCTGGCCATGTCGATCTTGGCGCGCAGCACCATGCTGCCGTCTTCGTGCTGGCCGTCGCGCATTTCGCGGAATCGCGCCAGGTTCTCGGCCGGCGTGCGGCTGCGGAACGGGCTGTCCACGCCCGGCTTGCCGAAGTCGCCGCGGTTCACGCGCATCTGCTCCACGGTCTGTTCGTCCACATAGGCGTGGCCCGCTTCCACCAGGTATTCGGCGGCGCGGTACATGAAATCGAAGTAGTCGCTGGCCTGGTACAGGTGGGTCTCGCCGTGGGCCTGCCAGTCGAAGCCGAGCCACTTCACCGCGTCGATGATGCTGTCGACGTACTCGGTGTCTTCCTTTTCGGGGTTGGTGTCGTCAAAACGCAGGTGGCACACGCCGCCGTAGTCGCGCGCCAGGCCGAAGTTCAGGCAGATGCTCTTGGCGTGGCCCACGTGCAGGTAGCCGTTGGGCTCGGGCGGGAAACGGGTGCGGATTTTTGCCGGGTCGGGCTGCCCGGCGGCGTGGTGGGCCGCGTCGCCGGGGCTGCCGGCCCACTGTCGGCTGGTGTAGGTACCGGCGGCCAGGTCGTGTTCGATGATCTGGCGCAGGAAGTTGCTGACCTTGTGTTCGCCGTCTTCGGCGGGGGTGTCGGGCTTGTTGGCAGGGGTGGTGGAGCTCATGCCGCATTCTATTGATGTGGTTTGCCGGGGCGCGGCTTTCCGCTATCGTCCTGCCAACAGGAAGAGGAAACGCATATGAACAAGGACGCCCCCGACACCATGCCCGGCGAGGAACCTCCGCGCTGGCAGATCACGAAGACGGAAGACGTGTTCCTGCCCAGCGTGCGCGTGCAGCTCACCTGGCGCGATGTGGAGGCCGCCGTGGAGCAGGGCGCCATCCTGCCCGCCGAGGCGCATGCGCTCTGGGCTTCCTGGGCCGCACCTGGCAGCCCGCAGCGCGTAGCGGCCCCGCCCGCGGTGGACACGCAGCCCCAGCCGCTGGAAGCCCTGCCATCGCCTGCCGCACCTTCACCGGTGCACGCCAGCCCGGTGTTCTCGTTCACCAACACGCTCTACTACTTCGGCGGCATGCTGGCCATTGGCGCCATGACGCTTTTCATGAACCTGGGCTGGGCGATCTTTGGTTCCTGGGGCGTGTTGGCCATCTCGGTGGGCTACCTCGTGGGCGCCCTGGCGGTGGCGAGCAACCTGCTGCAGAAAGGCCTGCGCACGCCGGCTGGCATTCTGGCCACGCTGGCCGTGTGCCTGGTGCCGCTGGCGGTGTGGTCCCTGCAGTCGGGCATCGGCCAGTGGCCTGAGGGCGGGCCCGAGAACTATCGCGATTACCACCGCTTCATCGACTGGCGCTGGCTCACGCTGGAGCTCGCCACGCTGATTGCCGCCGTGGTGCTGCTGTGGCGTTTCAAGCTGCCCTTCCTGGTGATGCCGGTGGCCGTGACCATCTGGTACCTCAACATGGACGTGGCGCACATGCTGATGCAGAAGGACGGCCTGGACTGGGAATTCACGCGCGACGTGTCCCTGGTGTTCGGCCTGGCCACCTGTGCGCTGGCCGTGTGGGTGGACCTGCGCACACGCACCGCCACCGGGGCGGAGAACCGGCAGGACTTTGCCTTCTGGCTCTACCTGTTCGGCGCCGTCATGTTCTGGTGTGGCCTGAGCCTGCGCGAAAGCAATTCGGAACTCAACAAGTTCCTCTATGCGCTGATCAACGTGTTCATGGTGTTCCTGGGCGCGGCCATCGGGCGGCGCGTGTTCACCGTGCTGGGTGGCTTTGGTGTGGCCGGCTACCTGGGCTACCTCGCCTACCGCGTGTTTGAAAACAGCCTGCTGTTCCCGTTCGCGCTCACGCTGCTGGGGCTGGCGGTGGTGGCGCTGGGCATCTGGTGGCAACGCAACGAACCTGCCATCCATGCGCGGCTGGCGGGCTGGCTGCCAGCGGCCTTGAAGCCGCTGGCATCGCGTTGACGTTCAATACGTCAGATTCAGCTGGAGCACGGCGGTGGTGCCGCTCACCTCATTGCCCACCACCAGCAGCGGCTTGCCGTTGGGCGAGTCCTTGGCGGCGATGAACACCAGGCCTTCGGGACCCAGGTCGCCAGCGGTGGCCAGGTCGGGCGGGTTGGTCAGCCATTCGTCGCGGGTGTTCAGGTAGTCCACACGCACCGGTGCGGTCGGCGTGGTGATGTCGTACACCAGCACGCCGCCCATGCGCTCCAGGCCGATGAAGGCAAAGGTCTTGTTGCCGATCCTGCCCAGCGCGATGCCTTCGGGTTCCGGTCCCTTGGCGTCGCTGCGGCTGTCCTTGGCGTTGCCTTCGTCGTGACCCGAGTTGAAGAAATCGGTGCAGGGGATGTTGCGGGTGGATCCGAGCCTGCAGTCGGTGCTGTTGAGGAACTTCTCGATCTCCGCGCCCGAGTCCCACACCAGGCCGCCGTTGGCGTTCCAGATGCTGAAGGAGCGCGCACCGTAGCTGTAGAGCCTGTCGTACATGAGGCGGTTGCCGGCCGGGTCCTGCACGCCGGCGGCCGAGAACATCATCGGCGAGCCGTCGGGGTTGGTGCGGTAGCCCATGGTCCAGCTGATGTTCAGACGGCCCAGGGCCGAATCCGCGCGGCAGCCGGCGGGGTCGCCTGCCACGGCACCGCAATAGCCGAAGACCGCCGGGTCGAGCAGCCCACCGGCGGCGATAGCGTTGAGCTGGGGCGGCAGGTCGTCGCCGGCTCGGCCCGACCAGCCGTTGCGGTTGACCAGGTGCTTGACGCGGAACTCCTCCACAAAGCCCTGGCTGGCGTCGCCGGCCCAGTAGGCGGCGTTGTCTTCGCCCCAGGCGCGCGCGTCGCCTTCGTTGGCCGTGACCAGGTAGGTCTGTCCGCCGACGGTGTACGAGGCCATCGCGTCCGGCAGGAACATGCCGTGCACACCCGGCCAGGTCCTGATGGTGACCGCACCGCCTTCGGTGTCGGAGGCGTCGAGCTCGTTGCCGGCCACGCCGTGGTCCTTGAAGCCCAGCGGCAGGATGTCGGTGACCGTGGCGCTGGCGATGTTCACCCTCGCCAGTGCGTTGTTCTCCTGCAGCGTGACCCAGGCCGTGGTGCCATCGGCCGAAACGGCGATGTACTCGGGCTCCAGGTCCTGCGCCACGGTGGCGTTGGGGCCGTAGATGCGCACACCTGCCGTGCGCAGAGCCGCGGCCTGTGCATTGAAGGCGGTGAAGGTGGCCTTGCGTTCCACGGGCGCGGCGGGGTTGCGCACGTCGATGATGCTGATGCTGCCTTCCGGGTCGACCTGGTAGTCGTCGCTGGGCTCGCCTTCGTTGGCCACCAGCACGGTCTGGCCGTCGGGCGTGAAGGTGACCATGTCGGGCAGCGCACCCACGGCGACCGAGCCGAGCAGGGTCAGGTCGCTCGCGCGGTACAGCGCCATGAGGCCGTTGTCGGTCTTCACCGCCGCCTGGATTGCCACGGCCACGATGCCGTTGTGCACGGCCACGCTGTTGATCGACGCACCGGCCAGCAGGGCGGTGGCGTCGATCACGCCGATCTTCGTCGGGCTGATGGGGTTGGTGAGGTTCAGCACATCGACCGCGCCGAGTTGGGCGTTCACCACGAAAAGGCGCTTGCTGGCGGCATCGAACGCCGGGATTTCTGCCGCGCTCACGCCGAACTGGCCGGTGCTGTAGCTGCCGATCTTCTGCAGCGTGAGGCCCGCCGGTGTGGCTTCGGGCGCCGGGCTGGGTGCAGGTGTGTCGTCGCTGCCGCCGCCACAGGCGGCGAGGACAGCGATCATGACGAGGGAGGTGGTGAGCAGGCGCAGGGAGGGGTGTCTCATGGTGGGTCTTGACGATCGGGATGGAAACCCCCGGTTGTATGGACCCGCCGTGACGTCGGCGTGACGAAACCGTGTCGGCGCCGTGAAGCAGCGCGCACCGGCTATTGGCCGAAGCGCGGGCCATCCTTCAGAAAAGCCAGTTCTTCCGCCGTGCTGGTGCGGTCCAGGGCGGCGTTGCGATGCGGGAAGCGGCCGAAGCGCAGCACGATGTCACGGTGCAGTTTCGCAAAGTGCAGGTTGCGCCCCAGCGTCTCGCGCAACTCCGGTGGACTGGTGTCCACCAATCGCTGAAAGCGCGCCACGGCCTCGTCCTGCGAGGCGAGGTCCTCCGCGTGCACCAGCGGCATGTAGAGGAACACGTGGCCCACCGTGGCGAGGTCGCGGTCGAGCCCGGTGGCCAGGGCATCGCGCACCAGCCGCTGCGCGCGCGCGTCGCCTGCGAAGGCCTGGGGCTGGCCGCGGTGGATGTTGCGCGTGAACTGGTCGAGCAACAGCACCAGTGCCAGGCGCGTTTCCATGTGGGGCTCCCAGTCGCCCAGCCCGCCCGCCAGGGCCTGCGCCACCAGCGGGCCGAAACGCTGTCGGATGCTGGCGTCCAGCTCCGGGCCGCCACCAAACCAGAGTTCATCGCGGTTGTCGGAACACCAGCCGAGCTGCAGGCCGTCGCCAAGCCAGAAATCGAGCACGTCCTGCGCGCCAGCCGGGTTGGAGGAGGTGGGTGTATTCATGGTTTTCCCTAGGAAACTGGATACGGTTACCGGTGTCGTTACGTCTGGCAACGACTTTGACTGTGCATAGGGAAGAGCGTATCGCGGAAAATTCTGTAATACGTTCACAGGGTGCCATTCAGCCCTGCCTAAGGAGCCCCACATGAAAGCCATGACGTTCAACACCGCCTGGAGCCGCAGTTCGGGCTGGGCACGCGGCCTCACCATCGCCACCCTGGCCGCTGGCGCCTGGGCATTGTCCGGTATCGCCACGCAGGCAGAAGCCCGTGGCAATGACGTGTACTTTTCCGTCGGCGTGAATACCCCCGGCATTGCCGTGGGCGTGTCCAACGCGCCACCCGTGTACTACGCACCGCGCCCGATCTACCACGCACCGCGTCCCATCTATTACGCGCCGCCGCCGGTGTACTACGTGCCGCCGCCCGCCTACTACGCGCCGCGTCCCATCTACCGCTCCCATTGGGGCCATGGCCCGCGCTGGGACGATCGCCGCGACTGGCACCGTGACCGTGGGCATCGCGGTCATCGTCACGGCCATCGCTGAGCGCTCGAGCCGGGCTTACATCGCCCGGAACCGGTCCGCGTAGAGGCGGCTCACGGCCAGCGCTTCGGGACGGCCGCGCAACCGCAGGCTCAAGCGCCCCGCTTCGTTGCGGGTGACGCTGTCGATGGCATCGGCGCGCACCACGGTTCCGCGGTGGATCTGCCAGAACACGGTCGGGTCCAGTTGTGGCAGCAGTTCTTTCAGCGGGGTGCGGATCAGCACTTCGCTGTTGGCCATGAGCACGCGCACGTACTTGTCGGCCGCCTCGAAAACAAGCACCTCGCTGATGGGCACCATGCGGATGCCCTGGCCCACGCTGGCGGGGATCACTTGCAACCGGGGCGCTGCGGGTGCCTCGCCGCCAGCCAGCAGCGCTCGCAGCTGGGCCAGTGAGGCATCGAGCCCGGCCGGCGCGGCCTGGCGGGAGGCCAGTTGGGACTGCACCCGTTGCACCGCGCGCAGCAGTCGCTCGGGCTGCACGGGCTTGAGCAGATAGTCCACCGCCTGCGCTTCGAACGCCTGCACGGCGTAGGCGTCGTAGGCGGTGACGAACACGATGGCCGGAAACGGTACGCCTGCCGGCCACGCGTCAGCGAGCTCGGCGGCGGTTTCGAGCCCGCTCAGGCCGGGCATGCGGATGTCGAGAAACAGCACGTCGGGCTGGTGGGCCAGCGCCTGCGCCACGGCCGATTCGCCGTCACCCACGACGGCACTGATGTGGAGCGCGGGCCATGCAAGTGCCAGTTCGGACTGCAGTGCCCGGGCCAGCAGAGGTTCGTCTTCGGCAATGAGCGCGGTGGTGTTCATGTCATGCCACTTTCAAGGGCAGGGTGAGCAGGGCGCGCGTGCCGCCACCGGGGCGGCTGTCCCAGTCCAGCCGGGCCTGGCCGTGGTAGGCGGTGTCCAGGCGCTCGCGCACTTGCGCCAGACCAAAACCCGCTTGCGGATCGGGCTCGCAGCCCACGCCGCTGTCGCTGACTTCCAGTTCCAGGCTGCTGGCACCCGCGCGCGCAGCCACCCTGACCTCACCGCCTTCGCGGCTGGGCTCCAGACCGTGGCGGATGCAGTTCTCCACCAGCGGCTGCAGCAGCAGCGGCGGCAGGCTCTGCCCGGCCAGGTGTTCGGGCAGGTCCAGCGTGTAGCGCAGGCGCGGACCCATGCGCACGGCCATCAGCTCCAGGTAATCGCGCAGCCGGGCGAACTCCTCGGCCAGGGTGTGGCGCCCGGCGGTGGCCTCGGTTCGCGAGGCGGTGAGGGTGGCGCGCAGGAAATCGTTGAGCCGATCCAGCATGGCGGTGGCGCGATCGGGATCGGTGCCGATCAGGGCGCGCAGGTTGGCCAGCGTGTTGAACAGCATGTGCGGTTCCAGCTGCGATTCGAGCAGTTTGAGCCGCGCTTCGCTGGCCTGGCGCTGGGCCTCTTCCTGCCCCAGCCGCGCCCGCGCCAGCATTTCGCGGCTGGTGAAAAAGTACGCGCCGAAGCCACCGGCCGAGAGCGACATGAGCACGAAGCCCAGCGTGGCACGAGGAAAGTTGTTCAGTCCCAGCAGCAGTTCGCGGCCCAGCAGCAGGTTGGCCGACACGCTCCCCATCAGGTAGGACGCCAGCACCGAAACCACCACCAGTGCGGCCATGGCCGGCGCACCGGGCCAGCCGCCGGGGTTGAGGACATAGCGGCCTCCATCGATCAGCACCCAGATGAACATGCCGATGAACTGCGAATACAGCAGGTTCACCGCGAAGCTCTCGCCCCCGACTGCGGTGATGGCCAGCGCGATGACCGTGTTGAACACCACAGCCACGAGGGCGCGGCGGGCGATGGTGGCGGGCTTCAACGGCGGCATGGACGCAGAGTATCCCGCACGCAGGGCGCCGCAGTCACAGGCCGCTGCGATCGCGGGACAGGCGCTCACGCTCCTGCGCCACCAGTCGGGCCTGCAGGCCGCCACCACCCAGCGCCATCCACACGCCCACGCCGTGCATGAGCAGCCCGAGTCCCCAGCCCAGTGCGGGGTAAATGGCCCATTGGCGGCCGCTGCTGAAAGAAAGGAAGGCAAGGGCGGTGTTGACGGCGAGAAAGACCATCGCGTGCACGTACCAGCCCATGCGGGCACCGGCTCGGCGGCGCGCACGGCGTTCGAGTTCGTCGTCGATCAGGGGGCGGGAAGCGGGGTACATGGCGAACTCCAGGGGGTGGGTGAAAAACAGATTCAGGCGATGCCGAGCCACTGTCCCCAGACCAGTTGGCCCAGGGTGCGGTGCGGCAGAAGGGTGAAGGCGCCAGCGCCCACGCAACCGGCAAAGTAGAGCGAAAGCATGGTGATGCGGTGGCCGCGCACGTTGCCGCGCAGCAGGAAGCGGAAGGCGAAGAACAAGGCGCCGAAGACCACGGGCACCAGCAAGTGCACCGGCGAGAAGCCGGCGATGTTGGGCATGTGCGGGTCGCTGATGAAGATGGCCGAAATGGCCGTGATCAGCATGAGCGTGACCCAGGCGTAACCGGCGGCGCGGTGCAGTCGCGGCCGTTGGCCGGTGGGTTGGCGGCGCGCCCACAAGGCGAGCGGGCCAATGAGCAGGGCGGCCAGGGCGGCGGCCAGGTGGATGGCAATGACCGGGGTGAGCTGCATGTCAAGCCTCCTGCCGAGCCGCCTCAAAGGAGGCTTGCACCCCCTCGGGGGGCAGTGAGAACACGAAGTGTCGAATGTGGGGGCTCATGGCATCTCCTTGGAGGTGGGCAGGTGAGCCGGACTGTGCCGACGACCTGCTGCCTTTGCCATGCGTTTGCGATGGATTCGCTGCCTGCGTTCGTGAAACGACGCCTGACGGCGCGAACGGTGCTTCAGGCGAGGGTGAAGCGGAAGGTGGCGCCTTCGCCGGGCGCCGCCTCGGCCTGAAGCTCGCCACTGTGGCGCTGCACGATGCGCCGTGCCGTGGCCAGGCCAATGCCCAGCCCACTGAACTCGTTGGGCATGTGCAGGCGCTGGAATGGCTGGAACAGCTTGGCCGCGCGCGCCATGTCGAAGCCCGCGCCGTTGTCGCTGACGCAGAACCAGGTCTTGCCGTCGCGGCGCTGCGCGTACACGCGCACCGAAGCCAGGGGCGTCTGGGCGGTGTATTTCCACGCGTTGTGCAGCAGGTTCTGCATCAGCGCTTCCACCAGAGGCGGGTCGCCCAGGGCCTGCAGGCCCGGGTCCACGCGCCACTGCACCTGGCGCTGGGGTTCGGTGGTGGCAGACTCTTCCAGCAGCCGTGTGGCGATGGCGCTGATATCGACAGGCTCTCGCTGCAACTCGCCGCGCGCGAACTGGGACAGCGTGAGCAGGCCGTCGATGAGTTCGCCCATCTTCTTGCTTGCCCCCATGATCCGTTCCAGGTGAGCCTGGCTGTCGTTCTCCATGGAAGGGTTGTCTTCCCGCAGCGCCTGCGCAAAGCCATTGATGATGCGCAGCGGCGAGCGAAGGTCGTGCGCCACCGCGTAGGAATAGCTCTCCAGTTCTTCGTAGGCAGCCTCCAGTGCCTGGGTGCGCAGGCGGATGCGCTGCTCCAGGGAGGCATGGAGTCGCTGCACCTCGAGTTCACTGCGCTTGCGCGCCGTGATGTCTTGTATCACGCCGAGGGCGCGCACGGCACGGCCATTGGCATCGCGCTCGAATTCGGCCTGCACCAGGAACCAGCGGACATCGGGTCCAAACATCAGGCGGTATTCGATGTGGTAGCTCGTCTTGCCCTGCAGCGCGAGTGACCACAGCTGCAGCGCTCGCGGCTGGTCGTCGGGGTGCGTGAGTGCGAGCAGGTCCTCGCCACTGAACTCGGCTGAAGGCAGGCCCAGGACCTGGTGCGAACCAGCCAGCGTGACGAAGCGTCCCGTGGCGAGGTCGGCCTTCCAACTGGCGAGGCCGGCCAGCGCGTGGGCCTGACGCAGCAGGTGCTCATTGGTGCGCAGTGCTTCCTCGGTCGCCTTGCGGGCCGTGATGTCCTGCACCACGGCGATGAGGTAGTCGGGCTCGCCGGCTTCGGTGCGCACCAGCGACAGCGTGAGGTGGACCCACACGGTGTGGCCGCGCTTGTGGATGTAGCGCTTCTCGAAGCTGTAGTGCGTGATCTCGCCATCCAGCGTGCGCTGGAGCTGATTCATGTCCAGTGCGAGATCTTGCGGGTGTGTGAAATCGCGGAAGTGCATGCCCAGCATTTCCGCCTTGGTGTAGCCCACGATGTCGCAATAAGTCTGGTTGACACGGATCCAGCGGCCGTCGATGTGGCTGTGGGTCATCCCGGTGGCGCCTTGCTCGAATGTGTCTTCCAGCTTGCGCTTGCTCTCTTCCAGCAGCTTCGAGGCACCGCGCAGGTCGCGGTTGCGGCGCTGCATGAGCGCAATGGAGCCCACCACCACGATCTGCGTGATCAGGTGCCACAGGTTGAGCCAGAAGGCCTCGACCGGGTTCTCAATGGAAAAACTGAAATAGGGCCGGACCAGCAGGAAGTTGATCAGCACCATGCCGACCGCGGTGCTGAACATGCCCACGCGGAACCCGCCATAGAGCGCGGAAACGGCAGCCGCCAGAGAAAGGGTGATGAAGCGCCCACCCGACTCGGCAGGTGCCAGTTCCATCCTCAGCCAGGCCGCCAGGAGGGTGACCAGCAGAGCGACCGTGTATCGGTTCAGTGCGCTGCGCCGCTCCGGCTGCCAGTCCACCAGCTTCTGCCAGTAGCGGTGAGCCGGGGACCCCGTAGGGGCAGAGGTGGTCATGGGGCGTGGACGGGGTGAGACAGATGGGTGGAGTTGGAAGACGTTATACCGGATGACCTCGTGGGCGTGTCAGGGCCTGCAACAGCGAGTCGATGGCGTTGGCTGTTTCCTGCGGTTTTTCCATCGGGAAGAGATGGCTGCCTTCGACCATGGCCAGCCGCTCGGGATGGTCGCGGCCCACGAGCCGCAGCGTCATGGCCATGCCCACCTGCTTCATTTCCAGCGAGCGCGTACCGCCAATGAAGCCCACCGGGCAGCCCAGTGGGTGGCGGCGCAGCAGGCTGTCCAGGTTGTGAGGCAGGGTGTTGTAGATCGAGGTCTCGATGTCGCGATCGAAACCCAGTACGCGCTGCGACTGGCCACTTGAATCGGTGTGGTCGTGCGTGCCGTGGTGGATGTAGTCGTGCAGCACCTGCGGGTCCCAGTCGGCAAATGCCCGTTTGGAGACGAAGTAAGCGTGCGCAGCGGCGCTGTCGGGCCAGGCATTGCGTCGGCGCCGGCTGACCTTGCCCGGGGTGATGGAGCCCACGAGCTGCGTGCGTTTGACGACTTCCAGCGCACGGGCACGCCAGCCACCCAGCACGGGAGAGTCGATCAGCACCACGCCGCGCACCGCGTGGCCACCCAGGCGAGGATGGCGCGCGGCACACATGAGGCTGAGAAAGCCACCGAGCGAATGCCCCACCAGCCAGGCTCCCTCGCCGTGGCGTTCGATCTCGGGCGCCGCGAAGTCGGCGAGCTGTTGCACCAGGAATGGCCAGTTGCTGGTGACGGGGTAGCGCGGGTCGTGGCCGAAGCGGTCCACTGCGCGAACGGCATGGCCCCGTGCGCGAAGCGACCTGAACAACACGCCGTACGTGCTGGCGGGAAAGCTGTTGGCGTGCGAGAAGACGATCAGGGACACGCGCGCGCCCTCAGATCAGCTTTTCGCGCGCATTCGTGATCTTCTTCAGCGGCTGGCTGCGCGGCGTGCTGCACAGCAGGGGCACTTCGGTGTGGGCGCCGTCCCAGGTCGGGTCTTCGATGCTGTCGAACACTTCGCGCAGCTTCTGGCCCCAGGTGCTGTGCACCATGCGGAAGTAGGGGTTGTTGTCGTCGATGCAGGTGATCTTGTCGGACTGCAGGCGGTTCACTTCATAGACCGCCATGTCCAGCGGAAGGCCCACCGAGAGGTTGGACTTGAGCGTGGAATCCATGGAGACCAGCACGCACTTGGCCGCTTCGTCCAGCGGCGTCTCGGGCGTGATGACGCGGTCGAGCACGGGTTTGCCATATTTGGATTCGCCAATCTGGAAGAACGGCGTCTCCGACGTGGCCTCGATGAAGTTGCCGGCCGAATACACCTGGAACAGCCGCATGCCTTCACCCTGCACCTGGCCGCCGAAGATCATGGACACGTTGAACTCCACGCCGGCACGCTGCAGCGAGTCTCCGTCGCGTTCGTACACGTGGCGCACCGCTGAGCCGAGCACGCGCGCGGCATCGAACATGCTCTTCGCGTTCCAGATCGTGATGGGTTCGCCGCCATCGGCATCTTCCAGCTGCTCGACCTGCAAGATCTCGCGCACCGATTGAGACACGCTCAGGTTGCCGGCCGAGAGCAGGCACATGAAACGGTCGCCCGGTTTTTCATAGACGATCATCTTGCGGAAGGTGCTGATCTGGTCGAGGCCCGCGTTGGTGCGGGAATCCGACAGGAAGACCATGCCGGCATTGAGTTTCACGGCGACGCAGTAGGTCATGATGGCTTGCTCAGTTTCTTGAGTGTGTAGAGCTGTTCCAGCGCCTCGCGCGGGGTCAGGGAGTCGGGGTCGATCGCCTGCAGGGCGGCCTGCAGCGGGTGTGTCTCGGGCTCCAGTGTGGCAGGTGGCGGCGCGAACAGGTCCACCTGGCTGCGGCTTTCCTCGCTCTGGGCCTCCAGCGCGGCCAGGGCGTGGCGCGCATGCTGCACCACGCCGGCCGGCACACCGGCCAGGCGCGCCACCTGGATGCCGTAGCTGCGGCTCGCGGGACCGGGTTCGATCTGGTGCAGGAACACAATACCGCCCGATCTGCCACCGGCCTCGGCCGCGCTCACGTGCACGTTCACCGCCGCGTGGTGGCTGGCGGGGAACTCGGTGAGTTCGAAGTAGTGGGTGGCGAACAGCGTGAAGGCGCGCGACTTGTCGTGCAGGTGCGTGGCGATGCCGCCGGCCAGCGCCAGGCCGTCGAAGGTGGAGGTGCCGCGTCCGATCTCGTCCATGAGCACCAGGCTCTCGGGCGTGGCGGCGTGCAGGATCTGCGCGGCCTCGGTCATCTCCACCATGAAGGTGGACTGCGCATTGGCCAGGTCGTCGGCCGCGCCGATGCGGGTGTGGATGGCGTCGATGGGACCCAGGCGGCACTCGGCGGCCGGGACACAACTGCCCATGCTGGCCAGCAGCACGATCACCGCGACCTGCCGCATGTAGGTGCTCTTGCCGCCCATGTTGGGGCCGGTGATCACCTGCATGCGCTGCCTGGGGCCGAGCACGGTGTCGTTGGCGATGAAGCTGCCACCGCTGGTCTCGTTCAGGCGCGCTTCCACCACCGGGTGGCGCCCGCCGCGAATGTGGATGCAGGGCTCGGGCACGAACTGGGGCTCGCACCAGTTCAGCGTGAGCGCGCGTTCGGTGAGGGCGCACAGCGCGTCCAGCGCGGCCATGGCCCGGGCCAGTTGCGTGAGCGGAGCCACGAAATCCTGCAAGCGATCGAGCAGTTGTTCGTACAGCCATTTCTCACGCGCCAGGGCGCGGTCCTGGGCCGAGAGCGCCTTGTCCTCGAACGCCTTGAGCTCGGGTGTGATGAAACGCTCGGCGTTCTTCAGCGTCTGGCGACGGCGGTAGTCGTCCGGCACCTTGGCCGCCTGGCCCTGCGTGACTTCGATGTAGAAGCCGTGCACCTTGTTGAACTGCACGCGCAGGTTGGCGATGCCGGTGCGCGCGCGCTCGCGCTGCTCCAGCTCCACCAGGAAACCGTCGCAGTTGTTCTGGATGCCGCGCAGCTCGTCGAGCTCGGCATCGAAGCCATCAGCAATCACGCCGCCGTCGCGCACCAGGGCAGCGGGTTCGGCCAGCAACGCGGCGCGCAACAGGTCGGCGCAGCCCGCAGGCGGCGTCAGGTGCTGGGCTATGCCTTGCAGCAACGCGCTGGCGGGTTGATCTCCCAGCTGCCGTGCCAGTTGCTGCGCGCGCTCCAGCGTCTGTCCCAGGCCCACCAGTTCGCGCGGTTTCACCTGGCGCAGCGCGGTGCGCGCGGTGATGCGTTCGACGTCGCTGGCGCCCTTGAGCGACTGGCGCAGGCTCTGCCAGAGGCCACCGCGCAGCGCGCCGATGGCGGCCAGCCGATCGCGCGCCTGGGCACGGTCGCGCCGGGGTTCCAGCAGCCACTGGCGCAGCGCGCGGCTGCCCATGCCGGTGCAGCACACATCCAGCAGCGAGAACAGCGTGGGGCTGGTCTCGCCGCGCAGCGTCTGGGTGAGTTCGAGGTTGCGCCGCGTGTTGGCCGGCAGATCGATGCGCTCGCCGCTGCGCGCCACCTGCAGGCTGCGAACGTGGGTGAGGGTGCGACCCTGGGTGTGCTCGGCGTACTGCAGCAGCGCAGCGGCGGCGGCATGGGCATCGGGCAGATCCTGCGCATCCCAACCAGCCAGGCTCGCGGCCTGAAGTTGTTCCAGCAGCTTGCGCTGGCCCAGGCCGGCGTCAAAGGCCCAGGCCGGGCGCAGCACCGCCACCAGTCGCACGCCGTTGCCGCTGCTCTGGCTGGCCAGCGTCTGCACCGCGCGCTCGAACGCGGGCGTGGCTTCGGCGCTGTAGAGCAGTTCGCCCGGGCCGATGCGTGCCACCCAGTCGGCCAGTTCGTCGCTCGCGCACTGCGCCAGAAACACAATGCCCTGCGTGACCGACATCCAGGCCAGGCCGCAACCGGTGCGCGCACCTGGGTGCACGGCCATCAGCAGCGCCTCGGTCTTGTCGGAGAGCAGCTCGCTGTCGGTCAGCGTGCCGGGCGTGACCACGCGCACGACCTTGCGCTCCACCGGTCCCTTGGCGGTGGCCACGTCGCCCACCTGTTCGCAGATGGCCACCGATTCGCCGAGCTTGATCAGGCGCGCGAGGTAGGTATCGACCGAGTGAAAGGGCACGCCGGCCATGACCACCGGCCGGCCGGCCGACTGGCCACGCTGCGTGAGCGTGATGTCGAGCAGGCGCGCCGCCTTTTCCGCATCGGCGTAGAACAGCTCGTAGAAATCGCCCATGCGGTAGAACAGCAGCGTGTCCGGGTGATCCGCCTTGAGGGCGTGATACTGCTGCATCATGGGCGTGTGCGGGGACAGGCCGGCGGCGGCGGCGCTGTCTGAAAAATCGTGTTTCATCAATGACTTGGGTGAAGCGCGATATCTTAGGTGAAGGACGTTCCGGTGATCGAAGACAAGGGTTCCGACGGCAACAGGCGGGTGCCGTCCAGCCAGCCATGACCGCGCCGTGCCGCCATCTGGTCGTGGTGCTGGGCGACCAGCTCAACCGCGACGCCAGCGCCTTCGATGGCTTCGACGCGGCCCTGGACCGCGTGTGGATGTGCGAGGCCAGCGAGGAGAGCACGCATGTGTGGAGCAGTCAGCAGCGCATCGTGCAGTTCCTCGCTGCCATGCGCCATTTCGCTGCGGCGCTGCGCACCGAGGGTGTTCCGGTCGACTACGAGGAACTGTGCGAAGGCGGTTTGGGGGACGCGCTCGCTCAGGCCATGGTGCGGTGGCGTCCACGGCGGGTGCGCCTCACACAGCCTGGCGACTGGCGCGTGCTGCAGGCGCTGCGTGCGGCGGTGGGCAGCACGCCGCTGGACCTGCTGGAGGACCGCCACTTTCTCTGCAGCAACGCGCGCTTCGCGGCCCACGTGCGCGGGAAGAGGTCGTTGCGCATGGAGTTCTTCTACCGGGAGATGCGGCGGGATCACGGCATCCTCATGGAAGGGCAGCAACCTTGCGGTGGCGCATGGAACTTCGACACCGACAACCGCGAGGCCTTCGGGCCGAACGGGCCGGGCTTTCTGCCGCCGCCCTCCCGCTTCGAACTCGACCACATCACTCAGCAGGTGATCGAGCTGGTGGGTGTGAGGTTCAACGCCCATCCGGGCCAGGCCTCGCCGTTTGGCTGGCCCGTCACGCGTGAGCAGGCCTTGCTGGCGCTGCAGGCCTTCATCGACGAGCGCCTGGAACATTTCGGTCGCTGGCAGGACGCCATGTGGACCGGTGAGCCCTGGCTCTACCACGCGCACCTGGCCTCGGCGATGAACCTGAAGCTGCTCGATCCGCGCGAGGTGATCGCTGCGGCCGAATCGGCGTGGCGCGAAGGGCGTGTGCCGCTGGCCTCGGCCGAAGGCTTCATTCGCCAGATCCTGGGGTGGCGCGAGTACGTTCATGGCATCTACTGGCTGAAGATGCCTGACTACGCCGAGGTGAACGCGCTGGACGCGCACCACGATCTGCCGGCGTGGTACTGGACGGGTGACACGCCCATGCGTTGCCTGGCGGATGCGATCGGACAGACGCTGCGGCACGGCTACGCGCACCACATCCAGCGCCTGATGGTGACGGGGCTGTTCGCCCTGATGTACGGGGTGGAGCCCCGGCAGGTGCATGGCTGGTACCTGAGCGTGTATGTCGACGCGGTGGAGTGGGTGGAGCTGCCCAACACGCTGGGCATGAGCCAGTACGCCGATGGTGGCCTGCTGGCGAGCAAGCCCTACATCGCCAGTGGGCGTTACATCGAGCGCATGAGCGACCACTGCAGGGGCTGCCGCTTTGATCCGGGCCAGCGCACGGGCGATCTTGCCTGCCCTTTCACCACGCTGTATTGGGATTTCCTCATTCGGCACGGTTCGCGTTTCGCCAACCACCCCAGACTGGCACTGCAGGTGAAGAACCTCGCGCGCATCGACCCGCAGGAGCGCAGCGCGATACTGGCGCGGGCCGTCGAGGTTCGAAGCGACCGGATTGTCTGAACTGAATTCAATCTGCCTTCAGGAACTCACGCAACACCCCGGCCGCCTGTTGCATCAGCAGGTAGTTCTCGGCTGACAGGTCGCGTTCGACCAGGTCGAAGTGACACAGCGTGCCCACGAGTTGTCCGCGCTCGTCGCTCACCGGAACGCCGTGGTAGGCCACCATCACGCCCTGGTAGGGATGGCCGTCGAGGCGGCCATCCTGGCCCGAATTCCGGGTGAGGAAACTGCCGTCTCGCAGCACGAACTGGCAGAGGCTCACGTCCAGGGGCACTTCGGCCAGGTACTCTGGCCGGACTTCACCAGCCTTGTCGTACAGACCGATGTTCTTCAATCGGGCGTCCTGAAGGCGGTACACGGCGGTGTAGCGGTGCTCGATGCGCTGGTTGAGATACTTCAGGCCACCGTCGATGCCGGCCTCGCTGAGCGCGGCGCGCAACTGGTCCAGGGGGGCGGTGAGCGTGGAAGAGGCCATGGTGTCGGGCTGGAGATTGGCGTGGGAAGCCCTGGAGAATACCCGTAGTGGCAGATTCCGGTGGACGCCGGCCGTGCCGCTGCATCTGCCCCTGGGGCCGGTTCGGCCCGCGGGCATTCAGTTCATGCGCAAGACGATGTTTCCGAGCAGCTTGCCCAGTTGCCGGGTGTCTTTTTCGCTGAGGCTCACGGCCAGGGCGTCGTGGAACTCGGAAGCCCGCTGGGAAAGGCGTCCGAACAGTTCGAGCCCGACGTCGGTGATGAACACCAGCACCCGGCGGCTGTCCTGCTCGTCGACGATGCGCTGAACCAGACCCGCCGCCACCATGCGGTCGATGAGCTTGGTCATCGTGGGGGGATTCATGCCCAGCAGCGTGGCCAGCTCTCCAATGGGCCTGCCGTTCTCGTCGGACAGCTTGTCCAGCACACGCCACTGCTCGGCGGACGCACCCACCTCCGACAAGGCCTTGTCCAGACCGCGGGCCAGGCGTCGGTGCGCCTGTTCAAGCAGCAGGGTGATGTCGATGGAGGACGGCATGGCGTTTCAGGGGCACAAGGGTTTTCCATATTCTAGATTTAGTTGCCGCGGAAATCAATTGAACCTACACTGACCCGGACATTCTTCAATGCCTCATGTTGAGCAGCCCTTCAATAACCGGAAGCTTTGCGGCCCCGTACCAGTTTGGCCAGCGCGTCAAAAGGGGAGGCCAGCAAAGGGCTTCGGCGTGGCGCGACGGTGACCGCACGTTCTCGGTGGGCCTGTTCGTGCCGATGTCGGGGGTGGCTGGTATCTGGGGGCCTTCGGCCATTGCGTGCGCCACGCTGGCGTCGGAAGAAATCAACCGGTTCGGTGGCCTGATCGGGCGCGAGATCTCGCTCAAGTGCTTCGATGCGTCCGACGAGGTGGAAGACATCTCGGACATGACCCGCGAGGTCGTGGAGAGCGGCAGCATCGACGTCATCGTGGGCATGCACACCAGTTCCGTGCGGCGCTCCGTGATCGAAGGTTGCCGGGGTCGTCTGCCCTACATCTACACGGCGTTGCACGAAGGCGGCGAGGGTTCCAACGGTGTGTTCACGCTGGGCGAAACTCCCGAGCGGCAGTTGCGCCCGGCCATTGAGATGTTCGTTTCGGAAAGGCACGCGAGGCGCTGGATGTTCGTGGGCAACGACTACCAGTGGCCCTGGATCTCGCACCGGCTGGCACGGCGGTATGTGCATGAGGCCGGTGGCACCGTGCTGTCGGACACCTACGTGCCCTTCAACGTGGGGGACTTCAGCGAGATCCTCGAGCGGATCGAACGGGAAAAGCCGCAGGCGGTGCTGCTTTCGCTCGTGGGGCAGGACGCCATCGACTTCAACCGTGCCTTCGGGCATGCGGGACTGGCGTCGCGAACGCTGCGCCTGTCGTGCGCGATCGAGGAGAACATGCTCCTGGCGATCGGCGATCGCAACACCGAGGACCTGTTCGTGTGCTCGGGTTACTTCGGCGCCCTCGGCGATGACGCCAACATGGGTTTCAAGGAGCGTTACCACCAACGCTTCGGCCAACGCGCGCCCACCCTGAATTCGCTGGGTCAGTCGACCTATGAGGGCGTGCACTTTGCAGCGGCGCTGGCCGCGCGCGCGTCGCAGCGCCAGGGCGCCGGCCTGATCGAGTATGGGGGCGTGCGGGGGATCGACTGGCGTGGCAATGCCAACGTCACGTATCCCGTGCACCTCGCCCAGGTCGACGGCCATTTCTTCCACGTGGTCAGAACCTTCTAGGGCCCGTCGGCCTGCTGAAAGACACCCCGGGTAAGTACCGAGGATTTTATTTCCACGGAAAGTAATAATTATTTCCGTGGAAAGTAAATTCCTGGTTGCGTCAGATTTTCGGGGGTGTGTGTGGCTCTTCTTGCTTGGATCGTTCTCGCCATCGTCTGCGTTGTCCTGGGCATCGCGTTTCTTCAGCGCTTCTACCGCAAATCCACGCGAGACACGGCGTTGTTGCGAACGGGTGCCGGCGGGCAGAAGGTCGCGCTGGACGGCGGCTTCTTCGCGCTGCCCATCCTGCACCGCGTGGATGAAATCAACATGCGCTCGCACCGCATCCTGGTCCAGCGCGAGGCCGAAGGCAGCCTGCTGACGGCCGACAAGTTGCGGGTGGACGTCCGTGTGGAGTTCCGGGTGCGCGTGGCACCCGAGCCTGCGGGCGTCGCCGCCGCCGCGCAGACCTTTGGCGCGCGGGTTCTCCGTTCGGAAGAACTGTCCCGCATGCTGGAGGGCCGGTTTGCCGATGTGGTGCAGACGCACTCGGCGGTGCGAACGCTGGATGAATTCCATGAGAAGCGCGGCGAGTACGTGGATGCGGTGCGGCGTTCGCTGAGCGAGGAACTGGCCGCCAATGGCTTGATGCTGGAGTCGGTGGCGCTGGTGCACTTCGACCAGACACCGTTCTCGTCGCTGAACGAGAACAACGTGTTCAACGCGGTCGGCATGCGCCGGCTCGCGGAGATCGTGGCCGACAACAAGAAGCGACGGGCCCAGACCGAATCCGACTCGGAGATCGCGGTGGCGCAGACGCAATTGCTCACCACCAAGCGGCGCATCGAGCTGTCGCTGGAGCAGGAGGAAGCACAGACCAGCCAGCGCCAGGCCATCGAAACCAGCCGCACCCGCGCGGAGGCCGAGATCGCGAAGACCCGCGAGGTTTCGCAACTCTCGGTGGAGCGTGCGCGCCTGGAGCGGGAACGGGAACTGGCCGAGACGCAGATCCAGAAGGACAAAGGACTCGACCAGGCCCGGCTGGAGGCCAGGCTTGCGCTGGAGGTCCAGCGTGTGAACCAGGCCATCGAACTCACGCACCACCTGCAGGCGGAGGCATTGGCCTCGATCGAGGAAGAGCAGGCCAAGACGCGGCTGGTGCTGGCGCAGGAGATGGGTCAGACCGAGCGCGAGCAGGCCGTGCAGCAGCGCCTGCAGGCCCTGGCAGTAGCGCGTGTCGAGCAGGACGCGCAGGTCAGTGCCTTGCGCGTGAAGTCGGAGGCGGAGCGCGTGGTCGAGATGGCTCAGGCCGAAGCGCACGCGCTGCAACTGCGCGCCAAGGGTCAGGAGTTCAGCGCCATGGCCGAGGCGGCCGGCGTGTCGGCCCGCGTGGCCGCCGACAACCACCAGAGCGCAGAGCTCATGCAATACAAGGTCGAGCTCGCCCGCCTGAAGGCGCTGCCGGAGCTGGCCGAGAAGATGGCCAAACCGCTGGAGAAGATCGAATCCATCCGCATCCACCACCTGTCCGGCCTGGGGGGCGGCCATGCCGGCGTGTCAGGCGCAGGCCAGGGTCCGATGGACGCGATCTACGACATGGCGTTGAACCTGCCGGTCCTCAAGAAGCTGGGGGAAGCGCTGGGTGCCGATCTCGACATGAACGTTCCGCAACTGGCGCGAGCCGAAGCCGATCACGCCCGCGCTTCGCTCGAGCACCAGAAGGTGCACGCCACCCACAGTCCCTCTTCCATCACCACCCACAAGGAGTAATGCCATGACCGCCACCCGTCGCGACCTGTTGATCAAGGGTTCCCTGTTGTCCGCCGCTGCGGCGCTGGGCCCGCGTGCCTGGGCCGCCGATCCCATCAAGCTGGGCAGCCTGCTCGACACCTCGGGCAACTTCGATGCCTATGGCAAGCCCATGGACATGGCGACCGACCTCGCCATCGAGGAGATCAACAAGGCCGGCGGCCTGCTGGGCCGTCAGGTGCGCAAGGTGGGCTACGACACGCAGTCCAACATGGCGATGTACACCAAGTTCGCGCAACAGGTCACCCGGCAGGACAAGGTGGACGTGGTGATCGGCGGGATTCTCTCGGCCTCGCGCGAGGCGATCCGCCCCTTGCTCAACCGCGAGAAGGTGCTGTATGTCTACACCCCGTTGTACGAAGGGGGTGTGTGCGACGGCAACACCTTCCTGACCGGTATCACACCGGCGCAACAGGCCGAAGTGCTGGTGCCGTTTGCCATGAAGAAGTGGGGCAAGAAGGCTTACATCCTGGCCGCCGACTACAACTACGGCCAGTACATGGCGAAGTGGTTCCAGAAGTTCCTCGCGGAGAACGGCGGCTCGGCGGCTGGCGTCGAGTTCTTCCCGCTGGACGTGGCCGACTTCAATTCGACCATCGCGAAGATCCAGCAGGCCAAGCCGGACTTCGTGCTCAGTGCACTCGTGGGTGGGGCGCACATGTCCTTCTACCGCCAGTGGGCCGCAGCGGGCATGAAGGCCAAGATTCCCATGGCCTCGTCGACACTGGGCGTGGGCAACGAGCACCAGGTGCTGACCGCGACCGAAGGCGATGGCATCCTGGTGGCCTACAACTACTCGACCGAACTGCAGAACCCCGCCAACAAGGCTTTCCTGGAGAGCTGGGGTCGCAAGTACAACGGCAACACCAAGGCCATCCACGAGCTGGCCGCGTCGCACTACCAGGGCATCAGGCTCTGGGCCGAGGGCGTGAAGAAGGCGGGCAGCCTGTCGCGCGACAAGGTGGCCGCCGCGATGGCCTCCGGCCTCGCGATCGATGCGCCGTCCGGCAAGGTCACGGTGGACCCGCAGACCCACCACGTCACGCTCGACGTGCATGTGATGGAGATGCGCAACCAGCAGCTCAAGGTGGTCCAGTCGTTCTCGCAGCGTGGACCGCGCGAAACCCAGGCGGTCTGCGACCTGAGGAAGAACCCGAAGTCGAGCACCCAGCACGAGATCAAGCTGTAGCCGGCGCGCCGCCCCGTCACCTGCTTTGCGTGCGGGCTCCGCAGGGGCCCGCACGAGCCTCATCCATTCCACGGACGCCATGGACTTCTTCCTCGTCAGTCTCTTCGAGCTTGCCTACATGGTGTCGACGTTGGCCCTGGCGTCGGCCGGGCTGGCACTGATCTTCGGCCTGATGAGGGTCATCAACCTCGCGCACGGGGAATTCATCGTGCTGGGAGGCTACGCGACGATCGTGGCTTTGAAGCTGGGTTGCAACGTGTGGGTGGCGATGCTGGTGGTGGCGCCCCTGGCGGTGGGGGTCTTCGGTCTGCTGGTCGAGCGGATCGTCATCCGCTGGCTGTATGGCCGCACGATCGACACCATGCTCGCCACCTGGGGGCTATCGCTCGCGATTTCGGGAATCCTGTCGACCACTTTCGGTGCGACCACATCGGGTGTTCCCAACCCGCTCGGTCCGGTGGTCATCGGCCAGTTCACCGTGGGCGGGTACAGCCTGTTCGTGATCTTCGTTGCCGTGGTCCTGCTGGTCCTGCTCTACCTCGTGTTGCGGTTCACGCGGGCCGGTCTGGTCGTGCGCGGAGCGATGCAGTCGGCCGAGGTCTCGGCTTCGCTGGGCCATTCGCCCAAGCGGATCTACATGGTCACCTTCGTGGTGGGCAGCATGGTGTCTGGCCTGGCTGGCGGCGTGCTGGCGCCGTTGGTGGCGCTCACGCCCACGGCGGGTGGCCAGTTCATCGCCAAGGCCTTCATCACGGTGATCACAGGGGGCGCCTCCGTGGTGGCCGGCACCGCTTCGGCCAGTGCGCTGCTGGGCACCGTGACCAAGGTGTTCGAAACCTTCGCCACCCCCGTGGTGGGCGAGATGGCCCTGCTGCTGGCGGCCGTGGTCATCCTGCGCCTGTTGCCGCAGGGCATCACCTCGCGCTGGTTCAAGGGGGCCGCATGAAAAGGCCGCAGACCCCGCAGGCCCGGCGGCGCGTGGTACGCGTCTCGGGTGCAGCGCCATCGCGCATTCCCTCGAGCTGGTGGACCGGCTTTGCACTGACGCTTCTGCTCATGGCCCTGGCCCCGCTGGTGGTCAGCGAATACACGCTCACGCTGCTGGTGGTCTTTGCCATCCTGGCGCTGTCCCTGGCGTTCGTGTGGGGGGTGGGGGGCATCCTGTGTTTTGGCCAGGCCGCCTTCTACGGGCTGGGTGCCTACGCGTATGCGGTGTCCGCCATCAACCTGGGCGAGTCCACCGGTGCGGTGGTGCTGGCGGTGCTCATCGCCGGTGCGGCCGCGATGGCGCTGGGCGCCATGATGTTCTACGGCCGCATCGGTGACGTCTACCTGGGTGTCATCACCCTGGTCGCCACGCTGCTGCTGTTCAAGTACGCCAACAGCACGGCGGGTGAGGCCTACGCCATCGGGTCGGCCCGTCTGGGGGGATTCAACGGCATCCCGGGGTTTCCACCGCTGAACGTGCCGGGCGATCCGTCGTCGCCCATCACCGGGCTCGGCCTGTACTACGTGGCCGCCGTGTGCCTGCTGGCGGTGTGGCTGCTGTTACGCTGGCTGTGTGCGCGCAGCTTCGGTCGACTGCTCAGCGGCATCCGGGAAAACGAGTTGCGGGCCGAACTGCTGGGCTACGACGTGCGATGGGCCAAGACGCTGGCGTTCGGGCTCGGGGGCGCGGTGGCGGGCCTGGCCGGGACGCTCTATGCGTGCTGGGCCGAGATCGTGACCCCCGAGGTGTTCTCGCTGGGTGTGTCGGCCGAAGTGATCATCTGGGTGCTGGTCGGCGGCCTCGGGACCTTGTGGGGACCGATGTTCGGCGCCGTGTTGCTGGGCGCGCTCAAGGGCTTGCTCGGCGGCCAGCAACTGATCGACAACACCGTCGTCATGGGCCTGCTGCTGGTGCTGGTGGTCTTGTTCCTGCCCAGCGGCCTGCTGCCTTCGGTGACGCGCCTCTGGAAGGCCCGTCGGTCGGCGCCAGCCCGCAAGGAGCACCAGGAATGACGCCCGTCACGGTGGTGGAAGCCACGGGTGTCGTGATGCGCTTTGGCGGTGTCACGGCGGTCGATGGCGCGTCCATGAAGCTCCGGCGCCACGAGTTGCGCTGCCTCATCGGGCCGAACGGTGCCGGCAAGTCAACTTTCTTCAAATGCCTGAGCGGGCAGCTCACGCCCACAGAAGGCGAAATCTTGCTCAACGGCGAGTCCACCGCCGGGCTCCAGGTGCACGAGGTGTCGCGCCGGGGCGTGGGTGTGAAGACCCAGGTGCCCAACCTGATGAACGGCCTCAGCGTGCACGAGAACCTCTGGCTCTCCGCGCGCTCGGTGGGCACGCGCACGCGCGCCGAGGTATCGGCGCGCGTCGACGCACTGATCGAGCAACTGGGCCTGGGTCCGCACGTCTGGACGCCGGCAGGTGCACTCGCCCACGGGCAGCGGCAGATCGTCGAGCTCGGCGTGGTTCTGGCGCCCGACCCCTGGCTGGTGCTGCTGGACGAGCCAGCAGGGGGCCTCACGCGCGATGAAGTCGACCGCATGGCCGAGCTCGTGAAGGACCTCACCGCCACGGCCACGGTGGTGGTGGTCGAGCACGACATGAGCTTCGTGAGCGCGATTGCCCAGACGGTGACCGCTTTTCACCAGGGAAAGATCCTGGCCCAGGGGACAGCCGCCGAGGTGCTGGCAGACGAGCAGGTCCGGGACGTCTATCTCGGCAAGCAACATGGGGTGCACAAATGAATTCGACCGTCACGGACCAGGAGGTGTCTGCGCTCGAGGTGAGTGGTGTGCAGGCCGGCTATGGGGCGATGACCGTGCTGCGCGGGCTCAGCCTGCACATCGGCAAGGGAGAGATCGTGGGCGTGCTCGGTGCCAACGGCATGGGCAAGAGCACCTTGATGAAAGCGCTTGCTGGCGTGATTCCCCTGCAGGGCGGCGTGGTCCGCGCCGACGGCGTGGAGATCAATGCCCTGGAACCCCATTCGCGTTCGCGCATGGGCATCAGCTATGTGCAGCAGGGTCGCGGCATCCTGGGCACGCTGACGGCCCGGGAAAACCTGAGCATGGCGTGGTCCCGCGCGCTCGGGGAGCAGGAAGACGCCGCGATCAACCGGGTGCTTGCGCTCTTTCCCCGTTTGCAGCGCCTGCTCGATCGTCGGGGTGGCGCGCTCTCGGGTGGCGAGCAGCAGTTGCTGGCGCTGGCGCGTGCCCTGGTGTCCCAGCCCTGGCTGCTGTTGCTGGACGAACCCACCGAAGGCATCCAGCCCAACATCATCGGCGAGATGGCGCAGACCCTGGTGCGGCTGCGCGATGAAGAGGGCATCTCGATCCTCGTGGCCGAGCAGAACCTCGACTTCATCCTGGACTGCGCCGACCGGGTGCTGGTGCTGGAGAAGGGCGCCATCGTCCATGAATACACCGAGTCGGAACTGCGGTCGTCGCAGGCGCTCGAGCAACTGCTGGGCTGGGGCGCGGCCCGTTCGACCCGCGGTGCCCAGCCAGCGGGTCGTGCGCCACTCCAACCCGGTCCTTCCCCATCCACGGCAGCGCCCATGCGCTCGCCCACACATCCCCCCCACAAGGAGAACACCATGGCATTGCGCCGCCCGAGCATGGACCAGATGCGGGAACTGGCCCGCAGCCTGCACATGAACATGCCCGACTCGGAACTGGGCCAGTACCTCGAGCAGATGGAGCCCAACTTCCTGGCGTACGAACGCGTCGACCAGCTGCCGGATTTCCTGCCGGAGGTGGCCTATTCCCGCACGCCCGGGCGACGCCCGACGGCCGAAGAGAACCCGATGAACGCCTGGTACATCAAGACCGACATCCGCGGCGCCGATAGCGGGTCGTTGCGCGGCCAGAAGGTGGTGCTCAAGGACAACATCGCCCTGGCTGGCGTGCCGATGATGAACGGCGCTTCCACCCTGGAGGGCTACGTGCCGGAGATGGACGCCACGGTGGTGCGGCGCATCCTGGACGCCGGCGGCACCATCGCCGGCAAGGCGCACTGCGAGTACTTCTGTCTCTCGGGCGGCAGCCACACCAACGCCACCGGCCCGGTGCACAACCCCTGGCGCACGGGCTACATCGCCGGCGGCTCTTCCTCGGGCTGTGGCGCACTGGTCGGGGCCGGGGAGATCGGCATGGCGATCGGGGGCGACCAGGGGGGGTCGGTGCGGATACCGTCGGCCTTCTCCGGCTGCTACGGCATGAAGGCCACGCACGGGCTGGTTCCCTACACCGGCGCCATGCCGATCGAGGCGACGATCGACCACCTGGGTCCCATGACCGGCAACGTCGCGGACAACGCCCTGCTGCTGGAAGTGATTGCCGGCGAGGACGGGCTGGACCCCCGCCAGCACGCTTCGCCCAAAGTGCGCTACACCGACGCGCTGTCCCGTGGCGTGAACGGCCTGCGCATCGGTCTCTTGCGCGAGGGCTTCGGTCAGGTCGGTGCCACGCCTGGCGTGGATGCCAAGGTTCGCGCGGTGGGCGAGGTGCTGGCGCGCATGGGCGCACGGGTGGAGGAGGTCAGCGTGCCCATGCACCTGGACGGACCGGCCATCTGGAACCCGATCGCCCTGGAGGGCCTGCAGGCGCAGATGATGCACGGCAACGGCATGGGGTTCAACTGGAAGGGCATGTACATGGTCAGCCTGCTGGACAAGCACGCCGGCTGGCGCGCGCGCGCCGACGAGTTGTCGCCCTCGCTGAAGGTGTCCATGTTCGTGGGCGAGTGGTTCCTGCGCCACCACCGTGGGCACTTCTATGCCAAGGCTCAGAACCTGTCGCGGCAACTGCGCCAGGCTTACGACAGCGTGCTCGAACAGTTCGATCTTCTGCTGATGCCCACCGTTCCCATGACGGCGCAGCCGATACCGCAGCCCGGCGCGCCCATCGCGGAGATCATCGGCCGCGCATTCGAGATGGTTGGCAACACCTCACCGTTCAGCTCGACCGGCCATCCCGCCATGAGCGTCCCGTGTGGCCTGGTTGGCGGGCTTCCGGTCGGCGCCATGTTCGTGGCCAGGCACTGGAACGAAGCCACCATCTACCAGGCTGCTGCTGCCTACGAGCGGGCAGGGGACTGGAGGACGTTTTGAGCAGCAACCCCTTCTCCAGCTTCACCGGCGGTGCTTCGATTTCGCAGCGGCCGCTGGCCGGCCTGTCCCATGTGAAAGGCGCCACGCAGCCCGAACTCTCCCGGCTCACCATTGGCGAGCTGTTGGACCAGGCGGTGGCATCCCATGCGGACCGCGAGGCGTTCGTGTTTCTGGAGCACCAGGTGCGCTGGACCTGGAGCGAGTTCCGCCGCGAAGTGGACCGGGTGGCTGCAGGCCTGCTGAGCCTGGGCGTGGAACGCGGCGACCGGGTCGGCATCTGGTCGCCCAACCGGCCCGAATGGGTGCTGGTGCAGTTCGCCACGGCGCGCATCGGGGCCATCATGGTGAACATCAATCCCGCCTACCGCGTGGCCGAACTCGAGTACGCCCTGGGTCAGGTCGGCGTCAAGGTGCTGCTGTGCGCCGAGGTCTTCAAGTCCAGCAACTACCTCGACATGCTGCGCAGCATTGCACCTGAAATGGCGCAGGCTGCGCCCGGGCGCCTGCGGCTGGCGCGACTGCCCGCCCTGGAAGCGGTGGTGCAGTTCGCAAGCGTGCCGCACCCGGGCACGCTCACCTTCGAGCAACTGGGCAAGCTGGCCGGACCCGCCCAGCTCGCGCGTGTGGTTGCGGTGAGCGCCGGGCAGCGGTGCGACGACCCCATCAACATCCAGTTCACCAGCGGCACGACGGGAAACCCCAAGGGCGCCACGCTGACGCATTTCAACGTGGTCAACAACGCCCGCTTTGTGGCCCACGCGATGCGACTCGGCTCGCAGGATCGCCTGTGCGTGCCGGTGCCGCTCTACCACTGCTTCGGCATGGTGCTGGGGGTACTGGCCTGCACGGCCACGGCCAGTTGCCTGGTGTTTCCCGGCGAAGCGTTCGACCCCGCAGCCACGCTGGCTGCCGTGTCCACCGAGCGCTGCACCGCGTTGCATGGGGTGCCGACCATGTTCGTGGCGATGCTCGGCGTGCCCGGCTTCCAGGACTTCGACCTGGCCTCCCTGCGCACCGGGATCATGGCGGGCGCACCGTGCCCGATCGAAACGATGAAGCAGGTCGTCACGCGCATGCACATGCCCGAAGTCACCATCGCCTACGGCATGACCGAGACCTCGCCGGTCTCGTTCCAAAGTGCCACCGACGACTCGCTGGAACACCGGGTCACGACGGTGGGCCGCATCCAGCCGCATCTGGAGGTGAAGATCGTCGATGACTCGGGCCAGGAAGTGCCCGTGGGCGAAACCGGAGAACTGTGGACCCGGGGCTACTCCGTCATGCGCGGCTACTGGGGCGACGACGCGAGGACCCGCGAAGCCATCGTGGACGGCTGGATGCGCACCGGCGACCTGGCCACGATCGATGCCTCGGGCTACTGCAACATCGTGGGCCGGCTCAAGGACATGCTCATCCGTGGCGGGGAGAACATCTACCCCCGCGAGATCGAGGAGTTCCTGTACCGGCATCCCGCGGTCCAGGAGGTGCAGGTGTTTGGGGTGCCCGACCCCCGCTACGGCGAGGAGATCTGTGCGTGGGTGGTTCGCAAGCCGGGTACGATGTTGGCGGAAGAAGACCTGAGGACGTTCTGCCGCACGCAGATCGCCCACTACAAAGTTCCCCGCTACATCCGGTTCGTGGACAGCCTGCCCATGACCGTGACGGGCAAGGCGCAGAAGTTCGTGATGCGCAAGGCCATGCTCGATGAGCTGGGGTTGTCCGAGGTGGCCACCGCCTGATGCCCTGTTCTGCTGCAACCCCATCGACATGACCCAAGAGAACCCAACCTTCGAACAAGCCCGACAACTCCTGCTTCAACTGCGCGGCCAGCAGCCCGAGGCCGCGGAGCGCTTCCAGTGGCCGCAGCTCACCACCTTCAACTGGGCGCTGGACCATTTCGACGCGTTGGCGCAAGGCAACGGCGCGCCCGCGCTGTGGATCACCGAGGCCGACGGCGGCGAACAGCGCTTCAGCTTCGCCGACATGGCGGCGCGCTCCAACCAGGTGGCGAACTTCCTGCGCGGGCTCGGTGTGCGCCGTGGCGACCGCATCCTGCTGATGCTGGGCAACGAGGTCGCGCTGTGGGACACCATGCTCGCGGCGATCAAGCTGGGCGCGGTGCTCATCCCCGCCACCGCGCTGCTCACACCCGAAGACCTGCGCGACCGGCTGCAGCGCGGCGAGGTGCGGCACGTGGTGGTGGCCGCCGCGCAGACGGACAAGTTCGCCGCCTTGCCCGGGGATTTCACGCGCATCGCCGTCGGCGCCGCCACGCAGGGCTGGCACGATCTGGCGCAGGCGCTCACGCAGCCTGCCGCCTTCACGCCCGATGGCCCCACGCAGGCCACCGACCCGATGCTGCTGTACTTCACCTCGGGCACCACCGCGCAGCCCAAGCTGGTGCTGCACACGCACCAGAGCTATCCGGTGGGGCACCTGTCCACCATGTTCTGGCTCGGCCTGAAGGCTGGCGACATTCACCTCAACATCTCATCGCCCGGCTGGGCCAAGCACGCCTGGAGCTGTTTCTTCGCGCCCTGGAACGCGGGGGCCTGCGTGTTCATCCACAACACGCCGCGCTTCAGCGCAGCCGCGTTGCTGGAGGTGCTGGCCCGCTGCCGCGTGACCAGCCTGTGCGCGCCGCCCACGGTGTGGCGCATGCTGATCCAGGAAGACCTGGGCGCGTGGCGCGGGCGCCTGGGCTTGCGCGAACTCATTGGCGCGGGCGAGCCGCTCAACCCCGAGATCATCGAGCAGGTGCAGCAGGCCTGGGGCTTGCCGCTGCGCGATGGCTACGGACAGACCGAGACCACCGCGCAGATCGGCAACGTCGCGGGCCAGCGGCTCAAGCCCGGTTCCATGGGCCGGCCCCTGCCGGGCTACCGCATCCGCCTGCTCGATGCGGACGGCCACGAGGCCGACGAGGGCGAGGTCTGCATCGACCTCTCGCACCGTCCGCTTGGCCTGATGGTGGGCTACCTCGACAGCCCCGAGAAGACCGCCGAGGTCATGCGCGATGGGCACTACCACACGGGCGACACTGCCGCGCGCGATGCCGACGGTTACCTCACCTTCGTAGGCCGCGCGGACGACGTTTTCAAGGCCTCGGGCTACCGCATCAGCCCGTTCGAGCTGGAGAGCGCGCTGATCGAACACGAGGCCGTGACCGAAGTGGCCGTGGTGCCCGCGCCCGACCCGATCCGCGGCGTGGTGCCCAAGGCTTATCTCTTGCTGGCCGCCGGTGCCACCCCCGGGCCCGAACTCGCGCGCGACATCCTCGGCTTCGCGCGCGAGCACCTGGCCGCCTACAAGCGTGTGCGCCGCATTGAATTCGTGAGCGAGCTGCCCAAGACCATCTCCGGCAAGATCCGCCGCGTGCAGTTGCGTGCCCAGGAGGTGGAGCGCGATGGCGCCGGGCGCCGTGGCGAGATGGAGTTCCGCGACGACGACTTCCCCGAACTCAGGCAAGGCGGTAGTGCCTGATGCCGGTTGAGGTCAAGGCCCCGTGCTGACACTCACCTGGCCCGTGGTGGCCGCCGTTCTGGTGGGCGCCTTGCTGCATGCCGCCTGGAACGCACTCGTCAAGAGCAGCGGCGACAAGGCGCTGGACACCGCGCTGCTGCATCTGGTGGGTTCAGCGGTGGCGCTGCCGGTGTTGTTGATGACGGGCCTGCCCGGTCCGGCCAGCCTGCCTTTCATTGCGGCGTCGGTGGTCATCCACATTGGCTACTACGTGGCCCTGGTCGGCGCGTACCAGCATGGTGAACTCGGGCTGACTTACCCGATCATGCGTGGCTTTGCACCGCTGCTCGTGGCCCTGGCCAGCGGCAGCCTGCTGGGGGAATCGCCCAGCGTGACGGCCTGGGCCGGCGTCATCGGCATCACCACCGGTGTGGCCCTGGTGGGGCTGGCCCACCCGGGTGAAGCGCTGCACCATCGCAAGGCACTGCTCTATGCCTTTGCCAACGCCGGAATCATCGCCCTGTACACGGTGGTCGACGGGCTGGGCGTGCGTGCCGAGGTGGCATCGGGGGGCAACGCCTTGCGCTACGTGTTGCTGCTGTTCGTGCTCAACGGCATCTGCTATCCGCTGATGGTGTGGTGGCGGCGCCCCGCCGCCGGGCGCGCCGAGATGCTTGGCTACGCCCGGCGGCGGTGGCCCATGGCGGCCTTGGGCGCTGTGGCTTCCATTGGCTCCTACGCCATCGCGCTCTGGGCCATGACGCGAGCGCCGGTGGCCAGCGTGGCCGCACTGCGCGAGACATCGGTGCTGTTCGCCGCCGTGATGGGCACGCTGCTGCTGAAAGAGAAGTTCGGCATGCAGCGCGCCATTGGCACGGCGGTGATCGTCGCCGGCGTGATGGCCTTGCGACTGGGCTGAGCGCCGGATCAGCGCCGGATCAGCGCCGGATCAGCGCCGGGGTGGCGGCGTGGTCGGCTCCACCTTCACCTTGAGTTCCCGCGCGGCTTCCAAGTGCTGGTGCAGGTGGGGCAGGTGCCTTGTGGCAAACGCCTTGATCTCCGGGTCGCGGGCTTCATTGGCGGCCTTCTCGAAGAGGCGGATCGTGTCCTGGTGGGCCTCCACGCCCATCTGGATCACGTAACGCCGGTCAAAGCTCTCGTCGGCCATGCCGCCGATCACCATTTCCTTGCCCTTCTGGAGCATCGAGGGCTCGGTGGGCGGCTTGTAGTTGCGGGCCATGGCGAGGGTGACCAGTTCTTCGCCGATGCGGGTGTGGTCTTCGATCACTCGCTGGGCAAATGCCTGCACCTGCGGATTGCGTGCCTTGGTCAGCGCCAGGCGGCCCGCCGACAGTTCGGCATGTCCATTCTGCGCGGCCTGTTCCAGGAAGGCCTGGTCTTGCCGGGCGAGCGTGTCGGCCATGGCGTGGCCGCCCAACATCAGGGCGACGACCAGGCTGGCTTGTTGCAGGGTGCGTTTTTTCATGAAGATTCTCCTTGTGACACGGATGTTTCAAGGGCAAATCCAGTGCCTGCCTTGAATTAGCCGCCCGGTGGGCACGGCATTTGCCGGCATCGTCACAGGAGATCGCCATGCACCGAACGTCCCGAAACCTGGTTTTCTTGCTGACCACCCTCGGGTTCCTGGCGCTGTTCTGCGCACCAGGAAGGCGGGAGCGGCGCGCTGCGCCAGCACCGGAGCCCGGCTTTCTGCTGGCTTCTGTGGCGGGGAAGAGGATCCGGGCGCTGCCGTCGATTCACCTGCGCCGCCGCGCTGGGTCCGCAGGAGTTGATTCCTTTGCGGGCTGCGCCTCGGGACGTTGCCCGCCCGCGCCCGGCACGTAGCGCTTGCGTTGCGCCGCGTCAAGACCCGGTGATGCGCGCATGTCGGTGTCCACCTGGCCGGCCTCCAGGTCCTTGCTGGCCTGTTTCATTCCGGCATCGGGCGCAGGCGCTGTGTTGCGCGTCGACTGATCGCGCTCATGCGGCAGTTCCAGGTGCTCGTCTTCGGACTGCGGCGGTGGTGAACCGGGTGCACGCGGTGAGCGGTCCACGGGATGGCGGGGGGCGGGGTGATCTGCACGATCGGGACGTTGTCTTGCCATGGTGTTTCCTGATGAGGGTTCTCTATCCGGGCAAGGCGCGTGCCTGTCCAGCGGGCACGTGCCTTGCCGCAGCTCCAGTGCCCTCAACAAGTACTCAAGGAGCTGCCATGAACCGAGAACCATTCCTGCAGATGCATGCCCACGTGCCGGAAGTGCCCCAACCTGCACCGCCGATTCCGCCCCCCTATCCCGAGACACCGCCTGGCCGGCCGACCGAGTTGCCGCCGGATATTCAGGAACCGGGCACGCCAGGGAGGGAAACGCCTCCCGAGGGAGATCCACCTTTCAAGCCCAATCCGGTGGTCACGCTGCACTGAAGTCATCCCACGAGGCAGATCACACGCGGCAGATTGTTGGTCCGGATAAAAATGGCATCATGGGCGCCGCCGCGCGCGGCCACGCTAACAGCGCGCCCACAGGAAACACACATCGATGACCCATGCCTTGATCGTGGACGACGACGTCGACGCCGCAGCCATGCTAAGCGAGCTCATTGCATTGCAGGGTTTGACCGTCGCCACCGCCAATTCCTTGCGCGATGCGCGCAAGCAGCTCGCCCTTCAGACCCCCGACCTGGTGCTCCTCGACCTGCGCCTGCCCGACGGCAGCGGCATGGATCTGTTCTCCGACCCGGAGCTGCTGGCCGATTCGGAGGTGGTGCTGATGACCGGGCACGCCAGCCTGGAGACCTCCATCCTGGCGTTGCGCCTGGGTGCGGTGGACTACCTCGTCAAGCCTGTCACGCTCAAGCACCTGCAAGGGGTGCTTTCGCGAGTCACCAAGCCCGCGGTGCTCAAGGCCGAGGTGGCGGGCCTCACCGCCAACCTGGCCAGCACCGGCAATTTCGGACAGCTCTGGGGCCGCTCGGCCTGCATGCTGCGCGTGTACGAACAGATCAGCCGCGTGGCGGGTTCGGGTGTCACCGTGTTCATCACGGGTGAGAGTGGCACCGGCAAGGAGGTGGTGGCGCAGACCATCCACGAGCTCAGCCGCCGGCGCAAGATGCCTTTTCTGGGCGTCAACTGCGGCGCCATTTCGCCCAACCTGATCGAGAGCGAGATCTTCGGACACGAAAAGGGCAGCTTCACCGGCGCGGACCGCCAGCACCAGGGCTTCTTCGAGCGCGCGGCCGGCGGCACGCTGTTCCTCGACGAGATCACCGAGATGCCGCTGGACCTGCAGGTGAAACTGCTGCGTGTGCTGGAGACCGGGCGCTTCATGCGCGTGGGCGCGGCGCAGAGCCAGGAAACCGATGTGCGCATCATTGCCGCCACCAACCGTTCCCCCATGCAGGCCGTGGCCGATGGCCACCTGCGCGTGGATCTGATGTACCGCCTCAACGTGTTCCCCATCGAAATGCCACCGCTGCGGGAGCGGCTGTCGGATGTTCCGCTGCTCGCTGGCCGTTTCCTGCGCCTGATCGGCGAACAGGAGGGCAAGGAGAAGAGTTTCACGCCAGCGGCTCTGGAGCAACTCAGTGCCTACCACTGGCCGGGCAACGTGCGCGAACTTCGCAATGCCGTGCAGCGCGCCTACGTGATGGCGTCAGGAAGCACCATCGACACGCAGTGGTTGCCGCACCCTTCGGGCTGGTCGCCGCCGCAGCAGATCGACAGCTTGGACGCCGCGCCGCCCGTGGCGCGAAGCGTGGAGCCCGGGGTGGTCCACGCGCAGGCCGAGGCTCCGCGCGAGTCTGTGGTGGTTCCCATCGGCATTTCGCTGGCAGAGGCAGAGCAGAAGATCATCCTGGCCACGCTGGAGCACTACGGGCGGCAGAAGGAACGCACCGCTGCTGCACTGGGGATCAGTCTGAAAACGCTGTACAACCGGCTCAAACAGTACGCGGCTGACGACAAGCCTTGAGAAAGGGGTGGCACGCCGATTGCCCCTGCAAGGCGGCGGGCCGGTATCACGCTCTTGGCGGGATGGGGCCCATGCCCATCGCTCAACACCCCTTCAGGAGATTCCCAATGGCCAACACCAGCACCCACCCCTCATCCATCGACGCGCGGGGCGCGAGCACGCCTGACGCCAATGAGATCGTCTCTCGCGTGGCCCAGGGCGCTCATGAGACCGTGGATCGCCTTGCTGAAAAAGCGGCCCCTGCGGCGCAGAAGCTGGAGTCGACCGTCGCACACGCCAGCGAAGCCCTGCACAACCAGGTGAATCGCGCGCGCGAACTCGGCGACGAATGGACAGACAACCTGCGCGGCACGGTGCGTGAGCATCCGCTGACCTCGGTGGGGGTGGCGCTCGCCATCGGCATGCTGTTTGCGCGACTGACCCGCTGAAGGTGCGCCTTCCTGCGCCCCCCTTCAGGAGACTCCCATGAGCGAGACCCGACCGTGCGCCTTGCTGTGCTCCTCCATCAGTGGCGGCAACGACGTCAGGCAGGCCACACCTCCGTCGCCACCGGCGCCGCCTGAAGACGAGAGCGCGGACCCGGTGGGAGATGGTCACAGCGACGCCGAACTGGCGGAGCGAAAAAAGCCGTCCTCGGGGAATCCCGTCCCGAAACCCGCCTGACATCAAGAAAAGACCCGCCTGGAGCGGGTCTTTCCATGGGTGTCCGGAAGGATCAGTCTGCCGTGGCCCGGTACTGGTTGCGCAGGTTGCGGATCTGGTCGTGGTTGCGTTTGACGCCGGCCAGTTGTGCCTCGACCATGGCGCGCACTTCCACCGGCAGGTCCTCCTTCAGGGCTTCGCGGTAGCGATCCAGGGCCGTGTCTTCACCGCGCTCGGTTTCCTCCAGCATGGCCAGATCGGTGTAGCCCGAGAGCGTGCCTTTCACGGCAACCCAGCCTCTGTGCACCGTGCCACTCGCGGTTCCGCTGTCCTCCGGCTTGCCGCCCAGGCGAACGACCAGCGTCTGCAGTTCGGCCGCTGCGGCGCGACAGTCTTGTGAGCGCGCCAGAAACAGGTCCTTGATCTGCGGATCGGCAGCGTGGTCTGCGCTGGCCTTGAAACCGTACTCACCATCCTTGCAGGTTTCGATGAGGTTGTTCAGTGTCTTGATGGTGTCTTTGTCTTTCATGGCGTTCCTTCTTGAAAGTGGATGGGACGCCGGCCCCGGCGAACTTTCCTGTCCACCGCTTCCGACCTCTTCAAAGGGCACACGGCGTACCCGACACCGTCGAGCGTTTTTCAAGAGGGGGCGCGGTAGGGGTGTCGGGGTGCTGCAATATTTACCGCAAGGGGTTCGCAACGAGAAACGGTGGCTGCCCGACCCCCTCGGGGGTCAGGCACCCGGTTTGCCAAGAGCATGCGCTGCTTTCCATTTCTGGCGCAGTTTTTCTCAACTCCAACCAGGACTAGCCCATGAACCGCTCCCTTCATCACCTCAAGACGTGGCCGGTGGCCGCCATCGCCATGGCCGTGGCCTGCTCGGTTTCTGCCCAGACGCCACCACCGGGCAACGACAGTTCCACCACCACCATTGCGCAGGCGGGTGGATCCACGACGGCAACCACCCCGACGACCGGGCCGCGCATGTCCGGCGAAGGCGGCTATTCGCTCATCCCTTACTCCTCACGCGGCTACATCGGCATCAACGCCGGGCGCCCGGACTACGATCTCGATTGCGGGCTCGGTGGCTTCAACTGCTCGGACAGCAGCACCTCGTTCAACCTGTACACCGGTGGCATGTTCAATGACTACCTGGGTGCCGAGGTCGGCTACGTGAACCTGGGCAAGATGCGCCGCGGCGGCGGCACCAGCAAGGCGCACGGCATCAACCTCAGCCTGGTCGGCAAGCTTCCGCTGGGCGCATTCAATGTGTTTGGCAAGCTCGGTACCACCTACGGTCGAACCGAAGTGTCGGCCAGCGCGCTTTCCGGTATTTCCACCGGCAGGGCCAGTGGCTGGGCGGGTTCCTATGGCGCAGGCGTCGGCTACGACCTGACCCCGAACTCTTCCATCGTGCTCGAATGGGCCCGCTACGACATGCGCTTTGCCGGCGTGGGCAAGCGCGAGGTGAACACCACCAGCCTGGGCTATGTGCACCGCTTCTGAAGCACCTGCCTGAAAGCAAAAAAGGGATGTTGAAATGTTCAACATCCCTTTTTTTGGGCCTGAGTTGCTGGCGGCGTTCAGGGGGTGGAGAATGCGCCACCGCATCCCTTTCCCTCATCACGAAATCATGCCCGCAGCTTCGCTCCTCCCGGATCCGGGCTCGACCCCCGGCTCTGGCCTCTGCATGCTCATTGCCGACGACGATCGCGATTCCGCCGAGTCTCTGGTGCTGCTCATGGAACTCCATGGTCACACGGTTCACCTGGCTCACGATGGAGAAGAAGCCCTGGCTGTGGCGCAACGCATCCGGCCGCAGGTGTCCATCCTCGACATCGGCATGCCCCAGCTTGACGGACACTCGGTGGCACGCCGCATTCGCGAGTCGCTGCCCGGCATGCCGATGCTGATCGTTGCGCTCACCGGCCGCGAGCTGCCCGAGGACCGCCAGCGTTCAGCGGAAGCTGGTTTTGACCACCATTTCATCAAACCCCTCATCCTGAGCGAACTGCATCGATACATCCAGCGCTGGCGAGATGGCGATGGCGCGGGACTTCCCCCGAAAGGTTGATCGTCATGTCTGTCCTGCAGACCATCTGGACCACGCTGCAAGGGGAGTTCTCGGACCTTGCAGAAGTGGAACGCATCACGCGTGCCACCTGGCGCATGGGTGAGGCGCTCGTACTGGGTGCCCTGATTGGGTGGGACCGCGAGCGGCGCGATGCGGAAGCCGGTCTTCGCACGCACATGCTGGTCTCACTGGGTGCAGCACTTTTTGTGCTGATCTCGCGGGAGACCGGCATGGACGACGACCAGCTCAGCCGTGTGGTGCAGGGGCTGGTCTCGGGCATTGGGTTCCTGGGCGCGGGTGCTGTGCTCAAGGACCAGGAGGAAGGCCGCATCCATGGCCTGACCACCGCAGCCAGTATCTGGGCCACGGCGGGTGTGGGCATGGCCGCTGGCATGGGTCACACGGGCATCGCGATGCTTGCCACGTTCTTCATTCTCATCGTGTTGGTGTGGCTTCGTCGGTTGGGTCGCTCCATTCGCCGCCGGCAGGAAGCCGAGTCGACACCGCAGCGCGATAGATGAGGCACCCCGTTGTTCAAGGGCAGAATGGTCGTCTCTTTGACTGAAGGTGCCCGATGCCCGCCCATGGAAATCCTTTCGCCGCACTGGCCGACCAGCTCACCGATCGACGTGACGCCATCCTGAACGCATGGCGGCGTGCGGTGTCGGCCGACACCTCGCTGACCAGTGGAGATGCCTTGCCGCACGCCCAGCTCAACGACCATATTCCAGCGGTGCTGGAGGGCTTTGAAGCGCATCTTCGCTCGGAGTCCAGCGAGGCAGAGCGCCTGGGCGATGCAGCCGCACACGGCCTGCACCGCTGGCAGCAGGGTTTTGGCCTGTCCGAAGTGGTCCGCGAGCTGGGCCGGCTCAACGAATGTGTGGTGAGCGAACTCGAGTCGCTGGCCGCAGGGCCACCCGTGCACGCGCCAGAGGTCATGGCGCGCGCGCGCCTGGCCTGGGCGCAGGTCTACAGCGTGGCCGTGGGGGCCAGCACCAACCAGTACTTCAAGTTGCAACAGATCGAGGCCACGGCCTACACCCGTAGCCTTGAGCAAGGCCTGGAGACCCTGCGCCGGATGGAGCAACAGCGTGCCCAGCTCTGGCAGGAGGCCGCCCACGACCTGCGGGGTAACCTGGGGGTCGTCAGCAATGCCACCCAGGGGTTGGGAACGCCGAACGCCGATCCGGCGGTCCGTGAGACATTCCTTCGCCTGCTCGGCAAGAACGTGAAGGCGCTGCACCACCTTCTGGACGATGTCACCACCCTCGCGCGACTACAGAGCGGACAGGAGGAGCGCCACATCGAGCGCGTGGACGTTGCGCCCCTGTTTCGCGAGCTGTGGGAATCGCTGGAAGGGCATGCGCAGCAAAAGGGCTTGACCTTCAAGCTCAACGGGCACACGCCTTTCGAGGTGCGCTCCGATGCGGTGAAGTTGTACCGCATCGCACAGAATCTCCTGCTCAACGCGATCCGCTACACGCACAAGGGCGGGCTTGAACTTTCGTGGTCGGACTGCGGCGCCGAGGATCCCGATCGATGGATGCTGGTGGTGAGCGACACCGGTCCGGGCATCGGGAACGGCGGGTCCTCCGAATTGAAGAATGCGCTGGAGGTGGCCACGCAGCATGCGGACCAGGTGGCCTTCGACTCGAAGGAAGACAAGGTCACCCACATCGAGGAGGAGGACGCGGGCGTACCGGAGCCCGGCGCCACGCCGCAGACGGACCGGCACGGCGAGGGCATCGGCCTGTCCATTGTCAAGCGCCTGTGCGAATTGCTCGATGCCACCGTGCAGGTGGAATCCAGTGTGTCGGGCACGCGGTTCGAAATTCTCTTTCCGCGCGCGTACGACTGAGAAGGCAGAACGGGCACACCCCTTGCCAATGAAGTTTGGCGTCAGCCGCTCAACGAATCTTCGGTGGGTGCAACGGACGTTGAACATTCATTGACACCAGGAGCCAACATGTCCCACTCTTTCATTCGCACCACCACTTCCACCGCCTGCGGGCTGGTGCTCGTTCTTGCCAGCGGCATGGCGTTTGCACAGCCCAGCGGTTCCGGCCCTTCGACAACCACACCGACCTCTCCAGGCACGCCCTCCACAGCGCCGATGACACCTCCTGCCTCGGGCATGGGTTCGGGTACCACCTCGCCCTCGACGATGCCCTCGACCACTGCGCCGTCGACCACGCAGTCCACGACGCCCGGCACAAGCGGCACCACCGATGGCACCATGCGCGCACCGCGCGCTGACCGCAACTGAGCGTGCTGCCGAGCCGACCGGATGAGGCCGTGCCCTCGTCCGGTCACTTCAGCATGGTCGACAAGGGGCGCGTCTCGGGCAGGATGTAGATCGACCCTTTGCCAGGTGCGAACAGAGGCTCGATGACGTCGTTGTAAAAGCCCTCAGGCACGTTGATGCAACCGTAGGAGATGCGGTTGTCGCCGGGGTCGTGGGTGGCCAGTCGCTCCAGCCTTCTTTCGCTGGTGTTCGCCGAGCGCACGCGGTGCAATGACACCGCGGCGTCGTAGTCAACCCAGTAGATGCTCTCACCCTTCGCATTCTTTCCTGGCTCCATGTGAAATCGGCCTGCGGGTGTGGTGCGCTCGTGCGGCTGGATGGAAGCGATCGGTTTGTCACCGATGCCGGGTACCGAGTCGTCTCCTCTAGCCAGGCCGAGCAGCACCGGTGTGGCGCCCGCCAGGCGTGCCTGGGCATCGAATACCCACGCGTGGGCAAGGCGTTTGTCCAGCACGACAAAAGGCTGTCCCGCCAGTTGTCGCTGCTGCTGCACCCATGCCACGGTGTCGCGGGCACCCGCGGAGAGAGGCACGGTCTGAGCGCCGAGCGTCCCGCTGCCGGCTGCCACGATCCAGGCCATCAGGGCGACGCGCGGACCGGTGCGCTTCATGGCGTTGTTTCTTCCACGGCCGCAGGCACCGCGCTGCGGCGGCGGGCGCCGCGTGGCGCCTTGTGGGCGATGACCCGGTGCACCAGGTGCAGCTTTCTCACCGCGGGTTGTGACAGCACGAAGGGGTAGATGTCCATCACACCCATGCTGCGCGAGATCTCGTTCAAGGCCACCGTGAGCTTCATCCAGTGATTGAGCCAGCTCAGAAAGCGCGCGTTGGTGTGCTCATCCCCTTCGCCTTCTTCCAGCACCGAAGGGCCAAAGGGCTCCCCCGCGAGTTCCACGCGGTTGCCCCGAATGCCGAAGCCGCGCGCTGTGCCCAGGGTGTCTCGCATGTGAAGGTAGTGGGCCCAGGTCTCAGCCCAGTCTTCCCAGGGATGGCAACTGGCGTAGGCGCTGACGTGGCGCGTGCTCCAGTCGGCCGGCGCCCCCCGGTCGTAATGCGTCTGCAGCGCCTGCTGGTAGTCGGCCCGCTCGTCTCCGAAGACCCTGCGGAAGGGTTCCAGCCAGGGCGAGTCTTCCACCAGGCGCTGCCAGAAGTAGTGCCCTGATTCGTGGCGGAGATGGCCCAGCAGTGTGCGGTAGGGCTCGCGCAGTTGCGTGCGGCGCTGTTCGCGTGTGGCATCGTCTGCCTCCTGTGCGTCCAACGTGATCACGCCATCTTCGTGCCCGGTGACGACCGGGGGGGCGCCTGGCAGGCTGACCAGGATGTCGAACGCCAGTCCGCGCACCGGGTCTTCTGCTTTTGGCACGAGCGGCAGGCGCAAAGCCAGCAGCGAGGATGCCAGGCGCCGCTTGGCCAGTTCGATGCGCCCCCACCACCCGGCGTGTTCTGGCGTGCCGAGATCGGGCAGGGTGCGCGTGAGGCGGCAGCACAGGCAGAGTTCGGGCGCCGGCTCTTCCGGTGATTCGACGGGAATCAACCAGTTGCAGGCCGCGGCCGTCGCGAGGTTCACGCAACGGCGGTAGAGGCGTGTTCGTGTGGCGCTTTCCACGCTGCGCCAGAGGCCCGGACTCTCGGCCGGCTCCAGGGGCAGCAGCTTGCCGCGCAGGGCGTCGTAGCCCAGCGGTTTCATGCAGGCCAGGCAGACGCTGTTGCGAAAGAAGATGGGTTGTTGGCAGACGCAAGTGAAAGCGCGGTTCATGGGCGGGATTTTCCTCCGTTCGGGTTTTGCGGTCGGTGCGGGCGTTCTGCTGGCATGTGCTGTGCCTGCCTCGGCGTTCACGGCTGCCCGTGGCACCTGCCGGGCATGTGGATTGCCGTTGCAAGCGTGGATCCGCTTGACAGCAGTTGTTCAACCCTGTGAGGAGCCATTCCATGATCAATTTTCTTCTGTGGCTCGTGGCCGGTGGGGTGCTGGGCACGATGGCCAACTTCGTCATGCTCACCCACGGCAGTCATGGCCTCTTTGCCAGTTCGATCGTGGGCAGCTTCGGTGCGGCACTCGGGGGCTGGTTCCTGTCGCCCATGGTGGGCCTGGCTGACATCAGCCAGCGCGAGTTCAGCGGGGGCGCGCTTCTGGCCGCCCTGGTGGGCGCCATCGTGCTGCTGTCCTTCTTCAATGTGTTTCGCCCGGGCCCTGCGCGATGAACCGATTCAAGGATGCCGCCGCCACTTCACCCCAGGGTGAGCGCCCGCCTGCGTCACTGGGCGCGTTGTTCGGAGGCTTGCTCGGCGAGTTGCCAGGCCTCGTCAGCGACCGCGTGGAGCTGCTGTCTCTGGAACTGCAGCGCGCGGGCCTGTCCCTGCTGCACATCGCATGCCTGGGCGTGGCGCTGACGGTGCTGGGCCTGGCGGGCTGGCTGATCGTGTGGGCGCTGGTGCTGATCGGCCTCGTGGCGGCCGGTTTGTCGTGGGCGGTTGCACTGGGCGTTGCGCTGCTGGTCCATGGGGCACTGGGTGGGTGGGCGGTGAATCGCATCCGCCGTTTGCTCCCCACGCTCGGATTGCCAGCCACCCGCCGCCAGCTGATGTTCAGGGCCCCGATGCCGTTCGAAGAAGCACCTGATGAAGAACCCCATGTCCCCCACACCGCACACTGAGTCGTCGCCCGCTCCAGAAATGAGTGGCCTGCCGGAGGGCATGGATGCTCTGGCTTTCGAGATCGCGCGGGTGGAACGCCGTCTGATCGCGCGAGAAGTGGGCATCCAGAACCGTTTGCAGGCCATCCGGCAAGGAGCGCGGTCTGCGATTCGACCCCGGCGATCCATGGTGCCTTGGGCTGGCGTGCTGTTGATGCTGTGGCCTCTGCTGCCGCGTTTTCTTCGGCCCCGTTTGAGCCCCGCCTCGACCATCACCCTGCTCGGCATGGCTGCGCCGGTGGCCAGGCGCCTGATGACGAACCATCCCCCAGGTCCCGCCACTGTGCCGCATCTGGACCTGGTGCGCTACATGGGACAGTGGCATGAAGTGGCCTGCCTTTCGTGTCGCCGTGAGTCCGCCGGCACGGGGCTGTCCACTACCCATCTGGCGCTGGCTTTGCAGCCGGATGGAAAGCACTGGATCACCGTACGCCACCAGGCGCCTTCGCTCACAGGCCGCGTGCGTGAATCCCATGGCGTGGCGCGCGTCGTGCCCGGCAGCGGGGGAGCCCGCTGGAAGCACAGTGGTCTGCCGGGCTGGATGCGCTGGTGGCCAGGCGCGTGGGACGACCATTGGGTCCTGCATGTCGACGCCGACTACACCGAGGCGCTGGTGGGTGAGCCGGGACGGCGCCATCTCCGGGTGTTGTCGCGAGATGGCGTCATGGCGCCAGCGCGTTTGCAATCCTTGCTCGATCTGGCGCAAGCACAGGGCTACGACATCCAGGGAATGCATTCGCGCCCGTTCGCCTTGCGCTGAATTTCGGCAGTATTTGCAGCAAGACTTGCTCTCTCTCCCTTGCTGTCGGCATGCGCGCCACGCATCTGCGCATTTTTTGACCTCCAGAACGGTTCGGAAGGAGCGCGCGTGCCCCTGGAAGTGGGCATGTGTGTGGATTTGTGTCCGCATCGCTGATGCGGCACGGCCTGTGCATTGAAGTGGGTTTGAGGCAATCGCGATGTGCGGTCAGACCTCTTCAATGTCCTGGAGGAGATCGACATGATGCAGATGGAAGCGCGAACCGAGCAGCGCCAGAACCAGACCCTTTCACCCCGGCTCCAGCACGCCGTTCGTTTGCTGCAGATGTCGTCGCTGGACTTCGGCACCGTGGTGCGCGATGTGCTGGGCCGAAATCCTTTTCTGGAGAGCGAAGAGGGCATGGAGGACGAAGAGGCCGACCTCGCGCAAGCTGGTGACGACAGGGTCGAGCGGGCCGACGACATCGATGACGGCGACAGCATGGAAGGTGCCCACGAAGCTGACCGCGAACTCTGGCTCGGCGATGGCTTCGCACCTTCACGGCAGTCCCACGACGGCGATGTGTCCGCACTGGATTTCATGGTGGCAGAGAGTTCCCTGAACGCACACCTGCACGTTCAGCTCAGCACCTTGCCCTTGTGCCCGCGCGACCTGGCCCTTGCACGCGCCGTGGTCGAGTCGCTCGACGACGATGGCTATCTTCGGACGCCCCTGTGCGAGCTGCTCGACTGGGCAGGCCTCGAGCCGGCTGCCTCACTGGAAGAAATGCAGATTGCCTTGAAGCTGGTGCAATCGCTGGAGCCAGCCGGTGTCGGCGCTCGCGATGTCGCCGAGTGCCTGGCGCTGCAACTGGGCAGCATCGAATGCCCGCGCCAGCGCTCGATGGCGAGCACGATCGTGTTGCGGCATCTGGACAGTCTGGCCGCGCGCGATGTGCCTGCCCTCGCGCGCGCGCTCGGCGAGTCGGTAGCCGATATCGAAGCCGTGTGCGATCGGATTCGCCGCCTCGATCCCCGACCCGGCTGGCGTCTCTCGCCCTCCAGAGTGAACTACATCGTGCCCGATGTGATCGTGAAGAAAGACCGGGGTGCGTGGAGCGCGAGGCTCAATTCCACCATCGTTCCCAGGGTGCGGATCAATGAAGACTACGCCCGCCTGTTTCAGCAGCACCGTTGCGCCGAGCACGCCGAAATGGGCGCGCATCTGCAGGAAGCTCGCTGGACCCTGCGCAACGTCGAGCAGCGTTTTTCGACCATCCTGGACGTTTCCCAGGCCATCGTGAGGCGCCAGCGCCACTTCTTCGAGTACGGCGCCATGGCGATGAAACCGTTGGGCCTGAAGGAGATTGCCGACGAGGTGGGTGTCCACGAATCGACCGTGTCACGCGTCACCAACAACAAGTACATGGCCACGCCCAGCGGTGTGTACGAACTCAAGCATTTCTTTTCCCGTGCCATGGTCAGCGCGAATGGCAAGGCCTGCTCCGGCACCGCCATCCGGGGCCTGATCCACGACATCATCGAATCGGAATCGGCGGACAGTCCGCTGTCCGACGCGCAGATCACCCGTCAGCTCGCCCAGCAGGGCCTGACTGTGGCCCGGCGCACGGTCACGAAGTACCGCCAGATGCTGCGCATCGAGCCGGTGGACCGGCGGCGTCGCCACGACTAGGGCCTGTGTGAACAGCCGCTAGCGCAGTTCACCGGGCCGCGAGGCCTGAAACTCCTCGTAGGACTCGCCGATCAACCGCACCAGGTCTTGCGGGTCCACGGGTTTGAGCAGGTGGTGGTCGAAACCGGCGGCCTGGGCTGCTTCCAGGTCGGAAGCCTGTCCCCAACCAGTGATGGCGACCAGATGGATGCCCTGCGTGGTCATGCCCGCGCGGAGCTGGCGGGCCACTTCGTAGCCGTCCAGTTTGGGCATGCCGATGTCGAGCAGGGCGATGTCCGGCACGTGCTCGCGGGCCGTGTCCACGGCGGCTGCGCCGTCGTGAACCACGTCGACCGTGTGACCGTTCGCGATCAGGATCTCGGCGAAGCTTTCCGTGAGGTCGACGTTGTCGTCGGCGATGAGGATGTGCAGAGGCCGCAACGCCGGCAGGCGCGTGGAGACCGGTGCAGGGCTCGCGGTGCTCTCCGGCCCGTCCTTCTGGAGCAGTGGCAGGCGAACCGTGAAGCAGGAACCCTGGTTCAGCCCCTCGCTGCTCATGGTCAGGACACCGTTGTGCAGCAGGATGATCTGCCGCGCCAGGGTGAGTCCCACGCCCAGGCCCGCGTTGCCGCGCTGCAGTGTCTTGTCGGCCTGTTCGAACAGGTCGAAGATGCGCTCCTGCATCTCCGGCTCCACGCCGATGCCGGTGTCGGCAATGGACACTTCCACCCATGGGCCGCGCTCGGCCAGTGTGATGTCCACGCGGCCGCCTCGCAAGGTGTAGCGACAGGCGTTGCTCAGCAGGTTGGAAAATACCTGCGTGAGGCGAATGGCGTCGCCATGCACGTGCAGCGACACGGGAGGCAACTGGAGCGAGAGTGCCAGGCCCTGCTGGGTGGCGAGCGCCTGCGCGCCTTCGATGATGGTCTTGAGCAGCTCGCCGACGTTCAGCGTTTCGTTGTCCAGCGAGAGCTTGCCCGTGGTGACGCGCGAGGCATCCAGCAGGTCGTTGACCAGGCGCACGATGTGGCGAAGCTGGCGCTCCAGCACCACGAGCGCCTTGTCGCGAGTCTGCGCTGAGGCCTCAGGCATCTGCAGCAGCGCGACCGCACTCGTCATGGGCGAGAGCGGGTTGCGCAATTCGTGCGCGAGCGTGGCCAGGAACTCGTCTTTCTGTCGATCGGCCTGGCGCAACTCCTGCTCGACGCCCTGGCGTGTGACCATCTCGTGTTCCAGCTCCGAGGTGCGTGTCTCGCATTCCGACAGCATGCGGTTGAACGCATCGACCAGCACGCCCACATCCTTGTAGTCGGTGGCCGGTGCACGCAACGACCAGTTGTGGCTGCCGATCACGTCGCGCGCCACCTCGGTCATCTTCTCCAGCGGCGCGGTGATGCGGCGCTGCAGGTGCACGAAGAGGTAAAACGCGGCGGTCAGGCTGACCGCGCCCACAGCCAGAACGATCAGGGCGAAAGCCGCCAGGCGCTGCCACACTTCGTGCTCTGCCTTGAGGTAGAGCAGGCCCAGCCACTCGCCATCGCGTTCGATGGCCTGCGTCATCTCCAGCGTCGAGCCACTGTAGCGTGGCCCCCAGGTCGGGACGCCCGGCGGCACGCGCGCGAGGAGCGCGCCGCCGGAGGGGGTGTGCGAAGCAATCAGGGCGCCGTCGAGGCCGTAGACGGCGGCCGCTCGAATGCGCGGCTGGTTGCGCAGCAGGGCAAGGTTGTCGCGCGCGACCTTGGCGTCGCGGAACTCCACCGCGGCGGCGGTGGATCGGGCAATCAGGTCGGCCTGCGCACGCAGGTCGGCAATGGCCGCACTGCGGTAGACGGAGAGTTCGTAGGTGATGAGTGCGCCCGCGCTGAGCAGGATCGCCAGGAACGTCGTGAGCATCGCGGCGCGCGTGAGTTGCTGGCGCAGCGAGGTGGTTTTCACCGTTGGCCTCCCACGACGCGATCGGCCACTTCCAGCAGGCGCACACTCAGCTTGACGCCGACTTCAGCGGCCGCCGGAATGGAGGCCTCGAAGCGCATGCGCTGGTCGACCTGGATCAAGCCCAGCGTGGCACCACGCGCCACACCATCGGGAGCGTTGGTGGCCAGCACCACATCACGGGCCTTCGAGGCAGCAATCCAGTCCGACAGGCGATCCCAGGCCTCCCGACCGATGTAGGCCAGATGCACACCGCTGAGTTGTTCAGGTCGTTGTACCGGCTGCACCTGCACCGGCCGACCCTGAACGACTTTGCCTGCGAGCGTGCGCGACAGGGTTGCCAGCGTCTGGTCGGCACCGGCGATGCCCACCACGATGGCAGAAGTCGGCAGCGCAAAGGCGCCTGAAGGCCATTCGATGTAACCGATGAACCTCTGCAAATGAAGGGCCTCCTGCTCCTCGGCATTGAAATCGCTGGCGTGCACCAGTGAAGTCGTGAGCGCCACGCTCAACATGCCCACCATGAGCGATGCAACCCGCCGCCAGGGGGGTCGAGGGAAAGAGGGCAAACGCCGTGCCAGCCACATGTTGATTTCTCCCGATTCGATTCGTCCGGTCGAGATATAGGCCAAAAGCATGCAATCGGCATGAGCTGGCTCGCTTCCGGCCGTGGTGCGAGTTGCGGACCCGGAACAAGCGGGCACTTTAGCAGCCATATCGCCGGCTTTATGTCAGAACTGTCCGGCACAATTTGTGCGTCTCCCATCCCTCACTCCAACCACCGAGCGCGCATGGCCGAAGCTGTTCCCGCCGCCCAACCCGATCCGGTGGGTGCCACGACATCCATGCTTCCTGACTTGCCCCTGCCTTTCGAGGCAATGTTCATGGCTTCGCCAATCGCGGCCTCCGTGTCACGCCTGAGCGATGGCCGTCTGGTGGCCGTCAATGACGCCTGGGTGGTGCTTACCGGCACGCGGCGCGAGGATGCCATTGGCCGCACGACGGTGGAGATCGGCCACTGGCCCAGCGACGACGAGCGCGACCGCTATGTGGGCCAGCTGCCATCGGCCGATCCCTTGCACTACTTGCGCCTGCGTGACGGTATCAAGCACCGGGTTCGCTTGCATACCACGGTGCTGGAGGCGCTGCCCGAGCCTCTGGCGCTGGTGTACCTCACCGAGGCCACACGCGAGTACGAGGCCGAGGAAGCCCGCGCCCAGAGCGAGGCCGCGCTGCGCCGTGCCAATGTGGAGCTTCAGCAGCAGGTGGAGTTGCATGCCGCGATCGAGAAGACGGCGGGCGTGGGGCACTGGACCAACGCCGAGAACGACGACGAGGTGGTCTGGTCGCTCGGGCTCTACGAGATTGCGGGCATCGAACCGAAAAACCGCATCCGTCGCAACGAAGGGCGCGGCGGTATTCACCCCGACGACAAGCCGGCCTGGCTGGCCGCACGCGCCGCGCTGGACGGTCGCGAAGTGGAGTTCCGCTGGATGCGGCCGGATGGCCAGCAGCGCTGGTTTCGCACCCGGATTGGTCAGACCACCGTGGCCGGCAATCCGCAGACCGACTTTGGTGTGGTGCAGGACATCACGGCCGAGCGCGAGGCGACCGAGCGCCTGGCCGAGCAATTCAAGCTGCTGCAGAACATCGCGGCCCGGGTGCCCGGCATGATGTACCAGGCGCGCCGGCTGCCCGATGGCCGCAGCGTGATCACCTATGTGAACGACGCGGCGCGCGAGATGCTGGAGGTGGAGCCTCTGGCGCTGCAGAGCGACGCACGCATTCTTTTCGAACGGGTGCACGCGGACGACCGTCCATCCGTGATCCAGTCGCTGGAGATTTCCGCGCGGCATCTCACATCGTGGCGCCAGACCTACCGCGTTCAACTGCCCAGCGGCACCATCCGCTGGTACAGGGTGGAGGCGGTGCCGCGGGCCGAGTCCGACGGCTCGGTGGTCTGGCATGGCTTCACCACCGATGTGACGCAGGCCCGCATGGCGGACCAGAAGCTCGAGCGCCAGCACCGCATGCTCGAAGCCGTGCGGCTGGCGCAGGCGGTCTACATCGAGGCCGACGACAAGCGCCGCGCCTTCGAAGGACTCCTGACGGCCTTCCTGAGCGTGACCGGCAGCACGTACGGTTTCGTGGGGGAAGTGCTCTACGACGGACAGGACCAGCCTTACCTGAGGACGCACGCCATCACCAACATCGCGTGGGACGAGATGTCGCGGCGCATGTACGAGGACCAGATGGATGCCGGCATGGCGTTTCGCAACCTGCACACGCTGTTCGGCCACGCGATGGTGACCGGTGAGCCGGTGATCGCCAACGATCCGCGCCACGATCCGCGCGCCGGAGGAACGCCTGAAGGCCACTCACCCATGCATGCGTTTCTCGGCATCCCCCTGTCGGTGGGTGATCGCCTGGTCGCCATGGTCGGACTGGCCAACCAGCCCGAGGGCTACAGCAGCGAGGACATCGATTTTCTGCAACCCCTGCTGGGTGCGGTGCGCCAACTGGTGCTGGCCTGGCGCGGCCATGCCGAACGCCGACGGACACGCCAGGACCTGGAGGCCACCAGCCGCCTGCTGGCCGAGAAGAGCGCCGCGTTGCAGGTCACGCTGGACAGCATCAGCCAGGGCCTGACCAAGGTCGATGCCAGCGGCCGCATCCTGATCTACAACCAGCGCGTGCTCGAGTTGCTGGACCTGCCAGAGGAACTGCTGCGCGGGCGGCCGTCCAGCGAAGACATCGTGAAGTTCCAGCGCGAGCGAGGCGACTTTGGCGACGGCATGCGACTCGTGGAGCCCGAGGCGCACAGCTACCTGAGCCAGCCCGGTGACGTGGAGTCGCCTGGCAACTACTGGCGCAAGACGCGCGATGGTCGCACGCTGGACATCCGCTCGCGCCCGCTGCCCGATGGCGGGCTGGTGCGCACCTTTACCGACGTGAGTTCCTACTTCGAGGCGCAGGAAGCCCTGCGCGAGCAGCGCCAGCGCCTGGCCTGGGTGCTGGAGGCCACGCGACCGGGCATTTGGGAGACCAACCTGGCCGAAAACACGCTCACGGTGAATGAACGCTGGGCCGAGATGCTGGGCTACACCTTGCATGAACTGCAGCCCATGCGCTACGAGTCCTGGGAGGCGCTGGTGCACCCGGAAGACTTGCGGCGTGCGGACGAGATCCGCGATGGACATCTGGAGGGCCGCCTGCCGTACTACGAGTGCGACATCCGCATGCGCCACAAGCAGGGCCATTGGGTGTGGATCAACACACGCGGGCGCGTTCACCAGCGCGATGACCAGGACCGTGCGCTCTTCATGTCGGGCACGCACATCGACATCTCGGAACGCGTGGCCGCACAGGAGCAGGTGCGCGCGCTCAACGCCAGCCTGGAGCAGCGCGTGAGCGAGCGCACCGCGGCGCTCGAGCGTTCCATGCGCGACATGGAGGCCATCTCGTACTCCATCGCGCACGACCTGCGCGCGCCGCTTCGCTCGGTCAATGGCTTCGCGGCCATCGTGCGAGAGGAGGAGGCCGAACGCCTGAGCGCCAGCGGGCGGGAGATGTTCGAGCGCATCGTCCGCTCAGCGCGAAACATGGGCCAGATGCTGACCGACATGCTGGAACTGCTTCGCGTGGTGCGTGTGGAGCTGGACGCCGTGCCGGTGGACATGCTCGAGCTGGCGCATTCGGTTGCAGAGGTGCTCTCGCCCTCGATGCCACAGGCCCGCATCGATGTCGGCGCGCTGCCACACGCGCTGGGCGACGCGACCTTGCTGCGCCAGGTGTTCTCCAATCTGATGGACAACGCACTGAAGTACTCGCGTCACCAGCCGATTCCTCACCTGGTGACGGGCTTCGATGCCATCCAGCGCGCTTACTTTGTGCGCGACAACGGCATGGGCTTTGACATGGCACACACCGAGAAGCTGTTCGGCCTGTTCCAGCGCCTGCATCCGGGCAGCGAGGTGCCGGGCATGGGCGTGGGGTTGGCGATCGTGGCGCGCATCATCGAGCGCCATGGCGGCCGCATCTGGGCCGAGTCGGCGCCCGGCAAGGGCGCGACCTTCTTCTTCCAGTTACCTCAGGCCTGAGGCTCGGCGTCGTCTCCGGCTGCATCTGCGGCCGCTGCTTCGCGCGCAGCGTCTTTCCTGGCCTGGCGCACCGCCGCCTTGTCACCTGCGCTGGCGAACTTGCTGTATTTGCCCGTCAGGCCCACGAGCTGACCATAGATCTTGGGGTTGGCGGCCAGGCATTCCTTCTGTTCCAGGAAGTCGGACTCACCGGTGAAGTTGCCGATCAGGCCACCGGCCTCGGTGACGAGCAACGCACCAGCGGCCACATCCCAGGGCGAGAGACCCATCTCGAAGAAACCGTCGGTGAAGCCGGCCGCCACATAGGCCAGGTCCAGCGCGGCCGAACCCGGGCGGCGCAGGCCGGCCACGCGCGGCATCACGTCGCCAAACAGCTGCAGGTAAGTCTGGAAGGAGTCGCCCGGGCGGAAGGGGAAGCCGGTGGAGAGCAGGCAATCGCGCAGCGTGGTGCGCTTGGCCACGCGCACGCGGCGGTCGTTCATGTAAGCGCCGCGCCCGCGCGTGGCGCAGAAAAGGTCGTTGCGCGAGGGGTCGTAAACGACGGCCTGTTCGATCCGGTTGCCCACCATGAGCGCGATGCTCACGCAGTAGACCGGGAAGCCGTGAATGAAATTGGTGGTGCCGTCCAGCGGATCGATGATCCAGACATGGTCTGCGCCGCCGTGTTTGCCCGGGCGTCTGCCCGATTCCTCGGCCCAGATGGCGTGGTCGGGATAGGCGGTGAGCAGGGTGTCGATGATGGCGGCCTCGGCGGCCTGGTCGACCTCGGTCACGAAATCGTTGGTCTGTTTGACCGAGACCCGGACCGACTCCACGTCCAGCGCGGCGCGGTTGATGAGGGTGCCAGCGGTGCGTGCGGCCTTGATGGCCACGTTGAGCATGGGGTGGAGTGTGGACGACATGAATTGTGGACCTCGGCGCACCGCAAAGGCGGGCGCAACAGGGATGAGCGGGAGGGAAGGCCCGGCGATGCGGGCGGCGACAATAGCCGGGATTTTACCGTCCCAGGCCTTTGCAGCATGCGCACCCGTTTTGTCCTCATCCAGACCAGCCACGCCGGCAATGTGGGCGGCGTGGCCCGAGCCATGAAGGTCATGGGTTTCGACGACCTCGTGCTGGTGCAGCCGCGTTGGGCCAATGTGCTGCGCCGCGAGGAAACCATCCAGCGCGCGAGCGGCGCCAACGACGTGCTGGCCAAGGCCCGCATCGTCGACACCCTGGACGAGGCGCTGGACGGCATGAGCCACCTGTGCGCCACCGCCATGACCCCGCGCGACTTCGGTCCACCCACGCGCGCGCCGCGCGAGCATTTCACCGGCCTGATGGCGGCGGGCGATCCGCCCGAGGGCGTGGCCTTCCTGTTCGGCTCCGAACGCTTCGGCATGCGCAACGAGGACGTCTACCGTTGCCACGTGGCGCTCTCCATTCCCACGGCGCCCGATTTCGGCTCGCTCAATCTGGCCGCAGCGGTTCAACTGATTGCCTACGACTGGCGCCAGGCGCTGGGCGGTTTTGATGCGCCAGCGGTGTTGCCCGAGCGACCGCAAGCGGATGCCCGGGCCTTGTCCGGCATGCTGGAGCATCTGGAGCAGGCGCTGGTGGCGGTGGACTTCCTGGATCCTGCCGCGCCCAAGAAACTCATGCCCCGCCTCAACCAGCTTTTCAACCGAGCCGCGCCCAGCGAAGAGGAAATCCACATTCTTCGAGGTGTCGCCAAGGCCATGCTGCAGGCCGCCGAGCGCGGCAAGGGCTAGACTCTGCGCCATGTTTGCCCGCCTTCGCTCCGACATCCAGTGCATCCTTGACCGCGACCCGGCCGCACGCGGTACCTGGGAGGTGATCACCTGCTATCCCGGATTGCACGCGGTGTGGTTGCACCGGCCGGCGCACTGGTGCTGGACGCACGGCCTCAAATGGCCGGGGCGCTTCATCTCGCACCTCTCGCGCTGTTTCACCGGCATCGAGATCCATCCCGGTGCCAAGCTGGGTGAGCGCGTGTTCTTCGACCACGCGATGGGCGTGGTGGTGGGCGAAACCGCCGAGATCGGCGACGGCTGCACCATCTACCAGGGCGTCACGCTGGGCGGCACTTCGCTCTACAAGGGCACCAAGCGCCATCCCACCCTGGGCAAGGATGTGGTGGTGAGCGCTGGCGCCAAGGTGCTGGGCGGATTCCTGGTGGGCGATGGCGCCAAGATCGGCAGCAACGCGGTGGTGATCAAGCCGGTGCCGGCCGGTGCCACGGCTGTCGGCATCCCCGCGCGCATCATTCCCAGCAAGACCGGCGAGAGCGCCGATGTGACCGAACAGGGCCAGAAGTTCCAGGCCTACGGCATCACGCAGGAAGACGACCCGCTGTCGCAGGCCATGCGCGGCCTGATCGACAGCACCGCCAGCCAGGAACACCAGATCGCGCTGTTGTGGCAGGCGATCGAGAAACTGGCCGGTCCACGCGATGGGGATTGCGTGCCGAGCGATGCGGCGCGCGAAGAGTGCTTCGAGGCCGAGAAGCTGAACCAGCTCGTGGGGAAGTAGGGCTCAGTGGTGATGGCCGTGCGCGCCATGCGCGTGGCCGTGGGCAATCTCTTCCGCTGAGGCTGCTTTCACATCGATCACGTTCAGCGTGAACGTGATGTCTTCCCCCGCCAGCGGGTGGTTGCCGTCGAGCAGCACCTTGTCCCCCTTGATCTTGGTCACCGTGAAGATCTGGCGGCGTCCCTGCTCGTCGCTGCCTTCGAGCTGGCCACCCACTTTCACACCGGGCGGGAAGTCCTTCTTCGAGATGCTGGTCACCAGGCTCTCGTCGCGCTCGCCAAACGCCAGCGAAGGTTGCAGCTTCACAGTGGTGTTGAAGCCCTTTTCCTGACCTTCGAGGGCCATCTCGACGCCCGGCAGCGTATTGCCATAGCCGCCGTGCAGGTAGGCGCGCGGCTCCTTGCCGTCTTCGAGCACTTTGCCGCTGGAGTCCACGGCGCGGAAGGTGAGGGTGACGATGGTGTCTTTGGTGATCTTCATGGCGTTCTCTGGAAGGAAAGGTTCAGCGCACGGGGCGCACGGCGGACTTCGGGCGGAAGGCCTTGCAGACTTCGTCGTTCGTCTCGAGATAGGGCCCACCGATCAGGTCGATGCAGTAGGGCACGGCGGCAAAGATGCCGTTGATGCGCTGGGTGCCGTCGGCATTCTTCAAGCCTTCCAGCGTCTCGGCAATCGCCTTGGGCTGGCCAGGCAGGTTGATGATGAGGCTCTGGCCGCGCACCACCGCGACCTGGCGCGAGAGAATGGCCGTGGGCACGAAGGCCAGGCTGATCTGGCGCATCTGCTCGCCAAAGCCGGGCATCTCCTTGTGCGCCACGGCCAGCGTGGCCTCCGGCGTCACGTCGCGCAGGGCGGGGCCGGTGCCACCGGTGGTCAACACCAGCGAGCAACCCGCATCCACCAGCTCGACCAGCGTGGCGCTGATGCGCTCGGTCTCGTCGGGAATCAGGCGCGGTTCGAAGGTGATGGGGTTCTTCAACGCGCGCGTGAGCCAGTCCTGCAGGGCGGGCAAGCCCTTGTCTTCATAGACACCGCTGCTGGCGCGGTCGCTGATGGAGACGATGCCGATGCGCACCGGATCGGCTGAGGCGCTGGATGGGTGGTCGGTCATGGTTGTTCGTCGTCGTCTTCGGAGGCACCGGCTTCGTCGCTGCCATCCTGGTTCAAGGCGGCCTTCACCGCCTGGAAGATCTCGCGGTAGGCTTTGCCGTGGCGCACAGCCTCGCCGGGGCGCTCCTGAGCCTGGGTGGTCTGCGCGTCCTTGCGTGCCTGGCGGATCAGTGCGCGCAGGTGTTGCGCGTCGGCGCCTGGGTCCAACTGCAGCCAGTGTGTGAGCGCTTCGTCGTCGGCGATCAACCGGTCGCGCCATTGCTCGGCCTGGTGCAATGAAAGCGTGCTCTTGGCGGAACCCTTGTTCTGCTCGTCGAGCGCGGCTTCCACTGCGGCGAGCGTGTCTTCGTCCACGCCACGCATGAGCTTGCCGATGTACTGCATCTGGCGGCGGCGACCTTCGAAATTGGTGATGCGCCTGGCCTCGGCCACCGCGTCCTGGAGTTTCTCGGAGAGATCGAGTTTCTGCATCAGATCCGCGCGCAGGGTGAGCAGGCTCTCGCCCAGCTGCTGCAGACGGTCGCTGTATTTCTTCAGGTCGGTCTTGCTCATCTCCGCCGAACCCTTGAGCTCGCGCTTGAGCTCCTGGTCCAGCTCGCTGCCGAGGGCGACGAACTGGCCACGGACGAAATAGCCTTTGGTGGGTTTGCGGGACATGTGGATCGTGAAATGGGCATCTGCGCGGATGGCAGCGGCCAGGAGGAGCGGCAAGTATCATAGCCGTCGACATGAAAAACCCCTCCCAAGCCCCCGGTTCCGGCCCCGCCGCCGACCCCAGCACCCCCCTCACCGGTTTCCAGTACGCCCGCAGCCAGTTCGAGGAACTGATCGACCTAGCGCTTTCGCACGCGAAACAACTCGGCGCGGTCGACGCCGCGGCCGAGGTCTCTGAAGGTGCCGGGCTCAGTGTTTCGGTGCGCAAGGGTGAGCTGGAGAACGTGGAACGCAACCGCGACAAATCGCTGGGCGTCACGGTCTACCTGGGCCAGAAGCGTGGCAACGCCTCCACCTCGGATTTCTCCGCCGCCGCCGTCCGCCAGACGGTGCAGGCCGCCTACGACATTGCCCGCTTCACCGCCGAAGACCCCATGGCTGGCCTGCCCGATGCGGTGGACGTGGCCGATGCGTACACCGACCTGGATCTGTTCCACCCGTGGTCGATCAACTCGGAAGAAGCCGCGCGCATTGCGCTTGCATGCGAAGCGGCGGCGTTCGCCACCAGCAGAAAGATCAACAACAGCGAAGGCGCCGGTGTGTCGGCACAGCAGTCGCACTTCTTCGCAGCGCACCTGCGTGGCGGCGAACGCGGCAAGCCCGGCATCTTCAGCGGTGGCTACGCCAGTTCGCGCCACAGCCTTTCGGTGGCGCCCATTGCCGGCAAGGGCGCCAACATGCAGCGCGACTACTGGTACAGCTCCATGCGCGCGCCGCAAGATCTGGCCACGCCCGAGGCGGTGGGACGCTACGCGGCAGAGCGAACACTCGCGCGCCTGAATGGCCGCAAGATCGCCACCACCGAATGCCCGGTGCTGTTCGAGTCGCCCCTGGCCGCTGGTCTGCTGGGCAGCTATGTGCAGGCCACCAGCGGCGGCGCGCTCTACCGCAACACCACCTTCCTGCACGACAGCCTGGGCAAGCGCGTGCTGGCGAAGCACCTCGACATCGCGGAAGACCCGCACGTGCGCAACGGCAAGGGCAGTTCGCCTTTCGACGACGAGGGCGTGCGCACCACGAAGCGCAAGGTGGTGTCGGCCGGGCGCGTGCAGGGCTACTTTCTGTCCACCTATTCGGCGCGCAAGCTCGGCATGCGCACCACCGGCAATGCCGGTGGCTCGCACAACCTCAAGCTCACCAGTCGCCTCACGCAGCCGGGCGACGACCTGCGCGCCATGTTCCGGAAACTGGGGCGCGGCCTTTTCGTCACCGAACTCATGGGCCAGGGCGTGAACTACGTGACGGGCGACTACTCGCGCGGGGCTTCCGGCTTCTGGGTGGAGAACGGCGAGATTGCCTACCCGGTGCACGAGATCACCATTGCCGGCAACCTGAAAGACATGCTGCTGGGCATCGAGGCGGTGGGTGCGGATGCCTACAACTACGGTGCAAAAACCACCGGTTCCATCCTCGTCAACCGGATGAAGGTTGCCGGAAGTTGACAGCCCCCACGCTCCACCGCTGCGCGGGTCGCTGCCCCCCGTGGGGGCTGGGCCGCCTTGGGAGCGGCCCGGCGTCGGCCAGATGCTCACGCGCATAGATTTCGATGCGCCCCGAAGCCTTGGCCCTGCTCGCCGCCGCCTGCTGGGCCGTGGCGGCGCTGTTCTCGGCCCCGGCTTCGCAGCGCCTGGGGGCGTTCACCTTCAGCCGCTGGCGCATGCTGTTCGCCAGCCTCATTCTCTGGAGCATTGCCCTGGTCACTGGTGGCTGGCGCAGCCTGGATGCATCGGCCTTCGGCCTGCTCGCGGTTTCCGGCCTGATCGGCATCTTCATCGGCGACACCGCGCTCTTTGCCTGCATGAACCGCCTGGGGCCACGTCGCTCGGGCGTGTTGTTCGCCACGCACGCGCTGTTCTCGGCGGTGCTGGCCTGGCTCTTTCTCGGCGAAAGCCTCTGGGGTTGGGCATTGATGGGCAGCGGCCTGCTGGTGGGCGGCGTGATGCTCGCCATCGTCTGGGGCCGGCGGGGCGACGAGCAGCACGGCTGGGAGCAGACGCGAGGTCGGCTGGCGGTGGGCGTCGCGCTGGGACTGCTTGCAGCGCTTTGTCAGTCGGTTGCCACGCTCATGCTCAAACCGCTCATGACCACCGGTATTGATGCGGTGGCCGGCTCAGCCATGCGCATGAGCATGGCCCTGCTGGCTCATGGGTTGCTGCTGGCCACCGGCTGGGCCGGTGCCCGTTCGCTGGCGCCGATGCGCTGGAAGGATGCCGCCCTGATCTTCGGCAGCGCGGCCGTGGCCATGGCACTGGGCATGACGCTGATCCTGCAGGCCATGAAGCATGGGCAGGCGGGTCTGGTGGCCGTGCTGTCGTCCGTCACGCCGATCCTGATCCTGCCGGTGCTGTGGATCGTTTACCGGCGGCGTCCGGCGGCCGGCGCCTGGCTGGGGGCGGTGCTGGCGGTGGCAGGCACCGCGCTCATCCTTTCCTAGCCCGCAAGAGCCGCCTTGACGGCAGCAGAGACCTGCCCCATGTCGGCCTTGCCCGCCAGACGCGATTTCACCGCGCCCATCACCTTGCCCATGTCGCCAGGGCCTGCCGCACCAAGCTCGGCCACGATGGCTTTCACTTCGGCGGCCACCTCGTCGGCCGACAGGCGTGCCGGCAGGTAGCCCTGGAGCACTTTCATCTCGGCAGCTTCCTTGTCCACCAGATCCTGGCGCGCGGCCTTGGTGAAGGCTTCGATGCTGTCCTTGCGCTGCTTGACCAGCTTGTCCACGATGGCAATCACCATGGTGTCGTCCAGTTCCACGCGCTCGTCCACTTCCTTCTGCTTCATGGCGGCGGTGAGCAGGCGGATGGTGCCCAGGCGCTCGCTGTCCTTGGCGCGCATGGCGGCCTTCATGTCTTCGGTGATCTGTTCCTTGAGGCTCATGGGAAGCTCCTGATTGAGAAAGAGGCGTCAACAAAAAAGCCCGCTTGAGCGTCCTCCAGCGGGCTTTGGGGCAGCCAGGCAAAGAGCCCGGCGGCGCTGGTTCAGTACAGCTTCTTGGGCAACTGCATGGAGCGCACACGCTTGTAGTGGCGCTTGACGGCCGCTGCCTTCTTGCGCTTGCGCTCGGCGGTGGGCTTTTCGTAGAACTCGCGGGCGCGCAGATCGGTCAGCAGGCCGAGCTTTTCGATGGTGCGCTTGAAACGGCGCAGGGCGACGTCGAAGGGCTCGTTGTCTTTAACACGGATGGTCGTCATGGGCGAAAGATGTCCAGAATGCGCGGAAAGAGGATGGTCGGGAAGATCGGGCCCGAGCGTCGTTTCCGCAAAATGTCCCGTCATTAACTAGTATTGGCCGACGGGGATTTGCCAGCAAAGCCAAGCATTATAGCCATTTCGCCATAGTCGGCAAGCCAGGGCCTGCGGCGCCCGTCGACCCATCCCGGCTGCTGGCGTGCATTCTGGAGCGCAACCGACATGAACCATCCCGACCTCCTGGTCAGTCTTTCCAACGGCATTCTGAGCGTCATGTTCAATCGACCGAAAAAGCTCAATGCGATCAACAACGGCATGGCACGGAGTCTGCTGCAGGTGATCAAAGGTGCTGCCGCCGATGCCAGCGTGCGCGTGCTGTTGTTGCGCGGGGCCGGTCGTGCCTTCTGCGCGGGTCGCGATGTGGGTGCACCGCCCACCGAAAACGACCTCGTGCTGGTGCAGGGCGTCGCCCAGGCACTGGTGTCGTTGCCCAAACCCGTCGTTGTCGCCGTGCACGGCTGGACGCTGGGGGCCGGGCTGGAATGGATGCTCGACTGCGATGTGGTGATCGCGGCAAGCACCACCCGATTCCGTTTGCCGGAAGCCTCGCTCGGCGTCTTCGTCACCGGCGGTCTCACTGCCACACTCACCGCCAGCGCTGGCCTCATGCGGGCCAAGTCGTTGATGTTGCTGGGCGACGAATTCAGTGCATCGCAGGCGCATGCCTGGGGCCTCGTTTCAGATGTGGTCGAGGCAGGCGAGCTGGAGGCCGCCGCGCAACGAATCTGCGAACGCCTGGCGTCTCTCTCGCCAGAGGTGAGCAGCCAATTCAAGAAGGTGCTGAACGAAGTGGGCATGGGTGCATTCACGCAGGCGATTTCCCTGGAGAACGCGGCCCAGTGTTCACTGGGTGCCCACTGAAGACGCGGCGCCCTGGTTGAAGGTGCCGGCGACCAGCTCGGTGAAGGTGCGTTGCTCGCGCAGGATGAAGCGCTGGCGGCGTGCAGTCTCGAAGTTCGCTCGTCCTTCGTCGTCGGCACGCAGGCGTGTGCGGTAGGCCTCGTAGGCTGCCAGGCTGTCGAACGCGATCAGGCCCCAGGCCTCGTCATTGGTGCCTTCACTGGGCAGGAAATAACCAATCAGGTGGCCGCCGCAACGCGGGATGATGCGGCCCCAGTTTTCGGCGTAAGTGCGGAAGGCCTCGACCTGGAAGGGGTCGAGCTCGTAGCGGATGAAACAGGTGATGGTCATGCGGGGTTTTCCTCAAGGGTGGGGTGGGCAAGGGATGTGCGCGGCCTGGCGTCCGCTCCACAGGAGCGCCAGCGCCAGCAGTTGCAGGGCCGCCGCAGCGCCGAAGAACAGGGCCGTGCCCTGGCCGGCGGCCAGCAGCAGGGCAAACGCCATGGGGGCCAGCGCATACAGGGCCTGTGAGAGCGCCACGATGAGCGCGACCACGCGGGCCACGTCTTGCGCGGCGAAATCGGTTTGCACCACCAGCGGTGGCAGCGAAGTGGTGTTGCCGATGCCGGCGCCGAACAGCACGATGCCGGCCCATAACAGCGGCCCGTGACCGGGCGCGGCCAGTAGCACGAGTGAGCCGGCCATCTGCGCAGCCCAGCTTGCGCAGGCCACGCCGCGCCGGTCGGCCGCGAACGGCATGGACCACGCGGACAGTGTGCGCCCGCCGATGGCGCAGGCCGTGGCCAGCGCCATCGCCCAGCCGGCGCCCTGCGGTCCCAGGCGTGGCGAGAGCAGCGAGTACAGGTGCGTGAGGAGACCAATCTGGGCAAACAGCGCCAGTGCCATGGCCGCCGCCAGCGTCTGGAAGCGGCGGTTGGTCCACAGGGTGTGTCCGGGCAGCGGGGGCCAGGAGGGCGGCAGCGACGCACGGTGACTGGGTGCGCCGGGGGGCTTGCCATCGGGCGACTGGCCCAGTGCGGGGGGCGTGACGGCCAGCGCGTGGCGGACCAACCACCCTACGACGGCCACCATGCACACGCCCACGGCCCATGCCGCCTGGGCAAAGCCCATGTGCGCGATCAAGGTGCCCCACAAGGGCGAGAACACCACGCCACCGATGCTGGCGCCGTTGTAGGCCCGTGAGAGGGCGGCGGGGCGGTGGTGCGTGAACCAGGGCGAAACCATGGCGTTGATGCCGGCTGCGCCGAGGGGGACCCAGCCACCGCCGCTGAGCAAGGCCGCGGCGAACAACTGCCAGGGCTGGCTGGCGTGGGCCCAACCGGCCACGCCCAGTGCCAGGGCCACTGCGCCCGTCAGTGTGGTTGCTGGAATGCCCCAGCGGGTGTGCATGCGCGGCAGGCAGGCCACGACGACGGCGCCCCAGAGAAAGTGCGCGGTCACCGCCCCCGACACCAAGGCCAGCGGCCAGCCTGTGCGCGAAACCACGGCGTACAGAAAGATGGGCGGGCCATAGAACCCCACGCCCCAGCCGAACAGGGCCAGCACGAAGGCGGCGCGTACCACGACGGTGCCGTGAAAGGCGCTGGCGGCAGGGGCGATCGGGCGGGTCCACATCGTCAGCATGGTGTTCCGCGCCGCCGCCGCGATGCTTCGTCGTGGAGCGAAGCATCGCGGCTCGCGCATGCCGCACACTCGGGCCATGAACACCAACCGCATCGCGCACGTCGCCGCGCTCGTCGGCGAGCCCACGCGCACAGCCATGCTGATGGCGCTGATGGATGGGCGGGCGTTGACCGCGCGCGAGCTGGCCGATGCGGCGCGCATCACGCCCGCCACCGCCAGCCGCCACCTCGCCTTGCTGGTGGAAGCTTCGCTGCTGAGCGTGGCGCACCAAGGCCGGCATCGCTATCACCGCCTGGCCTCGCCAGAAGTGGCCCGCGTGCTGGAAGGCCTGATGCAGCTGTCCACGCTGGCTCCACCGGTGGTGGGCCCGCGCAACGCTTCACTGCGCACCGCGCGCACCTGCTACGACCATCTGGCCGGCCGGCTGGGCGTGGCCATTGCCGGTCATTTGCTGGACGCAGGCGCGGTGGTGTTCGATGATGAGGCTCTCACGGCACACGTCACCGACGGCGTGCCTGCGGCCCTGCAGGGCCTGGGGCTGGAGACAGGCTTCGCGCTGGCCGGCAATCCCCACAAGCGCCCGCCGTGCCGTCCTTGCCTGGACTGGAGTGAACGGCGCATGCACCTGGCGGGTCGACTGGGCGCGCTGATCTGCCACCACTGTCTGGAGCGGGGCTGGTTGCTGCGCGGGCAGGGCACGCGCGCACTCACCATCACCCCGCCGGGTGCACTGGCCCTGCGCGACTGGATGGGCACCGCGCGCTGGCGCAGCGTGCTCGGGGACTAAGGGGCGGGCAGGGCCTGCGCACAGGCGTGGGCACTGGCCCAGGCCCACTGGAAGTTGTAGCCACCCAGCCAGCCGGTCACATCCACCACTTCGCCAATGAAGTACAGCCCGGGCTGCTTCGACTCCATCGTCTGCGACGAGAGGTCTCGCGTGTCCACTCCGCCGAGCGTGACTTCCGCCTTGCGGTAGCCCTCGGTGCCGGTGGGGGTGATTTCCCAGCGCGAGAGGCGCTCGGCCAGCCGGGCCAGGGCTTTGTCGGACGCTTCGGCCACCGGGCGCTGCCAGTCGGTGTCCTGCTGCACCCAGGCTTCGGCCAGGCGGCTGGGCACCAGCGCGGCGAGTTCGTTGGCCAGCAGCTTGCGCGACGTCGCCTTGGCGCGTGCGAGCGCTGCGGGCAGTTCGATGTCGGGCGCCAGATCGAGGCGAATCGGTGTGCCTTCACGCCAGTAGCTGGAAATCTGCAGCACCGCTGGCCCGGAGAGACCCCGGTGCGTGAACAGCAGGTCTTCCAGAAAAACCATGCGGGATTTCTTTTCACCCGTTTCGATGCGCACAGGCAAGGAGAGACCCGACAGGCCGGCGTACGGTGCCCAGCCGTCGCCATCGAAGGTCATGGGCACCAGGCCTGGGCGCGTTTCCACCAACCGCAGACCGAACTGCTTCGCAATGCGGTAGCCGAAGTCGGTGGCGCCGATCTTGGGGATGGACAGGCCACCGGTGGCCACCACCACCGTGCGGCTGTGCACGGTGCCTTGATCGGTGTCGAGCTCGTAAATGCCATCACCGGCCCAGCGCACGGCCTTCACGCCGCAAGGCTGCCAGCGTTGCACGCCGCCCGTCTCGCACTCGCGCAGCAGCATCTGGATCAGGTCTTCGGCCGAGCGGTCACAGAAAAGCTGACCCTTGTGCTTTTCGTGAAAGGCGATGCCGTGGCGCTGCACGAGCTCGATGAAATCGGCCGGTGTGTAGCGCGAGAGGGCGGAGCGGCAGAAGTGCGGGTTCGCACCGAGAAAGTGCTTGTGCGGCGCCTGTGGGTCGAGCTCGCGGTTGGTGAAGTTGGCCCGCCCGCCGCCCGAGATGCGGACCTTCTCGGCCACTTTCTCGCTGTGGTCGAGCACCAGCACGCGCAGGCCGCGTTGCCCGGCGATGCCGGCACAGAACAGGCCAGCCGCGCCCGCGCCGATCACCACGGCGTCCCAGGTATCGCTCACCCGTCAACCCTTCCAGGTAAACGGAAAGGCGAGCTGGCGCAGGAAGCCCTTGGGCACATAGTCGCCCAGCACACCGTAGCGCTCGGGCCACATCTTCGGACTGTTGACCGCGGTGCCGAAGAGGTGGTCGAGGAAGGCGTAGTGGGCGGCGTAGTTCTTGTCCAGCGCTTCCTGGTCCTGGCTGTGGTGCCAATGATGGAAGTTGGGCGTGACGATGAGGTAGCGCAGCGGACCCAGGCGCACGCTCACGTTGGCGTGGTTGAACACGGCCTGGAAGCCCACCACGATGATGTAGGCATCGATCACTTCCTTGGAGAAACCCAGCAGGTAGATTGGCCCGAGCACCAGGGTGCGCGTGATGATGGTCTCCAGGATGTGCTGGCGCGAGCCGGCCATCCAGTCCATGTGCTTGGTGCTGTGGTGCACGGCGTGCAGGCGCCAGAGCAGCGGCACCTCGTGGTAGGCGCGGTGAGTCCAGTACTGGGCGAGGTCGGCCACCAGAATGATCAGCGGCAGCGCGGCCCAGAACGGAAGTGCCGCGATCCAGCCACGCACGCCTTCGACGGGCACCCAGCCAAAGATGTTGTGCACCAGCAGGTTGGTGGCCAGCAGCATGAAGCCGATCACCATGTGGTTGACGATGAAGTGGTGGAAGTCGGTCTGCCACTCGGGGCGGAACACCGGCTGGTCCTTGCGCAGGGCGAACAGCTTCTCGATGAAGATGAAGATCAGCGCCGAACCCAGCAGGTCCAGGATGAACCAGTCCATGCCGATGTAGGGGGTGTGGTCGGGGAAGTTCGGGTCCACCTCGACCTGGTGTCCACCCAGCAGTGCGCTGAGCACCACCAGCGCAAACGCAAACGCCGAGAGCCAGCGCGCGCGGTTGAACAGCACGTTCACCAGGCTCAGGCCACCCGCGATCACCAGCGCCACGAACAGCAGGTTGCGCATGAACGCCACGTCGTACTGCTTGCGAAGCTCGGGCGTGGTGAGGTACTGCGGAAAGTGAAAGGCCATCACGCCCAGAAAACACAGGATGGCCAGTGTGAGCGCGATGACGCCGGTGACCAGTCCGCGGCCCGGTCGCAATGCGCCGTGGCCCTCGGTGAAATCGTTCAGTTTCTTGAGCATGCCGCTCGCTCCCCCAAGGCGCCGAAGGGCGCACGGTTGCGGGAGTGTAGCGGTGCTCAGGCGGTGCGCGCGATGGCCTCGGGGGCGTGCAGCGCGGCAATGCCGCTGACCACATCGCCCACCACGATCACGGCGGGACTGCCCAGGCCTTCGCGCTCGATGGTGGCGCGCAGTTGCCCCAGGCTGGTGACGGCATGCCTTTGTTGGGGCAGCGTGGCATGCTGGATCACGGCCAGCGGCGTGTCGGCCGACAGCCCGGTGAGCAGGTCCTGCTGGATCTGCGCGGCGCTGGAAACGCCCATGTAGATCACCAGCGTGAGCTTCGCATCGCGCGCGGTCGCGGCCAGCGCCTGCCAGTCGGTGCCCTTGTCGCCGGGTTTGGCGTGGCCGGTGACGAACACCACGCCGTGCGCGTGCTCGCGGTGCGTGAGCGGCACGCCCAATGAGGTGAGGCCCGCAAGACCTGCGGTGATGCCGTTGACCACCTGCACCTCGATGCCGGCTTCACGCAGGTGTTCCACCTCTTCGCCCCCGCGCCCGAAGATGAACGGGTCGCCGCCCTTGAGCCGCACCACCACCTCGCCCTCGCGTGCGGCCATGACCATGAGCTTTTCGATGAAGGCCTGCGGCGTGCTCTTGCAGCCACCGCGCTTGCCCACGTGCACGATGCGAGCGCTCGGGCGGGCGTGGGCCAGCACCGCATCGCTCACCAGGTCATCGACCAGCAGCACGGTGGCTGCGGCAATGGCCTTGACGGCCTTGAGCGTGAGCAACTCGGGGTCGCCCGGGCCGGCGCCGACGAGCGAGACGGTGCCGGGCAGGAATTCAGACGGCGATGGCATGGGCTGCGGATTCATGGTGTTGAAGCTCTTGCAAGATGTGTTCCACCTGCAAGGCGATGGGCGTGGGCACGGGCTGCGAGCCCTCGAGCACCGCGCGAATGTAAGCAGCTGTTTGCACCGCGTCGGTGGAAGGCAGCGAAGGCAGGTGGGCCAGTGGCCCGTCCTGCACGGCCTGCACCTCGGTGCGGTGGCCATCGTGGAACACCTCCATGCGGGGCGTGCGGCGCGCGTCGGCAACGGGCTCGCCCTCGGTGCCGCGCAGCAGAAGCGCATGCGCGCCGGTGAGCGTCCAGGTGTCGGCCATGGACGTGGCGTATTCGGGGTGCGTGTAGCTGCCGACGATGAAGGCACGGCCCGCGCAAGGGTTCATGAGCTTGACCAGGCTGTGCGCCGGGTTGCGCAAGCCCACCGCGCGGCGCACGTCGAGCAGCCGCTTGAGGCTGGCCAGGTGCACCTCGGTCGGCACGAAGACGAGTTCGCCGGCTGGCAGCGCGGCCAGGTGCAGGGAGGGCGCGATGCCGAGTTCGGCGAACACCGCTTCGGCCGGTACGCGCTTGTCTTCGGTGGCGGTGCCGTGCACCAGCACCGATGCACCCCGACGGGCCAGCAACAGGCCGAGCAACGGCGTGAGCACCGGCAGCTTGCGAGCGCCGTTGTAGCTGGGCAGGACGACGGTGGGGTGGCCTGCGTCGGGCAGGCGCAGCAGGCGCGCATGGACAGCATCGAGAAAGCCGGCCATTTCCTCGGGCGTTTCCCCCTTGATGCGCATGGCCAGGCAGAAGCCACCCACCTCCAGATCGCTCACCGCGCCATCCAGCACCTGACCCAGCAGGTCGGCCGCCTGCTCGCGCGTGAGCGAGCGGGCGCCTTCCTTGCCGCGGCCAATGTCCTTGATGTAGTGGCTGATACCCATGGTGGCGATGTTTCGCGAATTGTCCGGCAAGTTTGATGACTTCGCGTTATATGGTGGTTGCCAGGGGTGCGGTCTCGCGCACCAGGCGTTTGAGTTCGGGCACGCACGAGCCGCAGTGGGTGCCGCAGTGCAGGCTTTCCTGCAGGGCAGCCAGCCGCTCGGCCTCGTTCCCCTCGCAGGTTTGCAGGCGGCTCTGGATCGTGTCCTCGGTCACGTTGAAGCAGGTGCAGACCTGCCTGCCTTTGGCCGCGATCGCCACCGGGGCCTTGGCACCGGGCATGAGCAGCAGGCGGCCGTAGGCGCCGGCGGGCAGCTCGTCCTGCAGCAAGGGCTTGATCCAGACCTCCGCCCGCGTGTCGCCCGCGAGCACGAAACCTTCGAGCCGCGTGGCATCGCCCTGGCGAACCAGGCGTGCGGTGCGGCGCTGGCCCAGGCGGCGGTCGGCGTAGCGCAGCGCGTCGGTGGTGTTCAGGCCGAGCAGCGCTTCGATGCGCTCGATCAGCAAGGGTTCGGGCGCCTCGTGCGCAGCAGCGCGGAACAGCACGCCGGTTCGCTCTCGTCCAAATGGCACACAGGAAGCGAAAGGAAACCGCGCCATCAGCACACGCAGGCCTTCGCGCGCATCCAGCGCCTGCGCTTCAGGCAGCCAGGCCACGGCCAGCAGCGCCCAGGGCAGTTCGACCTTGAGCACCTTCACCGCCGCGTGCTTGAGCTCGGGCTGCTTCGAGGTGGGGCAGAACGCCGAGGTGGTGATCGCGTTCACACCGGCCAGCACCTCGCCGGTGCTGCTCTGGCCGCTGAGGAATTCAGAACCCCAGTGCATGGCGATGAAGGCCTGCGACAGTCCGATCTCGGGCGATGCCTGCACCGGCACCACTATGGAGCCGCGCTTGCTGGTCACGTACACCAGATCGCCGTCGTGCAGGCCACGGCGTTCCATGTCCTGCGGGTTCAATTGCACGGCGGGTTCGGCCACGTGGCCGAACAGGCGGCCCAGCGTGCCGGTGCGCGTCATGCCGTGCCACTGGTCGCGCAGGCGGCCAGTGGTGAGCGAGAAGGGGTAGCGCGATTCGCGCGGCTCGGCCAGCGGCACGAAGGGCAGGGCGGCGAAGCGGGCGCGGCCATCCGGCGTGGGGAAGACGCTGTCTTCGTACAGGCGTTCCTTGCCCTGGACATCGCCTGGCCTGATGGGCCATTGCTGCGGGCCTTGCTGTTGCAGCATGGCGTAGGAGAGGCCGGTGATGTCGAGGTCGCGACCCCTGGTGCATTCGCGGTGTTCGAGCCAGAGACTCTCCGCGTCCGGATACGGAAACAACGTGGCCTCGCCAGGGCGCAGGCGGGTTTCCAGGCGCTGCGCGAAATCGACCACGATCCGCCAGTCGTGACGCGCCTGCCCGGGCGCCGGCACGGCCGGGCGCACGCGGCTGATGCGGCGCTCGCTGTTGGTCACGGTGCCGTCTTTCTCGCCCCAGGTGGTGGCGGGCAGCAGCAGGTCGGCGTAGTCGCAGGTGGCGGCGGTGGCATAAGCCTCCTGCACCACCACGAACTCGGCGCGTTGCAGCGCGCGGCGTACGGTGGCCTGGTCGGGCATGGACTGGGCCGGGTTGGTGCAGGCGATCCACAGCGCCTTCACCTGACCATCGGCGGCCGCCTGGAACATCTCCACGGCGGTGAGGCCCGGGGTTGAAGGCACCGAGGGCACACCCCAGAGCGCGGCCACCTCGGCGCGGTGCTGCGGGTTGGCCAGGTCGCGGTGGGCCGACAGCAGATTGGCCAGGCCACCGACCTCGCGCCCGCCCATCGCGTTGGGCTGGCCGGTCAGGCTGAACGGGCCGGCGCCGGGCTTGCCGATCTGGCCGGTGGCGAGGTGCAGGTTGATCAGCGTGGCGTTCTTCGCCGTGCCGCTGCTGCTCTGGTTCAGGCCCTGGCAGTACAGGCTGAGCGTGGCCGGTGATGTGGCGAACCACCGTGCGGCGGTGAAGAGGTCTTCTTTCCTGAGACCGCAGACCTGCGCCACACGCTCGGGCGTGCATTCGCGAACCAGTGATTTGAGCGCGTCGAAGCCGGTGGTGTGTGCGGCGATGTAGTCGGCATCCAGCCAGCCTTCCCACAGCATGATGTGCAACAGACCGTGGAAGAGCATCACGTCGCTGCCTGGCTGCAGCGGCAGGTACAGGTCGGCGAAACCGGCGGTGTCGGTGCGGCGCGGGTCGGCCACGATCACCTTCATCGCCGGGTTCCTTTCCTTCGCTTCCTCGATGCGACGGAACAGCACGGGGTGGGCGAAGGCGGCGTTGCTGCCGACGATGAACAGGCACTGGGCGTGGTTCACGTCGTCGTAGCAGGTGGGTGGCGCGTCGGCGCCCAGCGTGAGCTTGTAGCCGGCCACCGCGCTGCTCATGCACAGGCGCGAGTTGGTGTCGACGTTGTTGGTGCCGATCAGGCCCTTGGCCAGCTTGTTGAAGGCGTAGTAGTCCTCGGTGAGCAACTGGCCGCTGATGTAGAAGCCCACCGCGTCCGGGCCGTGCTGCTCGATGACCGAGGCGAAACGGTCGGTGGCGAGGTCGAGTGCGGCGTCCCAGGACACAGCCTGCGTTGGCGTACCGCGCTGCTGGCGCTGCATGGGTTGCAGCAGGCGCGTCTGTTGCGAGATCGCTGGCGAGGCGGTGAGGTGCAGCGTCTGGCCTTTGGTGCACAGCCGGCCGAAATTCGCCGGATGCTGCGGGTCGCCTCGCACGCCGGTGATCTGGCTGCCCTGGCTTTCGATCAGCACCCCGCAACCCACGCCACAGTAGGGGCAGGTGGAACGGGTGGTGATCGGGTTCATGCGGGCTCGGTGCGTCTTGCAGGACCTGCGACAGGGCGGGTGAGGTCGGTCGCGAGATGTTCCAGTTCTTCGGCATCGAGGTGCACCACGCCTTCTTCCACCATCACCGCGAACCTTGGTGCACAGCCCTCATCGGGTTCCTTCGCACATCCACTGTCCAGACCGATCGTCCAGTTGTGCAGCGGGCAGGCCACGTGCGTGCCGAAAACAATGCCCTGGCTCAGCGGGCCGCCCTTGTGCGGGCAGCGGTCGAGCAGGGCAAACACTTCGTTGCGGTCGTTGCGGAACACGGCCACGTCCAGTCCGAACTCCCGTTTCACGCAGCGGGAGCCGAGCACCGGTATGTCGTCCACCCGTGCGATGGGGATCCATTCGCTCATGCCAGGCCCCCTTCCAGCGCCACGGCCTGGATCGGAATGAACTGGCGCGTGTCTACCGACGCCTTCTGGTGCTCGAACCAGGGGTCGGGTTCTCCGTCGAGCGCGAATTGCAACTGATCCCACAGCGCCTTGCGACCTTCGTGGTCATCCAGGATCTTCTTCTTCACGTAGTCCAGTCCGACACGGTTGACGTAGTGCACCGTGCGTTCCAGGTACCAGCCTTCCAGGCGGTAGAGCTGCATGAAGGCGCCGGTGTACTCCAGCACCTCTTCGGCGGTCTTGAGCTTGGTGAAGAACTCGGCTACTTCGGTCTTGATGCCGCCGTTGCCCGCGATGTACATCTCCCAGCCCGAATCCACGCCGATGATGCCCACGTCCTTGATGCCGGCCTCGGCGCAATTGCGTGGGCAGCCGCTCACCGCGAACTTCACCTTGTGCGGTGCGTACATGCGCCACATGGCGCGCTCCAGGTCCTTGCCCATCTGCGTGCTGTCCTGCGTGCCCATGCGACACCACTCGCTGCCCACGCAGGTCTTCACGGTGCGCAGGGCCTTGGCGTACGCGTGGCCGCTGGGCATGCCGATGTCCTTCCACACCGCCTGCAGGTCTTCCTTCTTCACGCCCAGCAGGTCGATGCGCTGGCCGCCGGTGACCTTCACGGTGGGGATCTTGTATTTGTCCACCGCGTCGGCAATGCGGCGCAGTTCGTCGGCCGTGGTCTCGCCGCCCCACATGCGCGGAATCACGCTGTAGGTGCCGTCCTTCTGGATGTTGGCGTGCGCGCGCTCGTTGATGTAGCGGCTTTGCGGGTCGTCCTTCGCCTCTTTCGTCCAGGTGCTGATGAGGTAGTAGTTGACGGCCGGGCGGCAGGTGGCGCAGCCGTTGGGCGTGCGCCAGCCCAGGCCCTCGAATACCGCGCCGATGCTCAGCAGCTTGCTGTCACGGATCGCGTCGCGCACGGCCTGGTGGCCGTGGTCGGTGCAGCCGCACATGGCCTTCAGTTTCGGCGTGGCGGAGTAGTCGCCGCCCGCGGTGAACATCAGGATCTGTTCGACCAGACCAGTGCAAGAACCGCAGGAAGCGCTGGCCTTGGTGTGCTTGCGCACCTCTTCCAGGGTGAACAGGCCTTTGTCCTTGATGGTCTTGCAGATGCTGCCCTTGGTGACGCCGTTGCAGCCGCAGACCTCGTCGCTGTCGGCCATGGCGGCGGCCTTGCTGTGGCCCTGGTGCCCGACGTCGCCGATGTTCGATTCGCCGAACATCAGGCGGTCGCGGATGTCGGCCACGCTGCGGCCATCGCGCAGCAGCTTGAAGTACCAGCTGCCGTCCACGGTGTCGCCGTAAAGGCAGGCACCCACCAGCTTGTCACCCTGGATCACCAGCTTCTTGTAGACACCGCCGGAGGGGTCGCTCATCACGATCTCTTCGGTATCGGTGCCGCCCATGAAGTTGCCAGCGGAGAACAGGTCGATGCCGGTGACCTTGAGTTTGGTCGAGGTGAGTGAGCCGCTGTAGCGGCCGATGCCGAACTCGGCCAGGTGCGTGGCCAGCACCTTGCCCTGTTCGAAGATAGGCGCCACCAGACCATAGGCAATGCCACGGTGTGCTGCGCACTCGCCGACTGCGTAGATGCGCGGGTCGGTCACGGTCTGCAGCGTGTCGCTGACCACGATGCCCTTGTTCACGTGCAGGTGCATGGACTCGGCCAGCGCGGTGTTGGGTCGGATGCCCACGGCCATCACCACCAGATCGGCCGGCAGTTCGGTGCCGTCCTTGAAGCGGATGGCCTTCACGCGCCCTTCGTCATTGCCCACCAGTTCCTGCGTCTGTGCGCCGATGAGAAATCTCATGCCACGCTGCTCCAGCGACTGCTGCAGCAGCTTGCCCGCCACGTCGTCGAGCTGCCGCTCCATGAGCCAGGGTGCTACGTGCACCACGCTGACCGTCATGCCACGCTTCATCAGGCCGTTGGCCGCTTCCAGCCCCAGCAGACCGCCGCCGATCACGATGGCGTGCCGGTATTGCGTGGCGGCGTCGATCATGGCCTGGGTGTCGGCAATGTCGCGGTAGGCCAGCACACCTTGGAGATCCTTGCCCGGGATGGGCAGCATGAAGGGGTTGGAGCCGGTGGCCATGATGAGGCGGTCGTAGGATGCCTCGATCACGCCACCGTGGCCATCGCTGGCACGCACGATGCGTTTCACCCTGTCCACTTCGGTCACGGTCTTGCCTGCGTGCAGGGTGATGCCGTGCTCCGTGTACCAGGCCCAGTCGTTGAGCACGATCTCGTCCAGCGTCTGCTCACCGGCGAGCACGGGCGAGAGCAGGATGCGGTTGTAGTTCGGGTGCGGCTCAGCACCGAAGACGGTGATGTCGTACAGGTCGGGTGCGATCTTCAGCAGCTCTTCGAGTGTGCGAACGCCGGCCATGCCGTTGCCGATCATCACGAGTTGATTTTTTTTCATCGCGGCGACTCCAGGACAGGAAATTCAGGGTGGGGATGCGTCGGCGCTGCGTGCTCCAGCGCACAGATGCAAGCAGCGGCAAAGCGCAATGTCCGTGTCACCAGAGTGAAAAAGGTCGGGTACGCGGCGTTTGTTACAACAAAAAAGAGAGCAGGCTTTCGATATTTCGCCGCGTGTTTGGTATGGTCCCGCACACGCGCAAGCACTTCACCCCTATCTTTTTTCTGATTTGCACACTCTTCATGTTCGACAACATTCGCGCGGACTACCGCGCCCATGGAAGCAAACTGGGCGCTCAAGGCTTCTGGGTGATGACCATCTACCGGCTCGGACGATGGCGTTACACCTTGCGGCACGTGTTGTTGCGCAAGTTCTTTTCCCTGGTCTACCGGGTGCTCTACAAGATCGTGCAGATGGTCACGGGCATCGAGTTGCCGTGCGAAGTGAAGATCGGACGCAACTTCGTGATCGACCATTTCGGCGGCATCGTGGTGAGCGGGTACACCCAGTTCGGTGACAACTGCCGCATCCGGACCGGGGTGGTGGTGGGCCTGGCCCGTGTGGAAGATCCCTGCGCGCCGGTGTTCGGCAACAACGTGGACATCGGCGCGGGCGCCAAGGTGCTCGGCCGCATCGTCATCGGAGACAACGTGAACATCGGTGCCAATTCGGTGGTGACCACCGATGTCCCCTCCAACTCGATCGCTGTCGGCGTGCCGGCACGGGTGATGCCGCGCAAACCGCGCGATGCCGCCATCTCCCCGACAGGCACGGCGCTCAACGAAGAGGGCTACGAGCCCGAAGCGCGGAGAGCGTGAGTCTCGCTCGCTGCGGGGCTGTGGAAGCATGGAAGCGTGGGGGGCCAAGGGGACCTCAGGCTTTCAGTGCCAAGGCAACCGGTGCCAGGCGCGCGCTGGCGATCGGCTCTACCTTGCGCTGCTTTTCGTAGAGGAAGGTCAGGATTTCCTGGCGGCAGTGGTTGTAGGCTGGGTTCTCGGCCAGGGCGATGCGATTGCGCGGGCGTTCCAGCGGCACGTCGAGGATCTGGCCAATCGTGGCCGAAGGCCCGTTGGTCATCATCACCACGCGGTCCGACAGCAACACCGCTTCGTCCACATCGTGCGTGATCATCATCACCGTGTTGCCCAGTTCACCCTGGATGCGGATCACTTCGTCCTGCAGGTGCGCCCGCGTCAGGGCGTCCAGTGCACCGAAGGGTTCGTCGAGCAGCAGCACCTTGGGCTCCATGGCCAGCGCCCGGGCAATGCCCACCCGTTGCTTCATGCCGCCTGAGATTTCCGAGGGCAGGTGGTGCAGCGCGTGTGACATGTTCACCATGTTCAGGTTGTGCAGGATCCAGTCCTTGCGTTCGGCCGCTGTCTTGCTGCCGCCGAAGATCTTGACCACGGCGATCTCCACGTTCTGGTAGACCGTGAGCCAGGGCAGCAGCGAATGGTTCTGGAACACCACGGCGCGATCCGGGCCTGGTGCATTGACTTCGCGTCCGTCGACGATGACACCGCCCGTGGTGGCCCGAAGCAGGCCCGCAACGATGTTCAGCACGGTGGATTTGCCGCAGCCCGAGTGACCGATCAGCGAGATGAATTCGCCGCGCTGGACGTCGAGGTCGATGCCGCGAAGCACCGGATTGACCACGCCGTTGTTGCCGGTGAAGGTCATGTCGACGCGCGAGAGCGTGAGGTAGGCGTTGCTCATGGTGTATTCCCTTGGGGATGGTTCAGCTGGCCGATGTGCCGCGGGTGACGGCGCGGCCGATCCAGGCGACGATGCGATCGAGCATGAACCCGATGACACCGACGTAGATGAGCGCCAGGATGATGTCGCTGATGCGCGAGGAGTTCCAGGCGTCCCAGATGAAGAAACCGATGCCCACGCCGCCGATCAGCATCTCGGCCGCGATGATGGCCAGCCACGACAGGCCCACACCGATGCGCAGTCCGGAGAAGATGAACGGAGCTGCCGCTGGGAGCATGATCTTGATGAAGTACTCGATGCCGTTGAGGCGGATCACGCGGGCGACGTTGCGGTAGTCCTCCGGGATGTTGCGGATGCCGATGGAGGTGTTGATGATGATCGGCCAGATCGAGGTGATGAAGATCACGAAGATGGCCGAGGGGTTGCCGTCCTGGAAGCCCGCCAGCGAGATCGGAAGCCACGCCAGAGGCGGCACGGTGCGCAACACCTGGAACAGGGGATCGAGACCGCGCAGCGCCCAGGTGGACTGGCCCACCAGCACACCCAGGCTCACACCAGCCACCACCGCCAGCGAATAGCCGTAGGCCACGCGCTGCAGGCTGGCCAGCAACTGCCAGGCCACGCCCACATCGTTGCCCCCGTTGTCGTAGAACGGGTGGATGATGAGTTCCCAGGTGTCTTCCACCACCTTGCTCGGGGGGGGCAGCGCCGCTCCCGACCGAGACCCGAGCAATTCCCAGATGATCAGCAGCATGCCGATGACCAGCAGCGGTGGCAGCACATGGGTCATGAAGCTGCTCGAGGCAGACTTCAGCCAGGTGGGCATGAGCGTGGGTGCCGCAGGCGTTGCCAGGCGGATCGGCTCGATGGTGTCGGTGGAATTCATGGCGGCGGCTCCGGTGGTCGGTGGCAGTCAGGGTCGCGCGTCAGGCGCTCTTGATGTACTTGATGCTCAGGCTGTCGAGGTACTTCTGCGGGTTGGCGGGGTCGAACACCTTGCCGTCGAAGAACTTCTCCACACCACGCGAGGTGGAGGTGGGGATGTCCTTGGCGGCCACGCCGAGTTCCCTGGCAGCGGCGCGCCAGAGGTCCTCACGGTTCACCTTCGCCACCAGGGCCTTCATGTCCGTGTTCGCGGGCAGATAGCCCCAGCGGATGTTCTCGGTCAGGAACCACATGTCGTGGCTCTGGAACGGATAGCTCGCGTGGTCTTTCCAGAAGCGCATCTGGAACTTGCTGTTGGCTTCCACGCGGCCCGTGCCGTAGTCGAAGTCGCCTTTCACGCGGTCGATCACATCGGCCACCGGCGCGTTGATCCAGCGTCGACGCGAGCAGATCTCGGCCACCTCGGCGCGGTTCGCTGGATCCTCGCACCACATCTGCGCCTCCATCACGGCCTTGAGCAGTGCTTTCGTGGCAACGGGATTGGCCTGCACGTAGTCGGCACGCATGGCAAACGCCTTCTCGGGATGGTTCATCCAGAGCTCACTGGTGGTGAGCGCGGTGTAGCCGATCTTCTGGTTGATGAGCTGGCGATTCCAGGGCTCGCACACGCAGAACGTGTCCATGCTGCCCACCTTCATGTTGGCCACCATCTGCGCGGGTGGGACCACGATGGTGGTGATGTCCTTGTTGGGATCCACGCCGCCAGCGGCCATCCAGTAGCGGATCCACATGTCGTGCGTGCCACCAGGAAACGTCATGGCGGCATTCACCGGTTTGCCCGTCTTCAGGCGCTTGGCCAGCAGGGCCTTGCCGAATTCCCGGGTGTCCAGCCCCACCTTCATGTCCTTGTATTCGTCACCCACCGAGATGCACTGCCCGCCCAGGTTCAGGCGCGCAAGGATGTTCATGGGCACCGGCACGTTGTTGGCCGTGACCGCGCCGGTGCTGATGAGGTAAGGCATGGGCGTGAGGATGTGCGCACCGTCGATGCCGCCCTTGCCCGAACCCAGCACCAGGTTGTCGCGCGTCGTGCCCCAGGACGATTGCTTGAGCACTTCGACCTCGGTCATGCCGTGCTTCTTGAAGAAGCCCTTCTCGTCGGCCACGAACAGAGGGGCCGCATCGGTGAGGGCGATGAAGCCCAGTTTGGCCGCTCGCGTTTCGGGTGCGCCTGCAGCTTGCGCCTGGGCTCGGCTGGCCCACAGGCCGCCGGCCACGGCGGCGACCCCCAGCGCCGACGCCTTCTGCAGCACGGCACGGCGCGAGGGGGACAGGGTGTTCGACGATGTCTTCATGAGCAACTCCTTGAAAGAACGGGAAAGGCAAAGAAAAAGCGAGACACAAAGCAAAACGGCGCCCATTGCAGAACCAGCCGAAGCCGGAAATGCAATGGACGCCGTTGTCCGTGTCTGGGAAGACGTTGAGAAAACCCACCGCCATTGGTCGGCTTTCTCTTTCAACTCAATAAAGCAGGTCCCGTGCCAGTTGGGCCTTTGCCGCGCCGCATGGGGTGCGCCCAGGCACGCTTCTGATTGATTTCATTGGAAAAATCAGCGCGATCGTGCGGAGAAGGCCGACGCGCGAAGACGCAGGCCGGAATTTTGCGGGCTTCAATCTGGTGCGCAGGAGCGTGCAGGCACACATTTTGTGCGCCGCAGCACCGCGCGGTGGTCATGTCTGGCGCTGCGGCAGCACGTCGGCCATGGCCAGCACCGCCTCGGCCACCTCGATCAACCGGCGGTTCTGGTTCATGGCCATCTGGCGCATGGTCTTGTGCGCTTCTTCTTCCGTGAGCTGGCGGTGGGCCATCAGCAGACCCTTGGCGCGCTCGATCAGCTTGCGCTCGTTGAGGCTGGCGCGCACGGTGTCGAGTTCTTCGCCCATGGTCTGCAGTCGGCGGGCCTGTTCCTGCACCAGATCCAGGATCGAACGCTCCAGCTGGAGGCCGTAGCCCGAGGCCGCCGGCGCGGGTGGTATTTCGATGCTCGCGTCGCGGAAGAAGGAGAGGGTGTCCACCTCGTGCGGGGGCTGAGGATTCAACGCGTGAAATGACTCGAGTTCTCGCGTGGCGGCGGCCGTCTTGTCTTCGCACGCGCGCAGGAGATCGAGCGCCAGGCGGTCTTCCACCGATTTCATTCGGTCGATGCGGCGCGTGCAGCAGTCGAACCACGCCTGGCTGAGCTGGGCGTTGAGTGGCGATCCGTTGGCGGCGGTGCACAGCACCCGGCGCAGGCGCTCGAGCTCGGCCAGCATCGCGCTGGCCTGGCTGTTGACCCAGAGGTCGGCCACCTGTGGCGTGGCAAATTCGCTGAACACCTGCAAACAGCGTTCTTGCGACTCGATGAAGTGCAACAGGCGCTGCTGCTCGATCATCTCGGCACGGCCCGAGGCAAAAAGCGCCGAACCCGCCGCCCGCTCCTGGCCCGCGAACTCCTTGCCCTGCATGAAATTGAACAGGGCCACCAGCAGGCGCGATATCTCCGGGTCGCTGGCGCTGTCGGCGGCTTCGAACACCACCGCCAGCAAGCCCGAAATGAGCCGCACGTAGGCGTCGGTGGACTGGCGCATGGTCCATGCCAGGGTATCGACCCGTTCACGCAGTCCCGTCAGGGCGTCCAGACCATGAAGCACATAGGCGATGCGGCTGAAGAGCCGCGCACCGTGCCCCAGCCGCGCGGTTTCGGTGTCCAGGCTGTCAAAGCAGGCGCGCAGTTCGGCCTCGATCTGGCGGCACTCCTGAATCTGCTGCGCGCGCATGCTGGCGAACATCGTGCCCTGCGAGCCGAGGTAGAGGTTGGACAGCCCCCGTTCGCGCTGCAGCCCATGCACCAGGCGCCCGGTCACATTCACCAGCGCGCTGGTGAGCGCGAGCTGCCGCAGCTCGGCGATTTCGCAGCGCTTGGCGGCGACGAGGAAGTTCAGGCCCGTTTTCATTCTTTCGTGGGGGATTCCGAGTACCGAAGCACTACTGAGCAACAACCATGCCGCCCGTACACTTGGCGCCATGCTTGTCCTGGGAATCGAATCGTCTTGTGACGAAACCGGCGTGGCGCTGGTCGATGCCAGCGGCAGCGCCACACCGCGCCTGCTGGGCCACGCCCTGCACAGCCAGATCGACATGCACCAGGCCTATGGCGGCGTGGTGCCCGAACTGGCCAGCCGCGACCACATCCGCCGCGTGCTGCCACTGACCGACGCCGTGCTGGCACAGGCCGGGCTGCCGCTCGCTTCGATCGACGCCGTGGCCTACACCCGGGGTCCGGGACTGGCCGGCGCGCTGCTGGTGGGCTCGGGCGTGGCGTGCGCACTGGGCTTCGCGCTGGACAGACCGGTGCTTGGCGTCCACCACCTCGAAGGCCATCTGCTCTCGCCGTTCCTGAGCACCGACCCACCCGAATTCCCGTTCGTGGCGCTGCTGGTCTCCGGTGGCCACAGCCAGCTCATGCGCGTGGACGGTGTGGGGCGCTACGAACTGCTGGGCGAAACCATCGACGACGCGGCCGGTGAGGCTTTCGACAAATCGGCCAAGCTGCTCGGCCTGGGCTACCCCGGCGGGCCGGCCCTGGCCCGGCTCGCCTTGCAGGGTGACCCGCAGGCCTACAAACTCCCCAGACCGCTGCTGCACAGTGGCGACCTGGACTTCTCGTTCGCCGGCCTCAAGACCGCGGTGCTCACCCAGGTGAAAAAGCTGGCGCACGCGCGGCCCGAAGGCCCCGCCACCACCCACCTGGCCGATCCGCTGACCCTGCAGCAGAAGGCCGACGTGGCCGCCAGTGTGCAGGCGGCCATCGTCGAGGTGCTGGTGAAAAAGTCCATGGCCGCGGTGCGCCACAGTGGCCTGCGCCGCCTGGTGGTGGCCGGTGGCGTGGGCGCCAATGCGCTTCTGCGCGAGCAGTTGAACGCCGCCTGCCAGAAGGCCGGCGTGCGCGTGCACTACCCTGAACTGCACCTGTGCACCGACAACGGCGCCATGATTGCGCTGGCCGCCGGCATGCGGGTGCAGGCGGGGCTGGCGTGGGAAGAGGGCGCCGCGTCGACGGGCTACCAGTTCGACGTGAAGCCACGCTGGCCCCTGGCCGATCTCCGGTTGGACAGAGCGTCATAATTATGAATTAGACTCCTGATTCTGTCGCCTATGTGACTCATCTGATGGGTTGCGGCCGTCCGGCCCAGGCACCAACTGGAGCAGTTTTCCGAATGAAATCCATGTCATCCCTTCGCCGCCGTTCCCTTGCCGCCTTGTTGCTGGGCGGCCTGGTCACCACGCTCGCCACTGCTCAAGCTCCCGCGCCTGCCATGGGCGCACCGATCCGCATCGCCATGATCGAGGGCCTGTCGGGGCCCATCGCCAACACCGGCGAGGCCGTGTTCCGCAACCTCGTCTGGGCCACCGAACGGGTCAACGCCCGCGGCGGCGTGAAGTTGCCCGGCGGCCATCGGCCTCTGGTCATCGAACGTTTCGACAGCAAGGGCCAGGCCGAGGAAGCCCTCTCGTCCTTGCGCGCCGCCACCGACCGCGGCATCACCCTCATCACGCAGGGCAATTCCTCGGCGGCGGCCAGCGCCCTGATCGAGGCCATCGCCAAGCACAACGAGCGCGAACCCGCGCGCCAGATGCTGTTCCTGAACTACTCGGCGGTGGACCCGGTGCTCACCAACGAGAAGTGCAACTACTGGCACTTCCGCTTCGATGCCCACGCCGACATGCGCGTGAGCGCGCTCATGAGCGTGTTGCGCGAAGACAAGGCGCTCAAGAGCATCTACCTGATAGGGCAGGACTACAGCTTCGGCCAGGCGGTGCTGCGCGAAGCGCGCACCCAGCTCGCCACGCAGCGGCCCGACGTGACTATCGTCGGCGACGAACTCCATCCCATGGCGCGCGTGAAGGACTTCCTGCCCTACGCTTCCAAGATCAAGGCCAGCGGAGCGCAGGCGGTGCTCACTGGCAACTGGGGCAACGACCTCACCCTGCTGGTGAAGGCCGCACGCGAAGTGGGCTTTGAAGGCAGCTTCTACACGTTCTATGGCAACGCGCTGGGCGCGCCGGCGGCCATGGGCGAAGCCGGCATCGGCAAGGTGATCGCCGTGGCCGACTGGTTTCCCAACGTGCCCACGCCCGAGTCCGAAGCCTTCTACCAGTCGTTCCGCCAACGCTTCCCCAATCCGGCCGACGACTACGTGCACATGCGCATGCAACTCATGATCGAATCGCTGGCCCAGGCCATCGAGCGTGCCGGTGCCGCCGGTGCGGAGATCAACGCCGCGAACATCGCCGCCCAGCTGGAAAAGGCGGAAGTGACGCTGGCTGGCCAGACGGCACGCATGCGCGCGAGCGATCATCAGTTCCAGCAGCGCCTGGCCGTGGCGGTGATGGACCGCCAGGGCGCGCCCGGCGTGAAGTTCGACGTCGAAGGTTCGGGTTATGGTTTTCGCGTCATCCGCAATCTCACTCCGCAACAGGCAGAACAACCGCACCGATGCAACATGATCCGACCCGGGTGAAACCACCCTCACATCTTCCGCATCCACGCCAGGTCGTCGCCGATCTGGAGGCCTCACGCATCCGTGAAGTGGCCAACGAAGGCCTTGGCCGCGAAGGCGTGCTGAAGTTCTGGTTTGGGGAAAGTGACGAAGTCACGCCCGCCTTCATCCGCGAAGCCGCCATCGCTTCGTTGCAGGCCGGCGAGACCTTTTACGCGCACAACCTGGGCCTGCCCGAATTGCGCGACGCGCTGGCGGCGTACACCGATGGTCTGCATCCGGGGCGTGGCGTGGCGCACTGGCAGGAACGCCTCGCGGTCACTTCCGGCGGTGTCAACGGGCTCATGCTGGCCTCGCAGGCGATCGTGGAAGCGGGCGATGAAGTGGTGGTGGTCACGCCGGCCTGGCCCAATCTGGTGGCGCAGCCGCTCATCATGGGTGCGCGCGTGAAGTCGGTGCCCCTGAAAGTGCTCGCCAGCGGCCCGCGAGCCGGCGCCTGGGCGCTCGACATGGACGCGCTGCTGGCCGCCATCACCCCGGCCACGCGCATGCTGATCGTCAATGCGCCCAACAACCCCACGGGCTGGACACTCACGGCGGCCGAGCAGCGCAGCATCCTCGCGCATTGCCGGCGCACCGGCACCTGGATCCTGGCCGACGAGGTGTACGAGCGCCTGTATTTCGCGGGCGACACGCCCAACGGCGCGGCCAGCAGCTTCCTCGATGTCGCCGAACCTGAAGACCGGGTGATCGTCGCCCACAGCTTCTCCAAGAGCTTCCTCATGACCGGCTGGCGCCTGGGCTGGCTGGTGCTGCCTGCCGCGCTCACCGCTGCCGTGGGCAAGCTCATCGAATACAACACCTCGTGCGCGCCGGTCTTCGTGCAGCGCGCCGCCACGCAGGCACTGCTGCGCGGTGCCGAGGTCACGCCGGCCCTGGTGAACCACCTCAAGGCCTGTCGCGACACGCTGGTGCCCTTGCTGCGCGGATTGCCGGGCGTGACCCTGGCGGAGCCGCTGGGCGGCATGTACGCGTTTTTCCGGCTGGAAGGGCAGGCCGATTGCCTGGACACCGCCAAACGCCTGGTCCGCGAGGCCGGCCTGGGCCTGGCCCCGGGCAGCGCCTTCAGCCCCGAGGCGGCGGGCTGGTTGCGCTGGTGCTTCGCCAGCCGCGACCGGGAGCGCCTGACGCAGGGCGTCGACCGGCTGAGCCAGTGGCTCCTGGCACAGCCCCGCTGACGCCTTCTGGTCTATAATCGCCGGTTGCTGTCTTCACGGACGGCATTCACGCCCGCTGCGGCCCATGGTTCCGGGAAAGCACTGAAAGGTGCCGGAAAGCCTGCCAGCTGCGACGGGACGCAAGTCAAAACCAAGGAATTTCATGATTGCCCAATCCATCAAGGCCGAGGTCGTTTCGGCCAACGCACGCGCTGCCAACGACACCGGCAGCCCCGAAGTGCAGGTTGCCCTGCTGACCGCTCGCATCAACGAGCTGACCCCCCATTTCAAGACCCATGCCAAGGATCACCACGGTCGCCGTGGCCTGCTGCGCATGGTGAGCCGCCGCCGCAAGCTGCTCGATTACCTCAAGTCCAAGGACGCTGATCGCTACCTGGCCCTGATCCAGAAACTGGGCCTGCGCAAGTAATTGGGCCGGCTGTGACACGCAAAACGCCTGAGTTGGTTCGCCGGCTTGGGCGTTTTTTGCTTGTCGCCCGCCATTTTTGATTCCGGAGCATCGACAACAGAGCGAAGCTGTGTCATTCCAGGCGGTTTGTGAGCGCATGCAGCGCCCACAGCCCATCTGGAATGGCATCGTGTTCTGGGTTGTGTTTCCGGGTTTTTGTGCAGCCACACGCTGCACGTTGAGCCTTCCGCCGCTGGCGGTGGCATTTAACGGAGAGACAACATGAGCATGTTCAACAAAGTCACCAAGACCTTCCAGTGGGGCCCCCACACCGTCACCATGGAAACCGGCGAAATCGCCCGCCAGTCCACCGGCGCCGTGCTGGTCAACATCGACGACACCGTGGTGCTCGCCACCGTGGTGGCCAAGACCGAAGCCAAGGCAGGCCAGGACTTCTTCCCCCTGACGGTCGACTACACCGAGAAATCGTACGCAGCTGGCAAGATTCCGGGCAGCTTCTTCAAGCGCGAAGGCCGCCCCAGCGAACTCGAAACGCTGACCTGCCGCCTGATCGACCGCCCGATCCGCCCGCTGTTCCCGGAAGGCTTCTACAACGAAGTGCAGGTGATCGTGCACGTCGTCAGCCTGAACCCCGAAGTGCAGGCCGACATCGCTGCCATGATCGCGACCTCTGCCGCTCTGTCCGTGAGCGGCATCCCGTTCAACGGCCCCATCGGTGCGGCCCGCGTGGGCTACATCAACGGCCAGTACGTGCTCAACCCGGGCCAGACGCAATTGAAGGACAGCCAGCTCGATCTGGTGGTCGCCGGCACCGAAGCCGCCGTGCTGATGGTGGAATCCGAAGCCGACCAGCTCTCCGAAGAAATCATGCTGGGCGCCGTGGTGTTCGGTCACGAGCAAGGCAACATCGCCATCGCCGCCATCAACGACCTGGTGCGCGACGCCGGCAAGCCGGCCTGGGACTGGCAGCCGCCCGCCAAGGACGAGCCGCTGATCGCCAAGATCGACGGCCTGGCCAAGGCCAAGCTCGAAGCCGCCTACCAGATCCGCAACAAGCAGGCCCGCACCCAGGCTTGCCGCACCGCCTACGCCGATGTGATGGCCGCCTTGAAGGCCGAAGGCGTGGAGTTCGACAGCGTGGCCGTCGAAGCCCTGCTGTTCGAGATCGAAGCGAAGATCGTGCGTGGCCAGATCCTGGCCGGCGAGCCCCGCATCGACGGCCGCGACACGCGCACCGTGCGCGCCATCGAGATCCGCAACGGCCTGCTGCCGCGCACCCACGGTTCGGCCCTGTTCACCCGTGGTGAAACCCAGGCGCTGGTGGTGGCCACGCTCGGCACCGACCGCGACGCGCAGCGCATCGACGCGCTGGCGGGCGAGTTCGAAGACCGCTTCATGCTCCACTACAACATGCCTCCCTTCGCCACCGGCGAAGCCGGCCGCTTCGGTACCCCCAAGCGCCGCGAGATCGGCCACGGCCGTCTGGCCAAGCGCGCGCTGATCGCCGCCTTGCCCAGCAAGGAAGACTTCCCCTACACGATGCGTGTGGTCTCGGAAATCACCGAGTCCAACGGCTCCTCGTCGATGGCTTCCGTTTGTGGCGGCTGCCTGGCACTGATGGACGCTGGCGTGCCCATGAAGGCGCACGTGGCGGGCATCGCCATGGGCCTGATCAAGGACGGCAACCGTTTCGCCGTGCTGACCGACATCCTGGGTGATGAAGATCATCTGGGCGACATGGACTTCAAGGTGGCCGGCACCACCAACGGCATCTCGGCGCTGCAGATGGACATCAAGATCCAGGGCATCACCAAGGAAATCATGCAGGTCGCGCTGGCCCAGGCCAAGGAAGCCCGCATGCACATCCTGGGCAAGATGCAGGAAGCCATGGGCGAAGCCAAGACCGAAGTGTCCAACTTCGCGCCCAAGCTCTTCACCATGAAGATCAACCCCGAGAAGATCCGTGACGTGATCGGCAAGGGCGGCTCCGTCATCCGTGCGCTGACCGAAGAAACCGGCACGCAGATCAACATCGACGAAGACGGCACCATCACCATCGCCTCGACCGACTCGGCCAAGGCCGACGAAGCCAAGCGCCGCATCGAGCAGATCACGGCCGAAGTGGAAGTGGGCAAGGTCTACGAAGGCCCGGTCACCAAGATCCTGGACTTCGGTGCCCTGATCAACCTGCTGCCCGGCAAGGACGGCCTGCTGCACATCAGCCAGATCGCCCACGAGCGCGTCGAGAAGGTCACCGACTACCTGAGCGAAGGCCAGGTGGTTCGCGTGAAGGTGCTCGAAACGGACGAGAAGGGCCGCGTCAAGCTGTCCATGAAGGCCCTGGCCGAACGCAGCACCGGCGAACAAGCGCAACCGCAGTCCTGATGTCGCGGGTGGAGCCGGTGATGCAAGTCGTTGAAATCAGCGCTTACGGCGCACCCGAAGTCCTGCGCCTGGCCGAACGGCCGGTGCCGGTGGCGGGTGTCGGCGAACTGCTGATCCGCGTGAGCGCCTCGGGCGTGAACCGGCCCGACGTGCTGCAACGCACCGGCAACTATCCCGTGCCGCCAGGCGCTTCCGACATTCCCGGCCTCGAGGTGGCGGGCGTGATCGAATCGGGCGACCTCGCTGCCATGGTCGAGGCTGGGTTGAAGGTGGGTGACCGCGTGTGTGCACTGGTCGCGGGTGGTGGCTATGCGCAGTGGTGCGTCGCACCCGTGGGTCAATGCCTGCCCGTGCCGGCGGGGCTGGACGACGCCGCCGCCGCTTCGCTGCCCGAAACGTTCTTCACCGTCTGGAGCAATGTGTTCGACCGTGGGCGCCTGCAAGCTGGCGAGACCCTGTTGATCCAGGGTGGTACCAGCGGCATCGGTGTGACCGCGATCCAGATGGCCAAGGCCCTGGGCGCCCGCGTGATTGCCACGGCGGGCAGCGACGAAAAATGCGCCGCCTGCCTGCAACTCGGCGCGGATCACGCGATCAACTACCGGACGCAGGACTTCGTTGAAGAGGTTGCACGGCTGACCAGCAGGAAGGGCGTTGACGTCATTCTCGACATGGTGGCTGGTGCTTACGTGGCCCGCGAGATCGAATGCCTGGCCGAGGACGGCCGGCTGGTGATCATTGCGGTGCAAGGTGGCGTGAAATCTGAAATCCATGCCGGCCTGGTGCTGCGCCGACGCCTCACCATCACCGGTTCGACGCTGCGCCCGCGACCGGTGGCATTCAAGGCGGCGATTGCGCAGTCCTTGCGCAAGAACGTCTGGCCTTTGCTGGCCGACGGTCGTATCCGGCCGGTGATCCACCAGGTGTTCAAGGCTGGGGACGCCGCTGCGGCGCACACATTGATGGAATCCAACCAGCATGTCGGCAAGCTGGTGCTGAACTGGTCCTGACCCTGGATGCAGAGAGACAAAAGCGCATGAAAAAACTGATTGCAGGCAACTGGAAGATGAACGGCTCGCTGGCTGCCAACGAGGCGCTGGTCAAGGCCATGCTCGATGGCCTCGGTGCCGTGGCGCCGGCAGCCGACATGGCCTTGTGCGCCAGTTCGCCTTACCTGGTGCAGTTGCAGGGGTTGCTCCAGGGCAGTCCGATCGCGTGGGGCGCGCAGGATGTGTCTGCCCATGAACAGGGCGCCTACACCGGCGAGGTTTCGGCCGCCATGCTGCGCGACTTCGGTTGCCGCTACGCGATTGTGGGCCACTCCGAACGCCGGCAATACCACGCTGAGAGCGACGTGACCGTGGCCAACAAGGCGCAGCGCGCCCTGTCGGCGGGCATCACGCCCATCGTCTGCGTGGGTGAAACCCTGGCCGAGCGCGAAGCGGGGCAGACCGACCTCGTGGTCAAGCGCCAGCTGGCCGCCGTCATCCATGTGGTCGCACATTGCACCAGCGAGATTGTGGTGGCCTATGAACCCGTGTGGGCCATCGGCACCGGCAAGACCGCCACGCCTGAGCAGGCCCAGCAGGTGCACGCCGTGCTGCGCGCGCAGATTGCGGCAGCCACGCAGCACCCCGAGCGCGTGCACATCCTCTATGGCGGCAGCATGAATGCGGCGAATGCCGCCAGCCTGCTGGCACAACCCGATATCGACGGTGGACTGATTGGCGGCGCTTCGCTGAAAGCGGCCGACTTCCTCCAGATCGTGGGCGCAGCCCGTTAACCTTTTTCGTGTCTCGAGGACACGACCCACACAGTTTCCCCGGAGTAAAAAATGAACATCGTGTTGACCCTCTTGCTGGCGGTGCAGATCCTGTCGGCCCTGGCCATGATCGGCCTCATCCTCATGCAGCACGGCAAGGGTGCCGATGCGGGGGCTGCCTTTGGTGGTGGCGGCGCAGGATCGGCCAGCCTGTTCGGCGCATCGGGTGGTGCCAATTTCCTTTCGCGCTCCACCGCCGTGCTCGCCGCCGTGTTCCTGGGCTGCACATTGGGCCTGGCGTACTTCGGCAACCTGCGCACAGTTCCCACCGGTTCGGGCAGTGTGCTCGAAGGCGTGGTCGCTCCCGCGCAGCCTGCGGGTGCTGCACAGCAGATCCCGGGCAGCACGCCCGGTCTCGCGCCGGTTCCTGCACCTGCAGCATCCGGTGCGGCACCCCAGCCTGCCGCCGAAGGCGCGGCTCAGATTCCAGCCAAGTGAAACCGATGGTGACGCGTGCGCGATGAGCGGCGCGCGCCACCGAAAATCCCCTGCTGCGCTGCAAAAAGAGCAGTCGTTTCAGGGTAAACTCCATGGGTTGTCAGCAAGGCTCGCACTGTTCCTCGCGAGCCTGACAATGCAGACCCAGCCGACGTGGTGAAATTGGTAGACACGCTATCTTGAGGGGGTAGTGGCGAAAGCTGTGCGAGTTCGAGTCTCGCCGTCGGCACCAATCTTTGGCAACACGGTCCCACGCCGTGTCAGCGGAATCGACCAAGATGAGTCTCGAACAATACCTTCCCGTGCTTCTGTTCATCTTGGTGGGTATTGCCGTCGGGATCATCCCGCAGGTGCTTGGCTACATCCTGGGCCCCAACCTGCCGGACGCCGAGAAGAATTCCCCTTACGAATGCGGCTTCGAGGCCTTTGAAGACGCGCGCATGAAGTTCGACGTGCGCTATTACCTCGTCGCCATCCTTTTCATCCTGTTCGACCTGGAAATCGCGTTCCTCATCCCTTGGGCCGTGGCGTTTTCCGACATCGGTGCCACCGGTTTCCTCGCGGGCGTGGTCTTCCTCGTCATCCTCACCGTGGGTTTCGCCTACGAGTGGAAAAAGGGTGCGCTGGATTGGGAATGAACTCGATACATACAGGCGAATGCACCGGAGCGTTTCATGATTGAAGGCGTATTCAAGGAAGGTTTCGTCACCACCAGCTACGACTCGGTGGTGAACTGGGCCAAGACCGGCTCGCTGTGGCCCATGACCTTCGGTCTGGCCTGCTGCGCGGTCGAGATGATGCACGCGGCTGCGGCGCGCTACGACATCGGCCGCTTCGGCTCCGAGGTGTTTCGCGCCAGCCCGCGCCAGTCCGATCTGATGATCGTGGCCGGCACGCTGTGCAACAAGATGGCGCCCGCCCTGCGCAAGGTATACGACCAGATGGCCGAACCGCGCTGGGTGCTCTCCATGGGTTCTTGCGCCAACGGTGGCGGCTATTACCACTACAGCTATTCCGTGGTGCGCGGTTGCGACCGCATCGTGCCGGTGGATGTGTATGTGCCCGGCTGCCCGCCGACCGCCGAAGCGCTGCTGTACGGAATCATCCAGTTGCAGCAGAAGATCCGCCGCACCCAAACCATCGCCCGTGCCTGAGCGTTGCCGGCATTCGCTGTACGCCAGGGCATTGAAAGAACGTTCATGACCGACACCGCCATGACTCCCCACGCCGTTGAACCCGAAGCGCTGCAGGGCGCGTTGGGCAAGCTGCTCGGCGATCGCGCCCAGTCTCTGACCGTGGTGCGGGGAGAGCTCACGCTGACCGTGCGCGCCGCCGATTACTTCGCGGTGATGCAGACGCTTCGCGATGCGCCTGAGGCGCGCTTCGAGCAGCTCATCGACCTTTGCGGCATGGACTACCAGACCTATGGCGATGGTCGCTGGGAAGGCCAGCGCTTCGCGGCCGTGGTGCACCTGCTTTCGGTCGAGCACAACCACCGTGTGCGCGTGCGCGTGTTCTGCCCGGAAGACGATTTTCCGGTGCTCGATTCCGTCACGCCGTTGTGGGCAGCCGCCAACTGGTACGAGCGCGAGGCATTCGATCTCTACGGCATCGTGTTCGATGGTCATGATGATCTGCGCCGCATCCTCACCGACTACGGCTTCATCGGTCATCCCTTCCGCAAGGACTTCCCGCTGTCGGGCCACGTCGAAATGCGCTACGACGCCGAGCGCCAGCGCGTGATCTACGAGCCGGTGACGATCGAGCCACGCGAAATCACGCCGCGCATCATTCGCGAAGACAACTACGGCGGTCTGCACTGAACACAGCCATGGCAGAAATCAAGAACTACACCCTGAACTTCGGTCCGCAGCACCCGGCCGCGCACGGCGTGCTGCGTCTCGTGCTGGAGCTCGACGGCGAGGTCGTGCAGCGCGCCGACCCGCACATCGGTCTGTTGCACCGCGCCACCGAGAAGCTGGCCGAGCACAAGACCTACATCCAGTCGCTGCCGTACATGGACCGCCTGGACTACGTGTCCATGATGTGCAACGAGCACGCCTACTGCCTGGCCATCGAGAAGCTGCTCGGCATCGATGTCCCGGTGCGCGCGCAGTACATCCGTGTGATGTTCTCCGAGATCACGCGCATGCTCAACCACCTCATGTGGCTGGGCTCGCATGGCAACGATTGCGGCAGCTCCACCATCCTCATCTACGCGTTCCGCGAACGCGAGGACCTGTTCGACATGTACGAGGCGGTGTCGGGCGCGCGCATGCACGCGGCCTACTTCCGCCCCGGCGGCGTGTACCGCGATCTGCCCGACACCATGCCGCAGTATCGCGCGAGCAAGGTGCGCAACGCGCGTGGCGTGGCACAGCTCAACGAGAACCGTCAGGGCTCCCTGCTCGACTTCATCGAGGACTTCACGAAACGCTTCCCGACGTACCTCGCTGAATACCATACGCTGTTGACTGACAACCGCATCTGGAAGCAGCGCACGGTGGGAATCGGCGTGGTCACGCCCGAGCGTGCGCTCAACCTGGGCATGACCGGTCCCATGCTGCGCGGCTCCGGCATCGCCTGGGATCTGCGCAAGAAGCAGCCTTACGACGTCTACGACCAGGTCGCTTTCGACATTCCTGTGGGCAAGACCGGTGACTGCTACGACCGCTACCTTGTCCGCATGGAAGAGATGAAGCAGTCCAACGACATCATCCAGCAGTGCGTGAAGTGGCTGCGCGCCAACCCGGGCCCCGTGATCACCGACAACCACAAGGTGGCGGCTCCGGCGCGCGAGGCCATGAAGGCCAACATGGAAGAGCTGATCCACCATTTCAAGCTCTTCACCGAAGGTTTCCACGTGCCCGAAGGCGAGGCCTACGCGGCGGTCGAACACCCCAAGGGCGAGTTCGGTATCTACCTGGTGAGCGACGGCGCCAACAAGCCCTACCGTCTGAAGATCCGCGCCCCTGGTTTCGCGCACCTGGCCACCATGGACGAGATGGCGCGTGGCCACATGCTGGCCGACGCCGTGGCCATCATCGGCACCATGGACATCGTTTTCGGAGAGATCGATCGATGAGCACCGATACGCCCGTGTCCTTTTCAGAAGCCACGATCCAGCGCTTCGACCGCGAAGTCGCCAAGTACCCCGACGAGCAACGTCAGTCGGCCGTGATGGCTTGCCTGGCCGTCATCCAGCAGGAGCAGGGCCACGTGAGCCTCGCTGCCGAGGCGGCGCTGGCCGACTACCTGCGCATGGAGACGATCGCCGTGCACGAGGTGACGACCTTCTACAACATGTACAACCAGCAGCCGGTGGGCAAGTTCAAGCTCAACGTCTGCACCAACCTGCCATGCCAGCTGCGCGATGGCGCCCATGCCTTGCACCATCTCGAGCACAGGCTGGGTATCAGCATGGGCGAGACCACGGCCGATGGCATGTTCACGCTGCAACAAAGCGAATGCCTGGGCGCCTGCGCCGACTCGCCGGTGATGCTGGTCAACGACCGCCACATGTGCAGCTTCATGAGCAACGACAAGCTCGACCAGCTCATCGATGGCCTCAAATCGTCGATGCAGGCTTCGGAAGGACAGTCATGAACGCCGAGCAGATCCTCTCGCAGTTTCGCGCCACCGGCCTGCAGACCTGTTTCCATGGTCGGCACATCAATCCGCAGATCTACGCCGATCTCGACGGCAGCAACTGGTCGCTGAAAGACTACGTGGCGCGTGGCGGCTACCAGGCGCTGCGCAAGGTGCTGGGCCAGGACGGCTCGCCTCCCGTGGGTGATCCGCCGGTGGTCGGCCTGACGCAGGACCAGGTCATCGCGACCCTGAAGGAATCCGCATTGCGCGGCCGGGGTGGAGCGGGCTTTCCGACCGGCCTGAAGTGGAGCTTCATGCCGCGCCAGTTCCCGGGCCAGAAGTACCTGGTGTGCAACTCGGATGAGGGCGAACCCGGCACCTGCAAGGACCGCGACATCCTGATGTACAACCCGCACATCGTCATCGAGGGCATGGCGATTGCAGCCTACGCGATGGGTATCAGCGTGGGCTACAACTACATCCACGGCGAGATCTTCGAAGCCTACGACCGCTTCGAAGCCGCGCTCGAAGAGGCGCGCGCCGCGGGATACCTTGGTGACGGCATCATGGGCAGCGGGTTCAACTTCCAGTTGCACGCCGCGCATGGCTTTGGCGCCTACATCTGCGGCGAAGAGACCGCGCTGCTCGAATCGCTCGAAGGCAAGAAGGGCCAGCCGCGATTCAAGCCACCGTTCCCGGCCAGCTTCGGCCTCTACGGCAAGCCGACCACCATCAACAACACCGAAACCTTTGCGGCGGTCCCGTGGATCATCCGCAACGGCGGCGCGGCCTACCTCGCCTGCGGCAAGCCCAACAACGGTGGCACCAAGATCTATTCCGTCAGTGGCGACGTGGAACTGCCCGGCAACTACGAAGTGCCGCTGGGCACGCCATTCAGCAAGCTGCTCGAGCTCGCCGGTGGCGTGCGCAAGGGCCGCACGCTCAAGGCCGTGATCCCCGGCGGTTCGTCGGCTCCGGTGCTGCCTGCGCACATCATGATGGAGTGCACGATGGACTACGACTCCATCGCCAAGGCCGGTTCCATGCTGGGCTCGGGCGCGGTGATCGTGATGGACGATTCGCGCTGCATGGTCGAGTCGCTCAAGCGCCTGTCCTACTTCTACATGCACGAATCCTGCGGCCAGTGCACGCCCTGCCGTGAAGGTACCGGCTGGCTGTGGCGCATGGTCGACCGCATCGACCGTGGCCTGGGCAAGCCGGCCGACATGGCGCTGCTCGACAACGTGGCCGAGAACATCATGGGCCGCACCATCTGCGCCCTGGGCGACGCGGCGGCCATGCCGGTGCGCGCCATGATCAAACACTTCCGGCATGAGTTCGAGGCCAAGATCACGGCTGCTCAGACGCCCGCCAAGGCCGCTTAAGAGAAGACATTCCCATGGTTGAAATCGAACTCGACGGCAAGAAGGTGGAAGTGCCCCCGGGCAGCATGGTCATGCATGCGGCCGAAAAGGCGGGCACCTACATCCCGCATTTCTGCTACCACAAGAAACTGTCCATCGCGGCCAATTGCCGCATGTGCCTGGTCGACGTGGAGAAGGCGCCCAAGCCCATGCCGGCCTGCGCCACACCGGTCACGCAGGGCATGATCGTTCGCACCAAGAGCGACAAGGCGATCAAGGCGCAGCAGTCGGTGATGGAGTTCCTGCTGATCAACCATCCGCTGGACTGCCCCATCTGCGACCAGGGTGGCGAATGCCAGCTGCAGGATCTGGCCGTGGGCTATGGCGGTTCGGGTTCGCGCTACGAAGAAGAAAAGCGCGTGGTCTTCCACAAGGACGTGGGCCCACTCATCTCCATGGAGGAAATGAGCCGCTGCATCCACTGCACCCGCTGCGTTCGCTTTGGTCAGGAAGTGGCCGGCGTGATGGAGCTCGGCATGATCCACCGTGGCGAGCATTCGGAAATCACCACCGTGCTCGGCGAGACCGTGGATTCCGAACTCTCGGGCAACATGATCGACATCTGCCCGGTGGGTGCGCTGACCAGCAAGCCTTTCCGCTACAGCGCCCGCACCTGGGAGCTCTCGCGCCGCAAGAGCGTGAGTCCGCACGATGCCACCGGCGCCAACCTGATCGTGCAGGTGAAGAACCACCGCGTCATGCGCGTGCTGCCACTGGAAAATGAAGCCGTCAACGAATGCTGGATCGCCGACCGCGACCGCTTCTCCTACGAAGCCCTCAACGGCGAAGACCGGCTGACCTCGCCCATGCTCAAGCAGGGGGGCGAGTGGAAAACGGTGGACTGGCAGACCGCGCTCGAATACGTGGCCAACGGCCTCAAGCAGGTCAAGGCCGAGCACGGCGCCGGTGCCATCGGCTTGCTGGCCAGTCCCCACAGCACGCTGGAAGAACTGGCACTGGCCGGCGCCCTGGTGCGCGGCCTGGGCAGCCAGAACATCGACGCGCGCCTGCGCCATGCCGACTTTGCCAACGCCGCGCCTGCGAACTCGGCGCGCTGGCTGGGCATGCCCATTGCCTCGTTGTCCACGCTCCAACGCGTGCTGGTGGTTGGCTCGAACCTGCGCAAGGACCATCCGCTGTTCGCGCAGCGCATCCGCCAGGCTCAGCGCAAGGGTGCGCAGGTGAGCGTGCTGAACGCGGGGGCGCAGGACTGGGCCATGCCGCTGAAGAACACGGTGCTGGCCGACAGCGCGGACTGGGTGTCGGCACTGGCGGGCATCGCTGCTGCCGTGGCCGCCGAATCCGGCGCGTCCGCTCCCGTGAATGCCGAGGTGACCGATGACCATCGCGCGGTGGCGAAGTCGCTGCTGGGCGGCGAGCGCAAGGCGGTCCTGCTGGGCAATGCCGCCGCTCACCACGAGAAAGCTTCGAGCCTGCTGGCACTGGCAAACTGGATCGCGCAGCAGACCGGTGCCACCGTGGGCTACCTCACCGAGGCGGCCAACACCGTGGGCGCGCAACTGGTGGGTGCGCTGCCGGGGCAGGGCGGTCTGAACGCCGGCCGCATGCTCGCTGGTGGCCTCAAGGTCGCGATCCTGCTGAACACCGAGCCGGCGCACGACGCCGCCGCAGGCGCATCGGGCCTGGGCAAGGCCGGCATGGTCGTCACCCTCAGCCCGTTCAAGACCAACATGGACGTGAGCGACGTGCTGTTGCCGATCGCGCCGTTCACCGAAACCTCGGGCTCCTTCGTCAACGCTGAAGGCCGCTTGCAAAGTTTCCACGCCGTGGTGCGGCCCCTGGGTGAAACGCGTCCGGCCTGGAAGGTCCTGCGCGTGCTGGGCAATCTGCTGGACCTCCCGGGATTCGACGCCGATTCCTCGCAGGCCGTGCTGGCGAGCGCCTTGCCTGGCGTGGCCTCGGGCGCGCTGGTGGATGCCGCCCGCTTGAACAACGCCAGCAGCGCCGCCATCGACTCCGTGCCAGCCGCCGCAGAACCCTGCGTGGCCTCCATCTACCAACTCGACGGCCTGGTGCGCCGCGCCACCTCGCTGCAACTCACCGCCGATGCGCGGGCCGCCCTTGCCGTGGAAGGAGCCACCGCGTGATCGATGCCTTTTACAACGGCGGCCTGGGCCTGATTGCCGCCCCCTGGTGGACCACCGCCGCCTGGCCCGTGATCTGGAACCTGATCAAGATCGTGGCTGTGCTCGCGCCGCTGATGGGCGCCGTCGCTTACCTCACGCTGTGGGAGCGCAAGCTGCTGGGCTGGATCCAGGTGCGCCACGGACCCAACCGCGTGGGCCCCATGGGCCTGCTGCAGCCGATCGCCGATGCGGTCAAGCTGCTGACCAAGGAGCTGATCCGTCCTAGCGCCGCCAGCAACGGCCTGTTCCGCCTGGGCCCGGTCATGGCCATCATGCCGGCGCTGGCCGCCTGGGTGGCGATTCCTTTCGGTCCCGAGGCGATCATCGCCAACGTGAACGCCGGCCTGCTGGTGATCCTGGCCATCACCTCCATCGAGGTCTACGGCGTGATCATCGCCGGCTGGGCTTCCAACTCCAAATACGCCTTCCTGGGCGCACTGCGCGCCTCGGCCCAGATGGTGAGCTACGAAATCGCCATCGGCTTCTGCTTCCTGGTGGTGGTGATGACCGCGGGCAGCCTGCACCTGGGTGAGATCGTGGCTTCGCAGTCGCGTGGCATGGCCGCCGACGTGGGCCTGAATTTCCTCTCGTGGAACTGGCTGCCGTTGCTGCCGATCTTCGTGGTCTATGTGATCTCCGGCGTGGCCGAGACCAACCGCCACCCGTTTGACGTGGTGGAGGGCGAGGCCGAGATCGTGGCCGGCCACATGGTCGAGTACTCGGGCATGGGCTTCGCCATCTTCTTCCTGGCCGAATACGCCAGCATGTGGCTGGTCTCCGTGCTGGCCGTGCTCATGTTCCTGGGTGGCTGGCTCTCGCCGATCGACCACGCCTTGTTCAACTGGGTCCCCGGCTGGATCTGGCTGGGCATCAAGACCTGTGTCGTGGTTTCCATGTTCATCTGGATCCGCGCCACCTTCCCGCGCTTCCGATACGACCAGATCATGCGTCTGGGCTGGAAGATCTTCATTCCCGTCACGCTCATCTACCTGCTGCTGGTCGGCGCGTTGATGCAGACCTCGTGGAACCTCTGGAAATAAGAGGGCGAATGACCATGTCCACCACCACCGCCCACCCCGTCGCCGCACCCGCTGTCGTGGCGCCGTTCTCGTTCCGCGATTTCCTCAACAGCTTCCTGCTCGTGGAACTGTTCAAGGGCATGGCCCTGACTGGCCGCTACGCCTTCAAGCGCAAGATCACGGTGCAGTTCCCCGAAGAGAAGACGCCGCTGTCGCCCCGTTTCCGTGGTTTGCACGCGCTGCGCCGCTACGAAAACGGTGAAGAGCGCTGCATCGCCTGCAAGCTCTGCGAAGCCGTCTGCCCGGCGATGGCCATCACCATCGAATCCGATGTGCGGGACGATGGTTCGCGCCGCACCACGCGCTACGACATCGACCTGACCAAGTGCATCTTCTGCGGCTTCTGCGAGGAAAGCTGTCCGGTCGATTCCATCGTCGAGACGCACATCTTCGAGTACCACGGCGAGAAGCGCGGCGATCTCTATTTCACGAAGGAAATGCTGCTGGCCGTGGGCGACCGCTACGAGACCGAAATTGCCGCTGCCCGCGCCGCCGATGCGCCCTACCGCTGATCTTCGCTGACCCCCGGCACCCGATTTCAAGACCCACGCCATGGATTACCAGACCGGCTTCTTCTACCTCTTCGCGGCGGTGCTGCTGTTCGCAGCCTACCGCGTGGTCACCGCGCGCAACCCGGTGCACGCCGTGCTGTACCTCATGCTGGCGTTCTCGCAGGCCGCTGCGCTGTGGCTGCTGCTCAAGGCCGAGTTCCTCGGCATCACGCTGGTGCTTGTCTACCTGGGTGCGGTGATGGTGCTGTTCCTGTTCGTGGTGATGATGCTCGACATCAACATCGACTCGGTGCGCAAGGGCTTCTGGAAGAACTTCCCGCTCGCCGCCATCCTGGGTGGGCTCGTGGCGGCCGAACTCATGGTCGTGCTGTGGGCCGGTTTCCCCACGCTGTCCGAAAGTCCCGATGCCGCCGGTTTCGGCGTGAACGCGGCCAACTACTCCAACACCCGTGAACTCGGCCTGATGCTCTACACCGAGTACCTCTACCCAGTGGAAGTGGCCGCCGTGATCCTGCTGGTGGCGATGATCGCCGCCATCGCGCTCACGCTGCGCCAGCGCAAGGACAGCAAGGCCATCAACCCCGCCCTGCAGGTGCACGTGCGCGCCAGCGACCGGCTGGTGGTGGTGCCGATGGCCGCCACCCAGAAGGCGCCACCCGCCGCCGCAGACAACGCCGCCACCGAGGAGGGCAAGGCATGACGCTCACCAGCCTGACCCTGGGTCACTTCCTTTCGCTCGGCGCGATCCTGTTCGCGCTCTCCGTCGTCGGCATCTTCCTCAACCGCAAGAACCTCATCGTCCTGCTCATGGCGATCGAGCTGATGCTGCTTGCCGTCAACATGAACTTCGTGGCCTTCTCCCACTACCTGGGCGACATGCATGGCCAGGTGTTCGTGTTCTTCATCCTGACCGTGGCCGCCGCCGAGTCGGCCATCGGCCTGGCCATTCTGGTGCTGCTGTTCCGCAACAAGTCGTCGATCAGCGTCGAAGAACTCAACACCCTCAAGGGTTGAGGCCAGGGCCAATCCATACGCGAACTCAGGCAAGAAACCCATGAGCACCACCCTCTCCGCAAGCACCCTGCTCGCCGTCCCCCTGGCCCCGCTGGTGGGTGCCGCACTGGCCGGCATCCTGGGCACCACCTTCGGTGGCAACGTCATCGGTCGTCGCGCCTCGCACACCCTCACCATCCTGGGCGTGCTGATCGCCTTCATCCTCTCCGCTTCCACCCTCAAGAGCGTGGCGATCGATGGTGCCCGCTTCAACGAAACGCTCTACACCTGGATGGTGGTGGGCGGCCTGAAGATGGAGATCGGCTTCCTGGTCGATGGCCTCACCGCCATGATGATGGTGGTGGTCACCTTCGTCTCGCTCATGGTGCACCTCTACACCATCGGCTACATGGAAGAGGACGAAGGCTACAACCGCTTCTTCGCCTACATCTCGCTGTTCACCTTCTCCATGCTCATGCTGGTCATGAGCAACAACCTGCTGCAGTTGTTCTTCGGCTGGGAAGCGGTGGGCCTGGTGTCGTACCTGCTGATCGGTTTCTGGTTCAACAAGCCGACCGCGATCTTCGCCAACATGAAGGCCTTCCTGGTCAACCGCGTGGGCGATTTCGGTTTCATCCTCGGTATCGGCCTCATCGTGGCCTATGCCGGCACCATGAACTACACCGAGGTGTTTGCCAAGGCCCCTGAGCTCGGCAAGCTGGGCTTCCCCGGCACCGACTGGCTGCTGATCACCGTGATCTGCGTCTGCCTGTTCATCGGCGCCATGGGCAAGAGCGCGCAGTTCCCGTTGCACGTGTGGCTGCCCGACTCCATGGAGGGTCCCACGCCCATCTCTGCGCTGATCCACGCGGCCACCATGGTGACCGCAGGCATCTTCATGGTCGCGCGCATGTCGCCGCTGTTCGAACTCTCGGACACCGCGCTCAACTTCATCATGATCATCGGCGCCATCACGGCGCTGTTCATGGGCTTCCTGGGCATCATCCAGAACGACATCAAGCGCGTGGTGGCGTACTCCACGCTGTCCCAGCTCGGCTACATGACGGTCGCCCTCGGCGCCTCGGCCTACTCGGTGGCGGTGTTCCACCTCATGACCCACGCCTTCTTCAAGGCGCTGCTGTTCCTCGCGGCCGGCTCGGTCATCATGGGCCTGCACCACAACCAGGATATCCGCTGGATGGGCGGCGTGCGCAAGTACATGCCCATCACCTGGATCACCTCGCTGCTGGGCACCCTGGCCCTGATCGGCACACCGCTGTTCGCCGGCTTCTACTCCAAGGACAGCATCATCGAGGCGGTGCACTTCAGCAACCTGCCGGCCTCGGGCTTTGCCTACTTCGCGGTGCTGGCTGGCGTGTTCGTCACGTCGTTCTATTCCTTCCGCCTGTACTTCCTGGTCTTTCACGGCAAGGAACGCTACGACCAGAACCCCGATGCCCACCATGACGACCATGGGCATCACGACGACCATGGCCACGGGCACGGCGATGGCAAGCCACACGAGTCGCCCTGGGTGGTAACCGTGCCCTTGCTGCTGCTGGCCATTCCTTCCGTGGTCATCGGCTTCATGACGATCCAGCCGATGCTGTTCGGCGAATTCCTGAAGGACGCGATCTTCATCAACGCCGAGGCCCACCCGGCCATGACGAAGTTCGCCGAGATCTTCCATGGCCCCTTGTCCATGGCTGCTCACGGCTTCTTCACACCGCCCCTGTACCTGGCCCTGGCTGGCGCGGTGAGTGCCTGGTACATGTACCTCATCAATCCGAAGGTGCCTGCCGCCATCGGCCGCGCCTTGCGCCCGATCGTGGTGGTGCTGGAGAACAAGTACTACATGGACTGGTTCAACGAAAACGTGCTGGCCAAGGCGGCGCGCGGGCTCGGCATCGGCCTGTGGAAGGGCGGCGATCGCGGCGTGATCGAAGGTGGCGTGGTCAACGCCAGCTGGAAGCTGGTGGGCCTGGTCTCCGCGGTGGTGCGCCGTGCACAGACCGGCTACCTCTACCACTACGCGCTCCTGATGATCGTGGGCGTGTTGCTGTTCATGACGTATTTCGTGTGGCTCGCCAAATAAGAAGAGGAAGAAAAAGATGGGTTTGCTGAGCCTTGCAATCTGGACACCGATCTTCTTCGGCGTCGTGCTGCTCGCCCTGGGCCGCGACGAACAGGCCCCCATGGTGCGCTGGGTCGCCCTGATCGGGGCCATCGCCGGCCTGGTCGTCACGGTGCCGCTCTACAGCGGTTTCCAGCTCGGCACGGCAGCCATGCAGTTCGTGGAGCGCGGCGTCTGGATCGAGCGCTTCAACGTGAACTACCACCTCGGCGTGGACGGCATCTCGCTGTGGCTGGTGCTGCTCACCGCCTTCATCAACGTGGTGGTCGTCGTGGCCAGCTGGGAGTCGATCACTTCGCGCGTGAACCAGTACATGGGTGCGTTCCTGATCCTCTCCGGCCTGATGATCGGTGTGTTCAGCGCGCAGGACGCCATGCTGTTCTACGTCTTCTTCGAAGCCACGCTGATCCCGATGTACCTCATCATCGGCATCTGGGGTGGCCCGAACAAGATCTACGCGGCGTTCAAGTTCTTCCTCTACACGCTGATGGGCTCGCTGCTCATGCTGGTGGCGCTCATCTACCTGTACACGCAGGCCGGTGGCAGCTTCGCGCTCGCCGACTGGTACAAGCTGCCGCTGGGCGGCACCGAACAGACGCTGCTGTTCTTTGCGTTCTTCGCCGCCTTCGCGGTCAAGGTGCCGATGTGGCCGGTGCACACCTGGCTGCCCGATGTGCACGTGGAAGCCCCCACCGGTGGCTCGGCCGTGCTGGCCGCCATCATGCTCAAGCTGGGTGCCTACGGCTTCCTGCGCTTCTCGCTGCCCATCCTGCCCGACGCCTCGCACGAATGGGCCTGGCTCATGATCACGCTGTCGCTGATCGCGGTGATCTACGTCGGCCTGGTCGCCATGGTTCAGCAGGACATGAAGAAGCTGGTGGCCTATTCGTCGGTGGCCCACATGGGCTTCGTCACGCTCGGCTTCTTCGTCTTCAGCGACCTGGGCGTTTCGGGCGCCATCGTGCAGATGATCGCGCACGGCTTTGTCTCGGCCGCCATGTTCCTGGGCATCGGCGTGCTGTACGACCGCGTGCATTCCCGCGAGATCGCCGACTACGGCGGCGTGGTCAACACCATGCCCAAATTCGCAGCGTTTGCGCTGCTGTTCACCATGGCCAATTGCGGTCTGCCGGGCACGGCGGGTTTTGTGGGCGAGTGGATGGTGATCCTCGCCGCCGTCAAGGCCAACTTCTGGATCGGGCTGCTGGCCGCGTCTGCGCTGATCTTCGGCGCCGCGTATTCGCTGTGGATGTACAAGCGCGTCTACCTTGGCGCCGTTGGCAACGACAACGTGAAGGCGCTGGTCGACATCAACGCGCGCGAATTCCTCGTGCTCGGGGTGCTGGCACTGGCGGTTCTCTACATGGGTGTGTATCCCAAGCCTTTCACCGATGTGATGGACGCCTCCGTGGCCGAGCTGCTGCGCCACGTGGCCATTTCCAAACTGAACTGAGCCCGCCGGCCAAGCCATACAAGAGAACGCTCACATGATTGACAAGCTCAGCTGGGTTGCGGCCTACCCTGAAATTCTTCTGCTGACCATGGCCTGCGTGATCGCACTGGTCGACCTGGCGGTGAAGACGCCACTGCGCGGCGTGACCTACTTTCTGACGCTGCTGACGCTGGCCGTCATCGCGGTGCTGCTCGGCATGTCCGCCAGCACTGGCAAGACCGTCTACGGCTTCGGCGGCATGATCGTCAGCGACCCCATGGGCAACTGGCTCAAGTGTTTTGCCTCCATCGCCATGATGGTCACGCTGGTGTACGGGCGCGGCTATGCGGGCCAGCGCGACATGCTGCGCGGTGGCGAGCTGTTCAGCCTGGGCATGCTTGCGCTGCTGGGCATGTTCGTCATGATCTCGGGCCACAACTTCCTGGTGATCTACCTCGGCCTGGAACTGCTGACGCTTTCCAGCTACGCCCTGGTCGCGCTGCGCCGCGACGATGCGCAGGCCACCGAAGCGGCCATGAAGTACTTCGTGCTGGGTGCGCTGGCCAGCGGCTTCCTGCTGTACGGCCTGTCCATGGTCTACGGTGCCACGGGTTCGCTGAACCTGACCGAGGTGATGCTGACCATCGCCGGTGGCGACGACATGCTCAAGGGTTCGCCGCAGGTGCTCACGCTCGGCCTCGTGTTCGTGGTCGCCGGCCTGGCGTTCAAGCTCGGCGTGGTGCCTTTCCACATGTGGGTGCCCGACGTCTACCACGGTGCGCCCACGGCCATCACCCTCATGATCGGCGGTGCACCCAAGCTGGCGGCATTCGCCATCGTCATCCGCCTGCTGGTCGAAGGCCTGCAACCGCTGGCGGTGGACTGGCAGCAGATGCTGGCCGTGCTGGCGGTCATGTCGCTGCTGGTGGGCAACCTGGCTGCCATCGCGCAGACCAACCTCAAGCGCATGCTGGCTTTCTCCACCATCGCGCAGATGGGCTTCATGCTGCTGGGTCTTCTGGCTGGCGTGGTGCAAGGCGCCGACGGTGTGGACACCGGCAACATGGTCAACGCCTACGGATCGTCCATGTTCTACGTCATCACCTACGTGCTCACCACACTGGGCACCTTCGGCGTGATCCTGCTGCTCTCGCGCAGCGGCTTCGAGTCGGAGAACGTGAGCGATCTGGCCGGTCTGAACCAGCGCAGCCCGCTGTATGCCGGCGTCATGGCCGTCTGCATGTTCTCGCTGGCCGGTGTGCCGCCGCTGGTGGGCTTCTACGCCAAGCTCGCGGTGCTGCAGGCCTTGCTGGCTTCTTCGGGCGCGTTCTACGTCGGCCTGGCGGTGTTCGCCGTGATCATGTCGCTGATCGGCGCCTTCTACTACCTGCGTCTGGTCAAGGTGATGTATTTCGATGCGCCCACCCAGACCGCCGGCATCGAAGCCGGTGCCGATGCACGCTCGGTGCTCTCGCTCAACGGCGCCCTGGTGCTGGTCCTCGGCATCCTGCCGGGCGGCCTCATGACACTCTGTGCCCAGGCCGTGGGCGAGCTCCTTCGCTGAGTCGAGCGCGTGCGCGGCGATGAACTCGCCGGCGCGTGCCAGCTCACACGTTCATGACGCACACCCTTTCCGTATCGCTCGTGTTGCTGGCTGCATTCATTGCGGCCAACCTGCCGTTCATCAACGAGCGCTGGCTCGCCGTGTGGCCGCGTCGTGCACCCAAGACACTCTGGATGCGCGTGGCCGAGCTGGTGGTCTTGTATTTCCTGGTGGGCGCGCTGGGCCTGGCTCTGGAGCAGAGGGCCGGGCAGATTGCGCCGCAAGGCTGGGAGTTCTACGCCACCACCGGTTCACTGTTCCTCACACTGGCCTTTCCCGGTTTCGTGTACCGCTACCTCTATCGCCGGCGCGGATGAAATCCAACGACGACCAGCACCTGCGCGAGACACCGCTGGCGCGCACCGAACTCCTGAAGGGGCACTTCCTGCACGTGGTGCGCGATACGGTTCGCCTGCCCAATGGCGACGAAGCGACCCGCGAATTCGTGATGCATCCCGGTGCGGTGATGATCATTGGCCTGCTTGACGATGGGCGCGTGGTGCTGGAACGCCAGTTCCGCCACCCCATGCAGGCGGTGATGATCGAGCTCCCCGCCGGCAAGCTTGACGCAGGCGAGGAAAGCCTGCTCTGCGCGCAGCGCGAGCTGCTGGAGGAAACCGGCTACCGCGCCACCGAATGGGCATTTGCCGGCCGGCTCGCGCCCACCATTGCCTATTCCGATGAGCTCATCGACATCTGGTTTGCGCGTGGCCTCACGCTGGGCGAGCGCAGGCTCGACGAAGGGGAGTTCCTGGATGTGTTTACCGCCACGCCGGCTGAACTGCAAGCCTGGTGCTTCACCGGTGAAGTGATCGACTGCAAGACCCTGATCGGTTCCATGTGGCTGCAGAATGTGCTGCGTGGCGAATGGGCATTGTCGTGGCGTGGCGCGGACGCGCCACCCGATGCCGCAGAATCTGCGCCATGAAGGTCCTCAACCTCCAATGCGCACACCAGCACGAGTTCGAAGGCTGGTTCGGTTCTGAAGACGACTTCACGAGCCAGCTCGCCCGTGGTCTGGTGACGTGTCCGCTGTGCGGCGATGCGCACATCGAGAAAAAGCTCTCGGCACCGCGCCTGAACCTGCGCACGACGCGCGGCGAGGACAGCGCCTCTTCGACGACTGCGGTGGCGCTCAGCAACCACGCCGCCCCCAACCCCGAACTGGCCGAGCTTCAGGCGCGCATGCTCGCAGCGCTGCGCGAGGTGGTGTCGAACACCGAGGACGTGGGCGAACGCTTCGCCGAAGAAGCCCGCGCCATGCACCATGGCGAGAAGGAACACCGCCAGATCCGGGGGCAGGCCAGCGCGCAGGAAGCGATGGAGCTGATCGAGGAGGGCATCGAGGTCATGCCGCTGCCGATGCTGCCCGGTATCAAAGACAGGTTGCAGTAGGGAGCACCCCCCTGCGCCGCTGGCGCGGCTTCCCCCCTCTCTGGCGCGCCTGCGGCGCTTGGAGGGGGGACGATGCCTGTGGCCCGGCGAAGCCGGTTCCACGGCATCTCTGGACGCAGGCACGCGCTCCGGAGAGAGGGTGTGTTCTCAAGAGACAGCGAGGGTCCGGCTCCGCCGGCCCAAGCTGTCGTCCCCCCTCCAAGCGCCGACAGGCGCGCCAGAGAGGGGGGAAGCCGCGCAGCGGCGCAGGGGGGTGTTACGGATACAGACCTCGGAGGTCGCGCGCGTGCAGGATGCGCTTGCAGGCCACGATGAAGGTGGCCGTGCGCAGGCTCACCTTGTTCTCGTCGGCCACCTGCCACACGGCGGCGAACGCGTCCTTCATGATCTTGACCAGGCGCGCGTTGATCTCGTCCTCGCTCCAGAAGAAGCTGGAGAAGTCCTGCACCCATTCGAAGTAGCTCACCGTCACGCCGCCGGCGTTGGCGATCACGTCGGGCAGCACCAGCACGTTGCGCTCGTGCAGGATGTCGTCTGCCTGTGGGGTGGTGGGACCGTTGGCGCCTTCAATGACCATGCGGGCCTGGATGCGGCCGGCATTGGCTTCGGTGATCTGCGATTCCAGCGCAGCCGGGATGAGGATGTCGCACGGCACACCCCAGAAGGCGTCGTTGGCGATCACTTCGGCACCGGCGAAACCGGCCACTGAGCCCACCTGCGCCACGTGAGCGAGCAGGGCCGGCACGTCCAGGCCGGCTTCGCGGTAGATGGTGCCACCGTGATCCTGCACCGCCACCACCCTGGCGCCGGCCTCGGCGAACAGCTTGCCTGCCACGCCACCCACGTTGCCGAAGCCTTGCACGGCCACGCGCGCGGTGGACACGTCCAGCCCGATGCGGCGGGCGGCCTCCACGCCCACGGTGAAGACGCCGCGCCCGGTGGCTTCGCGCCGGCCGAGCGAGCCGCCCAGGTCCACCGGCTTGCCGGTCACCACGCCGGTGGCGGTCGAGCCCTCGTTCATGGAGTAGGTGTCCATCATCCACGCCATCACCTGCTCATTGGTGTTCACGTCCGGCGCCGGGATGTCCTTGGTGGGGCCGATGATGATGCCGATCTCGCTGGTGTAGCGGCGCGTGACGCGCTCGAGCTCGCCGATGGTGAGCTGGCGCGGATCCACGCGGATGCCGCCCTTGGCGCCGCCGTAAGGCACGTTGACCGCCGCGTTCTTGATCGACATCCAGGCCGAGAGCGCCATCACTTCGGAGAGCGTCACGTCCTGGTGGAAACGCACGCCGCCCTTGCCAGGCCCGCGCGAGGTGTTGTGCTGCACGCGGTAGCCCTCGAAGTGCGCCACCGAACCGTTGTCCAGGTGGATCGGCACGTCGACGATCAGCGTGCGCTTGGGGCGCTTGAGGGTGTCGACCCAGCGGGCCAGCGAGCCCAGGTAAGGCGTGACGCGGTCCACCTGCTGGAGATAGACGCCCCAGGGACCGAGGTGTTTCGGATCCAGGTAGGAGGGCAGGGCCTGCGTAAAAACGGCCGGGGCGCTGCTGGCGCCACCGGCCTGGGGATGCGATGCTTGTGACATGTTGCGGGATTCCTTTTTGGGGTGTGTTGGCGCATGCGATGAGCCAGTCCGCAAGCTTACGGAGCCGCCCCCGAACTGTCCAAGGCCGGGATGCCATTTGGTCATGCACTTCATGCATGACCCTGGCGGTCCGCCCCTAAGCGTTGAATTGCAAGGCCGCCAACCCCGCGTACACGCCGCCCTGAGCAACGAGTTCCGCGTGCGTACCCTGTTCCACCAGCTTTCCGTGGTCCAGCACCACGATGTGGTCGGCCTGCTGCACGGTCGCCAGCCGGTGGGCGATCACCAGCGTGGTGCGGTCCTTCATGGCCGACTCCAGCGCGGCCTGCACCATGCGCTCGCTCTGCGCATCCAGCGCACTGGTGGCTTCGTCGAGCAGCAGCAATGGCGGGTTCTTCAGCATGGCGCGTGCAATGGCGATGCGCTGACGCTGACCGCCCGAGAGGCGCACGCCGCGTTCGCCCAGGAACGTGTCGTAGCCCTCGGGCAACTGGTCGATGAACTCATCGGCGAACGCCGCTCTGGCGGCCGCGCGCACCTCGTCGTCGCTGGCGCCTGGCTTGCCGTAGCGGATGTTCTCCATCGCGCTGCTGGAGAAGATCACCGGGTCCTGCGGCACGATGCCCACGCGTGCGCGCAGCTCGTGCAGGCTCATCTCATCGATCGCCACGCCGTCCAGGCGGATGCTGCCGCGCGCTGGGTCGTAGTAGCGCAGCAGCAGGCCGAACACCGTGCTCTTGCCTGCGCCGCTGGGTCCCACCAGTGCCACGGTCTGACCCGGGCGCACCGACAGGCTGAAATCGGACAGTGCCGCCTGGGCCGGGCGCGATGGGTAGTGGAAGTTGATGTGGTCGAACTCCAGCGCGCTGCCACCCACCGGTTGTGGCGCCTGCAGCGGGCGTGCTGGCGACTGCACGGGGGACTCCATCGCCAGCAGCTCCATCAGGCGCTCGCTCGCGCCCGCCGCGCGCAGCAGGTCGCCATACACCTCGCCCAGCACCGCCACCGCGCTGGCGAGAATGATCACGTACAGCACCGTCTGTCCCAGGTGCCCCGGGCTGATGGTGCCGGCCAGCACCGCCTGCGTGCCCTGGTACAGGCCCCACAGCAGCAGGCCCGCTGTGCTGATGATGATGAATGCCACCAGCACGGAGCGCGCCCGTGTGCGGCGTATCGCCGTCTCGAAGGCAAACTGCGTGGACGCGGCGAAGCGCGTGGCCTCGCGGTCTTCGGCCGTGTAGCTCTGCACGATGGGAATCGCGTTGAGCACCTCGGCGGCGATCGCGCTGGAGTCGGCCACGCGGTCCTGGCTGGCGCGCGAGAGCTTGCGCACGCGCCGGCCAAACCACATGCTCGGCAGCACCACCAGCACCAGGATCAGCAGCACCTGCGTCATCACGTACGGGTTGGTCCACACCAGCATCACCAGCGCGCCGATGCCCATGACCCCGTTGCGCAAGCCCATGGAGAGCGAAGAACCCACCACCGTCTGCACCAGCGTGGTGTCGGTGGTCAGGCGCGAAAGCACTTCACCCGTCTGCGTGGTCTCGAAGAACTGCGGACTCTGCCGCAGCACATGGCTGTACACCGCGTTGCGCAGGTCGGCGGTGACGCGCTCGCCCAGCCAGCTCACCAGATAGAAGCGAACGGCCGAGAAGATGCCGAGCGCCACCGCCACGCCGAACAGCGCCGCGAAGTGCCCGCGCAGGGCCATGGCCTGCTCGCCGCGCCCGGCCGGTGCCAGGCCGCTGTCAATCAGGTAGCGAAGTGCCAGTGGAAATGCCAGCGTGGCCACGGCCGCGAGCACCAGGAACAGCAGCGCCAGCGCGACCTGCAACCGGTAGGGGCGGATGAAAGGGCGAAGTCCGCCCAGCGAGGTGGGGGAGGAGCCTTTGGGGCGGTCGGCGGGTGTGTTGTCGGGCATGGCGAGAGTGTGCCGGGTTTCGGTGCTGCACGGATTCAGCCGCCAAGCACCCCCAGCGCGAACGGCAGGCTCACCACGCCCAGCAGCGTCGACAGCGTGACGAGGCTGGCCACATAGGGACCGTTGTAGCCCATGCGCGCGGCCAGCACATAGCAGCTCGATGCCGTGGGCACGGCAGAGAACATGAGCAGGATGGTGGTCTGCGTCGGGTCCAGGCGGAACAATTTCGCCAGACCGAAGGCGAAGAGCGGCATGCCCAGGTGTTTCACCGCCAGCACCAGACCGCCCAGCAGTTTGGCACTCGCCAGCATGCCGAACTGCATGCCGGCACCCGCCGCCATGAGGCCCAGAGCCAGCGAGGCCTGGCCGATGCGGTTCACCGTGGGTTCGAGCCACACCGGCATCTGGAAACCCAGCAGATTGGCCACCAGGCCCGACAGGGTGCCGATGATCAGTGGGTTGCGCGCCAGTTCGCGCACGAACCCCTTGTTGGCGTGCCGCGCCATGGGCCACACCGCGCCCACGTTGAACAGCGGCACGCACACGCCGATCAGCACCGCGATCATCAGCAGGCCCGGCGCGCCAGCCACCTTGTCGGCCAGCGCCAGGGCAATGAAGGAGTTGAAGCGGAAGCCCACCTGCGCGCTCGCCGCGTGCAAGCGCACGTCGAGCCGCTGGCCGATCCAGGGCCAGTGCGGCAGCGAATAGGACAAGGCGATGCCGCACACGCCGAGCGTGATGCCCGCGCCCATGAGGCTGGACGCCTGACCCAGATCGAGCGGACTCTTGACAATGCTGTGGAACAGCAGCACCGGGAACAGGAAGTAGTAAACCAGGCTCTCAACCTGCTCCCAGACCTTGCGGTTGAGGGCGGTGAAGCGACAGACCAGATAGCCGCAAAGGATGAGCGAGAAGTCGGGGAAGAGGAGTTGTGCAAAATTCACCGCGCGAGCATAGCGCGCCGGGCATGGGATTTGCGGGTAATTACTTATGTAGTCACCCCATGGTCATGCCTTCCCATGCCGACTACAGTGCAGGGCGCTTTTCATTTTTCACAGCAAGGAGTACACGTTATGGTTTCTCGTCGTCAGATGGTTGCACTTGGCCTCGCCACCGCTTCGGTGGCTGGCGTCGGCACCGCCTGGGCCCAGGCCTACCCCAACAAGGTCATTCGCCTGCAAGTGCCGTTCGCGCCCGGTGGCACCACCGACATCATTGCGCGTGTCATGTCCGAGCCCCTGGCCAAGAGCCTGGGCCAGAGCGTGGTGGTCGAGAACAAGGCCGGCGGCGGCGGCGTGATCGGCGCCACCGAACTGGCCCGCTCGCCGGCCGACGGCTACATCATCGGCATGGCCACGGTGTCCACCACGGCAGCCAACCCGGCGATCAACGACAAGATCCCCTACAACACGCTGACCGACTTCACGCCCATCATCAACATCGCGGCCACGCCCAACGTGATCGCGGTGCACCCCAGCTTCCCGGCCAAGGACTACAAGGCCTTCGTGGCCGAACTCAAGAAGAACCCGGGCAAGTACACCTACGCCAGCTCCGGCACCGGCGGCATCGGCCACCTGCAGACCGAGCTGTTCAAGAGCCTCACGGGCATCTTCATGACGCACATTCCCTACCGGGGTGCAGGTCCGGCCCTGAACGACACCGTGGGTGGTCAGGTGCCCATCATCTTTGACAACCTGCCTTCCGCGCTGCCCTTCATCAAGTCCGGCCGCCTGGTGCCGCTGGTGGTGGCCGCACCCCAGCGTCTGGCGGTGCTGCCCGACGTGCCCACCTTCAAGGAAGTGGGCCTGGAGGCCGTGAACCGCATGGCCTACTACGGCCTCATCGGTCCCAAGGGCCTGCCGCAGGACGTGGTGGACAAGCTCGCCAACGCCACCAAGCAGGCGCTGAACGACCCCGCCGTGCGCAAGCGCGTGGAAGACACCGGCTCGCTCATCGTGGCCAACACGCCCGCCGAGTTCACCGCCCAGATCAAGGCCGAGTTCGAGGTCTACAAGGAAGTGGTCGTCAAGCAGAAGCTCAAGCTGGACTGATGAACCCACAGGAAGCCCTGGCAACGGCCAGCGAAGGCCTTGCCGGGGCTTTTGTCGACAGCCTCTGGCTGGAAGAGGGCCTGTCCAGGAACACCCTCGACGCCTACCGGCGCGACCTCGTGCTGCTCGGGCAGTGGCTGGCGCAGCACGGCAAGACCCTGCCCCAGACCACCGAGGCCGATCTCAACGCCTATTTCAGCGAACGCCACGCCCAGACCCGCGCCACAACGGCCAACCGGCGGCTCACGGTGTTCAAGCGCTACTTCCGCTGGGCGCTGCGCGAACGGCAGATCACCACCGATCCCACCCTGCGGCTGTCACCCGCACGCCAGCCGCTGCGTGTGCCCAAGACGCTCTCGGAAGCGCAGGTGGAAGCCCTGTTGAACGCGCCCGACGTGGGCACGCCGCTGGGCCTGCGCGACCGCTGCATGCTCGAACTCATCTACGCCAGTGGCCTGCGCGTGAGCGAGCTCGTCACGCTCAAGACCTGGCACGTGGGCATGAACGAACACGTGTTGCGCATCACCGGCAAGGGCAACAAGGAACGCCTTGTGCCCTTCGGCGAGGTGGCTGGCCAGTGGTTGCAGCGCTACCTGGCGCAAGGCCGGGGAGAGATATTGGGCGGCTTGCAGAGCGAAGACCTGTTCGTCACCGCACGCGGCTCGCGCGCGGGCGAAGCCATGACGCGCGCCATGTTCTGGCAACTGGTGAAGAAGTACGCCGCGCAGGCCGGCATCACCTCGCCGCTGTCACCCCACACGCTGCGCCATGCGTTTGCCACCCACCTGCTCAACCACGGCGCCGATCTGCGCGCGGTGCAGATGTTGCTGGGCCACGCCGACATCTCCACCACCACGATCTACACGCACGTAGCGCGCGAACGCCTCAAGACCATCGTGGCGCAGCACCATCCGCGGGGTTAGCCGCAGGCCGTAGCGCAGGCCTTACTTCTTTCCCCAGAGCTGCTCGAGGCGTGCGTCTCTTCCGCAACTCGTGCGGTAGTACTTGTACCGAATGGGATTCTTGAGGTAGTAGTCCTGGTGGTAGTCCTCTGCCGCGTAGAACGGGCCGGCCGCCACGATCTCGGTGACGATGGGTTCCTTGAATGGCTTGGACTTTTCCAGCGCCGCGAGCGACTTCCTGGCCGCGGCCATCTGCGCCGCATCGTGCGTGAAGATGGCCGTTCGGTAGGGGCTGCCCACATCGCAGAACTGGCGGTCCTTCGTGGTGGGGTCGATGGTGCGCCAGAACTTTTCCACCAGCGCCTCGTAGCTCATTTTCGCGGGGTCGAACACGATCTCGACAGCCTCCGCGTGCCCGGTGCTCTTGTTCGATACCTGCTGGTAGGTGGGGTTGGCCACGGTGCCGCCGATGTAGCCCGAGGTGGTGGAGATCACGCCCGGCACCTTGTCGAAGTCGGCCTCCACGCACCAGAAACAGCCACCCGCAAAGGTGGCCTTGGCGGTAGTGGCCTGTGCATGGGCCGGCGCGGCCAGCACCCAGGCCAGAGGCAGCAGAACCGCTGCGAGCCAGCGATGCGCCTTCACGCGGCCGCTGGCGCAAAACGCAGCGCCACCCCGTTGTTGCAATAGCGCTTGCCACTGGGCCTGGGGCCGTCGTTGAACACATGACCTTGGTGGCCATCGCATCGGATGCAGTGGTATTCGGTGCGCGGCAGGATCATCTTGTAGTCCGTCTTGGTGCCCAGCGCATTCGGCAGTGGTGTGTGAAAACTCGGCCAGCCGGTGCCGCTTTCGTACTTCGTTTCAGACGAGAACAGGGGCAGATCGCAACCCGCGCAGTGGTAGGTGCCCTTGCGCTTCTCGGCGTTCAGCGCGCTGCTGCCGGGACGTTCTGTGCCTTCCTCACGCAATACGTCGAACTGTGCCGGGCTCAGGCGCTTCTTCCATTCGGCGGCGGAGAGCTTCCACGGGTCGGACGCGGCCAGCGCGCTGGCCACGGGGGCAACGGCCTGGGAACCCAGGCCGAGGAGCGAGAGCAGTTTCATGGTGTGGCGGCGGTTCATGGTGGGTAGAGGTCTCATTTGGATGAGTCGGGCCGAAATGAAAAACCTTACAGCGGCTTGAGCACCATGCCCACCACCAGGCCCGTGGCGGTGACCGTGATAGCGCCTGGTTGCATGCCCATGTTGTCCAGCGGAGCCAGGTCCTTGGGTTCCAGGCGGTGCAGCACCACCTCTTTCAGCAATTCGTCGCCCAGCGTGGGTGCGTAGGTGTTGAGCAGCGCCACCACGCTGGGTTGCAGGCTCGGGAAGTTCAGCTTCGACAGGCGCAACTGGTGCGCACGCAAGGTGCGGTCGCTGGCCTCATAGCGCAGGCCGAAGTCCACCTCGAAACTGCCCTGGTGGCTGCGGTTGAGCGCCGGGCCCGCCGCTTCCACCGGCATCTCGGCCCGCAAGCGGTTTTCAGCAGGCAGCATGGTCAGCTTTGGCGTCTGCACCTCCAGGTTCAGCAGCCCCTGCACCGGATAACGCCGGGGAAACCGCTGCCCAATCGCTTCCTGCATCTGGGCGGTGGAAACGCGGTAGCCGGCGGGTTGGGCGTTGGGTGAGTCGGCTTCCGCGGCCAGCAACACGCCGGGCGCCAAGGTGAGCGCGGTCCCGAAACCCAGGGTGTGGATGAGGAGAGTTCTGCGTTGCATAGGCCGGTTGGAGGGCATTCTGCGCCGCAGGTTCTGCTTCAGGCGTCTGAAGGCGTCTCTATTTGTAGAACGCTTCCACCGTGCCCTTGAGCTTGATCGTGAGCGGGTTGCCCTTGCGGTCCAGGGTCTTGCCGGCGGGCACCTTGACCCAGCCTTCACTCACGCAGTATTCCGTCACATCGAATCGCTCCTTGCCGTTGAAGCGGATGCCGATGTCGTGTTCGAAGATCTCGGCCACGTGGTGCGGGCTGCGGGGGTCGATGGCCAGGTGGTCGGGCAGGGGCGGGCGGTTGGGGCTGGTGGTGTGGATAGGGTCGCTCATGGCCGGCATTGTCCTCCAGCTTCAACCGCCGAGTCCGGCAAACACGTTCTGCACGTCTTCGTTCGCGTCCAGCGCGGCCAGAAAGGCTTCCACTTCTTCCAGGTGCTCCGCGCTCAGGCTGGCGGGGTCCACCGGGTTCTTCGGCCTGTAGCCCAGCTTGGAAGACAGCACCGTGAAGCCCTGCGCCGGCAGGGCGCGGCTCACCAGGTCGAGGTCCGTCGGATCGGTCAGGAACACGGTCACACCCTCTTCATCGCCCGCATGAAAATCCTGCGCCCCGGCCTCGATGGCGGCCAGTTCCGCATCGGCATCCTTGGCCGAGGGTTCGGCTTCGATCATGCCCACGTGGTCGAAGTCCCACGACACCGAGCCCGAAGTGCCCAGCTGCCCCTTGCGGAACAGCACCCGCATGTCGGATGCCGCGCGGTTCACGTTGTCCGTGAGGCACTCCACCATCACCGGCACGCGGTGGGGCGCAAACCCTTCGTAGATCACATGGTCGAAATGCACGGTCTCGCCCGTGAGCCCGGCACCCTTCTTGATGGCGCGGTCCAGCGTTTCCTTGGGCATGGACACCTTGCGCGCCTGCTCCACCACCAACCGCAGGCGCGAATTGGCCGCCGGATCCGCGCCGTGGCGCGCCGCGATCATGATGTCCTTGGCGAGCTTGCCGAACAGCCGACCCTTGGCGTTCGCGGCGAGGTCCTTGTGCTTGGCTTTCCATTGGGCGCCCATGGCTGTTCCTGGTGGTCTGTGTGGGCTGCAAGCATAGCGCTAGCATGTTCCCTTGCATGTTTTCGAGAAAAGGAGCTCACCCATGGAAACGCATGAACTGCACCGCGGACGCCTGATCGACCACATCCAGCTCGTGGTGCGCGATCTGGCCGCCAGCAAGGCCTTCTACAGCGCTGTCTTCAAGACCCTGAACATTCCCCTGGCCGGTGAAGGCGAGGACTTCTTCTGGGCCGACGAACTCTTCATCTCCACCGCCAGCAGCCAAGCCGCCCACGGCGAACTCACCGGCCGCCACCACCTGGCCTTCCAGGCCGAAGACAAGGCCATGGTCGATGCTTTTCACAAAGCCGCGCTCGCCGCCGGTGGCAAGGACAACGGCGCACCCGGCATCCGCAAATACCACCCCGGCTACTACGCCGCCTTCGTGATCGACCCGGACGGCAACAACATCGAAGCCGTGTACCACGGGGAGGCGACGCGGAGCGCGACCTCGGTTAAGGTGACTTTCTGAAAACGTTGTGATTTCCGCTGTCCATCCGCATCCTTCTCGGCGCCATGCAAAGCACAACTGCATCTGAACTCCAGCTCATCCTCGTCATCACGGCACCACCGCCCGGGGTGGTGTTCGCCGTGCAGAGCGGCCGTGTCGACGTGCTGCCCCCGTTCATGTCGACGCCAGAGTCCCTGTCGTTCGCCATCACCCTGAGCCTCGGCCCATCGCTGCCGGACGGATCGTTCAACTTCCGTGGCCCGTTTGCGCAAGGCACGCCGGCTGACCGCTTCGTCTATGTGAATTCAGGCACCTATGCGGGCCAGGTGGGCTGCCCATGGGAACGCCGGGCCAAGATCAAGCTGGCGGGCATTCCCCGGCACCTGGTGGAGACTGCAGCGGGCGACGCCAACTCCGCCATCGAAGGGCATGTTCACGGCACGGCAAAAGACGGCGGACCGGTGTGCGCCAGCGTTCCGCCTCTTTCGATCAACTGGCGCCTCGTCACCCGTTTTCAGCGGGCTGATTGACCTGTGCCTTTCATCGCCCGGCATGTCGATTTGAGGTGTTGTCGTTCGTCGAGGAGGTAGGTCGCCCAGAGGCGGGCACCGATCGTTAACCCAACAGGAGTGAAAAGAATGTCCTACATCGACGGTTTCGTGATTGCAGTTCCCACCGCCAACAAGCAGAAGTTCATCGAGCACGCTCGCCAGTTCGACCCGCTCTTCATCGAGCTCGGCGCTCTCCGCGTGATCGAGGGTTGGGGCGATGACGTGCCCGACGGCAAGGTCACCGATTTCCGCCGCGCCGTGCAGGCCAAGGCCGATGAGACCGTGGCCTTCTCGTGGGTCGAATGGCCCGACAAGGCCACGCGCGACGCGGCCATGAAGAAGATGATGGAAGACCCTCGCATGGACCCGTCCAATCCAGCCAATCTGCCCATGCCCTTCGACGGCAAACGCATGATCTTCGGTGGCTTTGAACAGGTGGTCGAAGTGAAGGCTTGACCTTCACGAAGCCAGAAGGGGTGGCCTCATCCCGGCTCGAATTCGTCACCTTCGGCACCGAGCCACGCCCCATCCTGGTCGACGGGCACCTGCATGGCAAGGTGCACATGCACCTCACGCTGGGCTGACGGCCAGGCCCTGCGCCAGCGCCTCGAACACCACACGGATGCGCCGCGAGGTGCGCAGTTCGCGGTGCGTCACCAGCCAGATCGGAAAGCGCACCGGCGCCACGTCGTCGAGCACGCGGACGATGCCGGGGGTGCCGTGGGCGATGTCGTCCATCATGGCGCCGATGCCCATGCCGTGGCGCACCAGCGACCAGCTCGCCATCGAATGCTCCGCGTAGCAACTGAAGTTGGCCTCGGTCAATGGCAGGCCGTGTTGACGCAGGTAACCCAGGTACTGGCCCGAGCGGTCCGCGCCCACAAAGGCATGTTGCGCGGCTTCTTCGGCGTTGCGTGGATGGCCGTGGGTCTTCACCCAGTCTTCTGAAGCGAAGAAGCTTGCCGTGGCCTCGCGGATGTGGCGAGCGATCAGCTCCGGTTGTTCGGGCTTCACATGGCGGATGGCGATGTCCGCCTCACGGCGCAGCAGGTCGCTGATGGCGTTCGACGAGATCACCTCGATGGCAATGCCCGGTTCCTGCTCGCGCAGCCTGTGCAGTAGCGGGGGCAGCAGGTGCGCGGCCACCGCGTCGGTGGCCGAGACCGAGACCACACCGCCCACGGCTTGGGAGCGGCCGGTGGCGGCCAGCCGCAGCGCTTCGGCCGCCACGCTCATGGCGCGCGCGTGTTCCAGCAAGTCGAGCCCCGTGGGCGTGAGCGCCATGGCCTTGCCCACGCGCTCGAACAGCGTCACGCCCATGCGTTGCTCGATGGCCGCCACCTGGCGGCTCAGCGTGGGCTGCGTCAGGCCCAGCTTGCGTGCGGCCGCCGACAACGAGCCGGTTTCCGCCGTCTCCAGAAAGGCCTTCAGTTGGTTCCAGTCGAGGTTGTCCATGCATAAACGTATATGTTCGCTGCAATTTACCGCAATTCCCTGCGAAGACTTGCATGGATAGCATCCTCCCCCATGCCTTATTCCACCATCGCCCCCGTCGCCCGCAAATCCCGCTTCTGGGACCGCATCGCCGTGAAGTACGCCGCCGACCCGATTGCCGACCCGGCGGGTTACGAAGCCACGCTGGAACGGGTGCAGGGTCTGCTGACGCCGGACATGAACGTACTGGAAATCGGTTGCGGCACCGGCACCACCGCCTTGCGCCTGGCGCCCCACACCCGGCGCCTGCTGGCCACCGACATCTCGCCCGCCATGATCGCCATCGCGCGCCAGAAGCTGGCCGACCAGCCCTGTCCCGAGCTCAGCTTTGCCGTGGCCGACGCCGACGAGCCGCTGGACGGGGAGGGCGGGTTCGACGCGGTGCTGGCCTTCAATCTGCTGCATCTGGTCGACGACCTCCACGGCGCGCTCCAGTTCGCCATGCGCGCCTTGCGCCCGGGCGGCCTGCTGATCTCCAAGACGGCGTGCCTCCTCGAAATGAATCCGCTGATTCCTCACCTCGCCCTGCCGGTGATGCGCGCCATCGGCAAGGCGCCCCACGTGTTGTGCTTCGACGCCAAAGCCTTGAAGGCGGCCATCGTCCGCCAGGGCATGGTCATCGAATCGGTCGAGCGCCACGGCACGCGGGGCAAGGATTTCCGCGTGTTCATCGTCGCCCGCAAGGCAGCCCAGGCATGAAACTCATCCAAACCTTCCTCTTGCTCGCCGCCGTGGCGATGCCCTTCGCCGCGAGCGCGGCCGACCTGCAGGTGACCGTGGTCGATGGCCCGCCCGTGCCGGCCACGCTGTATCTGGCCCTGTTCGACAGCGCCGAGGCCATGGCCAACAACCAGGCGCTGGCCTTGCAGAAAGTGGAACTGCGTGACGGCGCCGCGCAAACCGTATTCACCGGCTTGCCCGCGGGGCGCTATGCCATCAAGTCCTTCGCCGACGAAAACGGCAACGCAAGGCTGGACACCAACATCGTCGGCCTGCCCACCGAGCGGTACGGGTTCTCCAACAACGCCCGGGGCAGGATGGGCCCGCCCAGCTTCGACGCCGCCGCCGTGCCACTGGACGCCGACAGCGCCAGCATCAGCTTCCGGCTGCGCTGAAGCAAAGGCCTTCCATGCACCGTCGAGATGTGTTGCTGCGGCTCATGGCCGCCGCTGCAGGCGCGCCTGTGCTGGCGCCGTCGGCCGCACACGCCAGCCCGCGCTGGCTCCTCGCCTTTGCCACGCCGCCGGCCGACATTGCGTTGACCCGGGCCAGGGTGCGAGGGCGCTTTCCCGATGCCGTGGCCGGCACGCTCTACCGCAACGGCCCGGCAGGCCACGACCTGGGTGGCGAGCGCTACCGCCATTGGTTTGATGGCGACGGCATGGTGCAGCGCTTCGTGATCGCGGGCACCGAAGTGCATCACCAGGGTCGGTACGTGGCGACGCCCAAGCGCGTCGCCGAAGTCCAGGCCGGTCGCCGAATCACCGAAGGCTTCGGCACCGTGTTCAAAAACCGCGAAGCGGCGGCATCGCCCGACAGCATGAACGCCGCCAACATCAGCGTGCTGCCCCTGGGCGACGAACTGCTGGCGCTGTGGGAGGGCGGCTCCGCCACCCGGCTGGACCGGCACACACTGCAGACACACGGCATCAAGACCTGGCGGGCCGACCTGGAAGGCGCGCCCTTCTCGGCGCACCCCCGCGTCGAGCCGGACGGCACGGTCTGGAATTTCGGCGTCAGCGCCCACCACGGCCTGCTGTTGCTCTACGAGATCGGGCCCGACGGCGCACTGAAGCGCGCCGACGCCTTGCCCGTGCGCGACCTGCCCATGGTTCACGACTTTGCCGTCACGGCCCGTTACCTGGTGTTTCTGCTGGCACCCCTGGTGTACGACGCGCAGCGCCGCGAGGCCGGAGCAAGCTTCCTCGATGCCCACGTGTGGCAGCCCAACCAGGGCATGCGCGCGCTCGTCATCGACAGGAACGACTGGAAGCAGCAACGCCAGTTCGAACTGCCCACCGGCTTTCTCTTCCACATCGGCAACGCGTGGGAAGAAGACACGCCCGCCGGCACGGTGATCCACCTGGACTACGCGCGCTCGGCCGACGCACGCGCCTTGCTGGTGGACGCACGCGAGGTGATGCAAGGCCGACTGGCCGGCACACCCGGCCCGCGCCTCACGGTGCTGCAGCTTCACCTGCGCAGCGGCCAGGCCACGCAGACGGATCTGGGTATCGAGGCCGAGTTTCCCTGCATCGACCGCCGCCTCGTGGGTCAACGGCATCGCCAGGTTGTCCACGCCACATCCGCCGTGGGCGGCCTGCCCCTATGGAACGCCATCGCGTGCACCCAGGTGGAGACGGGTGCTTTGCAGCGCTTTCGATATGCACCCGGCGCCATCGTGGAGGAGCACCTCTATGTGCCTGATGGCTCCTCACCAGGTTGGGTGCTCGGCACCGTGCTGGACCAGGCCAGCCAGCGCACCTTGTTGTCGTGCTTCGCGGCCGACGCACTGGCCAGCGGACCTGTGGCGCAGGCCTCGCTGCCGTATGCGCTGCCACTGGGGCTTCATGGAGCGTTTGTGGCATGCGGCGAGCAGAACCCCTTGTCTTGACACCCCGGAAAGCTGTTGACGCATCTTCGTTGGATGCGGGTAAACCCGGGCGCGCGCTGCCGTGTTGACCTTTTATACTGATTCCTCTAAACAGAATGACATTCCGTTTAACGGAATAATGAAAGAGGAAGATGGTTCAGGCATATAGCGGTGAGCAGTTGGAAAAAGGCGACTTCCCGAGGGCGGACCTCGCGGCTGAAGAAAAGGCGCGGTTTGTGGTCCGCAATGGAGACACCTATCTCCTGTGTGGTCAATCGGAAGACGGGGTGATGCACTTTCCCGCAGGTCCGCACGCGTCAGCGATTGAGGTGGGTCCCCGGGGCATGCTCTACAGCCATTCCACCGTTCACGTGTCGGCGTCGCGCGAGACGCCCTACACCATTGGCTATGTCGATTTCCCTAACGGCTTGCGCGTGCTGGCCAGCGTGCGTGGTGCCGACGCAGGCCTTGGCTGCGACGTGCCCGTCCGCCTGGAAAATGCCGGCGGCAAGTGGTTCGTGGTGCCAGTGGCGCAGGAGGTCAAACCATGAGCCGGGCCTACATCATCAGCGCCGCGATGATTCCGATGGGGAAGCATCGCGACTCCAGCTACAGCGGTCTGGCCGTCCCACCTGTGGTGAGGGCGCTCAAGGAATCTGGTCTCCGCAAAGACGATATCGAGGCCGTGTACTGCGGTCACGCCTTCGGGGGCATGCTCACCGGACAGCGCATCGTCAAGGAAATCGGCATGGGAGGCATTCCCGTCATCAACGTGGACAACGCGTGTTCTGGCGGTGCATCTGCACTCCATCTGGCGTGGAAGAGTGTGGCGAGTGGCGAGCACGCGGCAGCGTTGGTGATTGGTGTGGACAAGCTGACTCAATTCGGCGGAGGCACGCTGCCGCTCGTGGCCGAAGACCCGGAAGTTCAGGAAGGGATGGTCATGCCCGCGCTGTACGCGATGCGGGCGCGCCGCTTCCTGCATGAACGCGGTGAAAAGGTCAGCCTGCTGGCGCAGGTGAGCGTCAAGGCCCGCCGCCACGGAGCGATGAATCCTTTTGCCCAGTTTCGAAAAGAGACCACGGTCGACGAAGTTCTTGCTTCACGTGTCATCTGTGACCCTTTGACGCTCCTGCAGTGCTGCCCCACGGGCGACGGAGCCGCAGCAGTCATTGTGGTGAATGACCAGGTGCGGCGCCGTCTGGGCGCCCGAGCCGTGGAGATCACCGGTTCCGTGCTGCATTCAGGAACGCCCACCACCGGATTCCGCAACATGCTGCGCCCGGAAATCACCCGCGATTCCGCTCGGGATGCTTATGAGCAAGCCGGGCTTGGCCCGAAGGACGTGGACGTGGTCGAACTCCACGACGCCTTCACGATTGCGGAGCTCGTCTACTACGAGGCGTTGGGCCTGTGCCAGGAAGGCGACGCCGCCGGGTTCCTCACTTCGGGAAAGAGCACCTACGACGGCGAGGTGGTGGTCAACCCAAGCGGCGGGCTGCTGTCCAAGGGTCACCCGGTCGGATGCAGCGGTGTCGCTCAAGCCGTCGAGATGTACTGGCAGCTCACTGGGCAGGCCGGCGCGAGGCAGGTGCCCGGCGCCAAGGTCGGCATGACCCATGTCACCGGCGGTGGTATCGCCAGCCTCGACCATGGCGCGTGCGCCGTGCACATCCTGAAAGCGAGCGACTGAACATGGCCGACTTGAACGAGGGCGCCGGCACCGGCACGGTCAGCCGGGCGATGCATTTGCTGACGTTCCTGGCCGACTCGTCGGGTCCCGTGACTGTCAAGCAAGTCGTTGAGTATCTGAAGGTCCCCCCATCCACGGCGCACCGTCTGCTGAACCTGCTGGCCACGGAGGGATTCGTGGAGATTGCGGGCAACGGTCTTTATGGTGTCGGCTCACGCTTCTACAGGGTGGCTGCGTTGGTCAGCCGAAACATGACGCCCGTTTCAATCGCCCAACCCATCATCGAGCAACTGGCAGCGAAGTACAACGAGACCGTGCTGATGGGCCAGTACCTGGCGGCCGAGCGCGCCATGATGTTTTCGGTGCGCGCCGACGGCAGCCAGAAGCTGACTTACCAGATCGACCTTCATCGACCGCTGTCGCTGTATTGGGGTGCCTCGGGCAAGTCGATTCTGGCGTTTCTTCCAGAAGAGGTCATCGAAGCCGTTCTGAGCAACGAGGGCCATTCGCCCGCAACGGGAGAGCCCCCGCCCACGCTGGAGGAGGGGCTGTCCGCGCTGCGCGCCGTGCGTGAGCGCGGTTGGGCTGTCAGTGACAGTCAAAAGCTCCCCGGAGCCCGTGGTGTTGCCGCACCCATCTTCGGGCCCTCGGGCGTCATGGGCTGCCTGTGTCTCACATCGCCACGAGAGCGACTCCCGAAAACCGGTGTGGAAGCCATCGGCCTGGACGTCATGCAGAAAGCCAGAGAAATTTCCTCCCTGTTGGGGGCGCGCCCATGACCGCCGCCACGTCTCAGCCGCTGGGCGATGTCCGCGTCCTGGACCTGACGACATTTCTGTCAGGTCCCTATTGCACGCAGGTGATGGGCGACCTGGGGGCGGAAGTGGTCAAGGTGGAGGCGCCTGAGGGGGACTCCAGTCGCCACATTCCTCCGCACTTCGTGAACGAAGACAGCGCGTACTTCCTCGGCATCAACCGCAACAAGAAAAGCATCGCTGTCGACCTCAAGACGGAAAGAGGGCGTCGGCTCCTGAAGGACCTGATTGCGAAAGCGGACGTCGTGGTCGAGAACTACCGGCCAGGCGTCGCACAGCGCATCGGTCTGGACATCCAGGCGCTTCGCGAAGCGCACCCTCGGCTCATCTGGGCGTCCATCAGCGGCTTTGGTCAGGACGGGCCCGACAGGGGTAAGCCCGCCTACGACATGATTGTCCAGGCCCTGTCGGGCGTCATGAGCCTCACGGGGGAACCGGGGCGCCCGGCCGTGCGACTGGGTATTCCTGCGGGCGACACGGTCGCGGGCCTTTACGCCTGCATCGCCATCGGTGCGGCGCTGTACCGGAGAAACACCACTGGCCATGGCGAAACCATTGATGTGGCCATGCTGGACTGCCAGCTGGCCATGCTCGCATACCAGAGCACGTACTCGCTCGTTGCCGGCACGACGCCCGGTCCACAGGGGGCGCGACACGACTCCATCCCGACCTACCGATCGTTCATGGCCCGGGACGGCCGCGAGCTCGTGGTCACCGCCAACACCGAAAAGATGTGGCAGGGCCTTTGCCGGTCACTGGGCCTGACAGAGCTTATCGAAGACAGACGCTTCGCGGATGCGGCTTCCCGACTGGAGAACAAGGCAGAGCTCTGGGAGGTGCTGGAAGCCGCATTCCTCCTTCGTGATGCCGAGGAGCACGTCGCCGATCTCCAGAAACAGGATGTACCTGCGGCCCTGATCAAGACCGTCCCGGAAGCGCTGAAGGACGCGCGCGCCGCTGCGCGCGGAATGATTCTCGCCCTGGAAAGTGAGCAGGGCGATGAGATTGAAGTGGTTGGCAACCCGATCCGGTTCGTTGGAGAGGTGCCCGCCAGCTCGACCTACCCACCTCGACTGGGCCAGGACAGCGCAGACGTGCTTTCTTCGTGGCTGGGCATGGCGTCCGTCGAAGTCGACGAACTGGTCGCCCAAGGTGTTCTGTCCCACAAGCTTGGAGCGGTGGCAGGGAACGCATGATGGTCCATGCTTCGCCACGGTCGACCGTCTTCGCAGTGCACGCACTGGGATTGAATCGGCACGCCTACGACCCCGTCCGCCGCCATCTGGATGCGTCCCGCCGCTTCGTGGCCGTGGAACTGCCCGGCCATGGTGAAGCCCCACCGCTTCGGCAACCCGCTTTGAACGCGTACGTCGACTACGTGGTCGACGAGGTGTCGGCGCAGGCGCCGCATGGGCTCCTTCATCTGGTGGGGCATTCGTTCGGCGGTGTCGTCGCCGCGATGGTGGTGCCAAGACTCCAGGAAAAAGGGCAGGCGGTGGCTTCGCTGACCCTTCTGGGAACGCCTGCGCAAGGGGGGTCCGTGTTTCTGGACCGGGCGGATGCCGTGGAGCGGGATGGCGGGATGGAAGCGTTCGAACGCAGCACCATCGCGCGTTGGTTTGGCGACAACCCGCCATCGGAATGGGACCCCGCCATCCACTACGCCTCGCATGCCCTGCGCACGCAGTCGAAGGCGTCGATATCGGCCACCTGGCGAGCGCTGGCGTCGTTCCAGGGGTTCTCTGGGCTAACCACCGCTCCTCATGTGCTGTGCGTCGCCGCCGAAGACGACCTCTCCACACCACCGGGTGTGATGGCGCAGATTGTTGACGCCATCGAATCCCGTGCGGACGGCCACGGCCAGGTGAGCCTGAAGACGCTCGTCAAAGGTGGCCATCTCTTTCCGCTGACGATGGCGCCCGAGGTCGCCAGGCTGCTGGAAGCGCAGTGGTCAACTGCCGAAGACAGCACGCGCTCCAGAGGGTCTGTCGAATGACAACCTTCGCAGAAGACGCTGTCGTTGTCGGTGGCGAGAACCTGGTGTTGCGACGGTCTGGGTCTTCCAACGGGCCGGCCGTGGTGCTCCTGCATCCCCTCGGTCTCGACCGACGCGCATTCGACGCCTTGCGCAGTGCACTGAACCCCATCTGGAATGTGGTTTCCTACGATCAGCGCGGGCATGGAACGCGTGTGGCTCACGACCGGTTCGAACTGGAGCATCTCGTCGAAGACGCGGTGGCGGTGTGCCAAAGCGTGAGCGAACCTCTTCACCTCGTGGGGCATGCGATGGGTGGCGTGGTGGCCGCACTGGCAGCAAAGAGGCTCAGGAACGTGCAGTCGCTCGCGGTCCTGGCCGTCCCGCTCAAGTCCCAACCCGCATTTGCCCGGCGCGCCGAAAGCATGGAAGCGGGGGCAAGCGCAGCCGTGTTTGAAGAGTCGCTGGCCCGATGGTTCAAAGGGCTGGAGGCAGCGCCGCGCTATCCGACCGCCGTGGCGTATGGGCGTACGTGCCTGGATGCCACTTCGGTTCAGGGCTACGCGAACGGCTGGCGTGCGCTCGCTTCCTTCGGATCGCTGGAGCTCGCCAGCACGGGAGTGCCTACCGCGTGCATCGCCGCTGCAGACGACGCGTCGGTTCCCCTCACGGCCTTTGAAGCACTGACTTCAGGCGACGCGTGCGTTTCCGGTCGCGTGCAGGTTGAGGTGGTGCCCACGGGAGGCCACATGTTGCCGCTGATGGAGCCCGAGGCGACCGCCGCACGCCTGGAAAACTTCTGGACGCGAGCACGTCGAATGCACGCGGTTTCGACATGAACCACAGTGACGCTGTTTTGAACACTCCCCTGAAGAACCTTCGCATCGCCGTCACCGGCGGCAGCGCAGGCATTGGCCAGGCCATCTGCGCGCTGCTTTCCAGGCATGGAGCGCAAGTCTTCAATCTCGACCTGAAGGCCGGTGATGCTGAAGCGTCTGCCGCGTTCATCGAAGCCGACATGCGATCGGCCGACAGCGTCGACCGCGCGTTCGCCGAGGTTCGGCGCCAGGCGGGTGGGCTCGACGCTCTCGTGAACAACGCCGGCGTCAGCTTTGTCGGCGGCATCGAAGACGGTAGCGATGAAGAGTGGCTGGCGCTGCTCAACGTCAATCTGATGGGATACCGGCGAGCGACCAGGTCGTCTCTGCCGATGCTGCGCGAGTCCACGTCGCCCGCCATCGTCAACATCTCATCCTGCTCGGCGACGTCTGGAATTGCCAACCGCGCCGCGTACTCCGCCTCCAAGGGTGCCGTTCACAGCATGACCCTGAGCCTGGCAGCCGACCTCGTCCACGAAGGGATTCGGGTCAACGGGGTGGTGCCCGGAACGGTCGAGACGCCGTTCATGCAGAAACTGATTGACGCCGCGGCAGACCCGGTGGCTCAGCGCGCCGAGTTCGAGCGCCGCCAGCCCACGGGCCGCATGGTCGACCCTGCAGAGGTCGCACATGCCGTTGCCTACCTCCTCCATCCGGCCTGCGCCTCCGTCACCGGCACGTTCGTCGTGGTCGACGGTGGCCTCGCGACGCTCAAGACAGCAAGACAAGGCTCTTGATTGAAACACCCAACCTCCCAGAAGAAAGGACCACCATGACATCCAAGCTTCCTTGCACCCTCATGCGCAGCGGGTCGCGCCGCCACCGCATCTCCGTCATTGACGGCCCGAACATGTCCAACCTGGGTGCGCGCAGCAAGAAGGTTTACGGCTCCATCAATTCGCTGGACGACCTGAAGGCCTTCGTCACTTCGACGGGCAAGGACCTGGGTGTCGAGGTGGAGACCTTCTCCTCCAACCACATGGGCGACATCCTGGAGTACATCCACGCCTCGGCAGACCGGATCGACGGCTACATCATCAACCCCGCCGGCCTGACCACGATGGGGGAGGCCGTTCGTCACGCCCTCGAGGACACGACCAGGGCCGTGGTCGAGGTGCACTTCGCCAACATTTCCGGTGCGCCCGGAACGCCTCGCGGGCTGATGAGCGGAAAACTCATTTCGACCTTCACGCACACGGCCACCGGCATGTCCATGGGCTTGCGCCAGTACAGCTACATCGGCGCGCTCGTCGGCCTGGTCATGGCCCTGGATGACCTCTCTTTTCTCGGGGACGGACTGCCCGAGTTGGCTTGAGCGCCAGTTTCAGTTCGACATCCACATCGACGACCACTTCACGGAGACATCATGAAAACCACTCGCAGAACCGCAATCGCAACAGCGCTTTCGACCGTTGCCCTGGGCTTTCCCGCGCTCGTGCGCGCACAACCGCAGGTCTTGAAGGTGGCCACCAACACGCCCGAATCGGACCCACTGGCGGTGTATCTGAAAGAGGCCATCAGCGCCATCAACGCGGAGGCCAAAGGCTCGGTGGAACTTCGCCTGTTCCCCAACAACCAACTCGGCTCCAACACGGACGTGCTGTCGCAGCTGCGCAGCGGCGGCGTCGAGTTCTTTCCGCTGTCTCCGCTCATCCTTCAGACGATCGTCCCCAACGCCGGCATTTCCGGCATCGGGTACGCCTGGTCGGGCTACGACAAGCTGTGGCCCGCCATGGACGGTGACCTCGGCGCCTATGTGAGAGCCGAAATCGCCAAGGTGGGCATCCACACGATGGAGACGATGTGGGACAACGGATTCCGTCACATCACCAGCGGCGACAAGCCGGTGCTGCAGCCGGAGACCCTCAAGGGCTTCAAGATCCGTGTTCCGCCGAGCCCCTTGTGGACGTCGATGTTCCAGGCCTTCGGCGCTGCGCCCACGTCCATCAACTTCGCCGAGGTCTACACCGCGTTGCAGACCAGGATCGTCGATGGTCAGGAGAACCCGCTGCAGCTCATCTACAACGCCAAGTTGTACGAAGTGCAGAAGCACCTTTCGCTGACCAACCACATGTGGGACGGCTACTGGGTTCTGGCCAACGGCCGCATGTGGCGCGGTTTGCCCGAGGACGCGCGCAAGGTCATCTCAAAGCACATGACCGCGAGCGGGCTGCGCCAGCGCGAAGCGATTGCCAAGGCGAACGAGTCCCTGGTGACCGAACTCACCCAGAACAAGCTCACGATCCACAAGGTCGATCAGGCGGCTTTCCGTCGCCAGCTCTCCTCGGCCGGGTTCTACGGCGAATGGGCCAAACGTTTCGGCGCCGACGGCTGGCGCCTGCTTGAGAAGCACGCGGGCTCGCTGAGCTGAGGTAGAGGAAGTCAGATGAGTACGCCCAGCGCGATGAACGAAGAAGCTCTCGGTGCAGACACGGGGGAGGCACAGGAACCCGTGGTTCAAAGAGGTGCATTTCACAGACATGCCATCAGCACGCTGGAGGCCACGGCAGCACTGCTGCTGGTCACCGACGTGGCGCTGTTGCTGGCGGCGGTCATCGCGCGGTACTTCTTCCACACGCCCATCATCTGGGTGGACGAGGCCGCGTCGCTGGTCTTCATCTGGCTGTCCATGCTGGGGGCGGTGCTCGCGATGGACAAGAGCGAGCACCTGCGGCTGTCTCTGTTCGTCGACAGGCTCAGCCCCAGGACAGCGGAGTTTGTGAACACCGTGGCGCTGCTCGTCACGGCCGTCGTCATCGTCAGGATTCTTCCTGCCGCGTGGCACTACGCCGTTGAAGAGTGGTTGGTCACCACGCCATCGCTGGGCATTCCAGGGAGCTTTCGCGCCAGCGCGATTTGCACCGGCATTGCGCTGATGCTCGGGGTGGTCCTGCTTCACCTGTGGGAGCGCTGCCAGGCCAGGACCTTGCTCATGGCCGTTGGCATCGTGGGGGGCGCGGTGGCCCTCATGTGGCTGGGGCAGCCCTTGTTCCGCGCCATGGGGAACTACACCATTCTTCTGTTCCTGGTCGGTCTCTTGCTGGCCTGCCTGGCTGCTGGCGTGCCCATCGCCTTCTGCTTCGGTGCGGCGACCCTTTCCTTCCTGACCTTTACGACATCGGTGCCCATGATGGTGGTCGTGGGCCGAATGGATGAAGGCATGTCCAGCCTCATCCTTCTCTCGGTTCCCATCTTTTTCCTGCTGGGTTGTATCCTGGACGCCACGGGCATGGGAGGGGCCATCGTCAAGTTCCTGGCCGCATTGGTGGGCCATGTGCGCGCGGGCATGTCCTACGTGCTGCTGGGCTCGCTGTTCCTGGTCTCCGGCATCTCCGGTGCCAAGGCTTCCGACATGGCCACCGTGGCGCCAGCGCTGTTCCCGGAGATGAAGAAGCGCGGCAACAAACCCTCTGAAATGATTGCGCTGCTCGCCACGGGTGCTGCCATGGCCGACACCGTGCCCCCCAGCATCGTGCTCATCGTGATGGCCTCGGTGGCCGGCATCTCTGTGGCGGCGCTGTTTTCTGCCGGCATCGCGATTGCCGCCATCCTTCTGCTGGTGCTTCTGGTGGCCGCGCGCCTGCGTTTTGCCGGCGAGAACATCGAAGGCGCCACCCGCCCCAAGCCCTCCATCGTGGCGCGCATCACGCTCATCGCGTTTCCCGCGCTCGTCCTGCCGTTCCTCATCCGCGGTCTCGTCACCGAAGGTGTTGCAACGGCCACCGAGGTGTCCACCCTCGCCGTGGTGTACGCGCTCATCGTGGGCCAGTTGCTCTACAGCAAGATCACCCTTCGACGCGGCTACTCGATTCTGGTCGAGACCGCCCGCCTCACCGGCGCCATCATGCTCATCCTAGGCACCGCCAGTGCCATGGCCTGGGCGTTGACCCAGACCGGGTTCGCGGCGCAGCTCGGCCAGGCCATCAAGGGCATCCCAGGCGGCTGGGTGACGTTCATGCTGATCACGATTGGCGTGTTCCTGATTCTCGGCAGCATCCTGGAAGGCATCCCCGCCATCGTGCTGATGGCGCCCATCCTCTACCCGAGCGCCCGGGCCCTGGGCATCCACGACGTTCACTACGCGATGGTCATTGTGGTGGCCATGAACATTGGCCTGATGGCGCCACCCCTGGGTGTTGGCTACTACCTGGCGTGCAGCATTGGCAAGGTGGCACCCAACGTCGCGCTCAAGGCCATCTGGCCTTACCTGGGTGCGCTGATGGTCGGGTTGCTCATCATCGCCCTGGTGCCACAGCTGACGCTCTGGTTCATCTGACGACACTCCAAGCAATCAACCGCCGCCCCAACTCCCATCACTGCTGAGCGTGATCAACAGCCGTTGTGTGGCGCGCGTGAGTACCACTATGGCTGCCGCCTGACTCCAACCCAATCTTGCCGACAGTGTCGACACAATCTTTGCGTCTGCTCGACATTGACCACGGTAGCAAGGCGCTCGCGGCTGCTTGCGATGAGCGCACGCAGATCGGCGTAAAGCTTGTTTGGATGGCATTGGTGTCAAGCCGTACGTCCCTGCACCTTTGCAGTTAGCTTTTGATCGACGAATCGTCGATTGCTGCGACGGGTTTTCTACCGTGTGCTACTTGTGATCGACCGGGTGCGTTGAAGCGGTCTTGCAGTTGCGCGCCACGAGGGCCTGCACAGTCTTCCTTCTTGCTCCGCTTTGCGCGCTTAAAGTTACCTTCTTGAAAGCAGCGTCAAATCCTCGGATAGGAAGACACCTTCACCCAGCGTAGCTCGCACATTCTTGTCAGCTGCTATTGCTAGCTTTCCATTGGCGTGCAACTTGATCGACAAGCCACTGCTTTCGTCCACAAACGCATTGACAGTCTGGTCATGGGTCACCACAACCACCTTTGCGGCGGACTCTTCGGCTTCGCAGTACCAAACGCGAAGCTCAAGATCTCTTGGGTTGCGCGCCTGTTTTGTGGAGGCGCATACCGGACCACCGTCCTCCCATTTCCTGAGGATAGGACTGGGGTTTTGGCGACTTGCGTTTCCCCCCGCTGGCCCTTGAGGTCTTTCAGCGGGCTGATTGGCGCGGCTTGTCGGCACGGTGCGATTCGATGGAGCGTCGCTTGGTGCGCCTAGGCGGGTCCTGGACTGCCACGTCCAGCTGTACGCCAATCCCAAAACCACACCCATCCCAACTGTCGCGAAAAGGATGGCGCCCACCGCCGGTACATGAACCGCATCCACCTGACCATTTGAACCGCGCGCTCCTAACACCAACGCTCCCACGTGCATGGCTGTAGGCAACAACGGGATAAGACTCAGACCCGGTGCCAGGTCAAAAAGCGCGGCGATTGCTGGAAAGACTGCAATCCACGGACGTCTTGTCGCGCATCCCCGAAGCCAGGTAACGGAAATGAGCACGAACAGGCAGGCCACGTGAGCCCAGAACTGAGGAGTCAGTCCGATCCCTGCGGCAGCACCGAGAGCGTTCAACACAGATGAATTCGAACCTGCATATGGCAGAAGATAGGTGGGTACCAGAAAGATTGCATACAGGATAAAGAACAGGAGTGCGCTGCGGAAAGGAAGCCCCACCTTTGTTAGAAGACTGTGCATTGTTATCTCTCTATGGAATTGATGACAGTTGCGGCATTAAAAAGGTCGACGAACTAATTGATTGATGGATTGAGTTTTTCGCCTTGATCTCATCGACGAGTTGGAGACGACGTGGAAGGATGGGCCGCCCCGCTGCTATCCGTGAGGCGGAGGTTTTGAACCCTGTTCAACACCCAGGCGCGTTCCGTGTCACCGGTGGCCCGAAATACAAGCTCCGCATGAGCCAGGGGCTCTCCCTCCGAAGCTGGGCGAACGGCAGCTTGCCATACAAGCTCCTGAGGACTGAGCACCACCACTCGTTGGACTTGAAGCCACCTGTAGCGCCTGTTTAGCACCCGTTGCATGTTCAGCGGACCGAGGATTGAAAACAACTGATCTATAGAAGCTGGGTCCTCGGAATGTTCGTCTACCACTGCCTTTCTCGATCCACCGATAAGCCCACGCTTTCTGTCCATGTCGTAACCCAGCCTTCTACTTTCAGGCCAGGACCCAGGTGCATACCAGTAGCCGAACTCTCTCCATCGTCCATCGTCCACCCAGTTCAGCAACTGCAGAACCCCTTGGATTTGGGTCATGTTGTAGTGCAGCCAATAGTGCCCCAGCGATTCCCTCAAGTCGGGAATCAAGCTTCGGTCGCCTGATCTGGCAAGCGCTCTCAGATCCATCAGAGCTGGCGATGGCTTCAGGAAGTCCCACGGATGTGATCCCATGGCATTCCTGACACGACTGGCCGGCGGGCTGAGTGGCGGCGCCTCTGAACTGCTCGTCTGCGAACCGCGCAGGTAGGCATCAATCCATCCCTCACGGCGAGCCGATTCAACGTTGAGCATGGCAGAGGCCAGTACCTGGATGTTGTGCGTGTGAAAGCCGGCAACGGTGTTGCCCGCTACCGAGAGGCCGGTTCTCTGAATGTTTCCGATCACCGTTTCTTCAGCCGAGGTCCATGCGGTGAGTGGGTCTTCAGGCGACCGGAAATGCTGCAACGGAGAAAGCCGGGCTCGGATCGACAACAGTGCGCGGACTCTGTCATCCACGCCCAGTGGCGCTGAATTGAAAACCACTGCGGGATTGCCGGTCGAGAGTCGAGCCGCTTGCGCCAAGCGACCGCCAAGAGAGTGCCCCGCAAAGACAACGTCCGGATGGGTCAGCACGACCTCTTCGGCGATCAACCTTGCCGCGCGAAGCTGGGCTGTAAGGAGCGGATCTGTGGCGATCGAGCCGACCGTGTTGGTGACCCAGTCCAAGCTCGTCGCTGATCCCCGAAATGCAAGGACTGGGCGCTGTCCTCTCTTGGCAAAAAGCGCTGCTACGGTATCGCCTGTCGCGGCATTCTCAATGACGATTCTGCTGCCAAGTTGCCGCCAACCTCGCTCGTTGGCGGCCATCATGGCAGGCGAGCCTGCTTCTTCGTATACAGCCCAAGCCAGAAGACCGAAGTCTGCATGATCTGCAACCCGGCTAATCGCATTCAAGTCGTTTGAATACGCGTTGAGCAAGTCCTGAACGATCGCACGCCTCGCGTCGCTTAGTGCGGCTTGTGCCCCTCTGCCGGGCAAAGGTTCCAGTTGCGCTGAGACTCCACCAGGCATCAACGCTATGGCGAGAATCACTCCCCGCAGGCCGGTCTTCACCATCGCATCCTCGACAACCAGTTCGTCAAAGAGTCAGAGAAATATCACTTGCCCATAGAGGCTGTCCCAAGATTGCAGCTTTGCCTGAAACCGCGTGCATATATGCATCATTTGCTTTGGATGTCATGCTGGCCTCCGCGCTCAAGTCTCTTTGGACTCATTGCGATGCACAACTACCACTTCCACAGGCAGCGCTGGTGCGGAAGTCACTGTGACCAACCCCCAAATCCAGACTCCAATCATTAGTGGAATGCCAACGATGGCCCCCACTAACGTGAAGCAAAACAAGACCCCAATAAAATACAAAATGATCTGGGTGATCCCTTGCCCCACTTTGCCGATAACCAGCGAACCCACTCCAGGGAAAAACACATTGAGAATGATTGAAAGTGCCTTCATCGCTTCCTCTTGGTATTGGTACGTTATGGGCACAACGGTTGTTGTAACAATATCTAACCACGTTCCCCGGCTGCGCTTTTGCGGAAGATTGAACCTTGCCGAGAAATTGCAGGGCGGTGCCAAATAAATCACGATGAGGTCCGCTGGTCGGAATCAAATTGACAAATCATCTGTTGGAGACCGCCGGCACACCGCGCTCTGGCACGAAAGTTCGTTTGCATGAGGAGCAAGCTACGCAGGCAACCGCCGCCCCAACTCCCCATCACTGCTGAGCGTGATCAGCAGCCGCTGTGTGGCGCGGGTGGCCGCCACGTACAGGATGCGCGCTTCCTCTTTCTCGTCGTGTCCATCCGCCGGCAGATGCCCCACGCCGGGCAACGCCACCACCGGAAACTCCAGGCCTTTGCTGACCATCGTCGTCATGACGTGGATGACGTCTGCGCCCGGGTGGTAGTCGCCTGACTTCTTTCGCACCTGGTGCGGTAGCCCGCGTTGCCGCAGTGCCATGGCACACAGGTCCATGCCGTCCCAGTCCCTGCACAGAATGGCCATGTCGCCCCAGGCAAAACCTTCCTGGTGCGCTGCCTTCAGGTGGTCGGCCACGGCAAAGGCTTCGTCGCGTGGGCGGGGCAGGCGCAAGATGACCGGCGCTGCACCGTCCCGCCCGCAACTGACCGGCTTCACCAGCGGTATGCCGTCGTCGTCCTTGTCGTCGCTCGTCAGCAGGTCGGCCGCGATCAGGCTGGCCGTCTGCAGTATCTGCTTGGTGTTGCGGTAGTTGATCTTCAGGATGGTGGTGCGCCCCTGTGCCTGCACACCCACACTCTTGAAGCTGAACTGCCGCGAGCGTGCACGCTCGTAGATGCTCTGCGCATCGTCGTACAGCAGCAGCAAGCTGTTGGTGGTCGGGTCCACCATCTGCGTGACGAGCTTCAGCCACTCGGGCGCAAAGTCGTGGCCTTCGTCGATCAGCACGGCCTGGTACTGGCCGCCGGGAATCTGCTTGCGTTCAACACCACGGATCACGTTGTTCACCATCTGATCGAACATCTGCGGTCCTTGGGGCGGAATGGCCTGGCCGAAACTCACCAGTTGTTGCCGGCACCACTTGTGGAAGTTCCTGGCGTGCACGCGGTTCGAAAGGCCCTTGGCTTCCATCACGCTCGCCAGCTTCACCGCCAGCGGCTCGTTGTAGCAAAGAATCAGAATCGGTTTGCTCGTGGGCGTGCTCGCCTTCGCGAGGTATTCGGCCCGGTAGCCCAGGATCATGGTCTTGCCCGAGCCGGCCACACCGTGAATCACGCGGTGGCCGTCACCAAGCGAGCGGGCCAACTGCTCCTGCTGCAGATCCATCACCCGCATGATGGTGGGCAGATCGGCCTCCGCGTCCTGATCGTCGAACAAGGCGCCCTGCGTTTCCACCCGCACCTGCGGAAACATGATCCAGCGCACGCGGTCGATTTGCGGCAGCGAAAGGGCGCCGCCAAACGAGTGCGCAAACATGCCCCAGAGCCGCCGCTGAAACGCCTCAGCGTCCACCGACTCTTCCATCTCGTCCTTGCAGATCACGTAGTGAGGCTCGATGGCTTCGCCCAGGCCCGCCGCGTCGAACTGCTTGCGCGTGATCCGCGTCAACACCACGCCATGGCCCCAGGGAAAAGCCAGCTTGCCCTGGTGCGGGCCGGCAGCCTGCACCAACTGTGGGTCACGCTGCAGCGCATTTACCACCTGCAGAGCGCAGTGGCGCGCCTGCGCCAGAGGATTCATCAACACCTTGGGGTTGCTGCCATTGGCCAGGATCGTCCAGTACTGCTTGGTGGCCTCCTGAATCGTCTCCAGGTGCCAGTCCTTGGTCTCCAGCACAAGCAGGCCACGGCGCGGGTGCAGCACCACAAAGTCCGGGTACGTCTGCTTGGGGCCGATGGGCACGTTGTGCCAGAGCAGGTAGTCGTCGTCGAGCTTCTGCTCCAGGCGTTCAGCCAGCCGGCGTTCGCCGGTGGAATCGAATGACGTGGTGCCTATGGATGGGATCAGTGTCGCCATGCTTGTTGGTCTCCTTCCCTGAAATGGTGTTCAGGGTGGGTATTCCGGACGACCGTGAACGGTGATTCCGGCAGATCGTGAACACCGATTCCGATTTATCGTGAACAGGGATT